>CANMTR010000247.1 GCA_947500825.1 uncultured Paracoccaceae bacterium | reverse complement strand
ATCGGCCCGGCCGCGTGGCACTTTGCGCTGTGTCGAGCGATGCTGGCTGAGCACCCTAGCGAGGCGTTCCGACACCCCGAACGTCTGCCGGACACGCTCGACGCAGGCCCGGCGGCGAGCGGTGCTCAGAAGTTTCGCTGCGCGGACCTTCGGTTCCCGAGGCGGCCTCCCGGAGGATCAGCTTCTCGAGCGTGAGATCG
>CANMTR010000246.1 GCA_947500825.1 uncultured Paracoccaceae bacterium | reverse complement strand
CCTTCCGCTACGGGCTCTCCCGCTGGCCGTCATTCGAACTGTTCCTCGAGGACGGCCGCATCGGGATCGATAACAATTCGGCCGAGCGCGCCATGCGCCCGATAGGCGTTGGCCGCCGCAACTGGCGATCGTGTCCCACTGCATGGTGTAGCTCATGGCAGGCCCGACGGATGTCGGCGTGGCCGAGCTGATCAGTCCGTC
>CANMTR010000245.1 GCA_947500825.1 uncultured Paracoccaceae bacterium | reverse complement strand
GGTTCTGGCAGGCTTGATCACCCGCCTCGATACGCCGCCTTCTCAGACCCCGTCACCCATTTCCGAGCATAGCTCGGTATCCAGCGCCTCGGCGAGAAGCCCGATGGCAATATGCTTCTCGGTAAGCATCCGGCGCAGGCCGCGGTCAGGCGGCTTGGCGACGCTCTGTGGCTCGCCAGTTCCACGGCAGCAGATCCGGCAC
>CANMTR010000244.1 GCA_947500825.1 uncultured Paracoccaceae bacterium | reverse complement strand
ACTTTGCGCCAGACGCGCCGCTTGGCCCCGCCATGCTTGCATGCGTGCCATTCCCCTTCGCCCCGGACCTTGATGCCATTCGGCATCGTCCTCGGACCGATGGCGGACAATGCCTCATTGTCCACGAGCAGGTGCAACGGCCCGCCCGAGCTCCGGCAGGGCAGCTGCACGGCCAGCGTCTTCTGGCGTCGGCAGAGCGTCGA
>CANMTR010000243.1 GCA_947500825.1 uncultured Paracoccaceae bacterium | reverse complement strand
TTGCTCACCCTGCGCCAATCGGCGTAAACACCAACCGGACTCCGGTCGCCGCTGGATGAAAGTTCAGTGGCAGGTCAACCCGCCTCCGCTACAGATATCGGCGGGCCCACATGTTGCCGCGACATGAAGGGGTCGTGTCCCGCCGAGTGGTGTAGCTGAGGCGGTCATCGGGTTTCTCGGTAGGGTCGGGTTGCGAACACCAACC
>CANMTR010000242.1 GCA_947500825.1 uncultured Paracoccaceae bacterium | reverse complement strand
GTTGACCTGGCGAAGCAGGTCTTTCAGCTTCATGGGGCGGCCGCGGATGGGTCGGTAGTGTTCCGCAAGAAGTTGTCTCGGAAGCAGTTCCCGGTTTTTATGCAGGGGCATCCCTGTTGCATCGTAGCGATGGAGGCATGCGCTACGGCGCATCACTGGGGGCGAGCATTGTCTGAGTTCGGGCACGAGGTACGCCTGATCGCGCCGA
>CANMTR010000241.1 GCA_947500825.1 uncultured Paracoccaceae bacterium | reverse complement strand
ACCAGTTCAAGAGCGGGCGGGAGTTCGCGGCGTGGCTTGGCCTGACACCGCGCAACCATTCCAGCGGTGGCAAGGAGCGGTTGGGAAAGATCACCAAGATGGGCGACAGATACCTGCGCCAGTTGATCGTCCTCGGCATGACCTCCCGTGTCCGACAAGTCGCCCATCATCCCGAGCGCGCCGACCCCTGGCTGACGAAGTTGTTGCAG
>CANMTR010000240.1 GCA_947500825.1 uncultured Paracoccaceae bacterium | reverse complement strand
GGCAAGTGGTTGGCGCCCTTCAGGCGACGCCATCCTTTCGACGCGGCCTGGACGAGCTTGTAGACCATCAAGCGCGCGTTTCGGGGCTTGCGCGGCCCCACTGGGGCCACGGTCCCCTCAACTCTGCGATAGCGCCCCCTTGATCCGGACCGTCCGGTGCCTGACCTTGGCGAAGACGCTCTCGATCGGATTGCCGGTGCGCAGGTGAGC
>CANMTR010000239.1 GCA_947500825.1 uncultured Paracoccaceae bacterium | reverse complement strand
TACGAGATCGCCACCTCGTTCAACTACCCGATGTCGCGCAACGGATGGTCCTGCCCCGAAGGGACCCGGCTCCACCACTCGTCCCGCCCCATCGAGGGCAACCGCAGCCAGATCAACGTCTTCTGCTACGAGGCCAGCGACAGGGTGCGTCTCGGGGACAGCTACCGGACCTACTATACCGGCAAGACCCGCCCCGAGCGGACCGACTTCA
>CANMTR010000238.1 GCA_947500825.1 uncultured Paracoccaceae bacterium | reverse complement strand
GCTTATTTGTTCCCGTTATGTTCCTAAGCGGCGCGAGCAAGGAACGAACCGGCCATGTTGATAGGAGTGCGGATCGAGGCAGCGATAGAGCTGCCGATGATCGCCCATGGGCTCTGTGCGGGATTCCCTTCGCCAGCCGACGATCACCTCGACGAGACGATCGACCTGACCCGCCTCCTGGTCTCGAACCCGCCGGCGACGTTCCTCTGGCG
>CANMTR010000237.1 GCA_947500825.1 uncultured Paracoccaceae bacterium | reverse complement strand
GACGGAAGCTGGACGCTCGGAACCGCGGAACTCGACGGCCTCACCCTCACCCCGCCCGCCGACTTCTCCGGCGAGATCGCGATCGCGGTGCGCGCCGTCGCGACCGACGGTGACGACACCGCCGTGACCGAGAGCACCCTCGCCGTCGAGGTGGCGCCCGTCGCCGACGCCCCCGCCCTGAGCCTGGCCGACGCCGCCGGTGCAGAGGACAC
>CANMTR010000236.1 GCA_947500825.1 uncultured Paracoccaceae bacterium | reverse complement strand
GGACTGATCAGCTCGGCCACGCCGACATCCGTCGGGCCTGCCATGAGCTACACCATGCAGTGGGACACGATCGCGCCAGATATCGGAGGCTCCGGGACATGATCTTTCGGGCAGATCGCGGCGCGTAGGAAGCAAGGCATTTCCGCCGATATCGAAGGCATGGACGCGGACCTCCATGCCATGCTGGACACGCAGGTAAGTGACCTTGATCGACGGAT
>CANMTR010000235.1 GCA_947500825.1 uncultured Paracoccaceae bacterium | reverse complement strand
GGACTGATCAGCTCGGCCACGCCGACATCCGTCGGGCCTGCCATGAGCTACACCATGCAGTGGGACACGATCGACGACCTCGTCCCCGCCGGTTCGGCCCCGCGGCCGCTCTTCGAACGGCGCGACCGGGCGCGATCCGAAGCGCTGATGGAAGCGATCGACACGATCAACGGCCGGTTCGGCCGCGGCGCGATCACGCCGGCCGCCGCTGGCATCCG
>CANMTR010000234.1 GCA_947500825.1 uncultured Paracoccaceae bacterium | reverse complement strand
TCGAGCCGGTCGGACCACGTCGTCTCGTCGCCGATCTTCGCGCCGGTGTTCGACAGGACCAGCCCGGCGACGAGGTCCGGGCGGGCCAGCGCCAGTTCCTGCGCGATCTGGCCGCCCACCGACACGCCGCAGACCAGCGCGTCCGAGAGGCCGGCCGCGTCCATCAGCGCGGCGGCGTCGGCGGCATAGGTCGCCATGTCTGCGGGGCCGGTCTGCGAC
>CANMTR010000233.1 GCA_947500825.1 uncultured Paracoccaceae bacterium | reverse complement strand
GGACTGATCAGCTCGGCCACGCCGACATCCGTCGGGCCTGCCATGAGCTACACCATGCAGTGGGACACGATCCCACGTTCTACAATTGGCGCTCGAAGTATGGCGTATCCCTCCGGCGGGAGCCGTCTGGCCGAGAGTGAGACGCCAGTCGTAGATCATGCCCTATGGCATGCTCTAAGATCATTTCGGATTTCGAGGTCCTCTCTGCGGACGAGACCGG
>CANMTR010000232.1 GCA_947500825.1 uncultured Paracoccaceae bacterium | reverse complement strand
GCGACCCGGCCGAAGCCCGTGAAGCCCGCCGCGACCTCTCCCGCGCGGGGATCGTCCGGGTGGGGGTGGCGGCCCTCTGCGTCGGCCTGCCAGACCTCGATCACCATGTCGCGCACCGGCGCGCCCATGCCGTCGAGCACCCGGCCTTCGATCGCGATGCGCGTGCCCGGCACGCCACGGGCGGCGATGGTCCCGCCCAGGGGCGCGGGATGGGCGGCGAGGCC
>CANMTR010000231.1 GCA_947500825.1 uncultured Paracoccaceae bacterium | reverse complement strand
GACGGACTGATCAGCTCGGCCACGCCGACATCCGTCGGGCCTGCCATGAGCTACACCATGCAGTGGGACACGATCTCAGGATGACCGCAGTGGGTCGTGTCCCGCCACGTGGTGTAGCTGAGGCGGTCATCGGGTTTCTCGGTAGGTTCGGGTTGCGAACACCAACCTGAACCGAGGGACGACCCCGATGACCAAACCCATGATGGACCTGAGAGAGCTGGTAG
>CANMTR010000230.1 GCA_947500825.1 uncultured Paracoccaceae bacterium | reverse complement strand
GTTCCACGTCAAAGGAATAGGACGGATCAAGCGCCAGGAACGACATCGGAAGGGAATGGGGCGTAGGCCTCGCTTACAGTTCACCAATCGCAAGAAGGACCAATGCGCCTTCGCCCACGCCTTCGGGATTGCCTGCGCCGGGCACGGCATTGGTCTTGCCCCCGTTTTACCGGACACTCAGGCGGTTGCGGTTTGAGCTGCGATGAACTCGCGAGGCGAGCGCA
>CANMTR010000229.1 GCA_947500825.1 uncultured Paracoccaceae bacterium | reverse complement strand
CCCAGCGGTCCGTTTTGAACATGTAGGCAATCGCCTTGGCGACGGGGTTGTGCCTCGACATCGTGCCCCGCTCGGCGAGCATCCAATCGTGGAGCTCGTCGACCAATGGCCGCACCAGTCGCTGCAGGGCTTCGAGACGTGTCGCTGCATCAAGGCCATTGAGGCTACGCTCCACCTCGAAGATGGCATCGATCCGGCTCACCGCCTCCAGGGGTCCACTGACCCCGCC
>CANMTR010000228.1 GCA_947500825.1 uncultured Paracoccaceae bacterium | reverse complement strand
GACTGATCAGCTCGGCCACGCCGACATCCGTCGGGCCTGCCATGAGCTACACCATGCAGTGGGACACGATCGGCGGCCGGATCAGGCCGCGGCACGGGACCGGCGGCCCGACGGGGTGCGGGTCTAGGACTTTCGGCCGATCGTCGCACGGACTAGGGCCAGGACGAGTACAGCGCCGATCGCGGCGACGACGAGCAGTAGCAGCACCCCGCCCGCCGCCAGAATGCCGAC
>CANMTR010000227.1 GCA_947500825.1 uncultured Paracoccaceae bacterium | reverse complement strand
AGGCGCGGGACATCCTCCGGCGTGCTGTCGAAGCTCAGGCGCCCTCAAGAGACCTGGGGCTGGCTATACACCGCCGCCTCGCCGCGCAGGGTGGAACGGATCTCGACCTTCCGGACCGTTCGTCGGCTCGCGAGACGCCGACGTTCGACTGAGCTTACCATGATACTGCTCGACACCAATGTGGTTTCAGAAGTCATGCGTCCGGTGCCTGCACCAACCGTTCTTGCCTGGTTC
>CANMTR010000226.1 GCA_947500825.1 uncultured Paracoccaceae bacterium | reverse complement strand
ATCGCGTTCCCGGCGGGGGTGCGCGTGTGGATCGCCGGCGGGGTGACGGACATGCGGCGCGGGATGAACACGCTGGCGTTGCAGGTCCAGCAGGGGCTCGGGCGCGATCCCCATGCCGGCGAGATCTTCTGCTTCCGCGGGCGGCGAGGCGATCTCATCAAGCTGCTCTGGCACGACGGGGTCGGCATGTCGCTCTACACGAAGCGGCTCGAGGCCGGGAAGTTCATCTGGCCG
>CANMTR010000225.1 GCA_947500825.1 uncultured Paracoccaceae bacterium | reverse complement strand
GCCCGATGCACGGCTGAGAGCGGTCACGACGGAACCGGGCCGGCGGCCAGATACACAGAGTTCCTGATACTCCCGACCGTTCCCGATCCTCTTCACCCTGGAGGATACCCTCGAACCCTTTCAGGTGCCTCTTCGGATGGTCGCTCTTGCGGTCCGGCGAGAAGAAGTAAGCGATCCCGGGCGGGGCGGTGCCGCTCCACGGCCGGTCATCGCGCAGGTAGGTCCAGATGCGGCC
>CANMTR010000224.1 GCA_947500825.1 uncultured Paracoccaceae bacterium | reverse complement strand
AATCCCGGAGTTCGTGCTGGTCCAGATGTCGTGGAAGTCGCGGCGCAGATGGGCCCAGCACGCCGCCTCGCGGACGCCCACCCTGCCTGAGGCGTCGGGCTCGTAGAGCGCCCGGAAGCCGGAATAGGCGTTCGTCGGGGGAACGGTCCACTGGACCGTTCGGGAGTGTCCGATCTTCTGTGTATGACCCCGCCGGTCCATGCTGAGACCGACAGGAGCATGGACCATGACAAAGAA
>CANMTR010000223.1 GCA_947500825.1 uncultured Paracoccaceae bacterium | reverse complement strand
GGAGGCATGCGCTACGGCGCATCACTGGGGGCGAGCATTGTCTGAGTTCGGGCACGAGGTACGCCTGATCGCGCCGAAGTTCGTCAAACCGTATGTAAAGACCCAGAGTGAGGCGGACCGTGGCCCCGGTGGTGCCGCGTAAGCCGCCGAACGATATGGCGGATGCCGAAGCGATCGCGGAGGCAGCAAGTCGGCCGACCATGCGGTTTGTCGATGTGAAGACGCCCGAGCAGCAGGGCCT
>CANMTR010000222.1 GCA_947500825.1 uncultured Paracoccaceae bacterium | reverse complement strand
GGAGAAGCGAAACGCTCGGATCGGCGTCAAACGCCCGGACCGGCCGCCCTGCCGCGAGAGCGGCTTAGTCCATGTCCCGCGTTGCTGCCCCCCGGCAAGGCGCAGCGAATGGCCGGTTCATCTGCTTCCCAGAGGCTTTGACGGCCGATCCGTGAATCTCCGGTTTGTTGGCCGAGACCGTCTCGGCCATGATGCGGAACTCCGCGACCTCGATCCCGGCCGCCGCGATCTGGCTCTTCTGGTTC
>CANMTR010000221.1 GCA_947500825.1 uncultured Paracoccaceae bacterium | reverse complement strand
GCCCCCTTGATCCGGACCGTCCGGTGCCTGACCTTGGCGAAGACGCTCTCGATCGGATTGCCGGTGCGCAGGTGAGCACAGTGCTCGGCCGGGAAGTCGTAAAAGGCCAGAAGCGCCTCGCGGTCCTTTGCCAGGCAGGTCACGGCCTTCTCGTACTTCGCGGTCTCGACGTCGGCGCGGGTCTCTGCCTGCCAGATGTCGCGCAAGTCGGATTTGACCGCGGGCTGGATCGACTTGGGGACCTTG
>CANMTR010000220.1 GCA_947500825.1 uncultured Paracoccaceae bacterium | reverse complement strand
GGGGCATGGAGCCCGGACGGGGTGAGGTGGTCCGGGCTGCAACCGGGACCCGGTTACGGCGACGGCTCAGGGGAAGAAGTTGAAAGCTCTCGCGTCTACCTGTTGCGATGACGCTTCCTGCCGATCCGTCTCAAAGCCCGCGCGCCCTGGCACTTGGCAGCTCGTCCACCCGCGTCGTGTATCGCGGCGATCGCATCTCGAACTTCGTCTGCCAGTCGCGCCGGATGCCAGCGGCGGCCGGCGTGAT
>CANMTR010000219.1 GCA_947500825.1 uncultured Paracoccaceae bacterium | reverse complement strand
TGAGCCAGATCCCGGTAGGCGAGCAGATCGGCACCGTCACCGCCGATGGCGCCTATGACACGCGCCGCTGCCACAAGGCCATCATCGGGCGTGATGCTGTCCCGATCATATCGATCCGCAGGAACGGACGCCTGTGGAAGGAGGACTGCCCGGCGGCATGCGTCCGGAACCAAACCCTGCGCGCCACCCGATACTATGGCCGGGCCTTCTGGAAACGCTGGACGGGCTATCACGCCCGAAGTCGGGTC
>CANMTR010000218.1 GCA_947500825.1 uncultured Paracoccaceae bacterium | reverse complement strand
CGCTTCGTGTAGAGCGACATGCCGACCCCGTCGTGCCAGAGCAGCTTGACCAGGTCGCCTCGCCGCCCGCGGAAGCAGAAGATCTCGCCGGCATGGGGATCGCGTCCGAGACCCTGCTGGACCTGCAATGCCAGCGTGTTCATCCCGCGCCGCATGTCCGTCACCCCGCCGGCGATCCACACGCGCACCCCCGCCGGGAACGCGATCATGGTCGATCGAGAACCCGCAGGAGGCGTGAAAGGGCCGTC
>CANMTR010000217.1 GCA_947500825.1 uncultured Paracoccaceae bacterium | reverse complement strand
CAAATTGGCGCGGATCGTCTGGGCATTGATGGCCCGCGGCGGCGTCTACAGGGCTCCGGTCGCGGCGGCGTAGTCCGCTGCGGCAGGGGAACGTCGGAGCGTAGGAGGGCAAGGAGCGGTATGGCGCAATCGTCGTGAGACGGGATCGGGACACCCAGGGCGCAACAAAGTGCCTTCGAGCACGCGGCTTTGATCTGGACCGTTCGACATCTCTCTCGGACGGATCGCGTTCGATGTCTCACCTCGACCACCA
>CANMTR010000216.1 GCA_947500825.1 uncultured Paracoccaceae bacterium | reverse complement strand
AAGCCGCAGCTTAAACTGCAAACGACCGGACAGCCTCGAGAGAGGCTATGGGGGTGAACCGCCGCTTACCGAGATCCGCTTTCTCCGGACGCACTTATCCTGCCGGTTCCGTAATCGGGATGCCGAGCCGGTGTAGCGGTTCAGCACGGCGGCTCGGACGTGGAGTTCGGCGACCTGGCGATCGAAGGTAACCGCCCGATTGAAGCCGCCTGCCTGCCGGCGGGGTTCCGATCTAAGACACGTGCATAACGACGTCCTTAGCGA
>CANMTR010000215.1 GCA_947500825.1 uncultured Paracoccaceae bacterium | reverse complement strand
GATCTGCACGGCCAGGTTTTTCTGCCTGCGGCACAGGGTGGAGAAGTCCGGCACGGGCCAGTCCAGCCCCGCTAACCAGAGCAGGCTGGCTACCATCCCGGAGGTTTGGCGCGACGGCAGCTTGAACAGAATTTTGATCGACAGGCAGAACTGGATAGCGGCATCGGAAAAGACCGGCGGGCGTCCCGGCCGCCCGTCACGCGGCGCATGCCAGGTCATATCCTTGTCCACCCAGATCAGCAGAGACCCCCGCTTGCGCAGCGAC
>CANMTR010000214.1 GCA_947500825.1 uncultured Paracoccaceae bacterium | reverse complement strand
CTTCTGTCCCATTCGTTCGTCCTCCATCTGGCTCGAAAGCCTACTTCAGGGAGGACCACTTTTCAGGGGGCAGACCAAGGCTTGGCCGCGGCTTCGCAGACCCGAGCCATACTTACTGTCTAGATTCTTAAGAAATCAGCGAAAGGTCGGTATCTGAAGAGGCCGTTGAATTCAGACCTCTGAACGGCCCCTTCGTCCCGCGTTGCAGCCTTCCCGGCAAGGCGCAGCGAATGACCCCTCCGGGATAATGGCGCCTGATCGGCCGGTCCT
>CANMTR010000213.1 GCA_947500825.1 uncultured Paracoccaceae bacterium | reverse complement strand
AGGGTGCTCAGCCAGCATCGCTCGACACAGCGCAAAGTGCCACGCGGCCGGGCCGATGAAGACGCGCTGACCGCGGACATCATCTCACTCGCCAGCCAGTATGGGCGCTACGGCTATCGCCGGAGTTGCCAGTGGTTGCGCCACCAGTCCGAGCGACCACTGGCGACGCCATGCTGCGGGACGCCGGCTGGGCCGTGAACGTGAAGCGCGTCGAGCGGATCTGGCGACGGGAGGGGCTGAAAGTGCCGCAGAAGCAACCGAAGAAGGGCCG
>CANMTR010000212.1 GCA_947500825.1 uncultured Paracoccaceae bacterium | reverse complement strand
CCAGGGCGAACGCGCGGTCGGCCACGTCAGCGGCCGCCCTGGCGCAGCCAGTGGATGTTGCAGACGACAACGCCCCAAAGCTCGGCATCGGCGACCTCGGGCAGGTCGAAGGCGGGCATGTCGCTGTTCTCGAAGGAGAGGCGCGGCCGGCCGTTCCGGAGGTGGAGGCGTTTGAGGCTCCTCTCGCCGTGGATGGTCGCCACCACCACGTCGCCGTCACGGGGATCGAGCGAGCGATCCACCACGAGAAGATCGCCGTGATAGATACCGG
>CANMTR010000211.1 GCA_947500825.1 uncultured Paracoccaceae bacterium | reverse complement strand
GGGTCGTCCCTCGGTTCAGGTTGGTGTTCGCAACCCGACCCTACCGAGAAACCCGATGACCGCCTCAGCTACACCACGTGGCGGGACACGACCGCTCTGACGGGCCAGAGGTGACGATGCTCATCGACGAACCCGAACGTCATCGGGAGCCCTTTCCGAAGATGAGCGCGGCCTTCCTAAGAAACACCCGCGCGGTCGGGTACGGGCGCCAGTTCATAGCCGAGGGTTTTGGCGCGGCGCTGAAGGTTGGTGAGGACGCGTGTTCGATGCCGCTCA
>CANMTR010000210.1 GCA_947500825.1 uncultured Paracoccaceae bacterium | reverse complement strand
ACGGTCTCCACGCGCGCCTTGGACGCCGCGAGGGCGGTCCGCAATCTGGCGATCTCCAAGGCGGCATCCGACATGCCGCATTCTACGACAGATCGCTGGAAAGACATAATAAAATAGGGATATCAGGCGAACTTATCCCGCCTTCGCAGGCCGCTGCGTCCAGCGCGGATTGCGCCAGTCGATCCCTTCCAGAAGATAGCCAAGCTGGGCCGCCGAGATCGGCACCGCTGCACCCGAGGCGCTCGTCGGCCAGATGAACTTCCCCGCCTCGAGGCGCTT
>CANMTR010000209.1 GCA_947500825.1 uncultured Paracoccaceae bacterium | reverse complement strand
GCTAAGGACGTCGTTATGCACGTGTCTTAGATCGGAACCCCGCCGGCAGGCAGGCGGCTTCAATCGGGCGGTTACGAAAAATGTGGGGCGATGGCAGCAACGTCGGTCCAGTGAACCTTGACCTACCCAAACATGCTGCGCTTTGCCCGAACAACCGATTCAGAGTAGCTGCACAGCAGCATTGGATCTGCATGCGAATGTCCTGTGTGGATGGCTCCCGCATAGCAAGTCGTAAATGATCTCGTGTACCTTTTCAGAAGCGGTCTTGTGTCCGGCCTGT
>CANMTR010000208.1 GCA_947500825.1 uncultured Paracoccaceae bacterium | reverse complement strand
CGCGATGTCGGCTCCGTCATCTACGCGGGAGGACGGTACGCGGCCGAGGTCTTCGAGGAGACCGCCCCGCGCGCCTTCCCCGAGACCCGGCCCCACTACGAGTGACGCACAGGTCCGGGCCCCCGGGTCTCAAAGAGAAAGCATCTGTCTTGAGGCGCAAGTTCGAAACGACGAGATGAGCCTGACCGGATCGGAGACCTCCAACTATCGGAGGTCCGGTCAGGCGGCGTCGAAGCGAGAGCTGCCGTTCGTCCACGCCGCGGCGGACGGCAGCTAAGAGCCCTT
>CANMTR010000207.1 GCA_947500825.1 uncultured Paracoccaceae bacterium | reverse complement strand
ACTTCACCCTCGAGATGACGATGAACGCGAGCAGCGAGACGCCCTACGAGACCGGGGTGATGCGGATGAACACCGGCCACCTGCGGGACTGGCGGAACACGATCATCTACGGCGAATGATCCACCGGCTGCACCTCCCGGCGGCGGCGGTGATGCTCGTCCTGGCGCCGGCCGTAGCCGGCGCACAGGTCGCGTGCCTCCCGCCGGAAGAGCCTTATCCCTACGAGCCGTCGAGCCTCGACGCCGAGCTGCGCCAGCTCGTGAACGCGCAGTACGAGGAGTACGTCCGGGGGAT
>CANMTR010000206.1 GCA_947500825.1 uncultured Paracoccaceae bacterium | reverse complement strand
ATCGCCACGGCCCTGACGACGCTGGCTCCGCCGCCAGAGCACTTCCGCCGGGCCCGCGACTTCGCGGCTTGGCTAGGGCTGACACCGAGACAGCACTCGACGGGGGGCAAGCAGCGGCTCGGGGCGACGACAAGGATGGGCGAGCGCTCTCTCCGGCGGCTCCTGATCCTCGGAGCCAACAGCGTGGTAATCAAGCGACGCACGAACCCGATGGCACAGCCGGGGACGTGGCTCGGCGGGCTTCTCGCGCGCAAGCCGGGCATGCTGGTCCGAGTCGCCCTTGCGAACAAATTGG
>CANMTR010000205.1 GCA_947500825.1 uncultured Paracoccaceae bacterium | reverse complement strand
GGTGTAGCTCATGGCAGGCCCGACGGATGTCGGCGTGGCCGAGCTGATCAGTCCGTCTGCGCGGCAGGCAGGCTGACTATGGGATCGTCGCAGACCGGGGCCAAGGTTTCCAGCGTCATGTAGCGGCCGCGTTGGACGGTCCATTCCTCGGTCTGCTCCATGAGGATTGCGCCGACCAATCGGCGGATCGAGGCTTCGTTCGGAAAGATCCCGACGACATCGGTGCGCCGCTTGATCTCGCCGTTGAGGCGCTCGATCGGGTTCGTGGAGTGCAGCTTGGCCCGGTGCTGCTGGGG
>CANMTR010000204.1 GCA_947500825.1 uncultured Paracoccaceae bacterium | reverse complement strand
GCCGAGAAGCTCCGGCGGAACGGCCTGGAAACCGGGCACATCTCCGTCTTCATGCACACGTCCCGGTTCGAGGCAGGGCCGGCCTGTTCCGCGTCCCGCACCGTGCATCTGCCGGAGACCTCGGCCGACACGCTCGATCTCGTCCGTGCCGCTCAAACCGGAGCGCGCGCCATCTTCCGGGAGGGATTTCGCTACGCCAAGGCCGGTATCGTCATGGACCGACCTGGTCGTGTCCCGCCGAGTGGTGTAGCTGAGGCGGTCATCGGGTTTCTCGGTAGGGTCGGGTTGCGAACGCCAA
>CANMTR010000203.1 GCA_947500825.1 uncultured Paracoccaceae bacterium | reverse complement strand
CCCGCCTTCCGCGCGGAGCGCGAAGTCGAGCTGGAGGGATACCGCGCCATGCTGACCCGCACCCCCGCCGAAGGCTACGCCGCCTGCTGCGCCGCGATCCGCGACACCGACCTGCGCGGGCGGGCGGGGGCGATCACCGCCCCGGCGATCTGCCTCGCGGGGGGCGCCGACCTCTCGACGCTGCCCGAGCTCCTAGCCGAGCTGGCGGAGCGCCTGCCGCAGGGGGAGTACCGCGAGGTCGCGGATGTGGGCCACCTGCCCTGCATCGAGGCCCCCGATGCGGTCGCCCGCGCGATCGGCGACCT
>CANMTR010000202.1 GCA_947500825.1 uncultured Paracoccaceae bacterium | reverse complement strand
ACGGACTGATCAGCTCGGCCACGCCGACATCCGTCGGGCCTGCCATGAGCTACACCATGCAGTGGGACACGATCCTGTAAGGCCGATTAGCCGATCCCTTGAGGGCATGGAGCGGACAGCGGGCAGGGAGAAAACGAGCCGCCGTCCACTCCGACTCCCTTGAGGACGAGGGAGTAATTCCCCCTCCGGTAAAGTAGGGGGATAAAAATTACCCCACGTCACTTCATGTGTAACCGCCCGATTGAAGCCGCCTGCCTGCCGGCGGGGTTCCGATCTAAGACACGTGCATAACGACGTCCTTAGCG
>CANMTR010000201.1 GCA_947500825.1 uncultured Paracoccaceae bacterium | reverse complement strand
ATCCGGGGAATGGGCTACGAAGGCGGCTATACGAGGGTGACCGATTATTTGCGGGAGGTCCGGCCGCCAGCACGCACTCGGTTCGAGCGCCGCTTCGAGACGCCTCCCGGGCGCCAGGCGCAGGTGGACTTCGCGGAGTTCACGGTGTCGTTCACGGACGAGCCCGGCGTCACGCGCAAGGTCTGGCTGTTCTCCATCATCCTGGGCCACAGCCGGTGGCTCTGGGGCCGGTTTGTCGCCAGCCAGAACCTGCAATCGGTCATGCGCTGCCACATCGCCGCCTTCGCGGCCATGGGCGGCGTGCCCGAAGA
>CANMTR010000200.1 GCA_947500825.1 uncultured Paracoccaceae bacterium | reverse complement strand
CATAAGCACGTGCTTAGGCATATGCCTAAGCCTCCATGGTTACGCCTGAGTGTCCGGTCGAAACGGGGGCCAGTTCACGGATTCGGCGGTGACCCGGCCTGTTTGCTCTCGGCTCATCAACACGGGATGCGATGAGGAGCCCGGTCGGCAATCGACAAGGTTTTATCATTCTGCCTCCGGGACCCTCATCATGCCCGAAGTTGCGCCAAATACCCTAGACAGCGCACGTAACAGCCTCATGTCACTTTTTTCGATTTTCTGTTTCGAATTTGGTTGCGTGGTATGTGTGTTATCCGTAGGTAGCGCTTCACCGGCGGC
>CANMTR010000199.1 GCA_947500825.1 uncultured Paracoccaceae bacterium | reverse complement strand
CACCGCCAGGGCTCGGCGACGGCGCGCCGATACGGGCTCTCGCGTTCTCTGCTGACGCGGTGGCGGAAGGAATACCGGGAAGGGCTGCTCGACGGCGGTGCCCCGGCTTTCATGCCACTGCAAATCGGGCCCGAACCGGCCCTCGCCACCTCGACGGCGACCGAGAGGCCGGCGGTCGAGGAGAGGGTCGAGATCACACTCACCAATGGCCGGCGGTTGAGTGTCTCGGCCTCGATCGAGACGACGGCCCTTTCACGCCTCCTGCGGGTTCTCGATCGACCATGATCGCGTTCCCGGCGGGGGTGCGCGTGTGGATCGC
>CANMTR010000198.1 GCA_947500825.1 uncultured Paracoccaceae bacterium | reverse complement strand
GACGCCCGCGCGGCGGAGGCGCTGGAGGCCCTGAGCGGCGATCTGGACCTCACGTGGTGGGACGAGCGCAGCCCCCGGGCGATGCCGGAGCGGTTCGAGCGGTTCCGGGCGCTGGACGCGGACATGAAGGCGCGGATCGTCGCCGTGGCCATGGCCGATACCGTCCAGCCCATCGCCTACGGCTGGGGCGAGGAGCTTCTGTCCCACGTCGCCCGCCAGGTCGTGCCCGACATGCGCGCCGCGTGGCGGCCCACGGGGGAGGCGTTCTTCGGCCGCCTGAAGAAGGGCGAACTGCTGGGCATCCTCGCCAACGACCTCAA
>CANMTR010000197.1 GCA_947500825.1 uncultured Paracoccaceae bacterium | reverse complement strand
GTCCAGCCCGGAGCGTGAGACGTTCGGGTTCAGGAACTCCCGCACCACGCAGAGAAGGTCGTCGAGCGGCAACAGCAAAGTCGTGCGCAGCGACACCGCCACCGCCTCCTGGGCAGGCGTGAGCGTCGATTGCAGCCGATGCGCCGTGTGGCTGAGGTCATGCACACTGTCCCGCTTGCGCCACTTCCAGACCGTCTGCTCGGAGATGCCGTAGCGCTCCGCCACCATCCAGGCCGGCTCGGTGCTCGCCTGGATCGCGGCCCGGATCTTCGGCGTGGTCGTCGCTTGCTTGTGAAGAGAGATCAGCATGCTCGCATCCC
>CANMTR010000196.1 GCA_947500825.1 uncultured Paracoccaceae bacterium | reverse complement strand
GTCACCTGACCGAGTTCGGCGAGGTCGTCCCGCAAGGGGCCGCGAGCATGCGCCGGCTGATCGCGGTGATCGAAGACGCCGGCAGCGACCTGCCAGAGGCGGCACGCGCGACCTTGCAGGTTCTCGCGGACGTCTTGCGCCACCTCGACGAGCGGATCGCCGAGCTCGACGCGGAGATTGCCCGCAGGGCGCGAGAGGATGAGGTCGCGCGTCGGCTGATGACGATCCCGGGGATCGGACCGCTGATCGCCACGGCCCTGACGACGCTGGCTCCGCCGCCAGAGCACTTCCGCCGGGCCCGCGACTTCGCGGCTTGGCTAGG
>CANMTR010000195.1 GCA_947500825.1 uncultured Paracoccaceae bacterium | reverse complement strand
GGGCTGGACTGGCCCGTGCCGGACTTCTCCACCCTGTGCCGCAGGCAGAAAAACCTGGCCGTGCAGATCCCCTATCGCCGTGCTGACGGGCCGTTGAACCTGCTCGTGGACAGCACCGGCATCAAGTTCCTCGGCGACGGCGAATGGCAGGCCCGCAAGCATGGAGCGCAAGGCCGGCGACAGTGGCGCAAAGTCCATCTGGCCATGGATCCGGCCACTTCGGACATCCGCGACGTGGAATTCACTCCCAGCCGCGACGGCGACAGCCCCGTGCTGCCAGACTTGCTGAGCCAGATCCCGGTAGGCGAGCAGATCGGCACCGTCAC
>CANMTR010000194.1 GCA_947500825.1 uncultured Paracoccaceae bacterium | reverse complement strand
CGCGTGCCTGACCTCGATCCGACCGTCTAAGACACGTGCATAACGACGTCTTTATGGACGTGTCTTGGCGGAGTGCTGTGATGAGAAGCGAGGTTCTCGGGGTCGAGCGGCGGCGGCGGTGGAGCGACGAGGAGAAGTTGTCGATCGTGGCCTCTGTGGGAACGAACGGAGCGAGTGTGACCGACATCGCGTTTCGCCACGAGATCACGCGGTCCCAGATCTACGGGTGGCGGCGAGATCTGAAGCTCAAGGGGCTCCGATCGTGTCCCACTGCATGGTGTAGCTCATGGCAGGCCCGACGGATGTCGGCGTGGCCGAGCTGATCAGTCCGTC
>CANMTR010000193.1 GCA_947500825.1 uncultured Paracoccaceae bacterium | reverse complement strand
TGCTCTGGCACGACGGGGTCGGCATGTCGCTCTACACGAAGCGGCTCGAGGCCGGGAAGTTCATCTGGCCGACGAGCACTTCCGGCGCAGCGGTGCCGATCTCGGCGGCCCAGCTCGGCTATCTTCTGGAAGGGATTGACTGGCGCAATCCGCGCTGGACGCAGCGGCCTGCAAAGGCGGGATAAGTTCGGACTATCCCCTTGTTTTATTGGCCTTCCACATGCCGCGTCTTAGGATGCGACATGTCGGATGTCGCTTTGGAGATCGCCAGATTGCGGGCCGCCCTCGCGGCGTCCGAGGCGCGCGTCGAGACCGTCGAATGCGAGTTGGCACA
>CANMTR010000192.1 GCA_947500825.1 uncultured Paracoccaceae bacterium | reverse complement strand
CTGCGGAAAGGTCATGTAGGCGAGGACATCCTCTTCGGCCCCGTCCATGAGGTCGGCCAGCTTCGGCAGCTTACCCCTCATCTGGTCGGCCACGAGCCGCCATTGGGCACTGGCCGCAGTGTGGTCTGGCTGGGCGAAGGCGGTGGCGATGAAGGCGGACACCACCCGCCGGCTGCTCTTGCCGGCATGGGCCAAGGCATTCCTCTGGAAATGCACCCGGCAGCGCTGCCAAGTGGTGGAGAGTGTAACCGCCGACCGCAATCTCCCCAGAACCGCCGTTTGAAAATTCCCCGAACGCGAGCGGCGTTGGCGATTTCCGGACCTCATATATCCGGA
>CANMTR010000191.1 GCA_947500825.1 uncultured Paracoccaceae bacterium | reverse complement strand
GAACAGAACCTTCACCGTCAAACACGCCTGAACCGCGGCGTCGCTGTAGATCGGCTGCGCCCCGCGCTTGCCTGAGGATGCCGCGTGCCAAGGCGTCGACGGGTCGAGCCAGACCGTCAGCGAGCCGCGCTCACGCAGCGAGGCATTGTAGGCGGACCACTTCGGGGTGCGGTAGCGGATGGGCGCAGGCTTGGACATGCCGCCAAGCTATGCCTCTGGACTCATGCTGTGAATCCCGGGCAGCCTTCGTGCAACAAAGTCCTAACCGTCTGGTTCGACCCGTCGACGCCTTGGCACGCGGCGCCATCGGGCAAGCGTGGCGGCCAACCGGTCTACAGCGA
>CANMTR010000190.1 GCA_947500825.1 uncultured Paracoccaceae bacterium | reverse complement strand
ACGTAGAAGTCGAAGACGCGCCGCCGGGCGGGCATGGCGTTCCGCACCCCCATGACGAACTGGACGTAGGGCGTGTCCGCGATCTCGCCGCGCTCGTGCATCGCCCTGGCCTGGTAGATGTGCGACAGGTCGAAGGCCTCGATCTCCGGCTTCACGCCGTGGGTGCGCATCTCGGCGGCGAGCCAGTCCACCAGGTCGGGCGGGTTCTCGTAGACGCGGGTGGGGAAGTTGTTCGACCCCACCGACAAGGACGCCATGTCGGGCGCGAGCGGCAGCATCCCGCCCCGCACCTTGCCCGCGCCGGAGCGGCCGCCGGTGGAGAACTGCACGATCATGCCGGGGCAGTGC
>CANMTR010000189.1 GCA_947500825.1 uncultured Paracoccaceae bacterium | reverse complement strand
ACGTAGAAGTCGAAGACGCGCCGCCGGGCGGGCATGGCGTTCCGCACCCCCATGACGAACTGGACGTAGGGCGTGTCTGCAATCTCGCCGCGCTCGTGCATCGCCTTGGCCTGGTAGATGTGCGACAGGTCGAAGGCCTCGATCTCCGGCTTCACGCCGTGGGCGCGCATCTCTGCGGCGAGCCAGTCCACCAGGTCGGGCGGGTTCTCGTAGACGCGGGTGGGGAAGTTGTTCGACCCCACCGACAGGGACGCCATGTCGGGCGCGAGCAGCAGCATCCCGCCCCGCACCTTGCCCGCGCCGGAGCGGCCGCCGGTGGAGAACTGCACGATCATGCCGGGGCAGTGC
>CANMTR010000188.1 GCA_947500825.1 uncultured Paracoccaceae bacterium | reverse complement strand
GTGGAGGCCCGGGCGGAGGCCGCCGAGAGACAGCTGGCGCAAGCTCGGTCGGTCGTCTCGACCTCCGAGGCGATGATCAAGCACCTCAGGCTCGAGATCGCCAGGCTGCGGCGGGAGCAATACGGCCATAGCTCGGAACGCCGTGCCCGCCTGCTCGACCAGATGGAGTTGCAGCTCGAGGAGTTCGAAGCCGCCGCCACCGAGGACGAGATCACCGCGCAGAAGGCGACCAAGACAACCCCGGTCGTCGGCTTCGACCGTCGCCGCCCGGCTCACAAGCCTTTCCCCGAGCATCTTCCGCGGGAACGCGTGGTAGTCGAGGCGCCGACGGCGTGTTCGTGCTGCGGCTCGGACCGTCT
>CANMTR010000187.1 GCA_947500825.1 uncultured Paracoccaceae bacterium | reverse complement strand
CCGTATCGGCGCGCCGTCGCCGAGCCCTGGCGGTGACCGCGGAAACTCTCCTCGACGATGCGGATCTTCTCCGCGTCGGAGCGATCCCGACGCCGCCCGGTCTCGTCCGCAGAGAGGACCTCGAAATCCGAAATGACCTTAGAGCATGCCATGGGGCATGATCTACGACTGGCATCTCACTCTCGGCCAGACGGCTCCCGCCGGAGGGATACGCGCGACCGGCCCTTGGCCGACAAGGGTGCTTGTCGTTCTCGGCCCTATGCAGATGGGGTGGATGGCTCCCACTCCCCGGCGTCGTAATGCGCCATAGTGCAGGTGTCAGAATCTGCGATCGAGAGGAGCCACCCCATGCAGGTTACCA
>CANMTR010000186.1 GCA_947500825.1 uncultured Paracoccaceae bacterium | reverse complement strand
TCCGGCGGCGGAGCGAGTGTCGCCAGCGCCGTGGCGATCAGCGGGCCGATGCCGGGGATCGTCATCAGCCGCCGCGCCAGGTCGTCCTCGCGGGCACAACGGGCGATCTTGGCGTCGAGCCCGGCGATCCGCTCATCAAGGTGGCGTAGGACGTCCACGAGGACCTGCAACGTTGCTCGTGCCGCCTCGGGCAGATCGCTGCCGGGGTCTTCGATCACCGCGATCAGCCGGCGCATGCTCGCGGCCCCTTGCGGGACGACCTCGCCGAACTCGGTCAGGTGACCACGCAGGGCATTGATCGTCTGCGTGCGCTGCCGGATCAGCAGCTCGCGCACGCGGAACACTGCGGCCGCGCCCTGCGTCTCCTC
>CANMTR010000185.1 GCA_947500825.1 uncultured Paracoccaceae bacterium | reverse complement strand
GTCGCCATCGCCGTATCCATCATGCGATCGAATGCATCCATGTGTCAGGCCTTTTCTTCGGGCGCTGTGCCCAGTGGCCGGTATGGGAGCCGCGGGTCAGGATCAAATCATCAAAACGAGCTCGAGGCTCTCCGTGTGACACTGGTTTTCCTGATCCCCGATCTTTCCGATCGATTTCATACGAGCTTCAACCTCTCCCGCACTTCCGAGGTGTCCCGACGACCCTGTCAGGTCGACATCATCATCGGACCCCCCCCCGAAACTCTTCGCCCTTGCTGATCATGGCCCAGACCATACGGCCCATCTTGTTCGCCAATGCGATCGCCGCCAGCATCCTGGGCTTGCGCGCCAGGATCCGGGACAGCCAA
>CANMTR010000184.1 GCA_947500825.1 uncultured Paracoccaceae bacterium | reverse complement strand
AGGCCCTGCTGCTCGGGCGTCTTCACATCGACAAACCGCATGGTCGGCCGACTTGCTGCCTCCGCGATCGCTTCGGCGTCCGCCATATCGTTCGGCGGCTTACGCGGCACCACCGGGGCCACGGTCCGCCTCATTCTGGGTCTTTACATACGGTTTGACGAACTTCGGCGCGATCAGGCGTACCTCGTGCCCGAACTCCGACAATGCTCGCCCCCAGTGATGCGCCGTAGCGCATGCCTCCATCGCTACGATGCAACAGGGATGCCCCTGCACAAAGACCGGGAACTGCTTCCGCGACAACTTCTTGCGGAACACTACCGACCCATCCGCGGCCGCCCCATGAAGCTGAAAGACCTGCTTCGCCAGGTCAAC
>CANMTR010000183.1 GCA_947500825.1 uncultured Paracoccaceae bacterium | reverse complement strand
GACGGACTGATCAGCTCGGCCACGCCGACATCCGTCGGGCCTGCCATGAGCTACACCACCAGATGGGACACGATCTCGCAGGATAGACCACTGTCCCGGCAAGCGTAGACATCAGTCCTTTCGATCCCGAACAGCCTACATGCTTCTGAAACCGAACTTTCTTACTCTAGAATGGGATCACCGTGATCGGGCTTGACGAGTTGCACATAAATCTATGTGTTGCGCTGATGCAGGAACGCCGAGATTATCGAAATGACCTATGGTGAGTTTCAGTTGGAGCTTGAACGTGCTGATCTAGGGTCAGGACCCATTGATCTTGATTGGGTGGCGTGATTCACGGCTCGAAAACGAGCGGTGAACATGTCTGATCTTTA
>CANMTR010000182.1 GCA_947500825.1 uncultured Paracoccaceae bacterium | reverse complement strand
CGTTCGTTCCGCGCTTCTTGCCGGTGCCGTAGTAGACAACGAGGGAGGACTTCGATCCGCGCTTCACGCAGGCGTCCAGGTCGCGGGCCTGCTTGAACGTCATCCAGTAGGGCGACGTGTAGCCCATCATCGACGCCCGCAAGCCCAGCAGGAACGCGTTGATCCCCTGGTACCGCTCGCCGCTATGGCGCAGGGGCACGCCGCCCCCGGCGATTTTCCACGGTCGCCGCCACGGCATCGTACCTTTCTCCAGCAGCGCGGTGATCTCGTTCGTGATCTCCTGGGCGGCGTCGACCTTCGGCTTTGTGGTCATCTGTCCCGATCCTTCTTCCGGGGTGAAAATCACCACGAAAAAAGGCCGTCTCTTACCTTTCCGGCGGGA
>CANMTR010000181.1 GCA_947500825.1 uncultured Paracoccaceae bacterium | reverse complement strand
ATCGGTCGCCCGTGGTAGGCTCTTGCCAAGTCCCCACCCCTCGCCCTTCCGGAGATGCCATGCCCTCCCCAGACCGGCCCCGCCCCGCCTCGCTCCCCACCGCCTGTGCCGCCGCCCTCGCGGCCCTCGCCAGCTTTGCCCCGTCCGATGCCTCGGCCCAGGACTACGACATCGACTGCAAGCTGCTGCTCTGCCTGCCGGGCGGTTTCCCGGACGGCTGTGGCGACGCCTTCGACCACATGATCGACCGGATCCGCGACGGGAAGTCTCCCGTGGGCACCTGCGGCATGACGGGGGGCGGAGAATACGACGACTACGAGATCGCCACCTCGTTCAACTACCCGATGTCGCGCAACGGATGGTCCTGCCCCGAAGGGACCCG
>CANMTR010000180.1 GCA_947500825.1 uncultured Paracoccaceae bacterium | reverse complement strand
GGTTGGCGTTCGCAACCCGACCCTACCGAGAAACCCGATGACCGCCTCAGCTACACCACTCGGCGGGACACGACCGCCACAGGTTCCGCGTGCGCGAGGGAGGGCACGATTGGCCCTACTGGCGCGCCGGGCTCGAAGCGGCCGTGCTACATCTCTCCGCTGTTCTCACCCGGGATTACGGCGAGTGACGCGGCGGCGGGCGCCGACTGATCAGTCGGCCGCGGCGGACGTGTCGTCGGTCTCGCGGGTGACGTAGGAAAGTAGATGTGGAAGGTCGTGCCCCGGCTCTCCGCGACATCGAAGCGGATGCGTTTGCCGAGATCCGTAAGCGAGGCCTACGCCCCATTCCCTTCCGATGTCGTTCCTGGCGCTTGATCCGTCCTATTCCTTTGACGT
>CANMTR010000179.1 GCA_947500825.1 uncultured Paracoccaceae bacterium | reverse complement strand
CGCTATGCCCGCGAAGGCGTGGATCTCAGCCTGTCGACCCTGGCCGACCAGGTCGGCGCCTGTGCCGCTGCGCTCGCACCCCTTCACGGGCTGATCCGCGAGCATGTCCTGGGAGCCGAGCGGCTGCACGCCGACGACACCACGGTGCCGCTCCTGGCGAAGGGCGGAACGAAGACGGCCCGGCTCTGGACCTATGTCCGCGACGACCGTCCGTTTGCGGGCGGCGCGCCGCCCGCGGCACTGTTCTACTTCTCCCGCGACAGGGAGATGGCCCACCCCAGCCGGCACCTCGCGGGGTGGCAGGGCATCCTCCAGGCCGATGCCTATGGCGGCTACAACGACCTCTATCGCGGCGACCGCGATCCCGGGCCCGCCATCAGCGCACTGTGCTGGAGCCATGC
>CANMTR010000178.1 GCA_947500825.1 uncultured Paracoccaceae bacterium | reverse complement strand
CGGCGCGCCACGGGGCTTTCGAGATTGTCCGAGGCGCGGAACATGTTCTGCGATCCGGTCTGGCGCTGGCCGCGCGTCAGCGCGCCGAGCGTGTCGAGGCGCCGCGCGATCGTCGAGGTGAACCGCTTCTCGCCATGCACGTCGGTCGTCACCACGCGGAAGAACGGCGGCTCGACCTGGTTCGAGCGGTGTGTCCGCCCGAGGCCCTGGATCGCCGCGTCCGCGCGCCAGCCCGGCTCGACGAGGTAGTGCCGCCGGCGCGCCTGGTTCGCGGCGCTCCGGGCCGCGTGGTAGGAGCGGCCCGTCCCGCCTGCATCCGAGAAGACGAGGATGGACTTCGCGCCCGACATGAAGGCGGCGCTCTCGGCGGAATTGGCAGAGCCGGAGCGCGGTGCGATCTTGAT
>CANMTR010000177.1 GCA_947500825.1 uncultured Paracoccaceae bacterium | reverse complement strand
GCATTGATCGTCTGCGTGCGCTGCCGGATCAGCAGCTCGCGCACGCGGAACACCGCGGCCGCGCCCTGCGTCTCCTCGCTCTTCACCGGCACGAACCGCATGTTCGGGCGCTGCGCCGCTTCGCAGATCGCCTCGGCATCGGCCGCATCGTTCTTCTGTCTACGAACAAACGGCTTCACGTAGGCCGGCGGAATCAGACGGACCTCGTGGCCCAGCTTCCCGATCTCCCGCCCCCAGTAATGGGCGCCTCCGCAGGCTTCCATCGCTACCGTGCAGGACGGAAGGCTCGCCAAGACCTCAAGAACCTGACCACGCCGCAGCTTCCGGCGCAGCACCGCCCGACCGGACGCGTCCGCGCCGTGCAGCTGAAAAACATTCTTCGCCAGATCAAGCCCGACCGTGATAATCCC
>CANMTR010000176.1 GCA_947500825.1 uncultured Paracoccaceae bacterium | reverse complement strand
GTAACCGCCCGATTGAAGCCGCCTGCCTGCCGGCGGGGTTCCGATCTAAGACACGTGCATAACGACGTCCTTAGCGACGTGTCTTACGGGGAGCAGCCATGCGGGGCGAGGTTCTGGGCGTCGAGCGGCGCCGGCGGTGGAGCGAGGACGAGAAGCTCGAGATCTTGTCGGAGGTCGGCGTCGGCGGCGCTTCGGTAACGCAGGTCGCGCAACGCCACGAGATCACGCGTTCCCAGATCTACGGCTGGCGCCGTGACCTGAAGAAGAAGGGCTTGTGGTCGCCGGCGCGTGGAGCCGTCTTCCTCCCTGTGGATTTCGGTGCGTGCCCGGAGCCGGCAAGCGCCCACGCGCCCTTGCGGCCAGTCTCCGTCGAGCTGCGGCTGAGCAACGGCCGCTGCCTCAGGTTCGACAGC
>CANMTR010000175.1 GCA_947500825.1 uncultured Paracoccaceae bacterium | reverse complement strand
CGCATCGCCATCCTGAACCGCTTCACCGCCCTCGGCATCCCCGTCACTCAACCCGTCGTCTGACCTCGGCGGGGGAAAGGGGGAGATCCGCCTTCAGAAGTTCCCTGCAACAGAGCCCCTGCGAGCGTCGAAATATCTGGGGCGAGCGATCTGGCGAAACTGGAGTGGATACCATCGTCGAAGCCGTGCCGAGACAAAGATGAACTGCATGAAGCTGCTGGGGCAGCGTCTCATGGCGCGGGACTTCGACCGCCAGACCGCTGAGCTCCAAGTCCGAATTGCCATCATGAACGGATATACCGCACTCGGCATCCCCGTCACGAAACCCGCAGGATAAGTCCGCCCGGGAAAGGGGCAGTCCGTTCGGCAACTGGACCGTGCAACATGTATAACCGCCCCTTGCGCAAGAGGGTTTTTCGAAGCCGATCTTGGCGCGTCA
>CANMTR010000174.1 GCA_947500825.1 uncultured Paracoccaceae bacterium | reverse complement strand
CAGACGGTCAGCGATCCACGATCACACAGCGATGCGTTGTAGGCGGACCAGTTCAGGGTGCGATAGCGGCTCGGGGCGGGCTTGGACATGCCGCCCAGCTATGCCGCTGGACTCGCAATGTGAATCCTGGAAAGGCTTCGTGCAACAAGGCCCTCTTCCAGGCGTCGCTCCACTTGATGCAGTCGCTCTTCGTGACCTGCTTCCCTGAAAAGTCCGCGATTTGCAGTTAGCCTGTTCCTCGAACGAGGAGACAGACGATGCGGAAAAGCCGTTTCAGTGAAGAGCAGATCATTGGCATCCTGAAGGAGCACCAAGCCGGGATAGACGCGAAGGAACTCTGCCGGAAGCACGGCATCAGCGATGGCACGTTCGGTCGTGTCCCGCCGAGTGGTGTAGCTGAGGCGGTCATCGGGTTTCTCGGTAGGGTCGGGTTGCGAACGCCAACC
>CANMTR010000173.1 GCA_947500825.1 uncultured Paracoccaceae bacterium | reverse complement strand
ACATGTCAGCACCCGATGACGCGCCAAGATCGGCTTCGAAAAACCCTCTTGCGCAAGGGGCGGTTATACATGTTGCATGGCCCGGGTCCGGGACGGACTGCTCCTTTCCCCGGACGGACTTATCCTGCGGGTTTTGCGACGGGAATGCCGAGGGCGGTGTAGCGGTTGAGCACGGCAATGCGGATCTGAAGCTTGGCGACCTGGCGATCGAAATCCCGCGCCATGAGGCGCTGACCGAACAGTTTGGCTGCGCGAACCTTCGGTTCGTGCAATGCATCTTCGTCTCGACGCGGCTTCGGCGGTGGTACCCGGTCAGACGTCGCCACAAGGCTCGGCCCAGATACTTCGACGCCCGCCCGGCCTGGTTTCGGGCCGGTGGCGCCTGCGGTGTCCGCCTTCCATGGCCGCGCATTCCGGCGTGGCGGAATGACGGCGTCGGCACCGCGCT
>CANMTR010000172.1 GCA_947500825.1 uncultured Paracoccaceae bacterium | reverse complement strand
GTTGGCGTTCGCAACCCGACCCTACCGAGAAACCCGATGACCGCCTCAGCTACACCACTCGGCGGGACACGACCGGGGCTCCTGGCACCCGATGCGCCGGTCCGGTTCCTCTCGCTGCCCCGGATGCCTTCCCTGCCCGATGACCTCCCTGAGCCGGGTATCTCTGACGAGGTCGTCGAGATCGTGCTGCTCGGCGGGCGCAGTTTGCGTGTGCCTGCAGGTCTTGGAGAGGCCGCCTTGGCGCGGCTGATCCGCGTGACGGAGGCGGCATGATCGGGCCCGGGCTGCTGGCGCATATCCTGATGTCGAAGTTCGACGACCATCTTCCGCTTTACCGCTAGAACGAGATCTTCGCCCGTATGGGCGCCGACACCCCCAACTCCACGCTCGTCGATTGGTGTGGCCAGGGCATGCGGGTGCTCGCACCGCTGGTGGAGAGGATCGAAGCCG
>CANMTR010000171.1 GCA_947500825.1 uncultured Paracoccaceae bacterium | reverse complement strand
CTGGTCGGCCACGAGCCGCCATTGAGCGCTGGCCGCGGTGTGGTCCGGCTGGGCAAAGGCCGTGGCGATGAAGGCGGAGACCACCCGCCGGCTGCTTTTGCCGGCATGGGCCAGGGCATTCCTTTGAAAATGCACCCTACAGCGCTGCCAGGTGGTGGAGAGCACGCGCGCCGTGGCGGCCTTGATGCCTTCGTGGGCATCGCTGATCACCAGCTTTACGCCCGACAGGCCGCGGCGCACGAGATCGCGCAGGAAGTCGGTCCAGAACGTCTCGGCTTCAGAGGGTCCGATCGCCATGCCGAGCACCTCGCGACGACCGTCGGTGTTCACGCCAACCGCGATGGTCACTGCGACGGACACGATGCGCCCGCCCTGGCGGACCTTTAGGTAGGTGGCGTCGATCCACAGATAGGGCCATTCGCCCTCGATCGGCCGGGTCAGGAAGGCATC
>CANMTR010000170.1 GCA_947500825.1 uncultured Paracoccaceae bacterium | reverse complement strand
GCATGTCCGGGCGCTGGTTTGTCACCTTCCATCGATCCACTGGATCGATGCATCGCTTCGCGACCGGCTCGAACCCTTCGCAGATCGCCTCAGCATCCAGCGGCATCATTCTTCTGCCTGCGCACGGACGGCTTCACGGTAGGCCGGCGGGATCAGCCAGACCTCACGGCCCAGCTTGCCGATCTCCCGGCCCCGGAAGAGAGCGCCGCCGCAGGCCTCCACCGCAACGGTGCAGGACAGACCTCCGGCGAGAAACTCCAGCACCTGACCACGGCGCAGCGTCCTGTGGAGTACCGCGCGCCCCGACGCATCGGCCCCTTACAGCTGGAACGCATTCTTCGCCAGATCGAGCCCGACCGTGATAATCTCAGACATGACCGCTCCCTGCCGTGGATCGTCGCCGACCCACATTGGCACATCGGATGACGTTGGGGGGGCGGTCACACCATGT
>CANMTR010000169.1 GCA_947500825.1 uncultured Paracoccaceae bacterium | reverse complement strand
CGCCAGCGCCGTGGCGATCAGCGGGCCGATGCCGGGGATCGTCATCAGCCGCCGCGCCAGGTCGTCCTCGCGGGCCCGGCGGGCGATCTCTGCGTGATCCGCTCATCAAGGTGGCGCAGGCCGTCCACGAGGACCTGCAACGTCGCTCGTGCCGTCTCGGGCAGATCGCTGCCGGGGTCTTCGATCACCGTGATCCGCCGACGCATGCTCGCGGCCCCTTGCGGGACGATCTCGCCGAACTCGGTCAGGTGGCCCCGCCACGCCGAAGGCGTGCTTCCAGCACGACGCGTCGATCGTCTGGGTGCGCTGCCGGATCAGCAGCTCGCGCACCCGGAACACCGCGGCGGCGCCCTGCGTCTCCTCGCTCCTCACCGGCACGAACCGCATGTCCGGGCGCTGGTTTGTCACCTTCCATCGATCCACTGGATCGATGCATCGCTTCGCGACCGGCTCGAACCCT
>CANMTR010000168.1 GCA_947500825.1 uncultured Paracoccaceae bacterium | reverse complement strand
GGTCCAGATCAAAGCCGCGTGCTCGGTGGCACTTCGTTGCACCCTGGGTGTCACGGTCCTGTCTCACGACGATTGCGCCATACCGCTCCTTGCCCTCCTGCGCTCCGACGTTCCCCTGCCGCGGTGGACTACGCCGCCGCGACCGGAGCCCTGTAGACGCCGCCCCGGGCCATGAGCGCCCAGACGATCCGCGCACTCGCCATTGTTCTCGAACCAATGGCGAATAACGGCTCGTTGTTCGCAAGCGCCACCCGCACAAGCATCCCCGGCTTGCGCGCGAGAAGCCCGCCGAGCCACGTCCCCGGCTGTGCCATCGGGTTCGTGCGTCGCTTGATCACCACGCTATTGGCGCCGATGATCAGCAGCCGCCTGAGCGAGCGTTCCCCCATCTTGGTCGTCGCCCCAAGACGCTGCTTTCCGCCCGTGGAATGTTGCCTTGGCGTCAGCCCGAGCCATGCCG
>CANMTR010000167.1 GCA_947500825.1 uncultured Paracoccaceae bacterium | reverse complement strand
AATCTCCCCAGAACCGCCGTTTGAAAATTCCCCGAACGCGAGCGGCGTTGGCGATTTCCGGACCTCATATATCCGGAAATTGGCGACGCCGCGGGATGCTGTCCTGATGCCCCGAACGAAGGAACGGGGGCAGACGGGTGCATGGACTGAGGGAGATCGTCTTGATCCACGATTTGAAGAAGCAGGGGCTGAGCCTCACCGCGATCGCGCGGAAGGCCGGGTGCGACCGGAAGACCGTCCGGAAATATCTCGATCGTGGCCTGGAGGCGCCGATGTATGGCCCCCGCCAGCCACGAGACTGTCTGCTCGATCCTTACGAGGACTATCTGCGCGAGCGCGTGTTGACCTTCCCCGATCTCAGCGGTGCGCGGCTTCTGCGGGAGATCCGGGGAATGGGCTACGAAGGCGGCTATACGAGGGTGACCGATTATTTGCGGGAGGTCCGGCCGCCAGCACGCAC
>CANMTR010000166.1 GCA_947500825.1 uncultured Paracoccaceae bacterium | reverse complement strand
TATGGCGGCTACAACGACCTCTATCGCGGCGACCGCGATCCCGGGCCCGCCATCAGCGCACTGTGCTGGAGCCATGCCCGGCGGAAATTCTTCGAACTCGCCGACATCAAGGAGAAGGCCCGGAAGAGGAAGCCGGCCCACGACATCTCGCCCGTCGCGCTGGAAGCCGTCACTCTGATCGACGCCATCTTCGACGTAGAGCGCAGCATCAATGGTCTGGAAGCCGCGGCCCGGCTCGAGGGCCGGCAGCGCCTGGTGCGGCCACTGGTCGACGAGCTTCACGACTGGATGCGCGCCGAGCGGGGCACAATGTCGAGACACAATCCCGTCGCCAAGGCGATCTCCTACATGTTCAAAACGGACCGCTGGGAGGCTTTCACCCGCTTTCTCGATAACGGCCGGATCTGCCTGACGAACAACGCCGCCGAACGCGCCCTGCGCGGCGTGGCCCTCGGTCGGAAGTCATGGCT
>CANMTR010000165.1 GCA_947500825.1 uncultured Paracoccaceae bacterium | reverse complement strand
GCTGTCAAAGCCGCAGCTTAAACTGCAAACGACCGGACAGCCTCGAGAGAGGCTATGGGGGTGAACCGCCGCTTACGGTGAACTGGATGCCGTTATCGGTGAGAACCGTGTGAACCCGGTAGGGCAGTGCCTCGACCACCTCGCGCAGGAAGGCGGCCGCCGCCATCTTGCCGGCCTTGGGGACCAGCTTGGCGAAGGCGAACTTGGACGTCCGGTCGATGGGCACGAACATCCAGAACTTGCCCTCCTCGGTCCGCAACTCGGCGATGTCGATGTGCAGGTAACCGATGGAGTAGCGCTTGAACTTGGAGCGCTTGGGCTTGTCGCCCTCGATCTCCGGCAGGCGGCTGATGTCGTGGCGTTGGAACAGCCGGTGCAGGGCCAACCGGCTGAGATGTGGGATGGAGGCTTGGAGCGCGTAGAGGCAGTCGTCGAGCGGCAGCAGCGTGTGGCGGCGGAAGGCGACGCACATCGC
>CANMTR010000164.1 GCA_947500825.1 uncultured Paracoccaceae bacterium | reverse complement strand
ACGCGGGCGATGATGTCGGGCTCGCCAACGAAGTCCTCGAGAAAGTGGTGCCATTCCTCGACAGACACCCGGGCCGCCAAGAGCATGTCGCGGAGTTCATCGATGCCCCCGTCCGTGAGGGCGGTAAGGTATTCTTCGCGACCGATCTGGACGCTGACGATGCTGCCGTAGGAGAGGTTGTCGTCGTTGCTGACGATGGCCTCGAGAAGATCCGGGTCCTCTCCGAGCAGGGTGGCGACATGACTGATCGCGCGGACATGGGTCGTGGCAGCCATCAGGCGGCCGCGCTTTGCGTCTGCCCTGCGGGCTTCCAGTTCCAGGGGAGCAGCTCGTCGAGCCGGTTGATCTTGTGATCGTGGATGCGGTCGAGGATATCGGCGAGCCAGGCTTGCGGGTCCAGTCCGCTCATTTTCGCCGTCTCGATCAGGGTCATGGCCCGGGCGAGGGTTTCCCCGCCGCTGTCGGAGCCAGCGAAGAGCCAGTTG
>CANMTR010000163.1 GCA_947500825.1 uncultured Paracoccaceae bacterium | reverse complement strand
GCCGCCTTCGCGGCCATGGGCGGCGTGCCCGAAGAGATCCTCTATGACCGGATGAAGACGGCGGTAATCGGCGAGGAGTGAGCCATTGGTCGCCATGCGTTCGAGACCGATGGCGAACGCCGGGGTCGTCACCTACAACGCCTCACTGGTCGCGCTGCTCAACCATTACGGCGTCGCGCCCAAGGCCTGCCGACCGTATCGGGCGAAGACGAAGGGTAAGATCGAGCGGCCGTTCCGCTACATTCGGCAGGACTTTTTCCTCGCCCGAACCTTCCGGGATCTCGATGATCTTAACGCCCAGTTCGACGGCTGGCGCGAGACCGTCGCCAACCCGCGCGTCCATGCCACCACACGGCGCGTCGTGAACGAGGCCTTCGCCAAGGAACGGTCGAGCCTGACGACATTGCCGGCGCTGGTCGTGTCCCGCCGAGTGGTGTAGCTGAGGCGGTCATCGGGTTTCTCGGTAGGGTCGGGTTGCGAACACCAAC
>CANMTR010000162.1 GCA_947500825.1 uncultured Paracoccaceae bacterium | reverse complement strand
GGTTGGTGTTCGCAACCCGACCCTACCGAGAAACCCGATGACCGCCTCAGCTACACCACTCGGCGGGACACGACCTCGCCGCCAGCGTTTGGTCGTAGAAACCGCCGCCATGCCCCAGTCGGAAGCCGGCCGCATCGATCCCGGCCACGGGCGAGATTACCACGTTCGGCACTTGCACCTCCCTCTCGGCAGGAACGGGGATGTTCCAGACGCCGCGTTCCATCCGGCAGCGGGGGCGCCACTCGCGAAAGACGAGCGGCGCGTCCTTGGCGACGACCACGGGCAGAACCACACGCGCGCCTTCGTTCGTCAGCCGTGTCATCCAGGGCCGCAGGTCGAGCTCGCCCCGGAACGGCCAAGTCGCATGGATCGGTTCGATGCCGTTCGTAGCGCAGAACCCGAAATACTGGTCAAGACCGATCGTGTCCCACTGCATGGTGTAGCTCATGGCAGGCCCGACGGATGTCGGCGTGGCCGAGCTGATCAGTCCGTC
>CANMTR010000161.1 GCA_947500825.1 uncultured Paracoccaceae bacterium | reverse complement strand
GGCGTTCCGCCCGTCTCGCCGGTTCCCCCCGGGGCCGGATCGCCGCTCCGGGGCGCCGCGTCGGGTTTGTCCTCGGGGCGGACGAGGCCGTGGAAAAACGTGACCTCGCCGCGCTCCCACGTGGCGATGACGCCCGCGCGGGCGAGGTCCTCGGGATCGTAGCGGGTAGTCAGGTCGTCGTACTCGGCCTCGAGGCGATACCATTCCTCTTCCAGCGCGTCGGCGTCGGCGCTCTCGTCGGTCTCGCGCAGCTCCTCGATCGCGGCCATCCGGTCGGCGATCTCGGCCGCGCGGGGACTGGCCTCCTCGGTAGCGAGCTGGTCGCAGTAGACCCGCCCGTAGGAACGAAGCGCCTCGTAGTCGGGGCTGCGCTCGGCTGCCGCCCATTTGAAGCCGAGGCGCGCGCGCTCCGCCTCCGCGCGGGCGTCGAGCGTCTCCAGAAGGAGCCGATCGACCAGCCCCCCGTCGGTCAGGACCGAGTCCTCCTCGATCAG
>CANMTR010000160.1 GCA_947500825.1 uncultured Paracoccaceae bacterium | reverse complement strand
CCGCTCCCCTCCGTGGATCCATACAGACCCACCGTGGCACATCGATGCCGTCGGGGGGCGGTTACACCATCAAGGCCTGTTGCCACTCTCCGAAGAAGGACCGGATACAATCGACAACGCTGCCGCGTGCTGTCCCAACTGCCACAGGTTGATGCACCACGGCGCAGACGCCGCATCCGCACGCCTCCGACTCATCTCAGATATTGCCAGGCTCAGAGACCACAGTATCGCAGCGACAAATCCGACCATGCCCCGGCAGGATGGGGGCCAAAATGGAGGGTGCCAAAGGTGGCTAACCACTTAATGCCCTGATTTTTACAGGGATAATCGTCGTGAGTGGCGGAGGGAAAGAGATACGCAAAAACTCCGCTCAGTGGGCAGAGTCAAATCTCGACCAGCTGCCACGTTTCTCCGAGAATAGGATCGTGTCCCACTGCATGGTGTAGCTCATGGCAGGCCCGACGGATGTCGGCGTGGCCGAGCTGATCAGTCCGTC
>CANMTR010000159.1 GCA_947500825.1 uncultured Paracoccaceae bacterium | reverse complement strand
TGCGGGCTCTTCACCGGCGTGAAGCAGGGCTTCAGGCCGAGCTGGCTGGCGAAGATGCGCGTGTCCCTGGCGATGTAAGGTGAGCCGTTATCGCTCAGCATTTCGACCGGATGATGTGCCTTGTAGGTTCCGAACCGCGCCTCAACAGCCTCGAGCATCATGTCGCGAATGTCCGAGCCGCTGATGCCGGCGTTTACGACGGCGCGCCAGGAGATGATTTCCCGGTCGTGGGCGTCGATGATGAACGCGCCCCGGATGATCTCGCCATTCCAGCAGGTGAACTCGAAGCCGTCGGAGCACCAGCGGATGTTCGAGCGCATCGTCACCACCTTACCCTCATGGGTCAGCTCTGGTCGTTCGGTATATCTGCGGGCCAGCAGGAGGTTGTGCGCCTGCATGATGCGGTAGACGCGCTTGTGATTGATGGGCGCGGCACCGTCCGACCGGAGCTGGCGGTTCAGGAGCGCCGTGATGCGCCGGTAGCCGTAGGTGGGGC
>CANMTR010000158.1 GCA_947500825.1 uncultured Paracoccaceae bacterium | reverse complement strand
GGGTCAGGACCCATTGATCTTGATTGGGTGGCGTGATTCACGGCTCGAAAACGAGCGGTGAACATGTCTGATCTTTACTGGCTGAGCGACGCTCAGATGGCGCGCCTGAAGGCCTACTTCCCGAAGTCTCACGGCAGGCCACGCGTCGATGACAGACGGGTTCTGAGCGGCATTATATTTATCAATCGCAACGGGTTAAGGTGGCGCGATGCACCAAAGGAATACGGGCCCCACAAGACGCTTTACAACCGTTGGAAGCGCTGGAGCGATAGGGGTGTCTTCGCCCGGATAATGGCCGGTCTGGCTGCCGAGCACGGCGAAAAGAAAACCGTCATGATCGACGCGACCTATCTCAAGGCGCACAGAACAGCGACCAGCATGGCCGCGAAAAAGGGGGGCGTGGCCGCCTGATCGGCCGAACGAAGGGCGGCATAAACACCAAGCTGCACGCCATCTGCGACAGCCAAGGGCGTCCGCTGGACCTGTTCGTGACCGCCGGCCAGGT
>CANMTR010000157.1 GCA_947500825.1 uncultured Paracoccaceae bacterium | reverse complement strand
GTTGGTGTTCGCAACCCGACCCTACCGAGAAACCCGATGACCGCCTCAGCTACACCACTCGGCGGGACACGACCCAGACCCCACCCGTCGAGCTACAAGACTAAGAACTGGCCGGCCTACAACGAAGCCCTCAAGCAGCGCGGTTCCCTGACGATCTGGTCCGATCCGGATATGACTTGGGTGCCGCCGCCAAGCGACAAGCGAGGCCGACAGCCGCAGTATAGCGATGTCGCGATCCAGACATGCTTGACGATAACGCCAAGCCGTCGACCGCCGGCGCCATCGCCCGGAACGAGGTTCTGCGCGCATCGAAATACCTCGGCCGCGCGATCTGACGGAAGTGGAGCGGTTACCACCGCCCAAAGTCGCGCCGAGACCAACAGGCATTGCGTGAAGCTACTGGGGCAGAGCCTCATGGCACGCGACTTCGATCGTAACCGCCCGATAGCTACCGCGGTGGCTGGTCTTTGACGCGGGCGATGATGTCGGGCTCGCCAACGAAGTCCTC
>CANMTR010000156.1 GCA_947500825.1 uncultured Paracoccaceae bacterium | reverse complement strand
ACGGACTGATCAGCTCGGCCACGCCGACATCCGTCGGGCCTGCCATGAGCTACACCATGCAGTGGGACACGATCAAAGGGGGTCTCCGCGACAGGGTTTCGGCCGTTCTCTTGGTGGTTTCACGACCAAGATCCATCTCCTCGTCAACGCGCATGACCTTCCCTTGAGAACCGAGATCACGCCGGGCCAAACCTGCGATTACCGTAGCTTCGATCTGCTGATGGCCGACAACTTGCCCGCCCCGAACATCTTGCTTGCCGACCGCGCTTGTTGGCCTGCCCCTATCGTGCGGTCCGGTTTCAGTCTTAGTGCATGACGGGTCTCGGGGCCAAGGTAGATGCCTTGGGCGGGGGTGATCCGCCATTGCGGGACGGCCAGTGAATGGCCTCTGGAGCTGGTGGTCGATAGCCCAGCGAGTAGAAGATCTCGCCGTTCAGCAGCTCGTCTTGGAGCTTCGAGTTGGAGCTCTCGCAGTAGCCGTTCTCCCAGGGACTGCCTGGTTCAATGAACGCCG
>CANMTR010000155.1 GCA_947500825.1 uncultured Paracoccaceae bacterium | reverse complement strand
TGGTGTTCGCAACCCGACCCTACCGAGAAACCCGATGACCGCCTCAGCTACACCACTCGGCGGGACACGACCATCAGTTGGCCGACACGCAACGTTGGTTCCCCGCGACCATGACGGCCCGTGTTGGAAACCTCTCGTGGCAAAAGCCGCGGGGGTCTGGCGGTGCCCTGTAGGGAAAGCGGGACCGTGTCGTTGGGGTCGGCGCCGGAGCGCGTCGTCATGTGACGCCTTCCAGCGTCTGTCGCGCCCGCCGCTTGGGGCGGCAGGGTTTGGTGGAGAGGCCGCCAGGGCATGACGAAGGCGGTGGAAGCCGGACAGGAGGAAGCGGCGGATGAACTCGCCCGTCGCCAGCCGCACGATCTTCGTCCGGTCGCCGCGCTTGATCAGGTAATCCTTCGAGCGGAACGCCACGGCATCGGCATCGGCATCGGCGCCGACGAGGCGGTGGGCGTAGCGGCCGAGATGGACCAGCACCGCCTCGGGCCCGACGAAGAACGCCACCTTGCCGGCACGGTGCAGTGCCGCCA
>CANMTR010000154.1 GCA_947500825.1 uncultured Paracoccaceae bacterium | reverse complement strand
GGCGCATACGCCGGCGGCGCGACGACGTTTTCGTCGAGCGGCTCTGTGCGTAGGGATTTCGTATGTGAGTTTTCCGGACGGGTCTGCGGCCTTCAGGCATTCGATGTTCGAGGGCGAGGAGGCTGGGCGAGGACCCCAGGTCATTCGGAGGACGCCACCATTAGAGCTCTCTCGGCGTGGCGCGGTATTCGACGGATCTGCAGAAGCCGACGTCGGTCGAGGCCCAGATCGCGCTTTGCCGGAAGGAGGCAGAGGAGAAGGGCTGGGTCATCGTCGATGTGCGCTCCGACCATGGTTTCTCCGGCACCTTCGCCGACCGGCCGGGCTTCCTGGCCCTGGAGGACGGCATCAGAGACCGGCGCGCCGACCTCGTTCTTTTCGAGAGCCTCGACTGGCTGTCGCGCGACAGCGAGCACACCGCTCGGTTCTACAAGCCGGCAACGCAAACCGAACTCTACGCCCTCGACAGCGGGTTTCTGGATCCGATCCGGATTGGGTTCAGCGTCACCATGGCGGCGGCCTTCCTG
>CANMTR010000153.1 GCA_947500825.1 uncultured Paracoccaceae bacterium | reverse complement strand
TCCGCGGTCAGCGCGTCTTCATCGGCCCGGCCGCGTGGCACTTTGCGCTGTGTCGAGCGATGCTGGCTGAGCACCCTAGCGAGGCGTTCCGACACCCTGATCCTGCCCCGCTTGAGTGGACACCCTGATAGGCTTTCGAGCCAAGAGAGGAGTGTTCGATGGAGAGCAAGAAGCGGCGTCATTTTCCCGACGCCTTCAAACGCGAGGCGGTTGATCGGGTCCGCACCAGCGGCCTGATGATCATCCAGGTTGCCGATGAGCTCGGTCTCCACGAGACGGTCCTGCGACGGTGGATACGCCGGTTTGACCCGCCGGAGACGGGCGCTGCGCGGCGCCCCATCACGCAGGCGCAGGGTCCGTCTCTGGCCGACCTGGCGGCTGAAAACGCCCGGCTGAAACGGGATCTTCAGAAGGCCGAGATGGAGCGCGATATTCTAAAAAACCGTCCCGGGTCGCGGCCCGCCTGTGCAGGGTAGAAACACCTTTTGCTACGCTCGGCTCGCGAGGGCAGCGGCCGACAGCTTATTG
>CANMTR010000152.1 GCA_947500825.1 uncultured Paracoccaceae bacterium | reverse complement strand
CGGGTCTGGGCCTATGTCTCGGATCAGAGACCCTGGGCCGGCACCGCACCGCCTGGCGTGATCTACCGCTTCTCGGCGAACCGGAAAGGCGAGCATCCCCGGCAGCACCTCCGAGGCAGCAGCGGCATCCTCCAGGCAGACGCCTATGCGGGCTTCGGCAAGCTCTACGAACGGCGCGCGGACGGCAGCAGCCAGTTCCGCGAGGCGGCCTGCTGGGCGCATCTGCGGCGCGACTTCCACGATGTCTGGGAGGCCACGAAGTCCGAGATCGCGCGGGAGGCGCTCGACCGGATCGGGAAGCTCTACGATGTCGAACGGCGGATCGCCGGCCAACCCGCCGACCTGCGCAAGGCCGCGCGGGAGCAGTACTCCCGTCCCCAGGTCGACGCCTTCAGGACATGGGCCGAGGCCCAGCTGGCGCGCATCCCGGGCAAGGGCGATCTCGCGAAGGCCTTCCGCTACGGGCTCTCCCGCTGGCCGTCATTCGAACTGTTCCTCGAGGACGGCCGCATCGGGATCGATAACAAT
>CANMTR010000151.1 GCA_947500825.1 uncultured Paracoccaceae bacterium | reverse complement strand
CCAACCTGAACCGAGGGACGACCCCGATGACCAAACCCATGATGGACCTGAGAGAGCTGGTAGAGAAGAGCGGCGATGCGGATCTGCTGCGCGAGATGATCGGCTTCGCCGCCGAGCGCCTGATGGATCTCGAGGTCGGCGGCCGGACCGGCGCCGCCTATGGCGAGAAGAGCCCTGAGCGCCTGGCGCAGCGCAACGGCTACCGGGATCGGGACTGGCAGACCCGGGCGGGGAACGTCGAGCTCCGCATTCCCAAGCTACGCACAGGCAGCTACTTTCCCTCGTTCCTGGAGCCCCGCCGGGCCACCGAGAAGGCGCTGACGGCTGTGATCCAGGAAGCCTATGTGCATGGCGTCTCGACGCGGGCCATGGACGACCTGGTGCAGGCCATGGGCGGGACCGGCATCTCCAAGAGCCAGGTCAGCCGATTGTGCGAGGAGATCGACGAGCGGGTCGATGCCTTCCTGACCCGGCCGATCGAGGGCGAATGGCCCTATCTGTGGATCGACGCCACCTACCTAAAGGTCCGCCA
>CANMTR010000150.1 GCA_947500825.1 uncultured Paracoccaceae bacterium | reverse complement strand
TCGGGTTGCGAACACCAACCTGAACCGAGGGACGACCCCGATGACCAAACCCATGATGGACCTGAGAGAGCTGGTAGAGAAGAGCGGTGATGCTGATCTGCTTCGAGAGATGATCGGCTTTGCTGCTGAGCGTCTGATGGAGCTCGAGGTTGGCGGCCAGACCGGCGCCGCCTATGGCGAGAAGAGCCCTGAGCGCCTGTCGCAGCGCAACGGCTACCGGGATCGGGACTGGCAGACCCGGGCGGGCAACGTCGAGCTCCGCATTCCCAAGCTACGCACGGGCAGCTACTTTCCCTCGTTCCTGGAGCCCCGCAGGGCCACCGAGAAAGCGCTGACGGCTGTGATCCAGGAAGCTTATGTGCATGGCGTCTCGACCAGAGCTATGGACGATCTCGTTCAAGCCATGGGCGGGACCGGCATCTCCAAGAGCCAGGTAAGCCGATTGTGCGAGGAGATCGACGAGCGGGTGGATGCCTTCCTGACCCGGCCGATCGAGGGCGAATGGCCCTATCTGTGGATCGACGCCACCTACCTAAAGGTCCGCCA
>CANMTR010000149.1 GCA_947500825.1 uncultured Paracoccaceae bacterium | reverse complement strand
GGGCTGATCGGCGCTGGCCGCTACGAACGCGGTGACGGGCGGCAGACCTGGCGCAACGGCTACCGAGACCGCGAGTTGAAGACTCGGCTGGGCGCTCTGAACCTGCGCGTGCCGAAGCTGCGGCAGGGCTCCTACTTCCCCGGCTTTCTCGAACCGCGCAGGACCTCGGAGAAGGCCTTGGTGGCGGTGATCCAGGAAGCCCGGATCGGCGGCGTCTCGACCCGGCGGGTGGACGAGCTGGTGCAGGCGATGGGGCTGAGCGGCATCTCGAAGAGCACGGTGTCGAAGCTCTGCAAGGATATCGACGAGCGGGTGCGTGACTTCCTGGACCGGCCGCTCACCGGCGACTGGCCCTATCCCTGGCTCGACGCTACCTATCTGAAGGTGCGTCAGGGCGGCAGGATCGTCTCGGTGGCCGCAATAATAGCTGTAGCGGTCAACACCGACGGCCGCCGGGAGAGTGAGCCATCGCGTCGCCATGCGTTCGAGACCGATGGCGAACGGGCTCAGCATCGGCTCGTCCGAGGCGGAGACGTTCTGGGTCGAGT
>CANMTR010000148.1 GCA_947500825.1 uncultured Paracoccaceae bacterium | reverse complement strand
AGCGACGAGTGTGGCCGCGCGGTATTGTAGTGGCCACGCCATGCCTCGATCACCACGCGGGCTTCGGCGAGGGAGTAGAACATCTCCCCGTTCAACAGCTCGTCACGAAGCTTCGAGTTGAAGCTTTCGCAGTAGCCGTTCTCCCAAGGACTGCCGGGCTCGATGAACGCCGTTTTCGCCCCCACCGCGTCGATCCAGCTCCGCACCGCCTTGGCGATGAACTCCGGCCCGTTGTCTGATCGGAGGTGACCGGGCACGCCCCGAAGGATGAACAGGTCGGTCAAGGTGTCGATCACGGCGGTTGAGTTCAGCTTTTGGTCGATCCTGATCGCCAGGCATTCCCGGGTGAACTCGTCGATGACGTTGAGCATCCTGAACTTCCTCCCGTCATGTGTCCGGCTCTCGACGAAGTCGTAGGACCAGACGTGGTTTGCGCACTCAGGGCGAAGACGGATGCAGGACCCGTCACCCAACCAGAGCCGGCCCTTCTTCGGTTGCTTCTGCGGCACTTTCAGCCCCTCCCGTCGCCAGATCCGCTCGACGCGCTTCACGTTCAC
>CANMTR010000147.1 GCA_947500825.1 uncultured Paracoccaceae bacterium | reverse complement strand
TGGTCTGCCCCCTGAAAAGTGGTCCTCCCTGAAGTAGGCTTTCGAGCCAGATGGAGGACGAACGAATGGGACAGAAGAGACACAAGCCGGAGGAGATCGTCGCGAAGCTTCGGCAAGTCGACGTGCTGGTATCGCAGGGCCGGCCGGTGGCCGAGGCGGTGCGGTCGATTGAGGTAACGCAGTTCACCTATTACCGCTGGCGCAAGGAGTTCGGTGGGTTGAAGACCGACCAGGTGAAGCGCCTCAAGGAGCTTGAGAAAGAGAACGAGCGGCTGCGGAAGGCAGTCTCTGATCTCACGCTTGAGAAACTGATCCTGAGGGAGGCCGCCTCGGGAAACTTCTGAGCCCCGCCCGTCGCCGCCGATGCATTGAGCATGTGCGGGTAAAGTTCTCCGTCTCGGAGCGCTTCGCTTGCCGCGCACTCGGACAGCATCGTTCGACACAGCGGAAGATGCCGCGGGGCCGCCCCGACGAAGACGCGCTGACCGCGGATATCGTTGAGCTCGCCAGCCAATACGGACGCTACGGCTATCGCCGGGTCGCTGCCATGCTGCGTGATGCCGG
>CANMTR010000146.1 GCA_947500825.1 uncultured Paracoccaceae bacterium | reverse complement strand
GCCAGCAGGTTCGGTCCAGCCCACCCTCTTGGGGTTGCATGGAACGGGGCCGGCGGTTGGCTGATCTTCTCGCAGTGGCGGCAGGTGAACTTCTCGCGGACGGTCTGGACCACCTTCCACTGCCGGGGGATCACCTCCAGCGTCTCGGTCACGTCCTCCCCCATGTTCACGATGCGGTCGGAGCCGCAGCAGGAGCAGGCCGAGGGAGCTTCGATCACCACCCGCTCCCGTGGCAGGTGTTCCGGGAAGGGCTTGCGGGCCGGGCGGCGACGGTCGAAGCCGGCGACCGAGGTTGTCTTCGTCGCCTTCTCGGCGGCGACCTCGTCCTCTGTGGCGGCGGCTTCGAGTTCTTCGAGCTGTAGCTCCATCTGATCGAGCAGGCGGGCGCGGCGCTCCGAGCTGTGGCCGTATTGCTCCCGGCGCAGCCTGGCGATCTCGAGCCTGAGATGCTTGATCATCACCTCGGAGGTCGAGACGGCCGCCCGAGCCTGTGCCAACTCGCATTCGACGGTCTCGACGCGCGCCTCGGACGCCGCGAGGGCGGCCCGCAATCTGGCGATCTCCAA
>CANMTR010000145.1 GCA_947500825.1 uncultured Paracoccaceae bacterium | reverse complement strand
CATCGCCAGCTCACGACCGTCCGAGGCCTGGCGCACGACCGGGGCGGACTGGTCGGGAAAGATGGCGGGCAGGGGCGCCAGATTGCCGGTCCGGTCCGTCGTGGCCCCGACGATCTCGCGGATCGCGGCCTGGCCCTTGGTCATGGCATACAGGTTGCAGATGGCTCAGTCCTCCCGTGCGGCGGTGTCGGACGCCGCCTCGTTGTCGTGTCCTGACGTGTTTCAGGTAGGCACCCTTGCCCGGCGACAAGGCAGGAGGTCATCGGCCTTCGCCACCGGACCAGTCATTCGTGCGAAAGGCGCGAGAGACCAGGGGCTCTCCAGGTAACCGCTGCGTCGAGCCCCAAGGTCTTGGGAAGGGCGGGAAGCGGAAGTTCGCTGCCTGCGCAAGGGTAAGACGGATACACCGAGAAGCGGACATTCAGCCAAGCACCCAAGCTAACACGCGCCACTTCGACAAGGCGGGTGGAGAGCAGGCATTTTGTACGGTCGCAGGAGGTCGTGTCCCGCCGAGTGGTGTAGCTGAGGCGGTCATCGGGTTTCTCGGTAGGGTCGGGTTGCGAACACCAACCTG
>CANMTR010000144.1 GCA_947500825.1 uncultured Paracoccaceae bacterium | reverse complement strand
GACACGCCCTACGTCCAGTTCGTCATGGGGGTGCGGAACGCCATGCCCGCCCGGCGGCGCGTCTTCGACTTCTACGTGGAGACGGTGCGCGAGCTGTTCGGCCCGGACGTGGCCTGGTGCGCCGCCGGGATCGGGCGCCACCAGGTGGAGCTGAACAGGTGGGCGGCGGAGGCCGGCGGCCACCTGCGCACGGGGCTCGAGGACAATATCCGCATGGACCGCGAGACGCTTGCGCCCTCGAACGCGGCGCTGGTGGAGCGGGCGGCCGGGATCGTGGCCGAGGCCGGGCGAAGCGTCGCCACGCCGGCGCAGGCGCGCGCGATCCTCGGGCTGGGGGGCTGACATGCCCGACTTCGCCCGCATCGACGGCACCGTCCTGCACCACGCCCACCGCCCCGGGAACGGGCGGCCGGTGGTCTTTCTCAACTCGCTGGGCACGGATTTGCGGATCTGGGACGCGGTGACCCTTCGCCTGCCCCGCGATACGCCCCTCCTGCGGATGGACAAGCGCGGCCACGGGCTGTCGCAGACCGGCCCCGCAGACATGGCGACCTATGCCGCCGACGCCGCCGCGCTGATGGACGCGGCCGGCCTCTCGG
>CANMTR010000143.1 GCA_947500825.1 uncultured Paracoccaceae bacterium | reverse complement strand
GCGTCCGCGAGGCGGCGTGCTGGGCCCATCTGCGCCGCGACTTCCACGACATCTGGACCAGCACGAACTCCGGGATTGCCAAAGAGGCCCTGGGCCGGATCGGCGCGCTCTACGACATCGAGCGCGAGATCGCCGGTCGTCCCGCCGAGGAACGGCGCGAGGTTCGGCAGGAGGGCAGCAAACCGAACGTGGAAGCTCTCGGGGCATGGATGGACGCGCAACTCGGGCGTGTCTCGGGCAAGAGCGATCTCGCCAAGGCGTTCCGCTACGCGCTCAAGCGCTGGCCCTCCTTCACGCTCTTCCTCGAGGATGGACGGGTCGCCATCGACAACAACGCAGCCGAACGCGCCATCAAGCCGGTGGTCATCGGACGGAAGAACTGGCTCTTCGCCGGCGCAGATGCCGGTGGCGAAACCCTCGCCCACGCCATGACCACCATCGAGAGCGCAAAGCTCAGCGGACACGATCCCGAGGTCTACCTCGCGGATATTTTCCGCCGTATCCACGACCACAAGATCAACCGCATCGACGAGTTGTTGCGATCGTGTCCCACTGCATGGTGTAGCTCATGGCAGGCCCGACGGATGTCGGCGTGGCCGAGCTGATCAGTCCGTC
>CANMTR010000142.1 GCA_947500825.1 uncultured Paracoccaceae bacterium | reverse complement strand
GGTTGGTGTTCGCAACCCGACCCTACCGAGAAACCCGATGACCGCCTCAGCTACACCACTCGGCGGGACACGACCTCTGCCGCAATCTGATCCGGATATGGATTGCCAAGGCTGAGGCCGGGGAGTTCGACGACGAGGTCGCGGCCGCCGATCTGCTGGTGTGCTACGAGGCGCGGATCGCATCTCTGGAACGACTTGTCGGACAGCAAGCGCTGGAGCTTTCCTTCGTCAAAAAGGGGGTCTTCTGCGGACCCTCGCCGACAAGCGCGCCTACATCCGTGATCGCTGGCCCCGCGGCGTCTCCGTCAAAAGGGGGTGCGAGTTGATGGGTGTCGCACGGTCGAGCTACTACGCCACGCCGACGGCAGCGGAGGCTGACGCAGCGCTTGTCATCGAGATGCGCGAGGTCACCGATGCGTGGGAATGCTACGGCTACCGACGGGTTGGAGCGGAGTTACGCCATCGCGGCTGGGTCGTGAACAGCAAGAAGGTCAGGCGCCTGATGAAGCTGCACGATCTCAATCCACGTCGCCGGCGGCGGGAGTGTCCGATCTTCTGTGTATGACCCCGCCGGTCCATGCTGAGACCGACAGGAGCATGGACCATGACAAAGAA
>CANMTR010000141.1 GCA_947500825.1 uncultured Paracoccaceae bacterium | reverse complement strand
CGGCTTTGATCTGGACCGTTCGACATCTCTCTCGGACGGATCGCGTTCGATGTCTCACCTCGACCACCATACGGGCCTGCGGCAGAGACGGCCGCATCGAGAGACCGAATACATGTCAGCGCCCGATGACGCGTCAGAAAGCTCAGAAAAACCCTCTGATGCACGAGGCGGTTATACATGTTGCACGGCCCCGTACCGGTATTCACATCGGGTGGTCAGCGGAATAGCCGGTCCGCATGACCCGACCTTTCCCGACCCGATACCGCATCTTGAACTGGGCCGCCTGCAACGCCGCGCTGCGTGAGCGTGGCTCACTGACGGTCTGGTTCGACCCGAGGAAGACGTGGGACGCGACACCGACCAGCAAGCAGGGCGGCCAGCAGACCTCCAGCGACGAGGCGATCCAAGCGTGCCTGACGATCAAGGTCCTGTTCGGGCTGCCCCTCCGGCAGACGACCGTTTGGCAAGCCTCACCGTCGCGTGCCTGTTGCGGTTGGCGGGGCTGGACTGGACCGTACCCGACTACAGTACGCTGTGCCGGGGTCATCGAACCCTGGCTGTCAGGCTGCCCTACCGGGGATCGAAGGGGGCACTGCATCTGCCGGTGGACAATGAGGCAT
>CANMTR010000140.1 GCA_947500825.1 uncultured Paracoccaceae bacterium | reverse complement strand
TGTCAACGCCGACTGAACTTTCCCCAAAAGTGCCGAAGTAAAATTCCCCACTCTGGCGGGTTCGGTAATCAGCCGAGTTTAGGGATTGGCGGTTCCGTTCTTGGGCGGTCGGCCGCGACGTTTCGGCGGCGGTGGCGGTGCGATGGGAGCGTTGGCGCGGACGTGTTCGGGGATGAGGTCAGCGTGGCCGCGTAGCCGGTAGCTGGCCCCTTCGATCTGGACGACGACGGCGTGATGCAGAAGCCGGTCGAGGAGCGCGGTGGCGACGACCGGGTCGCCGAAGACCTCTCCCCATTCGGCGAAGCCGCGGTTTGAGGTCAAGATCATGGCGCCCTTTTCGTAGCGGGCGTTCACCAACTGGAAGAACAGGTTCGCGCCGCCCTGGCTAATGGGCAGGTAACCGATCTCGTCGACGATCAGCAGCGAGGCCCGGGCGTAAAAACGGATCTTCTCGGCCAGCTGACCGTGACGTTCGGCCTTGGCGAGGGCGTCGATCAGCTCCGTTAGCGAGGCGCGGTAAACTTGGCGGCCGGCCTTCACCGCGGCAACACCGAGGGCGGTGGCGAGGTGGCTTTTCCCGGTGCCTGGTGGCCCGAGGAAGTGAACGACCTCGGCGCGCCGGA
>CANMTR010000139.1 GCA_947500825.1 uncultured Paracoccaceae bacterium | reverse complement strand
GGAGCGCCGTGATGCGCCGGTAGCCGTAGGTGGGGCGCGCCGCCACCAGCGCGATGATCAGCGGCAGAACCGCCGCGTCTTGCGCTTTGTGGTAGCGCCGACGCGGCTTTGCGCTCCCGCTCAGCCGGGCATGGAGGTTGGATCGAGAGACGCCCAGGGTCTCGGCCACGACCTTCACCGGGAAGCGCCCTTCGGCAGCGACTGCGCGAGCCACGTCCGTTTTTTTGAGCGCGCCTTGTCCAGGGCCTCCTTGAGGATCTCGACCTCGAGCGTCTTGCGCCCGAGCTGTCGCTCCAACTCGCGGATGCGCTCCTCCATCTGGCGAACGGCTCGATTGCTGGTCACATCGTCATCTTCGGACACGGCTACGGCTCCCCCATCCAGCATCAGGCGGCGCCAACGATACAGAAGGTTCGGCGCCACCCCATTCCGGCGAGCGACGACCGAGATGCTGGCGCCGTCCTCCAGGGTCTCCTCGACGATCCGCAGCTTCTCGGCAGCAGGCCAGCGGCGACGACGGCCGCCATCGGTGATGATCTCAATCTCAGACATAAGCACGTGCTTAGGCATATGCCTAAGCCTCCATGGTTACGCCTGAGTGTCCGGTCGAAACGGGGGCCAGTTCA
>CANMTR010000138.1 GCA_947500825.1 uncultured Paracoccaceae bacterium | reverse complement strand
GATGCCGAACCTCCCGCCGCCGATGCCGGCACCCCCGAGGTGAAGCCCCGCCGGAGGCCGCGGGTCTCCGACGAGACCCCGCGGGAGCGCCGCGAACTGGACCCCGGCACGTGTTGCCCGGATTGCGGGGGCGACCTCCGCGTGGTCGGCGAGGATGTGAGCGAGCTTCTCGACATGGTCGCCGCGCAGATGAAGGTCATCCAGATCGCGCGGGTGAAGAAGTCCTGCCGCCGCTGCGAGCGGATGGTGCAGCCCGAGGCGCCGAGCCGGCCGATCCCGGGCAGCATGGCGGGGCCGGGACTGCTCGCGCATGTTCTGGTCTCGAAGTTCGATGACCACGTCCCGCTTTATCGCTTGAACGAGATCTACGCGCGCATGGGCGCGGACGTGCCCGACAGCACGCTACTGGACTGGTGCGGCCGGGCCATGAAGGCGCTCACGCCGATCATCGACAGGATCGAGGCCGAGGTCATGGCCGCGCCGATCCTCCATGCGGACGACACACCGATCCGCGTCTTGGATCGATCCCGCCGCGACCGCGGTCTGGGCAAGGGGGTCAAGCAGGGCCGGGTCTGGGCCTATGTCTCGGATCAGAGACCCTGGGCCGGCACCGCACCGCCTGGCGTGATCTACCGCTTCTCGGC
>CANMTR010000137.1 GCA_947500825.1 uncultured Paracoccaceae bacterium | reverse complement strand
AGGATCGCGGCCGCCTGCACCACGTCGTAGGCCCGGCGCCACGACCACGCGCCTTGCGCGTCGCTGCCGCCCGCGGCCGCCGTCAGCCGGGCCGAGACGGTCTTCGTGTCGAGGGGTCCGGCGGCGATGTGGTGGCTGAGCTGGTCGAGAAGGGGGGCGAGGGCCTTGCGCTTCATCGGGTATCCTTTCCGTGGAGATGAACTGCACACGAAAAGGCGCCGCCTTTCCCCTTTCGGAGAGAGACGGCGCCCCTGGACCGGGCCGGTGACGTCAGGCGGCGGCCCCGGCTTCGGCTTCGGTTTCGGGCTCGGCCTCGGTTTCGGCCGGGTCGGCGAGGTCGATGTCCTCGTCATCCTCCGCGTCCTCGAACGGAACCTCGTCCTCCCACGCCTCCGCTCTGGCGGCGGACGGGGCTTTCGGGGCGGGGATCTCCATGCCCGGCGGGCACCACGTCTCCACCGCCTCGCGTTGCTCCGCCGTGAGCGTGGCGAAGGGCGCGGCGAAGAGCTTCTCGAGGTAGGCCACGATATCGCCCTTCTTGCCCGACCCGAGGCGCACGGCCTCCTCGGGCTGCTTGAGGTCGTTGGCGAGGATGCCCAGCAGTTCGCCCTTCTTCAGGCGGCCGAAGAACGCCTCCCCCGTGGGCCGCCA
>CANMTR010000136.1 GCA_947500825.1 uncultured Paracoccaceae bacterium | reverse complement strand
GAGGGCCGCCACCCCCACCCGGACGATCCCCGCGCGGGAGAGGTCGCGGCGGGCTTCACGGGCTTCGGCCGGGTCGCGACCGACCTCGAGACCGGGACCTTCCGCATCGAGACGATCAAGCCCGGGCGCGTCCCGGGGCGCCACGGCCACCCCCAGGCGCCGCACCTGTCGTTGTGGCTGGTGGCGCGGGGGATCAATATCGGCCTGCATACCCGCGTCTATTTCCAGGACGAGGACAATGCCGCCGATCCGCTCCTGTCGATGATCGACCCGCCCCACCGCCGCGATACCCTGGTCGCGCGGCCCGACGGGGATGGCCTCTACCGCCACGACATTCACCTCCAGGGAGAAAGCGAGACGGTGTTCCTCGATGTCTGATCCCGCCATCATCTGCGTCGCCATCACCGGCTCGCTGCCCACCAAGGCCGACAACCCCGCCGTCCCGATCACCGTGGCCGAGCAGGTCGAGAGCGCTCAGGCCGCCTTCGAGGCCGGCGCCACGATCTGCCACGCCCATGTCCGCAACGACGACGAGAGCCCCTCCTCCGACCCCGACCGCTTCGCCGCCCTGAAGGAGGGGCTGGAGGAGCACTGCCCCGGCATGATCGTGCAGTTCTCCACCGGCGGCCGCTCCGGCGCGGGCAAGGTGCGGGGCGGGATGCTGC
>CANMTR010000135.1 GCA_947500825.1 uncultured Paracoccaceae bacterium | reverse complement strand
GGTTGGCGTTCGCAACCCGACCCTACCGAGAAACCCGATGACCGCCTCAGCTACACCACTCGGCGGGACACGACCTCAAGACCGCGCCCGTAGGCATCGATGGTCCGCTCGGCACGTCCGAGATTCGCGAGGAGGCGAAGCCACTCCTGCGCCGTCGGCTGGTTGCCGACGCATCGTAATCGCGCCCCCGGGGGAAGATCATTCCCCATCGTTTACATCCTCGAACCGCTCCAATCGAGCGTAGCCGCTTCGGTCGTCTCCGGTAAGCTGCCTCATCGAGATCGGCGGTGCATAGCCAACGGCGCGCCCGGCCGCGCGCTGCGCTACGCCAAAGGCTCCGCGCGCGGCCTCCCAAGCCACGGCGAGGACACTATCACATTCCCAGCATGAACGTCCTATTCCACGTAACTACATAGAGCGCATAATTGCTTGAGAAGACTGCAATATTTTTGGTTTCGCAAAGATCGCGGATCTTGAAGTAGGGGTCCCCCATCCCGATCCAGCGTTTTGCGAGGCGGTTGCGCGCGACCGCGCATCCGTCGTTGTTCGACAGGACGATGACGGGACGACCGGCCAGGGTTGGGTCGAAGACTTCTTCGCAGGAGCAGTAGAAGCTGTTGCCGTCGACCAGGGCGAACGCGCGGTCGGCCACGTCAGCGGCCGCCCT
>CANMTR010000134.1 GCA_947500825.1 uncultured Paracoccaceae bacterium | reverse complement strand
GGTTGGTGTTCGCAACCCGACCCTACCGAGAAACCCGATGACCGCCTCAGCTACACCACTCGGCGGGACACGACCCGGCCGCCCCCGCGGTGCGAACCGCGACGACCACCGTTCGGGACCATACGCGCCATGACTTGGACACCCTCATCCAGCGCCGTTCTTGGATCATCGCGGTGATTCTTGGGATCGGAGCCGTGAAGATCGGATATCCCGTTTGATGCCGATGGCCGTGATCAGCTTCATGATCGCGACTGCGTGGTTGGTGCGCGACTAGTTCGACGCCAGGCTGCCCCGATGTTTAAGCTAAGCCGCCACGATCCTGGTTCTGTTCTTCCTAGCGGGCGGCTTTTTCGTGGTCGTGGGATATACCTTCGACCGGGTCCTGCAGACCTTTCTCGACGACCGGGAACGCCTTCGTGCCCTCTATGTCTTCTACGAGGACCTCACGTGGCCTGCCCCTATCGTGTGGTCCGGTTTCAGTCTTAGTGCATGACTGGTCTCGGGGCCAAGGTAGATGCCTTGGGCGGGGCTGATCCCGGAGCTCGAAACGGTGCCCAATGAACGGCCTCCGGCGCTGGTGGCCGATAGCCTAGCGACGAGTGTGGCCGCGCGGTATTGTAGTGGCCACGCCATGCCTCGATCACCACGCGGGCTTCGGCGAGGGAGTA
>CANMTR010000133.1 GCA_947500825.1 uncultured Paracoccaceae bacterium | reverse complement strand
GGAGTTCCTGAACCCGAACGTCTCACGCTCCGGGCTGGACCGCTGCCTGCGTCGGCATGGCGTGGGCAGCCTGCGGGCGTTGAGGCCCGCAGCGCCACGGCCTGCGCACAAGCCGTTCAAGGCCTACGAGCCGGGCTACCTCCATATCGACGTGAAGTACCTTCCGCAGATGGCTGGCGAGGAGAAGCGGCGTTACCTTTTCGTCGCGATCGACCGGGCTACCCGCTGGGTCTTCGTGCGCATCTACCCCGCGAGGACGGCGGCCAACGCGCGCCGGTTTCTGCGCGACCTCGAACGGACGGCTCCGATGAAAATCGCCCGGGTTCTCACCGACAACGGCAAGGAATTCACCGACCGGCTCTTCGGCCTCCGCCGCCGTGCCGCCACCGGCAACCACGAGTTCGACCGGCTCTGCGCCGATCTCGACATCGAGCACCGCCTGGCCCCGCCGATGCGCCCACAAACCAACGGCATGGTCGAGCGCTTCAACGGCCGGATCGAGGACGTCCTCCAGAGCCATCACTTCCACAGTGGCGAGGATCTCGAACAGACGATCCTGCGCTACGTCCGCCTCTACAACGGCCAGCTCCCGCAATCAGTGCTCAAGGCTCGAACGCCCATCGACGCCCTCAAGGACTGGCAGCGACAAAGGCCGGACCTCTTCAAGAAACGACC
>CANMTR010000132.1 GCA_947500825.1 uncultured Paracoccaceae bacterium | reverse complement strand
CGCCAGTGCGCGGAGCCCAGGTTGCGGACGTTGGTGACGCCGGGATCGGTCTTGCGGCCCTTCAGGGCGAAGGCGGGTGAGGGCATGCCCCATCGCATCATCGCCAGCTCACGACCGTCGGCGCCCTGGCGCACGACCGGGGCGGCTTGGTCGGGAAAGATGGCGGGCAGGGGCGCCAGGTTGCCGGTCCGGTCCGTCATGGCCCCGACGATCTCGCGGATCTCGGCCTGGCCCTTCGTCATGGCGTACAGGTTGCAGATGGCCCAGTCCTCCCGTGCGGCGGTGCCGGACGCCAACCTGGTGCAACGATATCGGGACTGGGCCGGGCAGCACCCGCATCGAGTAGGTGGAACAAGGGTTCCCCGATGTCCAACCCCTGATCGGCTATTTGCGCGAATGGCTTTGAATCTCGGCTCAGAGCCAATATGAATTTATTCAGCGCTCTACGTGAGTGCATGTAATCTGTGATGTTCCTCTTCTGGTTGTAAATTGTGCTACTTTTTTCTGAACTTGATATTACCTCAAGCGATATCGGCGCGGCAGTTGCCGAGGCGATTATACACGACATACATGTCAACTCGCTGCGCCTGGATGGATTTCCAGAAATTAGGCCGTGTTGACAAAAGGGATTCACGTCAGGCGGGAGGCGTGATTCAAGCTGGTATCTGCGATGGAGACCAGCTT
>CANMTR010000131.1 GCA_947500825.1 uncultured Paracoccaceae bacterium | reverse complement strand
AGGCGGCTTGGCGACGCTCTGTGGCTCGCCAGTTCCACGGCAGCAGATCCGGCACCTGCGAGGCGGTCATGTCGGGCTGCCGGCCGAGGACATCCGCCAGCCATGCCTGGGGATCGATGTCGTTCAGCTTGGCGGTGACGATCAGAGAATACATGAAGGCGGCGCGGTCGCCGCCGCGCTCGGAACCGGCGAAGAGCCATGACTTCCGACCGAGGGCCACGCCGCGCAGGGCGCGTTCGGCGGCGTTGTTCGTCAGGCAGATCCGGCCGTTGTCGAGAAAGCGGGTGAAAGCCTCCCAGCGGTCCGTTTTGAACATGTAGGCAATCGCCTTGGCGACGGGGTTGTGCCTCGACATCGTGCCCCGCTCGGCGCGCATCCAGTCGTGAAGCTCGTCGACCAGTGGCCGCACCAGGCGCTGCCGGGCTTCGAGACGTGTCGCTGCATCGAGGCCATTGAGGCTACGCTCCACCTCGAAGATGGCATCGATCCGGCTCACCGCCTCCAGGGGTCCACTGACCCCGCCACCGGTTCGAGGGGGCGGTGGACGGCGAGATGTCGTGAGCTGGCTTCCGTCTGCGAGCCTTCTCCTTGATGTCGGCAAGTTCGAAGAACTTTCGGCGGGCATGGCTCCAGCACAGCGCGCTGCTCACCGGACCGGGGTCACGATTGCCGCGGTAGAGGTCGTTGTATCCGCC
>CANMTR010000130.1 GCA_947500825.1 uncultured Paracoccaceae bacterium | reverse complement strand
CCATACGGCCCATCTTGTTCGCCAATGCGATCGCCGCCAGCATCCTGGGCTTGCGCGCCAGGATCCGGGACAGCCAAGAGCCCTCCGCCGGTGGACGCGCCTTTGCGCCGGAGATGACTGCCATGGCGCCGATGATCAGCAGACGGCGGATGTCTCTCTGCCCCGACTTACTCGTCCGCCCGAGTTTTTGTTTGCCGCCGCTCGAATGCTGGCGTGGCACGAGCCCCAGCCATGCGGAGAAATCCCGTCCTCGGCTGAAACTGTCCATCGGCGGAGCGAAGGCTGCCACCGCCATGGCCGTGATGGGACCAATCCCCGGCATCTTCTGAAGACGGCGCGAGACGGGCGAGCTCTGGCTGGCGATCCGGACCTGCGCGGCGATCCCGGTAATCCGCCCGGAAAGAGCGTCGATCTGCTCGAAGTAGATCTTGGCCATACGCCTAACCGATGCCGGGATATCGGTCGCACTCCCCCTGTCTTCACCCAGCACAGCCCGTAACCGCTCGACGTTCTCGCGTCCCTTGGGGGCCACGAGACCGAACTCGGCCAGATGCCCGCGCAGGGCGTTAACAATCTGCGTGCGCTGACCGATCAGGAGGTCCCGCAGCCTGAAGATCATTCCCAGGCCCTGCTGCTCGGGCGTCTTCACATCGACAAACCGCATGGTCGGCCGACTTGCTGCCTCCGCGATCGCTTCGGC
>CANMTR010000129.1 GCA_947500825.1 uncultured Paracoccaceae bacterium | reverse complement strand
AGGACCGGCCGATCAGGCGCCATTATCCCGGAGGGGTCATTCGCTGCGCCTTGCCGGGAAGGCTGCAACGCGGGACGGAACCGACTTTCGCTGCGTCTCGCACGAAGGTCTGTTTCAGCCGATCATACTCGCGAGCTGTTTCCACTGAGGTGGTCGTACAGATTGAGGGCGTGCCAGACCTTCTCCGCCCCCTCGAAGCAGAGGTAAAGACCGCCGAGCGTCAGGAGTGGCGAGATTGCCCAAGGCGCGAAGGCCGCCAGGAGGAACGCGACCGGCAGGAGGATCACCAGCTTGTTGAACAACGAGCCGCGGACAATCTTCCAAACGATCGGCAGCTCGCGCTTGGCCGAGAAGCCGGTGAGGTATTTCGGCGTCACCGCTACCTCGTCGACCACCGCGCCCGCGGCCTTCGACGAGGCCTTCATCGCCTGCCCCATGACATCGTCCACCGAAGCCGAGCCGACTTTGGCGATCGCCGCCACTTCGTCCAGACGTGCGACCAGTCCGCTCATCCGTCCAGAATGCCCGTACACTCATCATCGGTGGGTCGGCGTGAGTTCGAGGTACTCCGGGTCGAACCCGGCAAGAGCCGCCAGTCCGTCGGGATCCGGCAGACGAACCCGCCCGCGGGACCATTCCAGGAGCTGGTAGGCCCGAAGCTTCTGGACGACCCGGTTCATGTGAACCGTCGAATAGCCGAG
>CANMTR010000128.1 GCA_947500825.1 uncultured Paracoccaceae bacterium | reverse complement strand
CCGCTCCCCTCCGTGGATCCATACAGACCCACCGTGGCACATCGATGCCGTCGGGGGGCGGTTACACCATCAAGGCCGGTCAATGCGCCGGTACCTACGCATCCAGCCGAGCGGCTTCTATGCTTGGCTCAAGATGCCGATGAGCAAGCGGGCTCGAGAAGACGCCCGCCAGACCGAGATGTTCGTGACACCGGAATTGGTCTTGCGAGCCTTTAGGGCGAACTTCGGCGAGGGCTTGCCCCACCGCATCATCACGAGTTCCCGGCCATCGTTGTCCGTGCGGATGACAGACGCCGACTGATCCGGGAAGATCGCCGGCTGCGCCGCGTGGTCGCCCGTGCGGTCGGTCTACACGCTGGCGATCTCGCGAATCGCGGCCTAACCCTTTGACCACGAATATAGATTGCACATCCACCCTGCCCCCATACGCGACGACGCGATCAACGCCTGAGCCGACCTCATTACCTTGGCCGTGGGGAGCCCCATGTCCCGTTGCCACTGCCGGGCGCGCGTCTTTATGCGCCGGCACGAGCATTCAATTCCGCGCGCTGCGGTCGTCCTGTTGCGGCTCGTTCACGCCGCGCTTGTACTCCTTCGAAGGAGATGCGTCCGCGGAGATTTCGCAGGCGCATACGCCGGCGGCGCGACGACGTTTTCGTCGAGCGGCTCTGTGCGTAGGGATTTCGTATGTGAGTTTTCCGG
>CANMTR010000127.1 GCA_947500825.1 uncultured Paracoccaceae bacterium | reverse complement strand
GATGCCGGCTGGACCGTGAACGTGAAGCGGGTCGAGCGGATATGGCGACGGGAGGGGCTGAAAGTGCCCTCGAGACAACCGAAGAAGGGCCGGCTCTGGCTGGGTGACCGATCATGCATCCGTCTACGCCCCGAGCGCCCAAACCACGTCTGGTCCTACGATTTCGTCGAGAGCCGGACCCATGACGGGAGGAAGTTCCGCATGCTCAATATCGTCGATGAGTTCACCCGGGAGTGCCTGGCGATCAGGATCGACCGGAAGCTGAACTCGACCGCGGTCATCGATGTTCTGACGGACCTCTTCATCCTGCGCGGCGTGCCCGGCCACGTTCGCTCAGACAACGGGCCAGAATTCATCGCCAAGGCCGTACGGGGCTGGATCGACGCGGTGGGCGCGAAGACGGCGTTCATCGAACCGGGCAGCCCGTGGGAGAACGGCTACTGCGAGAGCTTCAACTCGAAGCTCCGGGACGAACTGCTGAACGGGGAGATCTTCTACTCACTGGCCGAGGCCCGCGTGGTGATCGAGGCGTGGCGGGTCCACTACAATACCGTGCGGCCTCATTCGTCGCTGGGCTATCGACCCCCGGCTCCGGAAGCCGTCCACTTGCCTTCACACGGCGGTGGTTCATCGCCGCCCCATGCAACGACGATGGCACCGAGGCCCGTCATGCACTAAGATCGAAACTGGACCACCCGATAGGGGCAGGCCA
>CANMTR010000126.1 GCA_947500825.1 uncultured Paracoccaceae bacterium | reverse complement strand
AGGATGGCGATGCGGACCTGGAGTTCGGCGGTCTGGCGGTCGAAGTCTCGGGCCATGAGCTTCTGGCCGAGCAGCTTCATGCAGTTCATCTTCGTCTCTGCGCGGCTGCGGCGGTGATAGCCGCTCCACCGTCGCCAGATCGTGCGGCCGAGCCGCTCGATAGCCCGCAGTGCTTCGGTCCGCGCTCCTGCGCCAGGGCTGTCCCTCTTCCAAAGCTTGGCATTTCGCCGGGGCGGGATGACAGCGTCCGCGCCGCGGTTCGCGATGGCGTCGCGGCAGCCGCGGGTGTCGTAGGCGCCGTCCGCGGTGACCGAGGCGATCGGCTCGCTCTCAGGGACCTGACCAAGCAGGTCGGGCAGCACGGGCGCATCACCGATGCCGCTGCCAGTGATCTCGACGGCCCGGACTTCCAGGGTCGCCTCGTCCACGGCAAGGTGGACTTTGCGCCAAACACGCCTGCGCGCTCCACCATGCTTGCGCGCATGCCATTCGCCCTCACCGCGGACCTTGATGCCATTCGGCATCGTCCTCGGACCGATGGCGGACAATGCCTCATTGTCCACGAGCAGGTGCAGCGAGCCGCCGCTACCTCGGTAGGGCAGTTGAACGGCCAAGGTCCTCTGCCGTCGACAGAGCGTCGAAAAGTCCGGGACCGGCCAGTCGAGCCCCGCGAGCTTCAGGAGGCTCGCCACAAAGCCCGTCGTCTGCCGGAGCGG
>CANMTR010000125.1 GCA_947500825.1 uncultured Paracoccaceae bacterium | reverse complement strand
AGACGGACTGATCAGCTCGGCCACGCCGACATCCGTCGGGCCTGCCATGAGCTACACCATGCAGTGGGACACGATCGTGCGCCCTTCTGGCTGGACAAGATCAGGCCGCGGTTTTGACCGGCTGGCGGGCGTTGTTGACCTCGTATTGTACCGGGCTGAGATAGCCCAGCGATGAGTGCAGGCGTCGAGTGTTGTAGACGTCCTCGATAAAGCCGGGCAGATCGGCTGTGACGTCGTCGTAGGTTTCATATTCGTTGAGATAAACGGCCTCGACCTTGAGCGTCTTCATGAAGCTCTCGGCCTGCAGGTTGTCGTAAGGGTTGCCGCACCGGCTCATGGAGCCGAAGAAGCCATGTTTCTCGATGAGCGCCCTGTGCCTCGCAGAGGCATATTGCGACCCGCAGTCCGTGTGGAAGACGCACCCGGGAAGCGGACGGCGCAGGGTGATGGCGCGCTCAAAGGCGGCGACGGCCAAGCGCGCGTCGATCCGCCGTCCGATGGCGTAGCCGACGACACGCCGCGACCAGGCGTCCATGATGATCGCGACATAGACGAAGCCGGCCCCGATGGCGACGAAGCTGATGTCGCCGACCCAGAGCTGATCGGGGCCGTGAGCCTCGAAGTCTCTGGCTATCAACGGATAGATCGGTCCGTCATGGTCGCTGTCGGTCGTCTTGGTGAAGCGCCGCCGGGGGAGTATCAGGAACTCTGTGTATCTGGCCGCCGGCCCGGTTCCGTCGTGACCGCTCTCAGCCGTGCATCGGGCTG
>CANMTR010000124.1 GCA_947500825.1 uncultured Paracoccaceae bacterium | reverse complement strand
CACGACGGCGATCAGGATGTCCTGGACGCCACGGTTGCGCAGCTCGTTCATTACACCGAGCCAGAACTTGGCGCCCTCGGTCTCGGCGATCCACAGGCCGAGCACCTCTCGTGTGCCCTCCGAGGTGATGCCGAGAGCCAGGTACACCGCCTTGTTGCGGACGATCCTGCTGTCCTTGTCGCGGATCTTCACCCTCAGCGCGTCGAAGATCACCACGGGGTAGACGGCATCCAGCGCCCGCGAGCGCCATTCCTTCACCTCGTCGAGAACGGCGTCGGTGACGCGGCTGATCAGGTCGGGGGAAACCTCGATCCCGTAGAGGTCTTCAAGATGGGATCGGATGTCCCGCACGCTCATGCCCCGCGCGTACATCGCGATGATCTTGTCATCGAGACCGTCGATCCGGGTCTGGCCCTTGCCGATCAGGCGCGGCTCGAAGCTAGAATCGCGATCGCGCGGAACGTCGATCTCGAAGGCACCGGTCCCGCTCTTCACCGTCTTGCGCCCAGTGCCGTTCCGCCGGTTCGGCTGCACCGGCGGGGGAACCGCGCCAGGCTCGTAGCCCAGGTGATCCGTCAGCTCCGCTCCCAGCATCCGCTGCATCAAAGCTCGCTTGAGCCCTTGCATCAGCCCGCCCTCGCCAAGCAGGTCTTCCGGCCGCTCACAGCCTTTCAGCAACTCATCGATCAGGTCGTCGTCGATCTTCTTTGTCATGGTCCATGCTCCTGTCGGTCTCAGCATGGACCGGCGGGGTCATACACAGAAGATCGGACACTCC
>CANMTR010000123.1 GCA_947500825.1 uncultured Paracoccaceae bacterium | reverse complement strand
CGCTGTCAAAGCCGCAGCTTAAACTGCAAACGACCGGACAGCCTCGAGAGAGGCTATGGGGGTGAACCGCCGCTTACCGAGATCCTCGCCGAGACCTTCGAGATCTTCAGCCCGACCCCGTTCCGCCAGCGCGCCGCGTTCCGGCGGGCAAGGCCTGGATGAAGGTGTCGGAGCTCCGGTCGTGGAACGCCTCGTGAATGCCGGGCCCCATTGTCCCAGACCTAAAGACGCAACCAGGCGCCGAGCCGGTCACAAGACAGGATCACGACCGATTCCAAGGCGAGAACCTGATCGCGTTCGAAAGAGGTTCGCCAAGACCTACCGCAGGCCCTCTGGATCCACCTTGATCGCCGCACGGGAACGTTGCCTTGATCACGGGCGCATCGCGTGGCTCCCGATGGTGAAGCGCAGCGGTTCGGTCTTTGGCTGCTGCATTCCTGCGATACCGTTGACGAGCAGCATGTGGCGTTCGGCATTGTACTGGGCAAGCGTGATCGGCTGCACGATCCGAGGATCGGACTTGCCCACCGCGCCGCTGGCGATGAGACCGAGGGATCTGCGGATGGCCGTCACCCGCGTCTTCAGGTCGTGGCTGACGACGGCCATGAGATCCTCCTTCATTCGCTCGAGCGTGGGCCGTTCGGCGGTTATGGCGACGACGCGGCCCCAGCCCAGGTTGCCCATGGCGTTACTCCGAAAAGGAGGACGCGATGTGAAGCTAGATGTCGTATCCCGGATGATCACATAGACCCTCGCCGCTCGGCTCTCTTCCTGGCAAGATCGATCCTGCGCGAGGTTCG
>CANMTR010000122.1 GCA_947500825.1 uncultured Paracoccaceae bacterium | reverse complement strand
CAGGTTGGCGTTCGCAACCCGACCCTACCGAGAAACCCGATGACCGCCTCAGCTACACCACTCGGCGGGACACGACCCTTCGAATTTGCTGCCCAGCCCACTCCTCCGCACGACGCCGCGCCCGTCGCGCCAGCAGCTGGCGCAGATCGACCGACGCCGCGTGTTCGAAGAGATGCGACAGCATCCGGCTCCGGCCCGGTAGATCGCCGCTCGCCATTGGCACGCCAGCCCATTCGCAGACCGTGTAGGTCAAAATCTCTTCCAATGCGTCTTGGAGTGTTATGCGCCCACGGCCAGCAAGCCCTGCGATCCCGGCGGCGGCTCGTCGGCTCAGAGCGCCGGTTCGTCCGGGCCCGACGAGCGTCAGAAACTGCGCCTTGCGGTGGCGGTGAGCAGCGCCGTCCAGCCCCTGCACCCCGCCTTCGCCAAAAAGCGTGGCAATCAGGAAGCCCGGAGCCGCATCCGTTCGCGTGAACCGGGTTTCGTCGTAGAAGACCCGGGCTGCGGCCACCCCGGTCAGGCAGAGCGCGGGTTCGAGAAGCAGACGCGTCTCGAAGGCATCGCGGCCATTTGTGACACAACGATGACGAATGTATCGGTAAGGATCGCGCCGTAGCGATAAGGTACTGTCGCGAAAGAGCATGAAAAACCCTGCAGGCTGCCAAGTGGACGAGAAGCCGTCCTACTTCGACATGAGGTACCATCTCTCTTCGACCTGCCGGAGACGCTTGGTCGTGTCCCGCCGAGTGGTGTAGCTGAGGCGGTCATCGGGTTTCTCGGTAGGGTCGGGTTGCGAACGCCAACCTG
>CANMTR010000121.1 GCA_947500825.1 uncultured Paracoccaceae bacterium | reverse complement strand
TAGGTCATGTTGACAAATGGCGTAGCCAGAGGCGGATCGACGTGATGTCGACGAAGCCCAGGAAGCTCTCTGCGGTCTTGTCGTATCGGGTTGCGACCCGGCGGGCATTCTTCAGCTTGTTGAAACATCGCTCTACCAGGTTGCGCAGCCGATAGAGCGATCGGTCCACACCAACCCGCATCTTGCGGGATTTCCGCATGGGGATCACCGGTAGGGCATTGCGACGTTCGACGGCTGTCCGGATGTGATCCGCATCATAGCCCCGGTCGGCGAGCAAGACGCTCGGGGCGGGCAGGTTGTCGGCCATCACCAGGTCGAAGCCGCGGTAATCGGACGTTTGACCCGGCGTGATCTCGGTTCTCATGGGCAGGCCATGCGCGTTGACGAGGAGGTGGATCTTGGTCGTGAAACCACCACGAGAACGGCCGAGACCCTGTCGCGGAGGCCCCCTTTTGAGCCTGCTGCCTGATGGTGGGCGCGGATCACCGTGCTATCGATCATTTGGAGCGCGTCCGGCACGGCACCGCTGCGGTTCAGCGCCTCCATGATATCCTCCCAGAGGCCGGCCAGCGTCCAGCGCCGAAACTGCCGGTAGACGCTGGACCACTTGCCGAACTCTTCGGGCAGGTCGCGCCACGGAGCCCCGGTCCGGGCGATCCAGAAGACGCCATCTAGAACACGCCGGTGATTGGCGGGTTTGCGTCCGTTCGGGGCGCGGACGGCCAGGATGAAGGGCTCAAAGAAAGCCCACTCCTCGTCCGACATCAGGTCTCGTGCCAAGCTGGTCTCCATCGCAGATACCAGCTTGAATCACGCCTCCCGCCTGACGTGAATCCCTTTTGTCAACACGGCCTA
>CANMTR010000120.1 GCA_947500825.1 uncultured Paracoccaceae bacterium | reverse complement strand
CCGATTGTCTTGTGTGGATGGCTCCCGCATAGCAAGTCGTAAATGATCTCGTGTACCTTTTCAGAAGCGGTCTTGTGTCCGGCCTGTTTGCGCGGTTCACACCGCTGGCCCTGATGGGATCCGCAGATCAGGTTCCTATCTGCTTTGCGGGCAATGGCGCCCGGGACATTCGGCGGAGCGTCCTGATCGTTGCGGCTGAATGGTACACCATCACATCGTTGGTCTTGCTATCTCGTGGTCGCGCGCCGACTTACGCGGCGTGCGGTTTGTAGGGCTCGTTCCTGGTCAGGACCGCCCACATGATCCGTGCCGTCTTGTTGGCCATGGCGACGGTCGCAAGGCGGGCTGGCTTTCGCTGCAACAACTTCGTCAGCCAGGGGTCGGCGCGCTCGGGATGATGGGCGACTTGTCGGACACGGGAGGTCATGCCGACGACGATCAACTGGCGCAGGTATCTGTCGCCCATCTTGGTGATCTTCCCCAACCCCTCCTTGCCACCGCTGGAATGGTTGCGCGGTGTCAGGCCAAGCCACGCCGCGAACTCCCGCCCGCTCTTGAACTGGTGACCCGACCCGATCGTCGCGGCTACGGCCGAGGCCGTCACCGGCCCCACACCGGGAATGGTCTGCAAGAGTTGCGCCTGGCGGCTGAGACGGGCCTGAATGCGCATCGTGATTTCGTACCAGCCAAGGCGGTTGTGCAGATCGACCAGCTGACGGCTGAGGACCCGCAGGACGTCCTGGGCGAGCTCGGGTAACCCGGACTGTTTGCCCTCGATGATCCCTAACTCCGCGGCCAGGCGTAAGCATCCGGCGCAGGCCGCGGTCAGGCGGCTTGGCGACGCTCTGTGGCTCGCCAGTTCCACGGCAGCAGAT
>CANMTR010000119.1 GCA_947500825.1 uncultured Paracoccaceae bacterium | reverse complement strand
CAAGCGCCCACGCGCCCTTGCGGCCAGTCTCCGTCGAGCTGCGGCTGAGCAACGGCCGCTGCCTCAGGTTCGACAGCGGCCTGGACGGAGAGGCGCTGACCCGGTTGATCCGGGCCGTGGAGGCGGCGTGATCGGGCCGGGCACGGGAGTTCGGGTCTATCTCGCCTGCGGCGTCACAGACATGCGGAAGGGCATCGCCGGGCTCTCGGCCATGGCCCAGGATGTCCTGCGCCAGAAGCCCGCGAGCGGCGCGGTCTTCGCGTTCCGGGGGCGCCGGGGTGATCGGTTGAAGCTCCTCTACTGGGACGGCCAGGGCTTCTGTCTCTACTACAAGGTTCTGCAGAAGGGACGCTTCCCGTGGCCGAACGCCGAGGCCGGCGTTGCCCGGCTGACCTCGGCGCAGCTGGCGATGCTGTGGGAGGGGATCGATTGGCGGCGCCCGGACTGGGGGGTGCCACCGGCACGAGTGGGGTGATTTAGCGCCCTAAACCCCTTGTTTTATTGGCTATGCGTGACACGGCATGGTATCTGTCGGCATGTCCGACGACGCCGACATCCTCCCTGATGATCCCACCGCTCTGAAGGCGATGATCGCCACGCTTCAGGCGGAGAATGCGCGCATATCGGCCACGCTTCAGGCCCATGAACAGCTGGTCCAGACGCTGCGCCTGCGGATCGCCAGGTTGCAGAAGCAGGCTTTCGGCAAGTCCTCGGAGAAGATCGAGCGGGAGATCGCCCAACTCGAGCTGGCGCTGGAAGACCTGCTGATCGCTGCCGCCGAGCAGCGCAGTGAACCGGCCGACGAAGAGGATGCCGAACCTCCCGCCGCCGATGCCGGCACCCCCGAGGTGAAGCCCCGCCGGAGGCCGCGGGTCTCCGACGAGAC
>CANMTR010000118.1 GCA_947500825.1 uncultured Paracoccaceae bacterium | reverse complement strand
TGCTCCGGCGGACCAGATCCCCCGCAGAGGGTCTCTCCGGCACGCAGATGGTGGTGACGATGGTTCGGCGCCTGCGGCTGGCACCCGCGATCCCCTACCTCGCGCATCACTCGGGCAACGCGCTTGCGCCCAATTTGGACGCCCTCGGCCCGCAGCTCGGCGTCAACGTGGAGCACGCCATAGGTTCCGTGCGAGACGGCCTGGATCGTACGGCTACGGGGCAGCAGGACGCTATCACCTCTTTGCCGATCCGACGGCTGCCGGGCGCGCCGGTCGTAGAAGCCGGAGGCCGAGACCCCCAGAACGTGGGCCATGACGCGGATCGAATATTCGGCCTGGATCGGCGCAGCATTACTTTTGACACCAGACACCACCTGTGGGGTTGAGTTGACGCGGCCCTTCGCCGTGCCGTGCCTGAGCGTTTGATGCGCGAAAGGTCCGGCTTTGCGGGGTCACGTCTGTCAATGTGGTGGAGATTCCGGAGTGGCCAATTGAGGTCATCGGTCGGGCGGCCTGCGTTGATATGCTGAGAAGCGGGTCGACTTGCGCGGCATCGATGAGCGCGAAGGCCTCGACCTGCATGTAGCGGTGCTGGCTCTGCCAGTCATCGTTCTGCTCGAAGAGCACCGCACCGATCAGGCGGATGATCGGCGCCTCGTTGGGGAAGATGCCGACAACATCGGCTCGCCGCTTTACCTCCTTGTTCAATCGCTCGAGCGGGTTGGTCGAGTGCAGCTTGGTGCGATGCTGCGCCGGGAAGGCCATGTAGGCGAGCACCTCGGCCTCGCTATCGTCCATGAGGGTGGCGAGCTTCGGCCAGCGGGGGCGGAGCTGGTCAGCCACGTGGCGCCAAACTTCCTGGGCACCCTTCTGATCGGGCTGGGTGAAGGCCTGGCGGATCGCGGCGGCG
>CANMTR010000117.1 GCA_947500825.1 uncultured Paracoccaceae bacterium | reverse complement strand
GCGGAGATGAGCGAGCTTGCCTTGAAGCCGTTGAGAACATGGCCGAAGAACCGCTGCTTCATGCTCTCGAAGCGCGACAGGGCGGACGCTTTGGCCGCCGAGGCGGTCTGGCCAGAGGAGGGATCCTCGATCCCCGTCGCCTCCAGCGCCTTGCGCAGGTTGGCGTGGATGACCTTGAAGGCCCGCGCGAAGGCGTCGTAGACGCCGCGTTCCGCCTCCGACAGCCGGTGTTCTAGGATGTCGTACTCGACGCCCTCGAAGCTCAGGGCGCGGGAGGTATAGAGGCCGAGCGCCTTGAGATCGCGGGCGACCACCTCCATCGCGGCGACGCCCCCCGCCTCCATGGCCGACACGAAGTCCTCGCGGGAGGCGAAGGGATACGCGTCGCCCGGCCCCCAGAGGCCGAGACGGGTGGCGTAGGCGAGGTTGGCGACGTTGGTGGCCCCGGTCGCGGAAACGTAGAGGACGCGGGCGCGGGGCAGGGCGGATTGCAGCCGGAGCCCGGCGATGCCCTGCTGCGACGGCGCGGCGCCGCGTCCCTCGCTCGACCCGGCGGCGTTCGCCATGGCGTGGGACTCGTCGAAGATCAGCACGCCCTCGAAGCCCTCGCCCGCCCAGTCGACGAGCTGCTGGAGCCGCGTGGTGCCGCCCTTGCCCGTCGAGCGCAGCGTTGCGTAGGTCAGGAACAGGATCCCGCGCGAAAGCGTGATGGCCTCGTCCGGCTTCCACTTGTCGATGGACTGGATGTCGGTCGGCGCGCCGCCGAGATCGGTCCAGTCGCGGATCGCGTCCTCCATCAGCGTCTTGGTCTTCGATATCCAGATCGCCTTCGTGCGGCCGGCAAGCCAGTTCGACAGGATCAGGCCGGCGGCCTGGCGACCTTTCCCGGCGCCAGTCCCGTCCCCCAGGAACGATCCCTGCCGGAAGGCGACACC
>CANMTR010000116.1 GCA_947500825.1 uncultured Paracoccaceae bacterium | reverse complement strand
GGAGAAGCGAAACGCTCGGATCGGCGTCAAACGCCCGGACCGGCCGCCCTGCCGCGAGAGCGGCTTAGTCCATGTCCGCACTGCCGACCTTCGCCGTCCTAAAATGCCGCACGATGGACGAATGGCCGGCCTCGTGAAGTTGCACCGCAGCGCTCGGTCAGCAAGCAAACGGCGGCTGGTGTTCAGTCCCGCGGTGTGGTGGCAGACTGCCAACACCTGAGGAGAGGGACGCGCTATGGGCCGTGAGCGAAGGATTGTTCAATCATCCAAGCGCGCGTCACCTCGCGCCGCCGCATGGTGGGTTGGAGCCCCAATTGCACGATGTTGCTTGGCGAATGAATGTCGGCTATTGCGAAGCTGCCCGGTATACGACGCTCGGGCTGCACCGACGTTCTGAAAAAAACTGGTTTCCATACATCAGATTAATAAGCCACCTTGAGTACCAACTGTAGCTTCCGATGTTTCTGCAAAGGCCTCGAATACAACGGAAAATCCACTGCCAACTTCAATTGTTTGGAATAATTCGATACTCGACTTCAAAGGTGTAGCGGGCGTCAAGGCTGTCGCTACGATATGATCTCGTTTCTGATAGCCAAGTACCGTTGTCCTTCGGATTCTTGTAGACTGCGTCTGCCCCAGACGGAGCCGTGATCGCCCATCCCCCAATGCTCTGATCCGGTTCCATTGCGCCACCCAATGGTGATGCAAGATCGACAGACCAGATATCGAAGCCAATCGTTTGTATTGTGTTGCTAAGTGAAGGCTGATTCCAGCGTCGTGGTGCTTGTCCAACAATGTTCCCCGGCTCGAGTCTCTCTGCCATCTGGGAGCGAAAGGTTGCGTAGGCCCGGCCCGCTTCAGACCTAGGTCATGTTGACAAATGGCGTAGCCAGAGGCGGATCGACGTGATGTCGACGAAGCCCAGGAAGCTCTCTGCGG
>CANMTR010000115.1 GCA_947500825.1 uncultured Paracoccaceae bacterium | reverse complement strand
ATGCGCACACGCGCTGCGGTAGCGATGGGGGCGGGCAAGCCGCTCGAGGTGATGGAGGTGAACCTGGAGGGTCCCCGTGCGGGCGAGGTCCTGGTGGAGCTGAAGGCGACGGGCCTGTGCCACACCGACGAGTTCACCCGCTCGGGCGCGGACCCCGAGGGGGCGTTCCCCGCGATCCTGGGCCACGAGGGCGCGGGCGTCGTGGCCGAGGTGGGCGCGGGCGTCACCTCCGTGAAGCCGGGCGACCACGTGATCCCGCTTTATACGCCCGAATGCCGCGAATGCGAGTATTGCCTGAACCCCAAGACGAACCTCTGCGGCGCGATCCGCGAGACGCAAGGTCAGGGCGTCATGCCCGACGGGACCTCGCGGTTCTCGTTCGACGACGGCACGCCGATCCGCCACTACATGGGCTGCTCGACCTTCTCCAACTACACCGTCCTGCCCGAGATCGCGGTGGCCAAGGTCAACCCGGACGCGCCGTTCGACAAGATCTGCTACATCGGCTGCGGCGTGACCACGGGCATCGGCGCGGTGGTCAACACCGCCAAGGTGGAGCCCGGCTCGCGGGCGGTCGTGTTCGGCCTGGGCGGCATCGGGCTCAACGTGATCCAGGGCCTGCGGATGGTGGGCGCCGAGCAGATCGTGGGCGTCGACATTAACCCCGGCAAGCGCGAGATGGCCGAGCGCTTCGGCATGACCGACTTCGTGAACCCCAAGGAGGTCGAGGGCGACCTCGTCCCCTACCTCGTCAGCCTCACCAAGGGCGGCGCGGACTACTCGTTCGAGTGCATCGGCAAGACGCCCCTGATGCGCCAGGCGCTGGAATGCTGCCACAAGGGGTGGGGCGAATCGATCATCATCGGCGTCGCCGGGGCCGGCGAGACGATCGAGACGCGGCCCTTCCAGCTCGTCACCGGCCGGGTCTGGCGCGGCTCGGCCTTCGGCGGCGCCCGCGGGCGCAC
>CANMTR010000114.1 GCA_947500825.1 uncultured Paracoccaceae bacterium | reverse complement strand
GGGGGAACATCCTTTCCGTCTGGCTGGGGTCCAGACGAAAAGAAGCCCCCGGTCTCCTTTCGGAGCGGGGGCCTCGGGTCGTGATCGGCCTATCCGGCCGGGGGCCTATTCGGCGGGGTGGTCCTGCAAACGCCGGTCGAGACGTTTTCCCGACCAGTGTGCCCATAGGGGGCCGCCGACAGCGACGGCAAGCCCGAAGAACGCAAGAACGGTTTCTGCAAGGGTCATGGGGTCATCCTCAATTCCTTCAGAACATAGTGTGCCCCGACATGGCACGCCACTCCAAGGGCTCCGTACACCATCCCTGTCAAACCTATGGAGAGGTCGGGATCAATCGCCGGACGCAGGATCCCGAGGGCAAGGAGGGCCAGGCCCACGGCATTGGATGTCGATGACATGAGCTTTACCCGCTCGTTGTAGGCCGTCAGTTCATCACGCTGCCTCACGGATCGCCTCCTTGTTCTTTATACCCGCCTCCGACGCCGCGACGAGATAATCGACCGCGCGCTGCGCGTGCGCCGCGGCGGTGAACAGGAACCGCGTATCCCCTTTGAACACCTTGATCCACGAGGAGATGTAGGCGGCGTGGTTGTCGATGTGGTCGGCGTAGAACCCCATCCGCTGGCCCATCAAGGCCTCGCTCACGCAGGCCACGAGCTCCTCCTTCGCGTAGGCCTCGTTGCCAAAATTGGAGACGCCGAAGCTCCGGTCGAGCCGGTGCTTTGCCTTCGTGGCGTGCGCCATCTCGTGGGTGATGGTCGACATCGCCGCACCCGCGCTCTCGAACCGGGCAAGGTCCGGGATGTGGATCCGGTCGAGCGAGGGGATATAGCACGCCCGGTCCCCGCCGTAGCGCACGTCTATCCCGATCGCGTCGAAGAACGCCTGCGTTTCGGGCTCGATCTCCGGCCCCTCGGCCGGATCGCCTTCCGGCTCAGGATGCCACGCGGCGTCCAGGCCCTCAATCTGGCTGACGTGGAAGACGCGGTAGGATTTCAGAAAGCGGTACGTGCCCCCGGCCTCCTCGCGATCCTCGCTGGTCTCTTCGGGCGAA
>CANMTR010000113.1 GCA_947500825.1 uncultured Paracoccaceae bacterium | reverse complement strand
ACTTTCAGCCCCTCCCGTCGCCAGATCCGCTCGACGCGCTTCACGTTCACAGCCCAGCCGGCATCACGCAGCATGGCGTCGCCAGTGGTCGCTCGGACCGGTGGCGCAACCACTGGCAACTCCGGCGATAGCCGTAGCGCCCGTACTGGCTGGCGAGCGCGACGATGTCCGCAGTGAGCGCGTCCTCGTCGACGCGCCCTCGCGGCAACTTCCGCTGGGTCGATCGATGCTGCCCCAGAACACGGCAGGCGAGCCGTTCCGACACCCCGAACGTCTGCCGGACATGATCGATGCAACGGCGACGACGGGCGGGGCTCAGAAGTTTCGCTGCGCGGACCTTCGGTTCCCGAGGCGGCCTCCCTCAGGATCAGCTTTTCGAGCGTCAGATCGGAGACGGCCTTGCGAAGGCGTTCGTTCTCCTTCTCAAGCTCTTTCAGCCTCTTCACCTGGTCGGTCTTCAAGCCCAACAATTCCTTGCGCCACCGGTAATAGGTGAACTGCGTTACTTCGATCGAACGTACCGCCTCGGCCACCGACCGGCCCTGCGATACCAGCACGTCGACCTGCCGCAGCTTCGCAACGATCTCCTCCGGCTTGTGTCTCTTCTGTCCCATTCCTTCGTCCTCCATCCGGCTCGAAAGCCTACTTCAGGGAGGACCACTTTTCAGGGGGCAGACCACCAGCCTCTCGCGGCCCTGGCAACCGCGTGGGCGCCGTGAGGAGCAGGCTGCGATGCGCAGCGCCTTGTGCAGGGCAAGGGAGGCGAAGGGCCCCGTCGCGTCGCGTCACTGGTGAAGGGTGGACCAGGAGGAGAGCCGATGGCGCACCGTGGCCGGCGCATGCGGCTCCGCACTGCGCAGGAGTCCTTGGCCGGTCAGCGCCGCGCGGGCCGCGCCCGGGGGTGCGCTCTCGCCAGCCCGGGTCCCCCAGGTGATGGGTCACAAACCTTGGGACCAGCGCCTGTGGCACGGACCAAGGCAGGGCAGGGGATGGCCGGTTGCCGCCAGGGCCCAGGGTCCAGAGTGTAACCGCCGGCCGTAATCTCCCCAGAACCGCCGTTTGAAAATTCCCCGAACGCGAGCGGCGTTGGCGATTTCCGG
>CANMTR010000112.1 GCA_947500825.1 uncultured Paracoccaceae bacterium | reverse complement strand
CTCCCGCAACCAACTTTAGCGAACTTTGCTGAGCATCGAAGCCCGCCTTTTCGGCGGGCTTTGTCTTGTTCAGTATCGCCAACGAGTTGCCCCGCAGCTCCAGCCGGTGCTTCCGGATCTTGTCGTCCCATTCCACGATGACCGTCTTGATGAGCTCGTGGAGCGCGTTGGAGCCGCGGTCGCGCACCGACGGGTCCGAGAGCATCCCCACCAAGTCCTCTACATGGGCGCCGTAGAGCGCCGGCAGATCGTCGGGCAGTTCCACCGGGGTCGGCGTCGCCGCCTCCCGCTGGCTCTTCATCTGGTCGAGCTCGGCCTGGAGCTTGTTCAGTCGCGCGACGGGGGGTGGAGAAAACTCGCCCGCCTCGATGGCCTCGAAGATGTTGTCGACCTTCGCCTGCTGCTCCGCGATCATCTTGTCGCGCAGCTTCAGGTCCTCGCCGACGCTGGACCGCGTGGCGCGCAGATGCGTCTCGAAATCCTGCCGGAAGCGCTGGTAGGCCGCGTTCTGCATCATGCCGTGGCGGATGCCCGAGAGGGACAGCTCCTCGATCTCCGATTGTAGCACGCCAGGCATGCCCGTACAGATGGCCTCCCCTTCTCCCGGGCATTGGCGCAGTAGCAGCGGCGCTTTCCAGCCTTCGGATTGCCGCCCGCGATGGTCATAGGGCCGTCGCAGAGGCCGCAACGGATCAGGTCCGACAGCAGATACTTCCCGCGACGATTGCCACGGGTCGTGGCGAGTGTGCTGGTCCCGGGTTCCGGCTTGCCGCGGAGGGCGCGCATCTTGGACGGGCGCGCCTTGGCGGCCACCCAAGTGTCCTCGTCAATGACGTACAGGTCCGGGACATCCATGGTCTTCCACATGGACCGATCATCGAGAAGCGTTGGCGTTCCCAGACCCGCCGCCTGATATACAACTCGTTGTTCAGGATGCCGTCGCCGCGCGCGGCGTTGCCGTTGAGGGTGTTCTGCTTCCAGTGGCCGAAGGTCTTCCGCTTGCCGTCCTTGGCCGGTCTCGTCGCCGGCGGCATACCCGTAGGACAGACTGCCAGCACTCTTGCCGGCCGCGATGCGCCCGCCGAGTCCGCACCGCGTCTTGAACGCGAGGTTCT
>CANMTR010000111.1 GCA_947500825.1 uncultured Paracoccaceae bacterium | reverse complement strand
GCATCGATCCAGTGGATCGATGGAAGGTGACAAACCAGCGCCCGGACATGCGGTTCGTGCCGGTGAGGAGCGAGGAGGCGCAGGGCGCGGCATCGGTGTTCCGCCTGCGCGAACTGCTGATCCGGCAGCGCACCCAGACGATCAACGCGTCGTGCTGAAAGCCCGCCTTCGGCGTGACATGGCCACCTGACCGAATTCGGCGAGATCGTCCCGCAAGGTTCCGCAAGCATGCGCCAGCTGATCGCGCTGATCGAAGACCCCGGCAGCGATCTGCCCGAGACGGCATGCGCGACGCGTCAGGTCCTCGTGGACGGCCTGCGCCACCTTGACGAGCGGATCGCCGGGCTCGACGTCGAGATCGCCCGTCGTGCGCGGGAGGACGAAGACAGGTATGCCGAGCGCAGTGTAGCTGTTCGGGACGGCGATGCGGACTTGGATCTCTACAACCTGGCGGTCGAAGTCCCTCGCCATGAGCCGCTAGCCTAGCAGTTTCACGCAGTGCATCTTGGTCCCGAGGCGGCTCCGGCGGTGGTGTCCGCTCCATCGTCGCCAGAGGGTTCGGCCAGGGTATCTCGATGCCCGCAGGGCCTCGTTTCGGGCCATGGCTTCGGCGATGACGGCCTTTCACGGCTTCGCATTCTTGCGGGGCGGGATGACGGCATGAGCACCACGATCGGCAATGGCGTCGTGGCATTTACGGGTGTCGTAGGCGCCGTCTGCGGTGACGGAACCGACCTCGACGTTAGCTGGAATCTGGTCAAGAAGGTCAGGTAGGATCGGCGCATCGCCGATATGACTCCCGGTGATCTCGACAGAGCGGATCTCCACCGTTTCCTCGTCGATCCCGAGACGGATCTTGCGCCAGACGCGCCGTTCGGGCCCGCCGTGCTTGCGCGCGTGCCACTTGCCTTCGCCCTCGACCTTGATCCCGGTCCTGTCGATTAGCAAGTGCAGCGGTCCCTGTGAGCCGCGCTAGGGGATGTTTTCGGCGAGCGACTGCTGACGGCGGCTCAGCGTGCTGAAGTCCGGCACCGTCCAGTCTAGGTGTCGTATCCCGGATGATCACATAGACTTTCGTCGCTCTGCGCTCTTCATGGCAAGATCGATCCTGCGCGAG
>CANMTR010000110.1 GCA_947500825.1 uncultured Paracoccaceae bacterium | reverse complement strand
GACCGCTCCCCTCCGTGGATCCATACAGACCCACCGTGGCACATCGATGCCGTCGGGGGGCGGTTACACCATCAAAGTCACTTTGGACGGGACATTCCAGCCCGCGACAGGGCGCTCGTCTTTGAGAAGGAGGATCGCAGCCAGACAAACCGTCTGTCCGATCGCAAGGGGGCTATGCGCGACGAGCTCGCACTACGAACTGAATACCTAGCTAGCGCCCAGCGAAGGCCCAAACTTTTCGACCCTTAATACAACCTTGGGCTTCCTTGCCGGAGCGCAATTGATCTTTATCCAGTTTAAGGAGCAGGTAATCCCGTGCCGTAATCGTTGGAACGCTGGGCCCTTGCAATCATTGGGACGTCCGAAAGACGCAATTTGGAGGGCATTACCTTGAACATCAGAGATATCATGAGCAGCCGGGTCCAACTCATGGACCCGAATACCACGATCCGGGAGGCCGCGAAGCGCCTGCGCGATGAGGATGTCGGCGCTCTTCCGCTAGGCAAGGACGATCAGCTGACGGGTATGATCACCGATCGCGACATTGCCGTTCGCGGCGTAGCTGGAGACAAGGATCCCGATACGTCCATCGCCGATGAGATCAAGTCGGAAAAGATCTACTACTGCTTCGAAGACGAGGAGGCACAGCGCGCTGCCGACGTCATGTCGGAACACCAGGTCCGTCGACTTCCGATCCTGGATCGCGACAAACGCCTGGTCGGCGTGGTCTCTCTCGCTGACCTGACCAAGGCGGGGGTCGCCGACAAGGCTCTCGTCGGCGTGTCGCAGGAAAGAACGACCGCCCGAGTTTAGGGGCCGCATCGAAAGGGATGCTCAGGCGGAACCGCCACAATAGGATTCCGTGTATAAGCAAGATGGACACGTAGTTCGCGAACCATCCGGATTCTGTGTGATACGCAAGCGCCCCAAGGTTCGACTCGGGGCGCTTCGTTGTCTGGTGTTCAGTCCCGCGGTGTGGTGGCAGACTGCCAACACCTGAGGAGAGGGACGCGCTATGGGCCAAGTTCTGCACGGGGGCGCCACGACCACGCACGCCGTCCGAGCTGCGATACAGCGATCGCAAGCTTCGGCCTCGGAGTTAACCAAGCGGTATGGTCTCAACGAGAAGACGGTCCGCAAGTGGCGCAAGCGATCTACCGTGGAGGACGCGCGGATGGGGCCGAAGGAGGTCCGCTCGTCCGTGCTCTCTCCTGATCAGGAGGCGATGTGCGTCGCCTT
>CANMTR010000109.1 GCA_947500825.1 uncultured Paracoccaceae bacterium | reverse complement strand
GCCGCGGGCGGCAGCGACGCGCAAGGCGCGTGGTCGTGGCGCCGGGCCTACGACGTGGTGCAGGCGGCCGCGATCCTCGCCGACCGGGCATCCCCGGCCGACGAGGACCCCCGCGCCCGGCTCGCGCACCTCGTCTCCGCCGCAGGCGAGCGGCCCACCGAAACGCGGCGCTCGGAGGCGCAGGTGCGGCTCCAGCAATTCTCCACGCCCCTGCCTTACGCCCACGTTGCGGCCGCGGCCGCTGCCGTGGATGCGGGCGACGTGGTGCTGGAACCCTCTGCCGGAACCGGCGCGCTCGCGCACATGGCCCGCCACGCCGGGGGCGAGGTGATCCTCAACGAGATCGACGGCTTCCGGGCCGCGCTCCTGTCGGCCCTCTTCGGCCAGCGCCCCACGGGGCATGACGCGGAGCATCTCGACGACCTCATGGGCGATGCGCGCATGGCCAGCGTGGTCCTGATGAACCCGCCCTTCTCCTCCAGCGTCAGCCGTGAGGATCCCACGATCGCCCTGCGCCACGCCATCTCGGCCGCGCGGCGGCTCGCGCCCGGCGGCCGGCTCGTGGCGATCCTGCCCCGCGCGGCCTGCCGCGAGCGCCAGCCCCGGCTCTGGGATCGCCTGGCGGAGATCGTCGCCCCACGCCTCCATCTCGGCCTTCCGGGACCCGTCTACCGCAAGATGGGCACCAACGTGGAGACCGCCCTTCTTGTGGCCGACCGTGCCGAGGGAGACGGCCGCATCGACCTGCGCCCCGTGGAAGGGCTGGAGGCGGCGCTCGACGCGATCCTGTCGGACCTGCCCGCGCGTCTGCCCGTCGATGCGGCCGCCACCCGGCCCGCGGGCGGAACCGTGGCCCGGCCCGAGCGCCGGGCGGTCTCCGGCCCGGCCCCGGCGCGCGCTGCCCCGGCCCGGCCCATCGAGACGCCGCTCTCCTACGCCGAACGCGAAACGCCGGGGGAGAACGTGGCGCTGTCGGACATCTATGCCCGCTACGCGCCCCAGCGGATCGAGATCGCGGGCGCGGCGGCCCATCCCTCGCCGCTCGTGGAAAGCGTCGCCATGGCGGCGGTGATGCCGCCCATGCCGAGCGCCCTGCCCGTCCTGCCGCCGCGTCTGGTCGCCGAGGGCGAGTTGTCGGCCGCCCAGGTCGAGACGATCATCATGGCCGAGGAGGCCCATTCCCACGACCTGCCCGGCCGCTTCGCCGTCAAGGACGATTGGAGCGAGGTGGAGCCCTCGGGCGAGGAGGGTGTCGCCTTCCGGCAGGGATCGTTCCTGGGGGACGGGACTGGCGCCGGGAAAGGTCGCCAGGCCGCCGGCCTGAT
>CANMTR010000108.1 GCA_947500825.1 uncultured Paracoccaceae bacterium | reverse complement strand
GAGCGCGCCGAGGCGATGCGCTCCGCCCAGGAAGTCGTGCAGCGGTGGGTCCGGTATTTCGGGGACGACGCGGCGCTTCGCTATGACACCACGCCGGAGGATCCGCCGGTAAACTGATTATCCCCAATTCGCAGGGCCTGTCGTACCTCGATCCGGAAGTGCTCGCGCCGCAACGGAAGGGATGCGCCGCGTATCATACTTTCTCTCGAAGGATATCTTTCCGTGCAATCAACTTGAGGGGGTGGCCCCCGGTGCGTCGTCGCCACGTCCCGACAGGAAAAGGCCCAAACCTTGCATGCCGTCGATCCTCTCGGAAAAGGCGCGCAAGACGATAAGGACCGGTACGGCGATGAACATTCCCACCACCGACCAAGCCCACCCCCAGAAGGCGACGGCGACGAACACCGCTACCGGATTGAGCTTCAAGCTACGTCCTACGGCATAGGGCGTGATAAACTGGCCCTCGATGCTGGTCAGCCCGATATAGACGCCCGCAGCAAGCCCGGCCGCGCCGATCGTGTCGAACGAGACGATACCGATCGCGAAGGTCACCAAAGCCCCCCCGATGGCTCCCACGAACGGGATGAAGTTCAGCACGAAGGCCATCACGCCGAAAAGCGCCGGGTTGGGCATTCCGAGCAGCCACAGCGCCAGGCCGACGGCGAGTCCCAGGCCGGCGTTGATGGTGGTGATGGTCAGGAAATAGCGACTGATCTTGCGTTCGATGTCATAGACGATGCCGATGGCGCGCCGCTTGTCGCGGAACGTCGAATTCACGGCGACGATCTTCTCGTAGAACAAATCGCCCGACGCGATCAGGAAGAACAGCATCACCATGGTCAGCAAGAGCTGGGCCATGAAGAACGGCACCGTCAGCGCGGCTTGGGTCAGCAACCCGGGGCCGGTATCGACCGCGACCTGGGCGGGCTGGTCGCTGGAGCCGGTAAGTTCATCTACCTGGTCACTCGCGTCCGAGACCTGGGAGACCAGGTCACTGACCCCGCGAAGCTTGATCTCGACATCGCGCATGATCGCGGGCGCGTCTTCGGCATAGCTTTGCACCGGGCCGGCGAGACCACCGATCGCCGCGACGCACAGCGCCAGGAGCCCAAGCACGATGACCGCGGCGGAGATCGCATCCGGTACGCCTTGCCGCTCGCACCAGCGACGCACCGGCGAGAAGGTCAGCGACAAGAGGAACGCCAGAATCAACGGCATCAGGAAGGTCCGCGCCAGGATCACCACCACGCCCGCGGCGATGACGAACAGCCCCTTCGTGGGATCGTGTCCCACTGCATGGTGTAGCTCATGGCAGGCCCGACGGATGTCGGCGTGGCCGAGCTGATCAGTCCGTC
>CANMTR010000107.1 GCA_947500825.1 uncultured Paracoccaceae bacterium | reverse complement strand
ATCCGGGGAATGGGCTACGAAGGCGGCTATACGAGGGTGACCGATTATTTGCGGGAGGTCCGGCCGCCAGCACGCACGCGGTTCGAGCGCCGCTTCGAGACGCCGCCCGGGCGCCAGGCGCAGGTGGACTTCGCGGAGTTCACGGTGTCGTTCACCGACGAGCCCGGCGTCACGCGCAAGGTCTGGCTGTTCTCCATCATCCTGGGCCACAGCCGCTGGCTCTGGGGCCGGTTCGTCGCCAGCCAGAACCTGCAATCGGTCATGCGCTGCCACATCGCCGCCTTCGCGGCCATGGGCGGCGTGCCCGAAGAGATCCTCTATGACCGGATGAAGACGGCGGTAATCGGCGAGGACGAGGCCGGGGTCGTCACCTACAACGCCTCGCTCGTGGCACTGCTGAACCATTATGGCGCCGTCCCTCGAGCGTGTCGGCCATACCGGGCCAAGACGAAAGGAAAGGTCGAGCGGCCGTTCCGCTACATCCGGCAGGACTTTTTCCTCGCCCGAACCTTCCGCGATCTCGATGATCTTAACGCCCAGTTCGACGGCTGGCGGACCGGCGTCGCCAACCCGCGCGTCCATGCCACCACACGGCGCGTCGTGAACGAGGCCTTCGCCGAGGAACGGTCGAGCCTGACGACATTGCCGGCGATCCCCTACAGCGCGGTCCTGACCATCGAGCGGCGCGTCAGTCACGAAGGAATGGTCTCGGTCGACGGCAACTACTACAGCGTCCCCGACACGACCCGGAAGCGCGTCGTCGAGGTCCAGAACCACACCGACGAGGTCCGGATCTTCGAGGACGGCGTGCCGATCGCCCGGCATCTGATCCTCGAAGGCAAGAACCAGCGCCGGATCGATCCCGCGCATCGCAAGGTGCCACCGGCGCGGCGGCCCGTTCCGCAAACGCCGGGTGTCCCGATCAGACCTCTGGCGTTCTACGACGCGGTCGGCAAACGGCTCGCGGCCGAGGGGGTTCGGTCATGACAGAGCTTCTCGACAGAATCCGCGGTGCGCTGGTCGGATTGAAGATGCCGCGGGCCATAGAAGCGCTGGACCATACCGTCCAACGGCTCGAGCGCGGCGAGATCACCGCCATCGAAGCGATCGACGCGCTGCTGAGCGAGGAATACGTGACCCGCGAAAGCCGCCGCATCGATGTCGCCCTGCGCACGGCCAAGCTTCTGCCGGTCAAGACACTCGAGAGCTTCGACTTCAGCTTCCAGCCGTCGCTCGATCGCGAGCGCATCGCGGCCCTCGCCCAACTCGACTTCGTCCGGCGCGATCGTGTCCCACTGCATGGTGTAGCTCATGGCAGGCCCGACGGATGTCGGCGTGGCCGAGCTGATCAGTCC
>CANMTR010000106.1 GCA_947500825.1 uncultured Paracoccaceae bacterium | reverse complement strand
GTGCTCAAGGCTCGAACGCCCATCGACGCCCTCAAGGACTGGCAGCGACAAAGGCCGGACCTCTTCAAGAAACGACCCTATAATCACGCGGGATGTGACATATAGTCTCCAGATGGGGCCGGTCGACCGGGCGTTCCGTCACCGAAGGGGATGTCCAATGCTCGGACTTGCATTGATCTACCCTGACGAAGTCGCGAAACTCCGTTGGACCGTCGCTGGAATGCAGAAACTCGAGCCCGGGCTCGCTTTCAGAATCTCCGATCCCCGCGTCCTGGAACAATTCACCGCGAACCGGAAGCATCTCGCGCGCGAGGCCGACCTCCTGTATCGTCGGATCGTGGATCGAGCCGACGAGAACCCGTCTGCACCCCACACGGGTTCGGCCGCGCCCGGAATGCCGGCCGAGGTCGCCGGTACGAGGTCTGCTCGGGACCTGTCTGACCGGGACCTCCTTGTTGTCGCGCAGTATCGCAGGATTTGCCAGCACGGTATCGGTGCCATCGGGTTAGCGAAGGCTACCGCGGAAGCGTTCGGCGATCTGGCGGCGGCGCGGCGACTTGCCCGGATGCCAGCTGCATCCATGCCTTCGACAAGGCCCTGGTCGACCTCGCGCGCCAGAGCCGTTGGTCTGCCCCCTGAAAAGTGGTCGTTCCTGAAGTAGGCTTTCGAGCCGGATGGAGGACGCAGGAATGGGACAGAAGAGACACAAGCCGGAGGAGATCGTCGCGAAGCTTCGTCAGGTCGACGTGCTGGTATCGCAAGGCCGATCGGTGGCCGAGGCGGTGAGATCGATCGGGGTAACGCAGTTCACCTACTACCGGTGGCGCAAGGAATTCGGGGGTTTGAAGACCGACCAGGTGAAGAGGCCGAAAGAGCTCGAGAAGGAGAACGAACGCCTTCGCAAAGCCGTGTCCGATCTGACGCCTGAGAAGCTGATCCTGAGGGAGGCCGCCTCGGGAACCGAAGGTCCGCGCAGCGAAACTTTTTAAGCCCCGCCCGTCGTCGCCGTTGCATCGATCATGTCCGTCAGAAGTTCACGGTGTCGGAACGGCTCGCCTGCCGGGTGCTCGGCCAGCATCGATCGACCCAGCGGAAGTTGCCGCGAGGGCGCGTCGACGAGGACGCGCTCACGGCGGACATCGTCGCGCTCGCCAGCCAGTACGGGCGCTACGGCTATCGCCGGATTGCGGCCATGCTGCGTGATGCCGGCTGGGCTGTGAACGTGAAGCGCGTCGAGCGGATCTGGCGACGGGAGGGGCTGAAAGTGCTGCAGGAGCAACCGAAGAAGGGCCGGCTGGTCGTGTCCCGCCGAGTGGTGTAGCTGAGGCGGTCATCGGGTTTCTCGGTAGGGTCGGGTTGCGAACACCAAC
>CANMTR010000105.1 GCA_947500825.1 uncultured Paracoccaceae bacterium | reverse complement strand
GACGGACTGATCAGCTCGGCCACGCCGACATCCGTCGGGCCTGCCATGAGCTACACCATGCAGTGGGACACGATCAAGGCGCGTAGGCACACGCGCCCAGCCAGCTTGCAGTACGTCCCGATGAACGCTGGTCGCTGGATTTCACTTCGCGGGCCTTCGGTTCGTCCATGACCGGTTCGCCAGTGGCCAGCGCTTCCGGGTGCTCGACGTGGTCGACGATGTCCCCGGCGAATGCCTCGCAGCGATCCCCCGCCACCTCAATCTCGGAACGGCGCATCGCGCGCCAGCTGACGGCTCTGATCCAGCGTCGGAAAACCGGGGATGATTGTCAGCGACAATGGGACGGAACTGACGTCAAATTCCATCCTGAATAGCAGAGAATCGGAAGGTCGACTGGCATCACATTGCCCCGGGAAAGCCGATGCAGAACAAGGTCGTCGAGAGTTTCAACGGTCGGATGCGCGACGAGCTGTTCCGATGTTGGGCAGCAGATGCACCAAGTTGCCGGATGGACCGTGATGCCGGCCTGGGGTGCAACCGCGGCATGAACGACCCCCTGATTGTCCAGACACTGAAACAAGAGCGCGCCGAGATCCTCGGGCAGATCAATGGCTGCGAGACCCGGATCGCGCATGCCGAGCACGACCTCGCCCATCTGGACGCGCCCATTGATCTGTTCGCGGCGCCGGAGCGGCAAGCGGGCGCGCTACATCGTGAGCCACGGGTTCTTCAAGAAGGGCGAGATCGCCGGGATTGGCGCAGGACTTCGGGAATGGCGCCGAAATGACGCCGCGAGAGCTGGCCGAACGGGTGATGGTCGAGCGCGATCCCGAGATCGCGGATAGGCGCTGTGGAACTCCGTGGTGCTCAAAGTCGTCCAGGCGCTGCGCCACGCCAGGCACCACAAGGTCGTGCGCATGATGGGGAAGCGGCAAGGCATGTGCGTCCCGGCGGCCGGCGGCGCGGTAACACTGCGCGTCGTTGTAGCTTTCGGCCAGAATGGTGTGCGCGCCGCCACGGCTGTAGGCCCCGGAACGGTCGATCCGGCGCATGTCGAAGCCGGGATCGAGCAGGTCCCGATGGGCAATCTCGTCGGCGGAGACGACGCTGCCGGGGGTGACCCTCTCGCGGGCGAAGTCCATGACCCGGGCCTTCCGCAGGAACGTCCGCGTCAGTGTCCGACCGCCGCGCCGAGGCAAGACGACCACCACGCGGCGCTTGCCGCTGCGATTGGCCAGGCGCCGCCGGTCGATCCGCCGCTCGCGCAGGTTGGCCGGCCGGGCATAACGTCCGAACGCGTCCCCATCGGCTTCAACCTCGGGGAGTATCAGGAACTCTGTGTATCTGGCCGCCGGCCCGGTTCCGTCGTGACCGCTCTCAGCCGTGCATCGGGCT
>CANMTR010000104.1 GCA_947500825.1 uncultured Paracoccaceae bacterium | reverse complement strand
CGGAGGTCCGGTCAGGCGGCGTCGAAGCGAGAGCTGCCGTTCGTCCACGCCGCGGCGGACGGCAGCTAAGAGCCCTTATCCACTGATGCTGCATGACGCATGAATGTCCACTTTTCAGGACGTTACTGTTGTTGCTCCGCTCCATCATATCTGCTTTTGTCGGCCCATGATTAACGCTGCTATCCTCGCAACAGTCACGCTCGCTGGGGCGATATTGATTTGGCCCCGTGTTGCCAATTCTATTGTCTGGCGCGCGACAATAACGCCTTTGGCTTCGATTATCGGCAGCGGTTTTCTGGTTCTTGGGCCAATCCTTGATGTTAGTTACGGGGGGTATGCACCGCTGGTCATGGTTGGCCTGTGTATGGTGGCCTATCTATTTGGAAGCGCGATCCGGTTTAATATCGCCGACATTGAAACGAGACCTGCCGCATCACGATTGACCGACGGACTTGAAACCATGGCGTCCATCGTGCTTGCGTTCGCGTTCATTGTGTCTGTTGCATACTACCTCAACCTGTTTGGTGCATTTGGAGTGAGCCTGACGGAGCTTGACGACCAGTTTCACGCGAAATTACTGACCACGGCGGTCTTCACATTGATCCTCTTCACAGGATTGACCCGAGGCTTTTCAGCGCTTGAACGCATGGAGCAGGTTTCAGTGTGTCTGAAACTGATGATCATCGCGGGTCTTTTGCTCGGCCTCATGGTGCATTTTGGCGAGGCCACAGGCCGAGGTGCATTGCAGTTCGATGCGCCGCGGGTCACCGGATGGGCGAGCCTTACACTGATGGCGGGGTTGATCGTAACTGTTCAAGGTTTCGAAACGTCACGCTACCTTGGATCGACCTACGATGCGCGAATGCGTATCCAGTCGATGCAGTTGGCACAGTGGATATCTACAGTCATTTACTGCATCTACATTGTGCTTCTGACCTATGCGTTCGAAAGTGATCCTCTGTCTTTAGACGAGACGGCGATTATTGATTTGATGCAGATTGTCGCACCGATTTTGCCGCTATTGCTGGTTATCGCTGCGCTTAGCGCCCAATTCAGCGCAGCAATTGCAGACACCAGCGGGTCGGGTGGCCTGATTACCGAGGTTTCCAAAGGTGCGATTAAGGAGCGTGTGGCGTATGCGCTACTGGTTGGCATTGGGGTCTTGCTGACATGGACCGCAAATATCTTCGAGATAATCAGCTATGCCTCGCGGGCTTTTGCGCTTTATTATGCTATACAGGCCGGCATCGCGGCTATCCGTGCATGGCGAGGCAATCACCTGGCGAAAGCAACCCTCTTTGGCGGTGTGGCACTGTTAGGCGTTGCAATCGCGGTATTTGGAACACCGGTCGAGTAAAAGCGGACGCTCCACAAAGCGACATCAATGTCGCCTAAGCGGACGAGGACTAAGCCGCTCTCGCGGCAGGGCGGCCGGTCCGGGCGTTTGACGCCGATCCGAGCGTTTCGCTTCTCCAGATGA
>CANMTR010000103.1 GCA_947500825.1 uncultured Paracoccaceae bacterium | reverse complement strand
GTACGGGCGCCAGTTCATAGCCGAGGGTTTTGGCGCGGCGCTGAAGGTTGGTGAGGACGCGTGTTCGATGCCGCTCATCGTAAGCCGCCGCGCCGGGATCGCGATACGTCATGCCGAAGCGAAGCGTATTATAGAACAGAACCGCGATCTTGCGGGCCGTGGCGGTCACCGCCTTCTGCTTTCCGACCCGGGAGGACAGGCGCCGGTAGAAGGCCCCGAGGGCAGTGTCGCTGCGCCCGATCGTGACCGCCGCCAACCGCAGGAGAGCTGCGGCCCGGCTCGAGGATCGCCGCGTCCGAGACGACAGTAGCTTGCCACCGGAGATCTTGTTGCCGGGGGCCAGGCAGAGCCAGGAGGTGAAGTGCTTGGCGCTCGGCCAAGCCGTCAGATCGGTCCCGCACTCCGCGACGAGCTTCAGCGCGAGGCCGGGTCCGATGCCGTGGATCTGGGTCAGGTCGACACCGAGCACGCCATGCAGCGCGGCGCGGACATCGAAGGCCGGCGCGCCGGCAGGCTTCTGACGAGCGCGCGCCTTCGGCAGCGGTACCGGGTTCTTCGTGCCCCGAACCGTCAGTGCGCCGACTGCCGCTTCCAGCTTGCCGTCGCACTCGGCGATCTTGGCCTGATAGGCGTCGTAGAGGTCCAGGGACTGGGCCAGAGCAAAGACGTGCTCGTCGCGGTCATTCCCGATCAGCGCCGCCCGGATCGTCTCGATGGAGGAGCGGCAGCGTACGTCGCGGTAGCCCGCCAGCACATCCGGATCGCGCTCCCCCGCCACAAGCGCGCGAAGGATCCGCATGCCGGTCGCTCCGGTGATGTCGGAGACGACGTGATGGAGCTGGAGATTCATCTCCATCAGCGCCTTTTGCATGTGCTGGATATGGGCGGCCGCGCATTCCACCAACCGTTCCCGCTGGCGCAGATAGGCGCGCAGGGTGGCAATCTCCGCCTCGGGCCGGAAGCTGCCGCGCAGCAGGCCGTAGGCATGCAGCTGCCGCAGCCAGCCGGCGTCGCTCACGTCTGTTTTCCGTCCGGGCACATTCTTGGCGTAGCGCGCGTTCACCAGGATGACCTCGAACCCATGCTGCTCGAGGATCTCGAAGGCCGGTATCCAGTAGACGCCCGTTGACTCCATCGCCACGCTCGTCACCCCGCAGGACCGGAACCAGGCCGCCAACTCGTGTAGATCGCGCGTGAACGTGCCGAAGGCGCGCACGGGCGCGTCGCAGCTATCGGGGTTCACCGCTGCCATGTGCATCGTCGATCCGATGTCGACGGCCGCGGCCGTGGAATTGACCAACTTCATCTCCGGGTGGCCTCCGGTCTTCGTTCCTGCCATCGCATCTCCTCCATTCGGGTAGAGGGCGTGGGTTATGCCAGTTTGTCATCTTCCTAATCGGGATCGCGCGGCCAGCCGGCGTCACCATTCTCAAGTCCGCATGAACCCATGGGCCACGTTTTTTAACGGGGTCGAACCCACCAATAAGCTGTCGGCCGCTGCCCTCGCGAGCCGAGCGTAGCAAAAGGTGTTTCTACCCTGCACAGGCGGGCCGCGAC
>CANMTR010000102.1 GCA_947500825.1 uncultured Paracoccaceae bacterium | reverse complement strand
TGACGCGCCAAGATCGGCTTCGAAAAACCCTCTTGCGCAAGGGGCGGTTATACATGTTGCACGGTCCAGTTGCCGAAGGGACTGCCCCTTTCCCGGACGGACTTATCCTGCGGGTTTCGTGACGGGGATGCCGAAGGCGGTATAGCGGTTGAGCACGGCGATGCGGAGCTGGAGTTCAGCGACCTGTCGCTCGAAATCCCGCGCCATGAGGCGCTGACCCGAAAGCTTCATGCAGTGCCTCTTCGTCTCGACGCGGCTCCGGCGGTGGTATCCGGCAAGGCGTCGCCACAAGGCTCGGCCCAGATACTTCGACGCCCGCACGGCTTCGTTTCCGGCCATGGCGTCCACGGTGTCCGGCTTCCACGACCGCGCGTTCTTGCGGGGCGGAATGACGGCATGGGCGCCGCGGTTGGCGATGGCATCGTGACAGCCGCGAGTATCGTAGGCGCCGTCGGCCGTGACCGAGCCGATCTCCTCGTCCGCAGGGATCTGACCGATCAAGTCCGGCAATGAGGAGGACCAGGGATCGATCCAGTGGATCGATACCCCGACGAATGGCGCATCGCCAACATGGCTGCCGTCCACTGGCTCTTTCGGACCAGTGGCAAGAGCCAGTGAACTCTCGACGGCCCGGACCTCCATGTTTGTCGGGGAAACGCCCCACCGGGGTCTTTCCTGATCCTCCTCACCTTCGTCGATACCCAGATGAACCTTGCGCCAAACGCGCAGGCGGGCACCGCCATGCTTGCGGGCGTGCCACTCGCCCTCGCCGCGCACCTTGATCCCGGTGCTATCCACCAGCAGGTGCAGCGGCCCTTTCGAGCCTCGGTAGGGCAGCGTGACCGCCAAGGTTCGCTGACGCCGGCACAACGTACTGTAATCCGGCACGCTCCAATCCAGCCCCGCCAACCGCAACAGGCTCGCGACGAATCCCGCCGTCTGACGAAGCGGCAAACCGAACAGGACCTTGATCGTCAGGCAGGCCTGGATCGCCTACATCGCTGTAGGCCTGCTGGCCGCCCCGCCTGCCGGTCGGTGCCGCGTCCCACGTCATCTTCGGGCCGAACCAGACCGTCAGCGAGCAACGCTCACGCAATGCGGCGGTGTAAGCGGTCCAGTTCAGGGTGCGGTAGCGGGTCAAAGCAGGTCGCGTCACGCCCTTCGGCTATCCCGCTGACCAGCCGATGTGAATCCCGGGCAGCCTTCGTGCAACAAAGCCCCCCAAACTGCCCACGGCAGGTTGATGCCGCTACCGCAGTCGTAGCCCCGGGACGGCCCAGAGCTTTTGCAGATCCTGCCTTTGGAAGGTCAAAAGGGCGGGGTGAACCGCCCCGGGTTTGCCGGAAGCTCCAACTCTTGAGTAGGAAGGAGCATCATGAGCAAGACCACGAAAAGTTCTCCCCTGAAGTCCGCGAGCGCGCTGTCCGGATGGTTCTCGACGGCGAAGGTCAGCACGGCTCTCGCTGGCAAGCGATTGCGTCGATTGCCGCGAAGAATGGTTGCTCGGCGAACGCTCTGAACGCCTGGGTCAAGAAAGCTGGGTCGTGTCCCGCCGAGTGGTGTAGCTGAGGCGGTCATCGGGTTTCTCGGTAGGGTCGGGTTGCGAACACCAACC
>CANMTR010000101.1 GCA_947500825.1 uncultured Paracoccaceae bacterium | reverse complement strand
AGCACCCGATGACGCGCCAAGATCGGCTTCGAAAAACCCTCTTGCGCAAGGGGCGGTTATACATGTTGCGCAAAGGCGGTGGGGAATTCATGTCGCGAAGCCAGCATGGTAGGCGGAGTGCATGAGCAGACCCCATCCGCCGAACTACAAGACCACGAACTAGCCGTCCTGCAGCGAAGCGCTGAAGCAGCGGGGCTCGCTGACGATCTGGTTCCCCGGCTGGCTTCAGGCGACGGCTTTGATCTCGGCCCTTGCGAGGGCCGGGTAGTGGGTCATGATGGCGATGCGGATCTGGACCTCGGCAATCTGGCGGTCGGGATCGCGTGACATGATCCGCTCCCCGAAGAGCTTTGTGCGGTTCATCCGGGCCTCGACACGACTTCGGACATGGTATCCCGCCCATTTCTTCCAGAGGGCTCGTCCGAGATATCTCGTTTCGGGAGATCGCGGCGGGACGGTCGGGCTTCCACGCACGACCAATTCGTCGGATCGGGAGTGAGGGCATGACTGCCACTGATCCGAAGGAGCACCCGAACGGCTCGGCGTCGCGCTCTCGGATCGATGCGTGGTATCGTCGCGTATCGTACGCTCCATCCGCGGTGACCGCCCCGATCTCCTCGGTGCCCAGGATCCGGGACGACAGCTCCGGCAGCGGCGGACTGTCGCCCTGCCGACTGGAAGGTGACTTCCACCGCGCGGATGTCGCCCGTCGCGGTGTCCATCGCCAGATGCACCTTGCGCCACGTGCCCCGCCGCGCGGCACCTTGCTTGCGGGCAAGCCGTTCACCGTCACCGCGAAAACGGATGCCATTCGGCATCGTCCTCAGACCGTCGCCGGCGGGCTCGAACCGGTGGCGCTTCCCCGGCGACCGGTCGATGCCTTATTGTCGATCGGCAGGTTCAGGGGCCGGCCGGAGTGGCGACCCGGGATTTGCACGGCAATCTTTGCCTGACGGCGGCACAGGGTCGAATGGTCCGGAACCTGCCGGTTGCAGTCCGGCCATCTCGATCAGGCTTGCGACAAGGCCGAGGGTCTGACGTTCAGACGGACCGACGAAGCGGAGGGCCGAACGAACCCTTCGACGTCGAGCAAGTCTGGGCAGCACCATCGGAGCAGGTCTCGGGATGGCCGCGCTTTCCGGTTCTGCCCGCGTGCCACGCCTTCTCCGGCTCGAGAGGGAGCCACGCCGTCTCGGCGAGGCTTGCCCGCCGGGCAATGATCCTGTTCACGCTGAACACCGCGCTCAGCACGCGGTACAAGCACGCCGCCCGGTATCTTCTTGAATGCGAAAGCACAGACGCGCCATCGGCGATCACGGCGACCATCCCGACCGCAATGCCTTCGCGGACGCCCTGCGCGAGCGGCACGGCCGGAAGCGGGGGTTCTGGAGCTGGGTTCGGCAGTAGTTACATAGCCCAAGGTGCTCCGCGAAAGAGGTCGCTCGTATAGAGCGCGACGAAAGCCGGTAGAGAGCCCTGGTCGACTGATGCTGCGCGAAGGACAATGACTGTTCGGCGACTGTCATGCCCAGAGCCCAACACCGCGGCGCGGCTCTTGGAGGGTCGTGTCCCGCCGAGTGGTGTAGCTGAGGCGGTCATCGGGTTTCTCGGTAGGGTCGGGTTGCGAACACCAA
>CANMTR010000100.1 GCA_947500825.1 uncultured Paracoccaceae bacterium | reverse complement strand
AAGATCGAGATCGACCCGATGATCACCCACAAGCTCACCCTCGACGAGATCAACCACGGCTTCGACCTCATGCACGACGGAACATCCATCCGCGCCGTCGTGGAATATTGACCCTCACCCTTTCCCAAGTACCCCGGGGGTCCGGGGGCGGCGCCCCCCCCCCCACCCCCGCGACCCGGACGGCCCCATTGACCCTGCGCCCCGCCACGCCAGCCGACCGCGACGCCCTCTGGGCGATCCTGGAGCCCGCCTTCCGCGGCGGCGACACCTACGCCGTCGATCCCGGCATCTCCCGCGAGGACGCGCTCGCCTACTGGACGGGCCCCGACCGGGAGGCATGGATCACCGCCGACGGCACGGGAACCTACTACCTGCGCCCCAACCAGCCGGGCGGCGGCGACCACGTGTGCAACGCGGGCTTCGCCACCCTGCCCGCGTCCCGCGGCCGCGGCACCGCGCGCGCCATGCTCGACCACGCGCTGGAGCGCGCCCGCGCGCGGGGCTTCGCGGCGATGCAGTTCAACTTCGTCGTCGCCACCAACACCCGCGCCATCGCCATCTGGCAGGATTACGGGTTTGACATCGTGGGTCGGCTGCCGCAGGCGTTCCGCCACCCTGTCGAGGGTTTCGTCGACGCCCTCGTCCTTCACCGCCGCCTGTGAGGAATTCGATGGCCAACCGCGACCGCCCGCTCTACGCCGTCCTGATCGACGCCGACAACATCCCGGCGAAATACGCCGACCCGATCCTGAAGGAGATCACCAAGTTCGGCGAGCCGGCACTCCGCCGGGTCTACGGCGACTGGTCGTCGGGGCGGCTGAACAACTGGTCCAAGACGGTGCGCGACCTCGGCCTCGTCGCCCACCAGGAGACGGCCAACACCGTCGGCAAGAACGCCTCCGACATCGGCCTCGTGATCGACGCCATGGACATCCTGCACACGGGCCGCTTCGACGGCTTCGTCCTCGTCTCCTCCGACTCGGACTTCACCTCGCTCGCCAACCGGGTGCGCGAGAACGGGCTGGACGTGATCGGCATCGGCGAGAAGAAGGCCCCCGAGGCGCTCCGCAACGTCTGCAACCGCTTCATCCTGATCGAGAACATCGTCGACGAGCCGATCCAGCCCAAGAACGCCGATTCGGGCCGCGCGCCGGCCGGCAAGGTCGCCCCGGTGGAGGCCGTGCCCCTGATCCTGCAGGCCATGGACCGTATCGAGCAGGACGACGAGTGGTATGCCCTGGGCCAGATCGGCCAGTACATCACCTCGCAATATCCCGACTTCGACACCCGCAGCTACGGCAAGCGCAAGCTGTCGGACTTGGTGGTCGAGCTCAAGCGCTTCGAGACCCGCAAGGTCGGCAACCAGCTCCACGTCCGCCGCGCCGACTGACCCGCACGAGGACCGCCGGAGACCGGATACGCTGATCTGTCATACGCTGATCTGGCGGAGGGGAGGTTGGTAGCGTGAGGCGGACTTGAACCGCCGACCCCAGCATTATGAGTGCTGTGCTCTAACCAGCTGAGCTATCACGCCACGCCGCGCTTCCCCTATCGCCGCGCCGGGGCGGCGTCAAGCGCCGATCCGCCCCCGCACCCTGCCCGTCCCAGCGCATGTCCGACGCGCGTCCGGCATCTGCGGGACACGCGCAGGGCGCGGGTCCGGCGGCGGCGGGGCGTGTGCCCGGCGCGGGCGGGGCGCCATTTTCCCGCCCCTACGGGGCGTTATTTTCCCGCCCCTACGGGGCGTTATTTTCCCGCCCCTACGGGGCGTTATTTT
>CANMTR010000099.1 GCA_947500825.1 uncultured Paracoccaceae bacterium | reverse complement strand
GCATGTCCGGGCGCTGGTTTGTCACCTTCCATCGATCCACTGGATCGATGCATCGCTTCGCGACCGGCTCGAACCCTCGCAGATTGCCTCGGCGTCCGCGGCATCGTTCTTCTGCCTACGTACGAACGGCTTCACGTAGGCCGGCGGGATTAGCCTGACCTCATGGCCCAGCTTGCCGATCTCCCGGCCCCAGTAGTGAGCCCCGCCGCAGGCCTCCATCGCAACGGTGCAAGACGGCAGGCCGCCGAGAAACTCGAGCACCTGACCACGGCGCAGCGTCCTGCGGAGTACCGCGCGCCCTGCCGCGTCAGTCCCATGCACCTGGAACACATTCTTCGCCAGATCGAGCCCGACCGTGATAATCTCCGACATGACCGCTCCCTCCCGTGGATCGTCGCCGACCCACATTGGCACATCGGATGCCGTCGGGGGGCGGTCGCACCATCGAAGCCCATCGGCACCCTGTTAATGTCTATAAGCTATTTTTATCCTCCTTCGGCCTTTCAGCCTCGATTTTATTCTTAGGCCAAATCTGATACTACGCCGTATCAAGCTTTGTGGTGTATTTTTGGGCTTAGATGTGTTAAATTCTTTTATTCTGTCCTCTTCCACGTCACTTCTACTCAACTCTGGATCTTGAGAGCCCTCAAAATATTCCATCTGTATTACAAGAGCGGGATTTGCTTGATATACAGTAATATTCTTAAAAACATCGGACTTCCTGTGAAATAGCATCCAGTCCAGCGGATCTTTTATTTCTTCCGCTTTCACCAAAGATGTGAGTTTTTCAATACCGGATCTGGTCACAAGGTAACCTGCCGCTCCGAGAATTACAGAATGCAATCTGCGTATATCGCGGCCATTGCAGAATCTTGAAGCGACATGACCTAATTCTATTTCTCCATAGTACGCTTCTAGTTTAACGATATCGGCATCTGAAGGAACCTTTCCCGACTCGAAAATGTGGGCAAGATCAGGTGATAAAACGGCGTCATCTTCTAGTATAAGGGCCGCATCCAGATCTTGCTCAGCCGCATTTTGCCATGCCGCGTAATGTGATGCGTGGACGGCATGCTCGCCAATAGTCATGGGAATTCCCGAAATTTCAGCTAGCTTCCCTCTAGTGAGCCAATTATTGGCAGGGCTTTCTGCATCGACAGCGGGGATGCGCGTATACGGGAGACCTAACTTTTTGAGCTCCCTTATCATATACGCCATACGATCTGGACGGCGGTCGAGATTTATAACCAATACCGAAATATTCTGCATGAGAAAATGTCTGAAGACCCCTGGTTGATCTAGAAAATAGGCGCGAAAATTTCGAACCCCACTGCGCAAGGCTTATCCGGAACTAACATCACGAGTCCAGTGAGGCTCCGATGGTGTGACCGCCCCCGACGGAACCGATATGCCAAGGTGGGTTCTCTGTAACCCACGAAAGGAAGCGCTCATGTTGCAGATTGCCACGGTCGGGCTCGGTCTGGTGAAGAACGTGTTCATGCTTCATGGGGCTGATACGCCGGGGCTCGCAGTACTGTGTCGTGGCCGGGTGTTCGAGTTTTCCGGCGACCTGCCGTCCTGCACCGTCGCGATGGAAGCCTGCGGCGGGGCCCACCACCGGGGGCGGGATAGGGAAGCCGGGCCACGAGGTCCGGCTGATCCCGCCGGCCTATGCAAAACCGTCCGAGCGGCGGGGTAATGTTGATGCGGCCGATGGCCTTGTTGCACGAAGCCTTTCCAGGATTCACATTGCGAGTCCAGCGGCATAGCTGGGCGGCATGTCCAAGCCTGC
>CANMTR010000098.1 GCA_947500825.1 uncultured Paracoccaceae bacterium | reverse complement strand
GTTGGCGTTCGCAACCCGACCCTACCGAGAAACCCGATGACCGCCTCAGCTACACCACTCGGCGGGACACGACCGCAATGCCGGTCACTGGCCCCGTCGACATGTGGATGAATTATAGATTTCAAGAGCTCGGGGCGCTTGCTCTCTCATCGCTTGCGATACTTCAGAGACGGGATTGCGCCTCCGACAATTGCTATTCCGTCCTGCCCTACCTTGCCCGCGCCGGGATCGTCGATGCCGGCTCGGGTCCGATGCCGCCCGAGCGGACCCGTGCGGGACCCGTGCTGGCTTGGACCGCCGGTGGCGATCAAGAAGGATTGGCGATGGCGCTTTCGATGCTTGGCCTGAGAGTCCGCGTCTTTGACGGCGACGAAAATGGCCTTTCGGCGGACGAACTCGCCGATCTCACTCTGCAATTCGACGCGCTGGTTGACGTGCCACTTATGTCGACCGCATTGGCGCCCGCGATAGGCAGGCCCAACGTGAAGTTTATCTTGGAGGCAGGCACAGCACACGGAGACAGATTGGACACTGGTAGCCTACCCGTATCGAAACTTGTCGTTCTTGACGGTTGCGGCACCGAGGGTATGACATGGAAACCGCTCTGTAATCTGCTCGATCTGCCAATTCCGCCGGAGACCTTCCCAGAAGGAGCCGCACGGAGCGCAAGGCTGTTTCGCGACGATCGCAAAGGCGACGAATGGTTAGATGACGAGCCGGGCCCGGTGAAGCGAAACCACCTCGATGAGTCTCCGTGGGTGCTCTCACTGATAAGTGGTTGGCAACCGCGGATTTCTGCTAAACGCTCCTTTGATTTCACAGGCGACCTCCTCGTTCGCGCATCAATGAGGACAGCAACGTCCTCGTTTACCGGCATGGTGGAAACCTTTCCTGGCAATCTGGCCTCCTTCGCAAAGGAAGGGCTCACTTCCACCAAAGAAGGCACACACCTGCTGATCGAGAAGGTTAAGAATGGAGAAAAGCTATACCGTTCTGGAGCATTCGCATCCGCACGATCATTCAAGTATGGACGATTCGAGGCAGAAATCAGAGCTGCTTGCGGAACCGGCCTTGTGACCGGATTTTTTCTGCATCGAAGTGCCCCGCGGCAGGAGATCGACGTTGAATTTCCGGGTAACGATCCTCGTAGTATGATCGTCAACGTATACTTCAACCCCGGTGACGAAGGAATGGCGATGGCCTACGGCTACCGTGGTGCACCTTGCCGGATCGACCTCGGCTTTGACGCCACCGCGGAGTTCCACCGCTACGTCATCGACTGGCGTCCGGGCATGATAGCATGGTCGGTCGACGGCAAGCTTCTTCATGAGCGTGTCAGCTGGGACCCTACTCCGATCCCCCATCTACCAATGCGTCTCCACGCAAATCTCTGGGCTCCCCGCTCAACAGACCTCGCGGGGCGGATAAACGAAAGATCGCTTCCTGCGCGGGCGGTTTTCAGAAACGTGTCAGTTTGGGAATAGACTTTCACAAACATCCGGGATGCGCGCATTTGGGCAAACGCGGAGGCTGGCCGGAAATTTTTCGCCGCGGTCGCGCTAAATGACCGGTTTGACGTACCGCACGGCAGCATGTCTTTGGCAAGTTAGACGGCGGGTATGGGCCGTGACCGAAGAGCACAACACTTCGCTCAGTCACGCTGTACGAACTTGTCATCCCCAGGATCCAGTTCGCGCAGAGGGAGAGAAGCCGCGATACGATGTGACCCGGCGTGGAAAAGTGGCCCCGTAGTGGAGTGCGCCCCTTCCGCTGGACCGTAACCGCCCGATTGAAGCCGCCTGCCTGCCGGCGGGGTTCCGATCTAAGACACGTGCATAACGACGTCCTTAGCG
>CANMTR010000097.1 GCA_947500825.1 uncultured Paracoccaceae bacterium | reverse complement strand
ACCGTCTCGGCCATGATGCGGAACTCCGCGACCTCGATCCCGGCCGCCGCGATCTGGCTCTTCTGGTTCTCGGTGGTTTGCCCGGCGGTCGAGACGTGCAGGTAGGCGAAGACACGTGCCATCGCGCCCAAAAACCTCCGCTCTTTTCGGTCATGCCCAAAATTCGACTAGGGCATACTTATGGGCAGGGTCCGCAGGGGGTGTCCGGAACCGGTCGGTTCCGGACATGCAAGCCATGCCTGCATTGATTTTGATGATCTCGAAGCGTACATCGGTGATAAGCGAAGGAATCCCGATATGGCCAGTATCACGATCCGCAATCTCGATGACGCCGTGAAGCAGAGCTTGCGGGTTCGCGCCGCCCAAAGGGGGCGGTCCATGGAAGAGGAGGCGCGGGACATCCTCCGGCGTGCTGTCGAAGCTCAGGCGCCCTCAAGAGACCTGGGGCTGGCTATACACCGCCGCTTCGCCGCGCAGGGTGGAACGGATCTCGACCTCCCGGATCGTTCGCCGGCTCGCGAAACGCCGACGTTCGACTGAACTTTCCATGATACTGCTCGACACCAATGTGGTTTCAGAAGTCATGCGTCCGGTGCCTGCACCAACCGTTCTTGCCTGGTTCGCCGACCAGGTAGCCCCCGATCTCTATCTCCCGGCAATCGTCGAAGCGGAGCTGAGGTTCGGCGTTCTCTTGTTGCCCGAGGGCAAGCGTCGCGACGCCCTCGCGGATGCCCTGGAAGGCATGATCGAGGAGGATTTCGCCGACCGCGTTTTGCCGTTCGACAGTTCAGCAGCCCGGTCTTACGCACTCCTCGCAGCGCAACGGCGGCGATCCGGCCTAGCCGTCAAGGAAGCCGACTGCCATATCGCGGCCATTGCAGCCTCACGAGGCGCAGCGTTGGCGACGAGGAACGTAAAGGACTTCATCGGTACGGACGTCGAGATCGTGGATCCCTGGCAGTATTCCATCTAGCCGCTTGGTAGGATCGTCACTGTCCGCTCATAAGAGCGCTGAAGCGATGAACGGATAGGGCGTATTTTGTTGAAAAACTCGGCTTGTTTTGGGGTCTGAGCGCTGATTCAATTCCTCCATGGGGTGGGAGGATTGGCGATGTTGGGACCGCGGCAGGTGGCGCAACCGGCGCTGTTCTACGAGTTCTCGCTGGAGGATCACGTCCCGCAGGACCACCTTTTGCGATCCATCGACCGCTTCGTCGATCTGGGCAGCATCCGGGGCCATCTTGCGGATTTCTACAGCCATACCGGCCGTCCCTCGGTCGATCCCGAGCTACTGATCCGGATGCTGCTGGTCGGCTATTGCTTCGGCATCCGGTCGGAGCGGCGGCTGTGCGAAGAGGTGCATCTGAACCTGGCGTATCGGTGGTTCTGCCGGCTCGACCTCAGTGACCGCGTCCCGGACCATTCGACCTTCTCCAAGAACCGGCATGGTCGGTTCCGGGAGAGCGAGCTGCTGCGACACCTGTTCGAGGTGACGGTCGCACGGTGCATCGCCGAGGGCCTGGTCAGCGGGCAGCGCATGGCGGTCGATGCCAGCCTGATCGAGGCGGACGCCAACAAGCAGAACTCGACGCCGAAGGAAGAATGGGACGCTGAACGGATCGACCCGGTAGATGCACCCCGCGCGGTCCGCGAGTATCTCGACACGTTGGACGAGGCCGCGTTCGGCGCCGCCAGCGAAGTACAGCCCAAGTTCACGTCGCATTCCGACCCCGCCAGCCAGTGGACCGCCGCGCGTAAAGGGCCGGCATTCTTCAGCTATTCCGACAACTATCTGATCGACACGGATCACGGAGTGATCGTCGACGTGGAGGCCACCCGGTCGATCCGACAGGCCGAGGTCGGATCGACGAAGACCATGCTGGACCGCGTGAAGGACAGGTTCGATCTGCACCCCGAGCGCCTTGTCAACGCCGACTGAACTTTCCCCAAAAGTGCCGAAGTAAAATTCCCCACTCTGGCGGGTTCGGTAATCAGCCGAG
>CANMTR010000096.1 GCA_947500825.1 uncultured Paracoccaceae bacterium | reverse complement strand
TTTGGGCGGCGCGAACCCGCAAGCTCTGCTTCACGGCGTCATCGAGATTGCGGATCGTGATACTGGCCATATCGGGACTCCTTCGCTTATCACCGATGTACCCGTTGATTTCATCGAAATCAATGCAGGTATAATTCGTATACCCTAAGTCGACCGGTTCCGGACACCCGCTTTCCCCCTGCCCGTAAGTGAGCCCCTGCGGACTTACGGGCATGGACCTGAAGACCCGGGGGTTTCGGACACCGTCGCAAGGTGGTCTCATGATCCGCGGGTCAGGGGCCTTCGGCCTTGCCCAGCAGCCTGTAGACGGACGCTCGTCCGATCTTTAGCCGCTTTGCGATGGCCGTCGGGCCGAGCTTCTCTTCCCGGTGGAGCCGGCGCACCTCGTCGGCGTCGATCGCTGCTTTCCGGCCCGTGTAGGCGCCTCGTGCCTTGGCGGCCTGGATCCCTTCGAGTTGCCGTTCGCGCCGTAGGTTGGTCTCGAACTCGGCGAAGACGCCCAGCATGTCTAGGAAGGCCTTGCCGGCGGCGGTAGCCGTGTCGACGGGTTGCTCGGTGGCGCGCAAGCTGACGCCGCGCTCCTTCAGTTCGGAGACGATGTCCTGCAGATCCTTCATGGACCGGGCAAGCCGGTCGATCCGCGTCACGACCAGCGTGTCGCCCGGGCGCAGGAAGTCGAGGAGAATGCCGAGTTCGGTCCGGCCGTCCCTGCGTGACCCGCTCTTCTTCTCGGCGCGAATGATCGTGCATCCTGCCTTCTGCAAGGCGGCCTCCTGGACGAAGAGGTCCTGATCGGTCGTACTGACGCGGGCATACCCGTAGAGCATCGTCGCAGAGGCCAATTGTCTTGTTGGGGTCTAGATGATCACCGCATACTGTCTCGAAAGACGAGCGGCAACTCAAACGAGACGCGTTACGCGTCTCGCCCCGATGCTTCGGCAGGGTAAACCCAAACGGGCCCTCCCAGGTGGTGGCAAAGCCGTCAGTCTCGGCTTGCCTGAATGTCGGCAGCGCGGGACGGACTTGCCGTTTGCTGCGCGGGTCCAAACTTGAGGGTCAGAGTAGGAGCTTCACAGCCGATGGGCTGGTTCATAGACTGACCGCGCGACAGTTCAGATTGAGGTCAGCATGTCATTGAGGTCACGCGCTTTCCTGGCTACCGCGTTCATGGCAATCACCGCGGGCGGTGCCTTGGCTACTCCGAAGGAAGACTGCGAGACAGCCATCAGCGCGCTTGGCTATCCCTTGACCGGTTACGTCTTCGAGAAGAGCGGGCTCTTTTCGATGGAGAAACACCACATCGGTGGGGTGACCTGCTACATCAACATCGAGGACAAGATCGACAGCCTGTACATCGGAGAGGAGGTCCTTGCGGAGGACGGATACTTCGGCCGAGACGCGCTTCGGGAGAGGAATCGGATCCGCGAACAGGCCCAGAATGAGATCGATACGGCACGAGTCGCTCGCAATGCCAAGATCAAAAAGGCTAGGGATGATTTCGACACGTTCGAGGCGAACGTCGAGGATAGGGTCGAGAACAAGCTCGCGAGCGTCAGAGAGGATTCCAATCCCTTTCTCGGTAGCAGGCCAAGTACATCAGAAGAAATCGCAGAAGCCCCGGTCGAGGAAAGGCCTTCTAGCAATCGAGAGCCTACGCCTGAACAGGAGCCGTTGATCGCCGAGACCGACCCGGTCGTCGAGGGCACGGACACCTCTGAGGAAGCAGGAGCGGTTGAGCCAGAGCAGGAAGACAGCGTTTTGTCTGAAAAGCCGGAACGGAGATACGTGACCACGGACAGACTGATGCGGCGGACTTGCCCTTCGTCGGATTGCGGCTCCATCGGACCTCTGTTGTATCGGGAAGGTGTCGATGTTCTCGAGGAAAGAAACGGATGGGTTCGGTACACTAAGCCTAGGCCGACCTTATGCGAAGATGGCATTATCTACCTAGGCCGTGTTGACAAAAGGGATTCACGTCAGGCGGGAGGCGTGATTCAAGCTGGTATCTGCGATGGAGACC
>CANMTR010000095.1 GCA_947500825.1 uncultured Paracoccaceae bacterium | reverse complement strand
TTCGATCGCATGATGGATACGGCGATGGCGACATACCGCAAAAACCGGGGCTACCCACACATGGTGTGACCGCCCCCCCAACGTCATCCGATGTGCCAATGTGGGTCGGCGACGATCCACGGCAGGGAGCGGTCACACCACCAACGCCCTTCTAATTCGGCGATTATGTTTGGCCCGACATTGGAAAAGTTGCTCTCCCCTTCGTATTATAGTGTCTGAAAGGCAGGCGGGCACGTTCTATAGCGCGGTATATTTCAATCGGTTGACTTCGGCTTTGCAGAGGGCTTTCGCGACGTCTTTTTTTGGCGTTTTGCTTCCGGTGCCTTTTCGTATGCGTCCCTTTCGAGACGGGCAGCCCGAAGTCTCTGCGTCTTGGCTTGGCGAGCGGATGTATCTGCTTCGATCATGCCTTTTGCGATTCTGGTGACGCTGTCTGCCTTGGTTTCGGATGCAGTCGGGCGGAAGACCGTGTTCTTGTTCGACAAGATATTCTCCATCTCTGAAAGCACATTGGAATAGGCTGGCGAACGCGTCGCTCCCGCGCTTCATGTCGCCTCGATTGCGGGAAGAAAGCGCTAGAGTTTCCTCGCTTTTCGGTTGGCATAGCGCCGGTCGCGCTCGGCTTTTCGGGCCGCCTCGTCCCGGACGACGCGTGAGATCATGTCGTTTTCGACCTGCTGGCGCGCTCTGGCTTCGGCTCCGGCAGCAGCATCGGCCGCAGCTTGCTGTCGAGCTGCTTCAGCCTCGACACGCTCCTGCTCCTCGTTTTTCGCTCTCTCACGTTCCGCACGCCGTTCGTCCCTCGCCCTGGCTACTGCCAGACGCTCTTCCTGTCGTGCGAGGCGGGTCGGTTCCGCGGCTTCCTTCGCGGCCCGATGGGCCTGAAGGAGGGCTGCCTTCGATTCCGCGGCGGCACTGCGGCGATCGGCAAGATCGTTGTCTCTGTTGTTTTTCAAACTGGGGTCCATTGAGAGTGTTGTCGGTCCAGATGCCAAGTTTTCCTGGCACACATCAAAAAAGCAGCTCGGCCAAATAGGTACGCTTCCGCAATTCCTTTGCCGAGCCGGCATTCCGTAGCCGTAACGCCTTCTCCGCACGAGCGTGTGCGATCAACTGGTCGTCTCTACGGCAGCGTGGTGTCGGGCAAGGAAGGGCGACTGAGCCATCACGAAGTCGGTCACAGCCTGCCGGAGTCAGATTTGTGAACAGCGGCGGGCCAATACAATGTAGAGGTCGTAAGTACTGCCTCGCAGGTACACGTTTCAGTCAAGTGCTGCTGCACTCCAATGCCGAAGCGCTTGCCAAGGGCATGTGCTGCGGTACTGACTGCCACGAAAAAGGGCGCCCGAAGACGCCCTGCTCCAAACTCGTATAGACCGTTCAGGCGAGCTGAAGGTTGGCTGCAGATTCTCTACCGTCGCGGCCGGATTCGATATCGTAGGTGACTTTCTGGTTGTCATCCACCGTGGTCAAACCTGCCCGCTCGACGGCGGAGATGTGCAAGAATACGTCCTTACCGCCCGAGTCGGGTTGGATGAAGCCGAAGCCTTTAGTGGCGTTGAACCATTTCACGGTGCCATTGGCCATCGTGAGATCTCCTGTAATTTTCAACCTGTCCGCGGGAGTGCAACAGCGTGGCGCAGTCGGCCAAGATCGAGTTCGCTGATGTCCGGGTAGGGAAAGCAGGGATCGACAAAGGTAACGTAGCACAGTTTATGTAACAGATCGCAGGTCCCATGTCCACTGTTATCCGCTCAAAGAGCGTCCGCTCTTCATCTGTCATCAGGTTTCGCGCCAAACAAGGCGTTGATGCCATCGGGGGGGGGGGCACACCATCAACGCCGTGCCTGAATAAGCACTTGTTTTTCTCAATGAGTCATGCCCGTCCAGTGATTGCTACCTAGGTGTCGTATCCCGGATGATCACATAGACTTTCGTCGCTCTGCGCTCTTCATGGCAAGATCGATCCTGCGCGAGGTTCGGGACGGGATGCGAGCATGCTGATCTCTCTTCACAAGCAAGCGACGACCA
>CANMTR010000094.1 GCA_947500825.1 uncultured Paracoccaceae bacterium | reverse complement strand
CGAGGACTTCGTTGGCGAGCCCGACATCATCGCCCGCGTCAAAGACCAGCCACCGCGGTAGCTATCGGGCGGTTACGCTGGACCAGCCGGCCTGATTGAATTGACCCCTCGCGGGCTTTCAGAGGATGAAGGCCCACCTGCCACGGTCATGAGGATGCCGCTCAGGGGCATGAGCAGAACGGCGGGCAAGAGGGCGATATGGACGCCGCGCGCGAGGCGGCGTTGCCAGCGCGGCGTGGAAGGGTGTCGGCAGCGAAGCCCTTTCCGCCGGATCGAATACTCCGCATTTGAATAGGCTAATGCCCCGGGCCAGCTATCCAGCCCGGAGCCAAGACTTTACCTACCCATAATAACCTTCACCGCATCCAGCCTCGCCCGGCAGACTTGTCGCTTACGAACCAGGCTTTCCAGCTGGCGAGCTTGAGCTTTTATCATCCGTCCGCGTGGGCTCAGGTCGCGAACCTCGACGTCCCGTCCGATAGCGCCATTCTCGGCATCGACAACGCCTTCGAAGGACGAGATCCAACCGAGGGTCTCGCGTTCGAGTTCTCGGCCAAGCAGGGACGCGATAAATTCCGGGTCCGAACTGTTTTTCTCGGAAATGCCCCCATCCTCGGCGAAGCTCCTCAGGCTCCGTCGTAGGGAGTTGCGCTCGAGCACGTCCACGGCGACCTCCGCAGCCGGGAAATTCTCAACGAAATCGCGCGCCATTGCGATGGTCGTCGCACACAGTTCTTCAAGCGAAATTCGATAGTCTTGCATGTCTCACTCCAGAGATGAGGCGGCGGGCTTGCCTCCTCGTCATGCCGCCGGCCCACATGGGCCGGCCAGCTTCATGCGGCGATATGATCGATGAGTTCGGCGGGAGCGTCGTCGTGCCCTTGAACGTCGGCGATTTCGCTCAGGAGATTAAGCAATCGGTCAGCGAGCAGGCAGAGATCGTGCACACGCGGATCGAGAGGATCAATACAGGCGAACAAGGCAGTTTCGATCCGATCGGGGTTCCCGACGTGTTGAAGAGTGAGCAGGCGATGCGTCTCGATGAGATCCTGAATGTGCTTTCCCCGAAGTGCACGATCTTCGGCAAGGCTCAAAAGTAGAGCGAGGCATCGGCGTTCGGCGCTGGAACCACCGAGAAGCTCGCTTGCCTTGCACAGCGCGGCGCCGTGTTCTGCGAAAAATTCTTGGGCGAGCGCTAATGCGGTATCCGTCTTTCCCCGCGACTTGCGGAAATTGATCGTCGGCATGGTCGATATCCTTTTCTAACGATCTGTCTCTCTGGACAGGTCAATCCGCGTTCGCTCCTTTCTCGCGGTGGGTTATGCGGCGCCGAGTGCATTAGGGTAGCAGCCGAGGGAGTTGCGTCTGCGCCGGTTGTTTATTCAGAGGGTCGCAGTTGGCGATCGCGCCCTCGTAAGAAAGGGCGTGATCGATGATTGCGGGCGGCACCAAGCTTCCAATTCGATTTTTCGATTGGGTCGGGTCGACACTCAAAAGACTTGCGTGAAGAGGTGGGGCAAGAAGGCTGTTTAGCGGAACGACGTGATCCCCAACGACATCAAGCGCCATGGCGTTTTCTATCAAGCCTGAAGCACGTTTCGTCGTAGAATTAAAGGAAACTCCGCCCGGATTGTACGGAAGCGGTTAAAAAATTTATACCGCCTGGCGGTGCATATAAAGCACTTGTTTGCATCGGGTTAAACACCTCAGCCAAAAATAGTTAGTTTGAGCAACCAGACGAGCGCCGTTTCAGGTTAGGCGCAGGGTTATCACATTATCTTCCAAAAAAATAGATCTGTGGAACGGTTGGCCTAATGGAATTGACACGAGTTGGAGTCTCTTCTGAATCCAACACACCAAGGCATCAAATCAGACTGGTATCAGGCATTATTGGAGAAATCCGGCTTGAGGCGTGACTTCCCCTTACCCCGCTGACGTCATGCCACGCGTTAGATCTCGGCGGTGCCGATGGCCGAGAAGCGGTTCATGAGGGCGATGCGGATGTGGATTTCGGAGGTCTGGCGGTCGGGGTCTCTCGCGGCGATGCGCTCGCCGAAAGCTTTCAGGCAGCGCATCTTCGCTTCGACCCGAC
>CANMTR010000093.1 GCA_947500825.1 uncultured Paracoccaceae bacterium | reverse complement strand
ATGCGCTCGCCTCGCGAGTTCATCGCAGCTCAAACCGCAACCGCCTGAGTGTCCGGTAAAACGGGGGCAAGACCAATGAAGCAGGGTAAGGAGGGCCCGCCGGTCGCCGAGGTTTGCCGTAAGGCCGGGATCAGCCAAGCCGCCTACTCCAACTCGAAGAAGCGGTATGGCGGGCTGCTGCCGGACGAACTGCGCCGATTGAAATCGCTGGAAGAGGAGACCACGCGGCTGAAGAAGATCGTCGCCGATCTGACGTTCAGCCGGGAAATGGCGAACCTTTGTCCACTATTGGTCCAAGTCCAAGGACGAGCGGGCGTTATCCGCCGAAAGCTCGTTCGCGCCTGCGCTCGAACCGATGGCGCGCTGTCGCTCACCCTGCTCGGAGGCGCAAGCTCGTTCGCGGGATGTGCATCGACTGGGGCGTGTCGATCCGGGGGGCTTGTGGGGCCCTGCGGTTCGATACCTCCTCGTTTCACGCAAAGTCCCGGCGCACCGACCGGGCGGCCGTCGAACGACGGATCAAGGAGATTGCAGAGACGCGGGTGCGCTACGGATACCGTCGCGTGCATGCCCTGCCGAGACGGGAAGGCTGGGTGATCAACAAGATGAAGGCTTACAGAATTTACGGCGAGTTGGGCCTGCAGCTTAGGAACAGGTATCCGAAGTGCCGGGTGAAGGCGCCATTGCGGGAGGATCGCCAGGAAGCTCACGGGCCGAACGAGGTCCGGGCGATGGACTTCGTCCACGACCAGCTCGCGCCTGGAAAGAAACTTCGGGTTCCGACCATCGTCGACACCCACTCGCGCCATTGCCCGGTGGCCGATCCGCGCTTCGCCTGCCGGGGCGAGGGCGTGGTCCAGACGTTGGAACGGGTTTGCCGCCAGATCGGCTATCCACAGACAATCCAGGTCGACAACGGGGCCGAGTTCGTTAGCTGGGATCTCGATCTCCGGGCTTACGGCGAGGACGTCCTCCTGGACGTCTCACGTCCCGGGACGCCGACATTCAACGGCTACATCGAGGCATTCAACAGCAAGCTTCGATCGGAATACCTGAACGCCCGTCGCCATCGTCGCTCGGACCAATGGCGCTCCGACGACGTCGTCATGGATCCTGCCGATGCCCGCGAAAGGCTGGATGCTTGGCGTCGAAACTAGGAGGAGGTCAAACCGCACAGCGCGACAGAATACAACGTCCCGATCAACCTGCACAATGCCGGTGGCCCAACCAACCTGTCGCCGGGATCACGGCCGGAAACTCCAGCCGGCGGCGATCCAGGATTGGGAGCGGGGCAACACGGATACGATCGCCTGCCAGCGCGATCCGTGCTGCCCTGTATTGTCGAGGGCCATCCGATCCGCACGTTTAAGGACTTCGGGGGGAGAACTTGTTCGTGGTCTTGCTCATGATGGCTTCATCTTACTCAAGAGTTGAGCCTCAGGTAGACCGGGCGCGGTTCAAAAGTCCGACCTTCCCGCTCTTTGCGCAACATGTATAACCGCCCATGCGCAAGATTTTTTTCGGAGCTTTCTGACGCGTCATCGGGTGCCGACATGTATCCGGCCTCTCAATGCGGTCGTCGATGCCGCGGGCCCGTATGGTGGCCGAGGATTAGATGCGAAATCAACGCCGCGTGCTCGGTGGCACTTTGTTGCGCTCTGGTTCCACTGATCCCGTCTCACAACTTCTGCGCCATACCGCTCCTTGCCCTCTTGGCCTGCCCCTATTTGGTAGCCCGGTTTGAATCTTAGTGCACGACGGGCGATCTGCAACCGACCGATGAGGACCGCGGCTGCCTGTCAGGCGGCGGCCTGCGGCACCTGGATGTCGGGCGTCCAGTTCCGGGGCCACAACTCGTCGATGCGGTTGATCTTGTGGTCGTGGATGCGGCGGAAAATGTCCGCGAGGTAGGCCTCGGGATCGTGTCCGCTGAGCTTGGCGCTCTCGATGATCGTCATGGCGTCGGCGAGGGTTTCGCCACCGGCATCCGCGCCGGCGAAGAGCCAGTTCTTCCGTCCGATGACCACCGGCTTGATGGCGCGTTCGGCTGCGTTGTTATCGATGGCGACGCGTCCATCCTCGAGGAAGAGCGTGAAGGAGGGCCAGCGCTTGAGCGCGTAGCGGAACGCCTTGGCGAGATCGCTCTT
>CANMTR010000092.1 GCA_947500825.1 uncultured Paracoccaceae bacterium | reverse complement strand
GCCCCATGCAACGACGATGGCACCGAGGCCCGTCATGCACTAAGATCGAAACTGGACCACCCGATAGGGGCAGGCCATTTGCTTCATATCAGCGGTTGCTGATACCTTATTCCTTCCAAGCATTGATGGCAGGCTATGAGTTCGAAGGATAACCAAGAACAGCGGCGCCGGAGCGGACGGCCGCTCATGATTTTGCCTATTCTTCTGTTTGGGTTGCTGGGCGTAGTCTTCTACTGGGGCCTCTGGAACAACGACGACCGGTTGCCCTCGACGCTGATCGGAAGACCAATCCCGGAATTCGCGCTCCCGCCCATCGAAGGGCGGCAGGACGGCCTAGCCTCGGCGAACCTGCTAGACCAGGTTTCTCTCGTCAACGTCTGGGCGTCGTGGTGCGTCCCCTGCCGCACGGAGAACCCGCTTCTCGTCGATCTTGCCGAAGCGGGCACCGTTCCGATCTACGGTATCAACTACAAGGACAATGCCGAGGAGGCGCTGGGTTTCCTCGAAGAGCTCGGCGATCCCTTCACCCGCATCGGCGCGGACCGATCAGGCCGCGTTGCGATAGACTGGGGCGTCTATGGAGTGCCGGAAACATACATAATCGACGCCGAGGGGCGCATTGCATACAAGCATGTCGGCCCCTTTGATCAGGCCTCGCTTGAGGAGGACATTCTGCCGGTCGTGCGCCGGTTGCAGGCTGAGAGCGACCCGTGAGGCGACGTGACGTCCTTGCCGGAGTCTTGGCGCTTGCGGCAAGCCCTGCCTCCGCCCGACCACCGATCCCTAATCACGGGACTCCGCGTGATCTCCTGTCGCCGCCTTTCGTGGATGGAGATGGACGGAATCTGACGCTGGCGGACTTCGAGGGACGTGTCGTGCTTCTGAACATTTGGGCGACCTGGTGCCCGCCTTGTCGCGAGGAGATGCCGACGCTCGACGCGCTGCAAGCGCGCCTCGGCGGATCGGATTTTCATGTTCTGCCGCTGTCGATCGATCGGGCCGGTCTCGAACCTGTGCGCCGCTTCTACCGAGAGACCGGCATTCGCAACCTCGATCTCTATATCGCGGAGGATACGCGCGCGATGCTGGCCTTGGCCGTGGTGGGCCTGCCGACAACGATTCTGATCGACCGCATTGGGCGCGAGCGCGGGCGCCTCGCAGGCCCGGCCGAATGGAACAGCCCCGAAGCCGTTGCGCAGATAAGCGCTCTTATTGACGAACGTAAGCAATAGGACATGGAAAAGCACGACGACCGCGCCAGCCGTTCCGCTCCGTGCGCACACGTGGTGGCGGTCTACCGATCAGTTTGGAGATGTGGATTTGATTGAACTTTCCGCTCTTGGACTAATGGCGGCATTGCTGGCCGGTGCCGTTTCCTTTCTGTCGCCCTGCGTGCTGCCGCTCGTGCCCGGCTACGTATCCTACGTTGCCGGACGTACGGTCACCGGCAGTGCAGCGCCTTCGAAGGGGCGGGCCGTCTGGCTCAGCTTCTGTTTCGTCCTTGGCTTCTCCACGATATTTATCGCGCTTGGGGCCTCTGCCACCGCGCTCGGTCAGGCGCTGCTGCAGTGGCGCTACGAACTCAACCTCGTCGGCGGCGCGATCGTGATCCTGTTCGGTCTGTTCATGATCGGGGCAGCGCGCCTGTCGGCCATGGAGCGCGACCTGCGTTTTCATCTCGACCTGCCGGGCGGGCAACCGGTCGCCTCCTACGTGCTCGGACTCGCCTTCGGTTTCGGCTGGACACCGTGCATCGGGCCGATCCTCGGCGCCATCCTAACCGCCAGCGCGACAAGCGCGACGATTGGCGAGGGCGTCGCATTGCTTGCCTTCTACTCGGCCGGCCTTGGGATCCCGTTTCTGGTCGTCGCGGGGTTCACCGACAGTATTGCCGGCAGGCTGCGCGGCATCGGTCGTTGGGGTCGCCGCCTGCATCAGGCTGCGGGCGGCGTCATGATCCTGATGGGTTTGGCGATGATGACCGGGCGGTTGAGCGCACTGGCCTACTGGCTGCTGGACACCTTCCCTGTCCTTGCGCGGATCGGGTGAACAGATGCGACTGTACGAGAAACATATCCTCCCTCGGCTGACGCATCGTAACCGCCCGATTGAAGCCGCCTGCCTGCCGGCGGGGTTCCGATCTAAGACACGTGCATAACGACGTCCTTAGCG
>CANMTR010000091.1 GCA_947500825.1 uncultured Paracoccaceae bacterium | reverse complement strand
CCGCGGGACCATTCCAGGAGCTGGTAGGCCCGAAGCTTCTGGACGACCCGGTTCATGTGAACCGTCGAATAGCCGAGTATTCCGGCCATCTTGCGCTGATCGATAGGCAAGGCGAATGCGTTGTCCTCGACCAATCCGACCACGGATAGGCGAGCGCGCAACTCGCACATCAGATGGCCCACCTGTTCCGGCGCGGTCAGGCGCGCTCGTGTCGCGATCCAGACCCGATGCAGCTTGGCGTCGATCAGGGTATGGAGCCAAAGGAGCCGGATCAGGTGCGGGTTCTCCCGCGAGATCTGTTCCAGAACCGCCCGGTCGACGAACTCTACGTTGCAGTCCCCCTGCGCCACCACGTCGTGGTCGATCTCGGTCAGCAGGAAGGCATGGAGATCCACGAAGTCGCCGGGGATGTGCAGGGCGCTGGTGATCCTGGGGCGATCCTCAAAGCTATGCTCCCGCGTCGCCATGCCCTTGACCAGCAGGCAACTCTGCTCGGGCGCCGCCCCCTGCCGGATGATGACCTCGCCGTCCCGGTAACTGGCGGGATGAACAGGAATGTCGCGCAGGACTGCTCTCTCCGGTTCCGAAAGCACGTCTCGGCGGCAGAGCGCATATTCCAAGTAGCGTGAAATCGCCATTCCGCGTTCCTCCCGACGCTCCGCAAAGCGCGCAACCAACCTACCGCTCGATTTACAAATGTTAATCGGATCGCGCGTCGAGGCCTCATGCGGAACTCACGGCGCCGTGACACGCTGGAATCGCTCCAAATCAGGATCAGACAGAGGACAGTTTCCATGCGCCGGACAATCGGACCTGCCAACCTGCTTCTCGGGACGGCCCTTTGCCTCCCCCTCGCCGGGCCGGCCTTCGGCCAGGCCCTTGTCGATATCAGCGAGGAGGAGCTTTCGGGCAAGAGCCAAGCGTGCCAGTCCCTCGCCGAGGATTACCGGGGGGCGGACGATCCGACCCAGGTCCCCCAGGACGCCGTCATCTCGGCAATCAACAACGATTCGAGCGACGAATGCTCGCGGCTGCAAGAAGAACTCGCGAGTTCGTCGAGCCAGTCCTCGCAGTCGACACAGGCCTCCGAGTCCAGCCAATCCTCGCAGTCCAGCAGCCAGAGCACGAGTGAAGAGGTCGATCTGTCAGAAGAGGCGGAGATCGAGGGGCAGGCGGAAGTCACCGTCCCCGACCCGAACGTTGACGTGCAGGTGCCTGCCCCGAGTGTAGGTGTCGCCCAGAGGCCGCCGGAGGTCTCCGTAACCCAGCAGCCTACGGATCTGCAGGTGGAACAGGAGCGTCCCTCGATCACGGTGGAAGTTCCCGAGATCGTCGTGCGGGTCCGCATTCCGGCGCCGAAGTTCTATGCTCTTCGCCCCGACCCGCAGGTCGACGTCACTCTGCAGGATCCCGAAATCCAGGTGGAACAGGGATCGCCCTCGGTGGACGTGTCTCAGGCGGATCCGAATGTGGACCTGGACCTTACCTCTGATGCCTCGGATAATAGCGGCAGCCAGCAATCCAGCTCGGGAGGTGGAAATGGCGGCAGCGGTGGATCGGGTGGCTCCGAGTCCGCACAATCGGCCGATGCCAACGTGGATGCCTCCAGCGGCGAGCCGCAGGTCAACATTACCGAAGCCCAAGGGCAGCCCAACGTCTCCGTCGAGAGCGGTGAGCCGACCGTCTCGTTCCAGAGCCCCGATCCGGAGGTCCAGGTCATGATGGCCCAGGAGCCGACGATCGAGGTCGAGCAGGCCGGGGAGGCGACGATCACCCTGGAAACCCCGCAGGAGCGCGAACAGCGGCTGCAACAGCAGCAACAGAACGCCCAGCAATCCGATCAGTCCTCCTCCGGTTCGTCCCAACAACAGGCGGCCGAGCCGGCACAGAACACCTCCGGGGGCGGCGGGACCAGCATGACCGTGGGGGAGCTCACGGACATGGAGGTGGTGACGTCGAACGGAGAAAACCTCGGATCTCCGGAAGCTTTCGTGGACCTGAACGGCGAGACGAACCTCGTCCTGAGCAGCGGAGGCTTCCTGGGTCTCGGCGGCAAGCAGGTGCCGGTGCCGATGTCCCGGGTTTCGCTTGAGAACGAGCAGCTGGTCGTCGACTCGCTGACCCAGGACGAAATCGATGCCGCGGAAGGCTTCGAGTACGACAGCGACCTCGAACTTCCCGAGGACCAGCAGGTTTCCGTTAGCGGAGGCTGACAGTCGCCGGTTGTGCCAGGCCCGCCCCGGGACCGGGGCGGGCCGGTTAATCAGTACCTCCGGGAAATACCCAACGATGCGAGCCAAGCATGAACAATCTCATCTACCTGGTCGGCCTGGTGGTCGTCATCCTCGTTGTCATCAACGTTGTCGCGTGAGGGAGGTCCAACTATGAGCGATCCGAATTCGAACCTGTCCGAGACCGGCCGCGAGGCCGGCAAGGACGCAAAACAATCGGCCGAGCGGTTGGCCGAAGACGCCCGCTCCACCGCCGAGGATCTGGGCAACCAGGCGCGCGACGAGGC
>CANMTR010000090.1 GCA_947500825.1 uncultured Paracoccaceae bacterium | reverse complement strand
TCAGGTTTTCCAACGTGGGCCGCCACCGCGCAGGAGGCCCTCGTCATGCCGCGGCCCACATCGAAAAACCTCCGACGAAGCGGACTTATGACGGTGCAGCTATTACTCACGCAGAATATCCGCGCTTCTGCGGCATGCCTTTTGCAAGGATGCGGCTCATGTCGCCGAAGCGGTCGTTGAACGCCGCCGCCAGACGCCGAATTCGAGCCGCCCCCTCATTGTGTGGTGACCCTATGGCGCTTGGTGGTGCTTGAAAGTCTCACAGCGAGAAACTGTGAACCGCGGCCGCACGACCCCCGGGTCGTGCGGTGAGCGAGCCCCGGTTAGGCGCGGTGCGGCGGTGTGTCTACCGGGCTCAGATCGGGGCGGCGCCTGCGCCACCCAAGGCCTGTCATTCCGGCGATGCCACCAAGCAAAAGAAGCGCTGGCGCGGGCAGCGGAACTGCGGCGACCGCCACATACGGCGCGGGCATTGGGGTGACAACGAACGGTGTTTCGAAGATCGAGTTGAATCCGAGAAACGCAAAATCGCGATCGAAAATGGGAATGTCAAACGACTTCGTGCTGAATGTTTTCTCGTACAGCGGGCCGATATCGATCCCGAGCACACTGGCGGACAACACCTCGGCCTTAAGACCAATATTCAGATCTAGAAAGGCCTTCGAGCGAATGCTCGTTTGCAGCCAAAATTTGGGCGCAAATTCCGTCACGGAGGAGACGGACATGTCCGGAAGGCTATCCCAGGCTCCCGAATAGCTCATGACGTCCACCCCGAAGATGTCCACGGGTTGGTCGAAGATGAAGTCAACCATCAAATCCGAGGTCAGGGAATAGGACTGGTTGAACCCGAGCACGGGTCCGAGATCGATGTCGAGCAGATCGTAGCCGACGTTGATATCAGGGATAGCGCCGGGCAGCTTGATCGATCCGTCGCCGCTAAGGGGAAGCCCTGAGAGACCATCGAGATCGACGGACAGGTCGAGGAAATCCGAGCGGCCCGTATTTTTGATTGCATTGCCGGAGATCGTTGTGTCCGACTCCGATACCTTGGGTATTGTCAAATTTGCCTCCGCGATTGTTCGCGTCGGCGGCTCGACCGGAATTGACGGCACGGTCTTCCCGCCGGGAAGTTCAAGCTGGGTCCGACCGGACGAAATGGACTGCACGAGCGTGGCATTCAGATCGCCCACGGGCACTTCCAGTTTTGCGAATGACGGTAGGATTCCACCTAGAAAGCGGGCCTTGGACAGATCCGCAGAGAAAAGTTCCACCGTCTCGTCGATGGAGAAGTCGTCGGACCCCGACGCGCAGCCAAGAAAAACGAAGCACGCCTTTCCCGACGCGCCCGCACTGATATTCAGAATGGCATCGACAGAGAGTTCGGCTGTCGGGGCCTGGACATTAAAAGTGCCGGACGACAATCCGCTGTTTCCCGTGAGATTGAACCGCTGGCCATTGGCAAGCGCTCCGGGATCGGGAATGAAGGCCTTTGCCGTGTAAGATAGTTCCGGCGTTACGGTCCCGGCGCTGACGGTATAGTCAATGCTGTAGCCAATTTCCCCGGAGGTCCTGACCGTCGCCTCGGCCCCGGTCCGAGTATCGGGGCGGAACGTGGCCCCCTTCCTGCCGATGATCCCGCCGACCGATTTGGACTTGTTCCACGTCGCGGTCTGTCGGATCTGATCGGTGATCAGCGCGGGATTGTCGTCGATCCTCACTTGGGTGGGTGTAATCGTGGTTTCGGTCGGAGGAGCCCCGCAATTGCCCCGAAACGCCCAAAAGCAAGAAATCCAAGTAGAAATTTTTTGCGAAAAGGCCGGGTCTTTTCTGCTGACGTTCTCCGTGCGATAGAGGGGGATGGATGGCGCCCCCCCATGAACTGATTGCAGCGCCAGTAGAGAAATCCAGATTGAAGGATTTAGTCGAAGCCTCCGCAATCAACGGCAAGCATATCCCCAATCCGCCGATGACGTATAAAGCGGTGAATTTCGGAGTCGTGACACGCATGTTGAGCCCCCTAATTGGTGAGGCTTCGCTGAGCACCGCCAATAAAATTTAGTTATGGATTCATGCAAGCACACGAAGATTATGCATACGTGATCCAACAGCGTTAACAGTCCCTGCCGCAGAAGTCACATTATTTCTCATCGATATTTCGCCCGATGCCGTTCCGACCCGGCGGGCCTACTATTCCCGGGATCGCGCCGCCGGGAAAAATTTACCCAGTCCGGAATTCACCTATTCGTTACAGAGACTTCGCTGTAGCTTGCCTGAACGGCGGCTCATCTCGTCGCGCCGTGGCCCCAGGTCCTCGCGGGGTTGTAGCGGTGATTTTTCTGCTAGCGCGCGCAGCGAAAATTTGACACGTCTGTTATGGGCTAATTGTGTTGAAAAACTTCCTCGCCCCTCGCGAACAGGCTTCGGAGGGCGCTGTTGCACGAAGCGTCTGAAGGTCAGAGATCCCCTTTTCCCGCCTGATTTCAGCCGACGGGTTGCGTGACGGGAATGCCGAGGGCCGTGAATCGGTTGAGGATGGCGATGCGGACTTGGAGTTCGGCGGTCTGACGATC
>CANMTR010000089.1 GCA_947500825.1 uncultured Paracoccaceae bacterium | reverse complement strand
CGAGGACTTCGTTGGCGAGCCCGACATCATCGCCCGCGTCAAAGACCAGCCACCGCGGTAGCTATCGGGCGGTTACCTTCATGTCTTGGCGCCATAATTTTCGGTGGAGCGGTCGGTGCTAGGTGGTGCTGCAGCGGCGGACGCTATCTTGGGCAGATCGCGCCGAGCCCCTTGCAACGATCCGGATACTCTGCGGGGTGGAGGCTGCGCCTGTCCCGGACCATTCGCTGCCGTATTAGATTAAGCCGCTGATTGCCGCCGCACGTATCGCAGCCGTCGTCGTCGGAACATTCAAGCGTTTGCGGGCAGAAGACAGGCGCAGTTTCACCGCGCTTTCGGATATCCCAAGCTTGTCGGCAGCTTGGCAGATGTGAGCCCCAATCGAGACGAGCTGGAGGGCCTCGATCTCTCCCGGGGTCAAGCGAGGTCCCGATCGGAGGTAGGCGCAATGCAACTCGGCCAGACGCGCTTCCAGGTGATCGAGATGGTTCACCTCAAAACCGGGACTTCGGGAGACCAGTTCGAGGATCGAACGCGATCTTTTACCGGAGATCGATACGCCGGCAATAGCGGTCAGACCATGTCGGTGGGCGTCGGCGAAGAAGCCTACAGGATCGGATCGATCTGGATCTCCCAGCTCAGTCCAGACCTCGCACCCGGTCTGGCACAACCCCCATGCGGTGACCGGGTCAGCGAACCTGTAAGATTTTCTGTAATACGTTCGTCCCCAGTCACCCTTCAATGCGTTGATGCGGCGATCGATGGTGTCGGCGCGTATGCCAATGAGGAGCTTGAAGCCATCCGGGCTCAGATTGTCGATCTCTGAAAGAAAAATGGCCAAGACGTCATTCTCTTGATCCAGCATTTGCGCTCCTGAGATCCCATACGGTCGCCCGCTGTCCGGTTTAACTCCGTGGCGTACTCTAAAAAACTACTCCATTAGATGACCTTAGGCGCCGCGAGACCCTTCCGGTTGACGTTACCTACCACAACGTAATCGGGAGCGGCGACAAAAATTCGCACGAAAAGAGAAACGTTCTGTGCTGGGCGTTGTCGCACGAAGCGTCTGAAGGTCAGAGATCCCCTTTTCCCGCCTGATTTCAGCCGACGGGCTGCGTGACGGGAATGCCGAGGGCCGTGAATCGGTTGAGGATGGCGATGCGGACTTGGAGTTCGGCGGTCTGACGATCGAAGTCGCGGGCGGCGAGTTTCTGACCGAGGAGCTTCATGCAGTTCATTTTGGTCTCGACGCGACTGCGCCGGTGGTAGCCGCTCCAGCGTCGCCAGATCGTGCGGCCGAGCCGCTCGATAGCCCGCAGTGCTTCGGTCCGCGCTCCTGCGCCAGGGCTGTCCTTTTTCCAGGGCTTGGCGTTGCGGCGCGGTGGGAGCGAGCCTTGTGCGCCATTGGTTCAAGCACAATGGCGAGCGCATCGGCGCCCCGGCCGGCGATGGCATCGCGGCAGGCGCGGCCGTCATAGGCGCCGTCGGCGGTTACCGAGGCGATCGGCTCGCCCTCGGGGATCTGACCGGGCAGGCTCGGCAGCATCGGCGCGTCGCCCACCCCGCTGCCGGTGATTTCGACCGCTCGGACCTCGAGCGTCGCCTCGTCGACAGCCAAGTGGACTTTGCGCCAGACGCGCCGCTTGGCCCCGCCATGCTTGCGTGCGTGCCATTCCCCTTCGCCCCGGACCTTGATGCCCGTGCTGTCCACAAGCAGGTGCAACGGCCCGCCCGAGCTCCGGTAGGGCAGCTGCACGGCCAGCGTCTTCTGGCGTCGGCAGAGCGTCGAGACGTCCGGTACCGGCCAGTCGAGACCCGCAAGCCGCAGCAGGCTCGCCACGAAGCCCGTGGTCTGGCGGAGCGGCAAGCCGAACAGAACCTCCACCGTCAAACACGCCTGAACCGCGGCGTCGCTGTAGATCGGCTGCGCCCCGCGCTTGCCTGAGGGTGCCACGTGCCAGGGCGTCGACGGGTCGAACCAGACCGTCAGCGAGCCGCCCTCACGCAGCGAGGCATTGTAGGCAGACCAGTTCAGGGTGCGGTAGCGGATGGGCGCAGGCTTGGACATGCCGCCCAGCTATGCCTCTGGACTCGTCATGTGAATCCCGGGCAGCCTTCGTGCAACAAAGTCGCGTGATAGCCATTCAGCTCCGGCAGCTCCTCGTCCTCATAGTAATTCCGCTTCAGTTCACGGTAGATCGTCGAGGGGGCGCGACTGAGACGATCCGCCATTTCCGGAACCGGCATCTTGGCGTTCAGCCACTGGGCGATCTTGCGTCGCTCTTCCAAATTCAGGTGAGGGTAGCGGAAACCCATTCGTCATCCTCCATGCAAGATCCTGTTTTCTTACAGAGTTTGCACTTCGAATGTGAATCCACCCCAGAGTTCGTAGCACGCTGATAGGTATATCTATGTAATATTGTAACTTACAATATTCGAGTGGCTCTGATGATGATGGGTTGGGTAGCCCCTCCTTACGGCACTTTGTGCCAGTGTGATCCGAGTAGGGTCGGGAGGATTTGGCTATGAAGGACGTAAAGATCATCGGCGTTGACCTGGCGAAGCAGGTCTTTCAGCTTCATGGGGCGGCCGCGGATGG
>CANMTR010000088.1 GCA_947500825.1 uncultured Paracoccaceae bacterium | reverse complement strand
GTAAGCGGCGGTTCACCCCCATAGCCTCTCTCGAGGCTGTCCGGTCGTTTGCAGTTTAAGCTGCGGCTTTGACAGCGGTCTTGGGGAAGGCCCATGGCAGGAGGTCGTCGAGGTCGCCGTGGGGATGGCCGGCGGCAATCGCTTCGAGGGTGGCCTTCAGGTAGGCGAATGGCTCGACGCCGTTCATCTTGCAGGTAGCAATGATGGAGGCGATCCGGGCCCAGTTCTGGGCACCCTCATCGTGACCGGCGAACAACGCGTTTTTCCGCCCGAGGGCCAGCGGCCGGATCTGGTTCTCGACGAGGTTGCTGTCCATCTCGACCCGGCCGTCCCCGGAGAAAAGGCTGAGGCCCTCCCATCGGGTCAGGATATAGGCGATGGCCTTGCCCATCTCGGACTTGCGCGAGAGCCGCCCAGCCTGGGCGCGGAGCCATGCCTTGAGCGCGTCGAGCAGCGGCACGGCCCGGTCCTGCCGCACGGCGCGGCGCTGGTCCGGACGCTGGCCCCGGATGTCCTTTTCGATGCCGTAGAGCGCGGCGATGCGGGTTAGCGCCTCTTCGGCGATAGGCGATCCCGCCTTGGACGTGGCCTTGATGATCTCGCGGCGCGCATGGGCCCAGCAATACGCCAGCCGTAGCGGAGCCCCATGCCCACGCCGGTCGTCGGCCAGCCGGTTGTAGCCCCCGTAGCCGTCGACCTGAAGGATGCCCTCGAACTCCTCCAGCACTCGTTCCGCATGGGCACTGCCCCGTCCCGGGGCATAGGTGAAGACCACCCCGGGCGGATCGTCCCCGCTCCATGGCCGATCGTCCCGCAACATCGCCCAGAGATAGCCGGTCTTCGTCCGGCCGCGCCCGGGATCGAGTACGGGCGCGGTGGTCTCGTCCATGAACAGCTTGCCGGAACGCTTCAAGAGTGCCGCCATCCGGTCCACGATGGGGGCAAGGTGGAATGCGGCGCGGCCGACCCAGTCCGCGAGCGTGGAGCGGTCGATAGAAAGCCCGTGCCGCGCCATGACCTGGGCTTGGCGATACAGGGGAAGATGCTCGGAATACTTGGAGACGAGCACGTGGGCGATGGTTGCCTCTGTCGGCAGACCACCCTCGATCAGCGCTGGTGGTGCCTTCTGCTGCACGACGCCGGCCCGGCCCTTCGGGCAAGCGTAGCGGGGACGCACAGTGACGATGACGCGGAACTGGGCGGGCGTGATGTCGAGGCGTTCCGAGCGGTCCTCACCGATCCGGACCATGTCTCCGCAGCCGCAGGGGCACGCCAAGCTCTCTGGCTCGACCACCCGCTCCTCGCGAGGAAGGTCCTTTGGCAGGGTCCGGGGCGTGCGGGGCTCACGGCTGGGCCGTGACTGATTGCGGGCCGCAGCCGCCGTGTCGTGTTCCTCCTGCGCCTCGGCGATCGCGGTCTCGAGGTCTTCGAAGGCCAGCTCGAACTGATCGGGGTCCAGCTTCTCCGACCGGGGGCCGAACCGGGCCCGCTTCATCTCCCTGGCCAGATGCTCGAGCCGGGCGTTCAGCGCCGCAAGTTCGGCATTGCGGGACCTCAGATCGGCGTTCTCGGCATCAAGATGGAGCCGCGCGGCCCGCTCCGCGGCGAGGGCCTCGATCTGCGCTTCGACCGCCCTGCGCAACTCGGCCAGGAGGTTTGCGATGAGGCTCTGATCGAGGGGCGACGGCATGGCCGATCATACCCCGCGCCGGTCCGATACCCCAGTAAAATATGGCTCTTTCTTATCCCGCCACCGCTAGAGCCGCCACCCGGCGGGCCATTACCCGTCGCCAGTCGAGGCCTTCGAACAGTGCTTCGAACTGCGCCCGCGAAAGCCGCATCACCCCGTCCTGCACCTTCGGCCAGGTGAAGCTGCCGGCTTCCAGGCGCTTGTAGATCAGCACTAATCCACTTCCATCCCACACCAGCACCTTGATCCGATCGCCGCGCTTGGAGCGGAACACCACCGTCAGCCCGGAATGGGGATCGAGGCCCAGTTCGTTCTGGACCGTGGCGGCGAGACCGTCGTGACCGCGGCGGAAATCCACGGGACGCATGGCCACCACGATCGGCAGACGCTGGCCCGGCAGGATCATGATCGACCCTCGCGCAGCGCTACCGCGATCTCGGCAATCCGCGCCGCCGGCGTCGAGAACCCCAGCCGGATCACCACGCCGCCAGCCTCGATCTCGATCCGCTCGGCGGCCCTCGGCTCTGGGTTGGTAGTCGAGCCCGGCGCAGACTTGAAGTGTTCGGGATCTTCCAGCATCAGGGGCACGAACATCGGCGAGGCAGGGGCCAGAGCCGGACCGAGCTTGCCCTCGCGATGCAGGCGTCGCCAAGTCGTCACCTGCGAGGGCATCAGCCGATGCCGCCGCGCCACCTCGCTGACCATCACCCCGGGTGCGTGGCTCTCGGCCACGATCCGCAGCTTCATATCAGTAGGCCACGTCCGACGTCCTGACCCGCAGTCCTCCAGAACCTCGTAGCGCCCCGCAAACCCGTCCGGCATCGCACCCTCCCGTTCCACGTCAAAGGAATAGGACGGATCAAGCGCCAGGAACGACATCGGAAGGGAATGGGGCGTAGGCCTCGCTTAC
>CANMTR010000087.1 GCA_947500825.1 uncultured Paracoccaceae bacterium | reverse complement strand
GTCGGAGGTTTTTCGATGTGGGCCGCGGCATGACGAGGGCCTCCTGCGCGGTGGCGGCCCACGTTGGAAAACCTGACAAGGAGGAAGCCGCGGGGGTCTGGCCGTACCCTATGGGGAAAGCGGTACGGCGTCGTTGGCGGCTTGGGCCGATCGCCGGGTCCCGATCCAGTGTCGGACAGCTTTTCTGCGTTCTGTAGGGGGTGTCCGTGGTCGGCGGAGCGTCTGTAACGACGCTGCGGTGGCATCGTTTTGGCCTTGGAGAACGAGTGGCGCACGGCGTCCCTGTTTCCGGGACGAGGGGTTGATCCGGATCGGGGTCGGCGGGAGGGATGGCCCTGTCATCATGCGGCGGTCTTTCGGGGCGGGGCACGGGTCAGGGGCCGCTCGCTGCGCCGGAAGGTCTCGATGATGCGCATCGGCCCGCCGCAATCCGGGCATGGTTCTTTCAGTGTCAGCGGCGGGACGGGATCGGTCTCTCGAGCTTCAGTGTGTTCGGTCGGCGCGGCACCAAGCAGTTGTCTGATCGTCTCGACGTTGCGCTTGCGGGCGGCGCTGGCGAGCAGCCCGTAGTGGCGGATGCGGTGGAAACCGGCCGGTAGGACGTGGATCAGAAAGCGGCGGATGAACTCTCCCGTTGCCAGCCGCATGACCTTCATCCGGTCGCCGCGCTTGATGCGGTAGTCCTTCCAGCGGAACGCGACGGTCTCGGCATCGGCGCTGACGAGGCGGGTGTTCGAGATTGCCACGCGGTGGGTGTAGCGGCTCAGGTAAGCGAGCACCGCCTCGGGCCCGCCGAAGGGAGGCTTGGCGTAGACCACCCATTCCGACTTGCGCAGCGGCGCGAGCCAGTCGGCGAAGGCGCCGGGATCTGACAGGCCATCGAGGTCGCCGAAGAAAGCCAGCTTGCCGGCGCGGTGCAGCGCCGCCAAGCCTTCCAGAAAGAGGCGGCGGAACAGCCGCGACAGGACCCGGACGGGAAGAAAGAACCCGGGGCGGCAGGATACCCACCTTGTGCCGTCCTGTGACAGGCCGCCGCCCGGGGCGATCATGTGGATGTGCGGGTGGTGGGTCATCGCCGAGCCCCAGGTGTGGAGCACACTGGTCATGCCGACCCGGGCGCCGAGGTGCCTGGGGTCGGCAGCGATGATGGTCACCGTCTCGGCCGACGCTTTGAACAGTAGCCCGTAGAGGGCCTTCTTGTTGGCGTAGGCGAGCCGGGCGATCTCCGCCGGGAGGGTGAAGACCACGTGGAAGTACTCCACCGGCAGCAGATCTTCGGCCCGCGCCGCCATCCAGTCCTTTGCTGCCGGCCCCTGGCACTTCGGGCAATGCCGGTTCTTGCACGAGTTGTAGGCGACATGTCGGTGACCGCACCTGGCGCAATCCGCCACGTGCCCGCCGAGCTCCTCGGTTCGGCAGGCTTCGATCGCCGACATGACCTTCAGCTGGCCGAGACCGACATGCCCTGCATTGGCCCGCCGCCACGCGGGGCCGTAGGCGCGGAAGATGTCGGCGAGCTCCAGCGTTAACCGGGGCATCCCCGGCGCGGTCTACTCCGGTCCCGGCCTCGGGGGGGCGACCTGTCCCGCGATCCCGGCCAGCGCCTCGAACGGGCTGACGATATCGCGGATCGTCCTGGTCGCGACATGGGCGTATTGCTGGGTCGTGGTGACCTTGGCATGGCCGAGCAGAACCTGGATCACCCGGATGTCGGTGTTGGCCTCCAAGAGGTGCGTGGCGAAGCTGTGGCGCAGGGTATGCAGCGTGGAGGGCCCGGTGATGCCTGCCAACTGCTTGGCGGTCAGGAAGGCGCGGCTCAGCTGTCGCGCCGAGATCGGGTTGATCTTCGGCTTGCCCGGGAACAGCCAGCCCGCGGGACGGGCCTCGCGCCAGTACGCCCTGAGAAGCTCGAGGAGCCCGGGCGCCAGCATGACCTTCCGATCCTTGCGCCCCTTGCCCTGCTCGACATGGATCAGCATCCGGGCGCTGTCGATATCGCCGACCTTGAGATTGCAGACCTCCGAAGCGCGCAATCCGGCGCCGTAGGAGATGCTGAGCGCCGCACGATACTTCAGCCCCGGGCCCGGCGCTGCTGCCAGGATCTCGGATACATCTCCCATGCTCAGCACGACGGGCAGCCGCCGGGGCTGGCGGCGGAACTGCATGTGGGTGTGCATCTCCTCCTTCTTGCACGTGGTGCCGAAGAGGTCGAGGGAACCGTCGCCCCTGTGGGGCGGCGTAAGTCCCGGAGACGCAGCGCCATGATGCGCGCGTTGAAGGTCGGCGGCGTGACCCCGGTCTCCGTCATGTGGAGCTGGTAGGCGCGAAGCTCCTCCGGGGTGGCCGTGTCGGGAGATCGCCCGAGAAACCCGGCGAAATCCTTGATCGCCCGGATATGGGCCTTCTGGGCTTTGTCGCCCATTCCGCGGATGTTCATGTCCTCGATCATCCGCTTGCGAAGCGGGGTGGTCTTCTCCTCCATGGGAACCTCCGATCTGACGATTGAGAAGGTCCCGATCGTCAGCCCGAAGAGCTCATCTGGAGAAGCGAAACGCTCGGATCGGCGTCAAACGCCCGGACCGGCCGCCCTGCCGCGAGAGCGGCTTAGTCC
>CANMTR010000086.1 GCA_947500825.1 uncultured Paracoccaceae bacterium | reverse complement strand
GACGGACTGATCAGCTCGGCCACGCCGACATCCGTCGGGCCTGCCATGAGCTACACCATGCAGTGGGACACGATCGAAAGCCGAGGTCGATAGTGGCAAGCGTGCGGGCATCCCGAGCGATATCTCCGAGAGGAGCGAGCCTTTATCCGCCATTGGTCCGAGGACAATGGCGAGCGCGATCGAGCGGGAGAACCGGGAGCTTCGCCAGGCCAACGAGATCCTTCGGAAAGCGTCGGCGTATTTTGCGATGGCGGAGCTCGACCGCCGGTCGAAGTGATGGTGGATTTCAGTGAAGCGCATCGTGATGCGCACGGGGTCGAGCCGATCTGCGCTGTTCTGCCGATCGCCCCTTTCACCTGTTACGATCATTTGGCGAAGCGGACTATTCCGGCGCGGTTATCGGATCGTCCCCGTTGTGACGCCGCCCTGCGGCCCGAGATCCGGCGTGTGCTCGAAGAGAACTGGCGGGTCTACGGGGTCCGCAATGTCTGGCGGCAGCTCGTTCGGGAAGGGTTCGATGTCGTGCGTTGTACGGTGGTGCGTTTCATGGAGGACATGGGCATCGAAGGCATCATCCGCGGCAAGCCGCATAGGACGACGATCCCCGACAAGAAGGCTCCATGCCCGCTGGACAAGGTAAACCGCGAGTTTCGCGTGCCGGCGCCCAACATGCTCTGGGTCAGCGATTTTACCTATGTGGCCACATCGAAGGGCTTCGCCTATGTTGCCTTCGTCATCGATGCCTACGCGCGCAAGATCGTCGGTTGGCGTATCAGTACTTCGGCACAGGCCGGCTTCGTTCTCGATGCTCTGGAACAGGCGGTCCATGACCGACGGCCCACGAAGGCCACGGGGCTGGTCCATCATAGCGACAAGGGCTCGCAAGGCGGTCTCGCCGGTCGTCGCAACAGGGTCATTGTGGGCGTCGAGTAGATAAGCGTCCAGTGCTTCGGCGGGGGTTTTCCAGGCGAGGGTCTTTCGAGGCCTTCCCTCGAGGGCGGCGGCCACGGCGTCGAGAACGTCGGGATCGTGGAGACTGAGATCGGTGCCCTTGGGGAAGTACTGGCGCAAAAGGCCGTTGGTGTTCTCGTTTGCGCCCCGCTGCCACGGGCTTTGAGGATCGCAGAAGTAGACCGGCAATCCGTGATCGATCCTGGGATCGGCGTGCCGCGCCATCTCGGCCCCCTGGTCCCAGGCCAACGACCGCGGCAGCTGTTCGGGCAAGGTCGGAATCGCGGTGGCGATGGCGTCGCGAACAGCTTCGGCACCATGTCCGGCGAGCGGCGGCCCGTTCTTCACCCGGGGCCCCCCACCGTGTCCGGGCATCGGCGAGAGATGGAGGAGCATGGTGAAGCGCGTGGTGCGTTCGACCAGCGTGTCGATCGCCGAGCGGTTCAATCCCGGGATCAAGTCTCCCTCCCAGTGACCCGGCACGGCGCGGTCGGCCGCTTCCGAGGGCCCGTTCGCTGATCATCACTCCCGGCGTGGAGAAGGACTTCCCGCGCCCGGATCTTCGGGCGTGGGGAACACGAAAGGCACGCCGCGTGCGCAGGCAGGCGGTCAGCTCCCGACGCAAGGCCCCGCGGCCCTGTATGTAGAGCGCCTGATCGATAGCTTCGTGACTGATCCGCATCGTCTCGTCCTCGGGAAAGTCGAAAGGTAGTCTGTGGGAGATCTGCTCGGGGCTCCACGCCTGGTCTGCCCCCAAAAAAATTGTTCATCCTGAAATAGGCTTTCGAGCCGGATGGAGGACGAAGGGATGGGACAGAAGAGACACAAGCCGGAAGAGATCGTTGCGAAGCTTCGGCAGGTCGACGTGCTGGTATCGCAAGGCCGATCGGTGGCCGAGGCGGTGAGATCGATCGGGGCAACGCAGTTCACCTACTACCGCTGGCGCAAGGAGTTCGGCGGGCTGAAGACCAACCAGGTGAAGCGCCTCAAGGAGCTCGAGAAGGAGAACGAGCGGCTCAGGAAGGCGGTCTCCGATTTCACGCTCGAGAAGCTGATCCTCCGGGAGGCCGCCTCGGGAACCGAAGGTCCGCGCAGCGAAACTTCTGAGCCCCGCTCGCCGCCGGGCCTGCGTCGAGCGTGTCCGGCAGACGTTCGGGGTGTCGGAGCGCCTCGCCTGCCGGCTGCTCGGCCAGCATCGCTCGACACAGCGCAAGGTGCCACGCGGCCGGGCCGATGAAGACGCGCTGACCGCGGACATCATCGCGCTCGCCAGCCAGTATGGGCGCTACGGCTATCGCCGGAGTTGCCAGTGGTTGCGCCACCGGTCCAAGCGACCACTGGCGACGCCATGCTGCGGGACGCCGGCTGGGCCGTGAACGTGAAGCGCGTCGAGCGGATCTGGCGGCGGGAGGGGCTGAAAGTGCCACAGAAGCAACCGAAAAAGGGGCGGCTCTGGTTGAACGACGGATCATGCATCCGCCTTCGCCCTGAGTGCGCAAACCACGTCTGGTCCTACGATTTCGTCGAGAGCCGAACCCACGATGGGAGAAAGTTCCGTATGCCCAACATCATCGACGGGTTCACCCGGGAATGCCTCGCGATCCGGATCGACCGGAGGCTCAATTCCACCGCCGTGATCGATGTCCTGACCGACCTGTTTATCCTTCGGGGAGT
>CANMTR010000085.1 GCA_947500825.1 uncultured Paracoccaceae bacterium | reverse complement strand
CCGACGGCGTCGCCGATACCGACGCCACAAACCGCGCCGCTTGATCAGCCCGCGTCACCCAAATTCTGCCATAGCTCCTCGATCTCCGGCAGGCGGCTGATGTCGTGGCGTTGGAACAGCCGGTGCAGGGCCAACCGGCTGAGATGCGGGATGGAGGCTTGGAGCGCGTAGAGGCAGTCGTCGAGCGGCAGCAGCGTGTGGCGGCGGAAGGCGACGCACATCGCCTCCTGATCAGGAGAGAGCACGGACGAGCGGACCTCCTTCGGCCCCATCCGCGCGTCCTCGACGGTAGATCGCTTGCGCCACTTGCGGACCGTCTTCTCGTTGAGACCATACCGCTTGGCTAACTCCGAGGCCGAAGCTTGCGATCGCTGTATCGCAGCTCGGACGGCGTGCGTGGTCGTGGCGCCCCCGTGAAGAACTTGGCCCATAGCGCGTCCCTCTCCTCAGGTGTTGGCAGTCTGCCACCACACCGCGGGACTGAACACCTAGGGCAGTGTCTTAAGTAAAATCTAACATACAGCGTGATTATCGGGTTCGAGCGCGACATAACAGCGGGGTGATGGGCGGTTTAATTCTCGCAAAATTGCGCTTCAGGGTCCACCGTGTGAGGCGAAACTGCCGTTCACTGCGACGCGGTGGTCTGAAGCGCTTATGGCGCTCCCTAGCGTAAATCACTAAACGTTGCGTCGCTTTCGCCATAGCATCGGTAGGATCAAACTACCTTGGCGAGGAAGCCTATCAGGGGTGTCCACTCAAGCGGGGCAGGACAACCGCGGCAACCCTCATCTACTGGGTATAACTCCTGGCCCTGACGGCCTCTCGCGAGCGGAGAATGTGGTCGCGCATTTGCGCAGTTTCGGTGCGGGATGGGATCCGCCCGGCGCCGGCGCAGCTTTCCGCTATAGCGAAAGCGGGCGCGACAGCGCGGGTCAGATCCGGCGCACCTAGCGTGCCGGCACTTCCGGAGACCTCATGCAGGATGCGATGGACACGCTGAATGGCGGAGATCTCCGGCTCCCTCCCATCAAGCTGGTCCAGCAACTCGAGAGCTTCGTCGAACCGTCCGGGAACGGCCCGAAGGAACTTCCCCCGAATCTCCTTAAGTTTCTCGTTGAGAGTTCGGCCCGCATTCTCGTCGCTGCGGACGTTTTGGACGAGTATATCTGTCATTTCCGGCCCCAATACAGTACCTTCTCTACGATCACCTCGGCGATCCCGTCGATGTCGATGTCCATCATAGAGGCCGATTTCCAGATCACATCGCTCGCGCCCAGCTCGCGCAGCCGTGCCGCGATGGTGCTTCGTCTCTGTCGCACGCCGCTGAGGATGATGATGGGTGTCTCAAATTTCTTAGAGATCACCTCAGTGGCCGAGGCGCCGTTCACCCCGGGCATGTCGACATCCATAGTGATGACGTCGGGACGAAGAGTCTCAACAAGGGCGATGGCTTCTTCACCGTTCTTCGCCTCTCCGACGATCTCGATGTCAGGCCGATCGCCGCAAATCGCGTTGATAGCCATGCGCATAAAGATCGAATCGTCGCATACGAGAAGCCGAACCGGAGACGGTAAGGTTGGTTGGTCGGAGACGGACGAGGTCTGTGTCGGGCTCATTCTCGCTCTCCTTTAAACGACGGCCTCTTGGCCAAGTTGTGGGACGGGGACGTCGAGCTGCGCGTCGAAGTAAGAGAGGTCGATCTCGATTGAGACGGCTTGGGGACCGCTCTCGAAGGGTGCCTCTACCTGCGCCATGACGAGTTCTGCAAGATTGTGCAGGCCGAGCGTATCAGGTGCAGCGGTACCGGCGCCATCTGCCCGAGCGTCTAGCGGAACGAAGGATTGCGCGGCCGCGAGATCCTCGATGGACAGAGAGGGGGCCATTTCTGACGGGTTCGCGTCCGGCGGCTCGATCCGCCCTGCGGCGCCCTTTCCATCTATGACCACAACGTCGAGAGATTGGCTTTCCGCCTCGTCCGGCGTGGCGATCTCCTGCGCGGTCGAGGTAGCCCGGAACGTAAAGCTTTTCGGCGTTGATCCTGGGACCGTCATCTGAAGCCCGGCGAGGTCGGAGGTGGTGAGATGCCAGGCACCGTTCGCCTCGGACCCGGCGTTGAGATGAGCGCCGTCGGGAAGGCCGGACAGGGTCAAGCTTAGCGACTCCGAGCCGTCGGAATCACCAGAACGCATCTCGGTCCGGAGCTCATAGGCCGTCCGCGCCGGCGGCACGAGAGCGACGTTTCCGAGCACTTGCCCGTCGCCGAAGACAATCGCCTCGAAATGGTTCGCGTGAAGGTCGCCCCCGCTCTCCAAATCGGTCAGTTTCACGAGATTTCCGCCAAGCGTTTCTACATGATGGTCGAGTGAGTAGGCATCCGATCCTTTCGCCAGAACAAGAACGTCATCCCCGGCTCCGCCATGCACGTGCACATTAGAGCCAAAGGAGCTTTGAAGCTCTAGGACATCGTCGCCGCCACGCATCTGGACGACGTTGTTTCCGGCCAGTTCGCCCGCGATGACCAACGCCTCCGCGTCGTGGCTGGCAAAGATCTTTTGCTTGTGCGTCAGCCCGTCGACGACGTGAACGGGGCCGCTTTTCCCGAGGCTTTCCAGGATCTCGGCGGCGCCGTTACGGGGCTGCGTCGCGCTTTGCGCCACCTCGACGCGTAACAGCGGCGAATCCGCGACCGGGGAAATATCAACGCTCAGCGCCTGCGTGATCGCTGCGCTGTCCGTTCCATCCACGGAAACGGCAGTGACGACGAGGGGTATCTCGCCGGAGAAGTCGGCGGGCGGGGTGAGGGTGAGGCCGTCGAGTTCCGCGGTTCCGAGCGTCCAGCTTCCGTC
>CANMTR010000084.1 GCA_947500825.1 uncultured Paracoccaceae bacterium | reverse complement strand
CGGACTGATCAGCTCGGCCACGCCGACATCCGTCGGGCCTGCCATGAGCTACACCACCAGATGGGACACGATCCACTGGAGCCCTCGACGGGCTACCCATCGACGTGCAGGGCGTGACACTCGACATGTCGGCCCAGGAAGCCGCACAGATGATGGAGGGGGAGTTATGGCCGATCGGTGGAACTTCTTCAACGAGAGAGGGCTGGAGCCAGACCGGCTTGTCCGAGACGATCTCGGCCGCGTTGAGCGGACAATTCGCGGCTCCTCTGGCGTCGACTTCATAAGGGTCGATCTTTCCGAGTGGCACTCGGGCAATCGGCCTCTCCGAATCCACCGCAACGTGCGCATGAACGAGGGAGCGCCTCCGAACGAGTCCGCCTTCGTCTCCGCGCTCACCGACAAGTATGGAGAGCCCCGCGAGATCGCTCCGCCGGTGAGGGGGTATCACTACATCCACTGGACCTTCGACAACGGTGAGCCGTCTGCGAACTGCGAGATGCAGGAAATACCCCGCGATATCGATGACTTCTACGGATTTGGCCAACTCGAACGACGTGAGGAAATCTTGGCACGGCTGGACTCCGGCGAGTGGTGCGCAGGCCATATTCGGGTTGTCTACCAGAAGGACGCCGCGGATCGCGTCACCAGCTACGAGACCATGGTGCAAGACACGCGGGCGATCATCGCCGATACCGTGAACCGGGTCAGGGTCCAGGATCAAATGAAGGCGACGGCAATCGAGAACGCGAGATCGGACAACGGGGCCGTGCCAGACCTCTGATCCAAGGCAGGCCCGCCCCGGGGCCGGCCTGCAAACTCCCCATTGGATGGCCAGCCCCTATCAGGTGGTCCGGTTTCGGTCTTAGTGCATGACGGGCGGGACCTGACCCGTTTTCTGGTCCGGGCGTCATGCGACCTTCCGGGCTGGTTTCAGTAGCGCCGAATGCGGTCGGTGGTCATTGTAGTCCATCCTCCACTCTTCGATGCGCTGGCGCGCATCGTTCATGGACAGGAACCAAGCGGCGTTCAGGCACTGACCTGAGCCCCGACTCTCCTCCAGCCATTAGGAGAGTCCGCGGGTTGATTTTTTTTGGGGCTACGCGGCGTGCATTGCCAGTCCCTTCGGCGCCACGAACTCCGCCGGCGGGATATTCCCGATGCCGGAATGGGGGCGGTGGTGATTGTAGTCGTGCTGCCAGAGCGTGATCTCGTGCCGGGCCTCGCCGAGCGACGAGAACAGCGTCTCGTTCAGGAGTTCGTCTCGCAGTCGCCCGTTAAAACTCTCGACGAACCTGTGTCTCGCATGGGCTTGCCCGGTGCGATATAGTGCCAGTCGACCCCGGTGTGCTGACACCAGGACAGCACGGCCATGGATGTCAGCTCGGTGCCATTGTCCGAGACCACCATCGCTAGCCGACCTCGGCGCCCAATCAACGCATCCAGCTCTCGAACGACCCGCAGGCCGGATAGCGATGTGTCTGCGACCAGGGCCAGGCATTCCCGGCTGTAATCGTCGACCACGGCCAGAACCCGGAACCGACGCCCATCGGTAAGGGCGTCGCTGACGAAATCGAGGCTCCAGCGGACGTTTGGGAAATCCGGCACCAGCATTGGCCTTCGTGTCCCGAGAGCGCGCTTCCGACCGCCCCTGCGGCGCACCTGGAGCTTCTCCTCGCGGTAGAGCCGACGGAGCTTCTTGAGGTTCATCGTGATCCCCTGCCTCTCGAGCATGATATGGATGCGCCGGTATCCGAAGCGCCGTCGCTCGGCCGCGACCGCCTTCATCGCGGCCCTCGCCTCGGCATCGTCCGGTCGCACGCTGCGATAGCGCACGCTCGACCGATCCATCGCCAGCACCTGGCACGCCCGGCGCTGGCTCACCCCGTGGGTCTCCACAACGCGCGCTCCCGCCTCCCGCTTCACACCGGGCGCTACCATTTTTTTGACGCGACATCCTTCAGGATCGCGTTGTCGAGCATGGCTTCGGCGAGGAGCTTCTTCAGCTTCGCGTTCTCGTCCTCAAGCGCCTTCAGCCGCCGGGCCTCGGACACTTCGAGGCCACCATACCGGGACTTCCACTTGTAGAACGTCGCCGTGCTCACGCCGTGCTTGCGGCACACGTCAGCCGTCGCCATGCCGGCTTCCTGCTCCTTCAGGATGCCGATGATCTGTTCCTCGTTGAACCTTGATCGCTTCATTGTCCGTCTCCTCGTTGGAGCGGACTCTACCCAAAACTGGAGGAAGATACGGGGCTCAGGTCACGATCTGGTTGCCGACGGTCGTATTGGGGATCGACTTCCTCAACGAGAGGGCGGCATCCAGCACGTTTTTCCGCAGCCTGTTAGGCTAAAGAGCTGAGCTACTTCCTGTCTCTTGGACTAGCTCCGGCATCGGGAGGAGTGGGGCCGCGGAGCTTTGAGAGCACCGCGGGGCAAGGCGGCCAGAACCGGCCGCGAGGACATGGGCTTTCGCGGAGGCGCGGTACCCGCTCTGCCGCCGCCCGTCAGGAGACCGTGCGGTCGAAGGGCTGGTCTGGCGTGGTGGTGTTGTTCACCGTCACTTGGATGGGTTGAGGATTGGCGCCAATGGCCGAGACCAGGCCCCAGATCCACGCTGCCAGCATCATGGGCAGGCCGATGAGCAAGCCGATTCCGGTGAAGCAGAAGAATACGCCGATCCAGTAAATGAGGATCTGCCCGATCGCCTCACCGACCTTGCTGACGAAAAAGGTCCCAACGCCGGGTAAGAATATGTTAATAAGAATGGCGAGAGTCTTCATATTAATATCCTTCTAAATTTGGCCACAGCATCGTGATGGGCCTTGATGACTTTAGTTCTGATATGCACGGAAAGTTAAGATGAGGTTTTCGAGGATGCGCCGCATCGCAGAAAGAAGCCCCTCGCTAGATGTTTAGTCCCGAGGTGTGGTGGTCTATTGATCTGTGACCATTATAAAGACGCCCTATGGGCCAAGTTCTCCACGGCAGCGCCACGACCACGCAGATCGTGTCCCACTGCATGGTGTAGCTCATGGCAGGCCCGACGGATGTCGGCGTGGCCGAGCTGATCAGTCCG
>CANMTR010000083.1 GCA_947500825.1 uncultured Paracoccaceae bacterium | reverse complement strand
GACGGACTGATCAGCTCGGCCACGCCGACATCCGTCGGGCCTGCCATGAGCTACACCATGCAGTGGGACACGATCAGCCATGCGCCACCACCGACAAGCGAACGCGCACTCGACCCACGAAGCGGAAGCACGATCAATTTGGGGTCCGATCGGCCGTCGCACCCGGCCCCGAGCAGACCTTGGGTCTGGATGACCGCGCCGCAGCGCAGCTTCGACGAACCGGCCGTTCGTGCCGCGCGCAGCGACCCCAGGCTTCCAAAGGTCAGCTACGCGGGACGGACCAGGATAGCGCTCACCGAGGCTCCCCCGCCGGGTCGCTCCGCGATCGTGATCCGACCCCCATGCAGTTCCGCGATCCGTTGCGCGACGGTCAGGCCAAGGCCCGCGCCGGTGCCGGCTCTTGCCTTCCCGCGCTCGAACGGTTCGAGAAGTGCCTCCCGGTCTGCCTCTGGGATACCCGGACCCCGGTCGAGAACTGCCACGCGGACCCCCTTCCCCGACTCATCGATCTTCACCGTGATTGGACCGCCCCCCGACGCCTGGTCGGCGTTGCGGATGAGGTTGCGGATCAGCGATCTCAGGAGGTCGGGATAGCCGGTAACCGTCCCTTTGCCGTCAATCTCGAGCCGCGCCTCCAGATCCAGCTCCTCACCCGCCTCCCGCGCCAACCGCACGAGGTCCACCGCTTCCGACCGATCGGAAGCGGCCACCGTATCGCTGCGCGCGAGAAACAGCAGTTGGGCAACCAACCGCTCCATGTGTGAAAGCGCCTGTCCCAGACGCTCCAAGGCTTCCGTGCGTTTGGGGGCGCGGCGCAGGACCTCGAACTGGCTCAGCGCCCCCGCCAGGGGCGTGCGCAATTCGTGGCTCGCCGCGGAGGCGAAGATGCGCTGGTCCGACATGACACGGGACAGGCGCGTCGCCAGCCCGTCGAAAGCGCGCGCGAGGGTGCCGACCTCCCGCGGCATTCGCTCGGGGTCGAGGCCCAGCGGTTCCGGATCGTACGGGGAGATCGTGGAGATACGCTGCTCGATCCGCCGCAAGGGACGCAGGCCGAACCAGACCGAGCCGAGCACCGCGATCGCGAAGAGCGGAAGCACGATCGTCCAAGGGCCGGAGAGGTCATCCCGCAGCGTGCGGACCCGATCCTGCCGTGCACTTTCCGACAGGGCTGCACGGCGGGTCGTTCCACGCGTCAGGTCGACGACGGTGAGGACGCGCCAGACATCCGTATCCGCCCGGACCGTGGCGATGCCGGGTGGAGGAGGCGAAGAGAACCGCGGGAACGGGTCCGAGCGCAAGGACGGGCCTTCTCTCTCGATCAACTCGTAGGCCGGTGCCCCGAACGGCGCCCTTTGACGCTCGTACACCGCCTGGAGAAGGGTGCGCCTCGTCGAGGGGGTCAACTCCGCCGGCCCCGACACCGCCGCCAGGAGATCCGTCGCGACCCGCAGCTCCTCCAAAAGCTCCCTGTCTGCCTGCCCCTGCGCCGCCCTTCGGGCCGCGAGTTCCAGCCCCGCGCAGAGCAATGCGAGAAGGATCGCGAGCAGAACCAGGAGCCTGGCCTGAAGGCTCAGACGCCGGATCACGGCGCCAGGCGCCAGCCGATACCGCGCACGGTCTTGATCCGGTCACGCCCGATCTTGCTTCTGATCTTGTGGATCAGGACTTCCAGAGCATTGCTTTCGGGACTGTCTTCCCATCCATAGAGACGCTCCTCGAGCGTCGCGCGGGAGACCGGCTGCTCCTCTCGATCGGCCAAGGCTTCGAGAACGATGAATTCGTGGTTCGACAGATCCAGTGGCCGATCGGCAAGGATACCGGTCCGGGTTGTCAGATCGAGCGTCAGCGGTCCCACGACCACCCGGTTGCACGCCTGCCCGGCAAAGCGGCGCTTCAAGGCCGTCAGCCGGGCCACCAGCTCGTCGAGGTCGACGGGCTTGACCACGTAATCGTCCGCTCCGCCGTTCAGGGTGTCGAGGCAGTTCGCCTTGGTATCGTGCGCAGTCAGGATCAATACGGGAACGCGATGTCCCTCCCGCCGCCACGCCGCAAGGACATCGTGTCCCGAGCCGTCGGGCAGGCCCAGATCGAGGATCACGGCATCGAACGTGCCGGCCTCGAGGGCGGGAACGGCGTCCTGAGCTCCGGTCAGCCAATCGGCTTGGATGCCCTCGATTTCCAACCCGGCGCGAAGCCCGTCGCCCAAGACGGGATCGTCCTCCACGAGAAGTACGCGCATGCTCGATTTCTCCTGCAGACCCATCGGCGAACGCGCCTCTCGCCTGGCGGTTCACGATGCGATCCGGTGCCAGGCCGCCGAAAGAACCCAGTCCGGTGCCCGGCGACTAAGGTTCAACTAAGCCACGGTTGCGATCTTGATTCCAGCGGCGGTGATACCGCCCCTCAATCGACGAAAAGGATCAAGAATGACCCCGACCAAATTCGGACTGGCCGCGCTTCTCGCGGCGACGACTGCCCTGCCGGCCATGGCGCAGGAGATCACCCCTCTCACGGATTACGACCCGACGCAGATCGAGGGTCAGTGGTCCGCGGACCAGATGCGCGACGCCACCGTCTACGGCCAGGACAGCAACGAAATCGGATACGTCAAGAACATCATCGTGGGGTCCGACCGGACGGTCGAGCGCGTGGTGATCGAGACGGACAACTGGCTCGATATCGGCGACAGGGTGATCTCGGTTCCGTGGGACAACATCGACCTGACCCCGCAGACCGACGGCGTCTCCGCCTCGATCGACGAAAGCGACATGAACGACTTCTCGCTCTTCGGCGACGACGAGACGGCGAATGTCGATGGTGACGCCTACCGCGCCTCGGCGCTTCTCGACAGCTACGTCAACCTCGATGGCGGCGTGGGCTACGGCTACGTCACCGACCTGATCTTCGACCAGGACGGAATGCTGTCCTCCGTGCTCGTCAGCCCGGACGCCAGCTTCGGCGACAGCGACTACGCGGGCGGGTACTACGCCTATCCCTACTACGACGATAGCACCTACTACGACCCGATCGAGGGCGTCTACACGCTGCCTTACACCCAGGACGAGGTGCTGGGCTACACACCCTACGACGCCGGCTGGACCGACGAGGGCATCTGATTCCCACCCCCACACGCTCAGACCCGATGCGCGAACCTTTCGCGCATCGGGAAAAAGGTGCCTCCCATGGACAAGTTCCACCTGACCGGCACTGCCATCGGTGCCTGCCTGTCGCTGGCCGTCGCCGTCGCTCCCGCCACGGCGCAGGAAAGCGGCACATCCGGGCAATCCGACCAGACGGCCAACCAGTCGGACCGGTCCGGAAGGCTCTGCTGCGCAAAGAGCGTGAAGGCCGGTGATCCGTAAGCGAGGCCTACGCCCCATTCCCTTCCGATGTCGTTCCTGGCGCTTGATCCGTCCTATTCCTTTGACGTGGAA
>CANMTR010000082.1 GCA_947500825.1 uncultured Paracoccaceae bacterium | reverse complement strand
TCTTCTTTGTCATGGTCCATGCTCCTGTCGGTCTCAGCATGGACCGGCGGGGTCATACACAGAAGATCGGACACTCCGGCACGATGTCATCATTCCCGACCGAGACCTCGTCGCCGGCACCATCGCGAACATGACCCTGTCGACGCTGAGCGGGCGCGTCATCGTTCCGCTCGAAGTAGCCTACGGCAGCGATCTAACCCGAACTCGCGAGATTCGTCACCGCGCCGCCGAGATGCACGGCGAGGTCCTGTCCTCCCCCAAGCCGGAGGCCCTGTTCATAGGGCTCGGGGAGAGCTCCCTCGATTTCGAGCTGCGCTGCTTCCCGCGCGATGTCGGACAGATCCTGGGGGGCCGCTCCGACCTCTTGCTCGACCTCTGCGACTTGCTGGGAAAGGCCGGCATCGAGATCCCGTTTCCGCAGCGCGATGTCCATATACGCGATAAGACCGGGGCCGAAGCGGGGTCGCCACCCGGTGCGCAGGGCGAAACCTGAAGACCGGGAGGCCGAAAGCGCCCGGGTTCCGCGGTAATTGTTATCTGCCCTGGGCGGTGGCGGCCTTGCGACATGGCCGCCGGCGCGGCCAAGCGGGTGTCGAACGCCACCCGCGTGTCAGAACGTTATCGTTCCACCGCCCGCTTCATCGACGGCATGGATCACCCGTTCGGGGGGCCTCCGAGCCGTAGGCCACCGTCGCCGTGCCACGCCCGCCACCGGTGCCGCGAAGCTGGACGAGGTCGGTGGGTCCGCCCGGTACCGGGTCCATCCCGTTGGCATAGACCGGCTGCTGCGTGATCGCTGGCGAGACCTCGAGCCGGTTCGCCGAAGGCGAGGGTCCGGCGTTCATCACGATCGGCAGGGTCGCCTCGGTCGAGAACTCGTCGTTCACCACGGGATGGCGCAGCCGCTCGATCATGCGGTCCATGTCGAACGCCGCGAGGTTCAGGATGTTGGCGATCTGATCGTCGCCGATCTCCATCACCTCGGTGCGGGTGGCGTCCGAGCAATAGGCCTCGACGTAGAGTTGGCTCGCCGGATGGCCGAGGTTCTTGGCCAGGAGTTGCGGGATCTGCTCCGCCTGCGGGCGATCGACCGCGGAGCCCACCAGGGTCCGGAACAGGGCCAGCTCCAGCTTGCAGAACTTTGTTCTCAGAAACGGACGAAACGATCCGATGCCGCGGAAGCGGGCGTGGTCCTCGAGGCCCGCCATCGACGTCGTGCGCTAGACTTCGGATAGCGCCGGCAGGGCGCCGGGCTCGAATATGTAGAAGCCGTCGGGCCGCTCGAACCCGATTTGATCGAGATAGAGGCCGAAATCCATCTCCGGGACCTGCGCCTGCGCCTCGTCGTAGGGCAGGGTACCATAGCGGTTGGTGGGATTGCTCCTCTCGTCGGGCGTCAGGAATCCGGCATAGAGCCGCGTCTCGATATCGTGCGTCAGGTCGGCAACGCGCTCGGCCTCGCCGCACCCGGCGGCGAAGAACCGATGCAGCCCGAAGGACTGCCCGACGACGAACATCGCGTACCGGCTGTTGTCGACCGGATCGGGACCGGGCGCGATCCCGTTGGAAAGGTTCGGCCCCCCCAATGCGTGCCTGGTCGGCCCTGAACAGGGTCATGTCGTCAAAGTTCTCGATGGCATCGATGTCCATGAAGGCATCGAAAAAGCCCCCGACGAGCCGGGTCGGCCTGCCCGCCGGAGCACGGCCGCGCGTTCACCCGCCGATGCCGCGACCGTGGCGAGCTGCCAGACGATCCGCTCGTTCATGATGTCGAATATCCCCCAGGAGAGATGATCCTCGGAGGTGCTTCACCCGGTCCAGCCACCCGCCCGCGGCATAGCGGAGAAACCCTCGCCCGGATCGACAGTGGTCCATGTTCTCGACCGAGAACACCAGGTCGTTTTTGGTCATGGGCGGCAGCTCCCGGGCCGGGGCGTCTCTCGCCCGCGCGGTGCAAAGCGCTCCGGTGGTCACCAGCGCGACCAGCGCCCAGCGCGGCGCGGCGCGGCGCGGCCGCCCATGTTTTTGCTCCGGTGCCGAGTGTGAAGCACGGATTTGCGTTCTCGTCCCCGAGCGCTTGAGCCGTTTGGCTTCCGACGCCGTCATGCCGCCGAACTTGACAGCATTCCAGTTGGAGAGGGTGCCTTCCCATAGGCCGTGCTTGCGACACGGGTCAGCGCATGCCGCGCCTGTCTCGGGCTCGGCCAGGATGCGGATGATCTGCTCGTCCGTGACTCCCGTTCGCGTCATTGTCCGTTCTCAGGTCAGGGCGGACCCTAATCGACGGTGGAAGGGAAAATCCCGTTGCAGGTTCCCCACGACCGCCGTCGATACGCCCGGCATAGCTGCGAGGAACGGCGCCGGCGCCGTGCCCTATTTCCTCCCGTGCGGGGATGGCTCCCCTTCGTGTTGGCCACCGCCTGCCCACCTTGCGTCGCCACGTGGCTATGCCCATAGGTATGCCGAATTTCGAAACGGAGTTGGGCATGTCGATCCGGGAACGTATTGGCAGGGCGCTTGATCGTCCGGCGACGCGAAACCTCATCACCGGCGTGATCCTGTTCAACGCGGTGGTGCTGGGTCTCGAGACGTCCGATACCGTGATGGCTGCGGCCGGGGGGCTGATCGTCTTCCTGGATGTCCTCTGCCTGTCGGTCTTCGTGGTCGAGATCGCGTTGAAGATTTTCGCCCGCGGCCCCCGGTTCTTCAGGTCGGGCTGGAACGTTTTCGACTTCGCGATCGTCGGCATCGCCCTCGTTCCCGCGACGCAAGGGCTCTCGGTACTCCGGGCGCTGCGCATCCTCCGGCTTCTGAGGATCATCTCGGTGGCACCGACCCTGCGCCGGGTCGTCGAGGGTTTTGTCGCGGCGCTGCCGGGCATGGCCTCCGTCTTCCTGCTGATGGCACTGATCTTCTATATTTCGGCGGTCATGGCGACGAAGTTGTTCGGCGACGCGTTTCCCGAATGGTTCGGGACCATTCCGTACTCCGCGTACTCGCTGTTCCAGATCATGACGCTCGAAAGCTGGTCGATGGGGATCGTTCGACCGGTCATGGAAATCTATCCCTACGCCTGGATATTCTTCGTTCCGTTCATTCTGGTGACGACTTTCGCCGTCGTGAACCTGGTGGTCGGCCTCATCGTCAATAGCATGCAGGATGCCCACGCCCAGGAATCCAATGCCGCCACGGAGGATTATCGGGACGAAGTCCTCAGCCGCTTGGAGGCCATCGAACGACGCCTGTCCGAGGGCGAGCCACGCGGGAAGTGATGGATGGCCCCGTGTCCTGTAGGCGCTGACCTGCTCCCCTGAAAATTGCACAATTTGCAGTTAGCCTGTTCCTCGAAGGAGGAGGCAGACAATGCGGAAAAGCCGTTTCAGTGAAGAGCAGATCATTGGCAGGGAGTATCAGGAACTCTGTGTATCTGGCCGCCGGCCCGGTTCCGTCGTGACCGCTCTCAGCCGTGCATCGGGCTG
>CANMTR010000081.1 GCA_947500825.1 uncultured Paracoccaceae bacterium | reverse complement strand
GGTTGGTGTTCGCAACCCGACCCTACCGAGAAACCCGATGACCGCCTCAGCTACACCACTCGGCGGGACACGACCCCCGCCGCAGCGCCATGTACGATGTGGCGGGTCGCGTTGATCGGCGCCAATGCGCTGCGCCCTGCGCGTCGCCCGGAGATGGCCAGGGCGCCGTGCACGGCGAGGCTTGCTATACTCCCGATTGCCATCGCGCGAAAAGCGATCTGGCCCCGCGTTCGCCCTGTGCGTGGCACGAGGTTGCCGCGTTCATTCATGGGCCTGCCTCCCTTGGAGTGAATGAGCAGTTCGGCGACCTGTGCGCCGAACCGGGTTAGCAGGAATGAAGCACGCGCGGCATGCCGACGTTCCCAATCGCTTCGGGAATACGCACGCAGTATGCGACCCGCTGCTGGCTATCAGTGTCAGCCCGGAGACGATGCCTGGGAATGTCCATGCAGGGCGAAGCCGGCCTACTTGATCTACTAACAGGCGATGACGGCCGCGGGCTACGCTGTGGAGTGCATGACGGCACATTCGGTCCGTAAAGGATGGCCCAAACCGGACGTTTATCACAGGACTGGACGCTGCAATGCGGCTTTCACCAAGCCGGCCGTTCGCCTCGACTGCGAGATCGAGGCCGACAGGAATTTACACTGTGCGGACGAACGGTCATCCGGGCGCGAGACGACCGCGTCGCGTCCGGAGCGAGGCCGGCGTCTGCCCTATTCGCCCCACCCCGTCACGTCGTGGCCGCCATAGAGCATCGACCGGATCGCCGGGGAGCCGAGCGACGAGGTGAAGCCGGGCGTCGGCGTGCTGGCCTTGTTCAGCCGGTTCATCTGGTCTTCGGTCTATCGAAGGCTCGCCGCCACGACGTTGCCTTCGAGCTGCGCCACCGTGCGCGCGCCCCCAAGGTGGAGGCGACGCCCGGCCGCGACATCGCCCAGGCCAGCGCCGCCTGCGCCGGCGTGCAGTCGAGTTCGGCTGCAACCTCCCGAAGCGTGGCAAGGATTGCCCAGTTGGGCTCCGTGAACTTGCTGTCGCCGAAGGGATTGGCGCCGCTCAGCCGGCCGGTGTCGGCGGTGTCGACGAAGTTGCCGCCCGCATCGCGGTAGGCGTCGAAGATCTCGCGCGACGCCGCCTCGTCCGCGCCCCATTCGCCGGGGCCAAAGGTCATGGCGCCGAGGCAGAGCGGGCTGACGACGAGGCCGGACCGCCCGAGGGCACGGAAATCCGTGAGGGACATGAACGGCTCCTGCTTCCATATCGAGCGTTATGTAACAGCATCTACCGCTTGATTAGCGGTGTCAACGAATTTACTAGCGATCGCTATGGAAGAGATCCCCACATTGCGCCGCAAGACCGGCCGCCCCTTGTCCTTCGACCGCGACGCCGCGCTCGAAAAGGCGATGCTGGCGTTCTGGGAAAGCGGCTACGAGACCACGTCGATCAGCGACCTGACCGCCGCAATGGGGGTGACGGCGCCCAGCATCTACGCGGCCTACGGCGACAAGAAGCGGTTGTTCCTCGAGGCCCTACGGCGCTACGCGGGTGATCCAGGCGACTTGGAAGCAGCTTTCTCCTGCGCACCGACCGCGCGGGATGCGGTCGCCGGAATGATCGAGAATGCGGCACGGCTCTATACGGGGGATGCAACCCCGCGGGGATGCCTGCTCGCCAGTGCCGCGGCCACCGGATCGAAGGACGCCGCCGATGTCCGGGATGCGGCCGCGCAGGAGCGGCGTGCCATCCGGTCGGTCATCGTGAGGCGTATTCAGCGTGACGTCGACGCCGGTCTTCTGCCGCCGGAGACGGCGCCCGGCGTGCTGGCCGACCTCGCCCTCGCGGTGACGCAGGGCATGTCCGTTCTCGCCAGGGACGGCGCGGATCGCGATGCGCTACTGGCCGTCGCTCATGCGTCGATGGCGGGCTGGCCAGAATGAACGATAGAAGGGGCGGATCGGTAGGACGTGCCAAGGGCAGCCAACCACCCGAACCGCAGCATTTGGGCAGAATGGGCCCGAAGCGGACCTGCGGCGGCTGGCGTGGTATCCTATCGTGCCGAAACGGTGCCGGTGAGGGGAGGTACGCGGCGGACCGGAGGAACTGTTATGCCTGCCTCGAACCTTCCCGCCATCCGCGCGTGCCGGCCAGCCTGGAACAAGGGCCGCCTCGTGGGCCAAAATCGCTCCTGCCGAAACATGTCTGGGCGATCCGCGTGCAACTCGAACTCGCTGACCGCGACCTCGCCCTCTTCCATCTGGCGATCGATAGCAAATTGCGCGGCTGCGATCTTGTGAGGCTCAGGGTCCCCGATGTTTACGCAGGGGCCAGGTGAAGGAGCGGACCTCGGTCCTCCAAAGCAAGACCCGGCAGCCGGTCCGCTTCGAGATCACCGAAAGGAAGCGGAAGTCCCTCTGGGCCTGGCTCGACGATCCGGAACTGGTCGGGTCAGAGTAGTTCTGGCCCGGACGGTTCCACGAGCGGCTCCATATCTCGACCCGGCAGTATGCCCGCCTCGTCCGGGGCTGGGTCACCTCCATCGGACTGGAGCCGAGTTTCTATGGAATCCACTCGATGCGACGAACCAAGGTTTCCCGGGTTTAACACAAGACCGGCAACCTCCGCGCCGTTCAGCTCCTGCTCGGGAACACGAAGATGGACAGCACCGTTCGCTACCTCGACGTCGAGCTCGAGGACGCGCTTGCCATCCCGGAAGCGGTCGAAATTTGAGCAGCGGGGTCGCCCACTTCCCGGGCGGCCCATTCCTGCCGTTCACCACTGCTCTCGATGGCGCAGCGCAGGCCGCCGGACCAGCCATCCATTGTCGCTGCAACATTAGGATCGGCGCGTGCTCAAACTATGAGGGACGGGTCGATCCTCCAGTCAAAGCTGAAGTGACTGGCTCACCGGACATTGCGTGACCTGCAACGAAAGCATAGTTATAGCTACGTATGCAGCCTGAGAAACTGCGCTGCACGACTCATCGAAGTCATCGCTCTGAACCCGATCAGGCAATCGTGATTTTCCTGAGTATCGACCCAACCGGCATGCCGCCGGATTGGTTTTTCACCTTGAGAGGTCGTTATGGGAAAAGGTAATAACAAGCGCGGAAACAAGGAAGCCAAGAAGCCGAAGCAGGAGAAGCCCAAGACCCCCGCGACGGCAAATTTTGGCGCGGCGAAACCGGTCTCCCTGGGCGAGAAGAAGCGCAAGTGAAGCGGTGGGCGGGCGAGCAATTATCTCATCGCTTGTCCGCTCTCCATAAGGAAGTTCCAGCCGGATTCACGAGGCCGCAATGGTTGCTCATCGCGCCGCAGGTCCCGGGAGAAGTGATCCCTTGTGACGAGCGCTTGGCGATCACCCATGGTTCGGACCGCCAAGACAGGATCAGACCGACTTCGATGGTGCGACCGCCCCCCGACGGCATCGATGTGCCACGGTGGGTCTGTATGGATCCACGGAGGGGAGCGGTCATGTCGGGGATTA
>CANMTR010000080.1 GCA_947500825.1 uncultured Paracoccaceae bacterium | reverse complement strand
CCGTATCGGCGCGCCGTCGCCGAGCCCTGGCGGTGACCGCGGAAACTCTCCTCGACGATGCGGATCTTCTCCGCGTCAGAGCGATCCCGACGCCGCCCGGTCTCGTCCGCAGAGAGGACCTCGAAATCCGAAATGACCTTAGAGCATGCCATAGGGCATGATCTACGACTGGCATCTCACTCTCGGCCAGACGGCTCCCGCCGGAGGGATACCCCGTACCTCGTCCTCCTCGTCGTTCTGCACCGCATCGTCGACGATCACGACGTCCACCGGGTAGGCATCGAAGACCGTGCTGACGTCGAGATCGAGATCGTCATACTTCTGGCCCGCGATCCCAATGCCGTTGACCGGGTCGGCGTCTCGCGCGAGCCCGAATTCTCCGCGCCGGAACTCCCAGATCGTGCGCAACCGCTGCTGGCCGTCGATCACTTCGTACTTGATGCCGTCGTCGCGGTTCGCGGAACGCCAGTACATCTTGGGGATGTCGTACTCGCGCAGGAGAGAGTCGATGAGGAGCTGCTTCTGCTTACGACTCCAGGCCGGCGGACGCTGGTAGTCCGGGGTGGGGTCGATCCGCTTTTCCCACGAGCAAATGGTCGAGATCGGCAAGGGCTTCTTGCTCATCTTCATCCTGTCACCTCCTACTCAACCGGCGATCATCACGGCGCCTTGTAAATCACCTATCTCTAGTAGTCACTTGGTGCGTCTGCATGCTTTTCCTCGGGCCTACACACGAAGGAAATCAAGGTGTGGGCCACTTGAAGGGGTAGGAGCTCACCGTTCGAGCCAGCCGCCTCTCTAATGCCCGTAGCGCTCCTCGAACTCGCGCAACTCCTCTTCTAGTCTTGTCTCTTCGGATCGTCCTCCGATCTGTCAGACCGGAGCTGCGCCTGCCCAAGCACGCCTCTGAACCTTATGGCGAGGCTCGGCTCGTGCTGGGCCTCCTCGCGGCCGGGTTATGCGCCAAAGTTGGTGACGTGTGATCAGGCGGCGGCTTGAAGGTGGCGGACGCTGGTCAGGACCTCGCGCTCCGGAAGGTACCCGTGGCGCACCAGCTTGGCCCGGCCGTCCTCAAGCTTTTGGTCGGCGAAGGCCGCCAGCCACCTCCGAAAACCTCGCCCTGAATGGGGTTTCCGGAGGTGTCTAACTTTTCACGCACCCTCTAAGGATATTTTAGAGCGCATAATCGGCCTCTATGTGAGACGACTAGGTTGTAAGGCCTCTCGCGTCAGTCAGCAGCGGCACCGCGATGGATGACCTGCTCTAAGGTCGGAAACCTTTCGTTTACTTCATCACCACACACTCGGGATATGCAGCGGGACCTCCTCAAACCTCGTGGTCTCGATCGACCCCGTGACAATTTCACACGGCTACCGCGACCTATGCGGACAACACACCACCGATCGCATCGCCGGTAAGTCGGTGCTCGGCTCGTATCCATATCATTTGAAGATTGCGACTTTCGGAGGGTTCTATGCCAAAATTCGGGCGATCGTTTTCCACACAGGCCCTCGTTGAGTGGTGTGAGAAGAACCCCGTCAACACCATTGAAGCCCTTTTCAAACGGTGGGCATTGCCGGGTCAGGAAGCGTCCGAAAAATGTCCTTTGCGCGTCGCGGTACGCCACAACTACGTGAATTTCTATGTCAAAGGGCAATCGGTCGCAAAGTTGTCCGTTTTTCGAGGTGTGCCAAAACTGGAGGTCCACGAGGCCTATGTCGGGGGTCGCATACGGGGTGCTTCTCAGAAAAGTATGCCTGCCGGTCAGAATTACCGGCGCTACGATGCAAAGACCCTCGCCGATCCCGCCACGGCGGCCTTGATCTCGAGCTGGATCAAAACGGCCGCGACCTATGCCGGGACGGAGAAGCGCTTCGTTGACGACCTCGTCGCGCGGAACCCAAGCGTCATAGATCTGGAGATGGCTTTGCCCGTCGGCGACTTACCCGGTGGCAGCCGAGCGGCACCCCGGATGGATCTCGTCGTCGCGCAGGTCGCGGCTGACACACCTCCTTCCATCGCATTCTGGGAAGCCAAGTGTGCGAACAACAGCGAACTGCGTTCGACCAAGGCCTACGAGGATTTTGGGCCCAATGGGTTTGTCGGTCCGAAGGTTCTGGACCAGGTTCGAAAGTATGTTGGTTGGTTGGAAGCAGACCACGGTCGGATCACCTCGGTAAGCGAAGCGTACCGCGACACGGCGAGAACGCTGCTCGATCTGAAGAATGCGTTCTGTGCTGACAAAAGCGATATGACCGAATGCGTCCGCATTTGGACGGAGCTTTCCGAAGCGGACAAGCCGGCCATCGTCGTACGACCTGGTATCGTCATCGGAAACTACTGGCCGGAAGGGGATCCGAAGTCGATGTCAAAGGACGAAGAGATGGCACGCTGCGCCACCACCTTCGCCGAGAACGGGCATCGTGAAGAACTTCACCGCAACGGGGTACGCCTTCACGAGGTTGGGCCAGATTCCGGCGACCCCGCCCTGCCCCTTCTCGAGCTTGTGCGGCAAGCGGCATGACAGCGTCGCTCACCGTTCATCGCGGAACGCAGGCGATCGGCGGGTCGTGTATCGAGATCTCCGCCCCGAATGGCGAGCGGCTTATCCTCGATGCCGGCCGCCCACTCGACGCCCCCCACGACGCAGCGGGACTCCTCCCGGCGACCCTGGATCTCAGCCATCCGGCGACGGTGCTGTTCAGCCACGCACACATGGATCATTGGGGCCTGATCGACGAATTGCCGGCAGACTGGTCGATCTGGGCCGGCGAGAAGACGGCGGAACTGATGCGGCTGACGGCCGAGCTGTTTGGCGGCGGTCTTACAAGAACGATCGAGACCTGGCATAGCCGCTCCGCGCCGTTCGGGATCGGCAGCTTTGTCGTGACGCCCTATCTGACAGATCACTCCGCACCCGATGCCTACATGCTGCTTATCGAGGGGCACGGGCAGCGTATCCTCTACACCGGCGATTTTCGCACTCACGGCCGCAAGGGGCGACTGGTCGAGGAAACGATCGCGTCTCCTCCACCGGAGGTGGATGTACTGGTGATGGAAGGGACCAATCTCGGTAGCGACAAACCCTGCATCAGCGAGGCGGACCTCGAAGAAGAATTTGTCGCGTTGGCTCATCAGACCGCCCGCCATGTGTTCGTGTACTGGTCGGCGCAGAACATTGATCGGACGGTGACCCTCTTCCGAGCGGCTCGGCGCACCGGTCGCAAGTTGGTGGTCGATCTCTACGGTGCTGATGTCCTTCGCAGGATCGCGGACGGTACGCGCTTGCCCGTTCCAGGCCCGGACTTTCCGGAACTGAAGGTGCTCATCACTCCCGGTGGCAAGGGCCTCTACAACCGCCAGGGGCGTAGTGCGTTCGTAACGGAAATGGCCAGAAGCTCGTTCGGAACGTCGCGACGGCGGGTCGTGTCCCGCCGAGTGGTGTAGCTGAGGCGGTCATCGGGTTTCTCGGTAGGGTCGGGTTGCGAACACCAACCT
>CANMTR010000079.1 GCA_947500825.1 uncultured Paracoccaceae bacterium | reverse complement strand
GTCGCCAGCGCCGTGGCGATCAGCGGGCCGATGCCGGGGATCGTCATCAGCCGCCGCGCCAGGTCGTCCTCGCGGGCCCTGCGGGCAATCTCCGCGTCGAGCTCGGCGATCCGCTCGTCGAGGTGGCGCAGGACGTCCACGAGGACCTGCAACGTCGCGCGTGCCGTCTCGGGAAGGTCGCTGCTGGGGTCTTCGATCACCGTGATCAGCCGGCGCATGCTCGCGGCCCCCTGCGGGACGACCTCGCCGAACTCGGTCAGGTGGCCGCGCCACGCCGAAGGCGTGCTTCCAGCACGACGCGTTGATCGTCTGCGTGCGCTGCCGGATCAGCAGCTCGCGCACGCGGAACACCGCGGCTGCGCCCTGCGTCTCCTCGCTCTTCACCGGCACAAACCGCATGTCCGGGCGCTGGTTCTTCACCTTCCATCGATCCACCGGATCGATGGATCGCCCTGCGACCGGCTCGAACCTTCACAGATCGCCTCGGCGTCCGCCGCATCGTTCTTCTGCCTGCGTACGAACGGCTTCACGTAGGCCGGCGGGATCAACCGCACCTCGTGTCCCAGCTTCCCGATCTCCCGCCCCCAGTAGTGAGCCCCGCCGCAGGCCTCCACCGCAACGGTGCAGGACAGCCCTCCGGCGAGAAACTCCAGCACCTGACCACGGCGCAGCGTCCTGTGGAGTACCGCCCGACCGGACGCGTCCGCGCCGTGCAGCTGAAAAACATTCTTCGCCAGATCAAGCCCGACCGTGATAATCCCCGACATGACCGCTCCCCTCCGTGGATCCATACAGACCCACCGTGGCACATCGATGCCGTCGGGGGGCGGTTACACCATCAAAGCCGTGAATCACGCCTCAGGCATGATGGGAATCCCGTATGTCCACGCTGCCTAGGTCGCCGCAGGTGTCCGCGCACGGCGTCTTGATGCCGGACGAGCGAGCCGTGGCGATCCTTCGAAATCAAACTCGAGTTGGGCAAAGCTCGACATTTCGCTCAAAGGTCTCGGGCGCCCGAAATAATACCCCTGCAACATTTCGCAGCCGTAGCTGCGGAAGGTAAAAGCTTCTTCTTCCGTCTCTATTCCTTCGGCCACGATCTCCATGTCGAGGGAATGGGCGAGGCCGATCATCGATTTGACCATCGTCCTCGTACGATGCCCTGCCGCCTCTCCGGAAACAAAGGACCGATCAATTTTTAGGACGTTGAAAGGCATGCTGGCGAGGTATCCTATCGAGGAGAATCCCGTGCCAAAATCATCGAGCGCGATGGAAAAACCCCGCGAGCGAAGCTCGTGCAAAGCGGCGGCGACGGACTTGTTGTCGAGGATGACCACACCTTCCGTCACCTCGACCTCGATGCGGCTGCTGTCGAGACGACGGCGACTGACCTCGCCGATCAGTCCCTCAGTGAAGCCCGGGGTCATCAACTGAACTGGCGAAACGTTGATGCTGATGTTCATGCCCGGATTTCTTCGCAGATCCTCGAAGGCGCGGTCGAGCAGAAGCTCGCCCAAAGGCAGGATGAGGCCGGAGGATTCCGCGATGCGGATGAAGTCCACCGGCGACACCCGTCCGAGCGACCGACTGTTCCAACGGGCGAGAGCTTCGAACCTCATGACCTGGCCGGTTCCGAGGCCGCTCACGATCGGTTGGTAGTGGAGAGTGAATTCGATTCCCGAGGCAAGTGCCGATCGCATCGCCTTCTCGAGAGTGGTGTCGAACGCGTCTACAGCCTGCATATCCGCATCGTAACGGACGACCTCGCGCGTGTGCCGCGCCCTGGCAAGGTACATCGCCCTGTCGGCGCGGAGCAGGACTTCCTCGTAGGCCTGTTCCCGCAGCTCGGAGAAAGCCAGTCCTTTGAAGATCGCGATGTCGAAGGCATAACCGTTGACCGTGATCTTCGTCCTGCAGAGCTGGGCAAGTGTCGCGGTCTTCGCCGCGACCCTTGCTTCGAGTTCCTCGGCTCCGCTGATGATCACGAAGAACTCGCTGCCGCCATGTCGGGCGACGAAGGTCTCCCCGTCCGCCAGAATGCGGAGACGGTCGGCGATCCCCTTCAGGTACGTATCGCCGCCGGAATGCCCCGCGACGTCGTTGATATGCTTAAACTTGTCGACGTCCACGCACAGCGCGGCGAACCGTTTCAGGTCAGGGCCGGAGAAGCTCGCGAGGTGCTCCCTGAGCCCAAGCCGGTTGGGAAGCTGCGTCAGCGGATCGGTCCTCGCCAGTATAGCGGCCTCGGCCTCCTTTTCGGCAAGCTCGGCCGCCCGGTCGAGAAGTTGGCGCGCCGCCCAGAACGCGAAGAAGGCGAAGGCGAGTGTCGCGCCGATCATGATCGGCCTGATCCTGCTGAACAGTTCTGTGCCGGGCGCCGGAGGCGTCCAAGTCAGCAAGGCGACCGGCCGGTCGCTGGCGTCCATCAGTGGCAGCGAAACCCCTTGCACTTCGGCATCCGGATCCCGAACTTGCAGATCGGTTACGCCAAGTTGTTTTTCGACCTGCTCCAACTGGCGATCGGAGACGATCTTACCGATCACCGCGATGGCCAATCCTCCCTCCACCCGGTCGGGGACGATGAACGTATCCTCCGGAAGAAGCCATGAGGCGCTGAACATGACGATCCGGCTGGAGTGCATCCCGAAGAAGTCGAAGGTTTCCCGGCTCTGGTAGTCGAGCTGGGGGACCTGTCTGCGGATGGCGTCGATCGTTATCCGGGAGAGAAAACCGTCCTGCGGCTCGCGAGTGGAACCGGCCACCCAAGCGACCGGCGCATCGAAGGGCCCGTCGAGCATCTGCGCATACTGGAAGACGTCGGCGCGGACGGCAGTGATCCCGTAGTTCGAGTAGAGTTCGCCATAGTCGAGATTGTTCGCGGCTTCGTAGACATCGGTCCAGTTGTGGTAATCGCTGGCGATGAGCGATACCTGCTCCTGAATCGCTTCGAAGCGACCTTCCATCAGAGCGAGCGACTTTGCCTCCGCCTGTCGGTCCATGGCACTCCGGATCGACAGGATCGACACCCAGAGCGCCACGCCGAAAACCAGTACGAGTATGATGACGAGCACGACGATCTGTCGGGGGAGCGATTGTCGGCTCACCCCGCTGCGGCCTTCCGGGATGCAACCGGCCCGGGTCTGTACCCGACGACGTGAACGACCCTGTAGTCGCAGGTCAACTCCTCTCCCGCGGTTATGCCACGCGCGGCGATCATGACATCGCCAAGGTCGAGAAGGTTCGGCCGGTCGCTGTGGTTCATGAAAATGTCGCCATCGTTCCCAAGCCGGTAGACGCCCCTGTCGGCGAAATATTCTGCGCAGTCGAGAACGACATCCTTGTATGGCCTAGGCAGGGCTTCGACCGTGTCCGTGCTGAACTCGACATCGAACTCCGGCTCGTACCGCCATATGACCTTTCCTTGTGAGACCGGTTCGCCCAGAAACAGCCCTAGGTTGTGTATCTCGCTTCGTGCCACGTAGTTCTTGACAACCAACATTCTGCATCTCGCCGGTTAATAGGTCGTTTACGATGAATCGACCCGGGTGAACCGCGAGTAGGTCGCGCATTTCAGGGAATGGTCCGTGTCCGCGCGGACCTGAGTGTCAGGAAATCCGAAACGCCTTCGTCGCTTCGTCAGACGGCTTCCGCCGGAGGAATATCCTGATACTGAACACCAAGGATGCTCTTCGCGCGCAGGGCAGCAAGTTGCGCCCCACAAAGTTTCCTCCGGTCTGAAACACCCGTCGGAGCGAGTTCAAAGGGGACTCCCGGCAACGCAGCGGAACCTCTTGCAGAGCGACAGGCTGCGCGGAGCGCTCCCGTGACGAACCTGTCCCACAGCGCTTTCTTCCCTCCCCTCGAAAGGGTCACTCCGCGAACCGCGGGATTAAACACCTAGTCGCCGCACGGATGGCGGGGCGCCGGGACCGCCTCCAAGAGATCGTGTCCCATCTGGTGGTGTAGCTCATGGCAGGCCCGACGGATGTCGGCGTGGCCGAGCTGATCAGTCCGTCTG
>CANMTR010000078.1 GCA_947500825.1 uncultured Paracoccaceae bacterium | reverse complement strand
GCTGCGCTCGGTCAGGTGGCGCAAGGTCTCCACGTCGCCGTTGGTCAACAGCTTTGCGAGCTGCCCGGCCCGGCCGCGCGGCAAGAGCTCGCCGGCGCGCCCGCCGCCACACAATAGCCCCCGGCAGAGGGTTCCGGGTCGTCCATTCGTCTTCCCACGCCTTAGGTTTCGGCCGATATCCATGAGTGGTGATAAGAAATAATTATCGATAGTAACTCTGCGCCCCACGGCCTGCAGTAGCAACGGAAAGTAGATCAGGGTTTCTTGCCGTAATACAGTAAACCTGCTGAGATCACAGGTTGATGACGAGGCCGGAAATGCGGGATGGGGGAACAGCGGTTGGCGGGGCGGGGGTCGGCGCGACGACACCCGCGACCGAGCGCGGGGCAGGCGGGAGACCATGACCGGGGCGCATCTCGTCGAGCGGATCCTGCGGGTCGAGATCGCGGCCGCGCGCCTGGAGGGCGCCTTCGCCGCCGATCCGGAGCTTGGCCGGCTCTGGCGGGCCGGGACAGCCCTGACCGAGGCGGTGCGCTCCGTGGGCCTCGAGGACATCCGGCTTACCGAGGCCGATCTCGCGCTGCGCTCCTACGCGCAGCGCATCACCGATCCCGACGCGGCGCGCGGCGGCTGGGCGGCCGAAGGCCTGCTGGCGGTGCTGGCCGCGCCGGGGGTCCTCTTCTCCGATCCCGAGGGCGTGGTGGCGCGCTGCCTGCGCGCGGGGCTCCGCGACCAGCCGGACGAGGAGGGCCCGTCCCCCGATCCGGCCGTCCTCGGACCCGAGATCGCGGCCGCGGCCCGCAGCGCACCCGGTCCGCTCCTGGGCGCGCTACGCGGTGCCGTTCTCCTGCGGCGGGCGACGGGGACGCGGTTCCCCTCGGCCGAGCGGCTCCTGTTCAGCGCCATCGACCATGCCTGGCGGGCCGAGCGCGGGCAGAGGACCGGGGATGTGATGCCGGAGGGGGCGGAGGCGATCCTTGCCCAGGCGCGGGCGGCCTGGATCCTGGCCCCCGCGACCGCGCTGACGGGGCAGGGCTTCCGGGCCTGGTCGCCGATGCGGGAGGCCGGGATCGCGGCGCTGCTCGATGGGCTCGGACGCGAGACGGATCGCGCGCTCGGCCAGCTGCCGCTCCTGCGGCGGTGGCGCGGCCAGGCCCGAGGGGTGGCGGCGGGAAAGCACGGCCGGTCGCGCCTCGCGGATGCCGTGGATGTGCTGATGCGGCAGCCCATCGTCACCGGGGCCAACCTGGCGGCGGCGCTGGGGGCCAGTCCCCGCACCGGGCGCAACCTGCTCGCCGAGCTCGAGGCGGAGGGCCTCGTGGCCAGTATCGTCCCCCGGCGGACCTACCGGGCCTGGGCGCCGACGCCGCTGGCCGCGTGGATCCTGGGGGATGCCCGCGCCGGCGCCGGGGGGCGCCCGGTGCGGGCCGCGTTGGCGGGGCAGGGGGGAAGGCTCCCGGATCCCGGGGAGGGAGACGCGCTAGCCGATCTCGAAGCGGCTCTGGACCGCGCCGACGGGATCCTGGCCAAGTACGCGCTGTGATGGTTTCTCTCGGAGCTTTCCAGGTGGTAATGTAGCGACCACCCTGCCCGGTAGGGGCGGGTCCGAACCGTGTGAAATGTCGCTCGCCAGGCCCTCCCCGATGAAATGTCGTTCGCAATGCCTCGATGCGAAACTGCAGCGGTCGTCCTCGGCGACATTGTAAAAGGGGGCCCGGTCATGCGCATGACCGGCAAGGCATACGTGACGAGCTCGCCTTCGCCATGGATGAAGCCGGCTGCATCCGCGTCCGCCGCCATGCAGACCAGCCGGAGAATCCGGCGCCGACGGCGCGCCAGGCCGGCTGCGTGGGGTAGCTTCCAGAAAGAATGACCACAGGCGAGATCATGAAGCCGACGAGGGAGTGAGCGGCGATGTCCCAATCGACGCGGCTGCCGACGACCCGCAGTGGAGCGACTGACCCGTCGCCGCGATCATCCGGTCGAACGGCTCCTTGTGCGACCAGTCCATGCCGCCGGACAGGGCCGCCATCTCGACCGTGCAGGGGGCGTCGATACCCCCCTGCGCCCGCAGCAGATGCGGCAGCCTGCCGACGATGTCGCCCACCTCCGGCCACTTGCCAGAGCGGTGCCTGGCCGTGATCTCGTGCAAGGCGCAGGGCGGGACGTGGACGGTTCTCGCGCCTTCGATCACCTGCCGCGCAGGGGGCGAGAGATCGGAGGCGCGGAACAGGCTCCACACCCAGGTGTGGGTATCGGGAAGGATCGTCGTCAGGTCCAGGGCGCAAGCTCGCCATCGGTCATCGGCTCGAGGAAGTCGGGCACCGCCGCCACCGCGCCTTCGGCGATTCCGATCCGGAAGGCGGGGCCTCTGGCGTCGGCCGGCACGAACCGGACGATCGGCTTCCCCCCGCGGGCAATCACGACATCCTCGCCGCGTTCGGCGGCGGCGATGAGCTCCGAGAGCTTGGCCTTCGCTTCGGCGATGTTCATCTGCATGGGGGAGTCCCTGGTGGACCGCAGGAACCTGGTCCGGGGCTTGGACCAAGTTGGTCGGTGCCCGGGTTCATGGCAAGAGGGAGGGCCCGCGGCGTCTGCACCATAGCACGCAGCCGCCCTGTGGCGCGTCCCTCCTTCTCCTCGAGGCATGGAGGTCATGCCGGGGGCGCGGTGGTGGCGGGATGGAATTTCGGCCCGATCCGGAGCAGATTGGAGGGGATAGGAGGCAGACGTGACCGCGCCAGATCCTGACATCAGCGCGAGGACCGCCTGGGGTGCGCGGGCCGGCGAGCTCGACGCGCTGGGGGCGATCCTGCCGCGCGGCCGCGCCGCGCAGCTTGCGACGATCCTCACCGACGGCGACGTGGCGACCCTGCGCCACCTGGCCGAACGGGGCATGGGCGAGAACAGCCTGCGGGCGCTGAGCTCCGATCTGGGCTACCTCGAGGCCTGGTCGCGGGCGGCCACGGGCGTGGCCCTGCCCTGGCCGGCGCCGGTCGAGCTGGTGTTGAAGTTCGTCGCCCATCACCTCTGGGACCCCGAGCGGCGGGCGCGCGATCCGCATCACGGCATGCCGGGGCCGGTGCGCGCCGATCTGGCGGCGCAGGGGCTTCTGCGCAGCGACGGCCCCCATGCACCCTCGACCGTGCGCCGCCGCCTGTCGTCGTGGTCGACATTGCATGGCTGGCGCGACGTGGCGGGCCCGTTCGGATCGCCCGCCTTGCGCAAGGCGCTGCGCCTGGCGGTGCGCGCCTCCCCGCGCCCCGGGGCGCGCAAGAGCCGCGAGGCGGTGGTCGTGGAGGTTCTGACCCGGATATTCGAGCGGCTCGACCCGGTCGCGATCCATGGCCCGGAGCCCTGCCACGCGGATCCCCGGGTCGACCGGTCGATCCGGCTGCAGGCGCTCCGGGACCGGGCGATGCTGTCGCTGGCCTTCGCCGCCGGGGGCCGCCGGCGCAGCGAGATCGCCGCCCTGGAAATGGACCGCATCGAATGGCGCCAGGCGGAGGACCCGGAGAGCGGTGCCGGGATCCCCCTGCTCCTGGTCTCCCTCGGGCGCACCAAGACGACGCGCGCCGAGGAGGACCGGCGGGTGACGATCCGCGGTCGCGCGGTGCGGGACCTGGCGAGCTGGACCCGGGCGGCGGCGATCGGGGAGGGGGCGGTGTTTCGCCGGATCGATCGCTGGGGCGGAATCGGAGAGGCGCCCATCACGCCGCAGACGGTGAACCTGGTCGTGAAGGCCCGGCTCGCGGAAGCGGGGTTCGACCCGGCGGCGTTCTCGGCCCACGGGCTGCGCTCGGGCTACCTGACGGAGGCCTTCCTGCAGGGTCTGAGCCTGCCCGAGGCCATGGGCCAGTCGGGCCATCGCTCCGCGACCCAGGCCGCCTCCTACTTCACCGCCGCCGAAGGGGCGCGAGGCCGGGCCGGCGGGCTGCTGGAATAGGGGGCGGGGGCGCGAGGTACCCTGCCGTCGCCGGATGGCCGGGGAAGCTGGCGCGAGCCGTGGCATCCGGGTGGGGAGATCCGCTGTTTCGAGAGAGGGGGCAAGAGGGCCACGGCCGCCCGTCCGGCCTTTTGCGGGGACGAGCACAGGCCAGCCGGTCAGCGGCCCAGTACGGCGAGATCGTGGCAGGAACCGGGCGCATCGAGGGGGGCCATCTTGGGTCGATCGAGCAATACCGGGGGCGAAACGGAGCCTGGCGTCACCAGGCCGAGATCCCCGGCGACCCGGGGTCGTCCCGGGGGCGCGGCGACGGATCCGGGGAGGGTCAGGACAAGGTGCATCGCACCATGAAGAAGGGGGCGTCGTAACGGTCTACC
>CANMTR010000077.1 GCA_947500825.1 uncultured Paracoccaceae bacterium | reverse complement strand
AAACAATCGGCCGAGCGGTTGGCCGAAGACGCCCGCTCCACCGCCGAGGATCTGGGCAACCAGGCGCGCGACGAGGCCTGGTCGCAGGCCGAGAGGGCCCGCAGCGGCGTGGCGACCGAGATGTCGGGCATCGCCGACGCCCTGCGCCGCGCGGCCCAGGAGATGCGCTCCGGTTCGCCCCAGGAGCGGACCTTCGGGCAGATCGCCGAAGGCCTCGCCGACATGTCCGAGACGATCCGCGATCGCGACGTCGGCCAACTGGCCGGAGACGTAAGCGACTTTGCCCGCCGCAACCCGATTGCGTTCCTGGGCGGTGCCGCGCTCGTCGGCTTCGCGGCAACCCGCTTTGCTAAGGCCTCGGCGCGCAGTTCGCGCGATGGTTCCGGCGGTAGGTCCCTGTCTGCGGATACGGCACCCAAAGGTGGAGCCAGTGGTGCCGGAGCAGACAGTACGACTGCCGGCGGCAGGATCCCTGGCCCCGAAGCCAGTCCGACCAACATCGCCAAGGCTGGGGTGGGGTCCACCCCTGCCTCCGCGGCGTCTGCCACCGCAACCAAGACGCCGGGAGACTACTGATGTCGCAGACCCAGACGAATACCGACGACCGGAGCCGGACGGCGCCCGCGTCGAACGGCGCCCGTCGCAACATCCGCGATACCGGAAGCCTGCTCGGCGATGCGTTGCAGCAGGTGGTGGCCCTGCTTCGCGGGGAGTTCGACCTGTTCCGGGCGGAGATGGACCAGAACGTCAAGCATGCCTTCACCGCGATCGGCATGATCGTCGCGGGCATCGTGGTGATGCTGGTCGCGCTCAACGTCCTGGCCAGCGCGCTGGTGGCCGCGATCACCGAGCTTGGCCTGGAGCCGGGCTGGGCGGCGCTGATCGTGGGCGTGGTCTTCGCGGTGATCGCCGCGATCCTGGCCACCAAGGGGACCAACGACCTGAAACTGACCTCGCTCGCGCCGACGCGGACCACGAAGAACGTGGAACGCGACAGCGAGACCGTGAAGAAGGCACTGTGAAATGAGTGACACCAGGACACCCGACGAGATCGAACGCGATCTCGAGCAGAACCGCGAGAGCCTCCAGAAGACCCTCGCCGCCCTGCAGGAAACCTTCACGCCGGACGCGATCTTCCGCAGCATCACCGACAATGTCGGCCGCCACGGCGGCGATTTCGGCAAGTCCGTGGGCGACGCGGCCAAGGCCAACCCGCTGGCGCTCGCCGTCACCGGCATTGGCCTCGGCTGGCTGATCTTCGGCCGCGGCCCCAGCGCCGACCGGATCGAGCACGAGGCCCGGCGTACGGGCGAGGGCATGGGTTCGGGAAGCGGCAGCCTCTTCGGCGGCGGTCAGCGTGACGGCACCCACATGTTCGGCGGTGGCCGCAAGACCGAGTACGGCGAAGGGGCCGACGCCCATATCGGCACGCGGGGACCGGTCCCCGAGGGCAGCGGGCCGAACTGGTATTCCGACTCCCACGGTCCCGGCACCGGGCAGCGAATGCGGGCGGGCCTGCACAATGCCCGCAGCGGTGCTTCCGCCGCCGCAGGTCGGGTGCGCGACCGCTCCTCCGAGATGTCGCGGCGGCTTTCGGAAGGGACCGAGCATCTGGGCGAGGAAGCCCGCGAACGCATCGTCTCGGCCCGGGAGCGCGCGATCCTGGCCAGCGAGCAGGCCGGGCGCGGGATGCGCCAGGGGGCGGACCGGGCGACGGACTTCTTCGAGGAGCATCCGATCGTCGCCGGCGCGCTCGCCTTTGCCGTGGGCGCCGCCATCGCCGGCTCCCTGCCGCGTTCGCGCTACGAGGACGAACAGTTCGGGGCCGAGAGCGACCGTCTCTACGACGAGGCGGAGGAGATCTTTGCCGAGGAGCGCGCCAAGGCCGAACGCGTGGCCGGTGCCGCGATGGACGAGGCAAAATCGGTCGGCCGCGAGGTCCGAGACGAGGCGGAGGCCGCGACGCGCGAGGCGAAGGACCGCGCCGACAGCGAGACCCGGGGCGACAAGTCCGCCGCCGACGCGGCTGTCGATCGCACCGAGGAGGCGACGCGCCGCGTGGCCGAGGCCGCCGAGCGGCAGGCGGAGAAGGAAGACCTCGGGCCGTCGTCTAGCGGCTGAATTTCAAGACCGTCGGAGGGAAACGCCCGCGCCGGATGGCGCGGGCGTTCTTGCTGTTCAGCCTCTCGGGCAGAGGTCACGGGGAGCGCCCGACCTCGTCCGCCTTCACGGCCCCGCGCTCTCCCTTGGCAACGTTGCGCCCTGTCGTCGTGTCATGCTCCGTCTGGTGTTCCATCTCGGAATTGATCTCCGCGCCCAGAAGGACAATGAAGGCCGAGAGCCAGAGCCAGGTCAGCAGGATGATCACGCCCCCGAGGGCTCCGTAGGACTCGTTGTAGCTGCCGAAATTACGGACATAGATCGAGAAGGCGATCGACCCGACGATCCAGAGCACCGTCGCGATCACGGACCCCCAACTCACCCAGCGCCATTCGGGGTCCTCCCGCGAAGGCCCGAAGCGATAGAGCACCGCGAGGCCCAGCATCGTCAGGATAGCGAGGAGCGGCCAGCGCCCCCATTCCACCAGGGTCACGATCATGTCCGGCAAACCCAGATTTCCGAGGAGCGCCGGGACGAGCACGGTGAACGCCACGGCGATCAGCAGTCCGAAGATCAGGAACAGGGTCAAGGCGAAGGACACGGCGTATTCCTTGATGAACCCGCGGTCTTCTTCCTCGTCATAGGCGATGTTCATCCCCTCCATCAGGGTGCGCATGCCTTTCGAGGCCCCGTAGAGGGACACGACGATGCCGAACAGAGCCGCCAATCCCGCTCCCGTTTCAGACGTGGACGCCACGGATTGCGCCTGGCCCTGCAGGATAGAGGCGGCATTCTGCGGCAGGACCGAGGCGGCACTCTCGATCTGGGCTTCGATCTGGGCAGGATCCATGAAGCGGGCCGCGATCGAGACCAGCGCGGCGATCGCAGGGAAGAGAGCCAGAAGTCCGAAGAACGCCACCCCGGCCGATACCACCGAAACATGGTCAGCGGTGATTTCGTCCTTCACTCTGAAAGCGATATCCCGCCAGCCTTTCGCGGGGATCTCGCTCGGGGCTTGGGCGCGTCGCCCGCGCTCCGGTCTACGTGCCATGGGGATTAGCCTTTGTTAATGCTCTCGAAACGGTGAACCTGTCGCCCCCATGGCAGTTCCAATTTTCATGACGGGTTACATTTGTTTATCGACCGGGGTGATATTGCTTGCGCTGGCCGTGGCGGATTTCCTCCGCACCACGATCAGCCTCGGGGGGCTCGGGCCCGTGAGTTCACGGGTGACGGAACCTTTGTGGAGGATTGGTAGGAGCGCGACGCTGTTCTGCGAACGACGGTTCGACCTTTCAATCCGTGGCGCTGTCGGACCGACCGTTCTCTCCGCGCTTGGCGCCACGTGGATCCTCCTGCACCTGGCGGCCTACACCTTGATCTATCTTGGGGGAGCCTCGCTGGTCTCCTCGGAGACAGGTGCTCCCGCCACGCTCGTGCAGGTCGTGGCTTTCTCCGGATCTGCCCTCTCCACCCTCGGGGCCTCGACGGTGCAGCCCACGAATGGGTGGTGGGACATCCTGTCGATGATTGCTGCCGTGAATGGAATGGTCGTACTGACACTTTCGGTCAGCTTCGTGCTCAATATCATTCACAGCACCACCACCGCGCGACAATGGGCCGTCAGATACAATGCCCTCCAAGGGCTTTCCGGCAGGGACAGGCTGGAGGGGCTTGTCAGTCTGGGTCCGGACCTTTGCGGAATCGTCGTCGACCTGACCGCGTCCCCTTTGACCGGCGTCTTTGTCCCGGACGATCCGGAGATGAGTTTCCCCAAGGCGGTTCGGGACCTGATCGAGGAACTGGAGGATCAGGCTTTCGCGACATGTCCTCCCGCGTCTTTTGAAGCAGGCCTGGCGCAACTGAGGCTTGGGATCCGGTTGCTGGGGCGCCATGCGCTCGGAGCCGCCGCGAAATCGGATGTCGAGGCGGCCCGGTCCTGGGCCCAGGATCACGCCCTGACGTGAGTTTCCCCTCTCGCCCGCAGAATCCGGCTCCCTCTCTCTGGGATCGATCGGGCAGGCAGGTCATGCATTCGACGATCACTACGCGATCAAGGGCCAGGATACGGCGAGGCGGTCGGCGCATGGTTAACAAGACAGTAACCACCCTGTGGTCCTCTCACGACATGCCATGTCGTGGGAGAGATGAGATGCCTCCGTTTCGCATTGCCTGTCTGGAAGCCGACCCCGATGTTCGGGATATTCTCTCCATTGTACTGAGCGATGTGGGAGAGTTTGCGCCCCGATTTTTCGACGAGATCGAGGACGCGCTTTTTGAACTTCCGACTCAGCCGCCTGACTTTATCCTGCTGGATCCCACCCTGGAATCCGGGATGTCGAGCGTGGATTTCTGCTCCCTCCTTATGGATCATCCCTTCTTGAAAGATGTGCCGGTGGCATTCTTAGGGTCTGGACTCATTGAGTTTCAGAGCCAGTAGATGACGGTTGCGGCGAGGGCGATCGCCGAGAGGAAGGCCTTGG
>CANMTR010000076.1 GCA_947500825.1 uncultured Paracoccaceae bacterium | reverse complement strand
AAACAATCGGCCGAGCGGTTGGCCGAAGACGCCCGCTCCACCGCCGAGGATCTGGGCAACCAGGCGCGCGACGAGGCTTGGTCGCAAGCCGAGCGTGCCCGCAGCGGCGTGGCCGGCGAGGTCTCCGGCATCGCCGATGCCCTGCGCCGCGCTGCCGGGGAAATGCGCAGCGGCTCGCCCCAGGAACGGACCTTCGGGCAGATCGCCGAAGGTCTCGCCGATATGTCCGAAACCATTCAGGACCGTGACGTGGGCCAGCTGGCCGGAGACGTGAGCGACTTCGCCCGCCGCAACCCGATCGCGTTCCTGGGCGGCGCCGCGCTTGCTGGCTTCGCGGCCACCCGCTTTGTCAAGGCCTCGGCGCGCAGGCCGCGCGATACCCGGGGCGACGGAGATCTCAGCAGCTCCCGGTCGACAGGTACCGCTCCCGTGGCCGGTGGCACCGGAACCTACAGCGGCGGCATGCCAGGCGGCACCCCCGACCATGACCGAATCCCCGGTCCCGCCACGGCGCCCGCCAGCACCACCCCCGGTACCGGCACGGCTGCCACCGCGACTCCGTCGCCCACCGCAACCAAGACCCGGGGAGATTACTGATGACGCAGACCGACACCAATACCGACAAGGGCATGCGGGACCAGCATGTCTCCCACGGCGCCCGGCGCAACATCCGCGACACCGGCAGCCTGCTCGGCGACGCATTGCAACAGATCGTGGCCCTGCTGAGGGGAGAGTTCGACCTGTTCCGGGCCGAGATGGATCAGAACGTCAAGCAGGCCTTCACGGCCATCGGCATGATCGTGGCCGGCATCGTGGTCATGTTGGTGGCGTTGAACGTGCTGGCCAGCGCACTCGTCGCCGCGATCACCGAGCTGGGCCTGGAACCCGGCTGGTCGGCACTGATCGTGGGCGTGGCCTTCGCCGTGATCGCCGCGGTCCTGACCATGAAGGGTACCAACGACCTGAAGATGACGTCCCTCGCGCCGACGCGGACCACGAAGAACCTCGAGCGCGACAGTGAGACCGTGAAAAAGGCAGTATGAGATGAGTGACACGAGGACACCGGACGAGATCGAAAAGGATCTCGAACAGAACCGCGAGGGTCTGCAGAACACCCTCGTCGCGCTGCAGGAGACCTTTACGCCCGACGCGATCTTCCGCAGCATCACCGACAACGTCGGCCGCCATGGCGGTGATGTCGGCAAGTCCGTCGCGGACGCGGCCAAGGGCAACCCGCTGGCGCTTGCCGTCACCGGGATCGGCTTGGGGTGGCTCATATTCGGTCGCGGTCCCAGCGCCAGCGAGATCGAAGACGGCGCCCGTCGGACGGGTAACAGCGGCGGCGGCCTGTTCGGTGGCGGCCAGAGGGACGGCACCCGGTTGGTCGGCGGCGGCCGCAAGACGGAGTACGGCGAGGATGCCGACGCCCGTATCGGTGCCCGCGGTCCGGTCCCGGAGGGCGGCGGCCCAAACTGGTTTTCGGGCAATCAGGGTCCGAGCACCGGCCAGCGCATGCGGGCCGGGCTGCACAACTCCCGGCGGGATGCGTCGAAGGCCGCCGGACGGGTCCGCGACCGTTCCGCCGACATGGCGCGGCGCCTTTCGGAAGGCACCGAGACCATGAGCGAACAGGCGCGGGAACGGATCGTCTCCGCTCGGGAGCGCGCAATCCTCGCCAGCGAAGACGCCAATCGCGGCCTGCGGCAGGGCGCCGACCGGGCGACGGACTTCTTCGAGGAACACCCGATCGTGGCCGGTGCGCTGGCCTTCGCCGTAGGGGCCGCGATTGCAGGAAGCCTGCCTCGTTCGCGCACCGAGGACGAGTACTTCGGCGCCGAGAGTGATCGTCTCTACGACGAGGCGGAGCGCGTCTTCGAGGAAGAACGGGCCAAGGTCGAGCGTGTCGGAAGCGCCGCAATGAACGAGGCGAAGAGCGTCGCCAAGGACGTCCGCGAGGACGCGGATGCTGCGGCACGCGAGGCAAAGGACAAGGCCGACCGTGATACCCGGGGCGAAGGCTCCGCCGCTGATGCCGCGGTGAAGAAAACGGAAGACTCCGCTCGCCGGGTCGCTCAGGCGGCTGAAAAGCAGGCGAAGAAGGAAGATCTCGGCCCGTCTCGCGGCTGATCCTCAGCACTTTGGCCTAGAACGCCCGCGCCAAAAAGCGCGGGCGTTATTCGTGTGCTGGCTCGGAGGCAAGGTTCACGGAGAGCGACCGACCTCGTCCGCCTTCACGGCTCCGCGTTCCCCTTTGGGCAGGTTGCGTCCCGTGGTCGTGTCGTGCTCCGTCTGGTGCTCCATCTCGGAATTGATCTCCGCCCCGAGGAGAACGATGTAGGCCGAGAGCCACAGCCAGGTCAGCAGGATGATCACGCCGCCCAACGCGCCGTAGGATTCGTTGTAGCTTCCGAAATTTCGAACGTAGATCGAAAAGGCGATCGACCCCGCGATCCAGAGGATCGTCGCGATGACGGACCCCCAGGAGACCCAGCGCCATTCGGGGTCCTCCCGCGATGGCCCGTACCGGTAAAGCACCGCCAGCCCGAGGATCGTGAGGATAGCAAGGAGCGGCCAGCGGCCCCACTCCACCGTCGTCACGATCACCTCCGGCAGACCCAGATTGCCAAGAAGTGCCGGGACCACCACGGTGAAGCCCAGGGCGATCAGCAGACCGAGAATGAGGAAGAGGGTCAGGCCGAAAGAGACGGCGTATTCCTTCAAGAAACCTCGGTCCTCTTCCTCGTCATAGGCGATGTTCATCCCTTCCATCAGGGTGCGCATGCCCTTCGAGGCCCCGTAGAGCGACAGGACCACCCCCAGAAGCGCGGCCAGACCCAGCCCGGTGCCGGAATTGGAGGCCACCGATCGCGCCTGTTCCTGCAGGATCGAGGCGGCGTTCTGGGGCAGGACCGAGGCAACCTCTTCCAGCTGGGACTCGATCGCCGCGGGATCCATGAAGAGACCCGTGATCGACATCAGGGCGCCTATGGCCGGAAAGATGGCAAGAAGGCCGAAGAAGGCCACGCCCGCCGAGACGACCGTGACGTGATCCGCTGTCAGTTCCCCCCAGACCCGGAAAGCGATATCGCGCCAGCCTTTCGCAGGGATCTGGCCAGGGGATTGGGCGCGGCGGCCGCGCTCGGTTCTTGCTGCCATGGGATTTGCCTTTGTTAATGCTCGCGAAACAGTGAACCTATCGGCCCGATCGCAGTTCCAATCCCCATGACGGCATACATTTGTTTATCAGCCGGGGCGCTCTTGCTTCTCCTGGCCGTGACCGACTTCCTTTGCACGACGATCAGCCTGGGCGGGCTGGGGCCGGTCAGTTCACGTGTTACGACGCCCTTATGGAGGATCGGTCGCGCTACGACCTTGTTCGCCGAGCGACGGTTCGGCGTCTCGATGCGCGGGGCTATCGGGCCGACTGTTCTCTCCGCGCTTGGAGCAACGTGGATCCTGCTCCACCTCGCAGCCTATACCTTGCTTTATCTCGCCGGGTCCTCGCTCGTCTCCTCGGAAACGGGCGCCCCCGCTACGCTCACGCAAACCGTGGCCTTTTCCGGATCGGCTCTTTCCACGCTCGGCGCGTCAACCGTTCAACCCACCAATGGCTGGTGGGACATCCTGTCGATGATCGCTGCCGTGAACGGAATGGTCGTGCTGACACTCTCGGTCAGCTTCGTACTCAACATCATTCATAGCACCACCACGGCACGCCAATGGGCCGTACGATATAATGCCGCCAAACAAGCGTCCGAAGAGGATTGGCGGGAGGAACTCAAGCAGCTCGGACCGGACCTGTCCGGGATCGTCGTCGATCTGACCGCTTCTCCCCTGACCGGGGTCTTCATCCCGGATGATCCGGAGATGAGCTTCCCCAAGGCAATCCGGGATCTAATCGAAAGACTGGATGACCGCGCCCTGTTACCGAGCCACCCCTTGCAACCGAAACCGGGTCTGGCGCAGTTGATGCTGGGAATCGAATTGCTTGGACGACACGCCTCCACGGCTCGAGCGGACACCGACATCGAAGCCGCTCGAGCGTGGGCAGATGCTCATTCTTTATGAGCAGATACTGCAAGATGGCGATGGGGAAGCCATAACCGACGCTCGTGCGCTCCGCAGCATCCGGCAAAGTGGGCTCCTTCCAGTCCTTCGCCGCGTGTTGCCCGAACGGCAGCTTCCATGCTTGGACGATCGTCGAAACAGGTCTCCGGCGACCGCGGTGGCGTCCGGAACGGGTGACCTCCATGCACCGGCCACGGGCGCGATGAGTGCCCGGGGTCCGGTTTCTAGTGGTGTCGGGGAGATGTGCGGGATAGGTAGGCCCCGCCCCTGGGGGGCGAGGCCGGGACCCGTCTTCAGACGGTTCCGTGCTGGGTGAGGAAGGCGCGGGCGATCTTTGCCGATATGCCGCCCTTCCTCATTAGCGCCCAGGCTTCTGCCCGGCGCGTGGTCCAGTCGATCAGGATAATCACCTCCTCTCGGGTCGCTGGCGTGTCAGAGTCGATCGGGCGTCTTCGCGCGCCCTGTGGTGCCTGCTCGACAGGCACGGCCTCGGCCGCGATCTTCGTCGCGGGCCGATCCCCGGGCCCCGGTCCTGGCGGAGGGTGTCCACCTTTTCCCGA
>CANMTR010000075.1 GCA_947500825.1 uncultured Paracoccaceae bacterium | reverse complement strand
GGTTGGCGTTCGCAACCCGACCCTACCGAGAAACCCGATGACCGCCTCAGCTACACCACTCGGCGGGACACGACCAGATATTTGGCGACTGGGAAGAAGACCTGATGATCTTCCAGAAGGATCTCGGGTCCACGAACGTGGCCTCCCTGGTTGAGCGGAAGACCCGTTACGCCGTGCTGTTCCGCAACAACGACCGCAGCTCGAACATGCTGATGAGCCGGTTGATCAACCTCCTCTTGTCCCTCTCCGTGACCGCGCGTCGCTCGATCACCTTCGACCGCGGCTTCGAGTTCGCGTCCTTGAAGGAGCTGAAGAAGGGTATGGGAACCGAGGCCTGGTTCTGCGACCTCTCGGCACCTTGGCAGAAGGGATCGGTCGAGAACATCAACAAGCGGGCGCGCCGCTATTTGCCCCGGGATACTCCGGTGGCGGCGCTCTCGGATCGTTCCATGACGTCGATCTGCGCGCGCCTCAACGCGGCACCCAGAAAATGCCTTGGCTACCGGACCCCGGCCGAAGCATTCCGCGACGAGCTCAGGCGGCTCAGATAAATCAAGATGTCGCAACCCACCTTGAGCCTCCACGCCGGAAACCGCCCTATGGCCAACATGATGCTCCGCAACCTGCCCGACAACGTCCATGCGCACCTGCGCGTGCAGGCGGCCTCGAACGGGCGCAGTCTCGAGGCGGAGGTGCGCTCACTCCTTGTCCAGTCAGGGATCGCATCGAGCGCCGGCGGCTTCGGGCAGCGCCTCCGGGCGTGGTTCGGGGAGGCCCTGGGCAACGATCTCGCCGAGGAGCGTGACCCGGCGGCGAGCCAGCCCGGCCCCTTCGAATGACCATCCTCGACACGACCGTCCTCCTGGAGGTGCAAAAGGCGCGTCCGAACCCGAGCCTCCTGGTCTGGCTCGACGCGCAGGACCCGACGAACCTTTACCTCACCGCCATCACCGCGGGCGTGTATCTCTACGGGGCCGCCGGCCTCGGAGCGGGCCCGCGGAAGGGTGGTCTCGGCGCGGCGATGAACGTCCTGCTCGACCCGGACTTCGCCGGGCGCGTCCTGTCCTACGACCGGGCCGCCGCCGGACTCTACCGCACCCGGGTCGCCGCGGCCCGGCAGGATGGCGTCTCCATCGGACAAGCCGTCGGCCAGATCGCCGCCATCGCGCTCGCGCGCGGCGCCCCGGTCGCGACGCGAACCAGCAAGCCGTTTGAAGCCCTTGGGCTGGAGGTCATCGATGCGTGGCGGTTCGAGAGATGACCAGAACGATGCGACTGCTTACCAAGATGGTCGATCGCATAGCGTCACCTTACTGGTGATTGCACCTCGAAACCGGCGTAAACGCCGGGATTCACGGCGTGTAAACATTTATCATGTTATCAAACGCGTTCAGGCCAAATGACCTCTCATTCGGTATGCGATACAGTAACAGGAATGCCATCCCATGATCATCGATCGCCGTCGTTTCCTTGCCGCCCTCTCGGCTACCGCCTGTGTCGCCGCCTTCCCGGCTTACGCAGCCATACCCACGATCGAGGACATTGGAATGGCGTTCCGCGAGATGCCGCGCGCCGTACGTGTGCGCGCTCAGACCAATCTTATCGCGAGCGACTTTTATCGTGGTCCCCAGGACGGTACCTGGGGTCCGGGCACGGCAGAGGGCTTTCGCAGGTTGATGGCTCTCGATGTCTATCGCGATTTCGCCCGTACCTTGCCGGCCGACCGTAAAGAGGCGGCGCGCGAGACGATCCTATGGGCCGCACCGAAAAATTTCGCAGACTGACGGCGCTTGCTGGGCATGCCCTTCTTGCAGCGTCTTGCAAGGAAAGCGCTTTCTTTCATGGTGATGTTTCCGACGGTCGACAGGCTGCTTCTACGTCAGCCAGCCCTGTTGCGCAAATCGCCTGACGGGCGAAGTTCGGCTTTCCCGTCTGACGTTAGCTCATGGGCTGCGTGACGGGGATGCCGAGAGCGGTGAAGCGCTTGAGGATGGCGATGCGGACCTGGAGTTCGGCGGTCTGCCGGTCGAAGGTGAGGCATCGAGCGGCCATCGGTCCGAGGCCGATGCCGAACGGACATGAGTTTTCGGCCGAGGAGCTTCATGCAGTTCATCTTGGTCTCGACGCGGCTTCGGCAGTGGTATCCGGGCCACTTGCGCCAGAGCGTACGGCCGAAGCGCTTGATCACACGCAGAGCCTCGTTGCGCCCGCCCGCACCAGGGCTGTCTTTCTTCCATGGCTTAGCGTTCCGGCGCGGCGGGATGATCGCTTCCGCCCTGCGGCCCGCGATGGCGTCTTGGCAAGCGCGACCATCGTAGGCGTCATCGGCGTTGACCGGGGTGATCGGCTCGTCTTCGGCGATCTGCAACAGCAAGCCGGGCAGCATGGGCACATCGCCCACGGTGCTGTCGGTTATCTCGACCGCACGCACTTCCATAGTCGCCTCGTCGATGCCGAGGTGGACCTTGCGCCATACGCGCCGACGGGCCCCGCCATGCTTGCGCGCATGCCATTCGCCCTCGCCCCGGCCCTTGATCCCGGTTCTGTCGACCAGAAGATGCAGAGGCCCACTGGAGCCCCGGTAGGGCAGCTGCACCGCCAGCGTCTTCTGTCGCCGGCACAGCGTCGAGGAGTCCGGCACCGACCAGTCGAGCCCTGCCAGCTTGAGAAGGCTCGCTACGACGCCGGTTGCCTGCCTGAGCGGCAGGCCGAAGAGAACTTTGATCGTCAGGCAAGCCTGGATCGCCGCGTCCGAAAAGGTCTGCCGGCGACCGCGCTTGCCCGCAGGCGTCGCATGCCAGGCCATGCCAGAGTCGAACCAGACCGTCAGAGACCCGCGCTCACGCAGCGACGCGTTGTAGCTCGACCAGTTCAGGGTGCGGTAACGGGTGAGCGCGGTCTTGGACATCCCGCCCAGCTATGTCGCTGGACTCCCGATGGGAATCCCAAGCAGGCTTTGCGCAACAAGGCCCCCTCATACCATATTTCACAGATTTCGGAGTAAGAATGTCCAAATCTAAAGTCTTCTTGATCATTTCGGTCAGTCTATTTGCCTCTCTCAGCGCCTTACTGTATTTTTCATATGGTGAAGGGAACATTGGCGAGCCTACCTCCGCCCCATTTGGCAAGATCTCTGAGAATCAGCTAATCGCGGGCCTTGCTGCCGCCGCCATCGGCTCACTGCTTACCGCTCTTGTGGTATTCGTCATCGAGGATAACCGTGACAAACGTAAGGCAGCGGTCGGCATCCTTGAAGAGTTTACGTCTTACAATTTCCTTGAAACTCGCAACAAAGCAGGGCTGTCTTTAAAGACGCATCTTCATTTCCCGACCAAGGGTTTGGACGACCTGTATCATGTCCTGCGCAACGATAATTGGCGCTATATCTCTCATATTGAACATTTCTATAAAAAGGTTGACCGACTACTTGCCTTGGGCGAATTAGATCGCTCCTATATAAAATCTTTCCTCGAACACGAATTCTCCCACTGGTATAATAAGTATTTCTTTCCAACGCGGGTCGCGGACTTAGCACGTTGGTACGAAGGAGACGCGGCCGGAATGGGCACTCCTCCGACAATGCTGTTACCCTTGAATAAGGTGCAGGATGGGGCTTTGGAAATGGGCGGCAAGCGGCTGGCAATCCCGTTGCCTGAGGTGGATTACGTATCGTCGTACGGCGCGGTCCGTTCTGACGAGGTAAACGCTGCCATTCAAGCAGAGATCACTACGCTGATCAACCATACCGAATGGTTGGTCGAAAAAGGCATCTTAAAAAGCACGGACTTTGCTCGCACTAAAGCTTGGTCGGACCCTAACATCGGTGCGAAAAACTTTATCGTAATGTATGACGGTGATCAACTCCCGTTTCCCAAACTTCGCGCGTTGATAAAGGAATAATACTTAAATCTTATCCGGTCGATTACGCCACAGCTACCGTCCGCCTTATGCTGATCTGGTCAGCGGGGCCGAGGGTCAGGTTTGCCGGATTGTCTTATTTGCGTTCGCCCCAGCGACGAATGCCCGGAATCCTCCTTCGGTCTATATCTTCTTGGATACGCCAGAGAATGCATGGCTACATATCCGCTTCCACGGCTGGTCCGGAGAGGGACCTTGTTCGCGGTGAACATCCGGAAGCCACCCTTCCTGCGCCAGCCAGGGCCAAGCGATTAGGTGTTTAGTCTCGGGGTGTGGTGGATTGGATGGGTGCTGAGTCGATCGGGTTCTCCTCCCCATTTTTGCAGATATATTCGAACGGCGCGAGGCGCTTTCAGCGCCTTCAGGCGGCGGGCATTATTGTAAGCAGCCACGAACGCGACAAGGTGGTTCTTCAGATCTTCATGAGTTTCGTAGTGGTACCGTTTGACCGTCGCGTCTTTGATCGTACGGTTCATCCGCTCGACCTAGCCGTTCGTTCAAGGGTGATTGGTCTTCGTCAGCCGGTGCTCGATATCGTTCTCGCGGCAGGCCCGGTCGAAGATATGGGCCATCGCATGGCGGTCCTGCTGACGGTTGGCGAACTGTACGCCTTTGTCGGTCAGAACCGGGTGGAGCCGGTAGGGCAGCGCCGCGATCAGGTTGCGCAAGAACTGAGCCGCGGCCATCTTCCCGGCCTTCGGGTGAATTTCGACGAAAGCGAATTTCGAGGTCCGGTTGGTGGCTGCGAACAGATTAGTTTTCCCTTCTCCTGACCGGACTTCTGCGATGTCGATATGGAAGTAGCCGATGGGGTAGGCTTTGAACTTCCGCTCGGCTTGTCGCCTTCGACCTCTGGGAAACGGCTTATGCCAGGCCACGGTAGACAGCGATGCAACGCCGATCGGGTCAGGTGCGGCATCGACGGCTGCAGCGCGTAGAGGCAGTTGTCCAGCTGCAGTAGCGTATGGCGCCGGAAGGCCACGATTGCGGCTTCTTCCTTCGCGCTAAAGGCAGTAGAGCGCGACTCCTTCGGCGCCATCCGGGCATCCTCAAGACGCTGTCGTTTCCGCCACTTGGCCACCGTCTTGACGTTAAGGCAAAGCTCCCGGCCCAGCGCCGCGTTCGAAGCCTGCGATCGCTGTATGAGAGCTCGGATAGCGTGCGTGGTGGTCGTGTCCCGCCGAGTGGTGTAGCTGAGGCGGTCATCGGGTTTCTCGGTAGGGTCGGGTTGCGAACACCAACCT
>CANMTR010000074.1 GCA_947500825.1 uncultured Paracoccaceae bacterium | reverse complement strand
ACATGTCAGCACCCGATGACGCGCCAAGATCGGCTTCGAAAAACCCTCTTGCGCAAGGGGCGGTTATACATGTTGCGGAATTTTTCCCCGGGACGTTCCTCTCCCCTTTTTGCCTGAGGGGGAACGCCACGCCATCGATCTCGACGAGGCCGAGACGCAGGTATGATTGCGATGCGGATTCGCATTACAGCGATCCTGCGGTCGCAGTCTCATGATGCGAAGCGCCGGCCCAAGGCAGTGTAGCGGAACCTCCTGGCTTCGGTTCGACCGCCCGCGCGGCAGTTGGTCCGGCATTCCCAAAGTGCCCTCCCATGGGTGTGCCTAGCGCACGGGGTTTCGCTCCGGCTCCGGTTCGCCAAGCCTTCGCCCTCCACAGATCGTCCTTTTTCGCGGGGCGGAAGGACACGAACCCATCCTGGGGGACGGACAACCTTGCGTCCCTGCACACAGTGCTTGCGCGCCTGCCACTTCCGTTCGTCGGCGTCCTCGGTTCCAAAGGTTGCAACGGTTCCTCGGTACCCGGGGAGGCTTGATGTCGGTGTGAACGATGAGCAGGTTTCGCAGCTCGTAGGCACGGCGACAGAAGTTCTGGCCTTGAGCGTCTTTTGCCGGATACGGAGAATGGCGGCACCCGCGACGTGCCAGTCGAGCCCGCCCCATCTTGGACGGCCGGTCGCCACCCCGACAGCTTGGTACGAGAGCAGTCTGAAAAGCACCCCGATCGACAAGCGGAACCGGATTGCCGCTTCGGAGAAGATCGGTGGGGTTTGGACGGCCCTCATCTGCCCCAACGAGATCGGCAGCGAAACACGCTCGCGCTACGCGGCGCCGTGGTCCGACCAGTTCCTCGTGCGGTGGCGGGCGAATGAGGGCTCAGGAATGCCCCTCCCGATCTCGTGAATCCCTGCGGCGCGGCATTCTAGGGAAGAGGTTCGCAACAACGCCCGTTTGGTCAGATCGCGTCGGCAAGCTGTCCGCCGACCAAGCGGCGATGCTCCTCGATCGCGAAGCGGTCGGTCATACCCGCGATGTAGTCGAGCACGATGCGCGCAAGCGCCGTGTCGCTCCGCGCCTCCTCGACATCCTTTCGCCATTGCCGCGGGAGCAGGTCGGGCCGACCCATGAAGAGTGGAAAGAGGTCGTCCACGACCCGCGTCACCTTCGCCCGCATCTCGATCACTTCCGGCGCACGGTACATGCGGTGGAACAGGAAGGTCCGGATCACCCCGAGGTCGCGTCTCACCGGATCGGAGAAGTTGACCACGGGGTGGCGTGCCGCACGCACGTCATCGGGACACCGAGGCGCAAGCTCGGCGAGCGCCGATTGCGCCTCGGCGATCACGTCCTCGACCAGCAAACCGAAGAAGCGGCGCAGGGCCTCGTGCCGCCTGCGGTAGTAGTTCAGACCGGGGTAAAGCTCGTCCACTTGCGCAAAGCAGCCGTCGAGCAGGGGAAGTTCCGCCAGTTCGTCCGTGGAAAACAACTCCGCGCGGAGCCCGTCATGGAGGTCGTGGTTGTTGTAGGCAACATCGTCCGCGAGCGCGGCGACCTGTGCCTCCCCACTTGCATGGGTGCCAAGCTCCAGATCGTGTCGCGCATCGTAGTCCGAGAGGGCGTAGGGTACGGGCGCGTCCACCGGCCCGTTGTGCTTGGCGAGGCCTTCAAGTGTCTCCCAAGTGAGGTTGAGCCCGTCGAACTCCGCATAATGACGCTCGAGCGAGGTGACGATGCGAATGGCCTGCGCGTTGTGGTCAAAGCCGCCATGGGGCGCCATCAGGTTCTGCAAAGCATCTTCGCCGGTATGTCCGAACGGTGGGTGACCCAGGTCGTGGGCCAACGCCACTGCCTCTGTCAGTTCCTCGTTCAATCGCAGGACGCCGGCAATGGTACGCGCGACCTGCGCGACCTCGATCGAATGGGTCAACCGGGTCCGGAAGTAATCCCCCTCATGCTCGATGAAGACCTGCGTCTTGTGCTTGAGCCGGCGAAAGGCGGAGGAGTGAATGATCCTGTCCCGGTCCCGCTGGAAAGAGGAACGGAAGGTACTCGATCCTTCGGGGTGAAGGCGGCCCCGACTATCCTCGGGCCTGGAGGCGAAGAGGGCGCGGGGTGGCAACACGGGGCGTTCTCCTTGCTGACGAGCGTTGGCCTTCATATATTTTGCTCGAACCAAGGATACAGGCGGATCAAACCATGAACCTGCCACCGAAAGTCACCGATCGCGCCTTTGCGCGGCTGTCCGAAATTGGCGCCGCCGCGGATGGGCACGCCTTGCGCGTCGCCGTAGAGGGTGGCGGTTGTTCCGGCTTTCAGTACGAGATCAAGCTCGACCGTGCCGAGACAGATGATCTGGTGATCGAAAAGGATGGCGAGAAGGTCCTTGTCGACCAAGTCTCCCTGCCCTTCCTGGCCGGCGCCATCATCGATTTCACCGAGGAGCTCATCGGAGCGCGATTCACTATTGAAAATCCGAACGCTACCTCGAGTTGCGGCTGCGGAACCAGCTTTGCCATGTAGGGCGCTTTGTGGCACAAAGGCCGGTGTGACCTCCCCCGATCATGTGGCGTAGTTTCAACTTTTGTGTGTAACAGGAACTCTGTTGCACGGATTCCATGAGGAATTCGTCTCGTGAATCCAGCGTGGTAGCCGGATGCCGTGAGCAGACCCTCACCGCCGAGCTACGAGACGCGGAACTGGCGAGCCTACAACCAGGCGCTCAAGCGCGCCGTTTCACGGCCTTTGCCGGCGCCCTGGTTCGACCCCGAGACGAGCCGGGATGCGGCACCCATGGGCAGGCGTGGCCGCCTGCAGGCCCACGGCGATGCCGCCGCCGGATGACGCTGGCAGTGAACATTGCCTGCCGTGGCTCCACGGGCCCGGTGCACCTGCTGGCGGACAACGAGGCATGGTCCGCCACCGGTCCGAGGACGATGCCGAATGGCATCACGGGGGAGGGCGAAGGCGAGGGGCATGCCCGCAAGCATGGCGGCCCCGAACGGGTTCGCCATTGTCGCCCGGACCAGTGGCGCGACAAGGGTCACCCGGCGCGAGGTCCACCTTGGGATTGGCGAGCAAACCCCGGACGTCCGAACTGTCGAGGTCACCGGACGTCATATGGGCGGCGCGCCGGTACGCCCTGACCTGCACGGCCAGATCCCGGCCAACGAGGAAATCGAGAGCGTCACCGCCAAGCGCAGGGGCCGGAAACGAGGCGCGGCGCCCATCGAAACACCTCTTCCGCGCGACCTGGCGGTACTGGAGCGGATACCACCGCCGGAGCCGTATCGAGACGAAGATGCATCGCGTGACCCGGAGGTCCGCGCGGCTAGATGGCCGGGCCGGCGCCTCATGGCGAGGGATTTCGATCCCCAAGTCGCCGAGTTCCAGGCCGGTATTACCGTCCTGGAGGGCCGAACCCCGCTCGAAACACCTGTCGCAGAGCCCGTGGCACAAGTCCCGTCGGGGAAAGGGGGAGCCCGGCCGGCAGCTGATTGGCGCAACAGAGGCTATTCAGTAGCCTCCGACATGTCCCACTATTAGTATTTTACAAAAGCCATATGGAGACGTCGATGCGCATTGCGAGTTTCAACATCAACGGAATAAGAGCACGGCTTCCCGTGCTGCTAGACTGGCTCCGCGACAGCGCACCCGACATCGCTTGCTTGCAGGAAGTTAAAGCCACAGACGACGTTTTTCCTCGATCAAAGATCGAGGCGCTGGGCTACAGGGTCGAGACCCTCGGACAGAAGGGGTTCAACGGGGTAGCTATCCTATCCCGTCAGCCCCTCGAGGATGTGAGGCGCGGCCTGCCAGGCGATGAAGGCGATGCGCAAGCCCGCTGGATCGAGGCTCTTGTCTGCGGACGCCATAAAAAAATACGAGTCTGCTGTCTCTATTTGCCAAATGGCAATCCTGCTCCCGGTCCGAAATACGACTATAAGCTTGACTGGATGCGCCGGCTAGAAAATCGAGCGATGGATATTCTCGCGACCGAAGAGATTGCGACGATCTGTGGAGATTACAACATTATACCCGAGGATCGCGATGCCGCAAATCCGTCAGCGTGGCAAAGTGATGCATTGGCGCTGCCCGACACCCGCACGGCCTTTCATCGCCTGCAAATTCTTGGACTGACGGATGCATATCGAGCCCAAGACCAAAAACTTGGAGCGTTTTCGTTCTGGGATTACCAAGCCGGCGCCTGGGATCGCAATGATGGCATTCGGATAGATCATCATATGTTGACACCTCAGGCGGCGGACCTGTTGGCAAACGCGTGGATTGAGGCACGGCTGCGAGCAGGCGGCAAGCCTTCGGATCACGTGCCCGTATGGGCCGACCTCAACGCGTAAGGAAACGACTTTGCCCTGCACCGCGGCGTTATTGCAGAACACTAACTGAGGTAGCCCCCGAACTCCAGTAATGGGGCCAAGCTTGCTGCGCCGATGATCGAGGACGAACAGGATGTCGGGGAAGAGGCAGCGCTACGACGCCGCGTTCGAGGCGAAGGTCGTGTGTGCTCTGCCGCTTGGAAAACCGGACCGTTTGAGGCTGGAGTTTCCGGCTGATCTTCCCCGGCTGGGAGGGGCCGGAAAAGCATGACGGCATCGAGGATCACGGAAGGCGCAGAAGGCGTTCGTGTCGAAGCAAGGCGAGGAGGGCCCGCCGGTTTCGGAGATTTGCCGCAAGGCCGGGATCAGCCAGGCGACCGACTTCGACTGGAAGAAGCGGCATGGCGGCCTGCTGCCGGACGAGATGCGGCGGCTGAAGGCGCTGGAACACGAGGACGGTCGGCTGAAGAAGATCGTGGCCGACCTGATACTCGATCGGGAGGTGGCGAGCCCTTGTCCCCCATTGGTCCAAGAAGGCGAGCGGGCGTCATCCGCCGAAAACTCGTTCGCGACTGCGCTCGAACCGATGGCGCGCTGTCGCTCACCCTGCTCGGATGCGCGAGCTAATTCGCGGAATGCGCATCGACTGGGGCGTGTCGATCCGGGTGGGGTGTGGGGCCCTGCGGTTCGATACCTCAACGTTCTACTCCAAGCCCCGGCGCACCGACCGGGCGGCCGTCGAAAGACTGATTAAGGAAATTGCAGAGACCCTGACCTGCCACGGGATTTTTCCTCCACCGTCGATTAGAGTCCGGCCCAACCTGAGGACGGACAATGAAGCGAACGAG
>CANMTR010000073.1 GCA_947500825.1 uncultured Paracoccaceae bacterium | reverse complement strand
TCGGCGCGATCAGGCGTACCTCGTGCCCGAACTCAGACAATGCTCGCCCCCAGTGATGCGCCGTAGCGCATGCCTCCGAGCTATGCTCGGAAATGGGTGACGGGGTCTGAGAAGGCGGCGTATCGAGGCGGGTGATCACGCCTGCCAGAACCTCCAGATGGAGCGATAGGCCGTGACAGAAGATACCAGGATCACCGACCTTCGTCAGCCGCATTCGGTGGACGATCCGCTGACAGAGATCGCCCGGGAGGGCGCGCGCCGGATGCTGGCAGCGGCGCTGCGGGCCGAGGCCGATGCATTCGTCGCAGACCTGGCCGAGGATCGGCTGCCGGACGGGCGCCGGCGGGTCGTCCGACACGGTTAGGGACCCAAAGGCGAGATTCAGACCGGGATCGGCGCCCTGGCCGTACGGCGGCCGAAGGTGCGTGACCGGGCCGAGGGACCGGCGGACGGCAAGGTCCGCTTCACCTCGGCGATCCCGCCGCGATGGGCACGGCGGTCGCGCAGCCTCGATGCGCTGCTGCCGATCCTGTACCTGCGCGGGATCTCGACGGGCGACTTCCAGGAGGCCCTGTCGGCTCTGCTCGGGGAGAACGCCCCGAACCTCTCGCCCGGTGTTCTGTCGCGCCTGACCGGGGAATGGGAGACGGACTACCAGCGCTGGCAGCGCCGCGATCTCTCCGCCCGCCGCTACGTCTACGTCTGGGCGGACGGTGTCTACCTTCAGGCGCGAATGGAGCCGCAGGCCGAGTGCATGCTGGTGATGATCGGGTTCGGCGGGCTTACGCGGCCGCACTGCGGCCACGGTCCCGCCTCACCGCCGGAGGGAAAGAAGGAACTCGTCGGGTTCCAGGTCGGAATGCGGGAGAGCGCCCAGAGCTGGCGCGAGCTCCTTGTCGACATCAAGGCCCGCGGTCTCGCGGTCCCGCCGAAGATCGCGGTGGGAGATGGCGCTCTCGGGTTCTGGAAAGCCCTCGACGAGACGTGGCCGGCCACGCGACATCAACGGTGCTGGGTCCACAAGACCTCGAACGTCCTCAACAAGGTCCCCAAGTCGATCCAGCCCGCGGTCAAATCCGACTTGCGCGACATCTGGCAGGCAGAGACCCGCGCCGACGCCGAGACCGCGATGGACGTCTTCGAAGAAAAGTACAGCGCGAAGTACGAGAAGGCCGTGACCTGCCTGGCAAGGGACCGCGAGGCGCTTCTGGCCTTCTACGACTTCCCGGCCGAGCACTGGGCTCACCTGCGCACCGGCAATCCGATCGAGAGCGTCTTCGCCACGGTCAGGCACCGGACGGTCCGGACCAAGGGGGCGCTGTCGCAAAAGACGGCGCGCTTGATGGTCTACAAGCTCGTCCAGGCCGCGTCGAAAGGATGGCGTCGCCTGAAGGGCGCCAACCACTTGCCGATGATCATCGAAGGCGTCAAATTCACCGACGGCGTCGCCGATACCGACGCCACAAACCGCGCCGCTTGATCAGCCCGCGTCACCCAAATTCTGCCATAGCTCAAGGCCTCCATCGCTACGATGCAGCGGGGCTGATCGCGCATAAAGACCGGGAACTGCTTCCGAGACAACTTTTTGCGGAACACTACCGACCCATCCGCGGCCGCCCCATGAAGCTGAAAGACCTGCTTCGCCAGGTCAACGCCGATGATCTTTACGTCCTTTATAGCCAAATCCTCCCGACCCTACTCGGATCACACTGGCACAAAGTGCCGTCAGGAGGGGCTACCCAACCCATCATCAAAGACCGTCCAGACAGATTTTCTACGGCGGCTTCTCCGCCAAGGCGGCAACGACCGGCGAGATCAGGTTTACCGGGTCGGTTTCGAGGGCTAGGCTGAGCTCCACGAACTCGATCACGTCGAGACGCCGCTCACCGCTCTCGATCTTGGCCACGTAGGATTGCGGCCGCCTGAGCCGCTTGGCAAGGTCGGCCTGGGTCAGGCCCCTCTTCCGCCTAGTTTCCCGCAGCACCCCCATCAGCGCCAGATGTCCCGGCGAGCGCAAGCTTTGGACCATGAGGGCTTCTCCAGCAGAGACCACCCTTGCGCCTAATCCTAATCTAGGTTTATCCCATTTTAGGATTTTCTGGGAGGCGGCATGCACACGATCACGATCTTTGGGTTGAAGGGCGGGACAGGCCGCTCGATGCTGACGAAGGCGCTGGCGGCGGCCCTGGTGGCCAAGGCCCGGCGGGTGGCGATCTTCGATGCGACACGGGATGCAGTTCGGTCCCTTCAGACCTCCCATGCTGCCTGGGCCGCGCGCTGCCACAGCGAAGGCATTCCCGAGGAAGACCTCGAAGTCATCGCGGTCACCGATGGCCGCGCTCTTTCGGACGGGCTGGTCCGGGCCCGAAAGCGCGGGGTGGAGATCGCCCTGATCGACACCCAGGCGCAACCGACGTGCGATCACGCGGTGGCGGCAGATTCCGCGGACCTGGTTCTCGTGCCCTTCACCGGGCCCATGGACGCGGCGGCTGTCGGCGCCGATCCCGTGGATGCCGGCGACCAGATCCCGATCTTCGGGGTCAACGCGGCTGTCAGGGGGGCGGTGATCCCGCCCTGGAAGACGGAGAAGGCGTATGGTGGCCCGATCCTGCGCACGGCCCTGCCCCACTCCGACCTTTTCGCCCGCATGCCGATCGAAGGTCGTCTCGACCGGATCGTCGCCTCTTTCGACGAGGAGGCGGAGGGTGAAGACCGTCCAGGCCTCGCCGAAGCCGAGGACCTGCGCCGTGCGTGGGTGCAGGTGCAGGACCTTGCCACCGAAGTTCTGTGGGTACTGAAGGGCTACAGGCTGGAGCAATACGGGATCGACGCCGGACTTTACGGGCGCAACGGGGTGTTCGGAGACCCCGCCGATTGCGCGGTGCCTTGACCCCTCCAAACGGCGAGTTCGATCGGTGCCCAGAACGGGCGCATGACGGCGCCCGGTGGCGCGGGCATATCCGGGCCGCCGGCATTCCGGTCCGGATGACGGGGATGGCCTCCGGAACCGCTGACGACGATCGAGCTGGCATGACGAGATCGCCGGAGGGCGTCCGTTGCAGGATCGGTCCCTCCGCACCGAACACCGGGATTGACCGAGCCGCCCTCCCGCGCCATCCTTCCCTCATGTCCAAAACCGCGTTCCCCCTGAGCTTCCGAATACACCCGTAGGTACTCCTAGACCTGCGGGGGTGTAGCTCAGACGTGGTGAGAGCGGGCGCCTTATAAGCGTCGTGGGCGGGTTCGATTCCCGCCACCCCTACCATCCACGGACCGGGGGACGGACATGGACAATGCTGTCAGCAATAGAGGGCGCGTAAAGGGCTGTGCCGCGGGCTGGAACGCTTCGCGCGGCGGGCACGGGCCCCGGCGAGGAGGCTTGATCGCCCGTACCTTGATGCCCGAAGACGCCGCGAACAGGCGCCGGACGCGCGACGAACGGGATCTGGCCCCATACCACCGCGAGGCGGGCCGGCCTCGCGGGGCGGATCGCGCCCGGATCGGCGGGCCGGCGGGACGGGCCCCGGCAATCCTCTTGCTGCTGCTGTGGAGCCTCGCTCTACCGGCGCAGGCATCCCTTCGAGACCCCGCCGCGGTACTCTCGACAAGGGAGCCCATCCAGCCGGACATCCTGGCCTTTGGGCTCATCGTGGGGACGATGTTCGTAGCCGTCGTCGCGGCCTATGTCATGAACCGTCGATTGACGGCCGACAGAGGGATCGACTGGCCGTCCGAGGAGGAGATGGAGGGCGCGAACGAGGCGGTGCCCCAGATCATCGCTGCGTACATGCACGCCGCGATGCGCCAGGCGCCGGGTGAACCCGGTCCGCACGGAGACGCGCGTCCGAACCGGTGCCAGCGCGAGAAGCGATCACAGGCGGCCTCGGCCGACCGGGATCCGGCCCGGAAGAGCCTCGGGGAAACTGGCCAGACACCCATCCCTCGCCCCCAACTCGACCTCATCGCGAACCGCGGATCGGCCGATACCAGAACGCTCACGCCGGGACGGTTGCGCGACATCCTCACCGGCCGTGTCGCGCCCGGAGACCAAGATATCGCAAGGCTGACGCCGGCGTTTACCGGCTTGCCGCCGAGCCATGTTGTGGCCCTGGCGGCCGAGATCGGCTTGCCCGTCACCCGGATCGAAGCCAGGCTGAAGGACCTCGGGATCATCCTGCGGACCGCGCCCTGATCGGTCAGGCCCCCGCGGAGGTCGCCACGCCGCAGGAGACGATCGGGATACCACCGCGCCGGGGTGCGGCGCTGGCGGCCGAGATCGAGAACTCCCTCCGGAAGGCTTCCGGCCGGCGGACATCTAGGTGACTCTTGGCCTCGGGACATAATGCGATCGACGCGCCGTCGTGATCCTACGCTTGCCGAAAACGGTACGGGGCCCCGTCCCGGCGGTCCGGAACGCCGCCCTCCCCAGCGCCTCCGATCCGGTCCTTAGGTCTTCCGGGCGGGGCGCCTCTCTTCCGATCGCCTGCCATGATTCCGTTCTCGATCGTGGCATAAGCATGGCACCGGGCCAGGTTTGCCGCCCCGCCATGACGACGCCGGAAGACGGTAATTTCACCCTGCCGCCTCATGGCCGGAGATACGCCGGCGCTCAGGATGACCTCCACAAGCTCGCCCCCGGCCCGATCTCCCGGGGGACCGATCACCCCCGAGGAGACGTGGCTCTTCGACCATCGCGGTCGCCATATCGGTCAGGTCGACCGTCCGGAACCAGGCTCGTTCGGAGCCGGGATGGCCTGCCCCGAGACCTGCTGCGGGCGCTCTGCCGCGGGCGCTCGCAAGGACCAGGGGACGGGACCTGAAGAGATTGTCGCGCCAACCTGGCGGGGCTGTCCGGAGGGTTATCCGGTCGCCCACGGGAGGCCCAATCGATCACGCTGGGACAGGTTTGATGGACATCAAATCGCCCCCCGAGCCGGTGACGTTAGCCGGCCGCATAATATGGAGTTAAGAGCGGCATATCATGTTATCGCGCTGGTCGTTCGCCGTGATCCACGGAGATCCAGAGGTAAAACGGGTTTCCGGCGGAATTCCTCCCGGACGCCCCGAGTGCCCCTCTCACGGGCCTGTCGGCACCCCCTCGTCCGGCTCGTCGTCTGGTTCTCGAACGGGTCTTGCCTCCACGATCCGGCACAGATCGGGGGTCCGGATCGCCACGGGATCGACGGCCTCCGCGACGCGCTTTCGGGAGACTGCAGCGGTCCGTCGATTTGGCTTGTCGCCGGTCCCGATCGCGATCGGCGCCTCGATCCGGTCGG
>CANMTR010000072.1 GCA_947500825.1 uncultured Paracoccaceae bacterium | reverse complement strand
GGCTCCTCTCGATCGCAGATTCTGACACCTGCACTATGGCGCATTACGACGCCGGGGAGCGGGAGCCATCCACCCCACATCTGCCTTGGAGATCCGCCCGAGCCTTTCTTTCCCGCCACTGGAATGGGCCCGCGGCCTCAAGCCGAGCCATCCCGCGTAGTCGCGCGCGCTGCGAAAGGCGGCCACGCCGGACACCGTTGCCAGTCGGCGTGCCAGCTCGTCTTCGCCCTGCATCTCGCCGATCCGCGCGTTCGGCGGGCGCATCGCCCACCGGAGGATCCGCCACTCCGCCTCACCCTCTTCGATCCGTGCCTGCGTGTCGCGCAGCTGGCCGGCCAACGTGTCGAATGCCGGAACCGCCGCATGGGGCACATCGCGGGCCGCCTTGATCATACGATCAACATCATGGATGCCCGTCGCCACGACGACCCCGAACTCGCCCGAGTGCGCGCGGATCGCGTTTGCGATCTGCGTCCTCTGCCGAACCAGAAAGTCCCGCGCCCCGTGATCGAGCAGAGCCGCCTGCCGGTCCGCTGGCTTTACCGGAACGAAGCGCATGGTCGGACGAATGACAGCCTCGCAGATAGCCTCCGCATCACCCGCGTCGGTCTTACCGCGCTTCACGTAAGGCTTGACGTAGGCGGACGGCATCAGCCGCACCTCGTGGCTTACCGCCACCAGCTCCCGCGCCCACTCCGTGAACCTGGAAGACGTTCTTGGCCAGATCGGGGGGATAATGATAGGTTTGTCCATGGATGGCTTCCCTCAGGGGCATGCTTCACAGATTCACCTAGGCACAACGCGATGCCACTGGCGGGGCCATCCACACCATCAATGGCGCGACATGGCTCGCTCCCACCCCGGCGCACCGCCAAACCCTGGAAGTAGGACGGCCCCGGCGCGGGGGCGAGGACCGAAGCCCTGCGAGCTATCGGGCGCCTCGGCCGCGCGATGTGGCAGAGGTGGAGCGGCTACCACCACCGCAGCCGCGTCGAGACGGAGATGAACTGCATGGAGCTTCTCGGCCAAGGGCTCACGTCCCAAGACTTCGACCGTCAAACCGCCGAGCTCCACGTCCGCATTGTCATCCTCAACCGCTTCACCGCCCTCGGCATCCTCGTCACGCAGCCCGTCGGCCAACACCAAACGGGAAAGAGGGAAGTCTGCCCATCAGGAGATCTGCGCGACAAGGCCGTTTGCGGGGCATCACGCCGTCGAGTTACGTCTCGGCGGGACGGTCATCGGCCTGCCCAAGGCCGAGGTCATCCATCGCCTCGCGCCCTGGACGTCCGCAGGGGCCGTAGAATGGGAGACCCTGGAAAATGGGCGGGCTGGTTCAACCAACGCCGCCTCCTCGGGCGGATCGGGAGCATCCCACCCGCCGAAGCCGAAAGGAGCTTCTATGAAGACAGCGAGCACCTGAATATGGTCGCCTGAAACCAACCAACGGCGTCCGGAAAACTCGGCGCGGTTCACCTTGATGATGCGCAGTTTTTCGTGGGCGGCCAATATCGGCGTCGGGCGACGTCGGTGATCACCGCGACCCGGCGGATATCGCCGTTGGACATGAGCATATCCCCAAGCACAGGCTTGAGCCTTCCATGATCATGCGACTTTGTTGCACGAAGGCTTCCCGGGATTCACATCATGAGTCCAGAGGCATAGCTGGGCGGCATGTCCAAGCCTGCGCCCATCCGCTACCGCACCCTGAAGTGGTCTGCCTACAATGCCTCGCTGCGTGAGCGCGGCTCGCTGACGGTCTGGTTCGACCCGTCGATGCCCTGGCACGCGGCACCCTCAGGCAAGCGCGGGGCGCAGCCGATCTACAGCGACGCCGCGGTTCAGGCGTGTTTGACGGTGAAGGTTCTGTTCGGCTTGCCGCTCCGCCAGACCACGGGCTTCGTGGCGAGCCTGCTGCGGCTTGCGGGTCTCGACTGGCCGGTACCGGACGTCTCGACGCTCTGCCGACGCCAGAAGACGCTGGCCGTGCAGCTGCCCTGCCGGAGCTCGGGCGGGCCGTTGCACCTGCTTGTGGACAGCACGGGCATCAAGGTCCGGGGCGAAGGGGAATGGCACGCATGCAAGCATGGCGGGGCCAAGCGGGGCGTCTGGCGCAAAGTCCACTTGGCTGTCGACGAGGCCACGCTCGAGGTCCGAGCGGTCGAAATCACCGGCAGCGGGGTGGGCGACGCGCCCATGCGATCATCCCCCCGCGCCGCAACGCCAAGCCCTGGAAAAAGGACAGCCCTGGCGCAGGAGCGCGGACCGAAGCACTGCGGGCTATCGAGCGGCTCGGCCGCACGATCTGGCGACGCTGGAGCGGCTACCACCGGCGCAGTCGCGTCGAGACCAAAATGAACTGCATGAAGCTCCTCGGTCAGAAACTCGCCGCCCGCGACTTCGATCGTCAGACCGCCGAACTCCAAGTCCGCATCGCCATCCTCAACCGATTCACGGCCCTCGGCATTCCCGTCACGCAGCCCGTCGGCTGAAATCAGGCGGGAAAAGGGGATCTCTGACCTTCAGACGCTTCGTGCAACAGCGCCTGATCATGCCGGACCGTCCGGTTGAAATGGGGGGCAGTTCACTGGGTCGCGGCTCCATCCTCGTTCAAAGAACGACCGGCTGGCGTGGCCCCATTATACCGCGCAGTCTGGAAGGGCCTGATCGCAGCGCGGGTCATCTCGCTGCGGGGTGTACTTTACACTTGCCCCGTTTGAATACGGGCGTACAGAATCGAAATTGAATGGACGCTCAAGGGTTTCCGGCCTGAATGAGTTCATGACGACCGCACTCTATGCGGCTATGTAGTTCAATCCTGCCGACGATACCGCCCGTAACGGTACTGGAGATCTTTGCATGACAGCGAGACCAATGCTCTTCGGGGTGGCGCTCGTGGCCGCGGTGATCGGCCTGGGATTCTCGGTCTATGCCTATCTTACGCCTGCCACGGGGGTGGACGACACGGCGGGGCCGCTGCTCACCGCATTGGGGCATGCTGCCATGGCTGCGGGGGCGGCCATTCTGCTGGTGACCTCCCGGTTGGCCGGCCTTCTCGTCGCACTCGGCGTTCTCGCGGCCCTCCTGACCGCCTTCGCGGGGTATCTCCTCCTGCAGCCGGCGATCTGGGGCGCGGCGCTCGCCGCCGGTGCGCTCTTTCTTCTCGGACAGACGATCGGAGCCGCCGGATGACCCGCCTTCTCATTCCCGCCATGATCCTCGCCACCCAGCCGCTCGTGGCTCAGGAGAGCTGGGACACGTTCCACGGCCAACTCTCGGCGCAGAAGCACGCTCCTTCCGCACAGATCACGCCGAGCAATGTCGACGAGCTGGAGCGGCAGTGGGAAGTGCATACCGGCGATCTCTCCGACGGGTCGGGCGACCTACCCCCCACGGTCTGGTCCGCGACGCCGATATACGCCAACGATACGCTCTATCTCGGCACGCCGTTCTACCGCATCCTCGCGCTCGACCCCGCCACGGGGGAGGAGCGCTGGAGCTACGACAGCCAGTCGCGGCTCGAGGCGCTGACCCAGCCCGCGCTGAAGAACCGCGGAGTCGCCTACTGGGAGGCGGACGCCCCCCAGGAGGGGCAGCCCTGCCAGAAGCGCGTCTATCTCGGCACCATGACGGCGACGCTTCATGCCGTCGATGCCGATACCGGCGAGCCCTGCGCCGATTTCGCCGAGGGCGGCATCCTCGACGTGAACCAATGGAATACGACGAACGACCGCTGGCCGCTGTCGCTCCTGCAACCCCCGACAGTGGTCGGCGACACGCTTGTCCTGGGCTGGGCGGGCAAGGACTGGGCCTTCTCCGAGGCGCCTCCGGGAACGGTCTTCGGGATCGACGCCCGCACGGGCGAGCGGAACTGGACCGTGGACTTTATTCCCGAGGAAGTCCGTCAGCGCACCGGCACGGCGAATGTCTGGACGGCGATGAGCGCCGACCCCGAACTCGGCCTCGTCTACATCCCCGTTTCTTCGCCCAGCCCGAACTACTGGGGTGGCAACCGGACCGAAGAAATTCCGCTGGCCACCTCCGTCACCGCGGTGGAGGTCGAGACCGGCGAGATAGCCTGGTCGCGCCAGCTCGTCCATCACGACATCTGGGATTACGACACCGTTTCCGCCCCCACGCTCGTGGACATCGAGCGCGACGGCGAGGCGATTCCAGCCCTCGTGCAGCCTACCAAGCAGGGCTTCCTCTACGTGATGAACCGCGAGACCGGGGAGCCCCTGTTCGACTGGCCGGAGCGGGAGGTTCCGGCCTCCGACGCGGAGGGCGAACAGGCCGCCCCCACGCAGCCCTTCCCCACGGCTCCGCCGCCGACGCTCGACCATGAAGAGTGGCCAGGCGTATGGTGGCTGGCCGACCTGGTGTCCTTCGGAGGCTGCTCGCGCCGGGCCGAAGGGATGCGCTACGAGGGGCTGTTCACCCCGCCGTCGGTCGAAGGCACGATCGCCTACCCCGGCACCGCGGGCGGCATGCAATGGGGCGGTGGGAGTTACGATCCCGGGACCGGAATGTTTTACGTCAATGCCAGCAGGGTAGCGCAGATCTTCCGCCTCGTCCCGCGAGAGGAGTACGAGCGGATCGAGGGCGGCTCGGGCAACGAGGCGGGGTATTATCCGCAGGAGGGCGCGCCCTACGGCTTCTACCTCTCGGTGTTCGAGAACTGGGCCGGGATGCCCTGCTGGAAGCCGCCCTTCGGAACCATGTCGGCCTATGACATCGCCGCGGGGGAAAAGGTCTGGGAAGTACCTTTCGGCCGCATTCAGCGCTATGGCTTCCACATGCCGGAGAGCTGGGGCACGCCGACGATCGGGGGCCCGGTCTCCACCGGCGGCGGTCTCATCTTCATTGGCGCCTCCATCGACGCGCGGGTACGGGCGCTCGACGCCGAAACGGGTCAAGAGCTGTGGAACGATCCGGTGATGGCGCCCTCGGTCTCCAATCCGGCGGTCTTCGAGCACGAAGGGAGGCAATGGGTGGTCTTCGTGGCCGGGGGCAACTCGATTCTGAAGCCCGAGGTCGGCGACCAGATCGCCGCCTACGCCTTGCCGGAAGGGTCGGGCGCGGCGAGTCAGTAACCCTGTCAAGGCCACGAGAGATCAAGGATCTCCCGGAACGGTTCAACCGAGAGCGGAAATGGAAAGATTGGCGGAACTTTCGTATCGTCGGACGGCGGACGTTCCACGTCAATCTCAGAGGAACGCCAGCTTGAAGCCTTGGCCCCGATCCGATCGGGCGGGTCGATCTGGGTCACGAACGTCAGACAAGGTAAGCCGAACTCGCCGGTGGTGAGGTTCGCCGTCCCGAAGCGCCGAACAGTCGATATGTAGCAACAGAAGGGTTTTGATGGTGTAACCGCCCCCCGACGGCATCGATGTGCCACGGTGGGTCTGTATGGATCCACGGAGGGGAGCGGTCA
>CANMTR010000071.1 GCA_947500825.1 uncultured Paracoccaceae bacterium | reverse complement strand
CCGCAGGCGCCGAACCATCGTCACCACCATCTGCGTGCCGGAGAGACCCTCTGCGGGGGATCTGGTCCGCCGGAGCATCACCGCTGAACGCCCCAATCGGCTCCGGGTCGCCGGCATCACGTTCGTTCCTGCTGCGGCGGGCTTCCTCTTCCTGGCTATCGTCCTCAATGCCTGGTCATGACGGATCGTCGGTTGCGCATTTAGAAACGACCTCGGAACCTGGGTGGTACTCGACGCGCGCGACACGGCCTTAGCCTCGCGTTAGCCCAGAGACCTGATACATAATAGCGGTAAGGGGTCGCAGTATACATCCTGGGCGGTCGAGCATCGCTGCCGCGCAGCCGGTATCCGACCGCCCACCGGAACCGCGGGCGACGCTCTCGACAACGCGATGTGCGAGAGCTTCTTCGCTACGCTCGAGTGCGAACTGATCGACCGCCACCGCTTCGCGACCAAGACAGTGGCGAGGATCGCCGTCTTTCGCTTCATCGAGGGCCTCTACAATCCCTCGCGCCGCCACTCGTCCATCGGGTATATGTCACGCGCCGAGTTCGAAGCCGCTCCTCAATCCGACTGTGTCCCAACAGGCACGCTCAAACCCGAAACCTGTCCGTGAAAGCGGGTCAACTCCAAGATCTTCTATTCTTTCGCCGAAGCCCGCTTGGTGATCGAGGTATGGCGGATTCATTGCGACACCGCGCGGCCTCCCTAATCGCTGGGCTACCCGCTACCAGCGCCGGAGGGCGTTCACCGGCCTTCGCGCGACGGCGGATCACCCCTAACTCAGCCAGCCGCCTTGGCGCCGAGACCCGTCATGCCCTAAGATTGAAATCGGACCACCCGATAGGGGCAGGCCACACCGGTCGGCACGGTTGCCGACGAGCGTGTCGATCCTGTCGGTCCTAGTCATCCTGCCCTCGGCCCCGCAACGCTTGTTACGGATTTCTTCGTCTTTACCTCTTGAAGCGTAATTGATCCCAGATGAGCGAGCCGGGCAGGAGTTTTCCTGGGGCCGGGAAACATGGCGTCCGGTCGCGTCGCCGGGCTTGCAGATCGGTCCGCGAAGGCCGGCAGGGCAGTCAGTGGCCAGCGGCCTGCCGCGACAGGAGGTCCACGCCCGCATGCGGGCGGCCGCGGCGTGGGCGGTCCATGCAATCCGTGCGGCCCGGGTCGCGCGGTAGTATCCCTGCGATTCCGGTGGCCGGGTGGCGCCGCGCCTGGCTTTTGGGCTGGCGTGCGCTTCCACGCGGTGGTTCGAGAGGCTTGGACGCCGCCGGTCAACGAGAGGATCCTCATGCCCCAGCTCGCCGCTTTCGCTATTTTGATCTTCATTCTTTATGTGGGCGACGTGGTTGCCATTAAGACCAGGTCGAGGCTGCCCTCGATTTTCATCGGCGCGATCTTCTTCCTGATCGGATACTGGACCTTCTTTCCCGACGATATCGTCGAGGTCGCGGGCTTTCCCACGCCGGTCGTCTACCTCGCCCTCTACCTGCTCGTGACCAACATGGGCACGCTGTTGTCGCTTGAAGAACTCAAACGCCAGTGGCGGACGGTCGTCGTCGCCCTCGTGGGGATCACCGGGATCGCCATCACGCTGCTTACGGTGGGGCGGCTGTTCCTCGACTACCAGACGGCCATCGTGGTGACCCCGCCGCTGACCGGGGGCATCGTCTCCTCCCTGATCATGTCCGAGGCGGCCGCGAACGCGGGCCTGGAGGGGCTCGCGGTGCTGGCCATCCTGATCTACGTCATGCAGGGGTTCGTCGGCTATCCCCTGACATCGTTCCTGCTTCAGCGCGAGGGGCGCCGCGTGCTCGCCGGCCACCGCGACGGGACCTGGACGACGCCCGCGGACATGCCTGCGGAGACCTCCTCGGGAACGCTCGCGCCCGCCCGGCTATTCGCCGATCTTCCGGCCGAATACGACACCGTCTATTTCAAGCTTTTCCGTCTAGGGCTCGTGGCGCTGGCGGCGTGGGGCTGCGCCGAACTGATCCGCCCGGTTTTCGAGATCAGTCCTTTTGTGCTCTGCCTGGTCGCGGGCGTCGTCGCCTCGTCTGTCGGTTTCCTGGAGCGCCAGCCCCTCGAACGCGCCAACTCCTTCGGCTTCGTCATCATGATCCTGATGCTGTTCATCCTGGGCGGATTGTACCGCGCGACACCGGACATGCTGGTCGATCTCGCCGGGCCGATGTTCGGGGCAATCTTCCTGGGGGTCGCGGGAATGTCGGTCTTCTCGTTCGTCGCGGGAAAGCTCCTGGGGATGACCCCGGCGATGGCCTTCGCCTGCTCCCTGACGGCGCTCTACGGGTTCCCGGCCGACTACGTCATTACCAACGAGGTGGTGAATTCGCTGACCGACGACGAGGGCGAGCGCGCGATTCTCAGTGCGCACATGCTGCCTTCCATGCTCGTGGCCGGGTTCGTCACCGTTACAATGGTCTCGGTGGTCCTGGCCGGCATCTTCGCGGGGCTGGTCTGATGTCCGGCATGCATGTGCGGGAGAGCCGCATCCGCAGCATGATCGAGGGGCTGGAACGGTTCACGGCCACGCCTGGCGCGGGCACGACCCGGCTGACCTACAGCGAAGAGCACCGGCAGGCGCGGGCCTTCCTCCTCGAGCGGATGGACGCCGCGGGGCTGACCGCGCGCGAGGATGCGGTCGGCAATCTCTTCGGCCGCCTGGAGGGGCGCAACCCGGAGTGGCCACCCCTCGTGATCGGATCGCATTTCGATTCCGTGCCCCGGGGCGGGGCGTTCGACGGACCGGCCGGAGTGGTCGCGGGGCTGGAGACGGCATTCGTCTTCCGCGATCTGGGCCTCGTCCCGGACCGCCCGCTGGAGGTCGTCGCCATGATCGAGGAGGAGGGGAGCCGGTTCGGCGGGGGCCTGCTCGGCTCGCGGCTTCTGACCGGCCAGGTCGGCAGGGACACGCTGGACGAAATGCGCGACAGTTCCGGGACCACGCTGGCCCGGGCCATGCGCGATTTTGGGCTCGACCCCGATCGCGCCATGTCGGTCGCGCGCCGCGAGGGTGACATCCACGCGTTCCTGGAGCTCCACATCGAGCAGGGCCCCGTGCTCGAGGAGCACGGTGTGGATGTCGGGCTGGTCAGCGGGATCGTTTCCATCTGCCAGCTCGAAGTGGTCGTCCGTGGAGCGGCGGGACACGCCGGAACGACGCCGATGCCGGGCCGCAGGGATGCGCTCGTCGCCGCCTCGAGCATTATCTCATCCCTGCCCGGCCTCGTGGCGCAGGCGGACCCGCGGGCGGTGGGGACCGTCGGGCGCATGTTGGCCGAACCGGGCGGCGCCAACGTCATCCCGGACGCTGTGACGTTCAGCGTCGACATCCGCGCCCCGGAGAGCGCCACCGTCTCCCGCATCGTCGAGCGGTTGAACGACGCGCTCGCGACGACAGCCAAGGGCGGGATCGAGTGTTCGATGGCCGAGAAACTCTCCGTCGCCGAAACGCCGATGTCCGCGTCCATCTACGACATCCTCGCGGCTTCCGCCGAGGAGGCCGGCATCGCTTCGCGCCGGATGTCGAGCGGGGCCGGACACGACGCCATGATCCTGTCGAAGATCACGCAGACGGGGCTCGTCTTCGTTCCAAGCCGGGGCGGGATCTCGCACACTCCCGAAGAATGGACGGATTTCGACCAGCTGGCCCGGGGCATCGAGGTTATCTTCCGCGCGGCGCGGAAGATGACCGGCTCCTGAGCGCCGCCGCGGGGATCGATGGCAGCGAATTCGGGGAAATCGAGGCCCCGCGAAAGCTCCGCCGGGCGGGCTCACGGGTCGAGTCGACCTGCTTTCACGGACACCCTGAGGGTCCAGCCGAAGGTGTTCCCGAAGACCTGCTTCCGCTCTGCTGACCCGCCGGAGCCTCCCGCGCCGGATGATCGGCCTCGTCCTCGACGCGTGGTCCTGGCGGGTCTTTGGAGGGGCGTTCAGCCGCGATCCGACGACCCGGGTCGGGCTCGACGCTCTCGACATGGGCATCGCAATCTCCCGTCTCCGGGCGTTGCGACGTCAGATGGAGAGCACCTAGGAGACGTCTATGGCGGGGACACCTCTGGCGTGGGGCAGGCGTTCATCCCTCCGCCGGAACCGTGGGCGATACCCTCGACGACTCGATGTGTGAGAGCTTCGTCGCCGCCAGATGGTCGGCAACGCAACGCTCCTCTATTCAACATCCTGAGCCTGTGGATCATCGGACGGTGGGTGCTCATGCGAAGACGGCGGGCCCTTTGCAGGGCCCGCCGTTCGTCACTCACTCATTACTGAGCCCGGAAGGCCTCAGGCGGCTTTCTTCGCGGCGGAGGACGCCTTGTCGGCCGCGCCCTGGACGTTCGCGGAGACTTTGTCGCCGAGTTCCTGGCCCGCTTCGGAGGCCAATTCGGTCGCCTCATGGGCGCTGTTCTGCGTCACTTCGGCGTAGCTCTTGGCGGTGCGGGTGAAAAGCTCGGCCTGCTTCTGCACGAAGTCGCTGTAGGCCTTGCCGTAATCGGCGGGCTCGTCGCGCACTTGGGCGACTTCGCGGACGTTGGAAAGCGCTTCCTGCGTGGTGCCCTGCGCGATCTCGGTCGCTTTCTCCGCGGCATCGACCATGAGGCCCGTGACGCGCTCGTTCATCTGCGCCCAAGTCTTGAAGATGTCCTGGTAGCCTTGCGGGTTGAACATGCTCTGGATATCGTTCGCGGCGGATTTCGCGTTCTGCTGCTTCGTGGCCATGTCGGCGCTCCTTTCAGGAGTGGGTGTCTGTGTCTCGCTCTGTCACTCCTCTACATAATGCCGCCGCGCGGCATTTTAACCGGGATACGCTGCGATGCGGCGAAAAAGGTGCGGGCCAGGAGATCCGGCTTCCCATGTATGGATGGCCCCTTGGCAAGAGCTTCGTTTGATCCGGCATCTAGGTCGGTCGCGGCCATGTATACGGCGCCTGAGATGCAGTCTGACGTACTGCATGCCTTGACGAAGTCAGCCGGCGGTCGGGTCCCGATCAATGGCACGCGCCTGGAGGCGCTTCGGTCCGAACTGGGTGTCCCGTTCCGCGTATTTCCGCCTCTGTGCCATCACCTCACGCTGTGCCTCACCATCTCCGGGCCTGCCGGTCCAAGACCGGCGCGGCTGGTCTCTTCCGTCTCAGGCCGGGGCGGCCCGGCAGTTGCTGCCACCGGCAATCAATGCCCAGATCGTTCGCGCCATTCGGTTGGCCAGCGCGACCGCCACGACCTTCACGGGTTTGCGGGCAAGCATCCGGTCGAGCCAGTCCGGCGCCTGGCTTGATGCAACCTCTCGACGTCCTCGCCGCGCGCTGATCACTCGCCAACGTCACTTGGACCGTTGGCGTGACATCGGCTCGTCATTGCGCCAAGATACAGCAATCCGCGCAGGTACCGATTGTCTTGTGTGGATGGCTCCCGCATAGCAAGTCGTAAATGATCTCGTGTACCTTTTCAGAAGCGGTCTTGTG
>CANMTR010000070.1 GCA_947500825.1 uncultured Paracoccaceae bacterium | reverse complement strand
TCACTTTTTTCGATTTTCTGTTTCGAATTTGGTTGCGTGGTATGTGTGTTATCCGTAGGTAGCGCTTCACCGGCGGCGCTGAAGCGCTGGCGGGGCGCTTCGGAGGTTTTGGGGCGCGGACGACGGATCGCTTCTGAGTTAGAAAAAAGCGGTTGACGGCGGACGCGGACTGAGGCAAACGCGGCGGACACATCGAGACAGGGTTGGCGGGGCGCGCCGGTAAGTTAGGGCGCACACTGTTGGTTTTGTCTCTTGCTTTTTGACATTGCGGGTATCTGAAGAGATATGCGGGCGGTTTCGGTTCATACGATGGATCGACATCTCTGTATATCGGCTTCCTAGGCTTCGGCCGATGATGGAAGTGTCAGCTTCACTGTTTGGCGGCGTCGCTTCTTCTTTGAAGAACGATGCACGACAAGCAGAAGACTTCCCATTGGTTTCGACCGATGGGAGATGTGCAGAGGTTCGACTGTCAAGGATACGCTCTTATGGGCGTTTCAACTTGAGAGTTTGATCCTGGCTCAGAACGAACGCTGGCGGCAGGCTTAACACATGCAAGTCGAGCGCGCCCTTCGGGGTGAGCGGCGGACGGGTGAGTAACGCGTGGGAACATGCCCTTCTCTACGGAATAGCCCCGGGAAACTGGGAGTAATGCCGTATACGCCTTTCGAGGGAAAGATTTATCGGAGAAGGATTGGCCCGCGTCTGATTAGGTAGTTGGTGGGGTAACGGCCTACCAAGCCGACGATCAGTAGCTGGTTTGAGAGGATGACCAGCCACACTGGGACTGAGACACGGCCCAGACTCCTACGGGAGGCAGCAGTGGGGAATCTTAGACAATGGGGGCAACCCTGATCTAGCCATGCCGCGTGTGTGACGAAGGCCTTAGGGTCGTAAAGCACTTTCGCCGGGGAAGATAATGACGGTACCCGGTAAAGAAGTCCCGGCTAACTCCGTGCCAGCAGCCGCGGTAATACGGAGGGGACTAGCGTTGTTCGGAATTACTGGGCGTAAAGCGCACGTAGGCGGATTACTAAGTCAGGGGTGAAATCCCGGGGCTCAACCCCGGAACTGCCCTTGATACTGGTAGTCTTGAGTTCTGGAGAGGTGAGTGGAATTCCGAGTGTAGAGGTGAAATTCGTAGATATTCGGAGGAACACCAGTGGCGAAGGCGGCTCACTGGCCAGATACTGACGCTGAGGTGCGAAAGTGTGGGGAGCAAACAGGATTAGATACCCTGGTAGTCCACACCGTAAACGATGAATGCCAGACGTCGGGCAGCATGCTGTTCGGTGTCACACCTAACGGATTAAGCATTCCGCCTGGGGAGTACGGCCGCAAGGTTAAAACTCAAAGGAATTGACGGGGGCCCGCACAAGCGGTGGAGCATGTGGTTTAATTCGAAGCAACGCGCAGAACCTTACCAACCCTTGACATGGATATCGCAGGTTCGAGAGATCGATCCGTCAGTTCGGCTGGATATCACACAGGTGCTGCATGGCTGTCGTCAGCTCGTGTCGTGAGATGTTCGGTTAAGTCCGGCAACGAGCGCAACCCACATCCTTAGTTGCCAGCATTCAGTTGGGCACTCTAGGGAAACTGCCCGTGATAAGCGGGAGGAAGGTGTGGATGACGTCAAGTCCTCATGGCCCTTACGGGTTGGGCTACACACGTGCTACAATGGCGATGACAGTGGGTTAATCCCAAAAAGTCGTCTCAGTTCGGATTGTCCTCTGCAACTCGAGGGCATGAAGTCGGAATCGCTAGTAATCGCGGAACAGCATGCCGCGGTGAATACGTTCCCGGGCCTTGTACACACCGCCCGTCACACCATGGGAGTTGGGTTTACCCGAAGACGGTGCGCCAACCTGTTCGCAGGGGGCAGCCGGCCACGGTAAGCTCAGCGACTGGGGTGAAGTCGTAACAAGGTAGCCGTAGGGGAACCTGCGGCTGGATCACCTCCTTTCTAAGGATGTTCCTGGCATCGAGAGTTCGCTTTCGATCGTGGAACACTTAGCAGCGCCGTCCCGCTCGCGGGGCGCCCCTCACGGGGTCTGGCGCATATCGGACCGAACCGTCCTCATATCTCTTCAGACCAGTGAATACGGGCTACCGCCCGGTCTGGGTCGGTAGCTCAGGTGGTTAGAGCGCACGCCTGATAAGCGTGAGGTCGGAGGTTCAAGTCCTCCTCGACCCACCATCCTTTCCCGTCTGGGATAGGGGGCGTTAGCTCAGCTGGGAGAGCACCTGCTTTGCAAGCAGGGGGTCATCGGTTCGATCCCGATACGCTCCACCAGGACTGGATCGGCAAGCAGCTTCGGCCGCTTTCCCGTCCAGTCGGACGACTTAACATCGTAAAGAGAGATACATCAGTTATCATGCCGATCCCGGCAGTGCGCCGGGATCTGCGGGTCAGACCCGCGAGGCATGTGACTATCCAAGTCAAGTACACTAACCGTGGCCGTCCTTCGGGGCGGCCGCTTGTTCCTCCGGACGAACCAGCCGGAGGAGCGGGATAGTATGCTTCTGATCAATGGCGGCCGGAACGCAAAAGGCCGGCCGTCTCGGGAGGGGCCAGTCTTCTCCTGGATCAGATCAAGCGCGAGAAGGGCGTTTGGTGGATGCCTTGGCAGCAAGAGGCGATGAAGGACGTGATACTCTGCGATAAGCCGCGGCGAGGCGAGAATAGCCTTTGACCCGCGGATCTCCGAATGGGGCAACCCACCTGATTATGACCTGTTATCGTTCCGCCTCGTGCGGAGCGGCTCTCAGGCTGTAAAACCAGGTACTTTTATCCTGAATACATAGGGATTTAAGAGCAAACCCGGGGAACTGAAACATCTAAGTACCCGGAGGAAAGGAAATCAACAGATACTCCCCTAGTAGCGGCGAGCGAACGGGGACCAGCCGAGCCGTAAACGTGACCGGAAATACCTGGAAAGGTATGCCAGAGCGGGTGACAGCCCCGTACGGGAAGCGTGATCGGACGTATTAAGTAGGGCGGGACACGTGAAATCCTGTCCGAAGATCGGGGGACCACCCTCGAAGGCTAAGTACTCCTTGCTGACCGATAGCGAACCAGTACCGTGAGGGAAAGGTGAAAAGCACCCCGACGAGGGGAGTGAAACAGTACCTGAAACCGGACGCCTACAATCAGTCGGAGGCTCCTCGAGAGCTGACGGCGTACCTTTTGTATAATGGGTCATCGACTTGGTCTCACGAGCAAGCTTAAGCCGCTAGGCGTAGGCGCAGCGAAAGCGAGTCTTAATAGGGCGCATGAGTTCGTGGGATCAGACCCGAAACCGAGTGATCTAGGCATGACCAGGATGAAGACAGGGTAACACCTGTTGGAGGTCCGAACCCACACCTGTTGAAAAAGGTCGGGATGAGTTGTGCCTAGGGGTGAAAGGCCAATCAAACTCGGAGATAGCTGGTTCTCCGCGAAATCTATTTAGGTAGAGCGTCGGACGAATGCCCTCGGGGGTAGAGCACTGCATGGGTAATGGGGGCCCACAGCCTTACTGATCCTAAGCAAACTCCGAATACCGAGGAGCACTATCCGGCAGACACACATCGGGTGCTAACGTCCGGTGTGGAGAGGGAAACAACCCTGACCTGCAGCTAAGGCCCCCAATTCGTGGCTAAGTGGGAAAGCATGTGAGACGGCCAAAACAACCAGGAGGTTGGCTTAGAAGCAGCCATCCTTTAAAGATAGCGTAACAGCTCACTGGTCTAATCAAGCTGTCTTGCGGCGAAGATGTAACGGGGCTCAAGCCACGAGCCGAAGCTCAGGACTGCATAGCAGTGGTAGCGGAGCGTAGTGTGACATAGACCCTATCCTCTTCTGCGTCCCCCCGGGGAGGCATCGGAGGATACCGGGTCTTTCTGTGAAGCCGGCGCGTGAGCGATCCGGTGGAGAGATCACTAGCGAGAATGATGACATGAGTAGCGATAAACAGGGTGAGAGACCCTGTCGCCGAAAGTCCAAGGGTTCCTGCTTAAAGCTAATCTGAGCAGGGTGAGCCGGCCCCTAAGGCGAGGCCGAAAGGCGTAGTCGATGGGAACGGGGTTAATATTCCCCGGCCAGGAGGATGTGACGGATCCCGGACGTTGTCGATCCTTATCGGATTGGATCGGCAGCCAAGGGGTTCCTGGAAATAGCCCTCCGTCAGACCGTACCCGAAACCGACACAGGTGGACTGGTAGAGAATACCAAGGCGCTTGAGAGAACGATGTTGAAGGAACTCGGCAAAATACCTCCGTAAGTTCGCGAGAAGGAGGCCCGGGTCTTGGGCAACCAAGGTCCGGGGGCACAAACCAGGGGGTGGCGACTGTTTACTAAAAACACAGGGCTCTGCGAAGTCGCAAGACGACGTATAGGGTCTGACGCCTGCCCGGTGCCGGAAGGTTAAGAGGAGGTGTGCAAGCACTGAATCGAAGCCCCGGTAAACGGCGGCCGTAACTATAACGGTCCTAAGGTAGCGAAATTCCTTGTCGGGTAAGTTCCGACCTGCACGAATGGCGTAACGACTTCCCCGCTGTCTCCAACATCGACTCAGCGAAATTGAATTGCCTGTCAAGATGCAGGCTTCCCGCGGTTAGACGGAAAGACCCCGTGCACCTTTACTACAGCTTCACATTGGCATCAGGCCAGGCATGTGCAGGATAGGTGGTAGGCTTTGAAGCCGGAGCGCCAGCTCCGGTGGAGCCATCCTTGAGATACCACCCTTGCCTTGCTTGATGTCTAACCGCGGTCCGTTATCCGGATCCGGGACCCTGTGTGGCGGGTAGTTTGACTGGGGCGGTCGCCTCCCAAAGAGTAACGGAGGCGCGCGAAGGTTGGCTCAGAGCGGTCGGAAATCGCTCGTTGAGTGCAATGGCAGAAGCCAGCCTGACTGCGAGACTGACAAGTCGAGCAGAGTCGAAAGACGGCCATAGTGATCCGGTGGTCCCGAGTGGAAGGGCCATCGCTCAACGGATAAAAGGTACGCCGGGGATAACAGGCTGATGGTGCCCAAGAGTCCATATCGACGGCACCGTTTGGCACCTCGATGTCGGCTCATCTCATCCTGGGGCTGGAGCAGGTCCCAAGGGTACGGCTGTTCGCCGTTTAAAGAGGTACGTGAGCTGGGTTTAGAACGTCGTGAGACAGTTCGGTCCCTATCTGCCGTGGGTGTAGGATACTTGAGAGGAGTTGCCCCTAGTACGAGAGGACCGGGGTGAACGATCCACTGGTGGACCAGTTGTCATGCCAATGGCAGTGCTGGGTAGCTATGATCGGACAGGATAACCGCTGAAGGCATCTAAGCGGGAAGCCCCCCTCAAAACAAGGTATCCCTGAGGACCGTGGTAGACCACCACGTCGATAGGCCGGAGATGTAAGCGCGGCAACGCGCTCAGTTGACCGGTACTAATTGTCCGATAGGCTTGATCTGATCCAGCAGCAGGCTGGCCCTCGATCAGTCGCATACATCCCCTTGGCTTGGATGAACGATGTTGCTCCCTCGGTTTGGTGGTCATAGCACGAGCAAAACACCCGATCCCATTCCGAACTCGGTCGTTAAGTGCCGTAGCGCCGATGGTACTGCGTCTCAAGACGTGGGAGAGTAGGTCGCCGCCAAACCTAGCGAGCAACATCAACATAGTATCTCTCTTTACATGTTCCGCAAAAAATGCGCGGAAAAATGGCGCGGGATGGAGCAGTCCGGTAGCTCGTCAGGCTCATAACCTGAAGGTCGTAGGTTCAAATCCTACTCCCGCAACCA
>CANMTR010000069.1 GCA_947500825.1 uncultured Paracoccaceae bacterium | reverse complement strand
TCGAGGACTTCGTTGGCGAGCCCGACATCATCGCCCGCGTCAAAGACCAGCCACCGCGGTAGCTATCGGGCGGTTACCATTTTTCGGTCGTGGAGTCTCTGCGACCGGTGCGCTCGCGCACTTCAGCTTGCAATGAAATTCGCTGGGGAACGCACATTTGATCCATGTTTATGACCTTGGTTGGGCTGCGCTACAAATTTGGGGATGCGTCAGCTAGCTGTCACGGAATGTGTGATACGCGGGCTCATATCCATCGCGCACATTGTGTTACCGAAGGTGCGCTTGGGAAGTAGCCACCTTCCGGAACTATGCAAACTTAATCGAGAGCTCTTCCTCAATACTCAACTCAGACAAAGCGATTTTCAATCTTTCGAACTTGCTGGTTGAGTCGATGTTACCCTCGACAAATTGGCCTTCGCCAACCTGAACGGCTTGCCGCAGCGTGCCAGATTCAGATGTTAACTGAATCCGATCACCCAGCTTTGTACCTTGAAACGCCTCAGGATGAGCCTGCAGCATGTACTCGAGGACCTCTGAATAGAGCTTGGAAACCTGCGTCACGTTCAAGCGGGCACCGAGGAATACTGCATACTCCAGTCGTTTGAAGCGAGGCTCTTCCGCCTCGAAAATGTTTATCTCTCCACTGCCCTCATCTGTGACAACTTCAACGGTAGGTGCCGGCCAGACTTCGAGGAATCGCTTTGAGATCAGGTTCGCTCTTTTTTCGACCTGCGCTACGCCCCATTCGTCCAGAGACTGAAGGTCCCGATTGAGCCACAGGCGACTGAAACGGTATCCTTGTTCACCGCCGTCTTCATTCATGTCGCGCTTGGCAACGAAGAGCTTGTTGCCCAGCCGCCCATTATTTCCGGACAGCGTGAGGTTGCCAATGGTGTTCAGATACTTCTCGCTCAGCAAGGTATAGTCTTCCGCAGTTACGGAACTGCGCCAGGCCGGCTCGGGATTCTGCGGGAAAATGTGTTCTATGGTAATAGCGGGAACCGTAATATCCACCAGTTCGCGATTATTATGGTTTTCCAAGCGATCGAAGAAATACGTCCGTGTTCGGCTCTTCGTGCTGTAGATGTCCTTATCCCGCAGCATCGCGATCACCTCGACATCCCGCGGGAAACGCTGACTGCCGGTACGCTGCATCAAGGATCGCTCGATCGACACTAAATAGTTCTCAGTATCCACCCGATCGTACAAGCTCATGAAAATTTTGTTCAAGGCGTTGGTCGGCAGGCCAAGGATGAAGCGGCGCCAGACATAGCTCTGCACGAGGCGCAACACGGCCGAGAACACCTCACGCGTGATGACCCCACTCGCGAAGTCTCGATAGACCGGCATCAGGAAAGGGAACGCCACGTTGACTTCCAAACTCTGGATATAGCGCAGCTCGCGTCGAATTGCGGGCTCGGTTTCGAGATCGGGATTAAGCAGGCGCGCATAGACTTGAGAAAATTCACACAGCTCCTCAAGCGCTGCCGAAAGCTCGGGGGAGTTCGGAACTGGGTATCGATCTTTGAACTTCTTGTAGACAGCGTTCTTGTTGGGGATGTCCTTCTGCTTCCGGGTCAAGAAATCGCGGATGAAATCCGAAACCCGGCTCTCGTTCACCTCAAGGTTTCGAGCATTTGACTCGATGGGTTCCCAGAAGTTGCGGAACACCCTCTCCTGCTCCTTCCGGGGCAATCCCATGAGGATGTAATTCCTGATCAGGTCTGCCTGCGACAGTTCGAGCCCAGTCGAATTCAAGCTCTCGAATATCCGCTGCGGATTGTCTTTCTGGCGATCAAGCGCGATATCGACAAAGATCAGCTTTGACAGGCCGCGCAGAATGACTTCGAAGTTCGCATCCGTGATGCGACTCTCGAAGAAACGGAAATTCTCGACGAGGCGCGAATAGCCACTGGCCTTCACGATCTCTTTCGGGTCCATGATCTGCGCCAGCGCCACCTTATTGTTATCCGTGGGCTTCAGCTTCAGCTTCTCGCTATCTTCCGCGAACTCGTTGATAAGAAAAGTCTTGTGAATACGCTGAGCCTGCTGATCCTTGCCCGTTACCACGGCATGACGATAAAGTGCGATATAGGTTAATGTAAGGGTGGTCAGGCGCTGCTGCCCATCGATGATCGTCAGCTCACGCAGGCCCGATGCCGTGTACACGTCATCGTGGACATAGACGATGCTGCCGATGAAGTGCCCTGATTGCGTTTCGTCCGCGCCAATCGCCAAGATGTCGTTGAACAGCTGCTGGCACTGCACGCGGCTCCAGTCATAATTCCGCTGGTAAATAGGGATTGCGAAGGCCGTCTCGCTGCTGGCAAGAAATCGGTCGACGCGGGTTTCAGCGGCTTTCATTAAATGTCTCCAAATCAATGGCTTCCACCCGAGGCTACGCAAATGGGCGCGCTGTGTCACTATCGCAAAGCGATGAAAACCGAACTCGAATCTCTTCAACAGTATCGATTGCTTGAGATCCGGCGAAGTGACCTTCCCCGAATGTCGTCTTCCACTGCGCTTTCTGGATGCAATGGCGCCTGCTTCGAAGGTCGGCTTTCCGCCCTATCCGTTCATCGCTTCAGCGCTCTATGAGCGGACAGTGACGATCCTACGAGGCGGCTAGATTGGATACTGCCAGGGATCCACGATCTCGACGTCAGTACCGATGAAGTCCTTTACGTTCCTCGTCGCCAACGCTGCACCTCGTGAGGCTGCAATGGCCGCGATCTGGCAGTCGGCCTCCTTGACGGCTAGGCCGGATCGCCGCCGTTGCGCTGCGAGGAGTGCGTAAGACCGGGCTGCTGAACTGTCGAACGGCAAGACGCGGTCAGCGAAATCCTCCTCGATCATGCCTTCCAGGGCATCCGCGAGGCCATCGCGACGCTTACCCTCGGGCAACAAGAGAACGCCGAACCTCAGCTCCGCTTCGACGATTGCCGGAAGATAGAGATCGAGGGCTACCTGGTCGGCGAACCAGGCAAGAACTGTTGGTGCAGGCACCGGACGCATGACTTCTGAAACGACATTGGTGTCGAGCAGTATCATGGGAAGTTCAGTCGAACGTCGGGGTTTCGCGAGCCGGCGAACGATCCGGGAGGTCGAGATCCGTTCCACCCTGCGCGGCGAAGCGGCGGTGTATAGCCAGCCCCAGGTCTCTTGAGGGCGCCTGAGCTTCGACAGCACGCCGGAGGATGTCCCGCGCCTCCTCTTCCATGGACCGCCCCCTTTGGGCGGCACGAACCCGCAAGCTCTGCTTCACGGCGTCATCGAGATTCCGGATCGTGATACTGGCCATATCGGGACTCCCTCGCTCGTCACCAATCTACACTTTGAGATCATCGAAATCAATGAACACATTTTTGCGGGTGTACTGAATCGACCAGTTCCGGACAACCATCGTCCACCCTGACCAGAAGTATGCCCTAGTCGTGTTTCAGGCATGACCGGTATGAACGGAGGTTTTGGACGCCATGGCACGTATTGTCGGCTACCTGCGTATCTCAACCGTCGGGCAGACGACCGAGAACCGGCCTTGATGGAGTGACCCGCCCGGCGGAGTCGCCTTTGCTCCCGACATTGAGATAAAACCGTGAAGCCTCCGCTCCGCAAAGAGACCGAGGGCTTCTTTCCGTCTGACCTCGACCGGATCGGAACGGAGCTTGCCATGCCCCTCGACCGGCTTGTCCATGAACGGCGCATGTTCTGGCGCGGTGACATGCGTACAGTGTTTCGCTATATGTCGCCCTTCCCTCCCAATCGCCCTTGCCGCCAGGGAGATGCCAGCTCGCGTAGGACCGCCTACGGCCGGTCGAAGAAGTCGACCCGCCCTTCATCGAAATCGTAATAGGCTCCCACGACCTTCAATGTTCCAGCGGCCTGAGGCTCGAGCATCAGCGGATCGGCTCCCTCGCGCAAATGGCTGACCTGGCGCCGCACGTTCTGGCGAACGGCCGCCTCCGTCGGGTCGCCTTCGGCGTCCCGTGCCTCCAGGACCGCTGGGATAATCGGCTCCACCATCTGACCTATCGCTCCGGGGAAGCGGGCGTTCTCGCTCACCACGGACATCGCGGCTTTCACCGCGCCACAGGATTCGTGGCCCATGACGACCACGAGGGGTACGCGAAGTTCGGCCACCGCGTATTCGACCGATCCAAGAGCGACAGCATTAAGGGTGTTGCCGGCATTGCGGATGATAAACAGTTCTCCCAACCCTCGTCCGAAGAGCAGTTCGGGGGGCACCCGGCTGTCCGAGCACGTGACGTAGGCGACGAAAGGGGATTGCCCCTGGGCCAGTTCGAGCCGCCTGTCCGCTGAAAGATCCGGATGGGGTAGGCGACCGGAGAGGAAGGCGTTGTTGCCCTCCTCCAGCAGAGCGAGTGCCTCGTCGGGAGCCAGGTCGGCGTAGCCGTCGGTGACTGGAACGGGCGTCGGCTGGTAGAAGTCGGGTGTCGCGTCATGGGCGAACGCCGGAGCTGAAAGTCCTGCGGCGGCGGCCGTTCCGCCGGCTTGGAGGAGGGAGCGGCGCGACAGGTTCGAGGCGGTCTTCGGAGGGGTACACATCGGGATCTCCATGTGCGCTACGAGGTATTACACCGGCCCCGGCGGGGTCGGGCGCGAAAGCCGCAAGCTGATGCGGTGGGCAAGGAAATCAATCCACTTATCAAATGGATAGAATGTGCTGAGACGGGTCGAACGGAAGTCTATCTAGTCTCTCGGCGGGATCCGAAGGTCGGGGCACCCAACCTGGCGAGCTCATCCGACGTCGTGGTCTGCACCGCTGCGCGCATCCACCCGCAGGCTTTCGTTATGAACGAGGGGCCCACGAGGGGGCAGGTCACAAAACGCGGCGTCATCCACGGTGACACCGTGGTGACGAATGGGACGGGTGATAGCGTCACTGTTCGGGCAACGATCCCGGTCCGGACCATTTGAGCTGAAAATAACTATCCCCCTGCCGCGCCCCTGCCACCCTGTTACCACGGTGATCTCTCATGATCCGACACCATGCTGCTCCGCTGGATCAGATCCATCGCGCGCGCGCCGCACCGCTTGATACCGGGAAGCGGACGCGCTCATCGCCGCGCATGGCAGGAGGGCCTGGCGCATCGCACGGGCCCGGGCATTCGCTTGCGGCACCTGAACCCGCGAATTCGACAAGACCTGGGAGATTGGATGTCTGATCCAGCGCAAGCTGAAGATCGACCAAATGCCCAATACCGCGACCCAGTAACTGGAAGGACGATCGCGAGGTGGCATTCGCTCGCTGCCCGTCCCTCACGATGGGCCTACGCCCTTCGCATCGGTCTGCTGGCCGCCCTGCCCCTCTGCGGTCTGCCCGCCATCGCGGCGGCGGACGGCGCGACGATTACCGGTCCAGTTCGCGTGGTCGACGGGGACGGGCTGAAGATCGACCCGGTGCCATTCGCTTGCACAGCATCGACGCGCCCGAGGTGGGACAGACCTGCCCGACAGGGTCCGCCGGGTACCTGGACCTGCGGGGCACAGTCCACCAATCGCCTGCAATCCCTGGCGGAGGATCGGGACGTCTCCCGCGCTGCGTTCGACCGCGACGACTACGGCCGCATCGTGGCGCGGTGCCGAGTAGACGGAGTTGATGTCGCCGCGGAGATGATCGAGGCCAGCCTCGCATGGGCCTACGTGGAACACAGCGCCGACTAGGTATCCCTCGAGGCGGTGGCGGAGGCGTATGTCTCGACAATCGCCGCGCGCCTCGGTCGGCCCCGCTCGACGATCTACCGGGAGATTAAGCGCAACCGTTTCGAGGATGATGAACTTCCGGAGCTGAACGGCTACTTCGGCCTGCTGGCTAAGAAGACCGCGTCTCAGCCCCGTCAGGTAGTGTCCGAGCACGTGGTGGAATTTGGCACCGCGCCGACGGTGTAGCCGGGGTGGCCATCGAGGGCGTCGGTTA
>CANMTR010000068.1 GCA_947500825.1 uncultured Paracoccaceae bacterium | reverse complement strand
GCCGAGAAGCGGTAGATCACGCCAGGCGGTGCGGTGCCGGCCCAGGGTCTCTGATCCGAGACATAGGCCCAGACCCGCCCCTGCTTGACCCCCTTGCCCAGACCGCGGTCGCGGCGGGATCGGTCCAGAACGCGGATCGGTGTATCATCGGCGTGGAGGATTGGCGCGGCCATGACCTCGGCCTCGATCCTGTCGATGATCGGCGCGAGCACCTTCATGGCCCGGCCGCACCAGTCCAGCAGCGTGCTGTCGGGCACGGTCGCCAGTGGTTGCGCCACTGGTTCGAGCAACCACTGGCGACGCCCATGCGCGCGTAGATCTCGTTCAGGCGGTAAAGCGGGACGTGGTCATCGAACTTCGAGACCAGAACATGCGCCAGCAGTCCCTGCCCCGCCATGCTGCCGGGGATCGGGCGGCTCGGCGCCGCGGGCTGCACGATGCGTTCGCAGCGGCGGCAGGACTTCTTTACCCGCGCGATCTGGATGACCTTCATTTGCGCAGCGATCATGTCGAGCAGCTCGCTCACATCCTCGCCGACCACGCGCAGATCACCGCCGCAATCCGGGCAACACGTGCCGGGGTCCAGTTCGCGGCGCTCCCGCGAGGTCTGGTCGGAGACCCGCGGCCTGCGGCGGGGCTTCACCTCGGGGGTGCCGGCATCGGCGGCGGGAGGTTCGGCATTCTCTTCGTCCGCCGGGTCACTGCGCTGTTCGGCGGCCGCGATCAGCAGGTCTTCCAGCGCCAGCTCGAGCTGGGCGATCTCCCGTTCGATCTTCTCCGAGGACTTGCCGAAGGCCTGCTTCTGCAACCTGGCGATCCGCAGGCGCAGCGCCTGGACCAGCTGTTCATGGGCCTGGAGCGTGGCCGACATGCGCGCATTCTCCGCCTGAAGCGCGGCGATCATCGCCTTAAGGGCGGTGGGATCATCAGGGAGGATGTCGGCGTCGTCGGACATGCCGACAGATACCATGCCGTGTCACGCATATCCAATAAAACAAGGGGTTTCAGGGGCTGAACTATCCGACGCGTGCCGGCGGCGCACCCCAGTCCGGGCGCCTCCAATCGATCCCTTCCCAGAGCATCGCCAGCTGCGCCGACGTCAGCCGGGCAACGCCGGCCTCGGCGTTCGGCCACGGGAAGCGGCCACGTTCCAGAACCTTGTAATAGAGGCAGAAGCCCTGGCCATCCCAGTAGAGGAGCTTTAGCCGATCACCCCGGCGCCCGCGGAACGCGAAGACCGCGCCGCTCGCGGGAGAAGTGGCTCGGGAAATCTGAACAGGGGCTATGAGTGGACGATCCGCGCGACATCGGCATGATGCCGAGAAGCGAGGAGAGACCATGACGAGACGACCGCGCCGGAATCACAGCCCGGCCTTCAAGACGAAGGTGGCGCTTGCTGCCATCAAGGGAGAGCGGACGCTTTCCGAGCTGGCCGAGCAGTTCGACGTCCATCCGAACCAGATCACGCAATGGCGCACCCAGCTACTCGAGGGGGCGTCCGGCGTGTTCGGGGCCGCGCCTGCCACAGAGGCCACCCCGGCCGTCGACGTGAAGACATTGCACGCGAAGATCGGCGAGCTGACGCTCGAGAACGATTTTTGTCCGTCGCGCTCGGGAAAGCGGCTCTCCTTCCGAGCGCAAGGCGATGATCGACCGGAACCAGAGGCTCAGCCTCGCCCGACAGGCCAGGGCGCTCGGGATCAGCAGGGGCAGCATCTACTACCTGCCACGTCCGGTCTCGGACGCCGATCTCGCGCTCATGCGCCGGATCGACGAGCTGCATCTGGAGTATCCCTTCGCGGGCAGCCGTATGCTGAAAGGATTGCTGAACGACGAGGGCCACGAGGTCGGCCGGTGTCACGTTTCCACGCTGATGAAACGGATGGGGGTTGCGGCGATCTACCGCCGTCCGAACACGTCGAAGCCGGCGCCAGGACACAAGATCTTTCCCTATCTCCTGCGCAAACTCGCAGTGACGCGGCCGAACCAGGTCTGGGCCATGGACATCACCTATGTGCCGATGGCGCGGGGCTTCGTCTACTTGGCCGCCGTCATCGACTGGTTCAGCCGCAAGGTCCTGAGCTGGCGGCTGTCGATCACGCTATCCGCCGACTTCTGCATCGAGGCCCTGGAGGAAGCGCTCCGCTGCCACGGCAAGCCGGAAATCTTCAATACCGACCAGGGATCTCAGTTCACCAGCGTCGACTTCACGCAGGTGCTGAAGGATGCCAAGGTCGCCATCAGCATGGACGGCAAAGGCGCCTGGCGCGACAACGTCTTCGTCGAACGGCTCTGGCGAACGGTCAAATACGAGGAAGTCTATCTGCGCGCCTATGCCAGCGTCGCCGAAGCCCGAACGTCCATCGGCCGCTATCTCGGCTTCTACAACGGCACGCGGCCCCATTCGTCGCTTGGCGGGCTGACGCCCGACAGCGCCTATCTCAACCAGCCATCGCCAATCCCGGCGGCGGCATAACCATCGCGGAGATCCACTTAGCGGAAGCCAGATAGCTGTTCAGACAAACCGAGCCACCTCTTTCAGCCCAATTACGATCGACTTGATGGGCTCATCTTCGCATATTGGCTTACCGAGGGCCCTAATAGTTGAAAATCCTATCCTACAATCCAGGCCATGATGGCGCGATCGTCTATCTTTCGGACGGTCGGTTGGAGACGTCAATCGAGACAGAGAAGGACTCCAACTACCGATTCTCACCATTGTCTGCCCCTGACGTTTTCAATGCTGTCGGAGAATTGGACGGTATTCCGGATGCAATATGCCCGGGAGGCTGGTGGCCACGCGATCATCACGAATTCACGCACGGATCACCAAGCAACGCTGGCTACCGGGGTACCATGCAGGATGCCATTCTGGTTGGTGAGCGACGGTTTATGAAGAAGAATATCCGATACTTTTCTTCTTCTCACGAACGGTCCCATATCCTTTGCGCATTTGGTATGTCACCGCTCCCGACTGGCGCGCCATGCTATGGGCTTGTTTGGGAGGGTGCGATCGGTGCTTTCTACGAAATCGACGCCGGCCTCAGCATCACTCATCTCGCGGACGTCATGAACCAACCGGGCAACCGCTACGGCCAGATATATGGCTTCGCCGATCCACATTTTCCTAAAGACGGTCGCCTTCCCGAATTTTCAGACGCGGGGAAGCTGATGGCTCTCGCATCGTTTTCTACCCGCAATGTCCCGACGGCCGAGGAGCGCAAATTGCTTGAATTCCTCCTCGATGGCCCGTTCCGGGAGTTAAGTTCTAACGAGGACATCACCGGCGCAGCACACTATAATGTCGGGCTCGACGATCCAGAGTTTCGCAACTTCGCCGGTATCTACAGCGACGCGATTTTCGAAACCTTCTATCGCTTCGCGAGGGAGAACCTGAAGCCGAACTTGCCCCTCGTGATCGCCGGCGGCTGTGGCTTGAACTGCGACTGGAACACGAAGTGGAAGGAGACCGGCTTCTTCTCCGATGTTTTCGTGCCACCTGTTGCGAACGATTCCGGTTCCGCCATCGGCACTGCAATTGATGCTCAGTTCTACTTTACCGGAAATCCAAAGATCGAGTGGGACGTTTACTCTGGGCTTTCATTCCAGTCCGAGGGAAATTTCGATTACGGACGATACGATATCCGCTCGACGGGCCACGACGAAGTAGCGGAACTGCTTACCAACGACCTCGTGCTCGGATGGGTGAGCGGTCGCTATGAAATTGGTCCGCGCGCACTCGGCAATAGGTCGATCATTGCCGCCCCGTTTCGCGACGATACCAGGGAGCGCTTGAACACCATAAAGCAACGCGAGCAATTTCGTCCGATTGCGCCTGTCTGTTTAAGCGAGGACGCCGAACGGTGGTTCGGCTGCCAGAGTGAGAGCCCCTACATGCTCTACGCATACAAGGTGACGACGGACGCGCTGGCTGCGGTTACCCACGTGAACCACACCGCTCGACTTCAGACGGTCACGCCCGCCTCGAATAAGAACCTTCATAGTCTGCTCGTCGCCTTCAAGGCTCGCACAGGCTATGGGGTATTGTGCAATACCTCGCTGAACTTCAATGGGAAGGGCTTTATCAACAATATTCGGGACCTCGACGCCTACACCGTCCAGCATGGTCTTGACGGATTTGTGGTCGACGGGCGAGCGCATCTTTTGAAAAGCTCGCAGCGCTATCAGGACTATCTCGCGAAGTCTCCCCATCAGGCCGTAAGAGGGGCCAAAGCAGGGTGACACGTCAGATCGCTCTTCCAAAGCGCAGTCGACACCGACGTACGCAAACGCCGGACCCAAAAGGACGCACGCACAATGCGCACTTATCCGTCAGGATTTGAAGAGAATGATACACTTCGTTCTGAATTTATCCGAGACCTTACCCTGCATGTTCTACAGAGCCCCGCCTCTCACGATGCCGGAGGAACGCCATTCTCGAGAGAAGTTCCTCGGACACTGATCCAATATTGGCACGACCCGAGCGACCTGCCGAGCGATGTCTGGGACTGCATCGCGAGCTGGGACAGTCTCGCCGACGAAGGTTTCCAGAGGCGAATGTTCGACGATGCGAGGGCCGCAGCCTACATTGCCGAACGGTTCGGCACTCGTGAGCGGGCGGCATTCGAGAGCTGCCGACACCCCGCGATGCGCAGTGACTATCTGCGCATGTGTGTCATCCTCTCGGAGGGCGGTCTTTACGTGGACACGGACGATGTGTTGGTCGGCGACGGGTGGAAGGATTTGTTCGGCGATGGCCGGTTGAAAGTTCAGCCGCTGTGTTACGATATTCCGACAGCCGGGATGGTGCCGACCGCGGAGATCTGGCGCGCGGATCTCCCCACTGCCGAACGCATTTTCTATGTCAACAACAATCCAATTGCGGCGCCCGTGGGTCATCCAGTCATGCGAAGCGCACTTGCTCGTGCAACTGATCGGCTACTCGACGACGAGCCATACCCCGCAATCCAAGCGACGACAGGTCCCGGAAACCTGACTGCCGCATTAGCGGCTCATGCGCACGACCTAATCGCCGTCGGAGCACCTCTCGACTTCGAGATTCTCCGCGACTGGGAGACCATCGCAGAGACGCGCTGGTACCTTTCTTATCGCAACGATGAGCGCAATTGGCGCTACATGGAAGCTGATTGAGGCCCGTGAGCGAACTATGAACCTCCAAGGAGCTTCAGGAATTTTTCGCCTCTGGACCTTCCGTGCCGCTCGCGCCGCAGCAACCAGGCTGCCGGGCGGCCGAATCCCTGCGTTCGGAACGTGCCCAGACAGGATTGAATCCATCCTGATCTTGAATCTCGATCGACAGCCGGCAAGGTGGCGCAGAATGCTCCGCGAACTCGGGCGCTTCCGAACCTTTGACGGAGCACCTCTCACTTCCATTGCGAAACGACTCGCGTCGGTGGATGCCCGCGACGGTCGCGCCGTTGCCGCCACGGCCGATGTCGACCCGAACTACCGACTGGGTGACCAGTTACACGTCCAACCGGATGCGCGACTGGAGGCTTGCTTTAGCGCGGACGAGCCTGTCCGCATGACGCGCCAGGAGGTCGCGGTCGCAAGATCGCATATCGAAGCCTGGAAGGTCATCGCGACGGGCCAGCACGAGCACGTTCTGGTTCTCGAGGACGATGTCTGGTTCACGCCGCGCGCGGCCGAGTCTATCAACTGTGGCTGGCGCGCGGCCCTCGAACGGTGCCGCGAAGAAGGTGGGCCGCGCTTGCTCTATCTCTCTTATGAGGACGCCGGAGAGACAGCCGAGCGCGCTGACCCCTGCGACGCCCTCTTCCGGCCCGTTCGTGGGCTCTGGTTTCTCTCTGGCTATGTGCTTTCTCGCGAAGGCGCGGCAGCGCTGCTTCGCGCAATGCCGATCGTGTCCCACTGCATGGTGTAGCTCATGGCAGGCCCGACGGATGTCGGCGTGGCCGAGCTGATCAGTCCGT
>CANMTR010000067.1 GCA_947500825.1 uncultured Paracoccaceae bacterium | reverse complement strand
GAGGCGGCCTCCCGGAGGATCAGCTTCTCGAGCGTGAGATCGGAGACCGCCTTCCTGAGCCGCTCGTTCTCCTTCTCAAGCTCCTTCAACCGCTTCACCTGGTTGGTCTTCAGCCCGCCGAACTCCTTGCGCCAGCGGTAGTAGGTGAATTGCGTCACCCCGATCGATCTCACCGCCTCGGCCACCGATCGGCCCTGCGATACCAGCACGTCGACCTGCCCGAGCTTTGCGACGATCTCCTCCGGCTTGTGTCTCTTCTGTCCTATTCATTCGTCCTCCCTCTGGCTCGAAAGCCTACTCCAGGATGGACCACTTTTCTGGCGCCAGACTAAGTCGCGGTTCACGTAGCGGGCACAGGTCTCAACCGATCGTCGCAACGTCGGCATCTTGGACGACCAAGAGATACGCAGTGTTTCGGGCGGTGTTCTCCATCCCGATGTTTTCTGCGGTTCACGCCTCGAACTTCCGGATCTCGCCCGATCTCAACTTCCGTTCGTAGCTGTTGAGTTCGGATTTCACGAGCGGCATCAGCAGGTAGAGGGCAATGATGTTCACGATTGCCATGGAGAAAAGCGCGGCGTCGGAGAAATCGATTACGGGGCCGAGACTGGCCGCCGAGCCGATGACGATGAACAGACAAAACCCTGTCTTGAAGGCCAGTTCCTGCACCTTTCCCTCGCCGAAGAGGTAAGTGACGGCCTTCAATCCGTAGTAGCTCCACGAGATCATGGTGGAGAAGGCGAAGAGGACCACCGAAATCGCGAGAAGCGGCGGGAACCAGGAGAACGATGCGGCATAAGCAGCCGAAGTCAGTTCCACCCCCTGCACGCCGCCGTCTGTGGCGATACGTCCGGCTTCGGCGTTCCAGATATACAGACCGGTTTCCGGGTCCTGGTTCAGGACGCCGGTGATGACGATGACGAGTGCGGTCATCGTGCAGATCACGACCGTGTCGATGAACGGTTCCAGCAGCGCGACGTAGCCTTCGGTCACGGGTTCCTTCGTGCGAACGGCCGAGTGCGCAATGGCGGCGGAGCCGACGCCCGCCTCGTTCGAAAAGGCAGCGCGGCGAAAGCCCTGGATCAGCGCGCCGGTGAAGCCTCCAGCCACCCCGAGGCCGGTAAAAGCGCCCTCCAAGATCTGGCCGAAGGCCCACAGGATCTCGTCGTAGTTCTTTATCAGGATGGCGAGCGAGACGAGAACGTAGAAGATGCCCATGAAGGGGACGACCTTCTCGGTGACGCGGGCGATGGATTTCAGGCCGCCGGCAATGACTGCGAAGACGATACCCGCGAGGACGATGCCGGTGATCCAGCCGGGGTAGCCGCCAAGGACGCCCGAAAGCTGGGCATGTGCCTGGTTGGCCTGAAACATGTTGCCGGCCCCCACGGCGGTGAGGATCGTGAAGAAGCAGAACACGGCGGCGAAGATACGCCCGCCGGGTAGCCCACGCTCCTCGAACCCCTTCGTCATGTAGTACATCGGACCGCCGGACACGGTGCCGTTGGGATATTCGTTCCGGTACTTCACGCCCAAGGTGCATTCGGTGAACTTCGTGGCCATGCCGAGAAGGCCCGCAACGATCATCCAGAAGGTCGCGCCGGGGCCACCAATGCCGACGGCGACCGCCACACCGGCGATGTTGCCCAAGCCCACCGTACCCGACAACGCGGTGGCCAGCGCCTGAAAATGGCTGACCTCGCCGGCGTCGTTCGGATCGGAGTAATCGCCCTTCACCAGTCGGATTGAATGCATGAAGCCCCGCGCCTGGATCGCCCCGAAGTAGATCGTGAACACGATCGCGCCGGCGACGAGCCAAAGCGCGATCCAGCTGAAATTCGTCCCGGGCAGGTCGGCGAAGATGATAGAGACATACCAGCCGGTGTAATCGGCGAAGATCTGATTGATGGTCTGGTCGATGCCGCTGCCGTCCTGGGCGAGGGCGGGGCCGCCGGCGGCGATCAGGATCGCGACCGAAGCGGCAAGAAACCTTATGTTTGTCATGTTTCGTGCCTTTCGATCAGGGAACGAGGACGAGGGGAACGGTACAAAGTTGAGCGAGGCCAAGAGGTACGGAACCGAAGATGCGCGCCCCGAGGGAATCGGAACCGGAGCGGCCGACGAAAACCAGCGAGGCGCCATGGGTTTGCGCTGACTTGGCCAGGAGTTTTACCGCCGAGCCATAATATAGTTCGCTCTCCGCCTCGACGCCGGCGTCCCTCGCGCGCTTTACCGCGGGGTCCATGAGCGCTTCCTTGGCGCGGGCGAGTTCCTCTTTGCGGCGGATGTGCCGCTCCTCGATCTCCTCGGGTGTCAGGAAGCTGTAGGGGGACCATTCGAGCACATGCGTGATGACGAGCCGCGCTCCGTCATGTCCGGCACGGTCGATGGCGTAGTCCAGAACGCGGCGGCCGTCCTCGTCCGAGTCGAACGCGACTACGAAGGTTTCCTGTGCCATTGGCGGCGCTCCCGTTCCTGCAGTGTTTGGATAAAGCTGCAGCGGGATCCTCGATCGCACCAGAAGAATCTTAATGCCGCCGTCGGATCTCGGCTTTTGCGCAATCCCTGGGCGCTATCGCCCGACATCTAACCGGTTCGGAACGACCCGGGTGCGGTAAACCGCACAGGGCCAAGAAGTTTCGTCGGAAATCGGACCCCGACGCCGGTCACGATCCGAAAGGTTTCTGGTCTCCAAGAAGGGCGCAAGGTCGTGTTGGCAGAAGAAACCCGCGCGAGCAGGTTCCGCCAGGCGCTCCGAGCCTCCGTTGTTACGCCTGAGCGCCCGGTACTAGGCGCGTCCGGTAACCCGCCGCGAGCGCGGCATCGTCAACACGCGTCACCATTCGCACTGGAGGGTAGAACAGCTCGTCGTCGGACGTCTCGTGCTTGGAGATAACCCCGAGTGGCAGGGTCAGGCCCATGGCCACTCGTCCACCTGCCCCGGCGGTAGAACCGCCCTATCCCTCGTCGCGGCCATCGACGCGCGCCGGCGGCGAGGTTGCCTCGACCGCGGCGAACGCTTCAAAGATCCGGCAATCGCGTTTCGCTGACCTGAGCCCCGACTCTCCGCCAGCCATTAGGAGAGTCCGCGGGTTGATTTTCGGGGCTAGGTGGCGTGCATTACCAGTCCCTTCTGCACCACGAACTCTGCCGGCGGGATATTCCCGATGCCGGAATGGGGGCGGTGGTGATTGTAGCCGTGCTGCCAGGGTGCGATCTCGTGCCGGGCCTCGCCGAGCGACGAGAACAGCGGCTCGTTCAGGAGCTCGTCCCGCAGTCGTCCGTTGAAACTCTCGACGAACCCGTGTCTCGCATGGGCTTGCCCGGTGCGATAAAGTGCCAGTCGACCCCGGTGCGCTGACACCACGACAGCACGGCCGTGGATGTCAGCTCGGTGCCATTGTCCGAGACCACCATCGCTGGCCGACCTCGGCGCCCAATCAACACATCCAGCTCTCGAACGACCCGCAGGCCGGATAGGACAGGCGATGTGTCTGCGACCACGGCCAGAACCCGGAACCGACGCCCATCGGCAAGGGCGTCGCTGACGACATCGAGGCTCCAGCGGACGTTTTGGGATCCGGCACCGACATTAACCTTCGTGTCCCGAGAACGCGCTTCCGGCCGCCCCTGCGGCCCACCTGGCTTCTCCTCGCAGTAGAGCCGCCGGAGCTTCTTCAGCTTCGCGTTCTCGCCCTCGAGCGCCTTCAGCCGCCGGGCCTCGGACACCTCAAGGCCACCATACCGGGACTTCCACTCGTAGAACGTCGCCGTGCTTGCGGCGCACGTCAGCCGTCGACATGCCAGCTTCCTGCTCCTTCACGATGCCGATGATCTGTTCCTCGCTGAACCTTGATCGCTTCATCGTCCGTCTCCTCGTCGGAGCGGTCTCTACCCAAAACTGGAGGAAGATGCGGGGCTCGGGTCAAAAGTTCAGTGACAGGTCACCCCCAACTTGCTTCGGGGACACTTGGCAATTCGGAGTGTGCCTGCAAGGCTTGCCGTACGCCTTCCAAGCATCGGCAAAACAATGAGGACTGCAATGGCGCCCACCACATCCTCCGGCCCCGAGCCGAGTTTCCGCGAAAGCGTCGATCTCATGTTCAACCGGGCTGTCACCTTGGCCGATCTGAGCCCGGGTCTCGATGAGAAGATACGCGTCTGCAACTCCACCTATACTGTCCGTTTCGGAGTCCGCTTACGCGGGCAGATCCATACCTTTACGGGGTATCGTTCCGTTCATTCCGAGCACATGGAGCCGGTAAAGGGCGGCATCCGTTACGCCACCACGGTGCATCAGGACGAGGTAGAGGCCCTAGCGGCCCTCATGACCTACAAGTGCGCCTTGGTCGAGGCGCCCTTCGGGGGAGCGAAGGGCGGGCTTCGCATCGATCCCACCCAATGGGACGAGCACGAACTGGAGCAGATCACGCGCCGTTTTGCCTATGAGCTCGCCAAACGGGACCTGATCAATCCCAGCCAAAATGTCCCGGCGCCTGACATGGGGACAAGCGAGCGGGAGATGGCCTGGATCGCCGACCAGTATCGCCGGATGAATACGACCGACATCAATGCCGCGGCGTGCGTGACCGGCAAGCCCACCCACGCCGGTGGCATCGAGGGGCGAACCGAAGCTACTGGCCGCGGCGTCCAGTATGCGCTCAGGGAGTTCTTTCGGCATTCAGAAGATGCCGCCAAGGCCGGTCTGGAGGGGGATCTCGACGGCAAGACGGTTATCGTCCAAGGACTGGGTAACGTCGGTTATCACGCCGCCAAGTTCCTGTCCGAAGAAGATGGAGCAATCGTTCAGGGCATCATAGAACGGGACGGCGCTCTGTGGTGCGAAGACGGGCTCGACGTGGAAATGGTGCACGACTGGATTGGCAAGCACAAAGGCGTACGCGGCTATCCCAACGCCGTGTACGTTGAAGACGGTGCCGCGTTGTTGACCGAGGAATGCGATATCCTCGTCCCTGCTGCGTTGGAGGGCGTCATCAACCTCGAGAACGCGCATCGTATCAGAACCTCCCTCATCATCGAGGCTGCAAACGGGCCCATCACGTCGGGAGCGAATGACATCCTGCGCGATCGGGGGGTCGTGGTCATTCCCGATATGTACGCCAATGCGGGCGGCGTTACGGTCAGCTATTTCGAATGGGTCAAGAACCTCAGCCATATCCGCTTTGGCCGCATGCAGCGCCGCGCCGAAGAGATGCGACAGAACCTGATCGTGAACGAACTGGAGCGTCTCGATGCCTATCTCGGGGAAAACTGGTCGATGACGCCCCACTTCAAACAGGAGTACCTACGAGGATCGGGCGAACTCGAACTCGTTCGATCCGGCCTCGATGACACGATGCGTACGGCTTACCAAGCAATGCGTGAGGTCTGGCATGCTCGAGAGGATGTGGGAGATCTTCGAACCGCTGCGTATCTCGTCGCCATCGGGCGGATCGCCATGAGTTACAGGACAAAGGGACTTTGACTACCTGGCAAACCTGTTTCACGGCTTGTTACGTTCGTCGGCATAGCAGGCAGTTCGGGGTAGCGCGCACCATTGGAGGCTCAAGGTGGGTTGCGGCATCTCGGGTTATCCGAGCCGCCTGAACTCGTCGCGGAATGCTTCGGCCGGTGTCTTGTAGACGAGGCATTTTCTGGGCACCGCCAATGGGGTGTCCCGGGGCAAATAGCGGCGCGCTTGTTTGGTGAGGTTCTCGACCGATCCTTTCTGCCAAGGCGCCGAGGGATCGCAAAACCAGGCCTCGGTTCCCATACCGCTCTTGAGTTCCCGCCGGGAGACGAACTCGAAGCCCCGGTCGAAGGTGATCGAGTGCCGCGCGGTCACGGGCAGGGGCGAGAGGAGGTTGTTCAACTGGCTCATCAGCATCTTCGAGCTGCGGTCGTCGTTGCGGAACAGCACGGTGTATCGCGTCTTCCGTTCCACCAGGGAGGCCACGTTCGTGGACCCGAGATCCTTCTGGAAAATCATCAGACCTACCTCCCAGTCGCCGAACATCTTCGGCGTGGCGACGTCCTCCGGCCGGTTCTGCACGGCTTGCTCCGGCGGACCAGATCCCCCGCAGAGGGTCTCTCCGGCACGCAGATGGTGGTGACGATGGTTCGGCGCCTGCGG
>CANMTR010000066.1 GCA_947500825.1 uncultured Paracoccaceae bacterium | reverse complement strand
GGTTGGTGTTCGCAACCCGACCCTACCGAGAAACCCGATGACCGCCTCAGCTACACCACTCGGCGGGACACGACCCTTCGTGGTCCAGTGGGACCCCCTCAGCGGAACATCGGTGTTCTCAGTCATACCCCATTCTTCCCCGCGGTATCCCTGCCTTTCCGGCACAATTGCGACTAACCCATCGACCAGGGGCAATGTCCATGAACCTCGAACGAACTGCACCTGATTTCGGCCGACCGGCTCGGTATGACCATCAAGGGCTCGCGCCTGCGTTTGGGGAGATGCTCATGTCCAGCGACGGTATCCGTCGTGGCGAGGTGATCGGCGGGGCCGCGCGGCGACGCTCCTGACCCGGACATGGAGTGCCACCGTTGGAACAGGCTGCCGCAAGGTTTTCTCCACCTCATCGACCTTGCCTGCACCTGCCTCCGGTACCGCCGTTTGTTTACACGACCAAAGCTCTAAAGCGGTTTGCCTCTGATCTGAATCGTTGGGGATTCCCCTGAGATCATCGGTCTGATTCACTTCCGAAAGGAGGTGGACGGATGGGCAAACCCTACTCGATGGACCTTCGCGAACGGATCTGGCGCTACATCGCCGCGGGTCATTCGCGACGGGCAGCCGCGCAAGTCTTCGGTGTGAGTGCCAGCACGGCGGTCCGGTTGGCGGCCGCTCATCGCGACCGGGGTGTGATAACGCCGAAGCGGCAGGGCCGCACAGCGGGGACCGCGGGCAAGCTTGCGCCGCACATGGCGTTCTTGAGCGAGATCGTCCGTGCGGAGCCGGACATCACCCTGAAGGAATTGGCCGGGGCGCTGGAGGAGACGCATGGCGTCTCGGTGCAACTCTCGTCGATCCACCGGGCCCTGATCAGGGCGGGGTTCTCATATAAAAAAAGGCCTGATCGCCCAGGAACGCGACCGGGCGGATATCAGGCTGGCCCGGCATGACTGAACCGTCCGCCGGCAGCCCTTCATGCGGGACAGGGCGCATCGGCTGGTTTTCCTCGACGAGACGTCGGTGAAGGCGAACATGACCCGACTGCGGGGCCGGAGTGCCGTCGGCGAACGTCTTTTCGGCACGACCCCGTTCGGCCGCTGGAAGACGCAGACATTCATCGCCGGGCTCACCTGCGACGCGTTGATTGCGCCCTGGGTGATCGAAGGCGCGATGAACCGCGCTGCTTTCGACATCTACGTCGAGACCCAGCTCGCACCGGCCTTGTCGCCAGGCACCGTCGTCATCCTCGACAACCTCTCGACCCACAGGAGCCCGAAAGCCGCCGAGATCCTGAACGTCCATGGCTGCTGGATGCTGTTCCTGCCGGCCTACTCACCCGATCTGAACCCGATCGAGATGGCCTTCTCCAAGCTGAAAGCCCACCTCCGCCGCATCGGCGCGCGGACCTACGATACACTCATCCGGGCGCTCGGCGACATCTGCGATCTCTTCGATCCCGAGGAGTGCTGGAGCTTCTTCAAAGCAGCGGGATACGCGTCTTATTAAAAGCAAACCGCTTTAGAAGATTTGTCCCTCGCGATCGCGGCAGCAGACGCCGTCGCCCACATGAAAAAACGGCGGGCCTTCGAGACCCGCCGTTCGGTGCTTGTCGTTTGTGATGCCTTTCGAGGCTCGAAAGCCTCAGGCAGCCTTTTTCGCGGCGGCGCTAGCCTTGTCAGCGGCGCCTTCGGCGTTCGCGGCAGCCTTATCACCAATCTGCTGGCCGGCCTCGGAAACCGTCTCGGTCACCTCGGTGGCGCTTTTCTGCGTCACGTCGGCATAGGATTGCGCGGTGCGGCTGACGAGGTCCATCTGCTTTTGCACGAAATCGCTGTAGGCCTTGCCGTATTCCGCGGGCTCTTCGCGAACCTGCGCCACCTCACGCACATTCCCGAGCGCTTCCTGTGTGGTCTCGTAGGCGATCTCGGCGTTCTTCGTGGCCGCGTCGACCATGACACCGGTCAAACGCTCGTTGAAGCTCGCCCAGGTCTTGAAGACGTCCTGGTAGCCCTTCGGATCGAAGAGGCTCTGGATGTCGTTCGCGGCGGACTTCGAGTTCTGCTGCTTCGTAGCCATGGCGGGTCTCCCTTCTGGAGTTGTAATGTCCTGGTAACTTCTCCTAACAGATCATGCTGCGGCGCAGTATTGCAAGAGGAGATACGCTGCGCTGCAGTAAATCGGTCATCCCCGCACGCCCTGAGCCTGCCGGAAGCTCCGACTCTCGATTGGATGGAGGCATCGTCAGCGTCGATCGGCAGCAGTAGCCCGTCGGCGGTGGGTGTTGGGCCTTGGGCTGAGCGTTTTACGCTCGGATGGGGGCAGAAGAAATACTGGACGGGAAATTGCCCGCTTGCTACTCAAGCCACCCGCAGGCGTCGCTTGAGACCCGCATTCATGAGAAACCCGCCGGGAACGGCATCCTCGGGCGGCGGTGTTCTGATGCCCTGATACAGAAAGCGCAAGGTTGCCGACACGATCGGGCGGGTGAACGGCTTCGGCACCACAGCATGACCTTTCTCGATATCGGGGAGAAGCGACTTGGCGTTGGCGGTGACGAACACGACAAGCGCGTCTGGCCAGACCTCGCGAATATAGTCCGCTGCTTCAAGTCCCGACGACCCACCGGCCAATTGCAGGTCGACGAGCGCCACGTCCACATCGAGGCCCGTATTCCAGTGCTTTACGCCCCGAACGCTCGGCGCGGAGGCGACCATTTCATGCCCCGTGGCCTCGATCATGTGTTCCAGGTCCATGACGATGAGGGCTTCGTCCTCGACCACGACCACTTGCAAAGCTTCGTCGTTCCGGGTCATTGGTACCGCCTTTAGGAGATCGGGTCTGACTGGATCCGGGTTATGCTTGTCGTTCCTTCACCGGAACTCGTCCATTTTGTCGTGCCGTCAAGCTGATGCGACAATCGCTCGATCAGCTTGCGCCCCAACGTCTTACCTTGAACGGCGCCTGGATCGAAGCCGGGCCCGTCATCGAAGATCTCGATAACCACCTCGTTATTCTCCCGTCTTACGGCGATCTGTACATGGCCGGGGCGTCCGTTGGCGAAGGCATGCTTGATCGTGTTCGTCAGGAGCTCGTTCAGAATGAGGCCAAGAGCGGTCGCGTGGGTCGCCTCCACGTCGACCTCCTCGATGCAATCGATGACCTTGATATTTTCTCGGCCCGAAAGCGCCAGCACATCCTGCACCAGCCCCCTTGCAAAAGTTCCAAGGTCGAAGCGGCGGATGTCCGGCGAGTGGTGCAGTGTCTTGTGCACCATGGCCAGCGCGCTGATCCGATCGAGCATCTTTTCCAGGGTGCGAACGAGACAGGATCGTTGATCGCATTCACCTGAAGACGCAGTAGAGACCCGATCATGGTGAGGTTGTTCTTCACGCGGTGATCGACCTCGTGAAGGAGTAGGGTCTTTTCCTCGAGCGCCCGCTCGTTGGCCGCCAGCGCGTCCTTCAACTCCTTAGTCCGCGCCTGGACCTCGGCCTCGACGATGGCTTTCTGCCGGGCCACTGCCTTCTGTGCCTGTACGCGCTCGGTGACGTCGATTTGCGAGGCGAAGAAGAACTGCACTTGGCCATCATCTCCATGGACCGGCCCCATGAACAGGGCGTTCCAGAACGACGTGCCGTCCTTGCGATAGTTCAACAAATCGATCTGGATCGGTTCCTCTCGTACGATCGCGTCGCGGAGGCGCCGGACTTCGGCTCGATCGGTCTCGGGGCCCTGTAGAAAACGGCAATTCCGCCCGAGGATCTCGTCGCGCTCGTATCCGGTCAGCTTCAAAAAGGCGTCGTTCGTGTAGACGATGGGATTGTCGGGCTTTCGAGGATCCGACACGATCATCGGCATCCGGGTCGAGCGTACCGCGGCCGCAAACGGATCGCCCCGCCCCTGCTCGTGCAGTACATCGTCAGTCTGGTGCCAGTCGTCGTCTGTTGTCGCCATACTGGTAAAGGTTCCTGGTCGAGATCGTGGTTCCGGCCCGCGCGAGTGGGATACATCATCGACGCGTCGACCTGTAGTCTTCGGAAAGGCGATATCGAAGCGTGGATTCGCGCCACCTTCCCATGAACCTTGAGATGTCACTGGTAAAGCCTGTCCGGGCCAACTGAAGAAACCCTGCGGGGTGCGAACGGTTGGCCAGGTCTTCGGCCCCGCTAGCCGCGGCAGCGGAACATACAAGAGGCGAAGAGGTTAACGTGCGTCGAACGAGGGAGATATCGATGTCAACGGAATCCACCCGCAGGCGAAGAGGGGACCCAGGACCGCTTGGGTTGATAAGCGACGCGTTCGCGCAGATAACCGAACTCCTGCGTGGTGAACTCGATCTCGCACGCACCGAGGTACAGGAAAATCTGAAGAGAGCAGTGATCGCGGTCGGACTGTTGGTTGCGGCTGTCGTTCTTTTCCTCGTTGCGCTGAATGTCTTCGCCGCATCGCTGGTCACCGGCATCGCGGAACTGGGGCTGGGGTCCGGATGGGCGGCTTTGATTGTCGGCGGAGTGTTCCTGGTCCTTGGCGCCGGCATGATCATGAAAGGCAAGAACACCCTTACGACGGCCCGCTTGGCCCCAACACGTACTGTCAAGAACGTGCAGCGCGATGTTCACCTGACGGAGGAAGCTACCCATGGCTGACAGGTCTACCGACGAAATAGAACGCGATCTCGAAAACCGGCGTTCCGAACTCAGCAGCACGATCGACGAGATCTTCGATCGCATGACCCTCGAAGGGGCCTGGAACTACGCCGGCAGATATCTTCGCGACCACGGGGGTGAACACGGTCAGACCGTGGGCAATATCGTGAAGGAAAAACCCTTCGCGGTCGGCCTTGTCGCGATCGGAATGGCCTGGATCGTGTTCGGATCGCGCGTGTCCGATCGGCACTCCCCGCAGCGGGAGAATTTTTCCCGATCCAATGAGCGGAACGACGTCGAGAGCCGCACGCGTCTCGCGGCCACGGATCGCGACGATCGGGGGTCCGGAAGCACGAAGACGGGATCGTACACGACACCCGAAGCCGGGGTGACTCCGTTGGAAATGCCACCGTCCGACCCCGTACTGCCGACATCCGGGAAGACGACGTCGACAAGTGGGCGAAGCGGGTCCTCACATTCCACCGGCAGTACCGGGCCTGAAAATACTCGCGGTGATGACAGGAACTCGCCAGTTGCCGCCCCGGCTGTGAATCCCGTCAACTCGCCGCCGAGGCCTCCGGTAACGACGTCCAGCGGTACGGCTTCGGAAGACCGGACGACGCGTGTCGCTTCCTCGAAGACGTCCCCTGGCGTTTCTCCAAGCGCTACCAAGTCATCAGGCAGATAACGTGATCACGCGGGAAGGCCCCTTGTTACATCCCGCGTGATTATACAGCTGCCAGTTTGTGGGGGCGTCGATCGGCGTTCAGCCCTCGGGCAGTGACTGGAAGAGCTAACCATTTTAGAGCAAAACGTGGTGCAGGATCGTCTGTTCAAAATCCTCGCCGCATGAGAAGTGAGGGCAACCTGCCCCCCGCGCAATCGCGGTCAGGCTCTGCCCCTGCTTCCTCAAATCGCAGATCAAGATGATTTCTGCCAGTCCATGCACCCGTCTGCCTCCGTTCCTCTGCTCGGAGCATGCAGGATAGCATCCCGCGGCGTCGCTATTTCCGGATATATGAGGTCCGGAAATCGTTAGGGCCGCTCGCGTTCGAGGAACTTTCAAACGGCGATTCTGGAAGAGTCCAGCCGACGGTCAAAGCATTGCCTACAGCATGGTTGGAAGTGATGAGCCGAGAGCTGCGGTCAGTTGCTGGAGGCAATCATTAACGCAAATACAACTCTCGGCTCAGCCTACGCTCTCACACGTCGCTATGAACGAGCAAGGACCACGCGCAGACATGGAACCCAAACCAACGAAACGCTCAAAGGTTTCTCGACCGGGGCTCGAACTTCGATCTTGAGCGGCTCGGGACAGCAAAGATCGGCTATGTCTGGTCTTCCGCGTTCCGCCAGCAGCTCAACCACCGAGAACGAGGTGCTCCCTGGAAGTTGGACACCGACGGGGGCTATGACCTGCCACGGGATTTTTCCTCCACCGTCGATTAGAGTCCGGCCCAACCTGAGGACGGACAATGAAGCGAACGAG
>CANMTR010000065.1 GCA_947500825.1 uncultured Paracoccaceae bacterium | reverse complement strand
ACGGACTGATCAGCTCGGCCACGCCGACATCCGTCGGGCCTGCCATGAGCTACACCATGCAGTGGGACACGATCGCGGGCAGCCTCGACAGAGGCTATGGGGGTGAATCGCCGCTTCCAGTTCAGCCCGCGCCAGCCGCGGTGAGCATAAGCGCGCTTGGCGATCTCGGGGCCGAACTTCTGAACCCAGCGGAAGACGGTGGCCCGGTCCACCGTGACACCGCGCCCCTCCAGGAGATCGTCGACATCCTGGTACGAGAGTGGAAACCGGCAGTACCAGCGCACAGCCAGCAGGATAACGCCCCGCGGGAACAGATCGCCCTTGAACGGATCGCGCGTCACGTGCTTCCTCTACTCCGGAACCAGTATCCGTGCCCGAGGACCAGAAACGCAACAGTACCTTCTACGCCAACTGCATGAATCTTTGAGGTTTTGTCCCGCGGCGGGCGAGACCCAGCTGCCGGCTCAGATCTGGTCCATGACGAAGTCCGGTACGATGCCTGACGCCGCGATCGCGTCGCCGACATCAAGCCCCGAAAGCGACCCGTTCCCGGTCGCGAGCGCCGTGGCAAAGCCCATATGCGCACCGCCGAGAATATCAGTGTGCAGCGTGTCACCGACCATCAGCACCCGCGAGGATTTGCTCGCATGGCGCGCGAGGGCAAGGTCGAAGATTCCCCGGAAGGGCTTGCCGAGGAACTCGGGCATAACCCCGACCTCGTCGACGAGCCGATGCGCAAAGTAGCCCGGCTCTCGCGTGAGACCGTCCTCGCGCGGCGCGACCAGATCGGGATTCCCCACCAGTACCGGGCGTGGATTCGCGCGCAGCGAGGCCACGAGATGCGACTGTCGGCGTTCGGTCCAGCCGTGAGAGCCAACTAGCAGGAACCCTTCGGCGCGATCGTAGCCGGCGCGGTCGTCGTCGAGACAGGCAATATCGTAGGGGTCCAGATCTTCGTCACCGGGTGCGGGCGTGAGCATGACGCCCCAGCGGCGCGGCGGCATCGTGTCCAGACGCGCGAGCAGCGCCTCGCGGCTGGTGACCACCTCGTTGGCACCGAAATCGAAGCCCAGCCGTGCATAACGCTGCATCATGTGCCGCTTCGGGTACCCCGCGGAGTTCGATACGACCATGACTGGGGCGCCTTGCGCGCGCAGGGCCGCGATGCGCCTGGCCGCGCCCGGGATCGACGTCTCGCCCACGTTCAGCACGCCGTAGGCATCGAGCAAGATGAGGTCGAACCCGCCTGCGATCTCGCCAAGGTTGCGGACCGCCTGCCAAGCTTTGGGAAACCGCGCCTCCGGGAGGCGCCGGGTCACGCTCAGATAGGCTTCGAACGCATGGATCGGGTCGGTCGCGGTCAGAACGGTCACAGGATGCGGCGCCGCAAAAATGCCGAGACCACCTCGCCCAGGATCACGAGCGCGAGGATCGCGAGAAGGACGGTCGCCGCCTCGGGCCAGTTGAACGTGTCGATAGCGCCCTGGAGGATGATGCCGATGCCACCCGCCCCCACAAGCCCGAGCACGGTCGATTCTCGCAGATTGATGTCCCAGCGCAGGATGGCGACGGCCCAGAAGGTCGGCATGACCTGAGGCACGATAGCGTAGGCAATGACCTTGAAGCGCGACGCGCCGGTGGCCTCGAGCGCCTCGACGGGGCGCTTGTCGATCTCCTCGATTGCCTCGCCCAAGAGTTTGCCGATGAAGCCGATGGAACGGAACATGATGGCGATGATGCCCGCGACGACGCCAGGGCCGAAGATCGCGACGAAGAGCAGCGCCCAGATGATCGTGTTGACCGACCGCGAGGTCACGAGGATCAGCCGCCCCAGCCACAACGTCGCGCGGTTGGGCGTGGTGTTCTGCGCGGAGAGGTATGCCACCGGCAGCGACATCAGCACTGCGAAGGCGGTGGCGAACGTGGCAATGTTCACCGTCTCCCATAGAACCCGCAGGATTGTGGCGAGATTGGTAGTGTCGAGCGGATACATTCGCTTGAAGAGATCGCCCATCTGGCTGGGAGCGTCCCAGACCCAGGCCCAGACCACCTCGATTGACGAGATGGACCACGCGATCGCCAGCACGCAAATCGCAAAGATCGCGAAGCGCTGCCACTTCTGCCTGGACGAGAAGCGGCTCCAGTCCTCGCGGCCGAATTGTTCGGAAATACTGGTCATGCGATCCGCTTCCTGATCTGTCCGCTGAGACCTTCCGAGACCAGGATCACTCCGACGATCACGATGGTGATGGCAAGGGCGAAGTCGTAGTCGTAGCGGCCAAAAGCATTGGCCAACGTGGCTCCGATGCCCCCGGCTCCCACGATCCCAACAACGGCCGAGGCGCGTAGATTACTGTCGAGCTGGTAGATCGTCAGGCCGATCTGGCGCGGCATGATCTGCGGGAAGATCGCGTAGAATATCGTCGATAAGAACGGCGCACCCGCAGCACGCATCGCTTCGACCTGACCGAAATCGATCTCCTCGATCCGCTCCGCCAGCATCTTGGCGACGAAGCCGATGGAATAGACGACAAGTGTCAGCATACCAGCAAAGGGGCCGAAGCCCACAGCCTTTACGAACACAATCGCGACGATCACCGGGTGAAAGCTGCGCGCAAGGATGATGACGAAGCGCCCGAAATAGTAGATCGGAAGCGGCGCCACGTTGCGTGCCGCCATAAAGGCGATCGGGATTGAAAGTAGCACACCGCCGGCCGTCGCGAGGACTGCGATTTTCAAGCTTTCGAGGAAGCCATCGATCAGAAGGCCGCTGCGTTCGAAACTTGGAGGAAACGCCCCGCCGAAAATGCGTCCGGCGCGAGCAAAGCCCTCTGCTACCCGTCCCCAGTCGATTGGCATGGTCGCGCCCACCCAGAGAAAATAGGCGAGCGCCACAAGATAGACCGCCCAGCGGATAACCGGATTCGAGATGAATGGCGGCTTGCGCCAAGTATCGTGTGTCTCGCTCATGACGCCTCCCTCAGGTTCTCATTTCGGTCTGCATGAGGGCTGCCGGAATAGATCCGGTCCATCTCTTCCTGATCGAGACGCGCGGGCTTGTGGTCGAAGATGATGCGACCGTAGCGCATGCCCACGATCCGGTCGGTGTATTCCTTGGCCTCCGCCACGTTGTGAATGTTAATCAGCACCGGCAGCTTCAGTTCTCCGGCAAGATCACGCAGGAGGCCCATGATCTGCTCGGATGTCTTGGGGTCGAGCGACGCCGTCGGCTCGTCCGCGAGCAGGATATCCGGGTTCTGCATCAGCGCTCGGACGACACCGACGCGCTGACGCTCGCCCCCAGAAAGCTGGTCGGCACGGGTGTTGGCATAATGCGCGATGCCCACCCGCTCCATCAGTTCGTAGGCGCGGCGGATGTCCTCCTTGGGATAGCGCCGCAGGATCGCCGCCCAGGTTGAGATGTAGCCTAGCCGTCCGGACTGCACGTTCTCCATCACCGTCAGGCGATCGACGAGGTTGAAGCCCTGGAACACCATGCCGATCTTGCGCCGCGCCGCGCGCAGGTTCCTGCCGCGCAGGCGGGTCAGCTCGGTGCCGTTGAGCTCGATCGAGCCCGAAGTCGGCTCCACGAGCCGATTGATGCAGCGCAAGAGCGTCGATTTACCGGCTCCGGAGGAGCCGATTATCGATACGACGCTCTCGCCCTCGATGGTGAGGTCGAGGTTCTTCAGGACCGGGTCGCCACCACCGTAGCGTTTGACGAGGTCTTTTATTTCAAGCATGGGACGCTCCGTTGCCGGACTGGCGCAGGCTGGCGCCGGCCCGCAAGTGCCAGTTATTCCGCGGCGAGGCCTTCGGGCGTGTATTCGACGCCGTTGGCCTTCTGAATTTGGCGGATCACCGCCCACTGCTCCTCGTAGGTGATGGGGACGAACTTCGACACACCGGCGAACTCCTCGCCGAGCGCGGTACCTTCGAAGTCGAAGCTGAAAAACGCTTCCTCAATGCTCTCCTTGAGCTCCGGCGCAAGGTCATGTGCGTAGGCATAGGAGGTGGTTGGAAACGCATCGCTCTCCCAAACGATGCGGACTTCCTCGGAATCGTAGAGCCCGCGCTCGGCCATGCGGTCAACCACCTCGGACGCCACAGGCGCTGCGTCGTAATCGCCAGCGACGACGCCGAGCATCGACTGGTCGTGGCTGCCCGAGTAGTTCACCTCGTAATCCTCGCCTGGCACGACACCGAGATCGGGGAAGAGGGCGCGCGGAGCCTGGTTGCCCGAGTTCGAGGTCGGGGACGTGTGCGCAATGCGCTTGCCCGCCAGGTCCGACATCTCCTGAATGTCGCTGTCAGCCTGGGTGTAAACTTGGAGCGTGTAGCCGAAACGGCCGTCATCGGCGCCCATTATCGCGAAAGGCACGGCGCCGGCGAGGTTCACCGCAAAAGGTGTGGGGCCCGTGGAGAAGCCCGCTATATGCAAGCGGCCCGAGCGCATGGCTTCTACCTCGGCAGAATTGGACTGGACCGCAAAGAACTGCACGTCCTTACCGGTCACTTCCTCAAGGTGATCGATGAAGGGCGTCCAGATGTCTTCGTAGATCGCGGGGTCTTCGACCGGCGAGTAGGCGAACACGAGCGTATCAGGGTTGAGGAGCTCGCTTTCTTCTTCCGGGGTATCAGCCACGAGGTCGCCGTTCGCATCGCAATATTGAGCGTCCAGCTCGCCGCGGCTCTCGCAGTCCTCTTGGGCAAACGCAGCCGACGCGGTGAATGCCATCGCAGTAATCGCCGTGGCTCCGAAGAACGTGTCCTTGGGCATCTTGGTTATCCTCCCTTTCAGTCAGTGCGCCGCCTCCACGGCACGTCGGCGGGGATGACAGCACCAAAAATTGGGATATGCAACATAAGTTGTTCCGGTTTTTGGGCTTTACCGTTATAAAAAGGGCTGAAGGTTGGATCGGAGCGAAGATTCATGGTCGAAGCCCTAGGGCCAAAGCGATTGAAGAAGGCAGATCGACGTAGACAGATCCTGCTTGAGTTGAGGCTCAAACCGCATGTCCGCGTGAGCGACCTCGCCGCTCAGTTCAGCGTTACCACCGAAACGGTGCGCCGTGACATGGAAGAGCTGGGCGACGCGGGCCTGCTCAATCGCGCCCATGGGGGAGCGTCGGCGGCGACCCCGGGAAGCCATCTCGACATGGATCAGCGACGCCTGGAACGGATCGCGGAAAGAAAGAGGATTGGCCGGTTTGCGGCCAGCCTCGTTTCGGACGGCGATACGGTCATGATCGATGCCGGCACCACGACGATGGAGTTCGCCCGCGCACTCGCGTTCGAGGAGCGTCGCGTGACGGCGATCACGAACTCCCTTCAGGTTGCGATGGTGCTTGGCCAGAGTTCGGCGGCACATGTCCGCCTCGCGCCGGGAAAGTACATGCAGCAGGAAGCTGCCGTGATCGGGACGGAAGCATGCGAGTATCTTTCGGGATACAACGTTGATGCCTGCTTTGTGGGGGCCGCCGGCCTGAGCGAAGCCGGTGTGACCGAAGCCGTCCATGGCTTTGACGCGATCAAGCGAACGATGCTGCGTCAGGGTGCGGCGCGCCGCTTTCTGATAGACAGCAGCAAATTCGGGCGCACGCATCTGTCCCGGGTCGCCACCTGCGACGAGATCGGAACCCTGGTGACCGATGCATTGCCGGACGGCGCGCTGGGAAAGGCGATACGCGACACCTCTATCGAGATTCTCGTGTCTCCGGCCGGCGCGGTCTGGGCCGGGGAAGTCAGGGCCGCGAGATCGCGTTAAAGACTTGATGCGGATTTGTTGCGCAAAAACGGAGGGGAATTCATGTCGCGAATCCAGCATGGTAGCCGTAGTGCATGAGCAGTCTCCATCCGCCGAGCTACAAGACCACGATTTAGCCGCCCTGCAACGAAGCGCTGAAGCAGGGCGGCTCTCTGCCGATCTGTTTCGATCCGGACATGGCTTGGATGCCATCGCCCGGAACGAGACCCTCCGCGCATCGAAATACCTCGGCCGCGCGATCTGGCGGAAGTGGAGCGGTTACCACCGCCGAAGTCGCGCCGAGACGAAGATGCATTGCGTGAAGCTACTGGGGCAGAGCCTCATGGCACGCGACTTCAATCGCCAGGTCGCCGAACTCCACGTCCGAGCCGCCGTGCTGAACCGCCACGTCGCGCTCGGCATCCCGATTACGGAACCGGCAGGATAAGTGCGTCCGGCCGGGGAAAGGGAAGCTCCGGCCTTCACGTTCTTTGTGCAACATGTATAACCGCCCCTTGCGCAAGAGGGTTTTTCGAAGCCGATCTTGGCGCGTCATCGGGTGCTGACATG
>CANMTR010000064.1 GCA_947500825.1 uncultured Paracoccaceae bacterium | reverse complement strand
CAGGTTGGCGTTCGCAACCCGACCCTACCGAGAAACCCGATGACCGCCTCAGCTACACCACTCGGCGGGACACGACCTCTGGCGCGAAGTTGCTGAGTTCGTGGAGCGATGCCCTGGTGAAGCGGCCCCTGATGCTGGTGGCGTCTACGGAATAGCTACTCGAGAGTTTCTCCGGGTCCCGCGCTCATTCCGGATGGGCCAGCGTGCTGAACAGCGCGTTCTCAGATGGCGCCAATCCAGCCACGTCTGTTGCATGATCACCGGTGCCTCCGCCTCTATGACGCAGGCATACCCGGGCCCTTCGGGACCGGTTCAGGATTACTCAGCTCGTTGGACCGCTGATGTAGGGTTCGACGGGCTGGTACCTCCAGTTCTTAGGGTCCGACGGGGTCCCGGTCCTCGAAATAGAGCATGAGAACCACGCGGACTGGATCGGTCCCGGTATTGAGGACGCACACAGCCTCGTGGCTCAACATCTCCGGCGGCTCACCCGTGCTCTCGGCCGGGATATAGCCGTCGGCCAGCACCCAACGTCTTTCTCCGATCGCATACGTCATTCCGGTTCTGCGCCCTTGCGATGGATGCGCGCCTGGATGCTCTCGGGAACCAGGCCACTGAACATGGTGACGAGGCGGTTGTGCAGGCCCGGCACCGCCCCTCGTTGACCGGACATGACCGCCTCGTATCCGCGTTCCGCGACCTTTTGCAGATCGTCCTTGGGTTTGCCGGCGATGGGCGCCTTCTGCAGGTCGTTCTCTTCGCGGTGGAAGATATCCGTCTCGGTCGGACCCGGCATCAGGCAGGTGAGCGTGACGGGACCGTCCTTCCATTCATCCTGAAGCGCATAGCAAAGCGAGTTCAGGTAGGCCTTGGTGGCGTTGTAGACCGCATCGAAAGGCCCCGGGACGTAGCCGCCGATTGATCCGGTCACCAGGATCCGCCCCGATCCACGCGCGTGCATCTTGGCTCCCATCCGGTGGAGCAGCGTGGTGGTCTGCAGGACGTTGAGGTCGATCAGGCGTTTCACATCGGACCAGTCCTGTTCGTGGAAGGCATGGCCGAGGGCGCGACCGGCATTGGCGCAGACGAGGTCGATGTCACGTCCTTCCAGCGTGGCCCAGAAGCGATCCACACCGTCGCGGGTGGACAGGTCCACCACCATCGCCTCGACCTCCGCCCCGAGGGAGCGCAGCTTTCCGGCGGCGACGTGTATCTCCTCTTCGTCGGCACATAAGATCAGCGCGTGGCCGTCTTCGTGGGCGAGGCGGGCGAACTGGTAGCCGAGACCGGTCGAGGCGCCGGTAATCGCTGCGAGCTTGTCAGCCATCGGAGGACTCCTCGGGTTTGGCCATGTCGCGGTGCAGCCCGGCCAGCACGCTGTCCGGCAAGACACCGCTCAAGGCGGACTGGATCCTGGTCATCACGCCGGGCGAGACGCCGGAGCGCCCCGCCTTCAGCGCCCGCCAGCCGTCGCGTGCGACCCGCGCGGGATCGGCCTTGGCATCGCTTCGTCCCACCGGTGTGTCGTCCATTTCGGCGCGGTGGAAGAATTCGGTCTCGACCGGACCGGGCATCAGGCAGGTCACCGTCACCGCCTTCTCCCGCAATTCCTCGCGGATACCCAAAGCCAGCGTGTCGAGATACGCCTTGGTGGCGTTATAGACCGCCTGGTAGCTTCCCGGGATGTGGCCCGCGAGCGACCCGGTGATCAGGATGCGCCCGCTTCCTGCGGCGGCCATCTCGCGGGCGGCGTGCTGGACCACGGCTGAGGTGCCGGTGACGTTGAGCTGGATCACCGTCTCGATCCGCTCCGGGTCTTGGTCGAGGAAGGCGTCCCCGAGCCCCACCCCGGCATTGGCCAATACGTAATCCGGTGTGCGACCGCCAAGCGCCTCCCAAAGCGTCGCGACGCCGGAACCGGTGGCCAGATCCGCCTCCACGGCGGTGGCATTACTGCCGGTGCGGCGCAGGTCCATGGCGACCTCGGCGATTCCGGGTTCGTTCGCTGCAATGATCAGGTCGCAGCCGTCTTCCGCGGCGAGACGGGCCAGCTCGCGTCCGATCCCGCTCGAGGCGCCGGTGACGATGGCCAAGGGCTTCCCGGCCATCAGTTCGCCTGCGTGCCGGGCTTCAGGACGACCTTGGTCCAGTCGTTCTGGTTGTAGCGGAAGTTCTCGTAGCCCTTGGCTGCCTGCTCCAATGGCAGGCGGTGGGAGATCATGTATTGCGTGTCGAGCTCGCCATCACCGATCCGGCGCAAAAGCTCGGGCAGGTAGCGCTGCACGTGCGTCTGGCCGGAGCGGACCTGCACGCCCTTTTCCATCAGCGCGCCCAACGGGAACTTGTCGAGCATGCCACCGTAGACCCCGGGGATCGAGACCGTGCCGCCTTTCCTCACGCACATGATTGCCTCGCGCAGGGCATGGGCGCTGTCGGCGCCGATACCGATGTTTTGCTTGATGTTGTCCATGACCGTGTCGGGGGCGAATCCGTGGCTTTCCATGCCGACCGCGTCGATCACCGCGTCGGGTCCCATGCCGCCCGACATCTCGGTCAGGGCCTCGAGCACGTTGGTTCGCTTGAAGTCGATCACCTCTGCGCCTTTGGATTTTGCCAGCGCCAGGCGGTTCGGGAATTCGTCGATGGCGATGACGCGCCCCGCTCCCATGGCCAGCGCCGACTGCACCGCGAAGAGGCCGACGGGCCCGCAGCCCCACACGGCGACTGTATCGCCGGCCTTGATGTCGGCATTCTCCGCCCCCTGCCAGCCTGTCGGCAGGATGTCGGACAGGAACAAGACGTCGTCGTCTTCCATCCCCTCGGGGATCACGATCGGCCCCACATCAGAAAACGGTACGCGGACATATTCGGCTTGGCCGCCGGGATAGCCACCCGTCAGGTGCGAATATCCGAAGAGCGAACTGACGGAATGACCATAGAGCGCCTCGGTCATGTCCTGCTTCTCGGCGGGGTTGGTGTTGTCGCAGGCCGAATACAGGGTGTTCTTGCAGAAGAAGCAGCTGCCGCAGGAGATGGTGAAGGGGACCACCACACGCTGGCCCTTCTTGAGCGTACTCTTGGGGCCGACCTCCACGACGCGGCCCATGAATTCGTGCCCAAGAATGTCGCCCGAGAGCATGCCGGGGATCACCCCGTCGTAGAGATGCAGATCGGAGCCACAGATCGCGGTCGAAGTGACCTCGATGATCGCATCGCGAGGGTTGACGATTTCGGGGTCGGGAACCGTGTCCACGCGGACGTCGTGACGGCCGTGCCAAGTCAATGCGCGCATATCGTGTCCTCCTCAGGCAGCCGAACGGCGGTTTGCGTTCGTGGCGATCTCGCCGGTCTCCAGCAGCATCTTCAATCGCTTCAGGTCGCGGCGGGCCTGCAGATGCGGCTCCGCCTGCAGGGCCTTGGCGACCCAGCGGCCCAACTCGCCCCCCGGGGCGACATACTCCAAGTCGAGCGTCACCTCCGTGCCCCGGCCTGCCGGGGCGTCGCGGAAGGTAACGCAGCCGCGATGCTCCATGTCCGAGCCTTGGGTGCTGGCCCACGCAATCCGCTCACCTTCGCGTTCCTCCGCGAGGGCAGTTACCAGGGTCACGTCTTGCCCGGCTGGTCCGGCGATGGTCCACCGGGTCAGCCCGCCATTCACGTCGATCGACCGGACATTCTCCATCACCTGCGGCAAGTTGGAAAAGTCGCGCCAGAAAGCATAAAGCTCGCTGCGCGGTCGGTCGATCGTGACCGTGCGCCCGGTCGCCGTTCGGCGACCCTCCTGCCGCCGGGACGTACGGATGGGCGCATCGTCAGGGGGGCGGTACTCGACCCGGTTGCGCCCGCGGACCTGGTAGGCGGTTAGGGCCGCGATGCCGATCAGGGCGCCGAGGCCGCCGGCAAGCCAGAACAGGCCCGAATTTCGGGAAGCCGCATTGCGGTGCTGTGGAAGATGGTAACGGGACATAGCGATTCTCGGGGCGGGGAATTCAGTGACGAGCAGGCCCGGAACACGCGGGCCGGCGGAGTTTATTGCTGTTCCTTCTGCCTCGCGGTGCCGGGCGGGGCCTTTCCGAAGTTGGGTTTCTGGCGTGAAGCGGCTCGCTCTGTCATCTTGTTCCCCAAGCTTTGCTCATACTGACTTCGAAGCTCCCTAAGAAACTGGAGTGGTTCGGCAACGCCAGGTTTCGCCCCGGGTGCGCTCAGGCAGTCGGTGAACCGGCTCCCCCAGGCGAAGATATCGGTGGTGTCGACGACCTCCATCAGGGCGGTATGACGTGCCTTTCGTTCCTCCAGAGGCATGGACAGACCCCGTTCGATGGCATCGGCGACTTCCTCGGCATCGTGCGGGTTCACGATCAGGGCCTCGGTCATCTGTTCTGCGGCGCCGGCCGCACGCGACAGGACGAGCACGCCCGGATCTTCCGGGTCCTGTGCCGCCACGAACTCCTTTGCAACGAGGTTCATGCCGTCTGCCAGCGGAGTCACCAGGGCAAGCGAAGCGAGACGGTAGAGCGGCGCCAGCGTCTCGCGCGGGAGACTGCGTTCGATCAGCCGGATGGGTGTCCAGTCGAGTTCGCCGTACCGGCCGTTGAGGTGGCCAACCAGCGCCTCGAGTTCGCGGGTGATTTCCTGATAAGCTGGAACTGTTTTTCGCGACGGCGGGGTGATCTGAATCAGCGTCGCGCGCGGCGCGTCCGAGATACGGCGATCGAGCCATGCGCCGAAGCCGCGGAACCGGTGGGGAATGCCCTTTGAATAGTCCAGCCGGTCCACGCCCAGCACCAGCCTGGCATCGGCCGGAATACGGACAGGATCGTGGGAGGGGGTTTCTTCGGCGGCGGCCGCGAACGCTTTGCCGTCGATGCCGATGGGGAAGGAGCGGACGTCGAACACGCGGTCTTTGAATTTGACGCAGCCGTCGAACAGAAGCTCTCCTGAAGGATGGCCTCGGTAGGTTTCGAGACAGCGCGCGACATCCGCTTCGGTCTGCACGCCCACGAGGTCGAAAGCCGCGACCCAGTGGTGAAACTCCTCGCGCTCGGTGAGCGCCGCGATGTCGCACGAGGCCGGGAAAGGGATATGCAGGAAAAGACCCAACCGCACGGTGACGCCCAGGCGGCGCAATTCGCGGGCGATCGGCAGGAAGTGATAGTCGTGGATCCAGATCTGATCTTCAGGGCCGGCGACCTTCGCGAGCATCCGCGCCACCCGGGCGTTCACCGCGAGGTAGCCTTCGATATAGCATCGCTCGACCTTAAGAAGATCGGTTCGATGGTGGCAGAGCGGCCAGAGGACCGAATTGGCGTACCCCAGATAGAAATTGGCGTGTTCGCCTTCGGTAAGATCGAAGGTTGCCTTCTCGTAGCCTTCGTCGCACTCGACGGGTTGGAACGTCTCGGACGGTGTTTCAGTGAATAGGCTCGCGGCACCCACCCAGAGGCCACCGCGTTCGGCCAGCAATTCGTGCAGAGCGACCACGAGCCCGCCGGAGGGTGGCTCCCCGGTCGGGATGCGGTTCGACAGAACGATCAGTCGTCCCGCCATCATGCACCCTCCGCGTCTAGCCAGCGCCGCAGCATGGAATGGACGGCTGCCACGTCGCCTACCCGCCAGCCGGCGTCGGTCTTTCCGGGGCCGACCTTGATCCCGTGCCCGCCGAGCGCCTGTGCGACTGCGAACATACCCTCGTCTGTGCGATCATCGCCGATCGCCACCGGCATGCGACCGCTCCACACTTCCATCATCTCGAGCACCGCGCTGCGCTTGGAGACGGTCTCGGGCATCAGCTCCAGCGCCATTTTCGACGGGCGCACGGCAAATCCCGGCAGTCGCTGTGCCACGGCGTCGAGCACCTGAGTGCAAGCGGTCTCCAAGTGAGGAGCGCCGCGGTAGTGTAGGACAAGCGAGGCCGGCTTTGTCTCCAACAGAACGTCGTCGTGCTGCCGGACCCACCCGGAGAGTTCGTCTCGCGCCGCCGAGAACGCCGCGCTTTTGCCCTGATCGGCTACCGAACGGATGCCATCCACGCGGCGCTCGGCACCGTGGGAACCGACGAGAATGCCGTAATACCCGGGCAGCATCCGCTCGAGATCGGCGAGGCTCCGGCCCGACACGAGCGCCACAGCTCCCTCCGTCACGGCCTGTAAGCGGCCGAGGAGCTCCCCGGTTCCAGGGGGCAATTCAACGGCGTCGGGGCGGGAGGCGATTTCCACGAGGGTACCGTCGAAGTCGAGAAAGACGGCGGCGCAGCAGATCTCAGGCAAAGCATTCCGCAGTGCGGGGGGGCCCGCAGTCGAACCCACACACCCCTCATGTACCGCTATTCCGCTCACGACCCTGCTCCTCGCTTCCAACTGGGAAACGCGAGGGAGTGGAAACTTGTTCGTAGCCGGTATTGCCGCGTACACTTACGTACCGTGTGAACCCCGCCCGCCCCTCTTATGCGAAAAGCGTCTGATCGTGTCCCACTGCATGGTGTAGCTCATGGCAGGCCCGACGGATGTCGGCGTGGCCGAGCTGATCAGTCCGTCT
>CANMTR010000063.1 GCA_947500825.1 uncultured Paracoccaceae bacterium | reverse complement strand
GACGGACTGATCAGCTCGGCCACGCCGACATCCGTCGGGCCTGCCATGAGCTACACCATGCAGTGGGACACGATCTCCACGAGCTTGCGCCTAGGTTTGAAAGTGGGCCCGTCGATGCTCCACATCCTGTCGAATACGGCGGTCCAGCGCTGCACCGTGTCGCCTTGGCCCGCGATCTCGTCGGCACATTCGACGGCCGCGAGGCGTTCGGCGCCGGCGCGGTCCATCACCCGGTCGACCTCGATGGCGGCAGCGCAGAACTTGGCGTAGATCCGGTTGCCCATGCCCAGGACCGCGTATCTCACGCCCTCGAGCTGGCCCTGCTCCGCGTCCAGGGCCTCGACGAAGGCGCGGCCGTTCTCGGGCAGATCGCCGTCGCGGCAGGTGGAGACGACGAAGAGCACTCGCGTCTCGTCGCGCAACCCGCCCGGAGGGACATCATCCATTGCGCGGATCTGGGGCCCCAGGTGGGCGAGGCGGCGCCCGATCTGGCGTGCATAGGCCTCGGCGGTGCCGGTCTCGGAGGCGAAGAGGATCAGCGGCCGGCGGTTGCGCCGCCCCTGCGGTCCGGCCGCCCCTTCCCGGGCCACGGGGCAGCCTGCGGGCGCGCTCTGCGCCAACCAGCGATCGGCCTCGTACTCGAATGAAGGCGAAAGCTGGAAGTCGCGCATCTCGTGGTGCCACACGGGCGTGGTGGATCCCCCCGCAGAGGGAGCGATCCAAGACCATTGCGCGGGACATTCTCGGCCTGCGTTCTTCTCGCGGATGTCGTGGTAGAGGAACTGACGCGAGGCGGTGTGATGGTCCACCAGCGTCACTCGCGCCTCCTGGAAGGAATGGAGGATTGCGACGTTGAGCTCCACGAAGGCGCGGTCGCGCCAGAGCGTCATCTCGCTCGACGTGTCGAGGCCGAGCGCCGCGGCGATCTCCTCGGCGCGGCCGTAGCGGGGCTCCTCCCACAGGTTTCGGGCGATCTCTGTGCCCATGAACCAGCCATTGAAGGGGACGCAGCTGTAGCGCAGGCCGCCGAGCTCAAGATTGAAGTTAGTGATCGCGGGCACCGCGCACCATTTCATCCCCAACTCGGCGATGCCGGGCTCGGTGGGATGGGCGATCTCGACCTCGGCCACCTCGGCGGGGTCGATTTCGAAGATCCGCGGCGCCTCGCCGGGCATGTCCACAACGAGGGGAAGGATGTCGTAGGGGCCGCGCGGCTCGGGCGGACGCCAGCCGAGTGTGGTGATCGCCTCGGTCAGCTCGACATTGGCACCGTCGCCCAGCACCGAGCCGTCTTCGCGTTCGTATCCCGCGTAACGCACGAGCTGGCTGTTCCAGATCCGCGGCCCCCAGCGTTCCTTGGGCCCCTGGGGGCGGAAGGCGCTCAGCACGATCTCGATGTTGCCGCCATTGGTGGCGGCACGCAGGTGCTCGACGCATTCGCGAAAGACCGTCTCGGCGTCCGAAGCATGACGGCAGTCGCGCAGGAGCAGGTTCTTCCACGAGATCCGCCCGATGCACTTGCCGGCGTTACGCCAAGCCAGCTTGGCGCCGGTCTCTAGCTCGTCGAAGGTATGTGTATAGGCGCCCGAGACCTCGATCTCGCGCGTGACCTCCGCGGTCCGGGCGGCGAGCCGCTCGGGCGTCCAGGCGAGTTCCGTCGCGACCTGCTCGAGGAAGCTGTGCGCCTCGCCGACCAGCCATTCGTGCATCACCATGGGCTCTGCGATAAGCCGCACCGCCTGGTCGAAGAGCGTCAGCCAGCCGGTGCGGACATCCTCATCCATCGCCTCGCCGAAGGCCTCGAGCGTGTTGAGAAGCGGCTGGGTAAGGTGCGGGTACTCGGCCGCCGGGATGCGGTAGTTGAGGTGCACCGCCGCGAGGGGGATTAGCTCGGAGCGAATGCGCTCGGGGTCGGAGGCGATCTCGCTCAGCAGCACGACCGTGTCGACGAGGTGGCGCGACATCTGGTCCATGTCCGAAGTGCGGAAATGGTGCATGGCACCCGGATAGGCACGGAACAGCTCGCCGTAGAAGAACGACCCCGCTTCGAGCCGCCGGCCCACAAGGCGGTCGACGCCGCGGCGCATGCGCTCGGCCATGCGTGGGGAGAGTAGCGCGTCCTTGGCGGCCCCGGCCTTCGCAACGGGCTCGACCACGCAGGCGCGAAAGAACTTCCCGGCCGCCGATGTGGTACCTTGGCGCAAATCGTCTCGGTCGAAGCTTTCTGCCGCCGGGATCTTGGTGCAGGTCCAGACGAACGCCTCTACCGCTTTCTCGTGGATCTCGCGGGGTAGGTCGAGCGCGCAGAGGAACGCAATGCATTCCTGCTGTGTGTCGCAGCGCGATCGGCGCGCCGAGGGGGCAACGGAATACCCCTCCCTCAGGGGCTTTTCGGTCTCCGGCGCCAGGCACCGTGCTCCCAGGTCGAGGAGCCTCAGATAGACGTAGGGCGCGCGCCACGCCGCCTGCCCGAATCGCTCCCCCGCCTTCGGAGCGATGGTCATGAGCCGCTCGAAGAAGAGATGCGCAAGCATCCCGTCATGGGCGAGGAACTTGTTCCACAGGTCGCGGGCCAGAACCCGGTCGCGGGCAGTAAGGTGCGTGGGGCCCGCCCCGTCACCGAACAGGGGGGAGTCGAGATCGGACACCGATACGAATGCGGCGGGGTCGAGTATCTTCACGGCAGCTCCCTCACGTCGGCGAGCCGCGCTTGGACCCGCGTGTTTTACGCGGCTCATCGGTATCGATGCGGTCCTAACACTTCGTTGCCCACCGATGTGCGGGAGGTTCCGGGAAGATCCGGCGACGGCGAGCACGACGACGCGAACGGCAGTCGAGGCGGGGCCAGAAAAGCTGGAGACGGCCTCGCGCCGTTGCCTGACGTATCCGGAAAGGTGGCGTGATCCAAAGGAAGGCGCGTGCGAACGACGGGGCGTGGCGACTTGACGGGCTTCGGGTCGGATCGACCACTGAGGCCGCCGGAGTACGGACCGTCGATACCGCGGACCAGTTTCAAAGCTCCTTAACCTCTTTCAGGTCAGGGTGCGGCGTCGCACGCCGTGAGGTAGGTTTACGTGTATGGAATGATCCACCAAGCCGTGGAACTCATGGTGATCGAACGCTTCGGGGAAGATTGCTGGCGCGAGATCCGCGCGAGCGCGGGCCTGACGTCGGAATCCTTTATCGGATTCGATCATTATCCCGATCATGATACCATGGCTCTCCTCGACGCGATCCCCCCGCACGTGAGGCTGCCGCGGGAGGAGATCCTGTTCGAGCTGGGCCATTACTGGGTGGCTTATGCCGGCTCGTCGCCCTACGGCCACGCGATCTCCATGGCCGGCGACGATCTGTATTCGTTCTTCGTCCATCTCGACCGCATGCACATCGCGATCAAGTCCAACCTCGTCGATGCGAAGATGCCCTCCTTCGCCGTTCGCGGCGGGCCGGAGGGACAATTCGACCTCGTCTACAGGTCGTCCCGGGATGGACTTCAGCCATTCGTACACGGGCTCGTTTACGCATTGGCACGGCATCTCGGCGAGAATGTCGATGTCACCTGCGAGCCATTCTCCCACGGCGCTGTCTTTCATGTCCGAAGACTTGGAGTGGTCGGCCATGCCGGATCATGAGCCATCTCTCCGCCTCGGCCCGGACGACCTGGCACGCCTGTTTCCCGCCTATCTCGAGATCGACCGCGCCGGGGCTATCCGCAGTATCGGCCCATCTCTTGCCGCGGCGGGGGAAAGTGCGCTGCCGGGAACCACGTTCTTCGACGCGTTTAGCGTGGAGCATCCGTGCGATATCGGCACGATCGAGGAATTGCGAGGATGCGAGCGCCCCCTGATCCTTGCCTCGATCTCGAGCGAGGGGCCGCGTCTGCGGGGCGTGGCCTGTCCCAGAGGAGAGAGCACGTTCCTCCTCGTCGCCCTCATCCCCCGGATCGAGGACGCGAGCGGGCGGGCGACGTACACGTTCGCCGATTTTTCACCTGCCGACGGTACGCCCGATATGCTTCTGGCGCTCGAGTTCCGTTCCGGGCTTTTGGCCGACGCGCGCCGGCTCGCGAGCCGGCTCGAAGTTGAGCGCCAGGCGGCGAGCCGGGCCAACGCGGCCAAAACCGCGTTTCTCGCGACCATGAGTCACGAGATCCGCACCCCCATGAACGGAATCCTGGGGATCGCCTCGATCTTGGCCGATACGGGCGTGAGCGAGGAGCAGCGCGAGTTGCTCAAGACGATGCGAGAGTCGGGCGAGGCGCTCATGGGCATCATTTCGAATGTGCTCGACCTCTCCAAGATCGAGGCCGACTCGCTGGAAGTAGAGGAGAGTTCCTTCTCCCTACCCAGGGTTATCGACGGCGTCTGCGCGCTGTTCCAGCCCATGGCGGAGACCAAAGGCGTGCGCTTTGACCGCGACGTGGCGATCACCTACCCCGACTTGGTGGGGGATGCCGCCCGGGTCCGTCAGATCGCGACCAATCTGCTCTCCAACGCGGTGAAGTTCACCGGATCCGGTTCTGTCACCCTGAGGGTGCGCGACCGGGCGGAGGATGGGGGCGCGGTTTGCGAGATCGCCGTCTCCGACACCGGCATCGGCATTGGCTCGCATGCCTTAGAACGGCTCTTCGAACCCTTTCACCAGGCGGACAGCTCCACCACGCGCTGTTTCGGCGGCAGCGGGCTCGGGCTCGCGATCACGCGGAGGCTGTGCGAGAAAATGGGCGGCGAAGTGACGGTCGAGAGCCGGGTTGGCCGAGGCTCGCGGTTCACTGCGACGCTTCCCTTCCCCGTCGCCGTGCCCCCTCAGGCCGGGCCTTCCGCAGGCGACGAGGACGAGGCCGCCCGGCTGCCTTCCTTCCCGTGCACGTCAAGGGTGCTGGTGGTCGAGGACAACGCCACCAACAGGTTGGTTGTATCGAAATACCTTGACAGGCTCGGGATCGAGCATGCCTTCGCCCATGACGGGGTCCAGGCACTCACCGCCTGGGAGGAGGGGGGCTTCTCCACGGTGCTGATGGACATCCAGATGCCCAATCTCGACGGGTTCGAGGCCACGCGGGAGCTGCGGCGCCGGGAACAAGCTTCGGGACGCGCGCGCGTCGCCGTGATCGGCCTGACAGCCGACGCGATGCTGCAACGGCGTGACGAGGCCTTCGCGGTCGGCATGGACGGCTTCCTGACCAAGCCGCTCCATCTCGACGACCTTCGCTCCGCGATCCGAGCCCATTCTCCTGCGGCCCCGCCGGTCGGTGGCATCTGAAACCGGCACATTGGATATGGGTTCCGGCACCGGAGGCTCTTGTATCGCGGCTTCGTTGACCGCGGAATACGGGAGTGGCTGACAGGGGTGATCGAGGAAGGTAGCACGGATCTCGCATGGGGATTTTGACCTCGGAACTCGATCATGCGCTCTTGATGGGTTGGGCAGCCCCTCCGGGAGGCACTTTGTGCCAGTATGATCCGAGTAGGATCGGGAGGAATTGGCTATGAAAGAATGTAAATATCATCGGCGTTGACCTGGCGAAGCAGGTCTTTTAGCCCCATGGGGCAGTGGCGGGCGGTTCGGTGGTGTTCCGCAAAAAGCTGTCACGCAAGCAGTTCCCGGTCTTCATGCGCGATCAGCCCCGCTGCATCGTTGTGATGGAGGCCTGTGCCACAGCCCATCACCGGGGGCGGACGTTGTCGGAGTTCGGGCACAAGGTTCGTCTGGTCGCGCCCAAGGTCGTCAAACCGTATGTGAAGACCCAGAGTGAGGCGGAGCGTGGCCCCGGTGGGGCCGCGTAAGACGCCGAACGACATAGCGGACGCCGAAGCGATCGCGGAGGCGACCAGTCGCCCGACCATGCGATTTGTCGATGTGAAGACCCTCGAGCAGCAAGGGCTGGAATGATCTTCAGGCTCCGGGACCTGTTGATCGGTCAGCGCACGCAGATCATCAACGCCTTCGCATCTCGGCCGGTCAACCGGGTCGAGCATGCCCGTGTTCCGGGCCAAATTATGTAGAAACCATGACTGGTCGGATACTTGTGAGCCGCATCCGAGGGGCTGGCGCGTAGCCGATTGGGAGCGTTTGCCTTGGGGCCTGCGCGCTTTTTTGCGCCCTGGTGACGAGGGGCTCGGCGTCTGGCGCGGTTCGCCGGGCAGATCCCCGAGGGTCCGCAAGGCCCCCGTAGTGGAGCGGCCGGGATGGTCGCGCGCCCGCTTTCAAGGGAGCCGATTTCCCGATATGGGAGGCCGCCCGGACAAAGGCGACATCCGGGTAAACGCACCATGGAAATGTCTACAGGGCCGTCGAGGGCCCTGGCCGGCATATTTCCCAACGACCTTGGCGAGGAGCGGGCGAATGGAAGGTTTTCTGGATATGATCGGCGTCGTGGTGCTCGTCCTCCTCGCGGGGGTCGGCGCGGCGGCGGGCGTGCTGGCGGGCAAGGTTGCCGGACGCAACTTGGCGCTTTACGTGATCGTGGGCATCTTCGCGGCAATCGCGACACCGTTCATGCTTGCGGCGCTGGGGGTCGGCATTCTGGCGGCGGGCGGGGTGCTGCTACTGCT
>CANMTR010000062.1 GCA_947500825.1 uncultured Paracoccaceae bacterium | reverse complement strand
GCGCCTTCACCGCGCGGATCGAGGCGCAGACCGAGATGGCCCGCGCGGCCGGAACCCTCGATGTCGGGATCGAGACCTTGCGCGCCGACCGTATCCGCGTCACGGCCGAGGAGGATATTTGGACCTGCCCCCGGAGCGGATCGGTCACGCGCACCGTCACGCTGGAGACAGAGACGGAGGTGCATATCCCGTCCGGCGCGGGCGTCCTGTCGGACTTCGACGGTTATCTCCGCCCCATGCGCAACGCCGCCTCGGGCAAGGTGGCCCTTGTCTCCAAGCGCGCCCACCAGGTCTATGACGACGACGTATTCATCGAGATGCGCGACATGCGCCGTCCCACGGGGCGCAGCTCGATGACCGAAGACGAGTTCGCAGCCTCCCGGTGGGAGCCGGTCGATCGCGACAGGTTCGTCTCGCTCTGGGACGCGGAGTCCGAAGCCCTCCCGAAGGTGCAGGTCGAGACCATCGTCCTTCTCACCGGGCTTCTCCTGCCGATCTGGAAGTCCATTCCCTCGGACAACGAACGCATCTGGCGTGTCGAGCCCGAGGGCCGGGGGTCGCTCATCGGGCGGGCCATCTCGACGGACCAGGCGCTGGTCCTGAAGGGACGCTTCAGCGGCGCGGCCCCCGAGACGGCCGACGAGCTGGTCGCGACCGTCCTCGCGGGAGAGGGCACTGCCGACCTCGGCCGGGGCCTGACGCTTCGCGCCCGCCGCGTGGCCGGGGCGAAGCGGCTTGAGGTCGAAGGGTTCGCCCCCGGTAGCGTGGCGGGCCTGAAGGCCGCCGGGTGCTTTAGCGAGATCATCGCCCACCAGCTTCGCGTGTTCGTGCCCGCGGGGGACGCGGCGCCGGGCGTGATCGAGCGCATCCGGACCGGGAGCGCGGCCCCGAGCGCCGCGTGAGGCGCCGCTGGAGGACAAAAGGGAAAAGGCGGCTTCCCCTTCGGGTGGAGCCGTGATTCCCAGGGCGTATTGCTCCACGCCCTTTTCAAGACAGGAAACAGACCATGAAACGAACCACGATCACCGCTGCGATTTCCAGCCTCGCCATTCTGTCGGCCTGTTCCCAGCCGGGGCAGGACGTTTGGCAAGCCGGTGCCGATGCGACCGATCAGGAGAGACAAATTGCGCTCGAATCTGCCCAGCCCATCGAGATCCAAGCTGGGACAAGCGGCACATACTCCTTTGCCTCGAAGATCATCAGCACGATGGTGCGACCGGTATCCGGCTCTCAGTCTCTCACGGTCGAGGTCCGGGACGACACGCTCTACATCCTCGACCAGCAACCGCTGAGAGAGGGCGTCGCCGTTCTGGGCGTCCAGCTCGAGGATGGATCGACCTACGTGGCCGGTAACCCAGCCGTATTCGCGACCGACCGGTAAGCTCTCCATTTTTCCAATTACCTACGGGGGCCTCGCCGGTCTCCCGTAGGTGATCGGGCTGACAGTTTGGCCAGGGCGGGAAACAACTCGCACGGGACCACCAAGCGCGATTGGCGGAATGGAGAGAGAAAAGCATCTGTCTTGAGCGCAAGCCCAGAAATGTCGCGATGAGCCTGACCGGACCGGAGATCTCCAACTATCGGAGGTCCGGTCAGGCGGCGTTCAAGCCAGAGCGGCCGTTCATTCAAGCTGCGGCGATCGACGGCTCAGAGCCCTTTTTGACGAATGCTGCCGAGCGACTGGACGGCCGCTTCGGCGGACCCGCAGCTTAGCGAGGTGTTCTCCGTTCGGGTCTAGACATACTCCGTAATGCGTTTCAACAAGGCGACACCGGCACCTGATAGAACGCCGCAAGAAGACGTAAGCTCTTGACGACGCCCGGTGTCGAGCGGGTGGGGTCCTGTTATACCAACGGCCCGAGGCTCTGACTCTGGGAGGGCTTCCCAGGCATGTCAGTTGCTGATTCACTCCCTCTACGATGTGAGGGAGGATCAGCATGGGGGTGGAGATCACGCGGAGGGAGCTGTCAGCGGCGGACCTTCGGCGCGAGGCGGCGCGGGCAAAGGACGCAAGGGCGTCGCGGCGGATGCTGGCACTGGCGTTCGTGCTCGACGGACGGACCCGGACCGAGGCGGCCGAGAGTTGCGGGATGGATCGGCAGACCCTGCGCGACTGGGTTCATCGCTACAACGCAGAGGGGCTGGCAGGTCTCATCGATCGCCCCCTTCCGGGCCGGACGCCCAGGCTCAGCACGGAGCAGATGAGCGAACTGGCGGCTATCGTCGAAGCAGGACCAGACCCGCAGACGGACGGGGTCGTGCGGTGGCGACGGGTCGACCTGTGCGCGGTGGTGGAGCGGCGCTTTGGCATTCACGTGGCGGAGCGGACGATGAGCTCGATCCTCCGCCGGCTGGGCTTCGTGAAGTTGTCGGCGCGGCCGCGTCATCCGCAGAGCGATCCAGACGCCCAGGAGCTATATAAAAAACTTCGCAGAACTGGTTCGCACGGCCCTGCCTGAGGAGGCGAAGGACAAGCCTCTGGAGGTTTGGTTCCAAGATGAGGCGCGCGTTGGCCAGCAGGGGACGCTCGCGCGTCTCTGGGCCCGCAAGGGTACGCGCCCGCGGGCACCGAAGGACTGCCGCTACGCCTGGGCCTACATCTTCGGAGCCGTCTGCCCGGCCCGCGCGACCGGCGCCGCGCTCGTCATGCCCTACGCCAACACAGGTGCAATGAGCGACCACCTCGCCGAGATCGCCCGGCACGTCTCGCCCGGCGCGCACGCCATCCTCGTCGTCGACGGCGCCGGCTGGCACAGCTCCAGGGAGCTCGTCGTGCCGGCGAACATCACCCTGCTGACGCTCCCACCCTACAGCCCGGAGCTGAACCCGGTTGAGAACATCTGGCAATTTCTCCGCCAGAACCACCTCGCGAACCGCGTCTTCGACAGCTACGACGCAATCGTCGGCGCCTGCTGCGAGGCATGGAACGCGCTCATCGCAATCCCGGAGAGGGTCGCCTCAATCACCTCCCGTGACTGGGCGAAGGTCAGCGGATGATGCCGTTGGTATTATGTGACCGTAAACTGCCCCATCATGCCCGCATCCTCGTGTTCGAGGATGTGGCAGTGATACATGAATGGTGTCTCTTCCGAAGCCAGCTTGTCGAACCTCAGCAGGATTCCGGTCGGACCCTGCACACGGACAACATCTTTCCAACCGATCTGCGCCGAGTCGACCGGCCGTCCGTTCTGACTCACGCCTCACGATAATTGTCACACGCCTCAACACCCTTTGCGACCACGTCGAGAAGTGCGTCCACATCGTTCAGAAGGACCGTGATGCGCGGGTTGCTGATACGGTAACGGATGAAGCGCCCTTCGCGGTCGCTGGCGACAAGCCCGCAGTCCAGCAGGCACCTCAGATGGTTGGAGACGTTGGGTTGCGATAGTTCGGTCCGCTCGACGATCTCGTGAACGGCCAATGGCTCGTTGCAAAGTGCACCGAGGATGGCCAGGCGGCTCGGGTCCGCGAAGCCGCGGAACAGCTTCGCCCGTCGCTCGATGGTCGCGCTCTTGCGGTCATCGACGATTTGGGCCATATCACTCCTCGCTGATACGTTGTTCTTCAATTCATTCTAGCAGGAATAGCGCGACCATGGCCAACACCGAAAGTGCCGGACCGACGGCAGATGTTCCGCCCGTCCGTTACCGGGTTTCCGGTATGGACTGCGCGAAGGATGCCGCGCAGATCGAGCGGGCGGCGCAGTCGGCCGGAGTCGCGGCTGACGATGTGAAGGTGTCGGCGGCGACGCACATCATGACACTGAGCGCCCCCGAAGCGCGCCTGCCGGACATCGAAAAGGCCGTTGCGGTGACCGGCTACGGCTTCGACCGGATCGAAGGCGATGGAGACATTCCGCCGAATCCCGCCCATCAGGACCCGGCCTACCGACGCGCGCTCTGGATCGTCGTGATCCTGAACGTGGGTTACGGTGTCGTTGAAATGATCGGCGGGTTCATCGCCGGGTCACAGGCCGTGAAGGCCGATGCGCTCGATTTCATCGGCGACGGCGCGATCACCTTCCTTGGCCTGCTGGCCATCGGCTGGAGCCTCGCCTGGCGGGCACGGTCGGCCTTGATCCAAGGCATCTTCCTCGGCCTGCTCGGCCTTGGCGTCCTCGGCACGACCATCGTGCGAGTCTTCGAACGGACGACGCCGGATGCAGGTCTAATGGGCCTGCTTGGCATGATCGCCCTTGTCGTCAACGTCATCTCCGTTCTGCCGCTGCTGCGGTTCCGCAAGGGCGACGCGAACATGCGGGCCGTCTGGCTATTCTCGCGCAACGACGCCATCGGCAATGCGGCGGTTGTCGTTGCCGCCGGTCTCGTGGCGTGGCTGGGCAGCGCCTGGCCGGACCTCATCGTCGCCTTCGGCATCGCCGGACTGTTCCTGCACTCGTCTTGGGCAATCATCCGCGATGCGCGGGCCGATCTGAAGGCAGCGGCATGAACAGCCGCGTTCTGGGCGGGCTCTGCGCGATCGCGGCGTTCGGCCTCGATCAGGGTACCAAGGCGCTTGCGCTGAACACACCGGCGCTTGAGCGCGGCGTCGAGGTTCTACCCTTTCTCAATCTCGTGCGGGTTCTGAACGATGGAGTCAGCTTCGGTATGCTGGGCGGGATCGTGCCTTGGTGGGGTCTCATCGCGCTTGCTGGCGTGATCGTGGCATGGCTGCTGATCTGGTTGTGGCGCGCGCCGGACAGGCTGACGGCTGCCGCTCTCGGTCTGATCATCGGCGGCGCGCTCGGCAATGTCCTCGACCGGCTGCGTTATCAGGCCGTCCCGGATTTTCTGGATTTCCATTACGGAACATACCACTGGCCGTCCTTCAATCTTGCGGATGTGGCGATTTTCTGCGGTGCGGCCCTGCTGTTCTGGGACAGCTTCCGCTCGGCGCAGAACAAGCCCGAACGTAACCACCGAGAAGAAAACGTTACGGGGAAATAATCGATGTCCAGCATTCCATCCGCAAAGGGCATCGACAGCACGCTTGCCCTGCTGCGCAACCCATATGAGTTCATTCCGGACACATGCCGCGATCTTGAGGGCGACCTGTTCGAGACCCGCATCCTCTTTCAAAAGACGATCTGCATGACTGGTGCCGCAGCTGCGGAGGTCTTCTATTCCGAGGATGGGCTCGTGCGCGCAGGCTCGATGCCGAAGCGTATCCAGAGAACCCTGCTCGGCGAAAAGGGCATCCAGGGGCTCGATGGCGAGGCCCACCGTCATCGGAAGCGGATGTTTATGTCACTCATGGCGTCGGAGCGGATCGAAGCTCTCGAAAACACGACGCGGGACCTGTTGGACCGCTACGCACGGGACTGGCAAGCGGCGGAGAAGGTCGTTCTCTACGACGAAGTGCGCGAAATCCTCACCAGAGCTGCCTGCGCCTGGTCGGGCGTGCCGCTTCCCGAAGCGGAGGTCGAGACGCGGACGGCGCAGATGACGGCGCTCTTCCAAGACGCCGGGGCGGTCGGCTGGAAGCACTGGGGTGCGCGTCTGGCGCGGCATCGCGCAGAGCGTTGGACAGCCGGGATTATTGAACGGCTGCGCGACGGAAGCCTTCAGACAGGACAGGAAAGCGCCGCCCATGTCGTCGCGACGTGGCGCGATCTGAATGGGGAGCTGCTGACCTCCAAGGTTGCCGCCGTGGAGCTTCTGAACGTAGTACGCCCGATCGTCGCCGTCTCTGCGTTCATCGCCCAGGCGGCGCATGCCCTGCATCGGCATCCCGAGTGGCGGCAAAAGCTGAAAGACGACGAGGGACAGCTCGAACCTTTCGTGCAAGAGGTCCGCCGTCTGTATCCGTTCTTTCCCGCGGTCGCGGCACGGGTGAAGAGTGATTTCGAGTGGCGCGGATATCGCTTTTCCAAAGGGTACAGGGTTCTGCTCGACCTCTACGGCACAAATACCGACGCTCGCTCGTGGGACGCGCCGCAAGAGTTCCGGCCCGAGCGGTTTCACGATCGGGAGGTCACCCCCTACGACTTCATTCCGCAGGGCGGTGGTGATCACCACAGGAACCACCGTTGTCCGGGCGAGTGGATCGCGATCAGCCAGATGAAGGCGTTTTGCAGTTTCTTCGTGAACGCCATCGACTACGAAGTGCCAGATCAGGATCTGGATCTGGAAACCGAAGAACTGCCGCCCATGCCTAAATCCCGGTTCATCATGCGCAACGTCAGGCGTCGGCAGTAGCGTCGGCCTCCTCCGGCTCGACCGACCGCGCATCCTTGGTGGCCTCAAACGCTTCCCACGCAACGTAGGGCACGATCAGAAGCGCCGCGACCGGGTCGGCCCACCACCAGCCCATCCATTGCGTCAGACCGATCCCGGCCAACACCACGATTGTCTGATACTGGCAGATCATGGTGTCCTTGGCATCGTACTTCAGGGCGGGCGCATCGAGCCGTTTGCCATAGCGATACTTGCCCCAGGCGAGGAACGGGTTGACCACGAGCGAAGCACCCAGAATCGCGATACCCCACCAGTTGAAGCCCGGCGCCTTCTGCGAAATGAAGGCGGAGACCGCCTCGTAGAGGATCGCCGCGACGACGATCCAGAAGGCACAGGCAACCACGTAGAGCGCGACCTTCTTGCGGTGCAGGACCGTGCGCTTGCCGGCACCGTCCTTCTCCCCCTTCAAGCGCCAGATCAGCGTCGCGGCTGAGGTGGCTTCGACCGTGCTGTCGAGACCCCAGCTTACCAGTGCCGCGCTGCCGGTCAGAAGTCCCACGGTGACGGATACGACGACCTCGATGATGTTGTAGACGAGGCTGGCGATCTCGACGCGGATGCCGCGCGTCAGATTGGCCTGCCGGTTATCTTTCTGACTACTCATAATACCTCATAATGCGGAGCCTGCAGCAAAAGTTCGAGGCGGGAATTGATTGCCTTGCCATTAGTGTTGCGCCACGAATCGAAAGCCGATGTTGTTCTTTTTCCAAGCTTCCTTAGTAGAGGCGAGCTTGCCCCTCATACATGAATACGAATGGCCTCGGACCTGTCGCGTAGCCGGTGTCGAGCCGCTCGATCCGAAACCCGCTCTTCTCGACAAGGGCGTTCGTCGGGCGGTCAAGGTGACAGTTCCCGGCGCAACGCTTCCAGGCAGGCGTGAGCCAGCGCTGCCAGCGCCGGACACGGGCTTCCGGCGCCAAACCATGCTCGACGAAGCGGAAGATGCCGTCCGGCTTGAGAACGCGCCGGATCTCGGCGAGCGCCTTCTCCGGCTCCGACACGCTGCAGAGCGCCCAGGTGGCGACGACGCAGTCGACGCTGCGATCCTCCAGCGGCAATGCTTCGGCCACGCCCTCGATCATCTCGGCCGCGGGCATCAGGCCATGGGAGGTTTGCGCGGCCCGAGAGAGGAGTTCGGGCGACGGGTCAACACCGATGATCTGACGCACGGCCTCGGGGTAGAGCGCAAGGTTCAGGCCCGAGCCGATCCCGATCTCCAGCACACGTCCATGCAGCCCGGAGGCGGCGCGGCGCCGGTAGGGAAGAAGTTGATCCTGGCCCATCGCCAGATGCGTCGTAACCGCCCGATAGCTACCGCGGTGGCTGGTCTTTGACGCGGGCGATGATGTCGGGCTCGCCAACGAAGTCCTCG
>CANMTR010000061.1 GCA_947500825.1 uncultured Paracoccaceae bacterium | reverse complement strand
ACCGCAGAGAGCTTCCTGGGCTTCGTCGACATCACGTCGATCCGCCTCTGGCTACGCCATTTGTCAACATGACCTAATCGAAACGGGAAACGCTCGTTGCACCAAAGAAAATGGAATCGTCGACGGTCGCGTAGCGTTCTGGGTTCGTGGTGACTATCTCTCGACTGAAGTGCCCGAGGATCCAGCCAACGGCGCCACAGTCGACGAGCAGCTCGTGAAGAACTCGACCGATTTCCGGCGTCACAGAAGGGCATTTTCCCAGGCAGCTGCCGACCTAATTGATGACGGCCATTGCACACGTGAGGATTTCAAAGAATTTGGTAGCGGCTGGATGAAGTCTACCGGAGAGCAGCAGAACCAGCCAATCTACTTCATGTACTGCGGAGGTTTCACTCAAAGCGACAAAGTCGAATTGAACGTGAAAACCGGTTATATCCTCCGATAATGTATCGTTCTTCGGGCGATGAATGTCGTGGAAGGTCTCAAAGCCCACTTACGGCAGCGCAGCGGAGCCCACTTCTTGGCTGCCCACACTGTTCGTCGCTCTCGGCCCATTGCGGACATTCGCGACGGGGCTGGTCGCTGCAATGCGGCTTCGCAAAACCGGACATTCTCCGCGACCGCTTGGTAGATAAAGGTGCGAAATTCAAGCTATGCCAACGATGCGGCTATCAAGGTTATCTCGGCCAAGCGCCTAGTTACCAAAGAGCTTTGTTTTTCTGGCGCACGACTTCGAACCGCTGGAAAGCTAATCGAGCCTTGAAGATCGAAACATCATTGTTTGATGTCACCGCCTCAGTTTCTTGAATACTGATCTTGCACCTTGGACCCAAAATAACTTCCTTCAATTTCATAAAATCCGAAAAATTGTGAAAAACTAGTTCATTTTTCCCAACGCGCTCAGACATTTTAATTAATAGGCGGACCTCCTCTTCGTAACCCCAATGGATGAACTTTGTCGCAAATAGATCAACCATTTGATCTTCGCCGACATGTTCAAGGAAGTTCTCGAGCGTCAGGTTTGGGTAGAGCCGCTCCGAGACGTACCGTACATCCACGAATATCCTTGGATCGACATCAAAGCCGTAGCACACACCGGTATGGTTTTTAGCATAGTGTGCCCACATCACGGGGTTTCGCCAGGTTCTGCAGAAACAGAGCAAGCCATGCCACATGTCCATGTAAGCAAGCCATTCCCGAAACTTCCGCCGAAGCTCCTTGTCTCTTAGATTGAAGGATGCCAACTCGAAAGGATCATTGCACTTGGAAAATCTAGCGACCTTCAGGTGCTTCGCTTGAAGATTGCTTAAGGCGTGCTCTGGCGGAGTAAAATAGTAAACCCGTCTCGTTTCCAGCCCTTTCCAGAAATGTTGATCAGATGACTTCGGTTGGCCGCAAAGCGGCCAACCTTTCCTTTACGCGACTGCGCTTGACCCATCCACGAACGGATCATCGAGGTGCAGTGCGTGTCGAAAAAATCTTCGGTGGGAAGGCGGCGAAGGCTGCCGACCCCGAGTCTCGGGATCGATATCAACTTCTGCCGCAACGCGAGTTGCAGCCAGTTCGCGGTCGCCCCCGATCCGTTCGACGGAAGGGGTCGCTCCCGCGCCGTCCAGAGGCCGAACTTCCACCGCGGGAAGGTGATCGGTTCCGCTGACGAGACTACCTTCGTCTGCGGCGCCTGCGGCATCTCGTCGATCGTAAAGAACAACCGCGCGATTGTGGAAGAATACCGAAGGCTGCGGTCAATGCAACAGCGGGGCAATCCCGACGGGTCGTGCCCGAACACGGTGTGCCGATCCCACTGCCGCCCGGTGGCCGCGCACCCCGATCTCTACCGGCGCTACGGGCGGACCAAGACGGGCGACCAGCGATGGCGCTGCCGCCGATGCGACAAGACATTCACGATCGGACGCCCCACGCGGAGACAACGGAAGACCGACAAGAACGGCCTCGTCTTGCGCTTGCTCACGAACGACACCTCACTGAGCAAGATCTGCGAGATCACCGGTCTCAGCCCCAGGGGCATCTACTCGAAGATCGACTTCCTCTACGAGCGTGTGCGGGCCTTCACCGCCCGGCGGGAGGGGTGCTTCGAGCGCGTCGAGTGGGAGCGCGTCGGGCGGCGCTTAGCCACCGACTCACAGAGCCTCGTCCTGAACTGGCCGAGCAAGCGCACGCGGGCCGCCGTCGAGGTGCAGCACCTCTGCACCGCACACGCGAACTCAGGATACATCGTGGCCGCACATGTAGGCTTCGACCCGGACGCGAGGATGCCTGACATCGAGGCTGCTATGGTCGCGGCAAACGACTTCGCGCTGCCGCGAGCGTTTCGGCAGCAGGCGCGCGTCTGGAGTCGGTCGGAGTTCGCCGCCTATGTCGATAAGCGCACGCGCAAAGTGGTCATCTCGGAGCGAGAGGCTCCCGACTTCGATGATGAGCTCCAACTGCCCCACGATGGGGCAAAGATCCGACAAGATGTCGCGCAATACGCGCACGCGCTCCTACTGCGCCGGTTCATCCATCGCTCCGACTCGCGCTTCACCTTCGTCCTCGATGGGGATTCCGGACTGGCTCGGGCCTTCGTCGCGGTGTTCGCAAAGCGGGTGCAACGAGCGAAGGGCGAGGTGATCGTGGTGCAGTTCGACAAGGAACAAACCAATGATGCCCGGAACGCGCTTGTGGCGGAAGGGCGCGCGGAGCTCGAACAGGATACCGGTATCACGCCGCAGCAGTTCGACAGCATACCGACGCAATATGCCCATGACATCATCGATGGCGCCGTCGCCGAGCAACTGGCCAAATGCGCGCCGGGAATGCCGTTCGCCTGGCCCTATCACACTAAATCGGAGCCGAACCGGCACATCAGGATACTGACCGACCGCGGTCAGATCCCGGTCGAGCGACAGGCGCGCCTGATGCGGCTGGCGACCCTTCGGAGCGTGGATGCCTACTTCCACAAGATCAGGAGCAACATCCGCGCGACCGCCCGAGCCGGACGCACCGCCAGTTCGAACAACTGCGCCTGGGACCGGCACTACCTCTACAACCCCGCCACCCTATGCAAGATCATCGAGATCTACCGGTTCAAGCACAACTGGATGGGAAGCCGTGCCACAACGGAGACGCCTGCGATGCGGATCGGTCTGGCTGCCGGGAAGATCTACGAGCGCGATCTGTTCAGCTAAGAGAAGCGCCGCCCGACGAGCGGGCGGCGCAACATTTTAGGAAAGGGCTGGGTCTCGTTTGCGTCATTTATTCTCTAACCGTCCCGATCAATTTCAAGTCTAGCGAATATATATCAGAGCTATTCGTTCGTGGTGAGACGCGGAACCATGTCCATCCCTCGATAATGGCGCTAGAGGCTTTGAGCCGGTTTACATCGGCGCAACGGGTTGAAACCCTGCACGGAACGGCAGCTCGCCAAGCCAGCCTATAGAGGACCTTGGCCGGTAAGCGCGAATGCTGCAGAGCAACGTTTCGCGTAGGTATAGACGCAGCTCGTAGAATGTTCGGGATTGCAGGACTAATCTTAATGTTACGGCGTAGAGGTCAATCGCACCATTTTGGTTTACTAGGTGTTATACAGCTACTCTTCTTGAGCATAGCGGACTTCTGGCAAAGGGTCGGTGCCAATGAGGCTCCCCCACGCCTTGACGGCCTGATCGTTCGACCCCTTGGCGGCGAGAGCTACTGATAGCCGAACGGCTTCCGCTCGGACATAAGTTGCAGAAACCAGCATTCGATCTGCAGCCTCCGGCTGTGCCAAGGCGTTGTAGTCGAAGCGGTCCCATAGATCGGAAAGGGTCTCTACGAGAACTTCGGTTGCCTCGGTACCGACAAGGTCCGCGGTTACCAATCCCTCCGCACAATACAGAAGGATGTGCAGCGCTTCGACCGGCTGGAAGGCAATGGCCATGCACGCGGCGTCAACCAGCTGCTCCGGTACGACGCGTCCCTTGTGGACCGCGACATGCAGAGCGCGTGCAAAGCTGTTCACCTCCTTGAAGTTCGTCCGCGATGCAAATCTACGGAGCGTCTTGAGCAGGCCGTCGTGGTCTTTGAAGGCGAGCGCCCCGACGAGGGCCGCGTGACCGCCTGTCGCTTGGACGAATGCCAGCAGGGCGGTAGCGCGGGCGTCGGTGCGATCGGACCGTGTGAGGTGCCAGCAGGTATGGCCAAGCGCACCGGCAACGTTGTCAAGAAGGCGTTTTGCTTGCGTCTCCGGCGTTGGCTCTAGGATGCTCCGCGCGATCGGATCCGCCTCGGCTTCTGCAGGCGTGGGGCGCCACGCCGCGAGGACGTCGAAAAGACGGGCTGCTTCTGCCTCCGTCGGGACTATCCCAATCGTCGCGAGAGGGTCGATTCCGTGCCGGATCGCCTCGGCCTTCTCCTTGGGATCGCCATCGAAGAGCACCCTGCGAATGCGGTCTAAGACCTCTACTTCCGGCGGCGCGGGGAGCTGCAGGAACGCATGCGGAAGGAGCCGTGTATGATTGGGCAGGTGCCTTTCCTCGACATCGGCCCAGAGCGCTCGCGCGGCGGCGTCGACTTCCTGCTGGGTCAGGATATCCAAACCGTGCAACCGGTAGAGCAGATCGACCGCCCCACCTTTCTGCACGTTCTGCCCTCCCAAGAGGGCAATGACCTCGGCGATGCGCCCCCCGACGTCGTCGGGACGATCCATCGGACCCTTGAGGGCCTCGTACGCACCTGACGGGTCGCGAGGGCGCACGTCCCACTCCCCTTGCACCGGATAGCGGATGACAGTGCTAAGGCTGCGCCACCGCTGGTCCATAGGCATGGCGGTCACGGCGTTCGTCAGCAGGTGGTCCCCCGCCTCTAACATTACGGGCCACCCCTTGGCGCGTGCGATGCGCAGGGCAAGCGCCGCATGGCGCTCGGCCGTCGGAGAATCGTCCCGCACGGCGAGACGGGCGAGTGCCTCGACGAAGATGGCGATCCTGTCGATAGCCACTCTGCGTGCCGCCTCCGAACCCTCCATCTGGTCTACCCAGTACTCGATGGCAGCCTCGCAACGCGTGGCGAGGGTCTGGACCTCCTCCACGTCAAGAGCCGCGACGACGACGCGCTTCAGCCAGGTCGCCATCAGCGCGCCCTTCGTGTCGGGCCCCGCCGTGAGGATACGAGAGATCGAGGCGGCCGACGGGTCCTCTGACACGGTCACGGCCCGCTCAACGCGGGTGCGTAGCATGTTCGTATACCGCATGCCGAAGGGCAGCCCGACCCGTTCGCGCAGCCATGACGCAAGGTCGGCGGGGGTCGCAGCCGCGGCACGCGATACGAAGCGCACGCCCCCGCCCCGCTGGCGGTAAAAGCCGGGGCGGAACTTGACGTCGATGCCGGTCGCCTTGCCCAGCGTCTCTTCGGCCTCGCGGATCTTCGCGTCGAGGTGGCTAATCTCATTCCACGGATCGTATCCGTCTAGGCGGAAGCGCTCCGGCACTTCCACGGCGGCCTCCTCCCCGGAGTCATGCATCGTGCGGACCACGAAGCCCGCCCAGATCAGCCGCGACCGCAGCGTGATGCTTGACGGTGCACGGCGGCAGCGTTCGAGCAAGTCGCTCCACGTCTCCCGCATCAGGGACCGCGCTGTGTCCTCAGCGCCTAGCCATGCAAGCAGTTCTGCCCGGCGGAGGCCCCAAGCCGGGTCCGCGCCTCGCACGTCCTCGGCATGGCGCGCCACCTCCGCGTAGTCCAGCCGGTCCAGCGCCGCTTGGGCCCATGCCTGCGCGATGGTCGCGGCAACGTCCGGGTCGGTCGCGAGGTGCGTCCACCTGGGGACAACCTTCTCGAGTTCGCCCTCCACCCGCGCGGCCCACAGCCGGGACGCGGTAGCGGCCTTCAGGAGGACCGGGTTGAAATCTCTCACTGTTCGCCCCGCGACGGCGTCGTCGAGCCGCGTGGTAAGATAGGGCGGCAGCGGATCGGCCGCGATGTCGTGCCTCCAAGCCATCTCTAGCAAGACGTCCCGCGCCTCGTCTGGCGGAATCGCTTCGAGCGCCTCTATGAGGCGGAGTGGCGCATCCGTTCCGAAGCGAATGTGATGACGCTTCTCCCAAGGGCAGACGAGCCAACCGGGATAGGTTTCGCGGTCGCTCTTCCATCCCCGGACGGCGGCGCGAAGGTTCTCAACCTTAAGGTCCAGATCCGCCGAGATCCGCTCGTGCTCCGTTCTCAGCGACGGACGACCGAGCTCTGTCGTCGAGAGCGGGGTCCAGTCGCCCGGTCGCGCGGGGCGCTGATTCTCTAAGTAGTCGAGCAGCCAAGCGATCGCCGCCCGATGCCGATCGGGCGTGTCGTCGGGCACCACCGGCGACAGGTCGATCGGCATAACCCCCAACCCTTCCAGTACCCGCCGCGTGATCGGATCGAGGTCGAGCAGCCCGACGAGATAGACCTTCCGCTCCAGTCCCTTAAGACGGTCTCGCACCCAGCCGATCCAGGCCCGGAAGTTCGGGTCCTCGCCCGAAAAGCCGAGTAGGCAGAGGTCGGTCTCGATCAGCGCCTGACGAGCCGTGTTGACCATGGCGGCCCGTTCCTCGGGGAAGCGGCGATAATCCTCCTCGGTGATGACTAGGTCGGCCTCGTCCTCGATCGTGCCATGTAGCTTCACGATCCGGGGCGCGCACTGGCCGGCGAGGTCGCCTTCGTTCCGCACGATCCCGTAGCCACGGACGGATCGGAGCGCCCCGCGCTCCAGCAGCGTGTCGTAGTTCGTCGTCAGCACGTCCGCCCAGGGCAGGTCGAGCAGCCGGACATGCGCCTTTCCCGGCAGCCACGCAGTATCGTCGACTTGCGACCGCACCAGCGCGTTCAGCGCGCTGCGCCCGAAGGCCGTCTCATAAGTCTGAGCAAGACGCAGCGGCGCACCCGTAGCAAGGTCATCGAACCCGCCGAGGCCTTCGACCATCGCCCGTGCCAAGTCCGACCAAAGCGGTGGTCGTGCCCCGTCCGCCTCCGGCCGTTCGGCCTGGAGGGACACGCCTGCGCCGGCCAGCAGTGTCGCGGCGCCCCCGGATGGGTGCCATAGAACTCGGGCGAGGCGGCGAAGACTGGGTGCGTCCCGTAAGTCGCTCATACAGTTTTCACTCATACCTGCATCGGGACTGAACACCTAGGAAGTTCGGCTGTTCGACAGAACAGCCCAGTCCGTAAAATGATCGGAAGCCCCGCAGCCGGGGGTCTCGGAACGGAAGCGGACGTCCGCCAAAGATGCAGCGAAGGTCCGCTTGCCGCCCTCCCAGGACCTCGTTAGCCGCTGAAGCATCGGGAATGAGGGCTCGGAGCCGTCATACGCCACTTCCCGCCCGAACAGCAGGAGTGCGGACGAAGTGGTTTTTTATAGCATCTGGAAAATTACGAAGGTCCAATTATTGCGGCTTGCCCACCATGCTTTTAAGATGCGCCAAAGCGTCTTGAACGCGGTCAAGAATATTAGGGTCATGACCTCTTCTGGCTTTTAGTTTCTGCACCGCCTCTATGGCGTCAAGATTCGAAAGCTCGAAACCTTGACTGCGACCTTCGAAGCCCAGGTTTACCATCAATATATCCTGGCTCGCTCGAGTAATCCTAGGTCATGTTGACAAATGGCGTAGCCAGAGGCGGATCGACGTGATGTCGACGAAGCCCAGGAAGCTCTCTGCGG
>CANMTR010000060.1 GCA_947500825.1 uncultured Paracoccaceae bacterium | reverse complement strand
GACGGACTGATCAGCTCGGCCACGCCGACATCCGTCGGGCCTGCCATGAGCTACACCATGCAGTGGGACACGATCAAATATCTCGCGTGCCGTGACTTCTTCCGGCCGGTTCTGGATGGCCCGATCCGGTGGAAACACTGTACCGCGCGGCTTGCGGGCATGGCGGGGCTGGCGCCGTTTGCGCCGCTCGGGGAGATAGCGCGCAAGGTCCTCGCTCTGGCCATCGGGGGAGTAGACCTAGGCATAGATCGTCTTGTGAGAAACCGACCGGGGCTGTCGCTCACGCCCATCCGTCCGGCGATCTGTTCCTGAGACCAGCCGGCATCCAGGCCTTCGAGGACAGCCCCCAAGGAGGTCAGCGTAACGGACGAGCTTGCGCCGCCGATGACGTCGCTTAGACGCGGTCTTCTGATCCAGCAGACCGAAGTAGCCGGTCAGCTCCGGAAGTTCGTCATCCTCGAAGCGATTGCGCTTGATCTCCCGGTAGGTTGTCGAGCGGTGCCGACCCAAGCGCGCCGCGATAGTCGAGACGGACGCCTGCGCCGCCAAAAGGTCTTCGATCAGCCGTCGTTCCCGCACGTCCAGTTCCGTATGCGCCATCTGTCAATCTGCTGTTTTCCCGAGAGAATAGAGGAGATGTCGCAACCCAGTTTAGATGTGCCGAAGCTCATAGGAGGTCACCGATAGTCAGATTTATGTTATATTATAATACTAATTACAAACCGGAGCTAAGGTGTGCGCCACCCCTCAATCGCTTCACCGCACTCGGCATCAAGGTCGGGATCACAGCATACGCAGGGATCTAGGTCCGGTCGCACGAGTCCTCAGGTAGCGCCGAGGTGGGGTATAGGCATGATGCGGTAACCACCATGCATCCGGGGCAGCGGCGAAAGTGAATGACGCGATGATTGCGCACTGCGACGTGCCCTCGAAATGTCCGCTATAAAGTGGAGGAGCATAATTCTACATGTCTTGGCCGTGCGGCATAGGACAACCGCGCGGACCGGGGTTCCGCATCGGAGCCTGCCAGACATCTCTACGAAGACGATGGTGCAGACCTTGCGAAAAATGGCGGGCAGCCGTCTTAACCACCGTCACCTTGAGAATGCCGTTCCCCCAGTGTTCGAACACAGCCTCAACCCGCTGGGATACCGCTTTGTGGGACTGGTCGAACTCGTCTTGGAATAGGGACGCGGCAATTCAGACGCGCTGGAAGAGTTCCCTCTTCAGGCCTCGTTCAGCCGCGGGGACGGGTACGCTCTGCAAGAGCCTCCCGGCCTTCTTTTCAATTCACGAGTGGGAAGTTTCTGGGCAAGTGGCGCTACGGACGCAAGCGCACTCCCTCCACAAGGGTGCGCGCGATACTCGCTCTCAAGTCCTTCTGCGCCTCGTCCGAGAACAATTCTGTCCCGAAGTTGCGCGTGAACGTGTGCCGGTTAGCGACGTTGAAAAAGCACATCGCGCTGATCTGCCAGTGCAGGATCAAGGGCGAAACGTCCGGTCGGAACACCCCCTCGGCGATCCCCGTCGCGCAGATCGTCTCCAGCGTCTCTATGGCAGCCCTGTTCAGATCCGCCAAGTCGCTCATATCGGCCATGTGTCGACCGCGATGGATGTTCTCGATTGCCACGAGGCGGATGAATTCCGGGTTGGCGCGGTGGTGGTCGAACGTGAACTCCACCAGGCGCAGAAGCGCCTCTACGGGGGGCAACCCGTCGAGGTCCAGCTCGCTCTCCTGCCACCGGATGCCCCTGTAGGCCTCCTCCAAGACGGCCCGGTAAAGCCCTTCCTTGTCGCCGAAATAGTAAAAGACCATGCGCTTCGAACTCTTCGTGCGCTCGACGATCTGCTGAATGCGGGCGCCGGACAGGCCGTGCTCTGCGAATTCTTCTCGGGCCACCGTCAGAATGTCCGCCTTCACTGCCTCGGGGTCCTGTTTCCAGGACCGGGACCTGACCTGCTGATCCGTATCCTTCATCCAAAGCCTCCCCTGCGTCCGGAGGAATAGTACACAATGTACCGTCTGGAACAATCTTCTTGACGTAATTAACCGAACGGTTCACGCTCTACTTGCCGGAACTCGATTGGGGAGGATCAGAGGAACCGATGCCGGAGGAGCCGCTCGCCTCACCGCTACTCGCTGGTCTGATCGGCCGCGGCATCCTGTTGTCGCGGACGCCCGCGATGCACGCCGAGGAAGCGCGGCACCAGGGGTTCGGCGGCACCTACCGGATCCTCGACATGGACGAGCCGTTCCGGGCCGATGCTACTCTTGCCGAGATGCTCCGTGCGGCCGAACTCGGCGGATTTGATGGCCTCAATATCACCTACCCCTTCAAGATCGAGGCCATCGAGCACCTCGACGAACTATCCGACAACGCTCGCGCGGTCGGGGCTGTTAATACTGTTGTCCTTCGCGAGGGGCGCAGGATCGGCCACAATACCGACCTATGGGGCTTCGCCGAAAGCTTTCGCCACAATCTGGAGGGTGTAGCCACTGGCCACGCGCTGCTCGCAGGCGCCGGGGGCGCCGGCGTCGCAGTCGCCCATGCCCTCGCCGATTGCGGCATTGGGCGCCTGTCGATCCTCGACAGCGATGCTGACCGCGCCGCGAGATTGGCCGAACAGGTTCAGCGCAATCGACCCGGAACCGAGGCTGAAGTCGCGCACACCGCGGAGGCGCTCATAGGTGACGATCGCCCCGACGGCGTGGTCAACGCCACGCCCATGGGTATGGCCAAGCTGCCCGGCTCGGCCGTCGATCCCGACCTCCTGTTGCCCGGCCAATGGGTCGCCGACATCGTCTATTTCCCGCTCGAGACCGCCTTCCTGGCTGCCGCCCGCGCCAAGGGCTGCCGGGTTCTTCCCGGTTCTGGGATGGCCGTGTTCCAGGCGGTCCGCGCCTTCGAACTCTTCACCGGCAGGGCCGCCAGCCCCGCCCGGATGAAGGCCACCTTCGACACTTTCGACAGATGACGCACGATCTAGGGAGGATCCACATGCGTATCGCTGTCAGAACCCTCGCCGTCTCCACGGCGGCTACATTCGCCCTCTGCGCGGGGGCGCAGGCCCAGACCATCCGCCTGGCCCATGTGGATCCCGACGATTGGCAGAACTCCAAAAAGGGCGCCGCGGCGCAGATCTTCAAGGAGATCGTGGAGGGCCAGTCCGAGATGACGGTCGAGATCTTCCCCGCCGGCGCCCTGGGTGACGAAACCGAGCTCGTCAGCCAGGCTCAGGACGGCCTCACCCAGATGGTTCTCGTCTCCGGCGCCATGTCCCAGGCCTGCCCGGCGGCCTCGGTGCTCGACATCCCCTACACGTTCTCGTCGGCCCCCCTCGCCTGGAAAGTCCTCGACGGTCCGTTCGGCGACGCGCTGGCGCAGCATTGCCTGGAAGAGACCGGGTTGAAAACCCTGGCCTACGGCGAGACCGGGTTCCGGAACTTCACCAATTCCGAACGCGAAATCCGCACGCCCGAGGATATGGCGGGGCTAAAATTCCGGGTCCAGGAGCTGCCTCTCTACATCGAGATGGTCGAGGCGCTCGGCGGTGAGCCGACCCCAATCGCCTGGACGGAGTTGCCCAATGCCCTGTCGACGGGCGTCGTGGATGGACAGGAGAACCCAGTTGGCGTCATCTATAACAACGGCCTGCATACTCTGCAGCAGTACATGACGCTCGACGGACACGTCTATGGCACGGACTTCTACCTGATGTCCGACGAGTTTTTCCAATCCCTCGATTCCGCCCAGCAGGAGGTCGTGGAGGACGCGGCGAAGGTCGCATCGACCATGGGCCGCGCGATCCAGCAATGGACCACCGCCCAGGGCGTCACCGCAGTCCAGGACGAGGGCATGCAAGTCTACTCGCCCACCGCGGATGAAATCCAAGCCTTCGCGGACGCCGCCCAGCCTGCGGTGGTCGAGTACCTGCGCGACGAGCTCGGCGATGATGCCCAGTGGATCGACCAGCTCCAGCAAGCCGTCAGCGAGGCCAGCGACCCGGCCTCCGGCGCGACCGGGGACAGCGGCAACTGACCCGTGTTGCGAGCGCGGTCCATCCCGCGCTCGCGACCTCCCGCACTCACAAACCGGAGGTCGAAATGGCCCTTGTCTCCACAGCGATGCGACGTTTCTGCGCCTTCGGGGCCGGATTGTGCATGGCGCTGGTGTTCCTCGTCATCTTCGGCAATGCGAGCCGCCGGTATCTCTTCGGCGAGGCTGTCGCGTGGGGCGAGGAGCTGTCGATCTATCTTACCATTTACGGAGTGATGTTCGGCTTCGCCCTCGCCTACCTGACGGATGCAAATATCCGTTTCTCGGTCCTGACCGACGCCCTTTCGCAACGAACACGACGCCTGCTGTTTGCCGGGGTCGATGCCGTGACAGTGGCCACGGGGGTCGCTCTGGCATGGTCGGGCATCCTCTTCGGGGTCCGACGGGCCGATCGGGACGCCTCCGGCCTCTCTTCGCTCGCAGATTCTTGGGCGCAGGCGACGGGCCTGCCTATCCTCGAATGGCTGGGCCGCATGGGACCCTGGCAATTCGCAATCGCCTTCGGCGGCGTGCTGCTCACGATCTCCGCGGCAATCCGCTTCTGCGAACGGCTTGCCGACATCCGGGAGGGCAGCGCATGACCTACTTTATCCTGATCGCTGGCCTGCTCGCGGGCGTCCCCATCGCGCTCGCCATCATCGCCGCGCTCCTGTGGTTCATGGCCACCGGCGAGGCGCCTTACGATCTCCGCCTCGTCGCGACCGAAATGTTTTCGAGCCTGAATTCGTTTCCCCTGCTGGCCATCCCGCTCTTCATCCTGGCGGGAGAGGTAATGAACGAATCCGGCATCACCAGCCGTATTATCGCGTTTTGCAACGTGCTCGTGGGACGCCTGCGGGCGGGCCTTGCGTTGGTCAACATCTGGGCCTCGGTGATTTTCGCGGGGCTGTCAGGGTCGGCGGTCGCCGACACCTCCGCCATAGGCAGGGTCTTCATTCCCGAGATGGAGCGGCACGGCTATACCCGCGACTTCGCCGCGGCGCTGACGGCGGCGTCGTCGGTGATCGGACCGATCATCCCGCCCTCCATCCCCGTCATCATCTACGCGCTCATCGCGTCTGGCGTTTCGGTTCCGGCGCTGTTCTTGGCAGGCGTGGTCCCCGGCGTTCTCCTCGCGATCTTCCTCTCCGTCTTCGTCATGCTGACGGTGAAGGTCGATCGCGGCCATGCCGGCGACGAGGACATTGAGATGAAACCCGCCAGGGACGCGATCTTGGGAGGCATTCTGCCGCTGTTCATGCCCGTCTTCGTGGTTGGGGCCATACTCCTAGGGATCGTCACGCCCACCGAGGCAGCCGCGTTCGCGGTAGCCTACGCACTGGTCTTGGGGGTCCTGGTCTATCGCAACATCGGCGCCCGCACGCTGCCCCGGATCTTCGCCAAATCCATGGCCGACAGCGCGGCGATCCTGATCATAATCGCAGCAGTCGGTGCCGCGAACTGGGTGCTGACCTTCAACCGTGTTCCCAACATGCTGACGGACTGGGTGCTCGCGAACGTGGACGGCCAGACCACGTTCCTGATCGCGACGATCCTTCTGTTCCTCTTCGTCGGGCTTATCCTTGAAGGGATCGCGGCGATGCTGGTCCTGGTGCCGATCATGCACCCGATCGCCGTCGAGCTCGGCGTCGATCCGGTCCATTTCGGCATCCTCGTCATCTTCAACTTGATGATCGGCCTCATCACGCCCCCGCTGGGCCTCTGCCTGTTCGTGGCCGAAGGGATCGCAGGCATCGGCATGACGCGCATGATGCGGGCGATCGTTCCCTTCTTCCTCGTCGAGATCCTGGTCCTCGTGATCCTGACCTTCGTGCCGGGTCTTGTGACTTTCCTGCCCACAGCACTGGGGTTCTGACCATGAAGACGTCCATTGCCACCGTCACGGTCGCCGGCACCCTGGAAGAGAAGCTCGCAGCCATCGCCGCGGCCGGCTTCGACGGGGTGGAGATCTTCGAGCAGGATTTCGTGGCCCATGACGGCGGCCCGCGCGAGGTGGGGCGGATGGTGCGCGACCACGGCCTAGACATCACCCTGTTCCAGCCGTTCCGCGACTTCGAATGCCTGCCCGAACCTTTGCGGTCCAAGGCCTTCGACCGGGCACGGCACAAGTTCGACACGATGGCCGACCTCGGCACTGACAGGATGCTGATATGCTCCTCGTGCCATCCGCGCGCCTTAGGCGGTATCGACCGCGCAGCGGACGACTTGGCCGAGCTGGGCGATATTGCAAGGGAACGCGGCCTGCGGCTGGGCTACGAGGCGCTCGCCTGGGGGCGGCACGTGAACGACCACAGGGATGCGTGGGAAATCGTCCGCCGCGCCGATCATCCTTCCGTCGGTCTCGTGCTCGACAGCTTCCACTCCCTCGGTCGCAAGCTCGACCCGGACTCGATCCGGTCCATTCCCGGAGATCGCATCTTCTTCGTCCAGCTCGCGGACGCCCCGGCAATCGAGATGGACCTTCTCTACTGGTCGCGTCACTTTCGCAACATGCCCGGCGAGGGCGACCTGGGCGTAGAGCGCTTCATGCGCGCGGTGATGGCCACGGGCTACACCGGCCCGATCAGCCTCGAGATCTTCAACGACCACTTCCGGGGCAGCGACCCGCAATCCGTTGCACGGGACGGCTATCGCTCGCTCGTCGCCCTGATGGACGACGTCCGCCGTGCCGAGCCGGGCGTCTCCCAGGAGCTTCCCGAGATCCCCGCCCGGGTCGCCGCCGAGGGCATCGGCTTCATCGAGATCGCCACCCGCGGGGACGAGGCCGACGATCTTGCCGCATCGCTGCGGTCCCTGGGCTTCGACCTTGCCGGGCGGCATCGAAGCAAGGAGATCGACCTTTGGCGTCAGGGCGAGATCCGAATCGTGGTCAACCGCGAGGCGGAGGGGCATGCGGCCCATACCTGGAACGCCCGGGGCACCTGCGTCTGCGATATCGGTATCGAGGTCGCCTCCGGCGAGGACGCGCTGTCTCGTGCCCGGGCACTGGGGGCCGACCCGTTCCACCAGGAGATCGGCGTCGGCGTCCTGAGCCTGCCCGCGATCCGCGGCCTCGCAGGGTCCGTCCTGCATTTCGTGGACGGGACCAACGGGCTGGACCGGGTCTGGACCGACGAATTCATCCCCGCCCCCCCCGAAGGTCCGGACGCGGGCCTGACCCATGTGGACCACCTCGACCAGACCATGGGCTACGAGGACATGCTGAGCTGGACGCTCTTCTACACGTCGCTCTTCGACATGCAGAAATCGCCGATTCTGGACGTGATCGACCCCAATGGACTGATCCGCGCCCAGGACGTGACCAGCCGTCGGGGCGGCTTCCGCGTCACCCTGAACGCGACGGAGACGCACCGGACACTGGCGGGAGGATTCCTGGCCGACAGCTTCGGCGCGTCGGTTCACCAGATCGCCATGTCCACCGACGATATCTTCGCCACGGCCCGCGCCCTTGCCGCGCGCGGCTTCGACCCCCTGCCCATACCCGAGAACTATTACGACGACCTTGAGGCACGCTTCGATCTCCCGCCCGGGCTCCTCGACCGGCTGCGCGAGGCCGACATACTCTACGACCAGATCGGGGGTTCGGAGTTCTTCCAGTTGTATTCCCGCGTCCTTCCCGGTGGCCTCTATGTCGAGATTGTGCAGCGCGCGCCTGGCTACCACCGCTACGGAGAGGCCAACGCCCCCTTCCGCATCGCCGCCCAAAAGCGCCTCGCACGCCCCAAGGGAATGCCGCGGATATGAGCGACGGTCACGATCGGGGGATGTCGGTACGGCGGTCCGTTTTGGGGGAGGCGCATGTCGATCGGGCGGAGGC
>CANMTR010000059.1 GCA_947500825.1 uncultured Paracoccaceae bacterium | reverse complement strand
ATCTTAGAGCATGCCATAGGGCATGATTTACGACTGGCATCTCACTCTCGGCCAGACGGCTCCCGCCGGAGGGATACTCTTGTTCGGCCTGCTGCTTCGTCAGACTGCTGGCTTTGTCGCAAGCCTGATCGAGATGGCCGGCCTCGACTGGCAGGTTCCGGACCATTCGACCCTGTGCCGCCGTCAGGCAAAGATTGCCGTGCAGATCCCGTATCGATGCTCCGACCGGTCCCTGAAACTGTCGATCGACAATGAGGCATCGACCGCCATCGGTACGAGGACGATGCCGAATGGCATCCGTTCCGCGGTGACGGTGAACGGCTTGCCCGCAAGCATGGGGCTGCGCGGCGGCGCGCGTGGCGCAAAGTGTATCTGGCGACGGACACCGCAACGGGCGACATCCGCACGGTGGAATTCACCTCCAGTCGGCAAGGCGACAGTCCGTTGCTGCCTGAGGTGTCGTCGCAGATCCCGGACACCGAGGAGATCGAGGCGGTCACGGCAGACCGCGCCTATGACACGCGCCGTCGTCACGCCGCAATCATAGAGCGCGATGCCGAACCGTTGGGAATTCCTTCAGACCGATGGCAGTCATGCCCTCACTCCCCATCCGCCGAAACGGTCGTGCCTGGAAGTCCGACTGCCTTGCCGCGCTCTCACGAAACGAGATCCTTCGCGCAACGCGATGTCTGGATCGGGCGCTTTGGAAGAAGTGGGCCGGCCATCATGCCCGAAGTCGTATCGAGGCTCAGATGAACCGGCTGAAGCTCTTCGGGGAGCGGATCATGTCACGCGATCCCGGCCACCAGACTGCCGAAATCCCGATCCGCATCGCCATCATGACCCACTGCCTGGCCCTCGGAAAGGCCGAGATCATAGCCGTTGCCTGAAGCCAGCTGGGGAATGGGATCGTTTGACTCGAAGCCGATTAGCGCAACAAGTCTGCTTGACGGAGACCGGCGCCATGCCCATCGAATGGCTGACCACCCACCGAATTTCCCCGGACGAGATCAACGAAAGGTTCGAACGGCTCGCCGCCGGCGACGCGATCCGGCAGGTCGTTGTCTTCAGGTGACAAGGCCAACGGAGGGGAAAGCCGGGGTAGGGGCCTCGGGCGCGGCGCTCCCCTCGCGCAACGCCCAGGCCGGCATCCGCCCGCGGCGGCTTCGCGAGGCGGGGCCGGGGCACGGGGTCCTCAGACCACCGGGGTGAGCAGCGGATCGCCCCGCATCTGCGCCTGGAGGTTGGCGACCACCAGATCGCCCATCGCGCGTCGAGTCTTGTGGCTGGCGCTGCCCTGGTGGGGCATGAGCACGACATTATCCAGCCCGCGCAGCCGCTCGGGAACGCGCGGTTCGTCCGCAAAGACGTCCAGCGCGGCGCCCCCGAGCGCGCCCTCCTCCAAAAGCTCGATCAATGCCGCCTCGGCCACCAGTGAGCCGCGGGAGACGTTGACGAGACACCCCTGCGGCCCGAGCGCTTCCATCACGCGGCGGCTCACGATGCCTTCAGTCTCGCCGGTGCCAGGGGCGGCGAGGACCATCCAGTCCACGTCTCGCGCCATGGCCTCCGGATCGGCGTAGTAGGCATAGGGTTCATCCGCCTGCTCCGTCCGTCCGTGATAGACCACCCGCATCTTCATCGCCTGTAGCCTGGTCGCGATCGCCTTGCCGATGCGCCCCAGCCCCAGGATGCCGACGCGGCGTCCGGTCAGCTCTGCGGTCAGGGGCATGTTCCCCTCCCGCTCCCACCGCCCCTCCCGAACGTAGCGGTCGGATTGCGGGACAAGATGGCAAAGCCCAAGCATCAGCGCCAGCGCAACCTCGGCCACGCAGTCGTTGAGCACGTCCGGCGTGTTCGTCACCCGCACGCCCGCCGCCCGCGCCGCGTCCACGTCGATCGCGTCGTACCCCACCCCGAAGGACGCGATGATCTCCAGGTTCGGCAGCGCCTGGATGACCTCCGCCGGGCAACCCGTCCCGCCGCCGGTCACCACACTGCGCGCCGTTGGGGCCAGCTGGGCCAGCATCGCCACGGCCTCCTCCGCCTCCCAGTAGCGATGGACGGTGACAATCTCCTCCAGTCGGGCCTGGAGGTGATCGTTAATCGGGCTCATCAGCAGGCAATCGGGCTTGGACATGGCATCCTTCAACTCTTGGGGATCTTCTGTCGGTAGCGGGGAACGCTCAGTCCGGCGTCCGCCGTTCCACGAGTCGGATCATCTCGGACATGTCGGCCGCGCCCAGACCCATCCGCATCAGGATGCGGTGGATCTCGGTCACGGCGGAGGTCAGGGGCAGGGGCGTGCGGGCGGACCCTGCGAAGCGCTGCAGCGTCTCAAGGTCCTTCATCATGTTCTCGATCCGCCCCGTGGGCTCGTGATCGCGCGCGGCGAACTTGCCCATGTATTCCTGCAGAATCGCGGAATCGCCGCGGCCGCCCGCCAGCGCGGCGGGAATGCGGGCGGCGTCGATCCCTGCATCCTCGGCCACCACCACCGCCTCGGCGACCCCCTGGAACAGGAGGCCGCAGAAGAGCTGGTTGATCAGCTTCGTGGCCTGCCCCGCGCCCGGCGGGCCCATGTGCGAGTAGTTGGCGCATAGGTGGTCCATCACCTTCCGGCCGCGCTCCACCTCCGCAGCCTCGCCGCCCGCCATGACCGTCAGGCGGCCTTCTCGCGCGCCGGGCGCGCCGCCCGAGAGCGGGCAATCGATCCAGCCGGCTCCTGTCCGGTCCCGCAGGCGCGCCGACATGTGCCTCGTGGCGCCGGGGTCGATGGACGACATGTCGATGAGCAGGGCGTCCCCGTCCAGGCCCTCCGCCACGCCGCCCGGGCTGAAGACGGCCGCCTCGACCACGTCGGCGTAGGTCAGGCACAGGATCACGAATTCCGCGCCCCGCGCCGCCTCGGCCGGCGTTTCGACGGTGACAGCGCCCCTTTCGGCCAGCGGCCAGAGCTTTTCGGGCGAGCGGTTCGCCACCGTGACCGGGCAACCGACGGACAGGAGCCGCCCCGCAATCGCCGTTCCCATGATCCCGGCGCCGACGATGCCGACGCGTGGTGCCTCGTTCGCCATGGACTTCTCCCTCGTGCCGTCGTTCAGTGGCTGATCTGCCCCAGGAACGCCCTGGTCCGCTTGTGTTCGGGCGCATCAAAGAACCTGTCGGGCGGCGCCGTCTCGACGATCTCGCCGCGATCCATGAAGATCACGCGATCTGCGACCCGGCGGGCGAAGCCCATCTCGTGGGTGACGACCAGCATCGTCATCCCTTCCTGCGCCAGGTCGATCATGGTGTCGAGCACCTCCTTGACCATCTCGGGGTCGAGCGCCGACGTCGGCTCGTCGAAGAGCATGAGCTTGGGGTTCATGCACAACGCCCGCGCGATGGCGACGCGCTGCTGCTGGCCGCCCGACAGTTCGGCGGGATACTTCTCCGCCTGCTCGGGAATCCGCACACGTTCCAGGTAGTGGCGCGCGCGCCTCTCCGCCTCGACCCGGTCCACGCCGCGAACCTTGCGCGGGGCGATCGCGCAGTTCTCCATGACCGTCATATGGGGAAAGAGGTTGAACTGCTGGAAGACCATGCCGACCTCGCGGCGGACCTTCTCCACGTTCTTCGGGCCGGCGGTCAGCTCGATCCCGTCCACGAAAATCTTTCCCCGCTGCGCGGGCTCCAACCGGTTCATGCACCGGATCAGCGTCGACTTGCCCGACCCGGACGGGCCACAGATGACGATCCGCTCCCCCTGCGCCACGTCGAGGTCGATGTCCGTGAGCGCCTGGAAGGTGCCGAACCACTTGCCGACACCCTCCATGCGCACGGCCGACGGCGCGTCTCGCGATCCGCCTCCGTCGCTCACTCCGGGCTCTCGCCGGATTGCTGCGGGTTGGCGTAGTAGTCGAGCGCCTCCTGCGCGCTGGACGTGGTCGTCACGAAGTCCGGCAGGGGCGCGTCGAGCCATTCCTCGTGGATGGCGTTCAGTTCGCCGTTCTCCTTCGCCCGCGCCAGGAAGTCGTCGAGATACGCGGTCAACTCGTCAGACTCGGGGTGCACCGCGATACCCTGCATCTGCCGGGCCAGGTCGAACTTGGTGTCGAACCTTTCGGGCGCCATGCCCTCCAGTTCGGCGATGACCGTGTTCGAGGCGCCGATCAGCGGAACCTGCCCCGAGATCAGGGCCTGGACGGCGGAGGCGTCGTCGTCGAAGCGCTGGATGGTCGCGTCGTCGGGGGCCACGGCGGTCAGGGCGTTGTCCTGGGTGCTGGCGCGCGCGACTCCGATCGTCTGCCCGGAGAGGCCGGAGGGTTCGGAGATGTCGAGACCCGTCTCGCCGTAGAGCGAAATGCTGATGCCCGCATAGGGGGCAGAGTAGTCGACGCGCTCCGCGCGCTCCGGCGTGATCCCCAGCGAGGCCACCTCCAGGTCGACGCGGTTGCTCAGGAGGTAGGGGATGCGGTTCGGACCCGTCACCGCCACGAGGTTCACCTCGACGCCCATGTCCTCGGCCAGCAGCTTCGCCACGTCGGCATCGTAGCCATCGGGTTCCCCTTGCTGGTTAATGATCCCGAACGGCGGGAAGTCCACGAGCATGCCTATATTTACGGTGCCGCGCTCTTGGATTGCCTCCGGTGTGGTCTGGGCTGCAGCAGCGCTGCTCAGTCCCAGGCAAAGCCCGGCAGCCGTTAGCGTCATCTGGATTGAGTTCTGCTTCATCGGGTCATCCTCCATTATGTTCCCGGTTCGATGTCACCGTGCCGCGATCCTAGCAAAACGGCGCTCCATGCGGCGCGCGACTAGCGAGAGCGGCCAGCAGATTGCGAAGTAGACCAGCGCTACCAGCCCGAAGACCAGGAAGGGCTCGTAGGTCGCGTTGTTGATGATCTGCCCCGCGCGCGTCAGTTCCACGAAGCCGATGATCGAGGCGAGCGAGGTCACTTTGATGAGCTGCACCAAAAACCCCACCGTGGGCGCCACGGCGATCCGGGCCGCCTGGGGCAGGACGATGTGGCGCATCCGCATACCGTAGCGCAGCCCGAGCGCCCAGGACGCCTCCGTCTGTCCGCTCGGAACCGCCTGGATGCAGCCTCGCCAGATCTCGCCCAGGAAGGCACTCGCATGGAGCGTCAGTGCGATAGCCGCTGCCGTCAGGGGCGCCACGTCGATCCCGAAGATCGTGATGCCGAAGAACACCAAGAACAGCTGCATCAGTGGCGGCGTGCCCTGAAAGAAGCGTATGAAGACCATCGCCGACCCCGCCAGCCATCTGTTCGGCGAGATCCGCGCCATGGCGACCAGTAGGCCGCCCACTGCCCCTCCCGCGAAGGCGATCGCAGAAAGGACAAGGGTCCAGCGCACGGCGAGAAGGATGAAGGTGATTTCGCCAGTTCCAAATTCGCGGATCATGGCGCCCCCTACCGGCTCAGAGGGTAGGAGAAGGCGATCCGGTGGATCGTGGCGAAGAGGGCCGAGAACCCGAGCGACATCACGAGGTAGATCACCGTGATGACGAGGTAGATTTCGAAGCTAGCGAAGGTCTGCGCGTTGATGTCGTTGCCCGTCGCGGTCAGGTCGTTGGCCGAGATTACCGATACCACGCTCGTGCTGAGAAAAAGGAAGATGAACTGGCTCGTCAGCGCCGGATAGACCGTCCTGAGCGCCGGCATGAAGACCACGTGTCGAAAGATCTGCAGGCGGGACATCGCGAGAGCGGTGCCGGCCTCCGTCTGCCCCTTCGGGATCGCCTCGATCCCGGCGCGCAGGATCTCGATCGCGTAGGCCGTCACGTTGATGACCAGCGCGACCAGAGCGGCGGCGTTCGGGGAGAAACGGATGCCGAGGGAGGGCAGGCCGAAGAAGATGAAGAAGATCTGCACGATGAACGGCGTGTTGCGTATGATCTCCACATAGGCGGCAATCAGCCATTGTAGCGGCTTCGGTCCCGCTGTCCGTCCCCAGACTCCCAGCACGGCGACGACGAGGCCGATAGCCATCGCCCCAAACGAAAGCTGAAGAGTCACCCATGCCCCGCTCAGCAGATCGGGCCAGCGCGCGAAGACGGGCGCGAAATCGAAGTCGTAGTTCACCGATCCCTCCCGTCTCGCACCCCCGGAGCCGCAGCCAGCGCCCGCGGGCGATACGGCGGCGCCGATTTTGACGTGTTGGATCGATCTAAGAGGGCCTCGAACGCTATGTCAACGCCACTCTCTCGGCGGTCTCGGGCGGCCCGGAGGACTCGCGCACGACCAGGTCCGCACCCTCCACGACCGTGCGTGCCGGGGCGTCGGGGTTGCCCAGCCGGTACAGGAGCAGGCCCGCTGCGGCCTCGCCGATCGCCGTGGGACGTGTCTCCACGCTCGTCAGGGCCGGGTAGGCGAGCGCCGCTTCGGGTACGTCGTCGAACCCCGCCACGGACACGTCCCTCCCCACGCGCAGGCCGAGGTCGCGCAGCCCCTTCAGGAGCCCCAGCGCGACAACGTCGTTGAAGCACACGATCGCCGTCGGCGGGCCGAACCCCGTCCACAGGTCGGATGCGACTGCCCGGCCGCAGGCATGGGTCAGCGGAATCGCGGCCACCTCGGTCTCGAGGCCGAGCTCCGCCCCGAGGGCGAAACCGGAAAGCCGTTCGCGAAGGGCGGAATGGTCCCTGTCACCGGCGACGAAGGCGATGCGGCGATGGCCCAGACCGGCGAAGTGGCGCACGACCTGCCGCATCCCTCCGGCGTAATCGGTGCCCGCGTAATCGGTACCCTCGGAGATCCGGCGCAGCGCTTGGACCGCCGGCATTCCCCAGCCCCTCGCACGGTTGAGGAACGTATCCGGCGTATCGGTCGCGGCGCACAGAATGATCCCTGCCACGTCGTGCTCGCGCATGCGCTTAGCGAAGACGTCCTGCTTGGCGGGGGAATCGCGGCTATTGGCGACCATGACGGCCATGTCCTCGGCGTCGAGCACCGCCTCGATCCCGGTGAGCATGTCGGCAAAGAACGGATTGCTCAGGTTCGGCAGCACAACACCCACGGTGCGGCTGCGGCCTTCCCGAAGCCTCGCCGCGCCGACGTCATAGACGTAACCCAGGTCGCGGATCGCGGCTTTTACCCGGTCCCGCGTGGCCTGTCCGACGAGCGGGCTGCGGCGCACGACCAGAGACGCCGTGGCCCTCGAGACGCCGGCCGCCTGCGCGACGTCAAGCAGCGTGACGCGCCTCGTCCGGTCGCGCGGAGGCACCGTCATCCCCCGGCTCCATCGACGGCAGGATTTTCCGTCATGTACATGCAAGCATCAGAGGTCGTGGCGACGCCGCCCGTCAACACCGAAAGGACGCGGCGCCTGGCACCGTCGCGAGGCACACGGGACCGCACCCCATCGGCGAGGCGCGGCCGGAGCCAGTCCATCGCCCGTATCACGCGCCGTGGCGAGGCCGCGTCCGGTTCATCGACATGTACCGCCGTATGCGACCCGTCGCCGTGGCTGCGGAAACGGCCGTGCGCATGGCGCGATGCCGGTTGCCGACGCAGAGCCAGCCGGCGGCTCTGGCGGCGATCCTGCGGACCAGGTCGAAGCCGAGCCGCCATATCGACCTAAGAGCCGTCCTGCCGGGGGCGGTCACACCATGTGTGGGTAGCCCCGGTTTTTGCGGTATGTCGCCATCGCCGTATCCATCATGCGATCGAATGCATCCATGTGTCAGGCCTTTTCTTCGGGCGCTGTGCCCAGTGGCCGGTATGGGATCCGCGGGTCAGGATCAAATCATCAAAACGAGCTCGAGGCTCTCCGTGTGGCACTGGTTTTCCTGATCCCCGATCTTTCCGATCGATTTCATACGAGCTTCAGCCTTTCCCGCACTTCCGAGGTGTCCCGACGACCCTGTCAGGTCGACATCATCATCGGGCCACCCCGAAACTCTTCGCCCTTGCTGATCATGGCCCAGTCCATACGGCCCATCTTGTTCGCCAATGCGATCGCCGCCAGCATCCTGGGCTTGCGCGCCAGGATCCGGGACAGCCAA
>CANMTR010000058.1 GCA_947500825.1 uncultured Paracoccaceae bacterium | reverse complement strand
CCCTCAAGGACTGGCAGCGACAAAGGCCGGACCTCTTCAAGAAACGACCGTATAATCACGCGGGATGTGACACCTAGCGCGCCGACCTCAACACAGCGCGACCGCACTCATCGCTTGGATACATGACCCCGGCCACCTACGCGGCCTCCCTGAAATCGCAATGGCCATCAATGCTACGCTCGATGGATAGCTCCGCGCCGATGGCCATTGCCCACGTCGCGCAACCGCGCAAATCTCACCCGCAATTCCGGTCCCAGGTGGATGAGCGACGGGGGGTACCTCAGGCGCAGCCAAAACAATTTGTTTATGCATGTGATTTCTTCGCGGAGCCTGAAGCACGAGCATCGCCCGCAATCAACGGGTCCTAACCCTAGGTGTATCGATGCGGCCTATACGATCGTTTATATAGCTGGGAGGGGGGCGTCCGAAAGAACCCTCTAAAAGTCCTTTTGCACCGGACGAATATCGTTGAAGAACATAGTGTCCCGCTTTGGCAAAGGAGTAAAGCTGTGCCATAGGTAAGCTACCGGGGGAAAATTTTTTAAGAAAAAGAATTCTGGATCTATGTTTGAAGTAGAGTGAGAATGGGGAGGGTGGGCGAGAATGTGTTTGAGATCCTATAGAAGTTCCAGCTCTATGATATACGATGGCTTTTGAACAATAAGAAAGTGGCAAACTACCGCGCTGTAAAGCCCAATCCACTTCTTCGTAGTATAAAAAATAACCTTCTTCCAAACCGCCATGCTTCTCGTAGAATTGGCGCGATGCGACCATACTCGCTCCGGTGATAAAATCTATTGATAATGGGTCTATAGGGGGTGTCGCGGCATGGGATTTTCGAAAATTTTTATTACTAGTTATTCCCGTTCGCCAGTTGATGATGCCGCCATCAATCTGGATCATGTCCGGCCGGTCGTAGTAGAGGACCCGTCCCCCCATGAGGGAGAAGCCGCCCGCGGGGGCGGGGCAGGTAGCGAAGGCATGTGCCGTATCAGGAGGGACTACGCTGTCGGGGTTGAGAATCCAGAAGCGGTCGATGCCCTTGATCCGAGCCAGTGCGGCGAGCCCGACATTCACGCCACCGGCAAAGCCCGTGTTACGCCCGGTCTCTATCAGATGCACCGAATGGCCGGGCGCCTGCGCCATTTCCTCGATTGTTTCGGTTAGCGACAGGGGAGCTGCCGGGTCGATTGTGACCGGCCCTTCTTCGGACGGGGCATCCCGCCCTGTGGCGGCCCACTTGCGGATCAGGTCTGGTGTGCCATCCGTAGAGCCGTTGTCGACGATGACGATTCCGAGTTGAACGCCCCGAGAGCCCAAGAGGCTCTCGAGGCAGTCCAGGATAACGTCGCACGCGTCGTAGGTGACGACGACGACGCCGAGGCGCTCGGACGGAGGGGGTGTATCGCTTTTCATAGTCCGGGTTTTAAATTCCTCATGCCCAGGGGGCCAGCCCCCATCAAGCTAGGATAAGGGGATCGAAGGAAGAGAGTTCCGGAACGCCTCCGGTCTCGGTCGTGTTGAAATCCGAGGCGGAGACCGTGATCTCGAAATCGGACAGAACGCTCTCGAAGTTCCCGCCCCACGGATTGCCAAGGTAGAGGCCGTGGCCGCTCTTGTCGAAGATGGGCGCCATGTCGATCTGTCCTGCCAATTGCCCGTCGATGGCGACCGTCAACACGCCGCCGAAAAGGTCGAGTTCCACGTCGTGGGGGTTTCCGTCGTTCACCGCTGGGCCGGACGTCTCGAACCGGATGTCCCCGTCCTCTGTCTCGGCCCGGATCAGGATGTCCCCGTCTTTTCGGACGGAGGCAATCAGAGCTGTCCCAACGCGGAAAAGACCACCGCCCGTGTCTCCGGAATTTCCGTTGACCGTGAAGTCGAATGAGAACTCTTCCGCGCCGATCAGGTCGACCACGTGATCGCGGGGGATCTCCGCCGCGGCCCCGGGCCCTCCGATATCTATGCCGCCGTCTCTGAACCCGTCGAGGTCGATTTCCTCGTTTCCGCCAACGATCAGCCCAGTCCCCGGGCCGGACCGCAGAACCTCCGGACCGGTCACGTCGAAATCGTGCGTCACGCTTTCTTCGGTCCCGTCGGGTAGCGTCACTGTCAGTTCGACGCCGTTCTGGCCGCCATCCTCGAAAACCGCGGCGAAGGTCCGGTCCGTGACCGTCGTGCCGTCTGAGAACCGCCACTCGAACTTGACCTGGTCGCCGACGGGCGTTCCGTCGAGCAAGGTGTGGGAGGCGTCGAAGATCCGTGCGCTTGCGTCCTTTTCGACGGAGACGATGTGAAACCCGGGCCGCAATCCCTCGGCTGGAGCAAAGGTCTCGGATGCGCCGGCGCCGGATTGGTCAGCCAAGCCGCCCGGTCTAGCGACGAACAGGTGCGCGCCGTCGTCGGGTTGGGTCGAGGAAGAGAGGAAGACGTCGCCGTAATAGCCGGGTGCGTTCGGGTCTTGATCCTGAACCCTGACGTTGTTGGAAATCGTCCAATCGGCGCCGGAACCGGCACCGACCCCGGACGTAAGGTTGTCTTCAATCGTGACGTTTCGTGATGCCGAGTTGATATCAATACGCGGGATCTCGACCGGACTATCCGCGCCGTCAGGAATTCGGCCGTCGGCATGCAGTACGCTATTTCCTCGGATGATGAGACCATCCGTCTCGCCTACTGAAATACCGTGGCGGTGGCCGTTTACGATCACATTATCCTCGATCGTAATGTCGCGATAATACATCTCGTACCCAGCTCGCCCATTATCGACTTCTTCGTTTCGTATAAAAAGCGACTGGCTCTCATCTCCTGTACCAATATCAAGCGTGTTGCTGCGAATGATGATATCAGTCGAAGGCCGGTCGGTTCCGTTCGTCCAGAGCTGAATCATGTCACGGTGATCGTTCGACCCCTTGGCAGTATCGAAATCATGGATGTAGTTTCCCTCGATCACCGCGTCCTGAACAGCAGCTATATTTAGACCGTCCGTGCGAAGGGAATATAGTTCATTATCGCGGACGGTCAGGTCGTCGATGTCGTTCAAGACCGCGCCTCTCCAGAACTCAAAGAATTCCGTGTTCACAATACTGACGCCTTTGGTGTCGCGAACCGACAACCCGGTCCCCCAGCCATGACCATCGTCAACTGAGGATACACCTTGTGCCAAATCACCGTCGAACACGGAGTTGCGCACAGATATGTTTTCGCCCCCGCTGATAACGAAGGGTCGAACGAAACGCGCGTCGTTCTCCTGAAAAGAGTAGTCGAAAGTAATGCCGTCGAAACTAAGATTAGTGGCGTTGCGAATATTGAGTTCGGAGAAGGTCGCCGGGTTTGAGCGGTCGGCAGATGCAATCGTGACCTCGGAGGAAAAAGCATAGTCGAACTTTGATCTTACGTTCAGCTTAAACGCTCCGTAGTCGCCCCCTTCCAACAGGATCGTTTCGCCACCTTTAGTTTCGGCTAAGGCACTATAGAGATCCGCGCTGGTTGAGACCCGAATGCCGTCTATCCCGGGGATATCTGCTTCTCCACTCGGCGTGGGAACTTCGGGTTCTCCACCTGGGGCAGGTTCCCATGTTCCACCTTCCGAGGCCGGGATTTCGTCTCCAATTTCGAAAGCAGGCTCTTCGTCGTCGGTATCCGAGACGGGTTCTTCACTTCCGGTCTCCGGCCCAGATCCAGATCCTTCCGGCACCTGTCCGTTCCCTTCTTGCGATGCGCCTCCTTCTTTCACGTCGGTGTCGCTATCGGCTTTGTTTTCTGACTGGGTCGAGGTCGCTGAAATACTCAGTGACCCGATCTTAGAAGCGAAATTATTGTTGGTTGTACCACCAAGTTCGAAGCCATTGCCTTCCGAGGTAGAGGACAGGGGTGACATTTCAGTCATCCCCATTCTCTCGCCATCGATGCTTACAACCAATCGACCCTCGGAGTAGCTGATCTCTACCTGATGTGGTTTGGCGTCGCTCATATCGGCACCGGAGGTTCGCAACTCGATACCGCCAGCCTCAGTATTGGCTCGAACAATAAGTTCGCCAGACGCATCGACGGAAGCCGACAAGTCGGATCCGACATGAAATATTGTTCCGAATTCCTTTTTACCAATCGAAGTGGAATCGAATTCAATGAGAAAATCTTCAACACCGAAGATGCCATCGACCGGATCGTTCTTCACCTGTCTGGATGGGCCTTCATCCGTCAAGATGGTTGGATATCTAGAGGACAAGACTATGTCTTCGGACGTCATAGTAGCATTCCTTAGTTGTAAGCGCGCATGATGGACTAATTAGGTCGACTTGACTGGAACGTTCCCCGAGAACCAGTAATTGCCACTAAAGCTTAGTCTGGTCTCCCTCACCATCTTGCCGAATAAAATGAGCAGAATGGAACCGTCAGGGCAAAATACATGTTTGGATTTTTCATGCTTGTCACGTCGTTTCTTATCGTTTGATCTACACCGGTGAAGGAAGTGAGCCGCTGTGTTGGGAACTTGGAAGCCAAGAAACACTGGCTCATTCAAGACATTTCGAAAAAACCGGCGGATTTCAGCGAAGTAGATCGGCATATCCCCGCTTGGCAACGCGCAATCGGTGATCTACTTTGCTTCTTCAGGCAGACTGTTTCACCCGACGGTTGCTAGACATGGGAAGGGTGCCTCTCGCATGAGTGAGAGGTCCAGGGGTGTCACGCTTGCCTGAGCGGGAAAATCGCGTGAAATTAGATTTTCGTCTGCGATCTTTTTCCGTATCTTCGTATTCTTTAGGGTTCTCGCGGGCTTCAGCAGTGATTAGCCACACCCCCGATCCGAACATGAAGGTCACAAAAGAATAGATATTAGTCCATACATGGACAGTGCAAAGCGTGAATGTAAGTCCTAGAAAAGTAAACACCCAAGCGCGCCTGAATTGCGTTAGTACAAGACTATTAGAGAAATCTCGATTCATTACTTTTGCAATCACTAGTAGGTATCCAATAGCCAGTGTAAAAAATCCAGGCAAGCCGTAACGGACACCCATAACTAGCCAAAAATTATCCATGCTGCCAGAGTACATATAGCTAGGGCGAATCCAGTCATCTAAGCCAATTCCAAAGAGCGGGCTTCCTTCGATTCCCTTTTCGGCACTTCCAACTATGTTTGCAAATCCCCATTCGAATATTATGCTACGCCAGTAGGCGTTGTGAGCTGAGAACGTTGCATAGCTCATAAACACTTCAAGCGGCGTACGGTTTGATAGGATATCGATCACAATATAGCTGAAAACACCTAATCCAAATAGAATCCACCATCGGTTTGGTGTGTTTCGAAAAATTAGGTACCATCCAATCAAGCCAATTTGCATAACTAAAGCTAATAGCGCGCCACTTGATAGAGCCAAGATACCAGTGAACAAAACTAGCGCGCTAGTAATGTAGCGCTTCATATCGCTAATCAGACCTTGCATAGCAACAAACGCCAGAGAAAAAGCTACTGAACAAAACAACCCAAAATGTATTGGGTGAGCAAACGTAGATTGTACTCGCTCAAGTCCCATTCTTTGTTCTTTAGTTATAATAGATACACTAGTTAAGCCAGGTATATTGCGAATGTACTCGACAACAAGTGGCCTTCCTGATTCTGCTTCGTAAAGCGCAAGAGGAAGTGAAGAAATTACTAGCAAAATGAGAAATCGACAAAGCGCTGCAAAACTTTCTGCTGAACGTATATAAGCTCTTCCTATCAGGTATCCGCCTAAGAACTCAATTCCGTTGGAGCCTACCTGCTCAATCATACGGTCAGGATTGTTTACAAGAAATGATATAGCAACCCAAAATAGATGCGCAAAAAACAGAATATCAGTTATTATTATTCGGCCGTACTTCCCCCTTAATAAGTTAACGGCTAAAGGAATCACAACAATGATAGCTACAACGCGAAGCGTTGTCATCATAAGCGGGCCCACATAAAAAGTTATTGGGACTACCACACAAAAAAGATACATGACTACTATGGTCGGTAGCGCTGTACGACTTAACGATGCAATATCGTTTGTATTTCCAGTTGATTCGAGCCGATCGATCATTATTTTCCCCGTTGTTACCTCAAGATCCTCAAAATTATTTTTAATAGATCGTTGTATTTTCTAACGGTTCTAGTTTGAGGCTTATGGACAAACTATCTTTTAAAGCAGTAAAGCTTAAGTTTCTTTAACGATGTAGAAGTGATGCCCCGTACGGGGCTCCGTCGAGAGGCCCACCTTTCTTTGGAAAGAAAGAGGAGAGTTCTCCTGGATCACCTTTGAGGGCGTTTGCAAAAACGTTGCCGTAGTAGCCTGGCTGAAGTTGGTGGCGGTCTTGAATCATAAAGTTGTTATGCGCTTCCCAGTCACTCTGACGTTCGAACCCAGAAATTCGGGATACAACATTGTTGACAATACGAACGTTCTTTGAGGTTTTAGATACTGAAATACGTGGGTCATAAAGAGAAATATTGTTACGTTTTCCTTCAGACTCGGCATTTCGGATTACTGAATTATTTTCGATCTTGACGCCATTAGCTTCTCCGATTGAGATTCCATGAAGGTGGGCGTTTATAATAACGTTATCTTCGATCACGAGATTGCGGTAAAACATCTCTTCCCCCGCTAGACCACGGTCCACCAAGTCGTTTCGCATAAAGATCGACTGGGTGAAAAGGCCGTCTTCCGAGTTAAGCACATTGCCATGAATTGTCACATTTTCAGTAGGCTTCTTAGTTCGGTTGGTCCAAAATTGGATCATGTCGGCGTGATCCCTGGTATCAGGAGACCTGTCGAAGTCGTGTATATGGTTCCCCTCAATGCGTACGTCCTGAACTTCAGAAAAATTCATGCCGTCCATTCGTAAAGAGTGAACATCGTTGTTCTTGATCAGGATATTCTGGCTGCTTGAGATAACGATCCCACGGAAAAAGGTGTGGATCTCGTTGTTCTCTACGGTAAGTCCGTCGACCTGCCGAACTCCCAGCCCAAAGGTGTACGCGAAGCCGTCGGAGTTTTCCGATACCCCATGAGCCACGTCGCCGTCGAAGAGCGAGTTTCGTACGACGATGTCTTGACTGTTGGTAATTTGGAAAGGCCGTAGATGTATTTTATCTCCAGCGGAAAATTCGTAGTCGAAGACTAACTTGTCCAAAACAATGTGGGCCGCCTCGTGCAGACGCATGTTCCCTATTCGTGCAGGTTCCATGGGATCGATTGAGGTGATTTTGATAGGTTGGTCCTCAGCTCCCGCGATCTTGCGCATTGATACTTCCTCGTACCGGCCCGGCTTAAGTTGCACGGTCTCTCCAGGACCGGCTTCGTTCAAGGCGGCTCTGAGCTCTTGAGTGGTGCCTACAACCACGTCCGCCAAGGCGGGCCCTGCAAGCATGAGCATCGCTGGCAACGGGGCGAGGCGACGGAGGGTAGGTGGTACGGGCATTGTTCGGTCTCCACTCCACAGTTGGTTTCAAACCGCCTAGCGCATGTCCGAGTTTTGGTCAGTGGGGAAGCACTTATTATCTCGCTCTCGTGAGGTGTGAACTGCCCCGGATCTGCCGGAGGCTGCTTTTTCTTTGGTTGCGAGGCCACGGCTACGGTATCCAGAGCGGTGTAGTAGCTGGCCTCAGCTTCTGCGGGCGTGATGGCCCCGACAGGCTCGAGCAGGTGTCGGTTGTTGAGCCAGTACACGCATTCGAGCGTCGCGATTCCATGGCCTCGGCATTGCATCAGAGCCCGCGGCAGTGGATGATCTTGACCTTGAACAGGCCGACGATTGAATAGCCCCGTGTCCTGTGGACGCCTTCTTGGCTAATTTTGAGGCAAGAAGGCTATGATGGGCAGCAGCGAGTTCAGCGCCGAGTTCAAGCGGGATGCGGTCGCGCAGATCACTGAGCGAGGCTACCCGGTCAGGGAAGTATCGAAGCGGCTCGGGATCAGCTCGTATTCGCTCTAAGCCTGGAAGAAGAAATTCGCGAAGACATCATCAGGGGAGGCGGAGAAGGACCGAGATCCGGCGCCTGAAGAGGGAGCTGGCGCGAGTCTCGAAGGAGCGTGACATCCTAAAAACCGTCCCAAGTCGCGGCCCGCCTGTGCAGGGTAGAAACACCTTTTGCTACGCTCGGCTCGCGAGGGCAGCGGCCGACAGCTTATTG
>CANMTR010000057.1 GCA_947500825.1 uncultured Paracoccaceae bacterium | reverse complement strand
ATTTCCCGCGGTCAGGGCCGCAGCGCCACGGCGTCCGCGGCCTACCGATCCGCCGAGCGGATCGTCGATGTGCGCACTGGCCTCGCCTTCGATTACTCTCGGCGCGGCGGCGTCGAGCACACGGAGATCCTCGCCCCGGACGACGCGCCGGATTGGGTCCATGACCGATCCGAGCTCTGGAACCAGGTCGAGGCCTCCGAGACCCGCGTGAACAGCCGCGTGGCCCGGGAGGTGCGCGTGGCGCTCCCGGACGAGCTCGGCCCCGACGAGCGGGCCGAGCTCGTCCGGGATTTCGCCCGGGAGCAGTTCGTGGAGCGCGGGATGATTGCCGACATCGCGCTCCATGCGCCCAGCGAGGCGGGCGACGAGCGCAACCACCACGCCCACATCCTGCTCACCACCCGGCGGGTCGGGCCGGACGGGTTCACCACCAAGGACCGGGACTGGGACAAGGTGGATACCCTGGAGGGCTGGCGGGAAAGCTGGTCGCGGTCCGCGAACCGGGCGCTGGAGCGATCGGGGCGCGAGGAGCGGATCGACCACCGCACCCTCGAGGCGCAGAAAGTCGAGGCCTGGGAGCGGGCCAGCGCGGCGCGGGAACGGGGCGACGAGGCCGAAGAGCTGGAGGAGACGGTGCGGGCCATCTCGCTCGACCGTCCGCCCCTGCCGCAGCTTTCTCCCGGCGCTTGGCAGATGAAGGAACGTGGGCACGAGGTGGGCGCGGTGCGCACCTGGTACGAGGCCAAGTCCTATGCCCGGGAGGTGGGTCAGGCGGTGCGAGAGTTGAGCGGGCATGTCCGGGACTGGCTGGACCGGCAAGCGACCCGGGTTTGGGGCCGTACCGAGCCCGACTTGGCCGTGGCTGGCCGGCCGACCTCGGAGCTGGACTGGTCCGGGCTGGCCGCCCGGCTCCGGGGAGCGGTGCCGGAGCACGGGCCCCAGGCGGAGACGCAGAGCTCAGAGCGAAGCCAAGAAAGAGACGAGGACCCGGCGGGGTTCGTGGACCGGCTCAGGAGCGCCTTCGACAGGCTGGACCGGGACGACTTTGCCGGGAAGATGCGGTCTCACCGGGAGACCCGGGAGGCCGAGGCGCGCGCCAGGGACCAGGAGGCGGAGCGGGTCCGCACTGAGGAAGTGAAGCGGGAGCGCGAACGGGAAGAGCTGAGGCAGCGTGAAGCGCGGGCGCGGAGCAGGGATCGCGGAGGGGGGCTGGAGCGATGAACCAAGCATTTAATAGAACTACACTCCAGCTTCCAGCATCATTTCAAATGCAGCCGACAACTTGCGCACTGCTCTTCGTGCTTGCAGAGGCTTTAGCCCATTTGGTGGGCCCGCCGGGCCATCCGTGCTATCAACAATCCAAATTTTTCCTGTAACACGGTCCCTTAGGACATCGGCCTCGCCAAAATCAAGCCCTGCCATATGGGCAAAGCTGATTAATGTTTTTTGCTCTTGTAAAGAAAACAAGCTATCAGCTTCTTCAATTTCTACGCTAGTATTATCGTTAGAAAACCTATTGTTGATGGCTCGACGCTTAAGGTACACCAGTGGAATACGATGACCGTGAAATGCGATACGGAGATCTAACACCTCATTTCCATCAGTATTGTCGATAAGTACTTGATAGACACTTCCTTCACGCACTTTTTTACCTGAAATCGGCCCATCTATAATTCGACCGTCATGCGTCGCATTTTGGTTTGACTTTTCGACCATACGTCCTTCGTAGGCTGTGGGATCCACTTCTAGCTTTTGTCCACTTGCCTCTTGCCACTGCCGAGCAACCAAAGACTTGGAATTATCGACATGTCGATAATTCACGGTAAAATTACTTTTTCGGGACCACAAATCTATACTGCATTCATGGTTGGCCTGAAAATTACTGACAGCGCGATATCCGTTTTGTGCAAAAATCTTTGATAGAAGCATAGGTTCGCGCAAAGCATGAGGATTGCATAATATTCGCCGTCGAGGTGCTGGAAGCCGAATAAGACCAGGACTACGGTCAACATTGTTGCGGTTTCTTGCCCAGTTTTTGGCGGTTAAAATGAGCGACATCGTTCTTTACCTTGCTGTAATTAAAATAAATCGCTTCCAAGCTTTTTCTAACTGTTGGATAAGTGTATATTAAAGGTTTTTCAAGGCGTTACCGGAGAAGATCTTTGTGCTAAACTTTGTTGTACCACTTGAAATTTTTAAGTTATGTTACTCGTAAAAGGTTAGTCTTAACTTACTAAGTCCCGGCATCCAGCGGCTATAGCGACGCGTCCTGGCGGGGTGTAACGGCGGCGTTAAGCATGCTCTGTGAAATCGCTTATGTTCCCCTTATGATCTCCTTAAGTTCATGATAAGATCACGCTGACGACGACCTGAAGGAATGGCACCCTGTTAAGATATTAGCCGTAATCAAATATTTAAGAGATTAACATGTCCAACGGCGTAATGGCGTATTTTATTAACCTTGATGCCCGGAAAGACCGGAGGGCGTTTATGATAGAGAAATTAGAAGCGCAGGGGGTTTCCTACAAGAGAATTCCTGCAATAGAAGCTAAAGCTAGGGAAAATTCCTGGTTGATAGAAGGATCCCCTGCAGAGATCACCGGATTTAGAATGGGCCGCGGAGAACATGCTGTACATGCGTCACACTATGATGCTTGGAAACAGGCTGACGCCGATGGCCTAGAAGCAGTGATTATTCTTGAAGACGATGCTGTGCTTGGAAAAAATTTTTCAGAAATATTTGAGCTATCTTGGATCCCTTTTGACGCGGACGTTGTGAAGCTAGAAGCCTACTGGGGAGAAGCAGAGCTTGGGCCCGCATCCGAGTATACTTTGCCGGGCCGTAAGGTCCACAGGTTGCACTCCTTACATCTTGGCGCAGCCGGATATCTGGTTACCGCCAAGGGACTAAAAAAACTACTTCAACACGTCTCCCGGGAAGTTATTCGTAACCCCATAGATCGCGCGCTGTTTGATCGTCATTCTTCTCTCTTTCAGCTGCTGACAGTTTATCAACTGGAACCAGCGATTGTCAGACAAGCTGAGTTTTTTGAGTCGGCTGACTTGAACGACGTAAAAGGAAGTGATCTAATTGCCGGTAGAAACGCTGCAACACAAAACGGCGCTGCTTACGGAAACCCAAATAGCTTCGCGCGACAAGTGAAGAGATTGGCTCTCCGTATAAAGTCACGAGCCAAAGGGCGCCAGAGAGTAGTATCGAGTTTCCAGTAGTTTTATAGGGGTAAGAATATAGGAAATTTATGATTAAGATTTCTATCGTTATTCCAACGCACAACAATCCTGATACGCTTCCGAAAACTATAAGCTCCATTCAATCTCAATCGTTTCAGGACTACGAAGTAATAATTGTAAATGATGGGGGGCAGAACCCTTCTGATTTTTTAGATATAAGCGATAATAAATTTTCTTTCATCAACCTAAAGGAAAACGGAGGCGTTTCTAACGCGAGAAACGTCGGGCTCTCTGAGGCGAAAGGAGAGTTCATCTACTTCCTCGACGCGGATGATCTCATTTCTGAAGATCTGCTAGAGGTCGCATACGAACATATGAAGGCATCCGATGCCGGGATGTTCGTCGTACGTCACGAGCCTGTTCCCGTTGAAGACGTAACGGGAAACGAGGAAGTACTTGGCGGGTCCGAGAGCCAAGGTGGAACGATTCATCTTACCCCATCGGAGTTCTGTTCCGAATTTGCGATCCGTACGCAAGACTTTCTGCCCTCAACGATTATTTTTCGCCGCTCATCAATCTTCGAAGCAGTGAAAACTGCGCCATGGGATGTCTCTTTAAAGAATGGCTCAGACACTCTCCTGATCCTTTCTGTTGGGGCTCAGAGCAAGGTAATACAGTATCAGGACAAGATGGTCGTCTACAGCGTCCGTAAGAATAGTCTGTCGAGGCAAAACGAACTGGCCACCTGGCAAAATCGCGTTCTAGCCATGGATATATTTTTGAATCGTATGAAAAAAGAAAGAGGCCTTACAAAGGCAATCGTGATCGGCAGAAAGCTACGCCAGAATGCGGCTCGCAGAGTGGCCCGCATTCATGCCGCACGCGGGCAACGAAAGATCGGCCTAACTGTTCTCGCTAACGACATGGTAAAACACCCGAATCTCAAGTCCGGCGTGACTATGGCCCGCTTGGGGGTCTTGGGCCGCTAGCTTACGGGAAAGGCGGCTAGGCCAGTAGTAGGCACGCCTACCTTTCGAACAGCAACCGGCAGTAGATTCGTCACCTCGTAACGAACCACGAACATCGCCCGCGCGCCCGGACTGGGTGTTATGGGACTAAGCCGGGGGTTGAGCGGAGCGGAGGATCGCACCCCGGCCCGGCTGCCGGTGGGCGCAATTTTAGGGAAGTCTTAACGGCTCCCGTGATCGACCCCCTTCAGAGGTGTTTTACGAGGGCGCGATGCTGGGTTTCTGGTTGTACATTTCGAGCGCGAAGGTCCCGCCGCGCTCGGCGGACGACGCGCTGATCTATCTCCAGGCCCGCAACCGCAATGCCGCCCACGAGATCTCCGGATACCTGCATCGGGAGGACGGGTTCTACGTGCAGTATATCGAAGGTCCCACAACCGCGCTGGCTCGGCTGAAACGCATCATCCGCGGGGACTGGCGCCACGAGGGTCTGCACGTCCTGGCTGAAGGCCACGTCCAGGCTCGGCGGTTCGCAGGCTGGGACATGGCCTTCACCAACGAAGAGATTTCCTCCTTCCGCGCCTACCAGGCAGTGTTCGGTGGAGAGACCGATATCGCCAAAGCCTCGGCTCACGAGATCCTCGCGTTCATGGAGCGTACGGCCCTGAGCGGCCAAGCTCGCTCGGTGGCCGAACTGGCCTGACCGCCAGGATCAGGCCGCGATCGGGTCGATCCCGGACACGTCCACCGTTTTCGCGGCCTGGGCCATGTCGAAGGCGGTCTGCATGTTGATCCAGTATTCGGGGGTGGTGCCGAAGGCGCGCGCGAGCCGCAAAGCCGTGTCCGGCGTCATGGCCGTCCGGCCCTTCACCAGCCGCTCGATCCGCGTCCTGGGCACGCCCAGGCGCTTGGCCAGGCCGATGGCGCTCAGATCGAGCGGATCGAGGTAGAGCTCTTTCAGTACCTCGCCGGGGTGCATGTGGTCCTGCAGCACGCTCATCGTCATCCCCTCCTAGTGGTAATCCACGATCTCGACCTCGGCGGCGGCCGGTCATTGCCACGGCCAACGCCAGCGCCGGGGCCGCTGCGGCGGGTCGTCCGGTGAGGGCAGAGCCTTCGACAGGCGTTCGGCCTGGATGCGCCAGGCGTCTCGATCCTGCTCGACATCCGTCAAACGTTCACGGAGCTGTTCGTTTTCAGCTCTTACGATGGCTAAATCGACCGCCTCTCGGTTGGGCATCGAGGTGGGCAAAGTGGGCGTATCTTCGTGAGCATGCTCACTGGGCGCACACTGGGCACTTGCCCACTTATCAAGGTCTTGAAAGTCGATCTTCCAGTGGTTTCGGTTGTCTCGGTTGGCCTGTAGTTCAAGGTTTTCAATCGCTCGCATAATGGTTCGACGTGAGACCTCGGCATACTGGGCAGCCTGGGCAGGGGACATGGGCTTAGAGGTGAGCATGTTCACTGGGCGATCACTGGGCATCATGCCCACCTCTCTGATCCTTCCAGAGAACAAAGCCTGCGTAGTCTCCGTGCGGATGCTCGGCTCGATAATCGAGCCATTCTTTATGCCTCTCGTCCGAGATGGTCTCGTCCTGCCCACCTACGCGCGCCCTGCGGCCAACGCGCATTCGGTTCACCTCCCTAGCCGCTGCTTTCTCTGCCGGGCTGAACGGGGCCTTCTTTGCCCATGTAAGCTTGACCTCTATTACCTTCCGGCCGCGCCGAATTGGTTCTGCCGTCACAGCATAGGGAGAAAGCCCGTTCACTTCTTGGACTGCCGGTTGCAGAGCGAAGCGATTCAGATCGGGCCATCGCGCCAGCTTTCCCTGGTCGACACCGAGCCATTGGCGCAGAGTAAGCAGGTCGATCCGTTCCTCGACCTTGCGCATGTTGATGCGAGCAGAGACCACTTCGTAAAGGCTTAGGGCATACTTGCTGGTGAAAGCTGCCAGAACCTTAAGCTGCATCCTCGCATAGACTTCTGAGTCTCTGAGCAGAGGTACAAGCTTTGGATGGAAGTCGTATCTCAGAACTCCATCCTCGCGGTCTTCGTCATCCATATCCGTGGCACCAAGCATCTGAACCGTGCGTGTCATGCCATCCGGCATTCGAGCACGGAGAAGCGTCGTTTGCAGGCGCTCTAAGCAAGGACGAATTCGATCGTTGGAATCATGCAGGCCACGAAGTTCGTGAAGTGGGATCCGGAAATCGGCTGCCGGATCTTCAAGGCGGTCTCCCCACGCGTTGACCAGTAGCAAGTTCCAGGTTCGTCGGTCGGACAGAGACCACCCTTCGATACCGGAAATTCCGATGATCTCGCTCGGCTTCACCATCTCCCCACGTCGTGGGGCGACATCCTTGGTTCGCCGTTTATCGGTCAGTTCGCTCATCCGTGAAATTCACTGTGAAAATTTCTTCTAGGTCAACCTCACAGTACCGCCCCATCCCTCACAACACACCGCCCCGTTTCTCACAGAACACCGCCCCATCCCTCACAGAACACCGCCCACTTACTCACAATAAGGCTTATTAGTTTATATATATCAATGTTTTAAACGCCTTCGAATCTAGAATCAGAATATAGAATACGGCATCAAGAGTTTGTCCTTTTAGGAACCGAGGTTCGCACCTTCAGGAACCGAACCTTGAGTCACCAAACTTGCTATGACAAAAATTGCCATTGCAGGAGGGCACTATGGCCACGATGAACGTCTCGCTTCCCGACCCGATGAAAACATGGGTGGAGCAGCAGAGCGCCGGCGGGCGCTACGCCAATGCCAGTGACTACGTCCGGGACCTCATCCGACGCGATCAAGCCCGAGCGAAGGCCATCGCGAAGATGCAAGGTCTCGTTGATGAAGGTCTGAAGAGCGGGGAAGGCGACCGATCCATGGCCGAGATCAAAGCCGAGGCCCGTAGCCGTGCCGGGGTACCGGAAGCGTGACATGGCGCCTGAGCCGAAAGACCGAGGAGGACCTGATTGGGATCTGGCTCTACGGGGCCGACCGCCACGGCCCGGCCCAGGCGGATCGTTACCAGGACGGCCTTGAGGAGACATTCGCCCTTCTCGCGCAATTTCCGGAACTGGCCCGCGAGCGCCCGGAACTTACGCCCCCACTCCGGGTGCATCCGTTTGGCGTCCACTTGGTCCTATACTTGGTTCAGCCGGACGGGTCGGTGTTCATCGTCCGCGTCCGCCACGAGCGCGAAGACTGGGTCACCGATCCGGGTTGATCGCCTCGCCGCCGTCCTTACCGCCGCTCAGTCGTACCAGAACACGCAGCCTGTCTTGCCCCCGTTGCCGGAGCCTTCCAGGCCACCGAACCACGGCCGTTCGCAGCTGTAGGGGGCCATCTGCTCGGCCGTGAACAGGGTTTCCGCCGTCTCGGTGACGTAGGCCGTCAGAAGACCCAGAAACGCCCCTGTGGCGAGCAGGGACGCCGCCCAGGCCCAGAACCCTCCGAAAGACCGCCAAGCCGCCCTACGGGCCTCTCCGGCGCTTTGTGCCAGTTTCAGGCGCTCGGCGGTCAGTTCCTCCCGGACGCCCTCCACGGCCGCCTGTGCGGCCCGTGCAGCGGCTTCCTCGGTCGTGCGGCTCACCTGAGCCAGGTCCTGCCTGATCGCGCTCCTGAGCGCCTGTGGTGCCTCTGAGGCCGTCTTGTTCATGCGCTCCAGCGCCTTGGCGACGGTCGCATTGAGTTCCCGGGCCTCGGCCTTGCTAAGGGTGGTCCCGCCCACGTGCTCGATACTGCGGCGCAGGGCGAGCAAGTTGTCGTTCAGGTCTTCGACGGGATCCCGGCTCATCTGCGGCCCTCGCCCTGGCCGGCCCTGGCAGCGGTCTCGTCCAGCTCGTCGAGGAGGTCGGCGATCTCCTTCTGGTCCACCTCGCGGGTGACGGTGCGTCGGAGGATGTTCGCCAGCGCCCGGGCCTTGTCGGGCTCCCGAAGCGCGTTGGAGATCACCACCGAGCCGACGATGATCTTGCGCCGGGTCTCGCTGGCCTTCTGCTTCTGCTTGAGCCGGGCGAGCTTCGCTTGGGTCTCGGCAATCTGCTGATCGACGCTCCGGGCCATGGCTTAGTTCTCCTCCACTGGAACCAGGAACTGCGCCGAGCAGCGGGTCGCCATGTAGTCGAAGCGCGACGCGTCCCCGCTCAGGACTTGGCTGGCCATCTCTCGGCAGACCGTCGTCTCGGCCTCCCGTTCAGCCTTCAGAGGCTTGTCGTCGAGGCCGGCCATGAAGGCTAAGGCGAAGATCACTACTGCAAGCGTGAGTATATTTATGCTGATGGAAATGCCCAAAACCGGTCCCCACTAGATCTATCAATTATTGCTTTTTTGGCGCGGGGCCGGCTACGGTGCAAGCACGCAAGTGCCCACTTACACAATTGCTCTGCAATTGTCGTGGGCGGGGGAGACTGCGTTTCCCCTCGACCCCTAAGCCAGGTGCGGCACCGAATGGCGATATACCACCTCCGTGCTTCCCCCATTTCCCGCGGTCAGGGCCGCAGCGCCACGGCGTCCGCGGCCTACCGATCCGCCGAGCGGATCGTCGATGTGCGCAC
>CANMTR010000056.1 GCA_947500825.1 uncultured Paracoccaceae bacterium | reverse complement strand
AGGTCGGCCGCGATGTCGCCCCCGGCGGCCCGGTAGCCCTCCACGACGAGCTGGCCGAGGTCGTCGCCGATCTTCACGCCGCGATCCTTCAGCCGGGCGCGGACGGTCCAGGCCTGGATGAACTGGCCTTGCATCTCGCCGAAGACGGCGGCCTGCACCTCCTGGTCGGGATGCTCGGCGAACGCCTTCATCGCGTCGAGCGTGATCTCCTTCGACCTGGCGGCGGCGCGGATTTCCGGGTGAACCCGGCCAAAGCGCAGCCGATCGACCACGCGGCGCCGCTCGACGCCGAACATCTTCGCGATGCTGTCGGGCGTATGGCCGCCCGTTTCCATCATGCGCGCGAAGGCCTCGAACTCGTCGATCGGGTCCATCGCCTTTTGCGTCACGTTCTCGGCCACGGTGATCGCGGTCGCCGCGGCCACGTCGTCGGGGATCGCGCGGCACTTCACCTTCGTCCGCATCGTCCAGCCCTTCGCCTCCTTGTCGTTCGCAAGGTGCAGGAGGGCGGCGCGGCGGCGGCCGCCGGCGATGACGCCCCAGACCTTGCCGACTTTCTGGACGATGAGCGGGTTCAGGAGCCCCAGCGTCGCGATGGAGGCCGCGAGGACGGGGATGTCGTCGGCCTCGTAGGCCTCCGGGGACCCTGCGCGGGCGTTCAGGTCATGGACCACGAGGTCCTTCAGGGCGATCTCGGTGTCGGTCAGGTCGGGCTTGATGGTCATCGTCTGTCTCCGTGTCTGTCTCTTTCCGGCCTCATGGCCGCACACGAAAAAAAGCCCCCACTCCTCTTTCGGAGCGGGGGCGTCGCGGTCGGGCGGGACGGGGGAGCGGCGCGCGTCCCTACCAGTCGGAGGGGAACATGATCGTCAGTACGCGCGCGGTCTGCGCGGGGTCGGACGGGTCCTCCGAGCCGTAGGCGTAGTCGCTGTCGTAGGCGTCGATCTTCCAGAACACCTTCCGGCCCCGGACCTCCACGGCTCCGAAGTCGTGGTGGCCCTCGGGATCGTTCTCCTCCCCGAACGCCTCGACCCGGCCGATCCACCACATGCAGTCGAGGGCGAAGGACAGTCCCTCGCCCTGGAGGGCGGCGGTCACGACGAGGCGGCCTTCCAGCGCCGGCATCCCGTCGGGGTAGGGGGCATTGAGGCAGACGTGGCGGCGGAAGGCGTCGTTCTGCCGGGCGATCCCGGCGGCATTGTCGATCCGGGGATCGGGGATCGTGTCGGTCATGGTCTCTCTCCTTGGGTTGCGAGTCCACGACGAGACGGCGCCGCCTCCACTCTTTCGGGGGGCGACGCCGTCCACCGGGCGTGCGGGATCAGGCGGCGGGCCGATCCCCGCCGCGGGGCCAGTTGGCCACCACGGCGCCAAGGGCGCGCGCCCGGGCCGCGTAGGCGCCGAGGGGCGCGTAGCTCAGGCCCGTCCACGGTTCGGGATCGGGATCGTGGCCCACGGCCACGCGGGGCAGGTTGATGAGCCGCCCCGTATCCGCCACCGGGGTGGTGTCGATCAGCGGCAGGCCGATCTCGACGAGGACCCGCGCCACCGCCATGTGGCGCAGACGCGCGTAGCCCTGCAGGGTGCAGCCCTTCGCGTAGTGGATCGTCGTGCCGCCGGCGCCGGTGGAGACGTAGGCGCCGCGCGTGGCCAACGTCTTGCGGATGACATCGAGGTCGGAGCGGATCGCGGCGCGCTCCCGCGCCTCGGCCTCTCCCGTCTCGCCCCGGTCGCGCAGGGCGGTGTGATACCACCAGGCGCGGGCATCCGCGCGCAGGGTACGCAGGATCCAGGCGTTCATGCCTCCGCCTCCCCGGCCTGCGGAACCGTCGCCCCGGTCAGGATCGCTTTCAGCTCCGCGAGTGCCTCGGTGCCGCCTGCGTCGCAAAGCGCATGGATGCGCTCGGCATGGGCCTCCACGCGGGCGCGGACCTCCCGGAGCGCCTTAAGGCGGTAGCGATCGAGGGGGACGACGCAGACATAGCCCGCGCCGGGCGTCGTGCGGCCGAGGCCGACCTTGAGCGTCTTCCACATCGAGCCTTCCTCCTGCTCGAAGACGGTCGAGGAAAAGAAGATGCCCTTGGGCTTCTGGCTGTAGTCGAAGTAGTTCATGCCGCCCTTGTCGTAGTAGACATTGAGCTCGCGGATATGCGTGGACGACAGGCGCTTGGTGTGGACGAGGCGTTCGGTGGCCATGACAGGCTCCTTTCCGATGTGGTTGAGACCACGCGGAAAAAAGCCCCCATTCCTCTCTCGAGGCGGGGGCTTCGTGCCAGGCGGGACCGGTCCGGATCAGGGCGCGTCGGGGGCCGGGTCCTCGTCCCCGGTCCCGAACGTGTCGCGCCATTCCTCCGGGGTGATCCCGGTCAGGATGAACTCGCGCTCTTCCTTCGGGAGATGCGGTGCCGCGTCTTGGATGAACGTGCCCGCCTCCCACGCCGCGAGCTGCGCCGGGGTGACGTCCATATCGCGTGTGTGCGCCTCGCCCGTGAGCAGGGATATCCGGGTGATCTCCATCGCGTGTCCTTTCCGTTCAAGATCGTTCTCGAACGGGCAAAGCCCCCTCTCTCTTTGAGACCCGGGGGCCCGGACCCACGCGTCACTCGTAGTGGGGCCGGGTCTCGGGAAAGGCGCGTGGCGCGGTCTCCTCGAAGACCTCGGCCGCGTACCGTCCTCCCGCGTAGATGACGGAGCCGACATCGCGCTTGCCGCGCTGGAGGCGCTCCATCAGCCGGTTTGCGCGGGCGGCGAGGTCGTAGGCGGCGTCGGCCCCGGGCACGACGCGCAGGACACGGCGGAGCTCGCCGCAATCGTACCACCAGCCGCCTTCCTCGGGGCCGCCGTAGGCACGGTCGATTTCGTAGAGGGCGACGACGTACCTGGTTCGGTCTGACATGGGGGAACATCCTTTCCGTCTGGCTGGGGTCCAGACGAAAAGAAGCCCCCGGTCTCCTTTCGGAGCGGGGGCCTCGGCCTCAGTCCAACGTTCGGCTGGTGCGGTTATTCCGCGGGATGGTCGCGCCCGGTCTCACGCTCGAAACGCCGGCTGTGCCAACGCGCCCAAACGGGGCCAATGATAGCGACGGCGATCCCGCAAACCGCAAGAATGATCTCGTCTGTCGTCATGGTTCCATCTCCAGATGCTTCAGAATGTAGTGCGAGGCTCCGTGACAGGCCAGTCCGATGACCCCGAACACGGTGCCCGCCAGGCCGATGGACAGATCCGGGTCCACCGTCGGCCGCACGATGCCGAGAGCGATGAAGGCCAGGCCGATGGCGTTACTCGTCGTCGCCACCAGTTTCACCCGTTCGTTGTAGGCTGCCAACCGGTCACGCTGCCTCACGGATCGTCTCCTTCTTCATGCCTGCCTCCGACGCCGCGACGAGATAATCGACCGCGCGCTGCGCGTGGGCCGCGGCCTTGAAAAGAAAGCTCTTGTCATTGCGCAGGACTCGGAGCCAGGATTGCAGGTAGGCCGCGTGATTCTCGATGTGATCGGCGCAAAAGCCCATCCGCTGACCGAGGGCGGCGCTGGTTATTTCAGCCACGAGTTCTTCCTTCGCGTATGACTCGTTACCGAAGCTCGAAACCCCGAAACTGCGGTCCAACCGCTCCGGTGCCTTCGACCAGTGGGCGAGTTCATGGGCCCAGGTGGCGTACATCAGGCCTGCGGTTTCGAAACGCGCCAGTTCCGGCATGTCGATGCGGTCGAGCGAGGGTATGTAGCACGCCCTGTCGCCACCGAAGACGACGTTCGCGTCGATCGCCTCAAAGAACGCCTGGCACTCCGGGATCGGCTGCGGTCCCTCGCTCGGATCCCCCTCGGGCGCGGGATGCCACGCAGGGTCCAGCCCGTCGATCTGGCTGACATGGAAGACGCGGTAGGACTTGAGGTAACGGTAGGTGCCCGTCACGCGCTCCTCGTCCCCGTCATGGCCCTCGTCCGGGGAGCCTGTCTCCGAGTCCTTCTTCCTGCCGGTGCCGTAATGCACCACGAGGGAGGACCTCGAGCCGCGCCTCACGCAAGCGTCCAGCGCCTGGCACTGCTTGAATGTCATCCAGTAGGGGGAGGTGTAGCCCATCACGTTCGCGCGGAGCCCCAGCAGGAAAGCGTTGATCCCCTGGTAGGGCTCGCCGGTGTGGCGCAGCGGTACGCCGCCGCCGGAAATCTTCCACGGCCGCCATGGCATTGTGCCTTTCTCCAGCAGCGCAACGAGCTCGTTCGTGATTTCCTGGGCGGGGTCCAGCTTCTGCTTGGTGGTCATCTGTCCCGATCCTTCTTCCGGGGTGAAAATCACCACGAAAAAAGGCCGTCTCTTACCTTTCCGGCGGGACGCTTCTGGCCCGCGGGGCGTCTCCCCCGGAGGACCGACCGTCAGACGCTCAGGACCAGCCGACCAGGCGTCATTATCCCGGAATGGTCATTCGCTGCGCCTTGCCGAGAAAGCAGCAACGCGGGGCCTTCCGACCTTTGCGGCGGCTGACCCAATGTCGGAATTGGAGCCATCAGTAAGCTACTGCGGCTTGTAGAAAGCCTCGGCATCACCACGAGCCTCTGTTAAGTTCGCTATGGTCAGATGTAAGGGCTGTTCACGCCGAGCCTTCGGCTGGTGTCTCGCACAGCCTTCGCTTCCACAATTTCGGTATGGTACGGCAGGGAATCTTCAAACAGCTGATTCTGTGTAAAGTACGCGACCCGCTCATAGGGTTCGCCCCGGTTGGCGAAGTGACAGTATATGTGTGGGTAATTGTAATATTCGTCGCCCTCAAAATCTACATCTTCGATGTTTTCGAACGGTATCATTCCGATTTGTAAGACCTTGAGGGCATCGTCTTTGGTCTGCTGATCGTCATTGTCGTAGTCGAGGAAACGAAACTCGCCTTCTCCGATTTCGACCAGCTCATTCCACTGAAAAGCGACTAATATGCCGCGATGATAGGTACCCACGAGGCCCAGGCGAAACCATGCAGAGATGCCCTTCTTCTTCTCTTTGGTTTCTGGGTACTGATCCACACGTTTTACATCGCGAACAATCACATCTGATCGAAGCCTCCTAGCAAAGTGATCTCTGATGTGTTCCTCAAACCGAGGTTTCCACTTTTGTCTTAGCTCGATCTTCTGCTGTGGCGGCATTGGCTTAAAAAAGCGAACCAGACCACCAACCGAGTCTTTGACGAAGCTATAAACCAAACTGCCGGTCAGCCATTCGAGTGCCATGCTTTAGCCCTTCCCGTCCCAAAAATTGCTTGAGTCGCGTTTTTAGATTTTCGGCAACCAGATAGGCCCATGAACAAATTAGAGGCTTTTGTGGCTCGGGGTATGACTAAGTGCTTCATCATTGGGGCAATCCATTCTTATTTCTCGACGCAAGCCCCGACATTCGTTGCATCGCAGAAAAACTGCAAGAAGGGCTCCAAGCGGACAATTGGTCCGCATCGCTGGGAGTCCGCATCCAGTGAATGACGTTTGGTTAGCCCCCCAGCTCGCAGGCGACTGCGAACCTCCCGCGATACTCGCTCGGTGTCTGGCCGTAGGTCGCTAGGAACGCTCGGCGCAGGGTCTCTGAACTGCCGATGCCCGAGCGTCGCGCGGCCTCGGCGATCGGCATGCGCTTGTCGAGTAGGTCGCGAGCCGCCTCGCAGCGCATGAGCCTGAGCGCTGCTTGGGGCGTGTGTCCGGTGATGCGTCGGTAATGCCGGGAGAAACTTCTTGGGCTCATGCCGGCCTGCGTAGCCAGGATATCGAGTCTCAGCCGGCGGTGGAGGTTCCCCGCCATCCATCCGTGAAGCGCCGCGAACGGGCCGGCGGCCATCTGCCGCTCGAGCGGTGCGCTGAACTGCGCCTGATCGCCGGGGCGCTTGAGGAAGACCACCAGCTGCCGCGCCACCTCCAGCGCCGCATCGTGCCCCAGGTCGTCTTCCATGAGAGCGAGGCAAAGATCGATCCCGGCGGTCACACCTGCCGAGGTCCAGATTTTCCCGTCACGCACGAAGATCGGGTCGAGTTCCAGCCGCACCACGGGAAACCGCTCCCGAAACTCGGCACCACGCTGCCAATGGGTCGCGGCGCGGCGACCGTCCAGAAGGCCGGTCGAGGCCAGCAGGAAGGCCCCGCTGCAAACCGACGCCAGCCGCCGGACCTTTGGCGCGAATGCTTCGACATGGGCGATCAGGGCGGCGTCCCGGCACGCGCCCTCAACACCCCAACCGCCGGCCACGATCAGCGTATCGGGTGGCTCCGGCACCTCGTCCAGCCGCGTGGCGGAAAGGGCGAGGCCCGAAGACGTCGCGACGCTGGACGTCGTCGCGATCACGCGCGGTCGATACGGCTCCGGGCGTCCGGCGCGCTGCGCCAGATCGTTCGCCGTGGCGAAGACCTGCAGGGGCCCGGCCACGTCGAGGAGCTGGCAGTCGGGGAACGCGATGATGTCGATGGTACGGGGTACGATTGGCAGGATCCGAGGGGTTTCTGGCGACCCCGCCACGATGAGCCATGCAGTATGGAGGCGTCAATCCTCTACAGGAGAACCCCATGCAGTTCGGTTTCCTCGTCTTCCCCGGCATCCAGCAGCTCGACCTGAGTGGCCCCTATGAGGTCTTCGCCTCTGTGCCCGGCACAAGCGTTCAACTGATCTGGAAGGACACGGAACCGCTCACGTCATCGACCGGACTGCGCCTCATCCCGACGACGACCTTTGAGGACTGCCCGGCCCTCGATGTGCTCTGCATTCCGGGAGGCGGCGGGGTGAACGCTCTTCTGACCGACCAGATCGTGCTGGGGTTCGTGCGTGAGACTGCGGGTGCCTGTTCCCTCGTCACCTCCGTCTGTACCGGATCGCTGGTGCTCGGCGCGGCCGGCCTGCTGGAAGGGAAGAGAGCGACCTCCCATTGGAACGCCGTCGATCTTCTGGATCGGTTCGGCGTCGTCCCGACCGAGGGGCGGGTGGTCCGCGACGAGCGGATCGTGACCGCGGGGGGTGTGACGTCAGGCATCGACTTCGGCCTGGAGATCGTCGCCGATCTTTTCGGACGGAACGCGGCAGAGACGGTGCAGCTCGCACTGGAATACGATCCCGCACCGCCGTTCGACGCCGGTACGCCCCGAACCGCACGACCGGACATCCTCGCCGCCGCAAGAGAGCGACTTTCGCACTCCCGGCGGGAGCGTGAAGTCCTGCTTGACGGTATGGCAGGCACTCAATGAATGCGATGTCCGGTGCATGAAAACGGGGGATTTCCTGATGTCGAACCTCTTGCCGGTCCCTCGCCCCCGGCCCTCCGCCTGGAACCGGGGCCGCATCGTCGGCCAGAAGCGACCGCTCCAGCCAAAGCATGTCTGGGCGATCCGCGTTCGCCTCGAAATCGCCGGCAATCTACGCGATTTGGCGCTGTTCAACATGGCTATAGATAGCAAGCTGCGAGGGTGCGACCTCGTCCGCCTCAAGGTCGCGGAGGTTTACGTCGCTGGCCGGGTGAAAGAGCGGGCCAGCATCGTCCAGCGCAAGACGGGTCGGCCGGTCCAGTTCGAGATCACCGAGGTCACCCGGCAATCCGTGGCCGCCTGGATCGAGAGCCCCGCGATGATCGGCTGCGCCGATCTCTGGCCCAGCCGGTTCCACGACTCTCCCCACCTCTCGACCAGGCAATACGCCCGAATGCTCAAGGGCTGGGTCGCTTCGATCGGACTGGAGCCAAGCGCCTATGGTACTCACTCCATGCGCCGGACGAAGGCCGCGCAGATTTACCGGAAGACCGGCAACCTTCGCGCCGTCCAGCTACTCTTGGGGCATACCAAGATGGACAGCATGACGTGACCCCCATCGCTCATCCACGTGCGACCGGAATCGTGGGGTGAGATTTGCGCGTCTGCGCAACGTGAGCAATGGCCATCGGCGCGGAGCCATCAATCGAGTGTACCGGTGATGGCCATTGCGGTTTCAGGGAGGCCGCGTAGGCGGCGGGCGTCCTGTATCCGAGCGACGAATGCGGGCGCGCGGTGTTGAAGTCGGCGCGCCAGGCAGCGATCACCGCACGGACGTGGCCCATCGAGAAGAACAGGTGCTCGTTGAGGCATTCATCGCGCATCCGGCCCTGGAAGCTCTCTGCCATGGCGTTCTGGGTCGGCTTTCCGGGCGCGATGTAGCGCCAGTCCAGCGTCAGTTCCTGCGTGAAACCGAGAACGGCCGTTGATGTGAATTCGGTGCCGTTGTCGCTGACGATGGTGCCGGGCCGACCGCGCCGTTCAATGATGGCCCGCATCTCGCGGACCACCCGCTTGCCCGAGATTGAAGTGTCCGGGATGGCGGCCAGGCATTCTTTTGTCACGTCGTCGATCACGTTCAGCACCCGGAACCGTCGGCCGTTGGCGAGCTGGTCGTGGACGAAGTCCACGGACCAGCGACTGTTCGGAACGGTCGCCAGCGGGATCGGTGTTCGCGTCACCGCGATCCGTCGGCGGGACTTGCGTCGCCGAACCGTGAGCCCTTCCTCGCGGTAGAGGCGCTGGGTCTTCTTGCGGTTCACGATGTAACCTTCCTGGCGCACGAGGACGTGCAGGCGGCGGTATCCGAACCGTCGCCGTTGATCGGCCAGCTCCCGCAACCGCGCCCGCAGGCCAGTGTCATCGGGCCGGATGCTTCGATAGCGGATCGAACTCCGATCTGCTGCGATCATGGCGCACGCCCGCCGTTCGCTCACCTCGAGGCTCGTCCTCAGATGCGCGACCGCGTTCCGCTTGGCGGCGGGCGTCACCACTTTTTTGACAGCAAATCCTTCAGCCCGGCATTATCGAGCATCGCATCCGCATAAAGTCGCTTCAGCTTTGCGTTCTCATCTTCAAGCGACTTCAACCGCCGGGCATCCGACACGTCCATTCCGCCATACTTGGCCTTCCAAGCGTAGAACGTCGCCGAAGACATCCCGTGCCTGCGGCACAGATCCGCGACGGTCGCCCCCGCGTCGTTCTCCCGCAAGATGCCGATGATCTGCTCTTCGCTGAACCTGCTTCGCTTCATATCCAGTTCCTTCGCTACGGTCTGGATTCCAGCAGCACGTGGAGGAGAAACAAGGGGTCACGTCAGGATGGGTCGTGTCCCGCCGAGTGGTGTAGCTGAGGCGGTCATCGGGTTTCTCGGTAGGGTCGGGTTGCGAACACCAACCT
>CANMTR010000055.1 GCA_947500825.1 uncultured Paracoccaceae bacterium | reverse complement strand
GGTCGCGCCGTCGGGCAGGCCGGCGAGGGTGAGCGAGAGGGTCTCGGACGGATCGCCCGTCCCGGCCGCGATCGCCAGGGGGATGGCAGTGTCCTCTGCACCGGCGGCGTCGGCCAGGCTCAGGGCGGGGGCGTCGGGGCCCTCGGCCTCAGGCACCGCGGGCTCTTCGTCAGCGCCCTCGTCTCCGGAAATGTCATCGGAAGGCGCGTCGGTTTCGCCCGGTTCGCTGTCGGTCGGAGCGGAGACGAGGGGATCGGCCGGCTCTGCGATCTGCGGCGTCGGTGCGACGCTTTCGGACACGGGCTCCAAGCCGACCTCTTCAGGCAGCGGCGCTCCGGGTACGGGCGGAGGCGTTTCCACCGCGCCGATTGCGGTCTCGAAGGGCGGTGCGGCGACTTGCGAACCTGAAGCCGGAGCGGGTGTGACAGCGGACGCGCCCGACGGGGCCGCGATATCTTCGGGCAATGCCGGGGCATCTTCGCTCCGCAGGAAAGCGGAGGCGGGCGGGAGGCTACTATCGGCAACGTCTTCGGCCGACCCGGCAATTTCGCCAGGTGGAGTGCGATCGACGTCGACCGCGGGGGTGGCACTGCTGCCCTCCTCGGAAACTTCGTCGACAAGCCTCAGGTCGAGCGTGGACGGCGTTCCTGTATGCACACTGGAGAAGGCGGCTTCGTCGCGCGAGATCGTCGAGCCACGACCCTCCGCGCCGTCACCGAGGTTGCCCGTCGAAAGGCTGCGGATATTGAGATCTTCGGCCATGCCCCCTCCGAAACGCGACTGAAGTCCACTTTCGCGGGAAATCGGAAACAACTGGTTAAGTTCCGAAGGATTGTCGACGGACTGCGATCCCCGAAAATTTACGAAAATCAAACCCTGAGGGCAAAAAACTCCGCTTGCCTCGGAATGCTCCTGGGCGAACGGTATTTCAGGTCCATGGACATGTTCGAATGAGTGCTCTCGACACGTTTGGCCGTTCACACGCCGCGGAGCCCCCGAGCTACCGCGCCTCGATCCCTTTCGGGGCGGGGGCGGCAGTTCTTGTCGCGACGTTCCTCATCAACGCACTGGCGATATCCGGACCTCTCGCCGCGCTGTTGATCTACGACCAAGTGCTGCCGAACGATGCACGCTCGACCCTCGCGATCCTCGCGGTGGGGGTGATCGCCCTTGTCGTGGCAGAAGCCGTTCTGCGACTCATCCGCGCGGCAATACTTAGCCGTGCGAGCGCGCATGCGGACTTCGTCGCACGTAATCGCGTGATCGGGCGCATCCTGAGGGGTGAGGCGCACCGCGAGGGCCGCATGGCCCTGAGCGAACTCAACGGGCGCCTTTCGGCCGTCGGGGCAATGCGCGAGCTCCGGTTCGCACGTTTCACCGCCATCGTGGACCTTCCCTTCGGCCTGGCATTTCTACTGCTCGTGGGCGCGATCGGCGGCTGGACCGTGGCACTTCCGGCGGGGGCATGCCTTACCTTCCTTCTTGCCGTGGGGATCGTAGCATTCGCGAACGAGCGCGCCCTGCGCGATCTGCAGCACGCGGACCGGCGCCGCTGGGGGTTTGTCGAGACAGCGTCCTCCCGATTGCACGGCATCGCGGCCATCGCGTCGGGCGTCTCCGTCACCAACGGGTTCGTGCGCCGTCAGCTTGCGCGCGCGGGCACGCAGAAACGACAAGCGTTCCTCGACCTCCTATCGCGCGACGTGATGACCACCTTCTCGCAGGTTCTGATCAGCTCGGTCCTCGTGGCGGGCGCGCTCGCCGTGCTGCGGGAAGATCTGAGCCTTGGCGGGCTCGCCGCGTGCACGCTTCTCGCGGGGCGCGCGCTCGAACCGCTACAGAACTGTCTTCGGATCATTTCCCTTTCGCGGCGGGCGCGCGTGGCCCGGGACGATCTTGCGGCCCTGGGGCGGGAGCTCGGCGGGCGCGCGACGGGCGAGATCTGGTCGAACCCGCCAGAAATCCGCTTCGACGAGGCCGGGATCGCCACGCCCGGCGGAGGGCGACCGCTCGTATCTGCGGGAAACATCGCCATCCGGGCGGGCGAGATCGTGACGATTTCCGGCGACCGCGGCACGGGAAAGACCGCGCTCGGTCTTTCCCTGCTAGGAATGGCTTCCGTCACCGGCAGCCTGCGCGTGGGCGGGATCGACGTGACCACGCCCGAGGCCGCAACGATCCGCTGTCAGGCGGGGTATATCCCCCGGTTGCCACAGCTTCCGTCCGGGCGGCTCCTCGACATTCTAACCGACGGGTCCGAGACGCTTTACGCCGACGTGCGCTACCTTGCGCACCTGGTTGGCCTCGACGAGACGGTGAAGCGTCTGCCTGCCGGATACGACACCGTGCTGCGCGCGGGAAGCGCGAGCGAGCTTCCAGCCGGCGTCCGTCAGCAGGTGGCGATCTGCCGGGTGCTCGCGAAGAAGCACAAGCTTATCGTGGCCGACGACGCGACGTGCATTCTCGACGCAGCGACCGAACTTCGTTTCGCGAAAGTTCTCAAGATGCTCTCGGGTGAGGCAACCGTCGTCCTGCTGACCGACAGACCCTCGCTTAGGAACATCGCCGCCAGGCGGTTCGACCTTACCGGCGGTCGCCTGATCGCCCAACCCAGCGTGATCGAGGGACGCACATGAGCGTACTCGCGGATAGTCTTGTCAGCGATCTCTTTGCCTCCGACGAGCAGCGCTTCGATGGCGTGCGCCTGCTCCTGGCCCGCGCCGGGGTCGAGATTACCACGACCGACCTCGTCAGCGCGGCCGACGCGTGGGGAGGGCTGTCGCTTGAGGAGCTGAGCCAGCTCTCGCTCGTACTTGGCCTGGAACCCCGGGTGGTACGCCGGAGCCTGGGCAAGCTTACGCTGCGCGCACCGCTCTTCGCGTTCGAGGCGGACGACGGGACGGTATGGCTTTTCGTGCCCGGCTCCGACGGGATGCTGTCGTGCCTCGACGTCGAGGGCGTAGAGCCCGCGCGGCGGCCGGACCCCGAACTCGTCGGTCGCGCCTTGGTGTTCGACGAGCCCGCGGGGCGGGGGCACGGTGAGGCGACCGGCGGCGCAATGCGGACCATCCTGCGCTGGAGCCGCAAGTCACTCTTTGCGATCGTCGGCATCTCCTTCGCCTCGAACGTGCTCGGCTTGAGCCTGCCGCTTTTCACTCTCGCGGTCTACGACCAGGTCCTCGCCGCGGGCGAGGCGCGTATGCTCGCGGTGCTCGTGGTCGGGCTCGCGCTCGGACTCGTTGCTGACGCAATCCTGAGGGCGATGCGCGCCAAGATCGTCAGCGACAGCGCCGCGCATCTAGACGTGCGCCTGGCCTCGCGCATCTTCTCGAGCTTGCTGCGGCGCTTCGAAGGCGGGGGGCTCTCGACCGAGGGCGCGCTGTCGGCGCGGCTGCGCGATCTTGACCGGATACGCGGGTTCCTGTTCGGAACGGTGGGAATATCCCTGATCGAGGCGCCGTTCGCGCTGATCTACGTCCTTCTCCTGTTGCTGCTGATGGGGTGGAGCGCTCTCGCTCCGATCGCGTTCCTCGCCGTCGGGTTCGCGGTAGTGATGGGGTTGTCATGGTCAGCCTCGCGCCGGGGGCGCCGTGCACTCGCGCGGGCCGACGAGTACGGCGCATTGTGCACCGAGATTGCCGGGCGCCTCGGCAGCATTCGTATTGAGGGGGCGGAGGACGCCTACGAGGCCCGTTTCCGCGACGCCTCCGCGCGGCTCGCCGAAGCGGAGCTTCTCCAGCAACGGACGGGACAGATCGTCCAGCTCGCCTCAGGCGTGCTAGTGTCGCTTACCGTGCTCCTGACGCTGACGGTCGGTGCCCTCGCGTCGATGGGTGGCGGTCTCTCCGTCGGGGCGCTCATTGCCTCGGTCGCGCTTGTCTGGCGGATGTCCGTGCCGCTTCCCGCCTTGCTGCAAGCGCGGATCGGGTGGTCCGATACGCGCGACGCGCTGGCCGGCGCGAGCGAGATCCTGCGCGACTCTGTAAAAGAGGCGGCCCCCGCTGGAAGCGGCGGCGGGCGAACCATGTCAGGGCAAGTCGCGTTCTCGTCGGTTAATTTTACCTACGCACGGGGCCATACGGCCGCGCTGCGCAACCTCTCATTCGAGACGCGGGCGGGAGAGATCGTTGCGATCACCGGGCACAGCGGGGCGGGCAAGTCGACCCTGCTCGATCTTCTGAGCGGGCTTCTCAAGCCGCAGTTCGGCTCGGTGACCATCGACGGGATCAATCCGCAACAGGTCTCGTCAAGCGACCTACGCCAGTCCATCGGCTACCTGTCGCGCGACGGTGCGGCCACGCCCCTCAGCGTACGGGAGTTCCTGCGCCTCGGCGTCGATCCGGCCGACCGCGACGACGTGGATGGAGTCTGCGACCGGCTCGGCCTCGCGCCGGCCATCGCCAGACTGCCGCGCGGGGACGAGACGCCCATTACGGAGATTGATGAGGGCTGCAGCCTGGCCCAGGGCCTGGCCCTCGCCCGCGTGCTGGCGACCAACGCGAGCCTGTTCCTGCTCGACGAGCCCGACGCCGCCAGCAGGAGCGCCCGGGCCGCGCTCATCGCCGAGCTCGACCGGCTCAGGGGCCATCGCACCGTCCTCCTTGTGACGCACGAGCCGAGCTTCATCGAGGTCGCCGACAGGGTTCTGATCCTCAAGGACGGAATGCTGGTCCGCGACTGCACGCCGAGAGACATCGCCAGAAGGAAACAGGCCTGAAGATGGACAGCCATTCCGATTCCACGCGTGGGGTACACACGCGTATCTCCCCGATCAGCGCGAGCCGGCTCTTCGACGACAACCGGACGAGCCGGTTCGCCGTCGCCACGGTTTTCGCCCTCGGCGGGGTCCTCGTCGGGGCGGTGGCATGGTCCGCCGCCATGCCGCTGGCAGAGATATCGACGAGCGAGGGCGAGGTCGTGACCTCCATTGCCTCCCACCGGGTGCAGCACCTCGAAGGCGGCATCGTCTCCAGCGTTCTCGTCGAGGAGGGACAGCGAGTGAATCGGGGTCAAAGGCTCGTGGTACTCGCGCCGAAGATCGCCGAGACGGAGCTGTCGCAGCTGCGCACCCGCCGCGCGGCGGCAGAGGTCCGTATTCTCCTACTTACCGCGGCGCTGGAAGGAGGCCTGTCCGACGCGCTCGATCTTGGCAGTGAGCACCGCGCCATCGTGGCTGCGGAGGTCACCTCCCTTTCGGCGCGGCGCGAGAGCATCGAGCGACAGGTCGACGTCCTACGTCAGCAGGTGGTCGGACTCGAGGCGGACATCGCAACGCTCGACGTGCGCGCTTCGTCGCTCGCCGACCAGCTCGATCTGGGCCGGGAGAAGATACTCGCGCAGCGCGCCCTGCTCGCACGGGGTAACTTTCCGAGGCTTCAGCTCATCGACGGAGAGCGCGACCTGTCCCGCCTGACCGGCGAGCGGGCCGAAGTCGAGGCCGAGAAGCTGCGCGTCGTCGAGCGCATCGCCGAGGCCGAGACGCGGATCGCCGAACTTCAAGCGATCTTCAGGGCCGAGCTCGCCGTCGAGATCGGCAACCTGACCCAGGAAACGGCCGAACTCGATCTCGCTATTTCCCAGGCGGAGGACCGGGTGCAGAGGCTTCTCGTCACTGCGCCGATCGCGGGATGGGTCCAGGACCTCCAGGTGGGTTCGGCCGGCGGTGTCGTCGCGCCCGGTGCCGTGATGATGGACATCGTGCCGAAGGACTCGAATTTGCTTGTGGAGGCGCGCATCTCCACCGCCGACGTGGGCCACGTCAAGACCGGCCAGCTCGTGGAGGTCAAGGTTGAGACGTTCGACTACAGTCGCTTCGGCAAGATCGATGGGGAGATCGCCCGGATCTCGCCCACCACGTTTCTCGACCCCGAGGGGCGCCCCTACTACGAGGCTACGATCGACCTTGCGAACGACCACGTGGGCAGCGACGACACGCTGCGTCTTTCTCCCGGCATGACTGTGACTGCCGATATCGTCACCGGCGAGCGAACGCTTCTGGAGTACTTGGCAACGCCAGTGATCCGGAGCCTGGATTCCGGTCTCAGGGAGCGGTGACCGGGGGGGTGCCGCATCGGCCAGGGAACTCTCGCTTGCGGGACGGACATCGCGAAGAAGCCGGCCAGGTCGCCTCCCGGCCAGCTTCTATTTGGATGGCACGCCCCGTGCCAGCCCCGTTTCCCGGGTATTGAGGAAAGTGCCGTACGGCGCTGCACTCAGGCTTGGGCGCTCATCACCTCTTTGAGGTCGTCGGCGAGGGACATCGGGTCGAAGGGCTTGCTAATCACGCCTGCCGCGCCGAGGCTTCTGAGGTCCTCGATCATGTGCTTCTGCGCGGCGGCCGTCATGAACACGACGGGTATCCCGGCGGTCTCGGGGCGCGCACGCAGGATCCGGAACATCTCCGGGCCGTCCATGCCGGGCATCATTACGTCGAGCAGTATTACGGATGGATGCATCCGCTCGATCTTTTCGAGCGCTACGGCGGCCGACTCGGCCGACTCCACCTCGAACGCCGGGTCAAGTTCGAGCGCCATTTGTGCGATCTCGCGGATGTCGGGCTCGTCGTCGACGTGAAGCACCTTCATGGTCTGCCTCCTTTCGTGGCTCGGGTCAGGCAACTTGCGCTTCTTCGGGGGGCGGGGGAAGCGGGCTTGGCAGCGCGGCCAGGACCGCGCGCGCGACGTCCGCTTCCCGCACGCGGGATTTCGTCAGAACCGAGACCACCCTCTCCGCAACCGCCGGCTCGACATCGAAGGCCGAGAAAATGATGACGGGGATGTGGGCGGGAAACTCGGTCAGCAGGTCGAGGCCCGAGCCATCGGGCAAGTTGAGGTCCAGTAGCACGAGGTCGAACTCGGATATCGCCAGCTGCTCGCGGGCGTCCGCGATGGATCTGACCCCGGCCACGTTCGCTGCGTTGCCTATGTTTTGCTTGATGATGCGCTGCAGGCAGAGGTCGTCCTCGACGTAGAGGATGCGCGGAGATGGATGATCCGCGGTGGATAGAGCGCTGAGGATGGCCTCTTGAAGACGGCCCTGGTCGAGGGGTTTTTTCAGCCAGTCCACGACCTCCGTCGCCGCGCCGAGGATCCGTTCGGATTCCTTCGAACCCTCGTTCGAGACGAGTATCACCGGAAGCTTGCGCGTGCGGGGGTTCCCCCGAAGGTCGTGGAAAAGTTCGGGCGACGGCAGCGTGTCTACGTCGACGACGAGTGCGGCGTAGGCCCGTATCTCAAGCATGGACAGGGCTGTCTCTAAATCGGTGGCGAGGTGGGTGGGCGAGATGCCGTGCTCGATCGAGAGTCCGACGGTTTGGCCGAGTTGCGGATCAGCGCCGCAGATGAGTATCCGTGGCATGCGCGGACCACGCGAATGGTTGGAGGCGGGGAACTTTTCATGCGCCCCGGAGCAGGGGAGGTCTACGAAGAACGTCGAGCCCTCTCCCTCGACCGACTCGAACGAGAGGGTTCCGTGCATCGCTTCCGTGATCGCTTTGCTGATGTTGAGGCCAAGGCCGGTACCGCCGATTTTGCGCGTGGACGACGTATCGGCCTGGGTGAAGCGGTTAAAAATCTGGCTTCGGAATTTCTCGGGGATGCCAGGCCCCTCGTCGGCGACGGAGATGCAGATCCGGCCGCCCATGTCGCGCGCGGCGAGCGTGACCGTCCCCTCCTGTGGGGAAAACTTGATTGCGTTAGATAGCAGGTTCGAAAGCACTTGGTTGAAGCGGTCCGGATCGACGTCGAGCGCGCCGTACGACGCATCGTCAGCCAAGGCGAACCTGATCCCTTTCTCGGGGGCATAGTTCTGCGCGGTGTATAATGCTTGCTCCAGCATCGGGCGAAGCGGCTCGCGGCGTAGGGCAAACGTCATCTGTCCGGACCGGATCTTCTGCATGTCGAGGATGTCGTTAATCAGCAGGACGAGACGTTCGACGTTGCGGTTCGCGATCCCAAGCATGTTGAGGACCTTGGGCGGCAGGTGCTCCGAGGCACTGCCCAGAACGAGGCCGAGCGAGCCGCGGATCGAGGTGAGAGGGGTCCTCAACTCGTGGCTGACGGTGGAGATGAAGTCGTCCTTCATCTGCTCTGTCTTGCGACGTTCGGTGATGTCACTGATCGCGCCCTCCCAGACGAGGCGTCCGGTGCTGTCGGTTCTGACGCCGGAGTCGACCCGAACCCAGACAACAGTCCCGTCGTCGGGACGGGCGCACTCGAGTTCGAGACTCCAAGGCTGCCCAGCTTCTCGAGACGTGCGCAGTTGTTCTTTGAGCCTCTCCACGCCGGCATCGCCCACAAGGGAGTAGAATGCCTTGCGGCAGGCCATCAGGTCCACCGGCTGGATGCCGAGAATGCGCTTGCTGGCGTCCGAGATGTAGGCCAGGTTCAGGTCGCCATCGTTTTCTTGTACAAGCTGGAACAGAATTGCCGGCGCGTTTTTCGCAATTGCGTCGATCTGAGCCTGTGTCTCCTGGCGTGCGACAAGAGCGGCGCGTCCGTCCAGATCACGCAGAACCATCGTCCCCATCAGAATGGCCGCCACGAAGTTCGTCGGCGCGAAGAGGGCGTTGGCCGTCAGATAGACTTCCCACGGCGCCTGCGAGACAAATAGAAGCACAACGCTCGGCACAGTGCCGGCAATGGCGGCCTGGGTAAGAATGTAGCTCCATTCAAGTCGTTTGCGTGCGACTCGAAACCACCAATACCACGCAAGTCCCGCAACCAGACCCGTGGATAGTATGTAAGTCGCCCCCGCGACTGCGCCGGACCCGCCGTACCAGAGTCGGAGAAGCGCCAGGACCGGGGCCGTCAGCGCTACGCTTAGAGGACCCCCGAATGCGGCGGAAAGAGCCACGACCGCAGCACGAGGATCGACGCGGACGCCGGGGACTACCTCGACGGAGTTCTCCATTACGGCGACGCCGATTAAGGCGAACAGAAGCCCGAGTAAAAGACTGCGGCGTATGGGCCAGTGGGTGAAACGGTTATGGATCATCGCCACGGCAAGAACGGACATCAGGATAACGGAGGCGCTTTCTACCATCGTTATAATACTCTGCATCTTGTCGGTTCCTCCAGAAAAGACATTTGCAAAACCGGGCTTCCGCCAACAGGTAGCAACAAGAGTTAAACGAATTGTTTGCGGCACTTGGTGTTGACGGTGGGCTTTGTCGCGCAAATCGCCTGACGGCTAGACTGAGGGTCTCAGAGCTATGGCAGAATTTGGGTGACGCGGGCTGATCAAGCGGCGCGGTTTGTGGCGTCGGTATCGGCGACGCCGTCGG
>CANMTR010000054.1 GCA_947500825.1 uncultured Paracoccaceae bacterium | reverse complement strand
GAGCGCGCCGAGGCGATGCGCTCCGCCCAGGAAGTCGTGCAGCGGTGGGTCCGGTATTTCGGGGACGACGCGGCGCTGCACTACGACGTGGTCCCCGAGGATCCGGCATCCCCGCAAGAGCCGCCGGTGAACTGATCGCGCCCAACTTGACGATCGTGCCGCCTGCAAGATCGGTCATGTCCCTGCCTCGAACCCGTAGGCCCGCCTCTCCATGACGACGACAGCGAAAGCGATGGGGATCGGGGTGCTCCTGTTCATGGTCGGGGCCAGTTCCGGATTCATCGTCAGGAACCAGATCGCCCGTCAGCACGGGGCGATGTTCGGCGATATACTTCGAGGTGTCTGTACGAGCGCCGGATATGTCGGAGCTGTCTATCCTTTCGACGATCCGTCGGACGCACGCTGCGTGACAGCTGAGGAAGCCCGGGAGTTCCGGGCACCGCAGGACCGTTAACCACGATCACGCCGATACTTGATTTGTCATGGCTTATTTGTTCCCGTTATGTTCCTAAGCGGCGCGAGCAAGGAACGAACCGGCCATGTTGATAGGAGTGCGGATCGAAGCAGCGATAGAGCTGCCGATGATCGCCCACGGGCTCTGTGCGGGATTCCCCTCGCCGGCCGACGATCACCTCGACGAGACGATCGACCTGACCCGCCTCCTGGTCTCGAACCCGCCGGCGACGTTCCTCTGGCGCGTGGATGGCTCGTCCATGCGCGATGCCGGTATCTATCACGGCGATCTTCTCGTGGTGGATCGCTCGCTCGATCCCCGTGACGGCGACGTGGTGGTGGCGACCGTCCACGGCGAGCGGAGCCTGAAGCGCCTCCACATCCGGAACGGCCGCCCGCGCCTCTCCTTCGAGAACAGCGACATGCCCGCCTTCGACCTGCCCGAGGTCGCTGACGCCGAGCTCTGGGGCGTTGTCGTCTGCAACATCCACTGGCTGCGCCAGGGCGGCCGCTGACGTGGCCGACCGCGCGTTCGCCCTGGTCGACGGCAACAGCTTCTACTGCTCCTGCGAAGAAGTTTTCGATCCAACCCTCGCTGGCCGTCCCGTCATCGTCCTGTCGAACAACGACGGATGCGCGGTCGCGCGTAACCGCTTCGCCAGACGCTGGATCGGCATGGGGGATCCCTACTTCAAGATCCGCGATCTCTGCGAGCGAAAAAATATTTCTGTGTTTTCAAGCAATTATACGCTTTACGGCGACATGAGCGCCAGGATGAACACGATCTACCGCGACTTCGCCACCGGCGAGGTCGAGGTCTACTCGATCGACGAAAGTTTCCTCTCCGTCAGTCTCGTTTCACCCGATGAACGTGTCGCGTTCGGCCGTGATCTTCGCGCGACCGTTCTGCGCTGGACCGGCATCCCCACCTGCGTCGGGGTCGGCCCGACGAAGACGCTCGCCAAGCTGGCGAACCACCTCGCGAAGAAGAATGACGAGTTGGCGGGGGTCTGCGATCTGACGAGTGCGGCAGCTCGTGACCGCTGGCTTCCCCGCGTCCCCGTCGGGGATGTCTGGGGCATTGGCGGAGCCGCGCAAGCGAAGCTGTCCCGGATCGGTGTCGAGACCGCCGCCGACCTGCGCGACATGCCCGCCCGCCTGGCGCGATCGCTCATGACGGTCGTGGGGGAGAAAACCGTCTTCGAGCTCCAGGGCCTGTCGTGCCTCGATCTGGAAGTGTTGGCACCTCAGCGGAAGGGATGCGCCGTGACGCGGAGCTTCAGCAGCAAGGTGACGGACCTGCCCGACATGCTGGAAGCCGTCGCGACCCACGCGACGCGCGGGGCCGAGAAGCTCCGGCGGAACGGCCTGGAAACCGGGCACATCTCCGTCTTCATGCACACGTCCCGGTTCGAGGCAGGTCCCGCCTGTTCCGCGTCCCGCACCGTGCATCTGCCGGAGACCTCGGCCGACACGCTCGATCTCGTGCGTGCCGCCCAGGCCGGCGCGCGCGCCATCTTCCGGGAGGGATTTCGCTACGCCAAGGCCGGTATCGTCATGGACGACCTCGTCCCCGCCGGTTCGGCCCCGCGGCCGCTCTTCGAGCAGCGCGACCGGGCGCGATCCGAGGCGCTGATGGAAGCGATCGACACGATCAACGGCCGGTTCGGCCGCGGCGCGATCACGCCGGCCGCCGCTGGCATCCGGCGCGACTGGCAGACGAAGTTCGAGATGCGATCGCCGCGATACACGACGCGTGTGGACGAGCTGCCAAGTGCCAGGGCGCGCGGGCTTTGAGACGGATCGGCAGGAAGCGTCATCGCCACAGGTAGACGCGAGAGCCTTCAACCTCTTCCCCTGAGCCGTCGCCGTAACCGGGTCCCGGTTGCAGCCCGGACCACCTCACCCCGTCCGGGCTCCATGCCCCACCCTGCAAAGAGACAAGACAGCCTCCTGTCGGAGTGAACGTGCCTCGGGAAAAGGTGGACACCCTCCGCCAGGACCGGGGCCCGGGGATCGGCCCGCGACGAAGATCGCGGCCGAGGCCGTACCTGTCGAGCAGGCACCACAGGGCGCGCAAAGACGCCCGCTCCACTCCAACACGCCAGCGACCCGAGAGGAGGTGATTATCCTGATCGACTGGACCACGCGCCGGGCGGAAGCCTGGGCGCTAATGAGGAAGGGCGGCATATCCGCAAAGATCGCCCGCGCCTTCCTCACCCAGCACGGAACCGTCTGACGACGGCTCCCGGCCTCGCCCCCCAGGGGCGGGGCCTACCTATCCCGCACATCTCCCCGACACCACTAGAAACCAGACCCCGGGTACTCATCGCGCCCGTGGCCGGTGCATGGAGGTCACGCGTTCCGGACGTCACCCTTCACACCGCGGTCGCCGCAGACCTATCTCGACGATCGTCCAAGCATGGAAGCTGCCGTTCGGGCAGCACGCGGCGAAGGACTGGAAGGAGCCCGTTGCGGAAGTGTCAAATTCTTGCTGCGCGCGCTCGCAGTGGAATTTTCGCTGTGCCGCGGCAAATCTTCATGCCGCGTCGCGGCTGTGGATCCGGTCATTCGTGCGTCGCGCAGCAAAACCCTGGGGAGCAGCGACCGCACCGCGGGACGGAACGGACTTTCGCGAAGTTGCTCGCCAATCGGACCGTCCATCTGGGGAGATCGTACGGCGAGGTCAGGTCGTCAGGCGGCGCGCAAGCCAGACGCTATGTCCAGTACAGGCAGGGTCTTCTGCCACGAAGGCAACGACATCGAAGCCGTTCTGATTGAGGAGCTGGCGATATTCGTCTGGGTCGAGGCTGGCGTGGTAGAGCGGCTCTCCCTCGAGTGTGCCAATCGCTTCGCCGAAAGCGGGACCGCTGGTGAACAGCAGCGGGGCCCTCGGTGCGGCATGGCGGCAAAAGACAGGGAACATCATACGCTGATCTTCAGGGGTCAAATGAAAGAAGCTGTCCCAGGCAATCAAGCCGCCGAATGTCCGGCCCAAATTCAGCGAACGCATGTCGGCCAGTTGTGTCGTCTCGCCCGGCAGGTTTGCCTCGAATAGAGCGATCATTTCCGGCGATGCATCCACGCCGGTCACGGGATGACCCTGGCCGCACAAATGCCGGGCGATCGGCTCGCCAGATCCGCATCCGATATCAAGTATCGATGCACCGGGGCGCACGATGCGGATGAACCGATCGAGCCAAACGCCCTCCGTCAACTTGGTGCCGCGCGCCTTGGCCCAGGTCGCGCCATGTCTTCGATATATATCGATAATGCTGTTCGCGGCGTCGGTCATCGGGTCACAGCCGGTTTGCATGCTTCTCGACGAAAACGTCTCGAAGCCCCTGTCGTTATACACCCTCGGCGGAAGCCCGTCCCGCTACATCGACGCCATCCGTCTGTTGAGGGCTCGAAGCCGACCTGCGGCAGCGCGGCGTCGGAGCGCTGGCGATAAGCTTCGTCACCGGTCGTTCGCGATCTCTCTTACTATCCCGGGGTCACGCGATGTTGACGCCTGGGCCGGGAGGGACGGATGGAGGAAATCTCATGTCCAAGATCCAGCTCCCAGTCGCCAAGCTGAAGCGACGTCCCTGGAACCGCGGCAGGCTCGTCGGCCAGAAACGGCCCCTGCTGCCGAAACAGGTCTGGGCGATCCGCGCGCGCCTCGAACTCTCGGGCAACCTGCGCGACCTGGCGCTGTTCAACCTGGCCATCGACAGTAAGCTGCGCGGCTGTGACCTCGTCAGGCTCAAGGTCGCCGATCTCGTCATCGGCGGCTGCGTGCGCGAACGCGTCTCCGTCATCCAGAGCAAGACCCAGCGCCCCGTTCAGTTCGAAGTCACGGAAAACACCCGCGCGTCAATATCGGCTTGGGTGGCACGGCCGGAAATGATCGGCTGTGCCTACCTGTTTCCGAGCCGGTTTCACGACAGACCGCACATCTCCACGCGGCAATACGCGCGGCTCGTTCGGGATTGGGTGACGGCGATCGGCCTCGAGACGAGCGGTTACGGCACGCACTCGCTAAGGCGCACCAAGGCGGCGCAAATCTACCGCAAGACAGGCAATCTTCGCGCGGTCCAGCTCCTGCTTGGTCACACGAAGGTGGATAGCACAGTCCGCTACCTGGGCGTCGAACTCGAGGATGCCCTGCGTATCGCCGAGTCGGTCGACATCTGATAATCTAGGCGAACGGCTTATGCCGTTCGCCATCCGAGACCGGACACGCAGCGGCGTGCCCACCAATGCTGGCTCAGAGCCCTCTATGCTTCTTTGGGGCTCAGCCCCTCGAACCGGATAGTCGCCCGTGCTTGGTGAGATGCCCTGCGCAGCCACAGTCGGCGTCGTCAATTCCGTTTTACGTTGAAATCTTCAGACCGCATGTGTAGATGCGTTGCTAACTATTAGCAGGCTATATAATAGCGATGTCCCATTCCGAAGACACCAAGTTCGGCCTTCTTCGCACGCTCAGCGCGCTGTCACGCAAGGTACGTACCCTCTTTGACGCCCGCACAAGCGATTACGGGCTGACCGAAGCGCGGGCGCGGTTGCTGCTTCACCTGTCGCAGAGCGGTGCGCTGACTCAGACCGACCTGGCCGACGCGATGGACGTGGAACGGCCGACCATGGCGCGGCTGATCGACGGCATGGAGGCGGGCGGGATGGTACGCCGGGAGGCCGTTCCCGGCGACCGCCGGCAGCGCCACATCGTGCTGACGGACGCGGCGCAGAGCCAGGCCGAGGCTGTCCTGGTGTTGACGGGGCAATTGCGCGCGGACGTCCTGGCGGGGATCTCGGAAGAGGACCTCGCTATCACGCATAGCGTCCTCTGCCGAATGCTCGACAACGTGGCGGAGGCGGGTCGGTCATGACCGAGGGCCGCGCAACTCCGCAGCGGGATCAGGACCGGAAGCCCGCACGGGTCGAGGCCAGCGCGGACCGGGACTCGACGGCGAGAGAGCCGGGTGAAGACGAACCTGAAATGTCCGAGACTCGAGACGAGGCTCAGAACTCCGAAGCCCCGCCCGAAGGGCTGACGATGCCGCCGTGGCGCGCCTGCGGCTACTTCGCGACCGCCATCGTGCTCGCGCTGGCCCAGGGGTTTGGCCAATCCGTGATCTCGGCCAATGCCCAGCAATTGCAGGGCAGCTTCGCGACCACGCAGGCCGAGACCGCCTGGCTGACCGCAGCCTACATGGCGCCCAACGTCTCGCTCACGCTGGCGCTGATCAAGATCCGCGGCCAGTTCGGGATCCGGCGCTTCGCAGAAATCTCGATCGTCGGCTTCGTGCTCGCGGCGTTGCTAAATTTCTCAGCCGAGGGGTTCGGTCCCAACCTCGCCGTGCGGTTCCTGTCCGGGGTCGCCGCCGCGCCGATGACCTCGCTCGCCTTCCTTTACATGCTCGAGCCCCTGCCACCGCATCGCAAGATGAATGTCGGTCTCTCGGCGGCCCTGACTTTCATCTTCATGGGGTCCCCGGTGACCCGGTTGATCTCGCCGCACCTGCTCGACATCGGGCTGTGGCACGCGCTGACGAGCATGGAGGTCGCGCTCGCCGCGATCGGGCTGGGCCTGATCTACCTGCTGCCTCTGAAGACCCCGCCCACGCCGATGAAGATCGAGGCGGGAGACGTGATCTCGTTCTTCTTCATCGCCGTAAGCTTCGGGTGTATGGCCGTGGCAGCCGTGACCGGCCCGATCTACTGGTGGACCGAGCACGCCTGGCTGGGCCTTCTGCTCGCGGGCGGCATCGCGTCCTTCGCCGTCGCCGCCTGCATCGAGCTCAACCGCGCTACGCCGCTTCTCGACATCCGCTGGCTCGCCAGCCCCGCCATCTTGCACTTCACGGCCGCGATCCTGCTGTTCCGGCTGGTGCTGAGCGAACAGACATCCGGCGCGGCCGGCCTGTTCCGGTCGCTCGGGCTGCTCAACGACGAGATGCAGGGTCTCTGGCTGGTTGTCATGGGGGCCACGTTGCTGGGCGGCGCGATCTGCGCGGTGCTGCTGAAGCCGGGTCGCGAATTTCAGTTCCACACCGTGGCGCTTGCCCTGCTGATCGCGGGATCGCTGATGGATGCGCGCTCCACCGCACAGACGGTCCCCTCCGACATGTATTTGTCGCAGGCGATGGTCGGCCTCGCCTCGGCGCTATTCCTGCCGCCCGCGCTGCTGTCGGGCCTGATGTCGGCCCTGGCGAAGGGTCCGAACTACATCCTGACATTCGTGATCGTCTTCCTGACCACCCAGAAGCTCGGCGGCATCTTCGGCGGCGCGATCTTCTCCAGCTTCGTGAAGGTCCGGCAGCAGCTTCATGTCCAGCGGCTCTCGGAATCGATGTCCTCCACCGATCCCCTGGTCGCCGAGCGCCTCGCGACCACGAGCAGCACTTTGTCGGCGCAGGTCGGGGATTCTGCCCTGGCCTCGGCCCAGGCCGCGTCTCAACTCGCGGGAGAGGTCCAGACCCAGGCGTCCGTCATGGCCTACAACGACGCGTTCCTGACCATCGCCGTAGCTTCCGCCGCGGCGTTGACGCTGCTTCTGGGCCATGCGGCCCTCAAGGCATGGCAGGAACGCGCATCCGTTGCCGCTTCGGAAGAAGTAGAGATGGAGACAGAAGAGCGCGAGCCGGTGGCGGAGACGCCGCGGGCCCAGGCCGCTTGATACGAGGTTACGAGATGCTTTCGAAGGTCACCCGTTATATCGCCACCATCCTCGCCGCCTCCGTCGGCATCCTGGGCACGGTGGGCGTGCTCTACGCATGGGGCCTGCCGCCTTTCGAGCCCACAGCCCGGATGACGGAAGATGCCTATGTCCGGGGCAAAGTAACCTTCCTCGCACCGCAAGTGGCCGGCGAGGTGTTCGAGGTCGCGGTCGAAGATTTCCAAGACGTCGAGAAGGGCGATCTGTTAATCCGTTTGGATGGCTCCACCTATGCCCAACAACTCGCGCAGGCCGAGGCGCAACTGGACTCCGCGCGCGCCGACCTCGCAAGCGCTAGGCAGGAGCGCCTTTCTGCAAAAGCCAACGTCGAGTCCGCGGAGGCGGGTGTGGAATCCGCTCAGGCCGCGCTGGACGTGGCCCAGGCCGATCTCGACCGGGCAACGAAATTGGGTGGCCGGGGTATCATCACGGAGCGTGACGCGCAGAACCAGCAACTCGCCTTCGACCAGGCCCGGGCCAGGCTGCGGCAAGCCAAGGCGCAAACCGAGACCGCTCGGCAGGACGTCGAGTCCGTAGCCGCCGAACGTCAGTCGCGCGCGGCCGCGGTGCAAGAGGCTCGGGCCACCGTCAATCTAGCCCGGATCAACCTTAAGCACACCCGCATACTGGCACCGGTAGACGGCAAGCTGGGGGAAGTTTCCGCGCGGGTCGGACAATACGTGACGCCGGGCTCCCGGCTGGCCTCACTGGTGCCCGAGCGCAAATGGATCGTCGCCAACTTCAAGGAGACCCAGCTGGCAGGGATGAATGTAGGAGGGCCGGTCAGCTTCACGGTGGACGCGTTGGGCGGCGTGCGTCTCACCGGACATATCGATGGTTTCGCCCCCGCGACTGGCTCGGAATTCAGCGTGCTCGGCAGCTCGAACGCTACCGGAAACTTCATCAAGATCGCGCAACGGCTGCCGGTACGGATCGCGATCGACCCCGACCAGCCGCTCGCCGAGCGTTTGGTGCCCGGCATGTCCGTGGTAGCCCAGGTGGAAACCGGCGCGGGGAAAGAACGACCCTGAAAGTTGCTGGAGAGGCAAGTAACCTCAGCCCTATCGCGCCATACCTTCAACGTCAGGTTCGTCCGCATCGGCGGCGCTGCAACGAGGCGCAGCGAATGGTGGGTTTAGATTCCCCGATTTGGCGCAACCTTGTACGACCGCTTCCGTGATCTGCGCCGCGGCGCAGAACTCCGATTGCTGCGGCTGCGAGCGACTCCATGTTCATGCTGGAGTTGCATCGATTGGCCGCCGAACGACCGGAAAGTCCCGCACTGCGGGATCGTGTCCCACTGCATGGTGTAGCTCATGGCAGGCCCGACGGATGTCGGCGTGGCCGAGCTGATCAGTCCGTCTGCGCGGCAGGCAGGCTGACGATTGGATCGTCGCAGAGCGGGGCGAGAGTTTCCAGCGTCATGTAGCGGCCGCGCTGAACGGTCCATTCCTCGGTCTGCTCCATCAGGATCGCGCCGACCAATCGGCGGATCGAGGCTTCGTTCGGAAAGATCCCGACGGCATCGGTGCGCCGCTTGATCTCCCCGTTGAGGCGCTCGATCGGATTCGTCGAGTGCAGCTTCGTCCGATGTTGCTGCGGAAAGGTCATGTAGGCGAGGACATCCTCTTCGGCCCCGTCCATGAGGTCGGCCAGCTTCGGCAGCTTACCCCGCACCTGGTCGGCCACGAGCCGCCATTGAGCGCTGGCCGCAGTGTGGTCTGGCTGGGCGAAGGCGGTGGCGATGAAGGCGGACACCACCCGCCGGCTGTCCTTGCCGGCATGTGCCAAGGCATTCCTCTGGAAATGCACCCGGCAGCGCTGCCACGTGGTGGAGAGCACGCGCGCCGTGGCGGCCTTGATACCCTCGTGCGCATCTGAAACCACCAGCTTCACGCCAGTGAGGCCTCGCCGTACGAGGTTGCGTGAGGCAAGTCCGTCCAGAAGGGTGAGGCGGAGCCGAACGCTTCCGAGGGTCCGATGCTCATGCCCAGCACTTCGCGACGACCGTCCGTGTTCACCCCGACCGCGATGGTGACAGCGACACTGACGATGCGGCCGCCCTGGCGCACTTTGAGGTAGGTGGCGTCGATCCACAGATAGGGCCATTCGCCTTCGATCGGCCGGGTGAGGAATGCGTCGACCCGCTCGTCGATCTCTTCGCACAGCCGACTGACCTGGCTCTTCGAAATACCGGTTCCGCCCATAGCCTGAACGAGATCGTCCATGGCCCGCGTCGAGACACCGTGGACGTAGGCCTCCTGGATCACAGCCGTCAGCGCTTTCTCGGTGGCCCTGCGGGGCTCCAGGAACGAGGGAAAGTAGCTGCCCGTGCG
>CANMTR010000053.1 GCA_947500825.1 uncultured Paracoccaceae bacterium | reverse complement strand
GCGTGCCAGGGCGTCGACGGGTCGAACCAGACCGTCAGCGACCCGCGCTCACGCAGCGAGGCATTGTAGGCAGACCACTTCAGGGTGCGGTAGCGGATGGGCACACGCTTGGACATGCCGCCCAGCTATGCCTCTGGACTCATGATGTGAATCCCGGGCAGCATTCGTGCAACAAAGTCCATCTCCGCCGATATCGAAGGCATGGACGCGGACCTCCATGCCATGCTGGACCGCAGGTAAGTGACCTTGATCGACGGATCGAAAGCGTCATCGCGCAAGAGGAAACATCGGCCGCAAAGGCACGGCTTCTGCGATCCATACCGGGTATCGGCCCGGTCTCTGCGGCCATGCTGATCGCGGAAATGCCGGAACTTGGCCGGATGACTGCAGGCGAGGCCGCAGCAATGACAGGCCTCGCTCCTGTGCCACACGACAGCGGAACCATGCGAGGCAGGCGGGCAATCGCAGGAGGGCGGCGAGCCCTGCGCCGTGTGCTGTTCCAAGCCGCCCTTGCCGCCGCATGTCACAATCCGGTGCTGAAACCGGTCGCGAAGCGCCTCAAGGACCGGGCCAAGCCGCACAAACTCGTCATCATTGCTATCGCGCGCAGACTTGCCACCATCGCAAACGCGATACTCAAAACAGGCATCCCTTGGCAGCTACAGCACAGCTCCTAGACACAGTTGCTAGGCGCTGATTATACTGAACTTAAACCTCTCAGTGCATAGTCCCGTTCGAGACGACCGTGAGTGGGCACCCAATCAATGACCGACCTTGCAACACAGCGCCCAGATGGGCTTGGCGAGGCGGCGGCCAACATCGCCCAGGGCCTGCAACGATCGGCCTTGGCTCCGATCTGGCTCGTTTGCGGGGCGATCTGCATCGACGTGCCGGTTTTCGCGACGGCCATGTGGTTTGCGCAATATGCGGCACTTCCGAATGCGCTCTTTTCACCGGAAATGGCAGCGCTTGCGGCACTCTTTGCAGCGGTCGTTTCGTCTGTCACTCTCGCGGCCTCTTCAAGTTACGATCCTTGGGTGCTTCGAAGCCCCCTGCGCTTCGCCTTGCGAACGTTCCTTGCTTGCGTTCTCCCTATCGGGGTCATCACCATGACCTTGCCCAGCGAGACCGCGAACGCGTTTCTGGTCGCCGTCATTGTCTCTCTCACGGCGGTCACCGTTCCGACGCGGTTCGGGGGCACCGCTGTCGCCAGATGGATGATCGACAACCGCCTCTTCGATCGCCGCGCCGTGGTCGCCGGCGGCGGTGAGCACGCGATGCATCTGATGCGCGGCCTTGCCCGGAGGCCGGGCAGCAATATACGGATCTACGGCATCTTCGACGACCGGGACGACGCTCGATCCCCATGCCAGGTCTTGGGCATTCCAAAGATCGGCGGGTACGACGAACTGATCACCTTCGTGCGGCTTTCTGAGATCGACATGGTCATCATCTCGCTGCCGCTCCATGCAGAAACCCGAATTGACTGGCTACTCGAGGCATTCAAGGTACTGCCGGTCGAGATCCGCCTCTCGGCCTACAGTCAGAACTACACGTTTGCCCAAGCGGATCGCGACCCATTGATTTCGGCACTCCGGCGCAGTTTCTCCCCGGAGTGCCGGCTGACGAAAAGGATTTTCGACATCGTCTTTGCGCTGGCCGTTTTGGCGCTGTCCTTTCCCATCATAGCTATCGCCGCTCTTGCGATCCGCCTCGAAAGCAAAGGCCCGGTTTTCTTCAGGCAAAAGCGGCACGGCTACAACGACCGCGTTATCACCGTGTTGAAGTTCCGCTCCATGTACGACGACCAAGCGGATCCCGAAGCACGCCGTGTCGTGACCCGGGACGATGTCCGCGTCACGCGTGTTGGCCGGTTCCTGCGGCGCAGCTCGATTGACGAGCTTCCGCAACTCTTCAACGTCTTGAGAGGCGATCTGTCCTTGGTCGGTCCGCGGCCACATGCCGTCGACGCCGTCTCCAGCCAACAGGAAAGGTTCACGCGGATTGTCGACGGATATTCTGCACGGCACCGATTGCCGCCGGGCATCACTGGATGGGCTCAGGTCAACGGTTGGCGGGGGGAGGTCGATGACCCCGCCAAACTGGAAAAACGGGTGGAGTACGATCTCAACTATATCGAGAACTGGTCGCTTTGGCTCGACCTGAAAATTCTGCTCCGGACTCCTATCAGCCTCTTCAAAACGGATTCCGCCTACTGAGGTGTATCCTTGCGGTGGAAGCCACATCACCGATCTAACATTAACGAGCTGAGAACCCGGCTCTATGACGTTGTCAGAAATAACGTCGAGCAAGCCATTACTACGCAGCTCGTCGCGGGGCATCTGCGACGTCATGCCAACTGCAAACGGCGTTCCAGTACCGTGTTCATCACGAGATCCCTTGGCGTGGTGGATTTCGGGGGTGGCGTCCGAATCCCCTCGTTGAGAAACAGGAGCGTCGTCAGGATGACGTGTTCGGTAAACGGCTTCGGTACGACGGCGTGGCCTTTCTCGATATCGGGCATCAGCGCCTTCGCGTTCGCGGTTACGAAAACGATAAGGGCATCGGGCCAGACCTCGCGGATGTAGTCCGCTGCGTCGAGCCCGGAGGATCCTCCGGCCAGCTGTAGATCGACGAACGCCATGTCCACCGCCATCTCGGGGTCGAGCTGCTCGAGACTTCGAACGCTTGCAGCGGATGCAACCATCCGATGCCCCGCTGTCTCGATCATGTACTCCAGGTCCATGACGATCAGGGCTTCATCTTCGATGACAAGGAGCTGAAGCCGATCTGTGTTCCGGGTCATCGCAGACATTCCTCGCTATGCCGGATCGGACAGGATCCGGGTGATGCTCGTCGTGCCTTCGGATGAGGACGTCCATTTTGTCGTTCCGCCCAGCTGGTGCGACAGGCGTTCGACCAGCTTTCTGCCCAACGTGTCGCGCGGGATCGCAGTTGCATCGAAGCCCGGGCCGTCGTCGGAGATCTCGATCACGACCTCCTTTTCGTCCGGCCGCAACTCGATGCCTAGTCGCCCAGAGCGCCCGTCGGTGAACCCATGCTTGACGGTGTTCGTCAGGAGCTCGTTCAGCACGAGACCAAGGGCAGTGGCCTGGACAGGATCGACATCGACCTCCTCGATCCGGTCGATGACCTCTATATCATCGCGGCCCGATGCGCTGATCACGTCGCCGGTCAGGCCCCTGGCGAAGGTCCCGAGATCGAAGCGCCGAATATCGGAGGAATCGTGCAACGTCTTGTGGACCGTTGCGAGAGCCCCGATCCGCTCGAGCATCTTCTCTAAGGTACGCGCCAGCCCGGTATCTTCGATCGCGGACATCTGCAGGCGCAGGAGCGATCCGATCATCGTAAGGTTGTTCTTCACCCGGTGATCGACTTCGTGAAGGAGGATCGTCTTTTCCTCGAGGGCTTGCTCCTTCACCTTCAAAGCCTTTTCGAGTTCCCTCGTCCGATCGCGCACTTGCGCCTCGACGATGGCGTTCTGCCGGATGACAGCCTGCTGTGCCTTTACCCTTTCGGTCACGTCGATCTGCGAGGCGAAGAAGAACTGGACCTCCCCGTCGTCATCATGGACCGGCCCCACGAACAGGGCGTTCCAGAACGGGGTCCCGTCCTTGCGGTAGTTCAGGAGATCTACCTGGATAGGCTCTTCCCGGGCGACAGCGTCGCGAATGCGATCCACGGACTCCCGATCGGTGTCGACGCCCTGGAGGAACCTGCAGTTGCGTCCGAGGATCTCGTCGCGATCGTATCCGGTGAGCGTCAGGAAAGCGTCATTCACGAAGACGATCGGGTTGTCCCGCCTGCGGGGGTTGGACACGATCATGGGCATCCGGGTCGAGCGCACCGCGGCCGCGAACGGATCGCCGCGCCCCTGGTCGTGGGCGACGTCGCCGGTCTGATGCCAGTCCTCTTCGTGGGTCGTCATTAAAGGGGATATTCCTTCGATCAAATCCGCGCTGCGCGACCCGCTGGACCAAGATCACGCAAGGGCACCTGTTTCAGGTTCATGGAAGCTGAACAGGTCGCACCGGGCGTAACCTGTCGCTGAACTTTCATCCAGCCGCCACCGGACTCCATTGATGTTAGCGCGGATCGGCCGGATTTGCCTCACTACCATGGACGCAGGAAGCGGTCCCGAGAGTCTACCTCTGTTCAGGACCCCCGCCCCTCGGCGCTCGCCTTCCCGACACCTGATCCATCCCGGGGCAAACGTTGCGACAACTTAACCCGGTGAACATCCGGCAGGATCGCACCAAGATCACCCTCTCCCGCGGTGCGGGGGTTTGACCGAAATTCAATATCGCAGGTGAGGATCGAAATGCGGAAGTTTGTCGGCGGGTGTGTCAGCGCCCTCCTTCTCGGAACCGCCCCCGTTTCAGCAGCTTGCGACGTCGAGGCCGGATCGGTCCGCATTCTGTCGAACGACTTTGCAGCGCTGGGAACGGTGATCGACGGGGCTCGCGAGTGCGATGACGGCGGCGTGACCGTGACGGCCAATCTTACGACCGAGCACAAATCGCTGCAGGTTCCTGCGCTTACAGTCGATCCAGCGCGGTATACCGTAGCGATGGTGGCCAATAATTCCCTTGTGCCGCTTCTGAACGAGGGCTTGGTGCGTCCGCTCGACGACCTTGTCGCGAGATACGGCCATCAGCTCGAGGACCGCCAGCTCGTCCGCATCGGGGGAGAAATCGTCGCGATCGCGTTCATGGTGAATGCCCAGCATCTCTACCTCCGGCAGGACCTCCTCGATGACGCCGGCATTGCGGCACCCACGAGCTACGAGGGCATTCTCGCAGCGGCCCGAACCCTGCGGAGCGAGGGTATCTCCGCCACGCCCCTCGCAGCCGCCCATGCTGCCGGATGGGATCTCGCGGCGGAGTTCGTGAACATGCATCTCGGCATGGGGGGCGACTTCTTCGAGCAAGGTGGTGCTGCGCCGACGTTGGCGAATGAGACCGGCCGGAAGACGCTGGAGATGATGAGGTCGCTCACCGAGTTTATGGCGCCGGGCTACCTGACCGTCGGCGCCGACGAACTGAAAAACCAGTACGTCTCCGGCAACGTCGCCATGATGAACGAGTGGGGCTCGATGGTCGAGGGAATCGTCGGCGAGACCACGCCCGATCCCCGGATCGCGGAGGCCACCACCCTCGCCGCCGCGCCCACCGTGGGCGGAGGCGACATTCCGGCGGCAGCGCTGTGGTGGGACGGTTTCGTCATTGCCGACAACATCTCCGACGAGGATGCGAGGGCCTCGTTCCAAGTGATGATGCACGCGATCCGCCCCGAAGTGGCCCAGCGGAACCCGCAGGCCGCGGCCTGGCTGATCTCGGGCTTCGAAGCGCCGGAGACTGCGCGTGCGGTTCTTGGAACAGCTGAGGCTGGCGCGCGGCCCTATCCAATGACGCCCTATATGGGGTTGATGCACGACGCCCTCGGCGCGGAACTCGTCGACTTCATGCAAGGCTCCGAGAGCGCCGAGCAGGCCCTTGCCGATGTCGAGGCAGCCTACAGCGCCGCCGCCCGCGCAGCCGGATACCTGGACTGACCGGGGATATGGACCTGACATGAGGCATAGGGACTTCTTCTGGTTCATGGCGCCATCGGCGCTTGCCATGATCCTCTTCATCGTCGTGCCGATCGGCTCAATACTGGTCCAATCACTCTTCGTGGAGCACGAGCGCGTGCTCATTACGGTCGAGAACTGCGGTCCCTTCGGATGCATCGAGGAAACCCGCGTGGATACGGAGGCCACCGCAGATCTGCGCGCGAAAGAGCCGCTGGGACGATTTAATGGTGTCGGCACCTATCTCGACCGCGCCCATCTCGCGGTGGACGAACTGGGTGCTATCCTGTCGGACAATGACGGGCCGGGGGACATCGCGCGCCGGTTGATGAACCTTCCCTTCTACAAGGCGCTCGCCTTCACGCTCGCGTACACGTTCCTGGTCACGCCGCTCTGCATGGCGCTCGGTTTCGGCGTCGCGCTCGCCATCGACGCCTTGCCACGCGCCTCGAAGGGGCCGGTGATCTTCCTCACCCTCCTCCCCTACATCGCCACGCCGCTTCTCGGGGCATTGGTCGTGTTCTGGATGATCAATACCGACGGCATCATCGGGGCCACGCTGCAGGCGATGTTCGACGACCCTGCGCTCTCGCTCCAGGCCTCACCGGTGCTGACCTGGGCAATGCTGATCGTCTGGGGCATCTGGCACATGGCGCCCTTCGCTTTCGTGGTGTTCTACGCCGGGCTCCAGACCGTTCCGTCGGATACCCTCGAAAGCGCGATGATCGACGGAGCCAACCGGTGGGAGAGGGTTCTCTACGTCACGGTCCCGCACCTCAAGCCGCTTGCCGTCTTCGTCGGGCTGATCCTCTTGATGGACAATTTCCGAGTCTTCGAACCGATCATCGGCTTTTCGGCCGAAGCGAACGCAACCTCGTTGTCATGGTCGATCTACAACGACCTCAATGGCCAGGGCGGGCAGCTCTTCGGCTCCGCCGCGGCCACCTCGGTACTCACTACGATCGGTGTCATGATCCTCCTGACCCCCGTGCTGATCCGCACTTGGCGCGCATCAGGGAGACGGTCCGTATGAGCGATATCCCCCCGCACCTGCGCCCGAGCACGCCTGTCCATGCCCTCGCAATAGGGTTCCTCGCCGTCTGGCTGGTCGTGGCCGCGTTCCCATTCGTCTGGACCCTTTGGGGGTCGTTCAAGGTCGAAGCCGATTTCTTCAGCCGGTCATCGTGGTGGAACGCGGTCACCGGCCCGGCCACGGAACGGCAGACCGGAAATGCCTTCACGCTCGCCGGATACGAAGGCGCCTGGATCGAGCGCGAGTTCTGGCGTGCCGCGCTGAACACCGTCATCGTCACGGTCAGCGTTACCGCGATCTCGCTCGTCTTCGGAACACTCGGCGGATACGCCTTGTCGCGCTCGACCCGCGACTACGCCGCATGGATCCTGGTCGCCGCGCTCGTGTTCCGTGCCATGCCGCACATCACGCTCGTCTCCGGCTACCTCCTTCCGTTCTTCCAGCTGAATATCTGGGGCGTCCTGCCGACGGCCATTGTCGTCCTGGTCGCCATCAACCAGCCCTTCACGCTCTGGATGCTGCATAGTTTCTTCCTCTCGATCCCGAAGGACATCGACGAGAGCGCCATGGTCGACGGTTGTACCCGGTTCCAGGCATTCCGCCTCGCGGTGATCCCCGTCATGTGGCCCGGCGTCATTACCACTGGGCTCTTCAGCTTCCTGCTCGCCTACAACGACTTCGCCGTCACCGCGATGCTGCTCAACCAGGAGAACCAGACCATGGTGCCCAAGATCAATTCCTTCCTCGGAACGGTCCAGACGCAGGGCAGCATCATGTATGCCGTCGCCGCGACCGTCTCGGCCACCGCACCCCTCTTCATCCTGGTGATGGTCTTCCAGCGCCGCATCGTGGCCGGTTTGACCGCCGGCGCGGTCAAGGGCTGAGTTCGTGGCAACCCTGGAACTCAAAGGTGTCTCGAAGCGCTTCGGCCAAGACTTCGGCGTCCGCGACGTGACGCTCACGGTCGCTGATCGGGAGTTCGTCGTCCTTCTCGGGCCCTCGGGCTGCGGCAAGTCCACGACGTTGCGGATGATCGCCGGGCTGGAGGAGATCAGCGCAGGCGAAATCCGTATCAACGAGCGGGTTGTGAATCGGTTGGAGCCCAAGGACCGCGACATCGCCATGGTGTTCCAGTCCTACGGGCTCTATCCGAACCTTACTGTCTACGAGAACATCAGGTTTCCTCTCAAGGTCCGCAAGGCGAACAAGGCCGATCACGACTCTCGTGTCCGCCGCGCCGCGGCCCAGGTGGACCTGACCGCTTATCTTGACCGCCGCCCGGCCGAGCTTTCCGGCGGCCAGCGCCAGCGCGTGGCGCTGGCCCGCGCCATCGTGCGCGAACCCACGGTGTTCCTGATGGACGAGCCGCTCTCCAATCTCGACGCCAAGCTGCGCGTCTCTACCCGAACGGAGATCAAGGCTCTTCAGAGGCGGCTGGAGACCACCACCATCTACGTCACTCACGACCAGATAGAGGCGATGACGCTCGCCGATCGCGTGGTGATCATGAAGGATGGAGTGGTCCAGCAGATCGGACCGCCGATCGAGATCTACGACCGCCCGGCCAACCTGTTTGTCGCGGGCTTCATCGGCTCGCCGCCAATGAACCTCGTCCGCGGTCGAGTTGCGGGAGGCCAATTCCAAGGCCCCGGGATGCGAGCCGACGGTCTTCCCGACACCGTTCATGGTGATGTCGTTTGCGGTTTCAGGGCAGAGGATGCGCGGATTGTCGGGCCATCCGATACGCCGAACCTGACCGCGCCTGTCGCGAGCGTGGAGCTATTGGGCGAAAGTACCCTCGTCGGCCTGAGATGCGGCGACGAGATAGTGCATATCAAGGCTTCCAAGACATTCGAGGCCGGCGCCCAAGAGCACGTGGATGTATTCATACCTGCATCCCTCTTTTCGTTCTTCGACCCCCGTAATGGTCATCGACTTGGCTAGCTTCGAGGCCGGCGTTTTGGCTTGGTTGTGGGCTTGCTGCGCTAATAGGTTTCGAGTTTGACGATCCTCTCCCCTGACCTGCCCCTATCGGGTGGTCCAGTTTCAGCCTTAGTTCATGACGGGTCTCGGGGCCATTGCTGCGGTCGTAGGCGGGGTTGATCCTGTACCTTGAGGTGGCCATTCGATGGCTTCCGGAGCCGGAAGTCGGTAGCCAAGAGACGAGTGAGGCCGCGCGGTGTTGCAATGAACCCGCCACGCCTCGATCACCACGCGTGCCTCGGCCAGCGAGTAGAAGACCTCTCCGTTCAACAGCTCGTCTTGGAGCTTCGAGTTGGAGCTCTCGCAGTAGCCGTTCTCCCAGGGACTGCCTGGTTCAATGAACGCCGTCTTCGCTCACACCGTGTCGATCCAGCCCCGCACGGCCTTGGCGATGAGCTCGGGGCCGTTGTCGGACCGGACGTGGCCGGGCACTCCCCGAAGGATAAACAGGTCGGTCAGGACATCGATCACGGCGGTGGAATTGAGCCTCCGGTCGATCCGGATCGCCAGGCACTCCCGGGTGAACTCGTCTATGACATCGAGCATACGGAACTTCCTCCCGTCATGCGTCCGGCTCTCGACGAAGTCGTAGGACCACACGTGGTTCGGGCGCTGCGGCCGCAGACGGATGCAGATCCATCGTTCAGCCAGAGCCGCCCCTTCTTCGGCTGCCTATGCGGTACCTTCAGCCCCTCCCGGCGCCATATTCGTTCGACCCGCTTCACGTTTACCGCCCATCCAGCATCCCGGAGAAGAGCCGCGATCCGGCGATAGCCGTAGCGCCCATACTGGCTGGCGAGCGCGATGATATCCGCGGTCAGCGCGTCTTCATCGGCCCGGCCGCGTGGCACTTTGCGCTGTGTCGAGCGATGCTGGCTGAGCACCCT
>CANMTR010000052.1 GCA_947500825.1 uncultured Paracoccaceae bacterium | reverse complement strand
GGTTGGTGTTCGCAACCCGACCCTACCGAGAAACCCGATGACCGCCTCAGCTACACCACTCGGCGGGACACGACCCTGCCCGCTCGTTTGCAGTTTAAGCTGCGACTTTGACTGCGGTTTTGGGGAAGGCCCACGGCAAGAGATCGTCGAGGTCGGCGTTGGGATTGCCTGCGGCGATCGCCTTGAGGGTAGCGCGCAAGTAGGCGAACGGCTCGACACCGTTCATCTTGCAAGTGGCGACGAGCGAGGCGATCCGGGCCCAGTTTTGGGCACCCTCGTCGTGGCCGGCGAAGAGGGCGTTCTTCCGCCCCAGGGCCAGCGATCGGATCTGGTTCTCGACGAGGTTGCTGTCCATCTCGACCCGGCCCTCGTTGGCGAAGAGGGTCAGTCCGGCCCATCGGGTCAGGATGTGGGCGACGGCCTTGCCCATCTCGGACTTGCGCGAGAGGCGTGTGGCCTGGGCGTGGAGCCATGCCTCGAGTTCATCGAGCAGTGGCACGGATTGCTCCTGCCGGACGGTGCGGCGCCGCTCCGAATGTTCAGCGACATTTGGATCTGGCCCGGCCTGTTGCCTCACCCCGAGATGTTACCGAGCGCGGTAGATGGATCTTGTGCCGGCGGCAGGGTTATCCCCGCCGCCGGCACCAGCGTCAGGGTTGCCACTCCGTAATGGACAATCCGCGCGGCCTGATCGGCCCGCCACTTCTTCACCAGCCGCTGCATGGTGCGGAGGTGGGACGCCCTGAACCGGCCGGGATGGCGTTTCTCGAGGCGGGCCAGGACATCGACCGCAGTCATCGCGGGCTGAGTATCGAGCCATGCTTCGATCTCGATGCGATGAGGTTCAAGCATCGACGGGCGCGTCGGGACTGGTTTTACGCGTCGGTAAGGGCGGCGATGGATTTCCCGGCGCTCGCCGTTCCGCTTCGCATCGGCGACGGCGGCGGCGAGATCGACCACGACGGGCATCTCGGAGACGGACGGTGCGATCCCTCTCCGATCGACCCGCTTGCCCAGATCTGCCTGCGCCGCGCGGATTGCGGCCAGTGCGACCACCGGATCGGCGCGACTTTGCAGATCGGCAATGCGCGCGATACTTGCGGCATCGATCCGTTCCGAGGCCAATGCCCGTTCGGCCGGCGTGACCGGCGGATGCCAATACTTCGTGACCTTGGCGCCGACGCGGATTTTCTTGCGCAGCTTGAAGGAGGGTTGGAACAGGTTGGTCTGTAACCGAACCGCCGCGTAGAGCCTCGTCAGCGCCGCAGCGGCCGCTATGCCCTCGAACCGACCGTAGCCGACAATCCGTCGAACGATGGCCCCGTTCTTTTGCTCCACCCAGGCTTGGTCGTTCTTCCGGTACGCGCGGGACCGCGTCACCTCGAGCCCCTGCGCCCGGCACCAGGCGACCACGGGGTCGTTCATAAAGGCGCCGTCATTATCGAAGTCGACGCCCTTCAGGGGAAACGGGAAGAGACTTTGGGCGGCCTGCAGCGCTTCCTGCACGAGCGCGCCTGAACGGAACACCACCGGCACGCATTCGGTCCAACCAGTGGCGATGTCCGTCAGGACAAGCGTCTGTACGAACGCGCCCGCCGTACTCACTCCGGAATGCGCGACGAAGTCGACTTCGAGAAAACCCGGCGCCGGATCGCCCCAATCGGCGAACGTCCGCACCGGCACCGACCGACGAACCGCCGAACTGAAGCCGGCACGCTTGCGTCGTCCCTGCGTCGCCGCAATCCGCGTCTCGGACAGCTGCCGGTCGATCGTCGCCGGACTGATTGTGAGCAGCGCAGTCCGCAACTCCATGTTGGGAGCAAGTTGCCCGTGCCGCTCAAGTGCCGGCAGCAAGATCGGGATCATCGGCTTCAACCGCTTCGAGCAGACCCGATCCGACGCTTCCCAAAGCGGCGCCAGTGCCTCTTTCACTTCCGGACCATAGCGCGCCTTCGGCTTGCCCCGCGGACGCCTCTCGGCACCGCCCGGCCCGAGCAGCCGGATCGCATGTTTGCGGTGCAGCCCGGTCAGCGCCACGAACTCGTCGAGGATCACGCCCTTCGCCACGCGCCCGCTCGCTGCATACCGGTCCTTGATCGTCGCCGTCACTTCCGCCCGCGCCGCCATGCTAAGCATCCCCACCATCTTTCCACACCCCGCCGAACTACCTCGGTCGTGCGTAGTGATCGAGGCGCGGCAACGGCAGCGTCGGGTAACGTTTCATGCGAGGCAATGCGGCCGGGGGCGACATGAAGAACTGGCCCCCCGTCAGCTCGATACGGTTGTTCCGCCACTTCCTGTCGACATGCAGGATGCGGTGGAAGTTCGGATCATACAGGTGGTTCAGATCCACGGCGCGCCAGAGGTAACGCCAGCGGCCGCCAGCGCGGACATAGGTCTTGTCGACATGCCAATTCAGCCCGCGCCAGCCGCGGTGAGCATAAGTACGCTTGGCGATCTTGGGGCAGAACTTACGGACCTAGCGGAAGACGGTGGCCCGGCCCACCATGACACTGCGCTTCGACAGCAGATCGGTGACATCTTGGTACGAGAGTGGAAACCGGCAGTACCAGCGCACAGCCAGCAAGATACCGCCCCTCAGGAACCGATGGCCCTTGAACGGATCGAGCATGACGTGCTCCCTCTACTCCGGAACCAGTGTCCGTGCCCGAGGACCAGCAACGCAACAGTCTCGATAAAACACAATAATGAAAAATATAGAATAATATTCAATGCGATAAGGTGATAGAATCGCAAGTAAAGGTTATTACATATAAAAACCTTTGGGGCGCCAAACAATGTCGGCGCCCCGGAGCAGTAATCAGAAGTCGCTCGCGTCGTAGTAGGCAGTCTCGAAGCCATAGAAGGCTTGTAGCACGTCTTCGTCCACGAAGGGCAGAAGCTGGCTCATGAACACGCCCCCGACCTCGTTCTCGACGTCGATCCAGAAGTAGGTGTTGTAGAGCCCCGCCCAGGCGAGACTGCCGGCCGGACGACCCGTCGGGGCCTGTTCCTCGTTGATCATGAAGCTCATGCCCCAAGTCTTCTCGATCTCGGGAAAGAACTCCGCGTCAAGTGAGCGTGTTTCGTCCGTCGTATGCAGCATCTCGACACGAATGTCGCCCATCTGGTTCTGGGACATCATCTCGACGGTTTCAGGCTCCAGCACCTGATTTCCGTTGCCGGAACCGTCATTGAGGATCATGCGGATGAACCTCAGGTAATCCGGCACCGTGCTGTAAAGGCCGCCGCCGCCGTATTCGCGTACAGGCTCTTCTTGACCGGTGAACTCGATCACCCGAAGGGAGCCGTCCTCCTGCCTTTGATGGTTGTCTACACGACGGTCACCCATGTCGGGGCTCAGCGTATAGCTCGTGTCCTCCATACCGAGCGGCATGAAGATGTTCTCGTCCATGTATTCGCCGAGGGACTGGCCACTGACTTCTTGGACTAAGCGTCCGATCCAGTCGATCGCGATCCCGTACTCCCACCGCGTTCCGGGATCGAACATCAACGGTTGCTGCCAGGTCGCGGGATCGTCGTAGTCGAGCGGCGATACTCCCCCAACGGCCTCGCCGTAGCGTACGAGGTCGGCATCCCAGAGCGTGTAGGCCGTCCCCGCTGTGTGGGTCATCAGATCGCGAAGCGTGATCTCCCGTTCCGGGGGCCGCAGAACGGGCTCCCCACTGTCGTCGAACCCGTCAAGGACCTGGAGGTCCGCCGCATCGGGCAGCCATGTCGAGATCGGACTGTCGAGGTCTAGCTCGCCGTCCTCGACCAGCTGCATTGCCGCCGTGGCGGTGATGGGCTTGGTCATCGAGGCGATGGCGAATACGTTGTCCATCGACACGGGTTCGTCACCATCGACCGACCGGGTGCCGAAGGCCGCTTCAAACGTAGTCTCCTCCGCAGTCGTGATCGCACCCACCGCCATCGGAATGTCGCCGGCTTCAACCGGCGAGCTGAGAGCTTCCTCAAGAGCGGATTGCATGTCGTCCTCCTGCGCAAAGGCTGGCCATGCTGAAACGGCAGCTGCGGCCAAGACGACAGAGCTCAGGTTGAGCATCGGGTATCTACAGTTTGTCATGATATCCTCCCTTAAAAAACTCGGGCTGACGGCGGCGACCCATCGAACTTCTGCACCGCCAGTATTCCGCAACTACAAGGTGTGTCTCTCTAGACGAATGGCGAAGGTCGCAGGTTGGGCATGGCACCCTGCCGGACGACCAAGTGTCCGTTAGGGGCGTTGATCGTCAGGCGGCGGACAGAACCCCGCATTGTTCGGTCACCGACCCGATGAGCCGGTTAAGGCGCCCTGCTGACACTTCAATTCGATGAGGAACCTTTGCTGCCTGTGGTTGTAGGTTACAAAACGCTGAGATGTCCATTACGCGGTGACGATATGTCCACGACCTTCCCGAGCGATCCCGTCCAGAGAGGTGGATCCGTGGTCCAGACGACCTTGATGTCGTTCCCGATCACCTGCTTCACCTTGGCCCTTCTGACGGATCTTGCTTACTGGGCGACATCCAACCTGATGTGGCAGCACTTCTCCTCCTGGCTTCTCTTCGCCGGACTCATTGGCGGTGGCCTCGCCATTCTCGCATGGATCGTCCGGCAGGCGGTAGGACGGCGCCCGACGAACTGGCCGATGGTCGCGATCAACCTGCTGGTGCTGATCACCGCCTTCATCAATTCCCTCGTTCACGCGGGAGACGGCTGGACCGCCGTCATGCCCTGGGGCCTCACCCTTTCCGCCGTCACCGTCCTGCTCATGCTCGCCTCGGGCGTCTTGGGCGGCGGGGCGACGCGCCGCTGATGGAAACCGCCATGACCAAGACCCGCCTCACCGTCGTCGCCCTCGCCACCGCGACGACCTGCGCGATCCCGATCCAGTCGCTCTCCGCACAGGAAACAGGCGACTTCGACATCTCCAGCCAGATCGGCCCCGACCCGGTGCTGCCGGAGCCGACGTTCGTCAATCTCTGGCCCGACATGAAGGTGGCCGAGGTAATCGGCTGGCAGGATAGCGAAACCCCAAGCGTGCCCGACGGGCTTACGGTCAGCGCCTATGCGCGCGATCTCGGCAATCCGCGCACGGTCCATACCCTGCCCAATGGCGACGTCCTCGTCGTCCAGTCGCGCGGGCCCTCGGGCAAGCCGAAGCCCCGGCCGAAGGACTACATCCGCGGCTGGATCATGGCCTTCGCCCATGGCGGCGGGGGCGAACAGCCCGAAAGCAACAAGATCACGCTCCTGCGCGACACCGACCGGGACGGCACCGTCGACGAGCGATCCGACCTTCTGACCGGGCTCGCCTCCCCCTTCGGCGTCGCATGGATCGACGACACGCTCTACGTTGCCTCGACCGAAGCGGTCCTCTCTTACCCCTACGAGCTCGGCCAGACCGAGATCAGCGCAGAACCGACAGTCCTGACCCCGCTGCCGGGCGGTCCGATCAATCACCACTGGACGAAGGACCTCGCCCTCAGCCCGGACGGGCAGCGCCTCTACGCCTCGGTGGGATCGAACTCCAACGCGGCCGAGCGCGGTATCGAGGCCGAAAAGGGCCGTGCGGCGATCTGGGAGATCGACCGCGCAACCGGCGCGGCCAAGGTTTACGCCTCGGGACTGCGAAATCCCAACGGCCTCACGTTTCATCCGGACACGGACATGCTCTGGGCCGTGATCAACGAACGCGACGAGCTCGGACCGAACCTCGTGCCGGATTACATGACCAGTGTGCAGGAAGGCGCCTTCTACGGCTGGCCGTGGAGCTATTACGGCGACCACGTCGATCGGCGTGTCCATCCACCGCGCCCCGACATGGTCGAGGTCGCCATCGAGCCGGACTATGCGCTCTCAAGCCACGTCGCTGCGCTCGGCATGACCTTTTCGAACGGGTCGTCGCTGCCTGAGGAGTATGCGGACGGCGCCTTTATCGGGGAGCACGGGAGCTGGAACCGCGACGCTTTTAACGGCTACAAGGTCGTCTACGTTCCCTTCGAGAACGGGACGCCCGCCGGTAAGGCCCAGGATGTCGTCACGGGTTTCCTTGACGGCGACCAGGCCCGGGGCAGGCCAGTCGGCACCGGCATCGATGGAACCGGAGCGCTTCTGGTGGCCGATGATGCTGGCAACACCGTATGGCGCATTGCCAATGCAGACGGCTCAAATACAGACCGGCCCATTGGCTCGGACGGGGGCCAGTTACAGTCTGATGGTGAGTCGAACGCAGAACAGACTGGCGGCCAAGATTCTGCCACCGGTCAATCTATGAACCAGTCTTCTTCCGACAATGAAGGGTCTGCGGACAGTGGCAGCGCGGCCTCTGGTACCGATCCCGCGCAGACCGAGATCGCGCCGGCGACCGGGTCGTCAAGTGACGATCAGCCCGCAAACTGACCGACATTCCGCCCAACCAAGGGCTGGGCGGCATCTTGCAGTCGGACAATTGTTTTCGCTCTCCGACAGATCTCTATTCGTAAGACACAAGGCATGGGCTAACCGCTACCGACGGACGGCAACTGACATACAAAGTTGGTTCAAAAACGAGCTAGAACCCCCGTTGTTTGGAACTGGGTTTGAGGAGCATCCAAGCCCTTGGCGCAACAGGGGTGGGTCAAGGCATCCAGAAATGCCGTTTCTAGGCGAATTCAATCTGCGCGGCAGCGAAGTTCCTTTGTTTGCCCATGCGGATTGGCCGCGTCGGGGCAGCGTATATCTTGGACGGTGATCACGACACGACAGGAGTTCTCATGAAGACTGCACTTACCGCCACCGCCCTGACCGCCACGCTGGCCGCGGGGATGGCCATGGCCGAGCCGCAGCCCTACGAGATCGACCCCGCGCACAGCGAGCTTCTGGCCCATTGGCAGCATGCGGACTTCTCGACGACCCGCGCCATCGTGTTCGACATCTCCGGCGAGATGACGTTCGACGAGGAGGATCCGGCGAATTCCAGCATCTCGATCCAGATCCCCACGACCGCGATCAACGTCACGCCCGAGTTCGAGGAGCATCTGCTGCAAAGCGGCGACCTCTTCCAGAACGCCCAAGACAGCATGATCACGTTCGAGTCGACCTCGATCAAGGTGACGGGTGAGAACACCGCCGACATCACGGGTGACCTGACCCTGAACGGCGTCACCAGCGAAGTAATTCTCGAGAGCACTTTCATCGGTCAGGGAGAGAGCCCGACCGGCGAACAGGTCGCCGCGTTCGGAGCGACCACGACCCTCGACCGGACGAACTTCAACCTGGGCGCCTTCACACCGGTGGTCCCGGCCGAGGTGAATGTAGAGATCTCGCTCGAGGCCTCGCCCGCCTCGGAGTGATCCGCGGCCCCGTCCCGGTAGAAGGGCGCCCCCGATCGGGCGCCCTTCTTTTATTCCGCGCGCGTGGCGGTCAGGGTCACGGGGATCGTGACTTCCGCCGCGAGCTGGCCCGTGCCTTCTCCGCCGATGCCGAAATCGCGGCGGTCGACCGTGGCAGTCCCTTCCATCCGAGCCGTTCCGCCGTCGATATCCAAGGTGAAGGGCAAGGCGACAGGCACGCGTTCACCGGCCAGGTCGAGCGTCCCGTCGGCGACGAAACCCTCGCCCTCTGCCCGGATCGGGCCGGTGAACCTGGCCTCCGGATGCTGCTCGGCCGCCATGTAGTCCGGCCCGAGGGCGTTCTCGGTCACAGATCCCAGCGACAGGGACGGAACGCGGACCGTGACGGTCACGGATCCATGGGCCCCGTCCATAGCCGTCTCGGAGAAGGAAATGTCGGCGCTCCATTCGGCGAACCGCCCCTCGACCTCGTTGCCGAACTGCGTGACGGAGAGGCCGAGCGTCCCCTCCTCCACGATCCACTCGCCCGTCGAGACGGGGGCGGAGGCCTCGGCCGACTCCCCCGGCTCCGTCAGGACGAAGGCCCCGAGGCCTCCAGCCGCGTAGAAAAGCAGCGCCATGCCGAGGGCGGGCATCGTCCCGGGCCGTCCCGCGCCCCGTCGCGGGAACTTCGGCCCGGATCGTCCGAACCACATGCGCCGCAATGTCCCGTCCCGGTCGAGAAGCGCGTGTTTCAGGGCCCCCGCGACATGGGCGACAAGCGCGGCGCCCAGGATCCAGGCGAAGCTCCAGTGCGCCGCGAAGGCCGCCTCGCTCAGGGCGGGCGACTTCGGGATGAGGGGCAGGGACTGTCCGAACGGCCACGGGATGGGCGCGAAGCCTGTGGAAGCGGCGTGGCCAATCCAGCCGGAGAGCGGCATGAGGAGAAGAGCACCGTAGAGGATGAAATGAACCGCCTCCGCTGCGAATGTCTCCGCGCGTCTTTCAGGGTGGAGCGGGGTGGGCTTCGGTTGAGTCAGCGTCCACAAGATACGCAGGAGCGCGACGGCGAAGATGGCAATGCCCAGAAGCTTGTGGATCTCGAGAAGCTGCACCTTAAGGTCGAGCCGCGTCTCGGTCCCGAGCCTGCTGCCCACGATCCCGAGGACGATCTGGGTGAACATCAACAGGGCCACGATCCAGTGGAAGGTCTTCGTGACGCTGCCATAGGTGGCGGCGGTATTGGAAAGGGGCATGAACCGGCTCCGCTAAGCAGGCAACAGAGTACCAAATCGGCTTAGGGGAGCGAGTGGCGGCACCGCGTGCAGATGCACACGGACTGTGCATAACAATGCAGCGCGGGTACATAAAACCCGTTCCCGCCTTCGCAGCTGCGTAGATTATCTGGGCTGCGCTATTCTTGCGATATTTTCGGCGTTTCTACCGCACTCGGAGTTGCTGAATTGACCTCGTGGAGGTCAGAACGAACCTCCTGAGATTTTCCGAGAATGAAGAGCGCAAAGGCCCCCGTACCGACCAATACCAAAACAACGGAATGCGGCATTACCCGGACACCCGGTTCCACAGCGCGATGATCGCGCGCCGCAGGGTGTCCAGGATCCGGAGGCGCGGGTAAAAAGCCGCTCCGAGGAGGGAGTATTGGCCCCTGATCTCTTCCGGGATAGCTAGCTTCAGGGCTTTCAGGCTGTGATACCCGGCCAAAATCACCATGACGTTGAAGACGAGGTTAACGGCGGTTCCATTGCTGGCAACGTACCATTGATCCCAAGCGGATTTGGGAACCACGTTCCGAAGGCCATCCCAATAGAGGGTCCGCACAAACATCGCCGTATGCATGAGCAACAGGCCCATCGCCAAGTGGCCGACCAAACCGGAATGCTTGAAGGCGAGCCGGACAAACCCGTAGCCGACGATCGCCGTCGCAGCTACGGCAAGGTAGGCACTTGCATGGCTCGACGCATAGAAGAACTCACCCAAGGTCATTGTCTACTCCCCCTCCTTGTCTTTCTGCGAATCCTGAGCCGCGTCCGAAATTCGGGCCTCCATCAGTAGCAAAAGGGAGTCCCGAAGAAGGTCCTGAGCCTGGATGTTGCGGTATCGCGCCACCTCCAGGTTCTCTTGAAGTTTCGTGACGATTTCGTCGTCAGAGAGTTCGGGCGCCGGGCGTCTGAACCACTCGAGGATATTCAGAAGCACAGAAGTAACCCCTTCGATATTTCTTGTAATTTCAAACCTATGCGCTTCAGCGGCTTCCGAAGAAACGTGCCGGCCAGGCATGAAGGAAACGAGATCGGAGCGCTCGGAAGCTCCCGATCCACGACCAAATGGTGTCACAACCTGGCGACAATAATCGTCCTCGTAACGAACCACGAACATCGCCCGCGCGCCCGGATTGGGTGTTATGCCGCTGGGTTGGAGGTTGATTGGGGGCGTGGAAATGGCCTCACCTTGGTTCTGTAAGGGGTCGTGTCCCGCCGAGTGGTGTAGCTGAGGCGGTCATCGGGTTTCTCGGTAGGGTCGGGTTGCGAACGCCAACC
>CANMTR010000051.1 GCA_947500825.1 uncultured Paracoccaceae bacterium | reverse complement strand
CGCGGGATGGAGCAGTCCGGTAGCTCGTCAGGCTCATAACCTGAAGGTCGTAGGTTCAAATCCTACTCCCGCAACCACCGAAATCTGAATCAACGACAAACCAGCGCCCCAAGGGGCGCTTTTTTGCGTCCAACCAAAAGGTTGGTAGATCCGGGACGCCTCGCCCCGGATCTCGATCGCAACCCCGTCTCGGGCCTGCGCGTCGCCCCAGACCCGCACCTCGCCCAGGAGCTCCTTCAGCAGCGCGTTGGCTTGCACCATGTGGTCGCTGCCCGTGAGCAGGGCTTCCAGGCGCCCCACCTGGGCGCTGTAGATCTCTTCCAGCTCCCCTTTCGTGGGCAGGACGATCGGTTGCGCCTTGGCGACCTGAGACAGGTCGTCCTGGAGGGACTCGCGCTCGGCCTCTCGGGTCTTCAGCCGGTCCATGAGGCTGTCGGTGGCTTCGTCGCCTTCGAGGCGGTCGAGAAGCCGCTCGATGGCCGTCTCCGTCTTCCGGAGGCGCGCCTCGAGCTCCGCCCGGGCGGCGCTGGCATCGTCGGGGGACTGCGCCATCAGGCGATCCACTTCGGCCGCGAACAGCCGCGCGAAGCTCTCCGTCATCAGGCCCCGGCGCAGGCGGGCGAGGACCCGGGCCTCGAGCTTGTCGCGGGTGATCGTGCGGCTGTTCCCGCATTCCTGCTTACCTTGCGTCTTCCGCCGGTAGCAGCCGTAGCGGTCCTTCGCGACGATCGTGTAGCCGCCCCCGCAGCAGCCGCAGGTCACCAGGCCGTTCAGAAGGTAGCGGGCGCGGTGGCTGTCGTTCAGCGGCGCCGTCTTGCCGGCATACTTGGCATGGGTCTTCTCGAGGCGGATCTGGACACGGTTCCAGACATCGTCGTCAATGATGGCGAGGTCGGGCGCCTCGCCGTAGACGATGTCGTCCACGTCCGTGGGGCGCGAAATGCGGTGACCCGTCTCTCCGTCTCGCAAGAAACGATTCCGGCCGTAGGCGAGGATCCCGACATAGGCCTCGTTGCGGAGCATGCCGTCGCGCTTCTTCGCGTTGCCGCGGATGGTCGAGTCGTTCCACTTGCCACCCGACGGGGAGGGGATGCCCTCGGAATTGAGGGCGGCCGCGATCCGGCGGGGCGAGAGGCCGTCGGCATAGTCGTCGAAGATCCGCCGCACGATCGCGGCGCGCTCCGGGACGACCTGGCGGTTGAGCCCCTTCTTGCCTGGCACGATGGAATAGCCATAGGCGAGGCCGGCCGCGACGCGGCCGTCGCGGGTCATCCCCTTTCCGCCGCGCCGCACCTTGTCGGCGATCTCGCGCGACAGGTGCTCCGCGATGGCGACGAGGAACGGCAGCACCTTCCAATCGAACTTGCCCCCGTGCGTGGCGTAGAGATCGACGCCGCGGGTCTCGAACCAGTCACAGAGGATACTGATGTCTGCGGCCCGGCGGCCGATCCGCTCGATCCCCTCCACGATCACCGCCGAAATGTCGCCCTCCGCCACACGCTCCTTCATGGCGCAGATGCCAGGACGAGACCGCAGGAGCGTCCGGCCTGAGATCGCGTGGTCGGAGTACTCTCCGGCGATCTCGAAGCCGAGCTTCGCGGCGGTCTCTCGGCCGAGCGCGAGCTGGTGCTCGCAGCTCTGGTCGTTTTGTTTGTCGCTCGAGTAGCGCGCGTAGAGCACCGCCTTGGGGCGGCCGCCGCTTGTCTGCCGGGGCGAGGGTGCCGCGGCCGCCCGGCGGAGCCGGCGCTCGGGCGCGCTCATGCCGAGCGCTCCTTGGCCTGGGCCACGTAGGCCCGCGCAATCAGCCTCACGAAGGACGAGAGTTGCATCTCGACGCGCGTCGCGCCGCCGGGGTTGTCGTTCGCCGCGGTGAGCGTCTGGGTTTGGGGGGAAGTGGTCATGGAATCGGTCCTCTCGGGATCAGTGTTGCGGTACGCCAGCGGGTGGCAAGGAGGACGTGAGACCGTTGTCGAAGACGCGGAAACGGGGCGAAGATAAAAAAGAGAAAAAATGTGGATCGGTCGTCCGGAGACGCGGCGCATTCGCGAGCCGCGGCTCCGGAGGGGCGATCCGAACGGGTGATCTCCATGACGAAACAGGTGCAGCACGGTCGCGTCCCGGCGTGAGCCACGGTGAGAATCGTGCAATGAATGGAGGTCGCAATCCCCAGGCGGCGGTCAGCGACCGCGGCGGTCACGAGCGTACAGCGGTAGTGAGCCTGTTGCGAGGCGCGGGATCAGCAGTACCGCGCGCGTCGGATGCGGTCGCGGGCTTCGGCCTGCTCGAGGTCCGCGTAGCGCCCGCCGGAATATCGCCGGCAATCCAGTGCGAAACCTTCAGCAACCGCCAGCCCGCCGATATCGCGGCCCTCAAGGTAGCACACGCCGATCAGCCGGTCCCCGTTCCGCTCCCCGTTCAGGTCGCACCGCACGACCTGCCCGCCGACCAGGTCCCGCATGTAGGATTTGCCCCGCTGGCCCATTGCGGTGTCCAGTTCAGGACCGTCGACGCCGTTCAGTCGCACCGCCGTGCCCCGCACCTCGATCGTGTCCACGTCGCGCACGTGCGACACGCGCCCCTCCAAGGAGGATGCGGCTGCCGCGCCCGACATCAGGCCGAGAGACAGGGCGAGACGGAGCAGGATGGTCATACGGTGATCCTCCGGTGGGCGTCGCTGCGATGTTCGAGGCGCTCGAACGGGGAACCCGGCGCTCGGGATGAAAGGGTAGTTCGGGGGAAAGAATGCCCGGTTAACGGTCTCCCCAGCTGCCGTTCCTGTTCGCGGGCGAGGGTGCGCGATGGGACCGGCGATACGTTCGCCAGGTCCCGCCTGTACGGCCGGCGCGCGGACGGTACGGTTGTTCCAGAAGCATAATGGATGGCAATCGGCACATTGTAGCAGGTCGCGCTGCTTCAGAGTGATCGGCGACGCGACAACCAGACGGTATGCCCGGTGCAATCGGGGTCCTCCGCCACATGGCCCATGACATCGAAGCCGTTCCAGTCGAGAAGCTGGCGGTACTCGTCCGGGTCGAGGCTGGAATGGTAAAGGGGATCCCCCTCGAGCGTGCCGATCGCCTCGCCGAACGCGGGTCCGCTCGTGAAGAGCAGCGGGGCCCTCGGTTCGGCATGGCGACGGAAGATGGGGAACATCCGACGCTGATCGTCAGGCCTGAGGTGGAAGAAACTGTCCCAGGCGATCAGCCCGCCATATGTCTGTCCCAAGTCCAGCGAGCGCATGTCGGCCAGCTCCGCCGTCTGGTCGGGCAAATTGGCGCGGAACATGGCGATCATCTCGAGCGAGGCGTCCACGCCGGTTACCGGATGACCTTCCCCGCAGAGGTGACGGGCAATCGGTTCACCCGATCCGCACCCGATGTCCAGCACCGAAGCCTTCGGCCGGACCAGGCGGACGAACCGGTCGAGCCAGACCCGTTCCGTCAGCACCGTTCCCCGCGCGGTGGTCCATGCCGCGGCATGCCGACGGTACAGGTCTATGATGCTGGCGGCCGCGTCCGTCATGGTCCTGCTGCCTGTCTATGGGCGTCCCGGCGAAGGCGTTCCAGGGTTGTCCCAACATACTGTTCGTAACGGAGCATGTCCCATGGCATCGTAGCCGCCCGGCCAGTATGGACGGCACCGAGGCACTTGGAACCTCAGGCCAAATCTCAACTAGGCCGCCGTCGCATTCGACCCTCTGCGACCATTAACCTAGTATAGGGCATGACCGGTCCCACCCCATAGCTGCCGGTCGTGTCAGGTTGCAGCATCCAGCTGCAATCGCCGGACAGCTACGCGCAGCGAGCTGCCGGTGATCTCGCCGACTGGTCACAACGGAAGGCGCAGGTATAGTCGGATCAGTTCCTAGTCTAATGGGTTCGCGTTGTCGGTCTGCTCATCAATCTCTGCTAACAAGTTGGATCCACAATATTAATTCATCACAGGATGTACGCAACAGAGCCCGTCGGCACCCCACGATGTGCCGCCCGTTGTTTTCTAGCATCGTCTCATGAGGGTGATGCGTCGCCGTTGTAGATTGCTTCGAGGTAAGGCGCTAGCGTTGCGTTCACCGCTTCGTATTCTGATGTTCTCAACGCTGACATTTTCTCTGTCAATTTAATGATGCTCGCATCTTTTAGGTCTCGACCATGGAGGGACACGGTACCCATCACCACCTGATAGTCGAGCTCAGGAAGCTTGCTTATAACGTCGATCATCTGGCCGACGTTTGCATAATCTTGATCTTGCTGGTTCGGGCTATCAACGATGGCGGGCGCGACTAAGGATGTGGAGTACTCGTGGATTGTCTCTAGGGTTGCGGCGAAATTTGCCAGAACTGCCCTAGGAAGATCACTGCCAGTTTCAGATACTTTTGCGGGGATTTTCGTTACGTCTGATGCATTGTAATTAACAACATTCAAGCGGCGTAGAGCAGCCGTAACGCTCTGCGCGTAAAAGGACTCAATTTGTTCCCTTCGCTCCGCATTTTTGAGCTCATTCAGTTTTTCAAGAAGATCGTCAGTTTTGGAAGTCTTCTCGCCAATTAGGTCGTCGTAAGAACTCAGCTGATCTTCAAACATTTTAAGTGCGATCATTCGCCCCTTGCTTTCGAGAACGTCTTTAATAGAAACACCTTTTTTCTTTTCTTCAAGAATTTCGGTTATCTCTAGAAGTGTTTTATCTACCTTCGAAAGCTTTTCTTCGGCTCCGCGTGCCTTTTCTGCAAGATCTCGCAGATGCGCTGTACTGCTCGCCAAAAATTCAAAACACGATTCTCGCTCATCGACGATGGAGTACCTTGCAGCGAAGTCATTCTCGTGGCGTGTTCCGCATGTAGGGCAAAATACTTCATCAGGAAGAGCGCTCGTGTACTTGGCGTCCTTTTCGAGTTCTTTGATTGATGATCGAACAACGGTCATCTGTTGTTTTAGGGAGTGTTTTTGATCAAGTACGTCCGTGAGAGTTTCTGCATGGGCCCGCCGAACTTCCCGTAGCCCTTTAAGGCGCTTAAGGAGGCGCTCGATTGCCTCGCCGTGATCAGCTACCGTCAATTCTAAGCCATCAAATTTAGGTTGAATGTTCATCTTATCGATTGCTTTGACCACCGTGCGGCGATCAGCTTGAAGTTCTTTTTTCTCCTGCTGAATGCTTTTCCGGTCGGCCTCCAAAATATAGTATTCGTTCGGTAAAATGCCGGTGTGGAACTCCAGAAGTGGTTTTTTGAAGTCAGCGAATTGCGCTAGATTTTTGAATGACTTGAGTGGAGCAGTCCAGCCGTCGTCTTGGTCAAGGTAGAACGGCAGCAAGGCGTAGGCGGGGGGCGGAATTTTTGGTTCTCCTTCACGATCTGAGAGGACGAGATGGAAGTTTAGGAGTTTGGCAAGGAACGGAGCGAGCTGCTTTGTTACTTTCTGAGTTGAGATCAACAGTTTCTTGTTGGCATCAAATATCGCAACCGTATGCCCGTCCCTAAGCGCGAAGTATTTCTTCTCATCAACTCTAAACTGGATAAGGGATTTAACATTAGCACCAACCCATTTAGGATGCTGTGTGGGCTCTGCGCCTAACGTCCAATATATCGATTTTATGACTGAGGATTTCCCAACGTCATTCCCTCCTTGTATTACCGTCATCTTGGGGTGGAACTGGAACTCCCTCGCTTTGCGTTCCTTTTGGGAAAGTAACGCCATACTTTCTAAGTGCAATTTTCGCGGCATTATTTTTTCTCAGATTTCGAACCAGAACTTTAAACAGATACACTCGGTTCTGCATTATCGCTTGCTCTCGTACAGTACGGCAGCTTTTATGAATTGCTCATCGCTTTGAGGGCGCCAAGTCAGAACCAGTTTTGACGCTCGCGGAAACGTTAGCGCTAGAAGGTGTTCTAGGCTCTCTGCGTTATCAAGCTGCTCTTCAATAGCACCACTCATGTTCTGTATATATTCCGCGGTAGCAGCGTTTTGCCTCTCAAGAAGGTGCGTTTCATAGTCGCGCCAAGCACGCTCGACGCGCTTTTTCTCAGAGAACTTCATTTCTATCAGGTCGCTCGCAACGGAGTCCCACTTGATAGGATTGGCGTGCGCTTCTTGGGTCTGGGCCAACCATTTCATCATGTTGTCCCTAGTTACGAACTTCGAGCCGAGAAGCTGCTCGAAGTTTTCGACGTCGGCTAGAGACTTAGAGCGTTTGCGGCAGTAGTCGTTAACGGTTAGTGCAAATGCTCTCGGCGCAACCGATGCATTTAGTTCACCTTCAAGGAACATCGCGATTTTACCGAGAAGTGTCTCCTCGTAGTTGGTGAGGCTCAATTCGGAAAAACAGAAGAAGAACAGGGAGGTATGCTGATCAGCATCGAACCCCGTAATCTCTTCGGAAAGACCTGTCACGAACTTCTCTAGCTTCTTGCGGTCTGCGATTGAGAAGGGCTCTTCACCATGGACAAGAATGACGTCGGGAAGTGGCTGGTTACTCACAAAACTCAGTTTCTCAACTGAGGCGCCAAATTTCGTGAAGTTATCAAACATCTTCCCGGCATATGAAGGCTTATGTTTACCTCTTGCCTTACGCCGCTGCACGATTTGCGCAAAAGACCAAATACCGCTCGTCTTTGTTTTTACCTGGTGAAAGACAAGTTTTGTAGGAGAGTCGGCATCGTCGAGCGTAATGATATCGTCGTGAAACTCGAAGCCCACTGCGTAATTCTTGCCTGCTTTGTGCAATGCAAGAACTCGGGTCAGTCCCCATGCTGTTTGATAGTCGAACCGGTCATAAGCTGTCCGTCCGCCGTCTTCCCGTTCGGGGGTTGCCCCTAATTCTTCACGTACACTCAATATAATTTCCACGAACAAGAGGGGCTGTCTCTTTCGGTACCTTGGCTCTCTATGAAGATGCGGGTCAACCTTAGCGTGCCCCAATATTCTGTATGTTTCCATTTGGCGTCATAAGGCACGCTTGGGGAAGGTGTTTAACGTCCTTGCAGCATTGTGCCTGCGCCAAAGCCCGGTTTAGGCCGCTGCCCTTGGGGCGGCGCACGGTTTGGTGCCCCAAGAGCAATGGCGGCGGCGTGCGCTTTCAAGTCATTCGTCCGACGTTCAGCGGAAGGCTGCTCTCGGTCCAAAGCATCAAAGCAGGCACGCCGGCATGGGTGCAGCAGGAGGGTTCGCCGGCGTGCCCTGGCGGGGGCGTCCCCGCCCCCGATCTGGTTAGATCTCCGCGTTCAGTTGCTCGAGAACACGGCGTGCCACGAGCAGATCGTGGATGGCCTGCAACCTTTCGCGAAGGTCGTGAAGGACAGGCAGCGCGCGATACAGATCCTTGGTCTGGCTGTCCCGTTCGGTGCGGGTCCAGTATGCAGCGGACACGTTCTCGGGCGAGGTGTCGTGGACGGTCTCGTACGTCGTTCCTTTCAGGATCGTGCGCTCCACGGTCTCGATGAGGACTTCGACGTCCACGAGCGTCCGCTCCGCGAACAGACGGTCCGGCGTCAGCAGTTTACGGACATCCTTCGGGTGGCATCGCTGAAGGTGCGACAGGTTGGGGACGATATCGGTCTCAATCGCGGTGTCCGCAATGCGGGCCGCCGCGATGGTCTCGGCGAGATGCTGAACGAGGAGGTCAAAGTGAAGATCAGGCACGGGCGGCTCCTTTTTTCAGGCTATCGGCCTTCGCGGCCTCAGCAGCTTGGCGGGCCCGGTTCTCGATCCGGATGCGGCGCTCCTCTTGCTGCCAGCGGCGGCGTTCGAGGTCTCGCTCGTGACGGCGCCCTGCAGCGATGTCGTGTTCGGCCCACAGTCGGGCACGGACAGCATCCATCCGCTGGAGGAGCGGGGCGTCGAGACGGCCGATGACTGGCGTGCCGCAGAGCGGTACAAATCCGCGATGCTCGGTGCTCACCGTGATGCGTCGGATGGCGACGAAGCGGGTCGGCTTCGTCAGCCCCGCGGCCCGCATTGAGGTTTTGCCTTTGACGATGACCTCGTAGCCGTAGTTCCGCTTGGGGTGCGCGCTGGTTCCGTAGGCCAGCGTGACCGACCGGCGTCCGTTGAGGGTGCCGGTCTCGAGGACGAGGCAGGGGCGCAGCTTCGGTGTCTCGCCGTCCTCTTCCGCGACCGGGAAGCGGAAGCGGACGACATCGCCGCGCTGAACGCTACTGGGCCAGATCGGCTCGGAAGTGATGGGTTTGGGATCGTGATACATGGGAGCGTCCTTTGCTCAGGGTTTCGCAAGGACGCGCAGGTTGTGGAGTTTACCCTCGGCGGGTGCGTTCCGTGCCGCGCGTCCCAAAGCACGCGCGGACCGGAACGGGCCTGCCATTCGTCGGATCATCTTGGTTAGGAAGCGATCATTCCTGCGAAGAGAAAGCCGGAGAGGTGCAGGACGGAGCGGCGCGTGAGCGGGTCCTGCCCTGAGGGTCCAGGGAGGCGGCGCGCGTCCCTGGTCGAGCCGACGGCTGCCAGGGGGTGCAGGGGGAGTGGCGAGCGACGACCCTGCGAGCAGGGGGTGTCCAGAGGGGGAGTGCGGAACGATGCCCCTTTGGTCCGGCTGAGGGCCCCGGGCGGGTTCGGGAGGGCGGCGCGCCTCCCGAGCGGCGCGACAGCGGCGCCGGGGTGCAGGGGCCCAGCCCCTGCCGAACGACAGCTGGAACGCAGGCCCGAAGGGCCGGAGTGCCAGCTGGTTAGTGAGTAAGGGTTTGGCGGATCAGTCCCGTGTTTGCACGATGGCTCTGGAAAGGATCGCTGCGATCCTTCGCACCCCTTAGATCGTCTCGCCGAGGGGCCGGTCCGAAGTCCACGAGGAGCTGGCCAGCGTCCAGTCTACGCGCCTGACGGCGGTAGGCAATCCGACCCGCATCCGGCCCCGATCCGAATTGCGATGCGGTCGGCCATGACAGTGCCCCTTTGTTCGCGTACCGGGGCTCCATGAGAGAATCGCAGACATGAGCAAAGCCAGTTCGCTGTCCATCGTCGCCGCGGCGGTCATGGTACTTCTTGGCTGCCAAGGGGGCGGCGCGGTCACTCCATCGACTGCTTCCTATGACCGCGATCTGTTTGGGCGGTGGGACGATGCCGATGGCGATTGTCGGAACACGCGTCACGAGCTCTTGGCCGAGCTGTCCACAGCGCCGGTGCGAACCACCGGCGACGGGTGCCGGATTCTGCATGGGCGCTGGAGCGATCCCTATACCGGGCGGATAGAGACCGACGCCGGCGATCTCGACGTGGATCACATCGTCCCGCTCGCCTGGGCCTGGGAGCACGGCGCCGACCGATGGAGCCGCGTCCGCCGCGAGCGGTTCGCGAACGACCCGGTAAATCTCGTGCCGACGGATCGAGGCGTCAATCGTAGCAAGGGCGCAGTTGGCCCGGACGAATGGCTTCCGCCCGATGCCACCGGACACTGCGGATACGTGCTGCGGTTTCTGCGGATCGCCCGGAACTACGAGCTCGTGATCAAAGACGCCGAGGCGCGCCGTATCGAGACGGTCAGAGGGCGTGTCTGCGCCTGATCGTCGGCCACCAGGCTGTGCCTGCAAAAAATCTCGCCTCGTATCGCGCGGCACATCCGGTCCACGTGTCTGCTGTTGAGATTTCACGAGTGGCCGCGGGACAGCGTGATAGCTGCGGCATGGCAGGCCGAACCATCCGTCCTTCAACGGCTCTCCAGCCAGCGCGTGGCGGTGTCGGGCTGCCAGGAGATGCGGAGACGCCGCTCGACGATCCCCACGACTTGCCATGCAAGGTCTGAGCGATCCCGGTCCTCGAACGGGTCGATCGCGTGGGCGCGGGCCCGCGCGACGAACCAGCTTCTCTCCCCATGGGTCGCAATGAGCCTGTCTGCGCGCAGGCGGACAAGTTTGCGGCGACGCAGGTACGCTTTCATAGGACCGGGCAGCATGACCAAGTCCTCTGCCGATAAACCGTGGTCGCGACGTAACCGCCCGATTGAAGCCGCCTGCCTGCCGGCGGGGTTCCGATCTAAGACACGTGCATAACGACGTCCTTAGCGA
>CANMTR010000050.1 GCA_947500825.1 uncultured Paracoccaceae bacterium | reverse complement strand
TTCTTTGTCATGGTCCATGCTCCTGTCGGTCTCAGCATGGACCGGCGGGGTCATACACAGAAGATCGGACACTCCCGTTCAGTCCTTTTACTTTTTCCAAGGCATGGACGTGGTGGATAACGCTCACCTCTCCTACGCCGACAACCATTTTTCCATGAAGGCTTTCATGGCTCGGTCATTCATATTACGCAGCCATCCCTCGTGCTGCCTGATGCGGTTCCAGAAGATTGTTTCGGAAGAGTTCTTCGAGCGCCTTGATCGCGAGGGCCGCGAAGCCAATGTGGACGACTTTGATCAAACTTTTCATGAATGGCTCCGCTATTACAATGCCGAGCGGAAACACGAAGGCTATCCGCACCAAGGAAGGATACCACTTCATCGGTTCAATTTGAGACCCAAAGTTCGCCCGATGCGCAAGTCGTCGGCGCATCGATGTCACGAGCCGGATACATGTGAAAAGCCTACTGCAAAAAGGGCAGCCTCGACGAATTCTCCCAAGCCCAAGTGCGTTAGATCGCGAAAATCCAGAAACCTCCTCGAAATCGCGATGAGCACTGACTTGGACCTCACCACCAAGCTCGTGGATAATTCGCCAAAGCCCGATGATTTCTTTTGGTACTTCTTTTCGCGTTCAAGAAGAAGTTCAGCTCGCAAATTGTTGTCTTGAAAGAGACGGTTTTTCTTTCACAGCGCGCAAACCTGCGAAATCTAATACGGACGTCTGGGATAGGCTCGGGTCAAAATGAAAGGAACCCAAGGCGTTTCGCTCAAATTACGACAAGGCCATCCCGAGCAACCCTCGGCAGTTTCTGGTTGAGGAGCTTGCACATTACTGCATAGGTTGCCGAATACCGGCGGGGAAGAGGGAACGTAAATTTCGTCATGATTTTGGAGTGTTACGGAAGATGAGCGCACTTGACGATCTTCTTCGATCCTACAGGGACTCCGCATCTACCGCACGTGAAAAAGGCACGTATCTCGAACGTCTGGCGTGCGCTTTCCTGACTACCGACCCGGTTCAGGCTGAGGAATACGCTGAGGTCTTGCCATGGTCGGATTGGGCCGCCCAGCACGGCTGGAACGGCAAGGACATTGGCATCGACCTCGTCGCGAAGCTGCAGAACGAAGACGGTTTCGCCGCGATCCAGTGCAAGTTCTACGGTGCGCAGCACCGGATCCAGAAGGCGGACATCGATAGCTTCATCTCGGCGTCAGGGAAGGCGCCCTTTGTTCGACGAGTGGTCATCGACACCACGGAGGTTCCCTGGGGTGCCAACGCCGAGGAGATGATCGCCGGCCAGAGCATCCCGGTGGTTCGCCTGTCGCTCACGCACCTGCGGGAGAGCCCGATCGACTGGACGATCTTCGGCATCCGAGGCGAAGTCGTGTTGTCGGCGAAGAAATCCCTCAGACCTCACCAGATCGAAGCGCTTGAGGCCGTGCGAACCGGCCTCTCCGACGCGGATCGCGGCAAGCTCATCATGGCCTGCGGCACCGGCAAGACGTTCACGTCTCTCAAGATCGCGGAGGATCTCGTCGGCAAGGGCGGTCGCGTGCTGTTCATGGTCCCGTCCCTCGCCTTGATGTCCCAGACGGTGCGGGAATGGACGAACGACACGGCGACACCTCTCCGGTCCTTTGCTGTTTGTTCTGATGCGCAGGTCGGTAAGCGCAGAGTGTCGAACGACGACGCCGCCGAGATCGAGGCGCACGATCTCGCCTTCCCGGCCACGACCAACCCCGGACGTCTCGTTGAGAAGGCCGCTCAGGATGACCCAGAGCGGATCACAGTCGTTTTCTCGACCTACCAGTCCATCGGGGTGCTCGATGCCGCGCAGAAGGCGGGCCTCCCCGCCTTCGACCTGATCGTCTGCGACGAGGCGCACCGCACGACCGGCGCCACGCTCGCCGGCGAAGACGAGTCGAACTTCGTCCGGATTCACGACGATGCCTACGTCGAGGGGCGCCAGCGCCTCTACATGACCGCCACGCCCAGGATTTTCGGCGACGCGGTGAAGTCGCGGGCCGATGAAGAAGCTGCCGTCCTTGCCTCGATGGATGACGAAGCCCTCTACGGCAAGACGTTGCTCCACAAGGGCTTCGGTTGGGCCGTCCAGAAGGGTCTGCTGACGGACTACAAGGTCATCGTCCTCGCCATGGACAAGGGCTTGGTCAGCGCCAGCGTCCAGAAGCGCCTGGCGGACCAGAATTCGGAACTCGACCTCGACGACGCCACCAAGATCATCGGCTGCTACAAGGCCCTGACCAAGCAGGACCTGCAACAGGACATCTCTTTCGATCCGCAGCCCATGAAACGCGGCTTGGCGTTCTGCAAGAGTATCGCCGCCTCTAAGCTGATCCGGGACGAGTTCGCCAATGTCGTGGCCGAATATACCGGCGATGATGCGTTGATCGAGGACGACGCGCCCTCATCCCCGGACCGCCTCGACATCGAGATCGAGCATGTCGACGGGACCTTCAACGCGAAGTCCCGCAACCAATTGCTCGACTGGCTCAAGGCCGATGCCGAAGGGAACACCGCCCGTATACTGACCAACGCGCGGTGCCTGTCCGAAGGCGTCGACGTGCCCGCTCTGGACGCGATCATGTTCCTGCACCCCCGCAAGTCCCTGATCGACGTCGTGCAGTCGGTCGGACGCGTCATGCGGCGCGTCGAAGGCAAGAAGATGGGCTATGTCATCCTCCCGGTCGGCGTCCCGGCGGGCGTAGAGCCCGAGGTCGCGCTGCGAGACAACGAACGCTACCGCGTCGTCTGGCAGATCCTGAACGCTCTTAGGGCCCATGACGAACGCTTCGACGGCACAATCAACCAGGCATCGCTCGGCCAGGATGTATCCGACCGGATTGAGATCGTCGGCGTCACCGAAGAATCCGAGGAGCTCCGGTCGATTACTCACGAGGTGACCGAGTTGCCGAAGCGCAAGGCGCAACCCGCCAGCGCCATCGGCCACGGAAGCGGCGACAGAGATGCGGTCATTGAGGGACCCAGCGCCGAGCAATACGAACTGTTCATCGACGAGTTCTCCAAGGCCATCATGGCCAAGATCGTCAAGAAGTGCGGCACCCGCGACTACTGGGAAGACTGGGCCACCAACATCGCCGAGATCGCGCAGCGGCACATCTCGCGCATCACCGGCATCCTGGCGGAGCCTGATACCAACGCCCGCCAAGCCTTCGATGACTTCCTTGCCGAACTCCGCGATGACCTGAACGACAGCATCACCGAACAGGACGCCATCGAGATGCTGGCCCAGCACCTCATCACGCGCCCCGTCTTCAAGGCGCTCTTCGCCGGGCACCAGTTCACCGACCAGAACCCCGTCTCCCGCGCCATGCAGCAGGTGCTGGACGTTCTGGACGAGAACCGCATCGACAAGGAATCCCGCGACCTCGAGAAATTCTACGACAGCGTCCGCAACCGCGCCCACGGGATCAGCGATCCCCAGGCCAAGCAGCGCCTGATCGTCGAGCTTTACGACAAGTTCTTCCGCAACGCCTTCCCCCGCACGACCGAGAAGCTGGGCATCGTCTACACGCCGGTCGAGATCGTCGATTTCATCCTGCACTCGGTCAACGAGATGTTGCAGGAGCATTTCGGCCAGACCCTCGGGTCGCGCGGTGTGCACATAATGGACCCCTTCACCGGCACGGGCACTTTCATCACCCGGCTGCTGCAATCCGGCCTGATCGCGCCCGAGGAGCTGGAGCACAAGTATCGCCACGAGATCCACGCCAACGAGATCGTCCTGCTGGCCTACTACATCGCCGCGATCAACATCGAGGCGGTCTACCAAGGCGAGGCGAAGGGCGACGAATACGTGCCCTTCGAGGGGATCTGCCTCACCGACACCTTCCAGATGTATGAGGGCAAGGACGAGCTGGCGCTTTACATGCCCGACAACTCCGAACGCCGGACACGGCAGAAGGAGCTCGACATTCGGGTGATTGTAGGCAATCCGCCGTATTCGGTGGGTCAAGAAAATGACAACGACGATGCCGCCAATGTCAAATATCCTCATCTCGATAGGCGCCTTCAAGACACTTACGTCGCAAAATCCACTGGCAACCCCAGGAGCCTTTACAATAGCTACGTTCGCGCCATCCGATGGGCTTCGGATCGGATCGGCGACGCTGGCATCATAGCCTTCGTCTGTAATGCTGGATGGGTTGACGGAAAGGCAGCTGACGGTCTCAGAGCGTGCCTGTCTCAAGAGTTCTCTGATCTTTACATCTTTCACCTTCGTGGCAATCAACGCACCAGCGGAGAACGGTCACGAAAGGAAGGTGGAAAGGTATTCGGCTCTGGGAGCCGCGCCCCCATCGCGATCAACGTTTTTGTAAAGAAGCCGGCTACGACGCAACAGGGCAGGATCTTCTTCCACGACATTGGGGATTATCTCGATCAAAGGCAAAAGCTCAACATTATTCGAGATTTTACTTCAGTCGGCCAAATGATAGGACGAAACACTTGGAATGCCATTCAGCCAAATGAACAACATGACTGGGTAGGCCAGAGAGACCAAAGTTTTGAGAACCATATTAAGATTGGCGAAAAAAAGGATAAGAACTCCATAAAGGTATTCGAGAAGTATTCGGCCGGCGTGAAGTCCAATAGAGATCCCTGGGCCTACAATGCTTCCCGATCGAAACTCGCTCGACAAATGAACCAGATGACGGACTTCTATCATGAGTGTCTCAAAGAGCCCGCGCGCGCGGACGCAAATGATCCTACTAAGATCAGCTGGTCGTATGTCCTTAGGGGGCGCTTTTCAAAAGGACACACCTCTGAATATTCCAGCGAACGGCTCAGGACGGCAATCTATAGACCGTTTCTAAAGACAAACCTTTACTATGACCGCTTTTTCAATGAAAATAGATACCAGATGCCCTCCTTGTTTCCAGATCAAGGCGGCAAAAACTTGGCCATATGCGTGTCTGCACCCGGCTATACTACAGGGTTCACTTCGCTAATGGTGGACGCAGTTCCGGAACTTTGTGTATCGGCTATGAAGGGGGGAACCCAAGCCTTCCCGCTCTACCTCTACGACCAGCAAGACGCGGAAGCCGGCGGCCTCTTCGAAGGCCAGTCCTCCGGCCTCCAGTGTCGGGACGCGATCACCGATGCCGGGCTGGCGCATTTCCAGGCGGCCTATCCAGGTGGGGAGATCACCAAGGAAGACATCTTCTACTACGTCTACGGCCTACTGCATTCGCCCGACTACCGCGACCGCTACGCCGACAACCTGACGAAGGAACTGCCCCGCATCCCCTGCGTGAAGACCTACGCAGACTTCCGCGCCTTCTCCGACGCCGGGCGGCGCCTTGGCGATCTGCATGTGAACTACGAGACGGTGGAGCTATACCCCGTCACCTATAAGCAGGGCACTCCCGCGCTGTGGAACGTGGGCGACCCGAAGGCCTTCTACCGCGTCACCAAGATGAAGTTCGCCGGCAAGCGCGGCGACACCGACAAGACCACGGTAATCTACAACGCCAACATCACCATGACGGACATCCCACTGGAGGCCTACGATTACGTCGTCAACGGCAAACCCGCGCTGGAATGGGTGATGGAGCGCCAGGTGGTCAAGACCGACAAGGCCAGCGGCATCGTCAACGACGCTAACGACTACGCCAACGAGACTATGGGCGACCCGGCCTATCCCTTGGACCTCTTCCGACGTGTGATCACCGTGAGCCTCGAGACGATGAAGATCGTACACAGCCTACCGAAACTGGTTCCTCCAGCATGAGGATCGGAACGCTTACCATCAGACCCATTCAGGTTCCGTCTGGCACCGTGTCACAGAAAGGCTTCATGTGCCCCAGGGGCGCCCAACCTGCACTCGGGACGGGTAGAGCCGTTTCCGTTAGGTGTTGTCCGGAAGAGACGCGCGGCACAGCGGGCCTGGTGCGAGGCTGCGGGTTTTAGCTCCCGGGTACGAATGAGCCACTGAAACGGCGGAAAATACCAGAGCACCCGAGTTACGCACTTCTTATTTGCCCCATCGAACCCATACGTTGACGCGAAATAGACGTAGGAAGGCCATTGCAAAGTTATGCTGCTAAAAAATATTGAGATTCAGAACTTCCGTGGAATAAAGTATTTGTCAGTTGACCTTAATGAAGTCACAGTCCTTATTGGCGAGAACAACGCGGGAAAGTCAACGATACTGGACGCAATTCGGATCTGCCTTACCCGGTCACTCTCCCGAAAAAGCTCTCCCTTTGACGAATACGACTACCACTTAGAAAATAATGCTCAGAGCCCATCGGACGCCAACCAAATACGCATTACTCTGACGTTCTCTGAGAGGCATGAGGACGAATGGCCAGATGAACTATCCCAACGTCTCGCAGAAGCAGAGCAGATTACTACTGACGGCCTCCGGGAAATCACCCTCCGTGTTTGCAGCCGCTACGACACTGCTATTGGGGATTTCTCAATAGAGTATGATTTCCTTAACCCCAATGGCGAACCGCTTATGAAGGCCAAAGGTCCCAAATATCTGATAAATCTACAGCAGTCCGCCCCCACATTTTACCTTGCCTCGTTGCGGGACGCCGCCGCTGAATTCAAAGCAAGATCGACATTCTGGGCACCGTTCCTAAAAAATGTCGATTTAAGCGTTGAGACCGAAGAAGAGCTCAAGGAAGCTCTGGAGCAGATCAACCGAAAAATCCTCGAGAATCATACTGGATTCACTGAAGTTAAGAAAACACTACGCCAAACGGCTCAGCTTCTCCCACTCGACAATACCGACCCCGTTGCGATTGAAGCAGTCCCATCGAAAATATTCGACATTCTATCGAGAACGCAGGTTCAACTCGCTTCGAAAACTGGCGCGCACATCCCGATTACACGACACGGAAGTGGAACTCAAAGCTTGGCAGTCATGTGCCTGTTCGACGCATTTCTAAAAAATCAGCTGCCGGAAAATAGCCCGACGCAAGCAGAGCCGCTACTAACTCTCGAGGAACCCGAGGCACACCTCCATCCATCTGCGGTCAAATCGGTCGCCACTATGCTGACGAGCCTCTCAGGGCAAAAGATTATTTCCACGCACTCCGGAGATTTACTTGCAGGAGTTCAGCTCAAAGATATTAGACGGCTACGGCGCAATGGCCAAAACATTAATATTCACAAACTCGACGAGGCTTCGTTGAATCCAGACGAGATAACAAAGCTGGATTATCATATCCGAACCACCCGCGGCGGCCTTCTTTTTTCCCGCTGCTGGATACTGGTAGAAGGTGAAACCGAAGCTTCACTACTTTCGGAATGCGCCGACGTAATGGGTTACGATTTATATGCAGAGGGCGTCTCGTGCATTCAGTACTCCCAAGTAGGAATTGAAAAGTTCATTAAGCTGGCCGACCAACTTGGAATCGAATGGGTTATGCTGAGTGATGGAGATGGAGAAGGAGTGAAATATTACCAACGCGCAAGAGAGCTTCTGAACGGAAAACGCGAGGACCGGCACTGCCACCAACTCGCAAATGACAATATGGAGATCTATCTCTGCGTAGAAGGATTTGGCGAAGTATACGAGAGTACGGTAGCTGACCAAAAACGAGACAAAATCACCGCAGATCACGGAACAATGGATTACTGGAAGCAGGTATGTGACGCTCAACAACGAAATAGCAAGCCCCGAAACTCCCTTGCCGTTGCCGAAACTCTCCGAAGTCTCGGAGAGGATTCTATTCCAGCCACGCTACGCGACCTGATAGACCAAGCGCTAACCCTTTCAGGAGAAGCCCGGTGACCCTCGACCTCTCTTCACTCAATCGGAACCAAGAGGAAGCGGTCCATTGGAATGATGGCGCGCTGTTGGTCTTGGCCGGCCCAGGATCTGGAAAAACAAAAGTACTCACGCTTCGGATTGCGCGCCTGATCTCAGAAAGCCCAGACAAACCGTTCCGAATTTTGGCGCTCACATTCACTAATAAGGCAGCCGCAGAAATGCGCGAACGGCTTGCTCAGCTAATTCCAGGCGCCAGTGAGCGTGCGCTACTGACCACGTTTCACTCTTTCGCAGCAGATATTCTGAGACAGCACGGTCATCACATTGGCCTTAAACCTGACTTCACTATCCTTAGCCAGAGTGCAGATCGATTGGCGCTTCTGGATGAAGTAATTTCTTCGAATGGCTATAGATCCACAGAGGTTCGAAGCGAAAAACTGTTGCCAATCGTGACCCGCCTCACCGACTACAACCTGTCCGAGGAGCAAGCTATTGGTGCTCTGAAGGGATCGTCCTTTTCAAACCCCGAAGAAATTGCGAGCATCTACGCAAAATATCGAAGCAGGATGATTGCGAACGGCACAATTGACTTCGGCGGACTGGTGGGAGAAACCCTGAACCTTCTTATGAACAATCGAGGCGTACGAAAGCAACTACAAAGGGTCTACTCATACATTTGCGTTGATGAGTTCCAAGACACAAACTCGTCGCAATACAGTATCCTCCAAAATATCATCCCCGAGAAAACTAATAACGTGTTCGTCGTAGCGGATGACGATCAAATAATCTACCAGTGGAACGGCGCCAGCCCGGAAAGGATAACGACTCTTCTGGAAGACTTCCAAGCTGAAGTTCTCCAGTTGCCTGAAAATTATAGATGCCCCCCGCCCGTCGTAGTCTTAGCGAATAAGCTTATTGTAAATAACTTCGGAAGATATGCGGACAAGCATCTACTTACTGCGAACAAATCTCCCGGCACCGACGACGCAGTGGCCCTTAGACGCTTCGAAACGTTCGATTTGGAGGCAGCTGCGGTCGCGTCCCAAATCTCCCAACTGACGCCTTCTGAAAAGTCTGAAACGGTCGTTCTTGCGCGCACCAAGAAAGTTCTGGAGAAGATGGTGATGTCTCTCGAGGAAGCTGGTGTTCCAGCATACCTCGCCACAAGAAAGAACGAGTTCGAGAGTCCTCCGCTCCAATGGCTGCATTCTATACTTCGACTCGCAAACACTCGTGGGCGAGCCGATTATCTAAGATCACTCTGCAAATCATTCTTCACTCTCGAAGGCATCAACATCGATCCCGGTGAGATTGTCACTTTGGCGAGCGCCGAAGAAGAGGACTATCTTCGAAGCTGGGCTTCCGTCGTGCTATCACATGATGGATTGTCTCGCGAAGCAAGGTCGTTAATTGAGAATTCTATCATTCCAAAGCTTGCAGATCGACTTCTGTTTTGGGATTTCGTTGCCGATGCGTTTGACTGGCTTGACAGGCTGCCTGATATTTCGCCGGATAAAGATGGAGTGTTTGACGAATATGCAGAAGAACAGACGATATGGAGAGGAATAGTTCAAGAGATTGTTTCGCAGTACGGAAGAGATGAAGTAACTCTCCACTTGCTCCTCCAAGAATTCGATCTTAGATCGAAGTCACCGCAGCCAGCAAAAGGTGCAGTGCCGTGCTATACCATTCATGCGTCAAAGGGCATGGAGTTTAATCATGTCTACTTGGTGGGAATGGTGGAGGATCAGCTTCCAAGCTGGGCCGCGGTGAAAAAAGGTAGCGAAAGTCACGAAATGCAGGAAGAAAGACGAAATTGCTTTGTTGCAATCACTCGGGCACAGGAAAGCCTGCACATATCCTACTCTGACCTTCTATTCGGCTGGAGAAAAAGGCCCTCTCGTTTCCTAAGTGAAATGGGCCTCATGTGAGTCGCTTGCAGCTCATGGACTACGGTCAACCGGTGGGAGTTTGTGGCGTGGCGCACGCGGCCATGGTGTCGCGAGGCTCTGATGGTGTGACCGCCCCCCGACGGCATCTGGTGTACCAAGGTGGGTCATCAACGATCCACGAGGAGGACGGTCATGTTGGAGATTACCACGGTCGGGCTTGATCTGGCTAAGAATGTTTTCCAGATTTACGGCGCGGATGGATGTTGTTGCGCTATTCCAGCTTGACGCGTGCGTCCCCTCTTCCCCACTGAGCTTAGACGACTGCTTCGATCTCGGCGGTGCCGAGGGCGGAGAGTAACCGCCCGATAGCTACCGCAGTGGCAGGTCTTTAACGCGGGCGATGATGTCGGGCTCGCCAACGAAGTCCTCGAGAAAGTGGTGCCATTCCTCGACAGACACCCGGGCCGC
>CANMTR010000049.1 GCA_947500825.1 uncultured Paracoccaceae bacterium | reverse complement strand
AGGTTGGTGTTCGCAACCCGACCCTACCGAGAAACCCGATGACCGCCTCAGCTACACCACTCGGCGGGACACGACCCCGAGGGGCCCTTGGCGCAGTCTTGAAGCCGTCGAGTTCGCCACGCTCGAACGGGGCGACTGGTTCAGCAACCGGCGCCTGCCGGAAGCCGAGGCCGCTTGCTACGATATGCCGAAGAGCCCCGGCATGGCGGCGTGAAATCGAACGAGATTGCCTCCGGCAGATACGGAGTGGTTCGACCGTCCTGGGGGGCCGCGAAGGTGTTCGGGTTGGAACGGGGGGCTCTTGGGGAAATTGCAGAAACCGTATCCTAAGCATGCCCCATCTTCCGGGCGTTGAGCCTGTCGACCCCCGTGGAAGCCTTGCCGGGATAGCCCGTTCGCGGTGCCCCGGCCCTCCGAGCGTATGTTCCCCGGTCTGAAACTCCACGGTCGAGCGGCATCGGCCATGCCGGCCGCGATCGCGTATGATTGCCATAAATTCGATGCAAGTATTCGATTTCATGTCTTTTCCTGCGTAGATCCTTCTACCCGGAATTAAGGTCTGTGCTGTGAAAGGTGTCTCCAAAGGAGACCATTCATGCACCTCGCTTCGTACGGTTTCGAGACCGTGTCCCTCGCTGACCTGGAACAGGCGGATCGCGGCGAACTGGATGCCGCCCCGTTCGGAATCATCGGCATGCGCCCGGATACCGTTGCCGACGTCTACAACGAGACCGAGGCGGAGCTTTCCGGGGTCTCGCCTCGGAACGTCCTGGGCGCGCCGTTCTTCGACACCATCGGCCAGTGCATGAACAACTTCATGGTCGCCCAGCGGTTCGAGGACGAGCCCGAGCTGGACGATATCGTTCCCTTCGTCCTCACCTTGCGGATGCGGCCGACGCGGGTGCGACTGCGCCTGTTGCAGATGCCGCAGGTCGAGCGCCGCTACATTCTGATCGAGCGATAAGGGGGCGCGCCGGTGCAGTCCGACGAAAATAGCCTTCTGAGCTTTCTCTATGCCTGCCCCGTCGGACTTATCGAGTTCGACCGGGCGGGGCGGATCGGCATGCTGAACCCGCATGCGATGAAGCTGCTCATGCCACTTGCGGGGCCAATGGGGCCGGAGGACATGTTCGCCTTTCTCGAGCGGCACGCCCCTGACCTGCGCAACCTCGTCGAGGGATTCGCGGAGGATCACGGCACGATCCGTGAAGGTCACCGCATCCATGTTGACCTGGGAGATATCGGCCGGAAAGGAGGGCCGCAGGTCCTGTGCGCATCCATCATCAGGCTCGGGCCGGATCGCTATATGGCCACGCTAAGCGACATCAGCGCCCAGGTTGCCCAGGAACATCGCCTTGCCCAGGCAGATGCGTGGTTCTCGGCGTTGATCGACGGGATCAACGGATACGCCCTCCTGGCCGTTTCCGGGAACGGTACGATCCTGAGCGCCAACCGGCATTTCGCGGAGCAGACGGGGCATCCCATCGAGCGCGTGGTAGGCTGTCCGGTAAGGGAGTTCCTGCAGGGGCACGATTGCGGAGGTCATCCGGCGGGCAACCTCGCGGACGAGTTCCATGCCGCGACGCGTGACGGATGGGTCCTGCGCGAGGGGTGGGAGTCGCGTGCGGACGGGGGGCGCTACTGGTGCCAGAGGCTCATCGTCGCTCGTGACGATCCGGGCCTGCCGGACGATCCCGAGCGGCCGGCCTATTCCATGGTCCTGCGCGACGTTCCCCCGCGCGACGGCAGCGCGGCCGACCTCGTCGCGATGCTGACACGAGACCACCTGACGGGCGCCGCGAACCGGATGCATTTCCAGAAGGTCCTGCGCCGCGAGCGACTGCGATGGATGCGATCGAAGTGCCCGGCATCGTTGACGATGCTCGACCTGGACCACTTCAAGGCAATCAACGACACCTACGGTCATCCCGTCGGGGACGAGGTTCTGCGCGAGGTCGCGGCGCTCGGTCTGTCCAGGATACCGCATGGGGGCGTTTTCTGTCGCCTCGGCGGAGAGGAATTCGCCGTCCTGCTGCCGGAGGCGGATCTGGCCGCGGCCCATGCACTGGCCGAGGATCTCCGGGCGGAGATATCGCGCCTTTCCATCGGAGCTTCGGGAATACGGGTGACCGCGAGTTTCGGCTGCGCCGCGTTCGCCGAGGTGGATGGGTCCACCGAGGCGCTGATCGCTCTGGCGGACGAACGTCTCTATGCCGCGAAACGCGCTGGGCGTGACCGTGTACTGGCGGCCACGGCATGAGCAGGGCCATTCTGTCCCGGCGGGTCATCGACCGGCTCGTCCACGCGCTGATCGACGTCGAATTGCGGCGCCTCGGGCGAACGCACGTGGATCGGGATGTGCATGAACTCGATTCCCTTGAACGCTTCGGCGTCATGGCGGCCCTTTGCGAGACCTTCGATCTCGACGATCCCGCCCCCCTGCCGCATCCTGTGAACGGGGTGGAAGACTGGACGGGTTGGGTCGCCGCACAAACGCCGAGGCGGATCGTCGTGAAGACCTCCGGCTCCACCGGCCGCCCGCGCGATTGCCGGCACGACGTGGCGGATCTGACGAGCGAAGCCGCGTTCTTCGCGGGACGGTTCGCCGAGTGCCGCCGCGTCGTGGCGCTCGTCCCGGCCCACCACCTCTATGGCCTGATCTGGACCGTCCTCCTGCCCGAGGAACTCGATGTTTCCGTCATCGCGGGCGAGGTCGGTGCGATGCCACCGCTCGAAGCGGGGGATATGATCGTCGCGGTCCCCGAGCAATGGAATGCGCTTTCACGCCTCTGTCGCGCATGGCCCCCTGGAGTGATCGGCATCAGTTCGGCCGGCGTGCTCGACCCTGAGGTGGCCCGGACGGCAATGGCACGCGGGCTGTCTCGAATGATCGAGGTCTATGGCGCATCGGAAACCGGCGGAATCGGTGTGCGGGAGGTCCCCGATGAAGGGTTCGAGCTTCTTCCGCGCTGGCGGCTTGGTTCGAACGGCGAGACGATCACCTCCCACAAAGAGATCGCAATGGCCCTTCCCGACCGCGTCAGGCGAATTGGCGCGACCCGGATCGTTCCCGTCAGACGCCGCGACGACGCGGTGAAGGTGGGAGGCCACATCGTTCATCCGGCGCGGGTGGCCGCCCGGCTGAGGGAGGTCGCGGGGGTGGTAGACGTGGCAGTCCGCCTTGGCGCCAACGGGCGATTGAAGGCATTCGCCGTACCGCATGACATGGCGCAGGTCGACGAAATCGAAGTGGCACTGCGGTCGGCCGCGCGGGACCTTGTGCCTGCCGAACGCCCGACCGCATTCGACTTTGGACCCGCCCTGCCGACGAACGCCATGGGAAAGGCAGCGGACTGGGCATGAAAGACGAGATCGTGAACCAATCGGACGAGGCCGTGCAGATGGCGCGCGCATGCGAGGGATGTCGGCAAAAGGCTCCGTTGCCCCTGGAAATCACGATGGCCTTCCAGCCCATCTTCGACTTCACGGATGGAAGGGTTTTCGCCTACGAGGCATTGGTCCGCGGTAAGGGTGGAGAATCCGCAGGTGCGGTTCTCGCGGCCATCGATCCCAAGATGCTCTACCGTTTCGACCAGGAGTGTCGGATGGAGGCGATCAAGTTAGCAGGTCGCCTGTTTCCCGCTGACGAGGCGACAAAGCTATCGATCAACTTCATGCCGAATGCGGTATACGAACCCACGGCATGCATCCGTGCCTCTCTCGTGGCAGCGAAACGGGCGAATTTTTCAGCGGACCGGCTGATGTTCGAGTTCACCGAAACGGAGCGGATGCTGGATGTAGAACACGTCCAGCGCATTCTGGACGCCTATCGCCAGCTCGGATTCACCACTGCCATCGACGATTTCGGCGCGGGATATTCGAGCCTCAAGCTCTTGGCCGACCTCCGGGCGGACCTCGTCAAGATCGATATGTCCCTGATCCGCGGGATCGACGGTTCCTGGCCAAGACAGGCGATCGTGGGGCGGATCGTGCAGCTTACGGCGGATCTCGGTATGAGATGCATCGCGGAAGGGGTCGAGACCGCGCAGGAGCTCGAGACGTTGCGTGGCCTCGGGATAAACCTCGTGCAGGGATACCTCTTGGCGCGGCCCGCGGTGGAGGCCTTGCCTGACATCCGGCTTTAGGGCTTTTTTTACGGACCCGTATTCGGATCATGTTGGCCAATGCGGCCATGACGCGATCCGCTACCGCGCCATGGACTGGGCCGCGCCTTCGAGGTCCGTCGCAAGCAGGACGCGCGGGCCGCGGTCGAGGCAATGGCGCGGGAGATGCGCTATACGCTGTCCGAACTCACCGGCGCTTCGTCGAAGTGGGGCAAGGCGCTACGACCGGCCAAGTACGCCCATCCCAAGAACCCCGCCCTGGCCTGGAGCGGGCGGGGACGCCGATCATCGAACTATCCCTGATGGCCCCGCCCAAGGGTCAGCGCGAGATGTTGCCGACCCCGCTGGACCGGTCGATCCGCTTCATCGAGAAAATACGTCCCCCGGCCGTACCTCGAAGTCTCTCCATACTCCCGCCACGAGGTGGAGCTGGCGACGGATCTTTTCCGCTTTCCGGAGGCGTACTTCGTGCCAGTGGCTTTCGGGCATCCGCACGATAGGTCGTGAAGCCGTTCGGGTCAGGGAGAGCCGCGAAATGAACATTACGATCCTCGATGGCGGCATGGGGCAGGAACTCGTCAGCCGCGCCGGCCGGGCGACCGCGCTGTGGTCGGTCCAGGCGCTGCTCGACGCCCCGGACCTCGTACGAGCGGTCCATGACGATTTCCTTGCCGCCGGCGCGGACGTGTCGACCACGAATACCTACTCGGTGCTTCCGGACCGTCTCGAGCCGCATGGTCTTGCCGATCGGCTGGAGGAGTTGAGCCGGAGCGCCTGCGAGATCGCGTGCAAAGCCCGGGACGTCCATGGACGCGGCCTGGTCGCCGGGTCGCTGGGCCCGCTCGGGTTTTCCTATCAACCCGACAAGGCGCCCCCGGCCGAGGAGGCGGCCGAAATATATGCGCGCTTGGCGCGGCTTCACTCGGATTACGTGGATATGCACTTGCTCGAGACCATGTCGTCGGTGGACCAGGCGCGGGGCGCACTCATGGGCGCGGGCGTCACGGGCAAGCCTGTCTGGCTCGCGCTCAGCGTGGATGACGTGACCGGGGATCGGCTCAGATCCGGCGAACCGCTTGGTGCGATCGCACCGCTCGTCGAGGAGTTCCAGCCCGCCTGCGTCATGCTGAACTGCTCGCGGCCCGAGGCGATCACGGACGGGCTATCCGTACTGGCCGACCTGACGAAAAAGTTCGGCGCCTATGCAAACGGCTTCACCGGCATTTCGGAGAAGTTCGACCACATCGGGGCGACGGTCGACCTGCTGGAAAGCCGGGCGGACCTGGACCCGGCCGCTTACGCGGATCATGCCGATACATGGGCCGCGATGGGCGCCAGTGTCCTCGGCGGGTGCTGCGAGGTCGGCCCGGCCCACATCGCGGAAATCGCCAGGCGCCTGAAGACATCGCGATGACCGGGACCTGCGAAGGGCGGATGTCCTTGCGGAATCCTGCTGGCACTCCGAAGAAGCCTGCCCACGAGAAGACACCGAGTTGGCCGCCGCCTCGTAATCCCCCGAGGCGATTCCGGCCCGTAGCTGCCGTTCGCAGCATTTCCGGATGCCGCGGCGCGGCTGCACCGAAGCGGTCGCGCATATCCGCCCGCAGCATACGAAGATCGTTGAAGGTCGGCATTGTCCGGCCAGACCCTCCCTTCGCGAACATGGTCGCGATGCCGGCGCCCGTTGCCAAGATTGTCCCAAGCCATACCTGCGCGGTCGTTCCAGTATTTTGAGGCAATCGTCGCAGGCGAACCCTTGTATAACCGGGCATCGTAAGTAATGCGTTGGCCAGGAATTAAGGCCGTCCCGAACCAATTCACACCAACGTTACATTACTTCTGCCGATCGTGCCTCACGTCACTGGCGCGTGCCGGATGGCAGGATCAAGCTTGGCGAGGCTCGAACGTCGCACGACCGTCCATGCGCTCAACAGCATGCTTTTCTAACCGCGCTTCGGGCCCCATGGCCTTGGGCCTGCCGCCGGAGACCCCTGCCATGACCACCCCACATACAAGCGATGGAGACGCGGAGGCGCGGCGCTGGGTTCCCATTCTCGCGCGCTACCGCGAGCCGTCCGACCGCCGCAGCCTGGCAGAGATTGCCGTGACGCTCGTCCCGTTCCTGCTGCTATGGGCCCTGGGCTGGTGGGCGCTCGATGTAAGCCGCTGGCTTGCGGTGGCCATCGCGCTCGTCAACGGCGCTTTCCTCGTGCGGATTTTCGTGATCCAGCATGATTGTGGGCACGCCTCCCTCTTTCGCAGGAAAACCCTGGGTGACTGGGTCGGCCGTGCGCTCGGGGTGCTGACGGTGACGCCCTACGACGTCTGGCGCCGCATCCACGCCGTGCACCACGGGGCGGCCGGCAATCTCGACCGACGCGGCCCGGGCGAGGTCTACACGATGACGGCGGCGGAGTACCGCGCGCAATCCCCGCTGGGCCGGCTGCGCTACCGCCTCTACCGGCACCCGGTGGTCCTCTTCGGCCTCGGCCCGGCATGGGTGTTCCTCTTCGAGAACCGCCTGCCTCTGGGACTGATGGGAGCCGGCGCCCGCTACTGGGTGAGCGCGATGGGGACGAACGTCGCCGTGGCCGTTGCCTTGGGAGTCATGATCGTCTTCGGCGGCCTCGAGCCCGTGTTCCTGCTGTTTCTTCCGACGACCCTGTTCGCCGCGACGGTAGGGGTGTGGCTGTTTTACGTTCAGCACCAGTTCGAGGAGACGCTCTACGAACACGAGCCGGACTGGGACCTGCACGAGGTGGCGCTGCACGGCAGCTCGCATTACGATCTCCCGGCGCCGCTTCACTGGCTGACGGCCAATATCGGGCTGCACCATGTGCATCACCTCAACAGCCGGATCCCGTTCTATCGCCTCCCGGCAGTCGTGCGCGACCATCCCGGCCTCGACGGGGCACAGCGGCTGACCCTGGTCGAGAGCCTGCGCTGCGTGCGCCTGAAGCTCTGGGATGAGGACCGCCGCCGCCTCGTGACATTGGACGACGCGCTCGCGCGCCCGCTCGCCTAGACGCCCGACGCCAATCGCCGGGCCCGCCATGGTCTTTTTACGGGGAAGGCTGCCGGTACTAGACCTGACAGGTCTCCGGGTTCGACAGCGTGATCGGCCGGCGCATCGCGCGCCGAAACGCCCCGGACACGGCCCGACCAGCAGACCTATGCCGTAGTCGATGCCTTTTCGCGAATGATGCCGGGCTTCAACACGAGCGCCGTCGCGAGCGCGAGCACTGCAGTACCAAAGAACATCGGCACGGTGCCGAAGGCTGAGGACGCAGCGCCCGCTATGGCGGGCCCCGCGATGTTGCCCGCGCCGGTAATCAGCAGCGCCGCAGTGAAGCTGAGCGAGGGCAGGTCGGGGAAGAGCCGCTCCGACCAAAGCGACAGGACCGCACTGATCATCATCACGAAAATGCCCTGCAGACCCGCCGAGACGATTACGCCGCCCCACGACGTCGGGGCCCAGGCGATGATCGCAATGGACAGCGCCGCGCAGATGTTGAGCCCGCGCAGGAGCCACGACAGGCCGATGGCGGACTTGATCCGAGCGGTCAGGAGGCCGAGCAGCCCGAACGCCCCGTAGGCGGCAAAAACGATCGCGCCGCTGGCCTGCGAGGGCAGCCCGGCGAGCCCGCCCTGCTCGGTCACGCGGTCGGCGGCGAAAGTGACGTAGATGCCGTTGGTCACGCCGAAGGAGAACGCGACGAGATAGAGCGGGATGGCCGAGCGGGTGGCAAGCTCGCCCCATTCGCGCGGGGCCACGTCGCCGGCCGGCTCCACCGTGTCGGTCAGGGCCAGAAGGTTGGCAAGTGCCGCACCGGCCGCACTGATGGCGAAGATTGCCCAGACGACGCGCCAGCCATAGCCGAAGAAGGCAAGCGACAGCGCAAGAAGGCCGGCCAGCAGCACTCCGACCGCCGTTCCCGAACTGATCATCGACAGTGCGCCGGGCCGGTCGCGTTCGTAGAGAGCCCGTTGGGCGGCGTTGTTGAACGGCGCCCACGAGAACCCCGCGCTGGCGCTGGCCACGCAGACGCCGACCGCGAGGACAACAGCGTTCGGTGCAGCGGCGACCGCTGCAAGACCGAAAGTCGCCGCAATCATGCCGATCACGATAGGCACGCGGGGCCCCGCGCGGGCGATCAGTTTGTAGGAACAGCCAAGGGCCAAAAAGAACGCGGCGAAGCCAAGGCTCGAAATCAGGCCTGCGGTGCCGGTCGAGATCGAGAATGCCTCGCGGAACTGCGGGAGGAAAAGGCCGAAGCCGATCCGCGCGGGGCCGAAGGCAATGGCGGTGGCGGCCGACCCGGCCGAGGCAATACGTGTGAGCGTCTGCATGGGCGGCCTCCTGTCCCTGCTAACGAAGGGGTCGGATCGGTCACGGGTTCCTCAACTAGTGTATGTGTCTTGAAAGCGCGCATGCGCCGTGGCGCTACTCGCGGGGACAGGCCCTTCGTCGGCGAGGCTGCGCGCAGGTATTGGCCTACACCCGACATCCGTCCTCGGTGCGACGAATGAGGATGAAGGTTTTCCAATGCGGGCCGACGCGCAACGTTGGTTCCCCGCGACCATGTCGGCCCGTGTTGGAAACCTCTCGTGGCGGAAGCCGCGGGGGTCTGGCGGTGCCCTGTAGGAAAAGCGGGACCGTGTCGTTGGGGTCGGCGCCGACGAGGCGGTGGGTGTAGCGGCCGAGATGGACCAGCACCGCCTCGGGCCCGACGAAGAACGCCACCTTGCCGGCACGGTGCAGTGCCGCCAGTCCTTCCAGGAGGAGGCGGCGGAACAGCCGCGACAGGAGCCCGGTCGGACAGGAAGAACCCGGGGCGGCAGGGGGTCCATCGGGTGCCGTCTGACGACAGCCCGCCGCCGGGGATGATCATGTGGACATGCGGATGGTGGATCATCGCCGATTCCCAGGTGGGGAGCACGCTGGTCATGCCGACTTGCAACCAGATGCCGCGGATCGGCGGCGATGGTCGTCACCGTCTCCGCCGAGGCCCGGGACGGCAGCCGATAGAGCGCCTTCGTGTTGGCATAGGCGAGCCGGACGATCTCCGTCGGCAGGGGGAAGACGACGTGGAAGTACTCCACGAGCAACAGATCCTCGGCCCGCACCGCCATCCAGCCCTTTGCCGCCCGTGGTCCCCGGCACTTCGAACAATGCCGGTTCTTGCAGGAATTGCAGGCGATGTGCTGATGCCCGCACTTTGCACATGCCCGCCGAGCGCCGGCACCCACAGGGGTGGCCCGGGAAATCTGACCAGGGGCCATGAGTGGGTGATCGGCGCGAGATCGGCATGATGCCGAGTAGGGATCATGACCGGAGGACCGCACGAGGACCCCCAGCCCGGCCTTCAAGGCGAAGGTGGCGCTTGCCGCGATCGAGGGAGAGCGGAGGCTTTTCGAGTCGGCCGGGCAGTTCGACCTGCATCAGACCCGGATCACGCGGGGGGCGCACCCGGCGTCTCGAGGGGGATTCCGGTGTGGTCGGGACCGCGCCCGCCGCCGAGGCCACCCCCTCTGTCGACGTGAAGATATTGCACGCGAAGATCGGCGAGTTGACGCTCGAGAACGATGCTCCTCAAGGCTTGCGCGGCTCCACCGGGGCCACGATCCCTGCTCCGATCTCCGCCGCGCCCGGGAAGACGGGTCTTGCTTCCGAACGCAAGGCGATGATCGACCGGAGCCACCGGCTCGGCCTCGTCCGGCAGGCCGGGGCGCTCTGGATCAGCCGGGGCAGCCTCCACTACCTGTCGCCGCCCGGTCTCGGGGACCGATCCCGCATTCGGCATTGTCTTTGGACCGATGGCGCGACACGGCTCATTGTGTTGGACCTGTGAGTTGCACCTGGAGTATCCGGTCACGGGCAGCCGGAGGCTGAAAGGCTTGCTGAAACGAGGGCCGCGAGGTCGGCCGGTGCCACGTGGCGACGCCGACGAAGCGGATGGGGGTCGCGGCGATACACCGCCGTCCGAACACGTCGACGCCGGCGCCGGGGCACGAGATCCATCCCTGCCTGCTGAGGGACCTGGCCGCGACCCGGCCCGACCAGGTCCGGGCGATGGACATCGCCGGCCTCCCCATGGCCTGGGCGTTCGGCATCGGTCTAGAACCGATGGCGATCGATGCCTGCTCTATCTTGCCGCCGCCATGGCAAGCCGGAGATATTCAAGACGGACCAGGGGTCGACGTCACGCGGGTGCCAGGGTCGCCATCGGAATGGAAGGCAAGCGGTCGGCGCATACGCCGGCGGCGCGACGACGTTTTCGTCGAGCGGCTCTGTGCGTAGGGATTTCGTATGTGAGTTTTCCGG
>CANMTR010000048.1 GCA_947500825.1 uncultured Paracoccaceae bacterium | reverse complement strand
AGGTTGGCGTTCGCAACCCGACCCTACCGAGAAACCCGATGACCGCCTCAGCTACACCACTCGGCGGGACACGACCGCATGGCTTTCTCCGGCGTTCGGCATCGCGCGCGGCCAGCACGTGGTCAAGCAGACGCGAGCGATCAGCAGGCAGGCTAGCGAGGCGCGGTGGTCATGCGTCGAGCGGTCTCGATGCGGCGCCGGGAGACCAAGACGGACAAGAGCCTCCAACCCGCAACCGCCCTCCTCCGGGGCCGCCATCCTCCTTTTCGCCGGTGGTCTGGATGCCATGATCCTGCCGTTCCGGGGCGGCGTGGAAAGGTTCGGCGCGATCGCCCTTGGCCTGCGCGGGATGGGGTGGGCGATCGGGTACGTCGCGGGCTGTCCCGGGACGCCGCGGCTCGCCGCCGGCATAGATCATATCCAGGCCTTCCACGCTCATCTCCGCCTCGCCCGAGCGGTCCAGCCTCGGCGATGCGTTTGGCCGATTTTTCCGATGGGCCCTTGTGGAGGTCGGGAAACGTCCACATTTGCCCCCTGCGGACCGGGCCCCTCTGGCGGCGCCTGCTGGCGACGTGATGTCGGGACGCATCGAATTCCATTCGATGCCAGCCTGGTCGCACCCGTGTCTTCCGGCCCCAGCTGCGCATCCCCGTCAGGAGATTCTTGTTGGACGCCTTCCTCGCGGCCGAGTTCCTCGGCACCCCGCTCTGGCTCTGGAGCACGTTTCTCGCCCTCGTCGTGGGGCTTCTCGCCTTCGACCTGGGGATTCTCAACCGTGACGACCACGAGATCGGCGTCGCGGAGAGCCTCAAGCTCTCGGCGCTCTATATCGCGATCGGGGTCGGCTTCGCCGGGTTCGTCTGGGCCACGATCGGCGGCGCTCCCGCGACCGAGTACCTGACCGCCTTCGTGGTCGAGAAGACGCTGGCGCTGGACAACGTCTTCGTCATCGCCCTGATCTTCAGCTTCTTCGCGGTGCCGCGGAAATACCAGCACCGGGTCCTGTTCTGGGGCATCCTCGGCGTCATCGTGCTGCGTGGCATCATGATCGGCCTCGGAGCCACGCTGGTCTCGCAATACGGCTGGGTGCTCTACATCTTTGCCGCGTTCCTGATCTTCACCGGCATCAAGATGCTGGTGACCAGCGACAAGGAGATGGACCTGTCGCAGAACCCGATCCTGCGCTTCATGCGGGGGCGCTTCCGGGTGACGGACGAGATCGAGAGCCACGACTTCTTCGTCAAGAAGCCCGACCCCGAGACGGGCCGGCTCGTGCGCTACATGACGCCGCTGTTCCTCGCCCTCGTCATCGTCGAGTTTGCCGACGTGGTCTTCGCGGTCGATTCCGTCCCCGCCGTCTTCGCCATCACCACGGACCCCTACATCGTCTACACCTCGAACATCTTCGCCATCCTCGGGCTCCGGGCGCTTTACTTCGCGCTGGCGGCGGTCCTGCACCGGTTCGAGTATCTCAAGCAGGCCCTGGCCGTGCTGCTCGTCTTCATCGGGTCCAAGATCTTCGTGGCCGACCTGATGGGGTGGGAGAAGTTTCCGGCCGCGTGGTCGCTGGCGATCACCTTCACGATCCTCGGGGCCGGCATCGCCTATTCCCTCTGGCGAACGCGGCGCGCTCCCGCCACGGCACGGTAGCGCCGTGGCCGGCTGTGCGATCTCAGGACCCGATCCCGAGTATCTTCCGCCGCGCAGCCGGCCGAGGTCGTGGATGAGGGGCGTGAAGGGCCTCGATCCCATGCCCGGACAAAGGGGGCTCCCGCTCGACGACCGTGACCGGCAAGACCGGGGGATCTTCGCCACGCCTCCCTTTCCTCAATGCGGAGGGCCGGATGCGGACCCTCGGCGTGGAGGTGGAGTTTGGCGCCCTCGCGGCTCGCCCGCGGCAGAGGCTCTGGCGGCGGAACTCGGCGGCTCCTTCACCGAGGAGGACGCACATGCGCTGCGGGTCGAGGATACGGCGCTCGGCACCCTGATCGTCGAGGTCGAAATGCGCTACGCCCATTCGCAACGGCACCCCGGAACGCGCTGAAGCCGGCTGCGAAAGAGCGCCGCCGCCGTCCTGGGCACCGTGTCGCGTTACATGGTCCCCCGGGAACTCGTGACGTGCCCGCCACCCCTCGACAGCCTGTCGCAGGTGGGCGGTGCCGCGCGAGGCCGGCGCCCGGGAAACCGGGCCTGCCGCCTTCGGTCTGCACTTCAGCCCCGAACCCCCAACGGGTCGATGGGGAGACGCTCACAGCCATCCTCGAGGGGTTCCTGCTGTTCGGGGACTGGCTTCGGCAGGAAAGCCGTCCACGCCTCCGTCTCCATCGCCCGAGCCGTCGCGGCGGATTTTCCCCGGCCTACCGCAGGCAAGTGCTCGCACCGGAGTACTGGCCGAGCCTGGATCAACTCATGGTTGGTCTGCCCCCTGAAAGGGGGTCCTCTCCGAAGTCCGGTTCTTTGCAAGGCTCCGTTGCGCAAAACAGCTGCTGGTCGGGCTCCTCCTTTCCCCGGCGGGACTTGTCCCACGGGCTCTGTGAGGGGTATTTCGATCGGGGTACGGCCCTCCAGAACGGCAATACGGGCCTGGAACTCCGCGACCTGGGGATCGAAGTCCCTCGCCATGTGGCGCCGACCCGGCCGTTTGGCTGTGCGGACCTTCGGTTAACCAGAGGCATCTCCGTGTCGATACGGCTTCGGGCGTGGTATCCGGTCCAGTGCCTCCAGGATGCGTGACCGTAGCGTTTCGTGGCACGCAGCGTCTCGTTCCGAGCCTTCGCTGGCGGGCAGTCTTCCTTCCAGGCACGCCCGGTCTTCCGGATCGGGACGGCCTGCCATTCGGCGATGGCCGCATGGCAACAGCGGGGTGAAGGGCGTCGAGGAAACGGGTCAGAGGCCTGTTTCAGCCCTGAACGGGCGCAGCCCCGGGTCATAAGCGCCGTCGGCAGGAAGGGTGCCGATCTGCTCGTCTTCAGGGATCCGGCCCGGAAACTCGGGCCGGATCGGACTGTCACCGTCTCGGCTGGGGGTGAACTCTCCCGCCCGGGTGTCCGAGGTCGCCGTATCCATGGCGAGATGCACCTTGCGCCACTGGCGACGGCCCTGGACGCCGTGCTTGCGAACCTGCCACTCGTCGTCACCGTGGAACTCGATGCCAGTGCCATCGACACGTAGTGCGAGCGGCCCATCGACATGGCGATACGGGATCTGGAGGGCCAGGGTTCGATGGACTTACGCGGCCCCACCGGGGCCGCGGTTCCATCTCACTCCGTCTGGTCTGGCCCCAGAAAAGTGGTCCTTCCTGAAGTAGGCTTCCGAGCCAGATGGAAGACGAACGAATGGGACGGAAGAGGCACAGGGAGGGCGACGCGCTGGTATCGCAGGGCCCATCAATGGCGCGACACGGCGACCGGCAGGACGTTCAGGATGCCCAACATCATCGACGGGTTCACCCGAGAATGCCTCGCGATCAGGATCGACCGGAAGCTGAACTCCGCCGCGGTGATCGATGTCCTGACCGATCTATTCATCCTGCGGGGTGTGCCCGACCACGTTCGCTCAGATAACGATGAGGGCAACGCTCGAATGAGTTCATCGCCAAGGCGGTGCGGGACCGGATCGACACGGTGGGAGCGAAGACGGCGTTCATCGAACCCGGCCGTCCACGGGACTGTCGAGGGCCGGAAAACGGTCCGGTGGACCATTTTCTCGCGGCAGGGATACTGCGAGAGTTTCAACTCGAAGCTTCGCGACGAGCTGCTGAACGGGGAGATCTCCTACTCGCTGGCCGAGGCCCGCGTGATCATCGAGGCGTGGAGGGTTCACTACGATACCGTCAGGCCCCACTCCTCGCTGGTCTATCGACCACCAGCTCCGGAGGCCATGCACTGGCCGTCCCGCGATGGCGGATCACCCCCACCTCAGCCAGCCGCCTTGGCGCCGAGACCCGTCATGCACCAAGACTGGAACCGGACCACCCGACAGGGGCAGGCCCAATCCCTATCTCCCATTCGCGGCGGTGTGAGTCGCTGGTCACCATTTTTGAGAACTTCGTCAGAAGCGTTCAGTGACGCCATAGCCGTCTGGAAGAGCGGACCCGCGAGCCAACGTCACGACTGAAGGTCTGTCTTGCCAGTTGACCTGCGACCCCTCACATGCTGCACGCTACCGCGAACGACCGGTTCCGCGATGCTGCACTGGGGCAAGGGCATGGGCACAAATGTCGGCTCAGGGCCGAAAGTATTGCGATAAGCGCATCAATGCCGGTTGCGTCGAACCTTCGGGGTTTTGCCTCGGCGCGGCCCGGACGGTTGTCTGGTGTTCGCCGAATTTTCGTCGGAGAGCTTGCGCCATCGGTCGAGCCGTTCCGGATCGAGAGTTCCGGCGGCCATTGCAGCCTGAACGGCGCAGCCCGGTTCGACGCTGTGGGTGCAATCCCTGAACCGGCAGCGGTTCGCCAACCCGACGATCTCCGCGAACAGCACGTCCAGGCCGGACGAAACGCCGCTCACTTGCAACGTCCGCATGCCCGGCGTGTCGATTAGCCACCCTCCACCAACCACCGAATGAAGCGAGCGCGACGTCGTCGTGTGACGTCCTTTGTCGTCCGATACCCGCACGGCACCGGTTGGCTGGGCCTCTTCGGGTGGCTTGAGGGACAGGATGTTCAGCAGCGTCGATTTTCCCACCCCCGACGAGCCGACAAGGGCCACGGTCCGTCCCTCTCCGCACCAGGGGGCCAACACCTGTACCGCCTCTGCCGTCTTCGCGTTTACAAGAACGACATCCAGACCAAGCTGAAGCTTCTTTGCCTGCCGCAAGTACGGAGTCGCATCGGCGACCGTGTCGATCTTCGTCAGAACGATCACCGGAACCGTGCCGGCTTCGTTAGCGAGGGCGAGGTATCGTTCCAGCCGTGCCGGATTGAAGTCATCGTTGCAGGACGTCACGATGAAGACGGTATCTACGTTGGCGGCGATCAGTTGGCGGGGCCGGTCCCCCGCTGTTCGCCGCTCCAGCAGGGTGCTTCTCTCCAGCCGCCGAACCAGAACCCCCGTCGCGGTATCCACCAGAACCCAATCTCCGACACCGAAAGCCGTTGTGGCGACGCCCTCGGGGAGGCCGACCCTCTGGCTTCCGAACTCGGTTTCCGCGATCAGCCTGCTGCGGTGGATCGCTGCGATACGCATCTTCGTAAGACCCGCATCGTCCGGCCCGAGTTGGCTGTCGAAGTATGAGGTCCAGCCGAGCGCGGCCAAGTGTGTGGATCGGTCTGGGGGATGTTTCACCCGTTCCCGCATGATCCTCTTTCGGGATCCGCGCAAGACAATTGGGCGATAACGGCGCTTTTGTCAGGGGGTTGATGGTCGGAACGTGCCCCTTCGGCCAAACGCGCGCCCAGGTTCCTTGCATCCATACAATTGGCTCGAACGGGACTCCCGGTTTTGGAAGATCCAATTGCGTTGTATCGGCGGGAGTGATGCCCGAGGGTGCCTCCTCATCGATCGAGGAGACTGCAAAATGATGATCTATGGCCTGCATACCTGCGCTGTCTGCCGGAAAGCCCGCGTGGCCTTAGAGGGTAAGGGCGTCGAAGTCGTCTTTCGCGACATCCGCGCCGAGCCTCTGAGCGAGGCGGAACTGTCCGAACTGATCGGCGAGTTTGGGGATCGGCTCGTGGACCGAAAGTCGAATGATTATCGGGCGCTCAACAATTGGCTGAAGAATTCGGAAGCCGAGGCGCAAATATCAGCCCAGCCAAAGGTCATGGCCCGCCCGGTCATTCGGGACGGGGATACGCTTTACCTGGGGTGGGACGAAGACGTGAATAAAGCCCTGCTTCCTCGCTGACTATAGCCGGTTATCGCTTGGGTATGCGGAACCGTTCTGCCAACCTGTCCTTGTTCCATCTCGGACATGTTGCCTTGTTACTTCGTTCCGGAACTTCACGGCCGCTTTCCAAGGACCACAGGACGGGGTAGGCAGCCCGATCCTTATAAGCTTTGGGGCGGATCATGGCGCAAAATGCCACCATTCATAAAATTGAACTGTCGGTCTCCGATATAGATCGCAACTACTTCGAGACTCATAAACTGACCATTGCGAAGCACCCCTCCGAGACTGACGAGCGGTTGATGGTGCGTCTCATCGCTTTCGCGCTGAATGCCCACGAGTATCTGGAGATGACCAAAGGAATTTCCACGGACGGTGAGCCGGATATCTGGCAGAAAAGCCTGAGCGGCGAGATAAATGTTTGGGTAGCACTCGGTCTTCCGTCTGAGAAGATTATTCGGCAGTCTTGCAGCAAATCCAAAAAGGTGATTGTCTACGCCTTTGGCGGCCGAATTGCCCAAATATGGTGGGACAAGGTCAAAAACGGAACGACCCGTTTCGAAAATCTTCAGGTGCACAACTTCTCCGAGGCCGACACGGCCGCACTCGCGCAGCTGGCCAAGCGCGCGATGAAGCTTCAGGTGAATATCCAAGACGGCGACGTGATGGTCAGCATCGATCAGACAGTTGTCTACGTCACGCCAGATACATGGAAAACCGCTGCGTAGGTGCCGTCACCCGTCGTGATACCTCACTGGTGACGCCAAGTTGACGGCAGCCTGGTCCCGCACGCTGACGTCGATATCACCTTAGCTGCGGTGCAGCGCCGACCACCGTGGCCAGCGCCAGCTTTGGGCCGGGAACATCGTGCGACCAGTACTGGGGCAAGCGTAATTTCTTGCAGTGCCCGCGTCCGCTTCACGATCTGATTGCCTGATAGTTTGATGGAATGTCGAGGCGTTTTCAGACGTAGACACCCGGCCCACCTCAGGCCACGCTAGCTAATGCCGCAGCCTTGCGCTGCTTCATTGTCGTCCGATGCTGAAGAAAAAATCGCAACATTTCACGCGACGCGTCGGGACCGGCGGAGTCGGTGAATCGACCGGCCCGGCTGCCCCCGGACCAGGCGTGACCGGCATCCTTCACCATCCAGAATTCCGTGAACGAGCGTCCTGTTCCCCGGCGGTGAGCCACCTTGACGAATGGATGCCCGCCATGCCCACGGCTGGTAAGTTCGGTCCGTCGCAAGTCGGTATAGGCTTGATTGGCGCATGCCGCGATGAACCGTCCGTTTCTGACGTTCACGACCTTGTCCTCTTCGCCATGGAAGATGATCGTCGGCATCAGACCGGGGGATCGATGGCCCGGTGCACCGTACGCCATGGCGAACGCGGCCGTCGTCGCATCGCGCGCCGCGCCCCATGCCAGACCGGAATGAACACCGACGGCGGCAAAGATGTCGGGATAAGTCGCCGCAAGGATCAGCGCCATCGACGCCCCCGCCGATAATCCCGCGACATACACCCGCGCGGGATCGGCCGGCGCGATGCTCATAACATCCCGCGTCAGGCCGGCCAGAAGGGCCGGTTCCCCGGCGGAGCGCCCCTGGTCTCCGCGGCGATACCAGTTCCAGCATCGGTTCGGCTGCGCGCGTGGGTTCTGCGCCGGGTAGAGGACGATGATACCGAGTTCCTCGGCCAGGGCGTTCATGCCCGTGCCGGTCGCGAAATCGTTCGGCGTCTGGCCGCAGCCGTGCAGCATGACGAGGAGAGGTAGCGGCTGCACCACCGTTCTCGCGCAGGAGGGAAGGTAGAGTTTGTAATCCAGATTGCCGGCGGGGCCGTGGTGAGTCCGGGATCGAAAGGAGGCGCTCCGGGGCGTTAACATACGTGACCGAGCGGTAGCGGTCGAAGGTCGTACCTTCTCCGGGGTCTTCGCCGGCAATTTTGGCTTGGTTTTTGTCCGACTGCGCGTCCGATCTGAAATTTTCGCTGCGTTCTCGGGTCCCGATCGGGCAGTCGTCTTTGCCGGGTTCGACATCATGGCACTGGCCATTTGCCCGATGGAGGTTGCCGTGGCTTTGCGAAGCTGCCTGCGACTGCGGGCCTGCGCCTTCTTGAACGGATTGAACATGCGGCTCATCTGCTTTCGTTAGTCCGGCAGAGCTATCAGCCGTGTTCTCACGTTACGTCGGTTTCGGAGAAGTTACGGACACGTTGGCGTCTTTAAGCGCGTTCGTCAGCACAAGATACCGTAGAATAGACCAATCGGCTGCCGGTCGATCCAAGGGGGCCGAACGCTTCCGCGAGTGATTGCTTCAAGGAAGCTGCGCCGCGGAAAGCGACCGCCAAGAAATGTTCGGATAGGGCCGTTCGCAGACGTGATCCGACGACTATCCGGGCCACCCTTGGGCCCTGCCATTGGCCGAGGGGCGGTCCTCTGCGAGCAGACCTTCCGAGAGCATTCGGAATGCTTCCTGCGCTTTCGGCAGCATCGCCGACGGGTCGTCACAGGACGCGATCCAAAGCGCTGCGTTGAGGGCGGCCCCGTTTAGAAGGCGAGACGCCGCCTCGATATTTACGGGCCGCAGCACTCCGTAGGTTCGGAGTTGCTCAACCGCCTCACGGGTCGCATCGAGGCAGCGGTTCTGGCTGGGCCAGCGGGCCGGATCCCCCAGCACCGCGGGTCCGTCGCGCAGTACGATGCGCTGCACCTCGGGATCGAGGGCCATCTCGATATAGGCCCCGCCCTCTGCGAGGAGGGCGCCCCACATCGTTCCCTCACCCTCCGCGAAGCTGCGGGCGCGAGCCGCCATTTCTGCATCGATCTGGTCGACCACGGCAGCAAACAGACCCTTCTTGTCCCCAAAATGGTGGTAGAGCGCGCCGCGGGTCAGGCCGACTTCAGATGTCAGATCGTCCATCGACGTCTCGAAGAAGCCTTTGTCCGCAAAGGCCGCGCGGGCCGATGCCAGCAGCTTCCGCCGCGTCTCATCCATCATCTCGGCACGTGTTCGTCTTGCCATGTGTCCTCTTGGGAGTCTGCTTCGCGTTAAACGTTGACATACGAGGCGTATATGAATAGCTCCGACATACTCAACGTATGTGAGTTTGGCGCCGCCTGGAAGCCAAGACGCGGCCCTTACACTGCATCAACTCAAGAAAAGGAGGCCCTGATGGAGACCCGAGAACCGATTTACCCGGCCGCATCTGCGCGCCATGCGCTTTACGATCAGCACGGATATTCCCCCGCCGTGCGGTCGGGCGACCTTCTGTTCGTGTCCGGTCAGGTTGGGAGCCGCGAGGACGGCTCGCCCGAAGAGACCTATCTTGGGCAGGTCGAACGAGCCTTCAGGAACCTTGAGGCCGTACTGGATGCGGCCGGTTGCAGCTTCGATGACATCATCGACGTGACGACGTTCCACACCGATCCCGAAGCACAACTTCATGACCTCATGTCGGTCAAGGACCACTATTTCCCGGGCAGGCCGTTCCCGGCCTGGACCGCTATCGGGGTGACGTGGCTGGCCGGATTTGACCTCGAAATCAAGGTCGTGGCCTGCATTCCCCAAAATTGATGACCGGACGACAACCTGGGGCACGGCAATAGATAGGTTCGGCGACCCTGTCGCGCCGCAGCGCCATCGCAGGTTCACTTGAAGTCCGAACTGCTTCGTTCGGCGCTGTGAGCGAAAATCCTCATCGTGTGCTACGTCGTAGATGGACAAGGAGAGGGTATTCCATGGCTGACGAACCCAAAACGACCTCGACGAAAATCTCCGACAAGAAATACGAGAAGAGGCTCGTCCTCCTGCAAACCGAGCTGGTGAAGATGCAGGAATGGATCAAGGCGACCGGCCATCGCCTGGTCGTTATCTTTGAGGGGAGAGATGCGGCCGGAAAGGGCGGTACGATCAAGCGCCTGACCGAGCCTTTGAACCCTCGCATCGCCCAGGTGGTTGCGCTACCCGCGCCGACTGAGCGGGAAAAGACCCAGTGGTATTTCCAGCGCTACGCGGCTCATCTTCCGGCGGCCGGTGAGATGACGATATTCGACCGATCCTGGTACAATCGTGCGGGCGTCGAGCGCGTCATGGGGTTCTGCACCGATGAGGAACACGAAGAATTCCTTCGCAGTTGCCCCGAATTCGAGCGGATGCTGGTCCGCTCAGGCATACAGCTGATCAAGTACTGGTTCTCTGTCAGCGACGAGGAACAGGAACGGCGATTCCGTGAACGCCTCTCGGACCCGACCAAGCGCTGGAAGCTGAGCCCCATGGACCTGGAGAGCCGAAAGCGGTGGGAGGACTACAGCCGTGCGAAGGACGAGATGTTCGTCCACACCGATATCGAGCAGGCTCCGTGGTACGTCGTGAACAGCGACGTCAAGAAACACGCCCGGCTGAACTGTATCAGCCATCTGCTCTCGATGGTTCCCTACGAGGAGTTGGCGCAGGAGCCGATCCGGCTGGAGGAGCGGCCTCCACGGAAGGGGTATGCGCGCCCGCCCATGGAAACCCAGACATTCGTCCCGGAGACGCAGCACGAAGAATAGCAATTCGCGCTTGCAGGCAGTAGCAGCTTTGCCCCGCACAATGTAAGTTCGGTCGCGCTGATGCTTTGCGACCGCGGCGAATGGCTGGTCTGGTGAAGCCGCGGCGCGACGAAGTCCATGTCGACGGAGGTCGGCTTTGGGGCGAGAGCTTCAGACGGTAGGGACCGTGCGGCTTGTCCGCTCCACCAGTTTCGCCGCGGCATCGGGAGATGACGGTCAAATAGCGATTTGCTTACAGGCAAAGTCGGCGCGTGATCCGATGTCGATACGCGGCGGTTCTGTGATTCCATAGCCGAGTTCAGTGTAGTGACCTGAGCCCCGACTCTTCGCCAGCTATTATGAGGGTCCGCGGGTTGATTTTCGGGGCTAGGTGGCGTGCATTGCCAGTCCCTTCTGCACCACGAACTCTGCCGGTGGGATATTCCCGATGCCGGAATGGGGCGGTGGTGATTGTAGCCGTGCTGCCAGGGCGCGATCCCGTGCCGGGCCTCGCCGAGCGACGAGAACAGCGGCTCGTTCAGGAGTTCGTCTCGCAGTCGCCGGGAGTGTCCGATCTTCTGTGTATGACCCCGCCGGTCCATGCTGAGACCGACAGGAGCATGGACCATGACAAAGAAG
>CANMTR010000047.1 GCA_947500825.1 uncultured Paracoccaceae bacterium | reverse complement strand
CCGCTCCCCTCCGTGGATCCATACAGACCCACCGTGGCACATCGATGCCGTCGGGGGGCGGTTACACCATCAAAGCCCATCCGTGTCCGATTCCCAGGGGGTACTTCGGCCGTCCTGCCCCCCCCCTCACTCGGGGCGCGCCAAACCATATGAGATTGTTGATCGCGGGCCTTTGCGTGCAAGCATTTTATGCCCGATTTAAAGCCGTGATCAGGAATGTGCGAGGATCGCGTGATGCTGAAACTTGGTCATTGGATCTTTGCGCTCGAAGGGACCAAACTGCCGGGAGTAAGTTTCTTGCAGTTCGCAGACGGAAAGAACGCTGGATACGAGGTCTTACCGAGCTTGACGTTCGCCGCCAGAATCGCGGCTTGAGTGCGATTGGCAACGCCGAACTTGCGCATGATCTGTCTCACATGAACCTTGACGGTGGATTCCGAGACATAGAGTATTCGGGCGATTTCCTTGTTCGACTTCCCTTCCAATAAAGCTTCGAGGACGTCCGACTGCCGCTTGGTCAAGTTGTCCCTTTCAGCGGCGATGGCCGAAGTCGAAGTGGGATTGATGACGGTTTCCAGGAGAGCAGATCCGTTACCCGAGTTTTTCGCGCCAGGCGCCGGATCGACGCATTTTATTTCTCCGGGGTCCTTGATTGGATCCTGTGATCTCAACAACGCCTCCGGCGGAAAGTAACTGCCGCCATCCAGGATGAACGACAGGATCGCCAATGTCGTATGTGGAGATGTCGAAGTCGGTATGAACGCCTTAGCACCACACCGGTATGCACTTTCGATATCCGTAGGGACTTCGCTATCGCTGAAGACAACAACCGGGGGCTGAGTTGTGATTGGGTCAAACAATTTTGCGGTGCGCTGAAGGAGTTCATCGTTGAAGCCCCCCCCCACGCTTAGAATACGCATCCCGCATTCTGGGTATTCCGATGCCGAGAACGAATCACTGAGTTTTGCGCCGACGACCCGCAGGCTCCTGTCGAAGGCCCACCGGCTCAGAAAGGTCTCGACCATGGTCCGCCGAAGGTGGAGATTATCGAATACTACAACTACATTCTTGACCAATTCCGACATTGCGAAGGCACCTCCAATGGAACGTGCTCAGATTCCCGATGTGACAGGAAGGGCCAGCCTTCAACGAAAAGCCGGGCTACCCATAATAAAAATACTGGTTAACAGTATATTACCGAGTTGCGTGTTGTTCAACAATTATATTGAAAAACTTCAACTCAAGGCTGTAGAAGCCATCGAACCCTATTAATTTCGCAAAAATGCATGACTTCTCATCTCCCCGTTGGGGGGGCGGATGTCAGCTCTCGCGGAACCCGCGGCGGAGCACCTGCCCGAACGGCTCCAAAAGATATGCGATCAGCGTACGCTCCTGCGTAACGATCATGACGTCTGCTCCCATACCGGGAACCAGGGCGGAGGGGATGCGAGCGAGTTCATCATGCAGGATCTCGACGCGGACGGCGTAATAGTCGCGCGAAGTCGTCTCGTCTTGCAGTGCGTCGGCCGAGATGGCGGCCACCCGGCCCTCGAGTCGCGGCGCCTCGCGCCCCGAGAAGGCCGTCAGGGTCACGATGGCCGTGTCTCCAATGGCGACGAGGTCGATATCGGTTGGCTTGACCCTTGCATCCACGCGCAAGGTCTCGGCGGCGGGCACGATGTCGAGGATCGGCGCCCCCGGCGCGACGACGCCCCCCACGGTGTTGACCTGCAAATTCGCCACCACACCCGCTTTCGGCGCGAGGATCACTGCGCGCCGCAGAATGTCGCCGCGGGCGTCGAGGGAGCGGTCGATCTCCTCCAGCTCGAGTCGGATCTCGGCGGTGCGGCGAGCGCTCTCGGCGGTCGTTTCCACGTCCACGGCCAGCAGCTCGACACGGGTCTCGTCGATCTGCTGCTCGGCACTGGCGATCTCGGCGAGGTGTTCGCCGCGCGCGCCCTCAAGGCTGGCGATCATGCGGCCAAGCTGAAGGACGTCGGTTTTCGACGTCAGGCCCTTGGCCATGAGACTATCCTTGGTGGCCAACTCCTCGCCGGCGAGGGCGATCTGGCGCTCGGCGCTCTCGGCCTGCGCGCGGTACCCGGAGATTCGATCGTGAAGCTGGTCGATGCGCCGCGACAGGATATCCTTGCGGGATTCGGCCATCTGGCGCCGCGTCTCAAAGACCCGGGTCTCGGCCTGGACAAGCGCCGCGATCGCGGGATCGGGTTCTTGCAGGTCGGCCGGGAAGGCGATCTCGGCGGCCCCGAGGCGTTCGGCGTCCAGACGCGCCTCTTCGGCAACCAGCGCCTGACGTCGGCGTTCGAGCAGGTGGACCTCGGCGCTTGCTCCGACGCTTTCGAGGGTCACGAGAGGCGCGCCCTCCTCCACGGTGTCGCCGTCGCGCACGTGGAGCGTGCGGATTATCCCGCCTTCGAGATGCTGCACGGTCCGGACCCCGCCATCGGGATTGACCCGGGCGGGCGCGATGGCCCCCCCGGCAATGGGCGCGGTCGCGCCCCAGCCGCCGAGGACCGTGGTGAAACAGATGATCACGAGCAGCCCCCTGCGCAGGGGCCGTCGCAGCAGGACGCCCGGCCCCCGGTCCTCGGGCGCGGCAAGGGCTCGTCGGATCGGCCGGACGATGCGCGGCAGATCCGGCGAGGACGCTCCGGTCCAACTCGGGTTGATCGTCATGACGTCCTCCTCGTTCTGCGGCCCATCAGGTCATCGGACATTCCATCACCTTGCGGGCAGGACCGTGCGGGCATCGGCGCTCGCTTTCGTGGGTGGGGGAGGCGAGGCCGCGTCGGCGCTGGCCTTGGCCTGGTCAATCTCGTGCGTGGCGGCCTGGGCAGAGGTCTCGTCGCGCAATCGTTCGAGCACCTCGGCGCGCGGGCCGAACAGCTTGACCGCTCCCGCTTGCAGGAAAAGCACCTTGTCGCTCTGGACCAGCGTCGACGGGCGGTGCCCGACGATCAGGAGAGTGCATCCCGCCGCCTTCAGTTCGGCGATCGCAGCAGAGAGCGCGCGGTCGCCCGCCTGGTCGAGGTTGGCGTTGGGTTCATCGAGAACGATGAGGGCGGGCTGCCCGAAAACCGCCCGCGCCAAGCCGATGCGCTGCTTCTGGCCGGCCGACAAGCCGGTGCCCCGTGGACCGATGCGCGTCTCGTAACCGTCAGGCAATTGAGAGATCATCTCGTGCGCATGGGCAAGCCGCGCGGCGTCGAGCACATCCTGGTCCGCCGCCTCCTCCATGCGGGCGATGTTCTCGCGGATCGTGCCGGCGAAGAGGCCGACTTCCTGAGGCAGAAAGCCGATGGAGGGGCCGAGTTCGTCGGGGTTCCAGTGCGTGATGTCGATCCCGTCGAGGCGTACGGTCCCGCCGGCAGGGGGCTCGAGGCCGACCAGATATCGGCAGAGCGTACTCTTGCCCGCGGCTGAAGGACCGATGACCGCTACGGCCTCGCCGGGCGCGACCTCGAACGAGACGTTGCGCAGCACCAGGCGCTCCGCCTGCCGGGCGCTGAGAGAGGTGACGCGCAGACGGCCGGCCGGATGGGGCTGCGATATCCGTCTCGGCCGGGGCGGATGGGCGCGCGCCTCCTCGCGCAGGCGTCCATAGGCCAGGCGGGCCGCGGCGAAGTTCTTCCAGGCGTTCATCGCCATGTCGACCGGCGCGAGGGCGCGGCCGAGCATGATCGAGGCGGCGATCATCACGCCCGGGGAGGCCTCGCCCCTGAGGACGAGGAACGCGCCGAGCCCCAGAATGCCGCTCTGCGCGAAAACCCGCAGGAACTTGGCGAGGCCCGAGATCGCGCCCCCGCGTTCGCTGGCCCGCAGCAAATCGCCTTGGACCGTGCCCGCGGCGGCGCGCCAGCGAGCGCTCAAGGCGGGCTCCATGCCCATGGCGCGGACGACCTCGGCATTGTCGATCGTAGCCTCGGCCAGCCGTTGCGTGGCAATCTGTCCGGTGTTGGCGGCCGCCAGGAGGCGCCGCGTGAAAAGTTCGTTGACCACGCTGAGACACAGAAGAAGGAGCGTGACGCCGAGCGCCAGCATCCCCAGCCAAGGATGCAGCAGCCAGATCATGGCGACGAAGAGCGGCGTCCAGGGCGAGTCGAAGAAGGCGGTCAGCCCCTGCGTGGCGATGAAGCTCTGGATCTGCGACAGATCGCGGAACGCCTGCGCGCCGCCGCCACGCCCGCCAAGTCGGGCCTGTATGCCGCTGAGCAGATAGGGTGATCCCAATGCCTCGCTCAGCCACGCGCCCATGCGCACCGTGAGCGAGGTTCTCAGCGTCTCGAGTGCGGCCATCGCCGCCACCGCAAGGCCCAGGATCAGCGTGAGAAGGAGAAGCGTCTCGACGCTGCCGCTGACAAGCACGCGGTCGTAGACGGCCAGCATGTAGAGGGGCCCTGCCAGCATCAGAAGGTTGATGAAGAAGCTGAACAGGGCCACCGCGCCGAAGCCCGAACGGCATCGGCGCAGGGCGGCTGCGAGAACGTCGGGGGCCCGGTCCATGTCGCGTGCTCCCGATCAGACCAGGAAGTCGCCCGGGTCGGTGATCGCGATCACCTCGAGCGCGTTTAAGCGGGCTTGGGCAGTGGCGCCGTCGGTCGTGCGCAGATCCACCGCCGTCGTCTGCCCGCCCCCGGCGAAGATCGCCGCGAAGGTCCCGAAAATGCTGGTGTTGATCCCGGCGAACCCGGCGGTCGAGGGCAGCGCGATCTCGTCGATGCCCACGAGCGTGCTCCCGGCCAGACCCCAGCCATAATCGCGCACGAGGTTCGTGCCCGAAAGGCTTGCAAAGATGTCGGAACCGGCCTGGCCATAGAGCGAGTTCGTCCCGCCATTGCCGACGAGGAGGTCGGAGCCGTCCCCGCCCGCGAGCGTGTCGTTGCCCGCGCCCGAGATCAGCTGCTGGCTGCCCACGCCGCCGAGCAGCGTATCGGCGAAGGCACTGCCCTCGGCGGCCTCGAGCGCGAAGAGCGTATCGCCCTCGGCATGGCCACCGGCGCCCGTGGTGGCGCCTACCGAGGTCAGGGCCACGTTCACGCCCGCATCGGAGTCGGCGTAGCTGACGGTGTCGAACCCGTCGCCTCCATTCAAAAGATCGCCTCCGCGGCCCCCGTCAAGCACATCGTTCCCGGCTCCGCCTCCGATCGAGTCGTTCCCGTCGCCGCCGAAGAAGGTCTGGTCGCCGTCGAGCCCCACGAGGACGTCGTCGAAGGCACTGCCGATAGCTCCATCGATCTCGAAATAGACGTCGCCGAGGGCCGCTCCGCCGCCGCCCGTGGCCTGCGTCGCGGAGAGCTGAACCTGAACCGCGGCGCTTGCCCCGGCATAGGTCACCAGATCGACCCCGGTATTCCCGGCGCCCGAATCCCCGATCAGCGTGTCGGCGCCACTCCCTCCATCGAGAATGTCGTCCCCGGATTGCCCGTAGATGAGATCGTCGCCCAGACCGCCCGAGATCGTGTCGTCGTCGCTGCCCCCGAGGAGGACATCCGCACCGTCATTGCCGAAGATGTTGTCGTTGCCGGCCCCGCCCTGAACCGCGTCGTTGCCGTTGCCCGCGAAGACGGTGTCGTCGCCTGCGCCCCCGTCCACCTCGTCGTTGCCGCTGCCCGTAGTGATGCTGTCGTCCCCGCCGTCGCCCGAAATCGTATCGGCTCCGCCCGAGGCGACGATCTCGTCATTGCCCTCGCCGCCGCTCAGGATGTTGTCGCCAGAGCTGCCGATCACCAGATCGTCACCGTCCCCGCCGTCGATCGTGTCGGCGCCGAGCCCGCCGGAGATCGTGTCGTTCCCGCCGCCTCCGAGCATCACGTCGTCGCCGCGCCCGCCGATCAGGGTGTCGCCCCCGCCGCCGCCATCCATGAAGTCGTTCCCGTCGCCGCCGTCGAGCGTGTCGGCGCCGTCTTGCGCGCTCTCCGAACCCGGGGCCGCGAAATCGTCGCGTCCGGCATCGCCGTAGAGAACATCGTCCCCACCCTTGCCGAGAAGGATGTCGCCGCCCGTTCCGCCGATCAGCGTATCGTCCGTGTCGCCGGCAAAGATGTCGTCGTCCCCGCCGCCGCCGTCGAGCGTGTCGCCCAGATCGGCGCCGGCCTGCCTGCGGCTGACGGACACGTTGATGATGTCGTCTCCGTCGAGGCCGCGAACGTGAAATGCTCCCGCGTCGCGGATGCGCAGGTAGTCGTTGCCGCTGCTCCCAGTTATGTCCATCGTTCCATCCCCCTGTCCCGGTCCCGTCCTGCTTCCCTGGGCTCCGCGGAGCCCGTCTGTCAGGACCTGTTCGACACCGGCGAGTATCGACGGGGCTGCGCACGCCCGCAATTGACCCGAAGTCCCCTGTCCGTTCGGGCATGGGCAGAGGCAGATGCCCCGAGCTCCAACACGCTCTGCCCTTCCGGGAAAATGCGTCGACCGCCCCGTCACGGAACGCTCGATGACGCGCGAATTCCCGTTCCGGCCTCGCCCTGATGGCGGAGAGCCTGTCCGAACGGGGAATATCGCAGCCCGCGAAACCCCGCGGACCTCGTCCGTTCGGGGCACGCGCCGGATATGGTACTGCACCTTTCGGGGGACACTCAGTCCCGGACGGCACCGTCGCCCGGCCTTTTGGATGATGACCGGGGGCCCCCAAAAGGATCGCTCTTCCGGCACCCGCCCATCTCCCTTCGGCCCAGTATGGGGATCGCCGCCTTGGCGGTACGCTGTGCACCGAGCGCTCGGGGAAGCGTCATGAGGAGGGACAACTATGTGGCTCTATGGCCTGATTTCACGCAAGGTGAAGGCGCTTGGAAACTGGCTCGCCGACCAGAGCTGGAGCGATGCCGCGGTCGACCAGGCATTCGTGAAGGTCGACGCGATCGCGAGCTGGCTGGACAGGATAACGCGCTACCGTCCGGATCGAGACGACAGCCCCCTGTCGATGTCGCTCGACGGTTCGGGCGAGGCCATCGGGCGGGACACGATCGCCACGGCGGATCTGAACGCCAACGTGACCGATCATGGAAGCGTTTCGATCGGGACCGGCCGCGCCAGCTTCTTCGCCGCGGCCGAGGGTGAACGACCCTACGCCACCACCGATGCCTATTCCAACGTCGACGGCGCCGATTTCGTCCTCACCTTCGACCGGACGGTCACGGGCCAGAACTGGGAGAGCACCCAACACAGCGTCATCGCCCTCGATTTCGCGGCGTTCGAGCTGCGCAATCCCTACGCTTTCACCTTCGAGCGCGACCTGACCTCGGACACGGTCTTCGACGTTTCCGAAGGCAACGTCGCCACGGCGGATTTCGAGGCAGAGGTCGAGGCGGAGGACAGCGTCCTCGATATCTACGCCGACGCCCTGGCCATCGAGGACGCCTTCTCCGGATCGTCGATCGAGGCGACGCTCGCCATCGGGTGAGCCGGAAGCTGCGCCGATCGGCCGAAGGTGGATGCACCTTCAGAGCCGATACGGTCGAATGAGTCACTGCTAGACTTCGGTCATACCAGAGGAGGACAAACCATGAACTGGAGAGACACCTTCAATGTCGGCTCCGACGCAGAGTCGCGGTCCAAGTGGGGCTGGCCGAGCTGGCTGCGCGACGAGGACGCCGACGCGGAGCCGTCGGGTCGGATCGAATGGCCCGACGCGTCCGGCAATACCCCCGGGATTTTTTCGGAAACGCGCCTTTCCCGCGACGACGGCGGCGTCGCCCGGGCCCGTCTGGAGCTTGATCTGTCTGGCCGGAACGTCGAGGACGAGCTCGAGGGCTCGTACGGGATCGGCGCCCTCGCCGACGAGACCGGCCTACGCAGTTTCGTGGGCCTGGAGCTGTCGACGGACGAGGACGCCGCGCCCGAGATCGGTTTACGCACCTCGTCCAGCGTGACGAGCGACGGGATCGTAGAGGGCTCCCTGCGGCTTTCGATCCGCGGAAATCAGGGCGACGGATCGCTCGGTGTGACCGTCTCGACCGAACTCGGCGTTACGCCGGCCGAGGCTACGTCCGACCTGTTTGGCTGACATTCGCACGAACCACCCCGTATTGCGCCCGACCTCGCATCTTCGAGGCCGGGCCATTTTTCATCTCTTTCCGTCCGTCCGTTTTGCATCGACCTGGATCAACTAAACACCTTGGGAAACCTCGCCCTGAACGTGGTTTCATGATCCATTCCGTCTCTGGGCCACGAGGGTCTCGCAGCGACGGGTCGGATGAGGTCCTGACCGATCACGGAGCGGCTGGTGGAGATCTCGGCGCAGGGCGATCCGCTTGAGACGCTGGCGGTAACGGTGGGTTTTGAAATGTTCCGGCCAGTTTCGGAGAAAGCGCTTGGGCGACCGCCGCGCTGGACGATCTGTTCGCGCGCCTGGATCGGGCGATTGCGGTGGCAGGTTATCTACCGCGAAGATCTTGCCCGAGACGCCCGCCAGAAAGATGCCGATGGCCGCTGGACGATCACGTATTCCAGGGCGAAAGCCAGTCCAGATGGGACCGAGCCGCATTCGCCACGTCGCCCGGACCATTAGCGCGACCCCGGTCTACGGCTGCAAGGCCCTCGTCTCGATCAATCGGATGCATGGGCTGGTCCGTCGCCACGTCGTTACCGATGCCGCGCAGCATGACGGGGCACGGCTGCGCGAAAGGCTGATCTTCCGGCCCAACATGGCGTACTCGGTTTGCGCGGGCAGCACCTACCGCTGGGTGGAAAACGAGGCTTGGCTCAAGGCGTAATGCAGGGCCGGCTGCATCCATCGCAAGACGCCCCGGGGCCGTCCGATTCCGAAGTGGACCCGCTGCACGAATGCTGCGCAACCCGCCGTGCGCTCGAGGGTCGAGCACGTCTTCGCACGACAGAAGGCCCGCATGAGCATGACGGTCCGCACGATCGGCCTGACGCGATCACGCCCGGCAATCTCGCCTACGACACGACCCGCTTGGGTGGCTCGACAGCCGACCCGCGCCCGCCCGATCCGGACCGGCGGTCAATCCGGCATCATAAAGCGCCGAGGGCGACCCGAAACCGCTCGAAGGCCCGAGATTGCAGCCGCTTCGAGGCGCGGCGCGCCGAACCAGAGCGGTAGGCGCAGGTGTCCAGACGGGCGAAACACCCAATCGCACATCTCTTGGGTTGCATTCGCTGACCGCCGAATGCCCATCGCGGCAGAGTACGGCCCCTTTGGTGAAGTCCCCTTCAGGTCAATTGCGACGGTTTCGGAATGCGGCGACATTTCGTGGGCCGGAGCTGACCGGTAATATTTGAAAAATTGAATGGGAGAGCGGAAATGACCTGGTGGATGCATGACGACGGGTATGATTTCGACAAAGAGGTCGATATCGATGTGGACGCCGATATCGACGTAGATTTCGACTTCGACGTAACGAAGGACTTCGATGCTAATATAAACATCGATTCCCACGTAAACGTCAGCGGCAATAGCACCACGATCGCGTTCGACGCCGAGGCTTTGGGTAGCGATACGGTTGTCGAGGTCGACGTGGTTGCTCTGACGATCGAAAACGAGTTGTCGAGTGCGAGTGGCCTGATCATCGCCGCCGCAGCCTGATTTCGCAGGCATGAAAAGGGAGATGGCGAAGGTCTTGCCATCTCCACATCCACTTGGAATTTCGCACGGCTCGGCGGAGAACGCGACGAGGGCTAGGTGTTTAATCCCACGGTTTGATGCTGTGATTCCTTATAAGGCCTGAAGTTAAGCCCTATGGGAGGATCCGTTGTGTTAAGCGGCCTAAGTAGCATCGCTGCAGAACTCGTATGGCGAAAAATTTTCTTCGCGAGTTAAAGGCGTCATGCGAGCCGGATGAGCAAGCCACCTCCCGGCCGCTACCGCACGATCCAGGACCTCAGCTACAATGCGTCGCGGCAGAAGTGCGGGGCTCTGCTGATCTGGCTCGAGCAGGAGACGGTTTGGCTCGCGCCGAGTGAGGGTGGCTTGGACCGTCGAGGTGCTCCCTTGGAAATCGGACACTGACGTAAGCCACGATTTGAGGTCTTCTTGTTTTCGAGAACGAGAAGGAAGAGGTGGTAAACAAGAAGCGGCACGCGGCCGCGTTCAAGGTCGAGACCGCGCTGGAAGCGCTGAAGGGCAAGCGGAGGGTGGCCAAGCTGGCGGCGCGGTCCGGTGCGTCCGACGCTGATCCACCAGTGGAAGCGCGCCCTGCTGGAAGGTGGTCTTGCGCGTTCGAGAAGTCTGGAGCGGGCAACGCCGCCGAAGTGGATGCCGAGAGGGCAAAGAGTCTCGCATCAGGATTGGGGAACTTGCGGTGGCCAGCGATTTTGCGTCGCGAAAGCTCAAGCCACGGGTCGGGACGCGAAACGCGGCATGGTCGAGAAAGATCATCCGCGACTGTTTATCGGCACGCCATACCGGCTGCCGTCGATCCCGCGGCCTACGTGTCTCACACCGGCTGGCAGGCGAGAGCGCCGCGAACCTCACGCTGATGGCGTTGATCGGTCTGCAGTTCATGGAGACGCCGTTCCATGGCCTACGCCAAATGGACCTGGCACCTTAGGAACGAGTGCCATGCAGTGAACCCGGAACGGATCCGGCGGCTCATGGGCCTGATGCCGATCTACAGGCGCCCGAACACGAGCCGGCCAGCGAAGGGGCATCGACCGTTCCCCTATCCGGCTCGCGCGGGCGGACGACCGACCGACCGGGCCATGTCCGAGGCGCCGACATCACCTGCATCCCGATGCGGCAGGGCTTTCTCTGCCTCGGCGCGATCATGGACTGTAACCGCCCGCTTTGGACCGCGTGCCTGACCTCGATCCGACCGTCTAAGACACGTGCATAACGACGTCTTTATGGACGTGTCTTGGCGGAGTGCTTTGATGAGAAGCGAGGTTCTCGGGGTCGAGCGGCGGCGGCGGTGGAGCGACGAGGAGAAGTTGTCGATCTTGGCCTCTGTGGGGACGAACGGAGCGAGTGTGACCGACATCGCGTTTCGCCACGAGATCACGCGGTCCCACATCTACGGGTGGCGGCGAGATCTGAAGCTCAAGGGGCTCCTGGCACCCGATGCGCCGGTCCGGTTCCTCTCGCTGCCCCGGATGCCTTCACTGCCCGATGACCTCCCTGAGCCGGGTATCTCTGACGAGGTCGTCGAGATCGTGCTGCGCGGCAGGCGCAGTTTGCGTGTGCCTGCAGGTCTTGGAGAGGCCGCCTTGGCGCGGCTGATCCGCGTGACGGAGGCGGCATGGTCGGGCCCGGGCTGCTGGCGCATATCTTGGTCTCGAAGTTCGACGACCATCTTCCGCTTTACCGCCAGAACGAGATCTTCGCCCGTATGGGCGCCGACATCCCCAACTCCACGCTCGTCGATTGGTGTGGCCAGGGCATGCGGGTGCTCGCACCGCTGGTGGAGAGGATCGAAGCCGACGTCCTGGGCTCCGACCGGCTCCATGCCGATGACACCCCCATCCGGGTGCTCGATCGCGGCAGGCGGATCGAGGGCCTCGGCAAGGGCGTGAAGGAGGGCCGCATCTGGACCTACCTGCGCGATGACCGGCCGTGGAGCGGCACCGCCCCGCCCGGGATCGCTTACTTCTTCTCTCCGGACCGCAAGAGCGAGCATCCGAAGAGGCACCTGAAAGGGTTCGAGGGTATCCTCCAGGGTGAGGAGGATCGGGAACGGTCCAGTGGACCGTTCCCCCGGCGAACGCCTATTCCGGCTTCCGGGCGCTCTACGAGCCCGACGCCTCAGGCAGGGTGCGCGTCCGCGAGGCGGCGTGCTGGGCCCATCTGCGCCGCGACTTCCACGACATCTGGACCAGCACGAACTCCGGGATT
>CANMTR010000046.1 GCA_947500825.1 uncultured Paracoccaceae bacterium | reverse complement strand
GTTGGCGTTCGCAACCCGACCCTACCGAGAAACCCGATGACCGCCTCAGCTACACCACTCGGCGGGACACGACCGGGCGCACTCCACTCGGCACCCCCATCACGCAGCCCGCCGGCTGAAATCAGGCGGAAAAAGCGAAGCTCAGTCCGTCAGGCGCTTCGTGGAACAGTGCCCATCTAAGGTCTGAAGATAAACCGTGGGCAAAAATTTGCGGTCGGTTGCGCTGGAACCCGGCCGCCTAGCCCCCGGGCATTCCTGCGACACCAAGTCTCTGACGATCCGGCGGTGCGTCTCGTGGGCCCCGCGCCGTACCGGCCGGCGCCCCAGTCAGAGGCGGAAGGCGCGTTTTGCAAGCCCGTTGGCGAGCAGCGGCGCCAACTCGTAGGCCTCGCTTTCTTCCAGACGGTGCGTCGTAACCAGCTCTGCGAGGAAGGCGCAGTCCACACGGCGGGCGACGTCGTGGCGCGCCGGAATCGAGCAGAAGGCGCGGGTGTCGTCGTTGAACCCGGCGAGGTTCCAGAACCCCGCCGTCTCAGTTACCGACTGGCGGTAGCGGCGCATTCCCTCGTAGCTGTCGTGGAACCACCAAGGCGGCCCAAGCAGCAGGCAGGGCCAGACCCCGGCCATGGGAGCGAGTTCGCGCGAATAGGTGCTCTCGTCCAGGGTATAGGGGATCACAGTCAAGCCCGGCTCCAGCCCGACGGCGTTCAGGAGCGGGCTCAGCGCCTCGGTCCAGCTGACCGAAAGCGGGATGTCGAAGCCCCGATTGGCGCCGTATTCCGCAAGGACATGCGCCGACTGGCTGCGGCATGAGCCTGCGTGGATCTGAAGAACCAGGCCGTCATCGACCGACATCCGCGCCATTTCCGTGAGCATCTGCGCTCGGAACAGTTCCGCGTCACCCGGTTCGCGGCGGTCGGAGCGGATGCGGTCGAACAGCGCCTCCGCCTCGGCCGGGGCGAAGTCGGCGGTCCGCGGCGAGGGATGGCCGTGGTCGCTGGCCGTGGCGCCCGCGTCGATGAAAGCCGCGCGGCGGGCGCGATGGGCGTCGAGATAGCCCTGCCAGGTACCGGTATCGCAGTTGGTGATCTCGCCCAGACGACCCAGTTTGGCGAGGAATTCGGGCGTGTCGGGATCGACGATCGCGTCGGGGCGGTAGGTCGGAAGGACTCGCCCGGACCAGTCGTCCTCGCGGATCTGCCGGTGCCAGCGCAGGTCGTCGAGCGCGTCGTCGGTGGTGGCGATGGCGGAGATCCCAAAGCGGTCGTAGAGCGCGCGGGGGCGGTAATCGGGGCGCCCCAGTCGCTCGGCGATGGCGTCATAGGCGGCGTCCGCCGTCTCGAGCGAGAGCCGTTCCTCCACGCCGAATACCTCGGACAGGGCCTGGTCGATCCAGAGCCGCGAGGGAGTGCCTCGGAACAGGTGGTAGTGTTCCGCGAAGGTGCGCCAGATACGGCGGGGATCGGTCTCCGCCGCCTCGCCGATCCCCATTGTCTCAAAGGAGACGCCTTGGCTGGTCAGCATCCGCGTCAGGTAGTGGTCGGGCGTGACGAAGAGCGTGGCCGGATCCGGGAACGCGGTGTTCTCGGCGAACCAGCGCGGCTCGGTATGGCCGTGGGGCGAAATGATCGGGGCGTCCTCCACCGTGGCGAAGAGGGCGCGCGCCATCTCCCGCCCGGCCGGATCGACGGGAAACAGGCGGTCGGGATGCAGAAGGGGCATGGAGACTCACATCAGCCAGTTCGGAAGGAAGAGGACGACCTGCGGGAACATTATGATGACTGTCACGGTCAAAAGGACGCCCGCGATGAACGGCAGCGCCTCCATCGTGTAGTCCTTGTAGGAACAGCCCAAGATTCCGCAGACGGTGAACATGGAGACCCCCACCGGCGGGGTCATGCCGCCAAAGGTCACCAGCGTCATCATCACCAAGCCGAAATGCACCGGGTCGATCCCCACGGACGTCACCACCGGCACAAGGATCGGCGTCAGCAGCATGACTAGCACGGTGGCCTCGATCAGCATGCCGAGGACCAGGAGGAAGCCAGAAATAACGAACAGTAGCACCGTTGGATTGGAGAAGGCCGTCCCGGCGAATTCGGCGATGTCCTGGGGCACGCGCTCGAAAGTGATGACGTAGCCAAAGACTCCGGACAACAGGATGATCAGCATGATCATTCCGATGTCGTTCAGCGTCTGCATGAATGCGTCGAGTACTCCCCGCGGCGTCAGCTCGCGGTAGATCAGCATGCCGACGACCAAGACGTAGGCCACGGCGAAGGCGCCGGCCTCGGAGGGCGTGAACACCCCGAAGCGGATGCCGACCAGCAGCCAAATCGGGAACAGGATCGCCCAGAACCCGTGCCAGACCGCCTCTCCGACCTCCTTGAGGGTCGGCAGGCCGTCCTGTTCGGTCGCGTAATCGCGCTGGATCGCGACGATCCGCGTGGTCGCCATCAGCACGATGGTCAGCAGCACGCCCGGTACAAGCCCCGCGATGAAGAGCCGCCCGATGGAAACCTCGCCCAGATAGCCGTAAAGGATGAGCCCCAGACTGGGCGGAATCGTCGCGGTGATGAGCCCGCCGATGGACAGGATCGCCCCGGCGAAGCCGGGGGAATAGCCTCGGTCCACCATGGGAATGCCAAGGATCCGCGACTGCATCGCGGCATCCGCCACCGCCGATCCTGACACGCCGCCCATGAGCGCGCTCAGCAGGATCGAGGATTGCGCGAGCCCTCCCCGCATCCAGCCGGCAAGCGTGCTGGCGACCCGGATCAGCCGGTCGGTGATGCCCGACCCGTTCATCAGGTTCCCCAACAGGATGAAGAGCGGCACCGCTAACAGCGGGAAGGACTGACTGACCGCGACCAGCCGCTGCACGGCGGTCGAGTCGGGCAGGAAGGTGGAGGGCAAGAGGAAATAGGAGGTTCCGGCGATCCCGATGGCGAAGGCCACGGGCATGCCGACGGCGATGAGCGTCAATGCGAGGATGAGGATCAGGGCGGAGATCACAGCACTTCCTCTCCGGGCTTAGGCTCGGTCAGGGAAGCTTGCTCGCTCTCCATCTTGGCATCGGAGTCAAAGACATTAGCCAGCCCCGTCGCGACGATCCGCCGTACAAAGGAGATGGCGAGCAGCACGGCGCCCACCGGCAGCGCCAACGTCACGAGACCGTAAGACAGCCCCGAAGCGCCCAGTTCCCGCTCCCAGTTGGTGGTAGCCAAGAACCAGCCGTGCCAGGCGACGAAGGCCAGGAACGGCAAGATCAGCGCTAGGAAGATAACCGATAGGATGGCCTGTCCCGCGCGCGGCAGCGCTTCGAACAGGGCATCGACCCGGATGTGATAGCCGTTGCGAGCCGCGACGTCGGCGCCCAGCATGCAGGACCAGATGAGGGCGAGCTGGGCATATTGCGGTGCCGCCGTCACCGGCTCGCCGAGGCTGCGCCCGACGGCGGCGATGAAGACCGATAGGACCACGCCGCTCAGCGCGACCAGCGCCAGCCCCTCCTCGATCCGGTCATATATCGTCCAGATGTTCATGCCAGTCCTCCCCTCGTCCTGATCGCCGGCCCGGCTCCCGTGGAAGCCGGGCCGCACACTGATTACTGGGATTCCCCGCCGCCCTCGCCGTCGAGGTAGGGCTGCAGCGACTGCCGTGCCTCAGTCAGGCCGAGCTCGTCGTAGACGCCTCCGGTAGCCTGGCGGAAGGGCTCAATATCGACCTCGTTGAAGGACACGCCGGCCTCTTCCATCAGGCCGCGCACTTCCTCGGTCCGCTTGGCAGTAGCTTCGGTCGCCGCGTCGCCCGCGGCCTGCAGCTCTTCGTCGAGCACAGTGCGGATCTCCTCGGGCAAGGACTGGTACCACTGGTCCGAGGTCACCAGCCCGGTGAAGAGTTGAATGTGGTTAGTCAAAGCGACGTTCGTGGTCACTTCCTGCAGCTTGATGCCGTAGGCGCCGGTCAACTGAGCCTCGGCCCCGTCGATGGCGCCGAGCTGCAGCGCGGAATAGACCTCCGACCAGGCCATCGGCGCGGGCGTGGCGCCCATGTCGTCGATGGTCGCGACCCAGAGCGGCGCGTCGATAGTCCTCACGCGCACGCCGTTCAGGTCCTGAGGCTTCTCCACCAGCTTGTTGGTGAATGTCTGCCGCGTGCCCTGGAACCAGTTGTAGTTCAGAAGCCTGAGACCGGAACTCTCGGCCAGCCCCTCCACCCATTCGTCATAGACCGGCGACGAGGTGATCGCGGCATAGCCGGTATAGTCGTCCACGAGATAGGGCGCCGAGAGGATGCCCATCTCCTTCTTAAATGGCGCCAACCGTCCGGCGTCGACAAGAACGGCAATCGGGGCGCCGTTGCGTGCCTGCTCCAGAACGTCGTTGTCCTCGCCGAGCTGCGAGCTGGGATAGATCGTGACGGCGAGCGCGCCATCGGTGCGCTCCTCGATTTTCGTCTCGGCATCCTTCATGGCGATGACGAGCGGATCGGTCAGCGGTTGCGAGGTCGAGAGCGCGAGCTCGTACTCCTGCGCCTGGACCTGCGAGATGGCGATGACCGACAAAGCGGTCGCGAGAGTGATCCTATGCATTTTGCCTCCTCCTGCATCAATGCGTGGTGTGCGGCTCCGGACGGGACTCGCCCGAGGCTCGGTGATCCGCGCCCAGGTCCCAAAGACCGGCACGGGCGCCTTCCGTCACGAAGATCGCGACGTGATAGAGCAATCTTGTCAGGCCCGGCTCCCCCACCGGGTGGCCTGTACGGTCTAGTGCCTTGGCCCAGAAGGGCGCCCCGTCGGGCGAGAAGTAGCGGCCGAATATCGTCGAGGCGATGGCCCGCGCGCAATCGGCCGAAGTTGGATCGCCCTCCCCAGCCCGTGCGGCATAGACTTTGCCAGCCTCGGTCAGGGGCCACATAAGGAGGGTGTCGTCGCGCACCGCGCCCGCCGCGTCTACGGCCGCCAGCGGCGCCCCGGCCAGGAACCCTAGCCCGTTGACCCCGTGCGCCTGGGCGAACCGCTCCATCCGCCCTGCGGCACGGAGTCCTTCGAGAGTCCCGCGCAACCCCGCATGCTTGCGCAGCAGCCAAGCCCATTCGAACTGGTGGCCCGGTTCGCGTTGCGTGCCTTGCGGACCTTCAAGGGGATCCATGTCAGACCCGAGGAACTCGCGCACCGCGCCGGTAGCGGGATCGATCAGCCGTCCCTCTGCCAGCCGCGCGAAATTCCTCGCTCGGTCGAGCCAAACCGCCACGCCGGTGGCCTCGTAAGCCGCCAGAAGTGCCTCGAACATATGCATCTGAGGGTTCTGCGCCCGTACCTCTGAGCCCTCGGCGCCGCGATCGTCCTCCCAGAGCGCACCGGTTGCCGGATCGAGAAGGCAGGTCACGACGAACTGCCAGCAGGCCTCCATCTCCGCCTCAATTTCGTCCCCGATCCCGGCTCGACGCAACTCCGCCAGCGCCAGCAAGGCGAATCCCTGATCATAGCTGTTCCGCAGCGCGCTCTCGGGCGCCTTTAGGGGCGACCCGTCCGGCGCGACCGAATGGCGATGCCCCCCGTCTGGGTCCTTAAGATATGCCGCAACGAAGCCCTGGACCCGAAGCGCGGCCTCCAGCAGCCTCTGGTTCCCCGTCGCCCGTCCAAGATGGGCCAGAGTGAAGACGGTGCGGCATTGAACCAGCGTCGTCCGCCGCCCCGTCTCATCGAAGGACTCCGCGACCGCCGCGGGGCCGTCGCCGGCGTCGAGGGCGCGTTCAAGCCATAGCGGCACGGTCTCCCGCGCGAACCGGCGCGCCCTATGCGCGGCCGCCGCCGGGCGATCGAGGCGCCAGACGTCAAATTTTGACTGGGCCTCTGCCCGGCCGGGCGCCGCGATCGCCCGCTCTAACGCCGCTTGGGCCGCCTCCGCGGCGGCTTGCGGATCGGCGCCCGCGAGCCGTGCGCCTAGGTAGACGCCGGTAAACCTCGGCCGGTCGTCCCCGGCCGCCGTGCCGCCGGCAGGGACCGCACCTCCCTCCGACAGGAGCAGTCCGCGCCGGCCGTCCCGGACGACGACCTCGCCCGCCCCGGCATTCATGTAGCGCGCCAGCGTCTCCGCGGGGCCGGCGTCCTTGAACGCGCGCGCTTCCGCCGCGAAAGAGGTCAAGACGATGTCGGACTGGGCGGCCATGTCGGCGATCACCGCCCGCATCTCGGCGGAGTTCGGCTGCTGATCGGGGCCAAGCGCCGGGGCGAAGGCTATACGGACACCACGTCCGCGAACCGCCGCAAGTCCCTCGAGAATCAGCAGCCGCTCGCGGGGTGCCAGGCTCGTCAGCGTGCCTACGCCTAGATAGATCATGTCAGCCCCCTCGACCGCATCGGCAAGAGCCGCGGGATCCTTGGCTAAGCACCGTGGCGAGGTACGCTCATGCCAGGCGCCCCCGTCGCGCTCGACAGCTTGAGCTGACGCACCGCTGGCGGGCCGCTGGACACCCGCGACGCCGATCCCCGCCTCGAATAGCGCCGCGATGCGGGGTGCCCAGTCCTTGCCCAACCCGGTCAGGGCGGCGAGGCTGTCGCGCTCGGGGTCGAGCGCGACCCGCGCAGCCCTAAGCGTATGGAACGTCTCGCAGGTCGCTACGGCGCATCCAGGCCCGCTTCTGCCGCTCGGCAATACAATCTCGATATCATCGATGGCGACCAGTCGGCTCATTCCGCCTCTCGCGCGACCGCTGCGTCCATGCCGTTACCGACCATTTCCGCGAGGCGGGTCTCGACGGCTCTGCGGAACCCATCATTTCCCGACAAGGTCCGCGGGAACAGCCCCGGTAGATCCATCAGCGCACCCGCGAGTGCCGCTGCATCGGCGTCTCGGCCCTCGACCGCGGCGCGGATCTCGTCCTCCCGCGGGTCGTTCAATGCATAGCTCTCGCCGGCCTCGTTCCGCCCCGTGGCAAAGCGCATCCAGGCCGCCACGGCGAACGCGAAGGCGGCCGGGTTGTCGCCCGCCTTTACCGCCTCGAGCGCCGGTGCCAGCAGGCGCTGCGGCAGTTTCTGCGTGCCGTCCGCCGCGATCTGGTAGGTCCGGTGCGCGATTGCGGGGTTGGAGAACCGCTCCAGCAGCTCCGCGCGATAGGCGCCGAGGTCGATCTCTTCCAGCCGGCCGACCTGTCGCGACGCCGCACGCAAGTGACGGTCCGCGAGACCCGCCAGGGCGGGCTCCGCCATGACGTCGCGCACGAACTCGTGGCCGGCGAGAAAACCGGCATAGGCGATGAGCGAATGTGCCCCGTTCAACATCCTGAGCTTCATCCGCTCGAAGGGCGCGACATCCTCCACGAAGATCGCGCCGGCAGCCTCCCATGCCGGACGGCCGGCTGGAAAACGGTCCTCGATCACCCATTGCGTGAAGGGCTCGGTCTCCACCGCTGCCGCGTCGTCGAGGCCAAGGAGGTCCGTGGCCCGGCATTTCGTCTCATCCGTCGGGGAGGGCGTGATGCGATCCACCATTGAGGACGGGAAGGCCACGTTCTGGGCAATCCACTCCGCAAGATCTGGATCGACCCGCCGGGCGAAACCCAAGAGACCCGCGCGGAGCAGCACCCCGTTTTCTGGAAGGTTGTCGCAGCACAGGATGGTGGGCGCTGCGTGCCCGGCCTCCCGGCGCCGACGCAATCCTTCGGTCAAGACGCCCAAAACGCCCTCGGGCCGGCGCGGCGCGGCAAGGTCGGCGGCTACCTGCGCGTGATCAGGGTCCACGTCCATGGCCTGCCGGTCGATGCCGTACGCCTTTTCCGTGACCGTCAGCGTCACAATGCGGATCGCGGCATCGGCCAGCTTGGCTGGAGCCGCCTCTGGCTCCCGCGCCGCGGCTATGGGCTCGGCCACGGAGGCGATCACCCGCGCCCTGTCGCCTTGGGCGCCGCGCTCGATCAGGGTATAAAGTCCGTCCTGCTCACCCAGCGCGTCGGCCGTGTCGGTGGAACGCAGACTTACCGACGCGACCCGCCAGTCGCCGCCAGCCTGGGCCAGTGCAGTGTCGGTATAGGCGGCCTGGTGCGCCCGGTGGAAGGCGCCGAGGCCCAGATGCAGGATGCCCGTCCCGTGATTCGTTGGATCGTATCCAGGACGCATTTCGGCGGGCACCTGGTCGAGGGTGGAGAGGTCGAGCCGCATCACGCTGCCCCCGCCAAGGGGTGCGATAGCGCGGCGATGACCCCACGCAGCTCGGCCAGGCCTTTCAACCGCCCCACCGCCGGGTATCCGGGCTGGGCCTTGCGGGTCAGGTCATCGAGGATGTCCTGCCCGTGGTCGGGGCGGAACGGGATCGAGGCATCGCTCCGGCCAGCGGCACGCCGGCGCGCCTCCTCGTCGAGCGCCGCCTTGACCAGCGCCACCATGTCGGTGCCGCCGCCCAAGTGCTCGGCCTCATGGAACGAGCAGGGCGTCCCCTCCGTCTCGCGCGACACGTTGCGCAGGTGCAGGAAGTGGATCCGATCGCCCAGCCGCGCCATCATCCCGGGCAGGTCGTTGTCGGCCCGGGCCCCAAGCGAACCGGAACACAGTGTCACCCCGTTCGCTGGGCTGTCCACCGCTTCCAGAACCGCGCGGTAATCCGCCTCAGTCGACATCACCCGCGGCAACCCGAGTAGCGGGAAGGGCGGATCGTCGGGGTGGCAGCACAACCGGATGCCACACCGCTCCGCCTCCGGCACCACTTCCGAGAGGAAGTCGATCAAGTGCCCGCGCAGGGTTTCCGGCGCCATCACCGCGTATTCGCCTAGATGCGCCTGCACGTCCTTCATATCGAACCGTTCGGCCGCGCCGGGCAGGCCGAAGACGATACTTTCGGCAAGCTCCGTCCGTCGCGCCTCCGGCATTTCCCCGAACCGGCGAGCGGCGTCCTCGGCCACGCCCTCGGGAAAGGATCCGGCGGCGCCGGGCCGCTCCAAGATGTGGATGTCGAAGGCAGCGAAGTCGATCAGGTCGAACCGCATCGCCGTGCCACCATGGGCCGCGCGCCACGCGAGGTCCGTACGCGTCCAGTCGAGGACCGGCATGAAGTTGTAGCAGACGGTCTCGATTCCCGCCTGCGCCAGGTTCCCTAGGCTCTCGCGGTAGGCGTCGAGATCCGCCCTCCAGTCGCCGGACTGCTTCTTGATATCCTCGGAAACAGGCAGGCTCTCCACCACCTCCCAGGCCAGTCCTGAGGGTGATCCGTCGGCGCGTACGCCGATCTCCTCCTGCCGCGCTCGGATCGCACCGGGGCTCCAGACCGCACCGGTAGGCACATAGTGCAGCGCCGAGACGACGCCCTCCACCCCCGCCTGAAGCATGTCATCGATTCCAACGCCATCCTTGGGTCCGAACCACCGCCAAGTTTGCCGCATGAGCCGTCACCTCCCTTTGAGAAGCGGATAAACGAATTTCCGAAAAATAACAAGTATGGTAGTGTGCAAGTTGGATTGGCCCTCCGCAGCCGGGGCTCTATGATCTGCGCCATGGACCAGCCCACCGTCATCGAGGCCACCGCGCCGATTGGGAAACAACTGATCGCGAACCTGCGCGAGCGCATCGTGAACGGGGACCTGCCGCCCGGCGCTCGCCTCTCCGAGCAGGAGGTCGCCGCCGCCTACAACCTCTCCCGCCAACCGGTGCGGGAGGCCTTCATCAAGCTAGCCGCCTCCCGGCTGGTGGAGATCAGGCCGCAGCGCGGCACCTATGTCTGCAAGATCGACCTCCACGACGTCACACAGTCGCAATTCGTCCGCGAGGCGGTGGAGGCCGACATCGCCCGCGCCGCGTCGATACGCGCAGACGAGGCAACGGTGGCGACGCTCCGCGGCCAGCTGGTGCAGCAGGCTGACAACCTAGACGAGGGGGGCCGGGGCTTCATCGTGAGGGACGAACATTTCCACCAGACGTTGGCCATAGCCGCAGAACGGCCGGATGTCTGGCGGTACATCCAGCCTCTCAAAATGCAGATGGACCGCGTGCGACACCTCACAGCCGAGGAATTCCCCCTCGACCACCTAGTGGTGCAGCATAGCCGGGTGGTCGAGGCGATCGCCGCCCACGACGCCGATGGGGCGGAGGCCGCCATCCGCCTGCACCTTCGCGGCGTCCTCGACGACGTGCGCAAGATCGCCGCCACCCTGCCCCATTACTTCGAAGGGGCCTCTTCCTAGCAACTGTGTCTAGGAGCTGCGCTGTAGCTGCCAGGGGATGCCTGTTTTGAGGATCGCGTTTGCGATGGTGGCAAGTCTGCGCGCGATAGCAATGATGACGAGTTTGTGCGGCTTGGCCCGGTCCTTGAGGCGCTTCGCGACCGGTTTCAGCACCGGATTGTGACATGCGGCGGCAAGGGCGGCTTGGAGCAGCACACGGCGCAGGGCTCGCCGCCCTCCTGCGATTGCCCGCCTGCCTCGCATGGTTCCGCTGTCGTGTGGCACAGGAGCGAGGCCGGTCATTGCTGCGGCCTCGCCTGCAGTCATCCGGCCGAGTTCCGGCATTTCCGCGATCAGCATGGCCGCAGAGACCGGGCCGATACCCGGTATGGATCGCAGAAGCCGTGCCTTTGCGGCCGATGTTTCCTCTTGCGCGATGACGCTTTCGATCCGTCGATCAAGGTCACTTACCTGCGTGTCCAGCATGGCATGGAGGTCCGCGTCCATGCCTTCGATATCGGCGGAGATGCCTTGCTTCCTACGCGCCGCGATCTGCGCCGAAAGCCGTTTGCGCATGTCGACAATCTGCGCCCTCCGCGTCGTCAAAGCTCTGAGAATACCTAAGTTCTCGCTCGGCAGAACCCGTCCAGACTATGGCCGGAACAGCATGAAACGGGCGATAAACTCTGCATCGATCCGGTCCGTCTTCGCCCGCGTGCCCCGAGAAAGGGCGAAGGCCTTGATCTGTGCCGGGGGCAGTTGCGTCGCCTCGATCCCTGCCGCGACAAGCGCGACCCAAAGCGCCCATTCCTGCCCACCCGTCGCCTCAAATCCCATCTTGACGGCGCCCGGCATCTCCCGGATCGCCGCAATCAGCTGTTCATGGCCGGCTGCCGAATTTGGTAGCCGAAACTTCTGCAGGCCCGGGAGGCAAAACCCATCCAGCCAGTCGCGGGACACATCTATCCCGACTACGGTCGTTGCCGCTATCATGTCACTCTCTCTTCCTTATGCTTCGCAATCCCGAAGAATGGGCCGCCGTCAACTGTTCGAGACGGTGAAGAGAGGTGGGATCAGCCTGCTAGAAAACGTGGTCATGCCACAAGGTGTTCAGCGCTGTGTCCAACCCCGTCGCCGGTCCTGGCCGGGATCGACGACGGGGTCGTTATAGCAGGGCCGAAACACATAAGGTGTTTGATCCCACGGTTTGATGGCGCGATCCTTTCGAGGGAATGGAGGGAAGCACTATCGACCAGGTTCGTCACGGGAGCGCCACGATCACGCACGCTGTCAGAGCTGCAATACAGCGATCGCAAGCTTCGCTCGCGTAGCTGAACCATGAGCTGGGCATTAATCCGAAGACGGTCGAAGTGGCGAAAGCGTGCGACGGTAGAGGATCTGAAGACGGGACCGAAAGAGCCGCGCTTGACGGTGTTGACCGAGGCGGAGGAGGCGATGATCGTCGCCTTCCGGCGCCACACTTTGCTGCCGCTGGATGATTGTCTCTACGCGCTGCAGCCAACGATCCCGCACCTGATACTTCAGCATTGCGTCGGTGCCTGCAGCGACATGGGATCTCGCGCCTGCCGCATGTCAATGGGGACAAGCCAAGGCGCCAACGCTTCAAGCGCTACCCAATTGGCTTTTTCCACATGAACATTGAACCGCCCCGGCTTGCCCGGAGGGCAAAACTCTCGAAGGATAGCCCTCCATGGATAGGAAAAAGCACTCTACGAGGGCATGTTGCACATATCGGCGAGAGGGATTCAGTTGGAGAATCCTGAAGGTTGGATCGGTCGCATGCCGAAGACCGACGCCACCCGCTACCGCACGGCGAACTGGACTGAATACAACGCCTTGCCGAGACGACGTGGCTCTCTCTCGATCTGGTTCGATCCGGATATGGCGTGGCACGCGGGCAGAACCGGAAAGCGCGGCCATCCCGAGACCTTCTCCGACGGTGCTGCCCGGACTTGCTTGACGTTGAAGGTCTTGTTCGTAAGCATCCGGCGCAGGCCGCGGTCAGGCGGCTTGGCGACGCTCTGTGGCTCGCCAGTTCCACGGCAGCAGATCC
>CANMTR010000045.1 GCA_947500825.1 uncultured Paracoccaceae bacterium | reverse complement strand
AGCCCGATGCACGGCTGAGAGCGGTCACGACGGAACCGGGCCGGCGGCCAGATACACAGAGTTCCTGATACTCCCCAGTCGCCCGTTGAAACTCTCGACGAACCCGTGTCTCGCATGGGCTTGCCCGGTGCGATGTAGTGCCAGTCGACCCCGGTGCGCCGACACCACGACAGCACGGCCGTGGATGTCAGCTCGGTGCCATTGTCCGAGACCACCATCGCTGGCCGATCTCGGCGCCCGATCAACACATCCAGCTCTCGAACGACCCGCAGGCCGGACAGGACAGGCGATATGTCTGCGACCACGGCCAGAACCCGGAACCGACGCCCATCGGCAAGGGCGTCGCTGACGAGATCGAAGCTCCAGCGGACGTTTGGGGAATCCGGCACCGACATTAACCTTCGTGTCCCGAGAGCGCGCTTCCGGCCGCCCCTGCGGCCCACCTGGAGCTTCTCCTCGTGGTAGAGCCGCCGGAGCTTCTTCGGCTTCGCGTTCTCGTCCCCGAGCGCCTTCAGCCGCCGGGCCTCGGACACCTCAAGGCCACCATACCGGGACTTCCACTCGTAGAACGTCGCCGTGCTTGCGACGCACGTCAGCCGTCGACATGCCAGCTTCCTGCTCCTTCACGATGCCGATGATCTGTTCCTCGTTGAACCTTGATCGCTTCATCGTCCGTCTCCTCGTCGGAGCGGTCTCTACCCAAAACTGGAGGAAGATGCGGGGCTCGGGTTACAAATTCTCGCTGCGCGCACTTGTAGTGTGACGACCGCTGCGTTGCGGTGAAAATCCACGCGGCGGCGCAGCTGAGACTCCGGACATTCAGGCTCGCCGCAGCATTGCTCGTCCGCTCGTATCTGCGCCATGCAGCTGGAACAGAGTCTTCGCCAGATCGAGCCCGAGCGTGGTAATCTCCACCATGAACGCTTCTTCCCGTGGATCCTAGCCGACCCACCTTGGCACAATAGATGCCGTCGGGCGGCGGTCACACCATCGAAGCCCCTGCGCGGGGTTACGTCGTTTCCAGCCAGTCCTGCAGAATGTCAATCTGTTCGCCTGAATTGAGCGTCGGTACGTGGCCGACACCTTCGAACTCGATCACCTCCGCATGGGGCAGCCTGCGGCACATGCGCTCGAGCAGCCTGGGGGGCAGGAAGTCCGATTCCGCGCCGCGCAGGATCAGGACCGGGCAGGTGATCCGATCCCAGTAACGCCAGAGGTTGAGATGGATCAGCAGGGAACTTCGGCGCGCGTTGCGGGAGATTCCGGGATCGAAGGCAAGCCGCAAGCCGTCGCCGCACTCGATGACGCTGGTCCGCGCCATGTGGCGCCAATCGGCATCCGTCATCGGTCCGAACGGCGCGAGGGCGTCACGCAGGTGCGCTTCGACCTGCTCCAGGTCGGCGAACCGGTGATCCTTGTACATGTATCGCGAGACGCGCCAAAGTGCGGGCAGCGGCACCTCTGGGCCGATGTCGTTGACCACGAGGCGGCGGATCGGCGAGTCCGGCAGGCCGGCGAACGCGATTCCCATAAGCCCGCCAAGGGATGTTCCGATCCAGTCAAAGGAATCCGCTCCGATGCGCGCTGCGAGCACCGCAAGATCGATGTTGTACTGCACAAGGTTGTAGTCGGCAGGGTCAGTGAGCCACTCGCTGCGGCCGCGTCCCACGAGGTCGGGACAGACGACGCGCCGATCGGCTGCCAGCCGCCGAGCAAGCGGGTCAAAGTCGTGGCTGTTCCGGGTTAGGCCATGGACGCAGAAGACGGTTCGGACGGCGGTTGCCTCGCCCCAGTCGCGGTAAGCAATGCGGTGGAACCCGTGGCGGCCAATGCTGCGCACGCTTGAGTCCCGCACGGGTGTGAGTCCGGTCATCATAGCCCCGGCGACAAGATAGCGTCCCGGCGCATCTGCATCGTCAGATCGCGCTTGGCCAGTTCCGCGCCGAAGCGCGCCCGGATGAAGGGGCTGCGCGTGAAGCGGATGGATGAGCGGTAATGGGTCTTCTCCAGCCGCGCGACCATGTCGGAATAGGCGGCGTCGAGCTCGCCGGCGACGCCGAACCCGTCATACCATGCGATCATGTCGACCTTCCGGCCGAGACTGCCACAGAGCGATTCCACCCGGTCGGCAATCGCGTCGATGTCGCCCTGCGCGCGCACGGCGTATCCGCGCAGATTCACCAGCAGCTTTCCGGATTCGTCGAGCGTGATGCGATGCTCGATTGGCGCGTCGAGGAGCCGGGCTTTCAGCCCCATTGGCACGGTACCGAAGAGGAGCGGATCCATTGGAACGACGGTGTCGATGGCGGGCTCGAACTCCATATTGGCGAGGATGTCGCGCTCCAGGTCCACGCCCGGGGCGATCTCGGTGAGCCGGAGTCCCTCCGCCGAAACGGTGAAGACGCAGCGCTCGGTGACGTAGATGACGGCCTGCCCGGTTTCGACCGCGAGATCGCCGGAATAGGTGACCTGCTCCACCTCGGTGACGAACTTCCGCACGCTGCCTTCGCGGACGATCCGAAGGGCGCCGCCCTCGACCACGGTCTCAAGGTCGCCGGCGGTGAAGGTGCCGGCCAGAACCAGCCGCGCGGCGTTCTGACTGATGTTGATGAAGCCGCCGGCGCCCACGAAGCGGGGACCCAGTTTCGAGACGTTAACGTTGCCGCGCCCGTCGACCTCGGCCATTCCGAGGCAGGCCATGTCGAGTCCACCGCCATCGTAGAAGTCGAATTGCAGGCTCTGTTGCAGGATCGCGTCGGGGTTCAGGGCGGCGCCAAAATCCAGCCCGCCTTGGGGCATGCCGCCGATCACGCCGGGCTCGGCAGTCAGGGTGACGTGGTCGAGCATGCCCTCCTCGGCGGCGACCGCGGCCACGCCCTCGGGCATGCCGATGCCGAGATTCACGACGCCGCCCACCGGCAGTTCGAACGCCGCACGCCGCGCGATGACCTTGCGCGCGTCGAGCGGTATCGGGGGCAATCCATCCATCGGCACCCTGAGCTCGCCCGAGAAGGCGTGGTTGTAGGGCGTCGCGTAGGTCTGGGCGTGGTTCTCGGGACGCGCGACCACGACGCAATCGACCAGAGGTCCCGGGATCGCGACACGGTTCGGCTTCAGCGATCCTGACACGGCGATGCGCTCCGCCTGGACGATGACCACGCCGTCGGAATTGTGTGCGGCCATTGCCGCGGAGGTCACGTCGAGCTTCAACGCCTCCCGTTCCAGGGTGGCATTGCCGCGCAGGTCGGCAGTGGTGGCGCGCAGGAGCGCGGCATCGATCGGGAAGCAGCGGTAGAACAGCCACTCCTCGCCGTCGATGACCTGCAGGCTGACCAGGTCCTCGGTGGAGCGGGCATTGATGCGACCGCCCTGAAGCCGCGGATCGATGAAGGTGCGCAGGCCGACCTTCGACAGCATCCCGGGCTTGCCCCCGGCGATCTCGCGATACAGCTGAGAAACGATGCCGAGCGGCAGGTTGTAGGCCTCGATGCGGTTCTCGACCGCCATCGTGGCCAGCTTCTGCACCAGCGACCAGTGTCCACCGATGGCACGGCGCACGAGCCCCTCGTGGGCCAACCGATTCAGGCCCCGCTCCTTGCCATCGCCGGGAGCGGCGGCGAAGACGAGGGTCAGGTCGCGCGGGTGGCCGGTGGCGAGGAACCGGTCCTCCAGCGCGATCAGCAGCTCGTCCGGAGTCCCGGCCCCGACGAAGCCCGAGACGCAGACGGTGTCGCCGTCGCGGAGGACGGAGATCGCGTCGGTGGCGCTGACGACCTTGCCGGACATCATTGCCGCTCGACCAGCCAGTCGAACACCGTATCGCCGACGATCCCCTGGGACTTGCTGCTGACATAGACGCCCACATGCCCGCCGGGCAGCGCGAGCTCGGTGTAGTCGTCGGTCCCGACGAGCGGCCCCAGCGCCTTGGCGCAGGGGGGCGGGATGATGTGGTCGCGGAGGGCGAAGACGTTGAGGACCGGCATGGTGAGCCTGCCCAGATCGACCGCCTCGCCGCCGAGCTCGAAGGTGCCCTTGACCAGGCGGTTCTCCTTGTAGAGGTCGATCAGCCATTGCCGCGCGGCGGTGCCGGGGTGGGACGGGCGGTCGGCCAGCCATTTCTCCATCCTGAGGAAGTTCATCAGCCGCTCGTCGTCGGAGGCGATGTCGTGGAGATCGAGGTTGTACTTCGTCAGGTTGCGCACCGGGGTCAGCGACTCGAAGACGGATCCCAGGATCTCGCCCGGCAGGTTGCCGAAGGCGTCGATCAGCCGGTCGATGTCCTGCGCGCCGAGGCTGCGGGCCCAGACGTTGAGGATGCCGTGGGTCACGTCGGGATCGTCCGCGTCGGCGTGGAAGTCGATTGGCGTGATGGTCAGGATGAGGTTCTTGACCTTCTCCGGGTGCCGCGCGGCGTAGATGGTGGAGAAGGTGCCGCCCTCGCAGATGCCGAGCAGGGTGACCTGGTCCACTCCGGCCTCGGCGCAGATGCGGTCGACGCAATCGCCGAGGAACCAATCGGTGTAGTCCTCCATCCCGAGGAACTGGTCGGCGCGGGTCGGATTGCCCCATTCCACCAGGTAGAGGTCCACGCCACGGCCGAGCAGGTTGCGCACCAGCGACCGGTCCTCCTGCAGGTCGGCCATCGTGTAGCGCCCGACGAGGCCGTAGACGATGAGGACCGGCCCGGTCCGGACCTCCACCCCCTCTAGCGGGGTGTAGCGGCTGAGCGTGACCTTTTCGAGGCGCATGATCTCGGTCTTGGGCGTGGCGCCGACATCGACATCCATCTCGCTGATGCGGCCAAGCGCCTCGGCGCTCCGGGCGAAGCCCGCGCCGAATTCGAGCGACTCGCGCCAGGCCTGGTCGGGGCGATAGGTCTGTTCGGACATGGCGGAACCTCTCAGGCTCGTTTCCGGGACGGGGCCCCGTCTTGGTGCGGGGGACGTGCCTCGGCCGCCAGCCGCGATTTCAGCTCGCGGACCTGGGCCTTCAGGTCGTGGACGGCCCGGTGGATCTCGTCCACCTCGCTCCGGGTCGGGATTGAATGGGTTTCGCACCACAGCTCCACCAGCGCGCGCTCCTTCAGGCGGTAGTCGACCCCCGCCGTCAGCAGGTTGCGCTGTGCCCTGAGGAAGGCGTCGCTGCGCTGGGTGCGGATCAGCTCGTCGTTGGCGACCTTGAGCCAGCGGTCGAGGACGGCGCGCGGCCCCTCCGACAGGATGCCGGGTTCGTCCCTCGTCGCCTGGGAGAAGGTGGCGAAGGCCCGGCTCCAGGCCGCCGCGGTGATCGCTTTGAACGCCGCGCTGGCCTGGCGCAGCGCCAGCCACTCCCCGGTCGCCTTGACGACCTGCCGCTCCAGCGTGCCGAGATCGGTGAAGCCCGGCCCCTCGACGAGGCGCTGGATCGACTGGTTCACCTCGTCCGTCCCGGCCGAGAGGAACTGGCCGGGATCGAGCATCCGGCGCAGGGTCTCCTCGGCGATGCCGTCTGATCCGCCGGTCTCCGCGCCCGGCGCCATCTGCCGGCCGACCGCGGACATCCAGTCCTCCGCCTGCCGCTGGCACAGCGCCCAGTTGGATTCGGCCTCGCGCATCGCCTCGGCCCAGGGCGCGGCGGCGCCGGTCCCCGCGGCCATCGACTCCGCCCCCTTGGCGAAGGCGTCGGACCATGCGTCGAAGAACGGGTTGCCGGTCTTGAAGCCCTCAGCCATGCCGCGCCCTCACAGGGCCGCCTCGTAGATGTCGAGCGCGGCGTCATAGGTCATCTCGCGCGGGTTGTTCACGAGGAGGCGGGTCTGCTTCATCGCGTCCTCGGCCAGCATGGGCAGGTTGTTGTGGCTGACCCCGACCTCGCTCAGGCGGGTCTGCATCCCGAGATCCGGCCCGAGCGCCTTGAAGGCTTCGACGAAGCCGGCCGCACGCGCGGCGGCCGGTTTGCCGGCCAGGTCGGGGAATACGATCGGCGCTAGATCGGCGTAGAGCGCCTCCGCCTCGGGCATGTTGAAGTCGAGGACATAGGGCAGGACAAGCGCGTTCGAGAGCCCGTGCGGCACATGGAAATGCCCGCCCAGGGGATAGGCCAGGGCATGGACGGCGGCCACGGGCGCGTTGGCGAAGGCCATCCCCGCCAGCATGGACCCCAAAAGCATCGCGGACCTGGCGTCCCTGTCCTGGGGGTCGTGGCAGGCCGTGCGGATATTGGCGCCAAGGAGCTCCAGCGCCTGCCGGGCGAGGCAGTCCGACACGACGTTCTTCTTCACCTTCGAGGTATAGGCCTCTATCGCGTGGACCATGGCGTCGATCCCGGTGGCCGCGGTGACCGCGGCCGGGAGGCCCACGGTCAGCTCCGCGTCGAGGATCGCCCAGTCGGGCAGGAGCTGCGGCGAGACCACGCCCTTCTTCTCCGAGGTGCCGGTGGTGACGATGGAGATCGGCGTGACCTCGGACCCGGTGCCGGCGGTCGTCGGGGCAAGGACCAGCGGCAGGCGCTCGCCCTTGACGAGGCCCAGGCCGTACATCTGCGACAGGGGCTGCTTGGACCGCGTCAGGACGGCGATCAGCTTGGCGGTATCGAGGGAGCTGCCGCCGCCCACCGAGACCACGCCGTCGATCCCCTCGGCAATGGCGGTCGAGACCGCGGCGAGGACCATCTCCTCCGGCGGATCGGCGACGACCTCCGAGAAGGTCCAGACCTCCACGCCGGCCGCGCGCAGGCCCGTGAGCGCCGCGTCGGCGAGGCCGAGCTCGAGGATCATCGGATCGGTGACGAGGGCGACCTTGCGACAGCCGCGGGCCGCCATGATCTCGCCGATCCGGGCGGTCGCGCCGACCTCGCACAGCATCGCGGGCGTGGTCTGGAAGGAGAAGGGAGTCATGGGATTATCCTCAAATCGGCGAGACGAGATTGCCGAGCTTCTCGGTCAGCTTCATGTTCTCGGCGTAGTCCACCGGGCAGTCGATGATGGAGACGGTGCCGTCGCCCAGGGCGGCCTCGAGCGTCGGCAGCAGGTCCTCGGTGCGCTCCACCCGGTAACCCTTGGCGCCGAAGCTCTCGGCGAACATGACGAAATCGGGATTGGCGAAGGCGATCTCGGTCGAGCGCTGGAACTGGCGCAGCTGGTGCCACTCGATCAGGCCGTAGGCCGCGTCATTGAAGATCAGCACCACAATGTCGAGCTTCAGCCGCAGTGCCGTCTCGATCTCCTGGCTGTTCATCAGGAACCCGGCATCCCCGCACACCGCCACCACCTTCCGTTCCGGGATGGCGAGCTTGGCGGCTATGGCGCCAGGCAGGGCGATGCCCATGGCTGCAAAGCCGTTCGAGATGATGCAGGTATTGGGCGCCTCGGCCTGGTACATCCGCGCGATCCACATCTTGTGGGCGCCCACGTCGGAGAGGACGATATCCTCGGTGCCCAAGACCTGCCGCAGGTCCCAGAGGATCTTCTGGGGCTTCACCGGGAACGCCGTGTCGTCGGAGAACTCGCCGATCTCGCGCGTGATGACCTCGTGCAGCTTGTGTCCGCCGGAACTGGTCCGCCGCTCCGCCCTGGCGGCAATTCGACCGAGCGAATCAGAGATCAGGCCGACAACGCCCGCTTCGAGCACGTAGTGGGCGTCCACCTCCGCCGGGCTCTCGTCGATATGGATGATCATCTTGTCGCGCGTCGGGTTCCAGAGCTTGGGATGGTACTCGACCATGTCGACGCCGACGCAGATGATCAGGTCAGCCCGGTCGAACCCGAAGGCGATGTAGTCCCGGGCCTGGAGCCCGATCGCCCCGAGGCAGAGCGGGTGGCTGAACGGGATCGCTCCCTTCGCCATGAAGGTTGTGGCCACCGGCACGTTGAGCGTCTCGGCGAACTCGATCAGCGCCTCTGAGGCGCCCTCGCGCACCACGCCGTTGCCCGCCATGATGATCGGCGCCTGGGCGCGGGAGATGATCTCGGCCACCTGGGCGCATTTCCCCGCGGGCGCGATCGGCGTCGCCGCGGACTGCACCTTGAGCGGAGCCAGATCCTCCACCTCGGCCTGCGCCATGTTCTCGGGGAAGTCGATGAAGCTGCAGCCCGGCTTCTCGGACTGCGCCGTCTTGAACGCTTTCCGGATGATCTCGGGAATGATCTAGGGCGCGCGGATCTGGGTCGAATACTTGGTGATCGGTTCGAACAAGTTCACCAGGTCGAGGATCTGGTGGCTTTCCTTGTGCATCCGTGTCGTCGCGCCCTGACCCGCGATCGCAACCACCGGCGCGCGGTCCATGTTAGCATCCGCGACCCCGGTCACCAGGTTGGTCGCACCCGGCCCTAGCGTCGAGAGGCAAACTCCGGCCCGTCCCGTCAGCCGGCCGTAGACGTCGGCCATGAAGGCCGCGCCCTGTTCGTGCCGCGTCATCACGAAGCGGATCGGGCTGTCGATCAGCGCGTCGAGGAGGTCGATGTTTTCCTCCCCCGGCACCCCGAAGATGTAGTCGACCCCCTCGTTCTCGAGGCATCGTGCGAAAAGCTCACCGCCCTTCATGGCATCGTCTCCTTCTGTCTCTTCGTTTTCCGCTCACGCGGGTCTTGCCCCGAGATCGCCGGCCGGCGCGTCTGGCTTGCCCGCGAAGGCCCCGGCCGCGGCCGCGGCAAGGCCCAGCAGGGAGGCGAAGGACAGAAGCAGCGCCAGCGTCGAGACGGTTTTGCTGGCCGCCTGGGCGGCGTCTATGGCTTCGGCCTGCGCCTGTTCGATGGCGGCCTGGGCCGTATCGATCGACTCATCGATCGCATCCTCCACGGCCTGTACGACTCCGCGTGCCTCTTCGGGCGTGATGTCGAGCCGTCGCTGCAGCACCGCCATCGCTTCCTCGCGGTCCTCCTGCGACACGATCGCGTCCTCCCCCTCGATCAGGCGGTCGAAGAAGGTCGAGATGTCCTCGCCCGCATCGCCTGGAGAGGTCAGCAGGTTGCCGAGCGTCTGGCGTGCCTGCGCCATGGCGGCCTGTCGTTCCTGCTCGCTGAAGACGTTGCCGAACGCCTCCCCGGTCTCCTGCTTGAGGTTGGCGGACGTGATCCCCTTCTCCTGCAGACTGGAGCGCAGCTCTTCCGGCAGCGCGTCGAACGAGATCGAGGAGGCCAGCTCGGTCGGATCGGGAAGGGAGAAATCGTCCGGAATTGCCGCCTGGCCGAGATTACCGGCGGCGCTGGCGGAACTGCCCAGACCTGAGGTCACTGCGCCGAACATCGCCCCCGTCCCGGAGGCCGCGGCCCAGGCGAGGAAGACCGTCGCGATCGCCCATACTGCCGCGCCATGAAGAGCGGAGGTGATCGGGCCGGGCATGTTCGACAACAGGGCGGCGACGTAGCCGCCTGCGCCGAGCGCGATCAGTTGCGTAACGATCAGGTAGACGACGGATCCGATCCCCAGCCCCGACCCCGGCATCCCCCCCGACCCAGGGTTGAGGACACCTGCGCCGATTCCCACGCCCAGCGTGGCGAAGAGGATCATCAGGGCGACCGCGATGACGGCCCCCGCGAAGATCGCACCCCATGCCACCCGGCCTACCGGCGCCTGCACGCGGTCGTCGGATGTCAGGGCAGTATTCCTAGTCGTTGCCATTCGATACTCCATGGTACTGGTTGCTACCGACCGGCGACCCGAGGTGGCTGAGTTGGCGGTGTTAATGGCAGGATCGGTCTGGTCTTCGTCCCCGATTCTTTCCGCTGTCCCGGTCTGGTGCCGGTTTGCTGCCACGATGGGTCTTCGTCATTGCCTGTCTTGGTCTGGGCCTCGGGGGCGGTCGGATGGGCCGCCCGCCAGGGCCACGGGAGTGCGCCGGCCGAACCTGGACGGGCTCTTGGCGATGCCGCGATCCAACAAGACGCCGTCAGCGGCATCTCCCATCTTTCACATTGTCCAGCGCTGGTCGGAGGCAGAGCCGAACCCCGACGCGGTAGCGCGCAGGGCGGAAGGCGCATTCGAGACATCGAAGGTCGTCTGGAGCCTGGAAATTTCGGTCCTGTCGATCGCTTTCGACCGCCCGGCGGCAGGAAGCGATTTCCGCTCCGGCGAAACCCACGTGTCGGACGTGGAGGGGGCCTGGCCGTTCGTGTCCGGGGCAGAGGGGCGCGAGTCGGTCATGAGATCTCCGGTTTGCGGCGGATCGGGTCCGGTCGGGCGAACCGCGGATGTGCCTTGGTGAGGACGAGGACCATGACGGGCTCGGTGACGTGGACACGGATTCTAATGCGGCGGGTCCTGCGGGACGCAGACGCATCGTGGCCGGACGTGTTTGCAAAACGGACACGACGGGCCGACTTGAAATATACTCGCAGCTTCAGGCGCGGAAGAACCGCCCCTTTTTTCGATGGTGGCTAGGCGGGATTGCATTGGAGCAAGCCACCAGTTCTCGCGCTATATTCCGGGCACGATTGCCCGCGCCGGAACCGTGCCGGACCGGGACATAGTCGATATCAGCCGGTTAGGGCACGTGGCCCATGACGCGCGAAGGTCGTGATCTCTGCCTCCCCGGCCGGCTGGCCGAGGGTCGGGTGCCTGCCCGCTCAGGCTTCGGACACCGTCGCGGTCAGGCTGATCGGATTGTGCAGGCTGTTGGCGACCGGCGACCAGATCAGGACGTGATCGAGGAGAGCCTGGAGAACGGTCCTGGGCACGTCGGAGCCGATATGGGCCGTGATGGAGATGTCCTCGAACCCGATCGGACTGACTTCCAGGTCCCCGGTGCCCCAGAGGGCGCCGAAGTTCATCTCGGCGCTGAGGATCAGTTCGAGCTGCGAGATGGGGATCGAGCGGGCGAGCGCGTTGGCATGGACGCCGATCACGATACAGGACCCAAGTGCGGCAAGAAGGAGTTCCGATGGTGTGGGTGCGACGTGCTCGCCCGGCAATCCGTCCTGGCGGCCGTTTGCCCCGAAGGGCGCGAGGTCGCGGATGTGGTGCTCTTGGCGAAATCCGCTCTTCGCCACCGTCCGGCACCGGAGGACCCGCGTCGCCCCCTCGCCATCATTGACCATGGAGGCCAACTCGGCTGCGCTGATCGGCATCAGGGGGTCGTCTTCTGAGGAGGACATGGGATTTTCCTGAATGTTAATGGGGGCGGGAATTCGCCGCAGAAGCGATTGATGCGACGGTAGGAGTATTCACGGTCGGCCACACCCCGGCCTTTGCAACTTGCCGCTAGGCAAAAACGCACAGGGGAGGAACAAGATGATCGACTGGGACGATCTGCGCTTCTTCCTGGCCATCGCCCGGAACGGCAGTCTGACCGCGGCGTCCAAGGAATTGGCGGTCGCGCAATCGACCGTCGGACGGCGCCTGGCCAATCTGGAGAGCCGCCTGGGAGTCCGGCTGTTGCATCGAACGCCGGACGGTTACGTCCTCACCCTGGCCGGAGAGCGCGTGCGCGGACAGGCGAGCCGCGTCGAGGCAGAGACGCTGGCGCTGGTGCGTAGCGTCGGCGGCCGCGACGCCAAGCTCGAAGGGGTGGTCAGGGTAACCTGCGCCGAGACGCTGGCGGCCTATGTCCTCGCGCCCTGCTTCGCCGACCTGCAGCGGCGCCATCCCGACATCCTGGTCGAGCTGATCCCCGATCCGCGCGAACTCAGCCTGTCCATGCGGGAGGCTGACATCGCCGTCCGATTGTTTCCGCCGGTCCAGAACGACCTCGTGGTCCGGCGGATCGGACACCTCAACTTCGGGCTCTTCGCAAGCGAGTCGTATCTCCGCTCGACGGATCTGCCCGACGTCGCGGCGGGATGCCCGGGCCATCGGTACATGGTACTGGTGAACGACATAACCGGGCCGGCACAGAATCGGTGGCTGGAGGACCTGGCCCGCAACGCCCGCCTCGGATTCCAGACTACGAGCCACGAAGCGCTCCATCAGGCCGCGCGATGGGGGGGCGGGCTGGCCTGTTTGGCACGGTTCCGGGCCGACGAGGATCCAGATTTGCGGTCCGTGAAGACACCGGAGTTGCCACCCGCGTCGGACGTGTTCGTCGTCGTCCACAAGGACAATCGCGGAGTTCCCCGCGTGAGGGCGGCACTGAACGCGATTGCGATCGCGCTGAAGTCGTTAGAAACGGGCTAGGCATAACTGAGAGAATGGCGGAGGAACTGAGAACCGGATGCATTCCCGCAAAGGGTGTTTGCGGAATCATTCGGGGATATCGTGATGGTGGAATAATCTTCTCGAAATCGCTCGTATAGTTGTCGTATCCCGGATGATCACATAGACCCTCGCCGCTCGGCTCTCTTCCTGGCAAGATCGATCCTGCGCGAGGTTCGGGACGGGATGCGAGCATGCTGATCTCTCTTCACAAGCAAGCGACGACCACGCCGAAGATCCGGGCCGCGATCCAGGCGA
>CANMTR010000044.1 GCA_947500825.1 uncultured Paracoccaceae bacterium | reverse complement strand
GAAAAGTCCGGGACCGGCCAGTCGAGCCCCGCGAGCTTCAGGAGGCTCGCCACAAAGCCCGTCGTCTGCCGGAGCGGCAGGCCGAACAGGATCTTGATCGTCAGGCAAGCCTGGATCGCGGCGTCGCTGTAGACCGGTTGGCCGCCACGCTTGCCCGATGGCGCCGCGTGCCAAGGCGTCGACGGGTCGAACCAGACGGTCAGCGATCCACGATCACACAGCGATGCGTTGTAGGCGGACCAGTTCAGGGTGCGATAGCGGCTCGGGGCAGGCTTGGACATGCCGCCCAGCTATGCCGCTGGACTCGCAATGTGAATCCTGGAAAGGCTTCGTGCAACAAGGCCGCTCGCAGGGCTTCGTTACGTGGTGAGCCATGGGTCGCCATCGGTCCGAGAGCCATGGCGAACGCACCGGCCGTGGTCGGATTCCAGGGCCTGGCATTTCTGCGGGGCGGAATGACAGCGTGGGCGCCTCTATCCGCAATGGAATCGTGGCATTCGCGCGTGTCGTAGGCGCCGTCTGCGGTCGCGCTGCCGACCTCCTGCTCAGGTGGGACCTGGTTGAGAAACTCAGGCAGCACGTTCGCAGCGCGCTCGAACCGCTGGCGCGGCGCCGCTCACCGTCGCCGATGTGGTTCCCGGTGATCTCGACCGCCCGGATCTCCAGCGTCTGCTCGTCGATCCCAAGGTGGATCTTGCGCCAGACGCGTCGTTTGGTGCCACCATGCTTGCGCGCGTGCCATTCGCCTTCGCCCTCGGCCTTGATCCCGGTGCTGTCGACCAGCGGGTGCAGCGGGCCTCTGGAGCTGCGATAGGGGATGTTCACGGCGAGGGTCTTCTGGCGACGTGACAGGGTGCTGAAATCTGGCACCGTCCAGTCCAGTCCGACCAGCTTCAACAGGCTCTACACGAAACCCGTGGTCTGGCGCAGCGCCATGTCGAACAGCACCTTCATGGTGAGACAGGTCTGAACCGCGGCATCGCTGTAGGTCTGCCGGCGGCCGCGCTTGCCAGTAAGAGCAGCGTCCCACTTCATCTCGGGGTCGAACCAGATCGTTAGCGAGCCCCGGCGTTTGAGCGCCTCGTTATAGGCTGGCCAGTTCGTCGTCTTGTAGGTCGTGGGTGCGGGTTTGCTCATACCCGTCAGCTACCACGCTGGATTCACGAGATGAATCCTTCACGTGCTTTGTGCAACAGGGCCCTCTTTCTCAAGGATGGACGGGTCGCCATCGAAAACAACGGAGCCGAACGCGCCATCAAGCCGGTGGTCATCGGACGGAAGAACTGCTCCTCGCCGGCGCGGATGCCGGTGGCGAAATCCTCGCCGACGCCATGACCATCATCGAGAGCGCAAAGCTCAGCGGACACGATCCCGAGGCCTACCTCGCGGATATTTTCCGCGGCATCCACGACCACAAGATCAACCGCATCGACGAGTTGTTGCCCTGGAACTGGACGCCCGACATCCAGGTGCCGCAGGCCGCCGCCTAACAGGCAGCCGCGGTCCTCATCGGTCGGTTACGGCTTGTGTCTCTTCTGTCCCATTCATTCATCCTCCCTCTGGCTCGAAAGCCTACTTCAGGATGGACCACTTTTCTGGGGGCAGACCAGCTGACGCCGTGCGAAGGTGTAGGCAGCCATGAAGCAGCCAAGGTGGGTGCGCAACTGATCGTGGCTGTCGTAGTGGAACCGCTTGACGGTCGCGTCTTTGATCGTGCGGTTCATCCTCTCGACCTGCCGATCGGTCCAGGGATGGTTCGGCTCGGTCGAGCGGTGCTCGATCCCGCTCGACCATTGTCCTTGGACCAATGGCGGACAGGGTCTCGCCGTCGCAGATCATGTCGAAGCGCATCGGCCGGGAGAGGTTCGTGTTCCGGTTTCTTGGCTGTTTGGCGAACTGGATGCCATTGTCGGTGAGAACTGTGTGGACGCGAAAGGATGAGGCGATCCGCTGGATGCCTCGAGCATGGGCTGCAGGAACTCCGCCGTCTCCTGTCAGCCTTGTCCACGAGTTGGATCACGGCGAACTTGCTGGTCCGGTCGATACCCACGAAGAGGTAGAGCTTGCCCTCGGAGGTCTGCACCTCGGCGATGTCGATGTAGAGTGAGGCCCCGAACGCCACCGGTCCGAGTGAGAGGGCCGACTATCTTCAAACACTATCGATCGAACACGCGGGATTTCGATTGATAGTCGGCCTCTGCGACGATGGTGGCCGAAACACCGCGTTCAAGCATGCTACGAAGAATTGCGACCACCTGGTCGCGAAAAAGCGCGGAGTTCAACAAGTCCGTTGGGACAAGCCGGGGAAGAGATAGAAGGGCATCTGCTAGGCCTGCGGCATCGTCCCTACGCCCCTCGATTGCAGCCATGATCTCGGCTTCTCGCGGGTCGCGGAGATCGTAGGGCGCATCGTCCCCGTCCCGGCCCGTGCAATAGCGAATCCATGCGGCGGTGGCGAAGGCAAAGGCGCGCAGATCCGCCCCGGCGTGTAGCGCATCCCGTGCGGGGGCGAATATACGCTGGGGGATCTTCTCGCTACCATCCATTGCGATCTGGTAGGTCTCGTGGGCCAAATGCGGATTGCGGAACCGCTCCACCAGGTCGTCGGCATAGGCTTTGAAATCAACTCCGGTCAGCGGCTCCATCGTGGCTGCGGCAGCCGCAAGATGGCGTTGCACCAGCTTTGCCAAACCTGCATCCGCCATCACGTCCCGGACATGGCGATGTCCCGCGAGAAAGCCGGTATAGGCCAGCATGGAATGGGCACCGTTGAGCATCCTGAGTTTCATCCGCTCGTAAGGCGCGACATCGTCGACTAGAAGCGCACCGGCCGCGTCCCAGGCGGGCCTGCCGCTCGGGAAGCGGTCCTCGATCACCCATTGGCGAAACCGCTCGGCCATTACGGGCGTGCGGTCATCCCGCCCGGTAAGCTTGGCGGCGAGGGCCAGGGTACTGTCGTCCGCAGCGGGCGTGATCCGGTCCACCATCGAGGACGGGAACGCCACGTTCTCGGCGATCCAAACGCCCAGGGCGGGATCTGTCCTGGCAGCGAAATCGAGGATCAAGCTGCGGGTCAGTACCCCGTTCTCCGGCAGATTATCGCAGCTGAGGACGGTGAAAGGGTCGGTTCCGGCGGCACGGCGCGCGGCGAGCGACTGGACAATGAGCCCAGCAACGCCGATCGGCGCGTCGGGCCTCGCCAGATCGTGCGCAATTGCTTCATGTCCAGGGTCTACGCCGCCGGTGGACCTGTCGATGCCATAGCCCTTCTCGGTCACGGTGATCGTGACGATGCGCGTGGAGGGCGCGACGAGAGCGTCGCGGACCGCCGCTGCATCCCCATGCGCATGAGCGAGGGCGCGGGAGATGGCGCCGATCACGCGCGCCTCCGTCCCTTCGGTATCCGCCTCGACGAGGGTGTAGAGCCCGTCTTGCGCGCAGAGCTCCGCGGCCGGCCCGGCCGACCGGAGGCTGACGCCGACAATTCGCCAGTCGCCGCCGGCAAGAGCGAGCGCGTCGTCCGTATAAACAGCCTGGTGCGCCTTATGAAACGCGCCGAGGCCCAAATGCACGATCCCTTCGCCGGCGGCATCGCGGTTGTAGGCCGGGACGCGCACGGTATCGGCCAATCTGTCAGTGGATTTCAAACGGGACATCAGGCTCCCTTCGCGTGGCCGAGGCCGGCGATGACGCCGCGCAGTTCCGCCAGTCCTTTGAGACGGCCGATGGCGGGATAGCCCGGCTGGGCGTGACGGGTCTTGTCGTCGAGGATATCCTGACCGTGGTCGGGGCGGAACGGGATCGACGCGTCAGGCCGTCCCGCCTCGTAACGGCGCCGCTCCTCGCGCAGGACGGCAGCGATGACTGCGACCATATCGGTGTCGCCGCCCAAGTGCTCCGCCTCGTGGAACGATCCGCGGACATCGCCGCTCTCGCGCGCGACGTTACGAAGATGCAGGAAATGGACGCGATCGCCAAGGCGGTCGATCATACCTGGCAGGTCGTTGTCGGGCCGCGCGCCGAGTGACCCGGTGCACAGCGTGATGCCCGATGCGGAGGATGGTACCGCGTCCATGATCTTCGTGTAATCCGCCTCGGTCGACATGATGCGAGGCAGGCCCAGAAGCGGGAATGGAGGATCGTCGGGGTGACAGCAGAGCCGCATGCCCAGCTCTTCAGCCACGGGCGCCACAATGGAAAGGAAGGCCGTCAAGTTGGCCCGCAAATCGGCCGTGCCGATCCCTGCGTAGTCGCGCAGCCGAGCCCTTACATCCGGCAGGGTGAAATTGTCCGCCGCGCCAGGCAGGCCGAAGACCACGTTGCGCCCCAGGGCCATCCGCGCATCGTCGTCCATGGCGTCGGCGCGGGTCTTCGCCGCAGCGCGTATAGCCTCGTCGTAGTCGGCCTCGGCGCCTTCGCGCTCGAGGATGAAGAGGTCGAAGGCGGCGAAATCGACCAGGTCGAAGCGCATGCACGTGGCGCCCGTCGCAACCTCGTAGGCGAGGTCGGTCCGGGTCCAGTCGAGCACCGGCATAAAATTGTAGCAGACCGTCTCCACCCCCTCGGCCGCGAGATTGCGCAGGCTGCCGATCCAGGCCTCCATATGGGCACGCCAGTTGCCCGAGCGGGTCTTGATGTCCTCAGAGACGGGAATGCTTTCGACCACATCCCAGACGAGGCCGGAGGTCCGACCGTCCCTGCGGCGCGCGACTTCAGCCTTGCGCTTGGCGATTTCGTCCCGCGTCCAGACTTCTCCGGTGGGCACGTGGTGCAGGGCCGTGACCACCCCTTCGGCACCGGCCTCGCGAACGTCGTCGATAGACACGAGATCCTTGGGGCCGAACCATCTCCAGGTCTGGCGCATACGGACTTCCCTTCTTCGGCGCGGCGGGGTACCGCGATTCGCTTATTGATAACCTGTATGGCAGTATGGTAGCAAGCTGGTAGGGGAGGACGAATCATGTTTGTTGACGGAGTCCAACGGATCGTGGCCGCTGCGCCGATCGCGCAGCAGATTTGTCCTGCGCTGCGCGAGCGCATAATCCGCAACGACCTCGTTCCCGACCAGAAGATCTCGGAGTCCGAGATCGCCGCACACTACGGGATCAGTCGTCAGCCGGTTCGCGAGGCGTTCATTCGGCTTGCCGCGGAGGGGCTCGTTGCGATCCTTCCGCAGCGGGGCACGCGGATCCGGCGGATCGATTTGGTCGCCGTCCACCAGGCACGCTTCGTTCGGGAGGCAGTGGAGTCCGACATCGTTCGGGTTCTCGCCGAGGCACCTGAGCGCGTCGACCTTGACGGATTACATGCCCTGATCGAGGTGCAGGCACGTATCGCCGAAAGCGATCCCGTCGAGTTCATCGCCGCGGATGAGGCGTTCCACCGGGCACTCGCCGGCGAGGCCGGAAAAGCCGGAATCTGGAACCGGGTGCAGGGCCTCAAGGCGCAGATGGACCGGGTACGATTTTTGTCGCTGGCCCAGTTCCCGACCGCCAAACTCGTCACACAGCACGAGGACGTCTTGGAGGCCATCGCCGCCGGTTCGCCGTGCCGTGCCGAAGCCGCCATGCGGCGTCACCTGCGCGAGGTTCTCGAGGACCTGCCGCAGATCGTTGGCGCCAATCCCGGATCTTTCGACGCCGCCCCCGACGGCGTGGAGGATCGGACAGTCACCATTCGAGGAGGAGAAACGGAATGACGTTCACCAAGAAGATTATGCTGGCCGCGGCCACCGCTGCGATTGCCCTGCCGGTCGCCGCGCAGGAGCGGACGCTTCAACTCGGTCACCTGGCCAACGAGGAGAATTCCTGGCATCAGGCGTCGCTTCGTTTCGCCGAGGAAGTCGAGAACCTGACCGAAGGCCGGATCGCCGTCGAGGTCTATCCGAACGACTCCCTCGGGCGCGAGATCGACCTCATCAACGGGATGCAGCTTGGCACGGTCGATATGACGATCACCGGCGAGAGCCTGCAGAACTGGTCGCCCATGGCCGCTCTCTTGGCGGTGCCCTACGCCTATTCCTCGCTCGAACAGATGGACGAGGTGGCGTCGGGAGAGATCGGCGACGAGATCGAGCAGGAGATCATCGAGCGCGCGCAGGTTCGGCCGATCGCCTATTTCGCCCGCGGTCCCCGCGAGCTGACCGCGAACCGCGCCATCGAGACGCCGGAGGACCTGAACGGGTTGCGGATGCGCGTGCCGAACGTGCCGCTTTTCGTCAATGTCTGGTCCGCGCTCGGTGCGCAACCGACGCCCATGGCGTTTTCCGAGGTCTTCACCTCGCTGCAGAACGGTACCATCGAGGGGCAGTAGAACCCGCTCGCCCTGATCCGCTCGGCGAGCTTCAGCGAGGTGCAAAGCCACGTGAACATGACCGATCACGTGCGGTCCTGGATCTATCTGACCATCGCGGAACAGACCTGGAACCAGCTTTCCGAGGAGGACCAGTCCGCCATCGAGGAGGCCGCGCAGATCGCCCAGGACTACGAGCGCGAGCTATTCCTCGAGAGCCTCGAGACCGATCGTCAATACCTCGAGGAGCAGGGCATGACCTTCGTCGAGGTGGATAACGCCGCCTTCGCCGAAGCGGCGCGCGGTGCGGTGCTCGACAACGTCTCCGATGATATCCGCCCGACGGTGGAACAGCTCTTCGAGCAGAGCGCGTCGAACGGCAGCTCATCCAACTGATCCGCGAGGGGGCCGTGGGCCCCTTCGCCGCCCCGACAGGCGGCATCCCATCCCACAGCGACCGGAGGATCGCCATGCGTTTCGTTGACTTCATTCAATCGACGGTCGTCTCGGTGTTCCGCGTGGCTGTCGGCATCTCGTTCCTAATCCTCATCGTAGCGGTCCTGTGGCAGGTGGTGGGGCGCATAGGCGGCGCGTCCCCGGCCTGGACGGAGGAGCTGACGCGCTTCGCACTTCTTTATCTCGCGGCCATTGGCGCGGGGCTCTCGCTAAGGACGGGCGAGCTCGTGAACGTCGATATGGTGGCCGAGGCGCTGCCATCCCGGGCCGCCTGGTTCTGCCGTCTGATCTCGGCGATCGCGGTCGCGTTCCTGGGCCTCTACCTTCTGCCGATGGCGTGGCGCTTCACCGCCATCGGGTGGTTCCAGACCTCGCCCGCCCTCGGCATCAGCATGGCATGGGTTCACTTCTCGATCTTCCTCATGCTGGCGCTGCTGACCTTCTTCGCGGTCCTCAGGATCGTAGGCATGTTCGCGGGTACGACCGACGGGCGACCCACCAATCTCGACGAACTGGAGGACGTGTAGACCATGGACGTCGCTATTCTCTTCATCGTCTTCGCCCTCGGGCTCGTCGTCGGCGTGCCTGTAGCAGTCACGCTGGGCCTGTCCTCGCTGGCCTACATCCTCTTCGCCGGGCTGAACCCCGTGGTAATCCCGCAGAAGATGTTCGCCGGCATGGACGTCTTCGTGCTGCTGTCGATCCCCGGCTTCATCCTGGCGGGCAACCTGATGAACCAGGGCGGCATCACCACCCGCATCATCCGCTTTGCAACCGCACTCGTGGGCTGGATCCGCGGCGGCCTCGGATTGACCAACATATCCGCCTCCATGCTCTTCGGCGGCATCACCGGAACGGCGGTGGCCGACGCGGCCTCCATCGGCAGCGTGATGATCCCGGGCATGAAGAAAGCAGGCTATCCAGCGGACTTCTCGGCCGCGGTGACTGCCGCGTCCTCCACCGTGGGACCCATCATTCCGCCATCGGTGCCGATGATCATCGTCGGCTCGCTTGCGGGCATCTCGGTCGGGCAGATGTTCGTCGCGGGCGCCCTGCCAGGCATCCTTCTGGGGCTGTCGATGATGGTGACCTGCTACGTCATCTCGCGACGGCGCAATTTTCCTCGCCAGGAATGGCAGGGATGGGGCGAGGTCGCGCGGTCCTTCGCTTCCGCATCCTGGGCGCTGGCGATGACGTTCCTCATCATTTACACGCTTCTGTCGGGGCTCGCCACGCCGACCGAAACGGCGATCGTTGCGAGCGTCTACGCGCTGCTCGTGGGCGGCGTGATCTACCGCGAGCTGCCGTGGCGCCAGGTGCCCGCTATCGTCATCGACAGTGCCATCGCCTCAGCCGGTATCCTGGCGCTCGTGGGATTTGCCAATGTATTCGGGTGGATACTTGTCTCCGAGCGCATCCCGCAGATGCTCGCCAATGCGGTCCTGTCCTTCACCGACAGTCGCATCCTGGTGATCCTGATCATCAACCTGCTGCTGCTGTTCGTCGGGATGTTCATGGAAACCATCGCGGCCCTCATCATCCTGTTCGTACCGCTGTCGCAGCTCGCCTTCGCGGTCGGCATCGACCCGATCCACTTCGCCACCTTTGCGGTCTTGAACCTGATGATCGGCCTGACCACGCCGCCCGTGGGCGTCTGTCTCTTCGTCTGCGCCGGCATCGCGCGGATGCCGCTCGGGCCGGTCGTCATCGCCGTGCTGCCGTTCCTCGCGACGAACATCCTGGTGCTCTTCCTGGTCAGCTACGTCCCCGCGATCTCGACCTGGCTACCCTCCCTGCTGCGCTGACCCCGATCCGAAGGAGACCGAGATGACCACGATGCCGGACACCCGCATCTGCCGCCTCCACGCCCAGGGGGACCTACGCGTGGAAACCGAGACGCGCCGCGATCCCGGCCCCGGCGAGGTCGCCGTCGCCATCGGCGCTGGCGGCATCTGCGGATCGGATCTGCACTACTACCAGGACGGAGGGATCGGCACGATCCGCGTGCGCGAGCCGATCATCCTCGGCCACGAGGCGGCCGGCCACGTCGCGGCGGTCGGTTCAGGGGTCGAAGGGCTCTCTCGCGGCGACCTCGTCGCGGTGAACCCGAGTCATCCCTGCGGCGAATGCGCCTTCTGCCGCGACGGTCTGCGCAACCAGTGCCCCAACATGACGTTTCTGGGGTCGGCAATGTACCTGCCCCATGCCCAAGGTCTCTTCCGCGACCGGGTTGTTGTGGGCGCGGGGCAATGTGTGCCCCTGAGGGGCGACGTTTCGGTAAGTGAGGCCGCCTGCGCCGAGCCGCTGGCCGTCTGTTTGCACGCCGCGCGCCTCGCCGGCGAGATCGAGGGGCGCCGCGTCCTCGTCACCGGCGCGGGCCCCATTGGCGCCTTCTGCACCGCCGTCGCCGCGCGGGCCGGCGCGGCCGAGATCCTCGTGACCGACCTGCAGGACGCGCCCCTTTCGGTGGCGCGCCGGATGGGCGCGCATCACGCCGTCAATGTAGCGACAGAGGCCGCTCGGTTGGATGAATGGACCCGCGACCGCGGTCAAATCGATCTGGTCTTTGAATGTTCCGCCGCGGCCCCGGCCATCGCGCAAGCCATCGAATGCCTCCGCCCGCGCGGCCGACTGGTCCAGGTAGGCTCCGCCGGTCCAACCCCGCTGCCGCTGAACCAGCTGGTGGGCAAGGAGATCGCGGTCCAGGGCACGTTCCGCTTCGACGAGGAGTTCGCCGAAGCTGCGGAGGCCATCGCCACCCGCAGCATCGATGTCCGGCCCGCGATCACGGGTCTCTGGCCCCTTGCCGAGGCCGATGCGGCCTTCGCAGCAGCCTCGGATCGCAGCCGTTCGGTCAAGGTCCAGCTGTCCTTCGCGGACGCCTGAAGACCGGCCGAACCAGGATACCCCGTTCCCTCCTCTGCCTCGGCGAATGCACGGTCGAGCTGGCAGAGACCGGCGAGGGAATCTGTCGCCGCGGCTTCGCCGGCGACAGGTTCAACGTAAGCGGCGGTTCGCCCCCGTGGCCTCTGCCGAGGCTGCCCGATCGTTTGCAGTTTGAGCTGCAGCTTTGACTTCAGGTTGGCGAAGCGCTCGACGCCGTTCATCTTGCAAGTGGCGATGAGCGACGCGATCCGGGCCCGGTTCTGCGCGCCTTCGTCGTGGCCGGCGAAGAAGGCGTTCGTCGGGGGGACAGTCCACTGGACTGTCCCCTGATCCTCCTCACTCCGCCCCAGGGCCAGCGGCCGGATCTGGTTCTCGACGAGATTTCTGTCCATCTCGACCCGGCCGTCCCCGGTGAAGAGGGTCAGTCCGGCCCAGCGGCTCAAGATATGGGCGCCGGCCTTGCCCATCCCGGACTTGCGCGACAGTCGCACGGCCTGGGCGCGGAGCCATGCCTCGAGCTCGGCGAGCAGCGGCACGGATTGCTCCTGCCGCACGGTGCGGCGCTGATCCGGCCCCTGGCCGCGGATGTTCTTCTCGATACCGTAGAGCGCGGCGATGCGGGTCAGCGCCTCCCTCGGCGACCAGCGAGCCTGCCTTCGGTCTGGCCTTGATGATCTCGCGCCGCGCATGGGCCCGGCAATAGGCGAGCCGGAGCGGGGCCCCATGCGCGCGCCGATCATCGGCCAGCCGGTTGTAGCCGCCATCGCCGTCGACCTGGAGGATGCCCTCGCCCCCCTCCAGCATCCGTTCCGCATGGGCGCCACCCCGTCCCGGTGCATAGGTGAAGACCACCCCGGGCGGATCGTCCCCGCCCATGGCCGGTTGTCGCGCAGCATCGCCCAGAGATAGCCGGTCTTCGTCCGTCCCCGGCCGGGGTCGAGCACCGGGGCGGTGGTCTCGCCCATGAACAGCTTGTTCGACCGCTTCAGCAGTGCGGCCATTCGGTTAACGATCGGAGCAAAGTGGAAGGCGGCGCGGCCTGGTCCCGTCAGCAAGCGTGGAGCGGTCTATTGAGAGACCATGCCGCGCCATGACCTGGGCCTGGCGATACAGGGGACGATGTTCGGAATACTTGGAGACGAGGACGTGGGCGACCTTGGCCTCGGTGGGAAGGCTGCCCTCGATCAGTGCCGGTGGTGCCTTCTCCTGCACGACGCCGGCCCGCCCCTTCGGACAAGCGTGGCGGGGACGCACCGTGACGAGGGCGCGGAACTGGGCGGGGGTGATGTCGAGGCGTTCGGATCGGTCGTCACGCCAAAGGCGTGCTTCCAGCACGACGCCGGATACGGACCATGTCGCCGCACCCGCAGGGACAGGCGAGCTCCTTCGGCTCGATCACCCGCTCCTCGCGCGGAAGCTCCTTCGGGAGACCCCGGGACGTGCGCGGCCGACGCGGAGGGCGGGTCTTCGCCCGGGCGGCAGCCGCCGTGTCATGCTCTTCCCGAGCCTCGGCGATTGCGGCCTCGCTCGCCCTTGCCACGCGGGAGCCATCTACACATGGTCCAAGCGACGATAACGAGCGCGACCAGGGCCAGGCATTCCCGGCTATAATCGTCGACCACGGCCAGAACCCGGAACCGACGCCCATCGGCAAGGGCGTCGCTGACGAAATCGAGGCTCCAGCGGACGTTTGGGGAATCCGGCACCGACATTGGCCTTCGTGTCCCGAGAGCGCGCTTCCGGCCGCCCCTGCGGCCCACCTGGAGCTTCTCCTCGCGGTAGAGCCGCCGGAGCCTCTTGAGGTTCCATCGCGATCCCCTGCCGCTCGAGCACGATATGGAGGCGCCGGTATCCGAAGCGCCGTCGCCCGGCCGCAACCGCCTTCATCGCGGCCCTTGCCTCGGCATCGTCCGGTCGCACGGCTCGCGATAGCGCGCGCTCGACCGATCCATAGCCAGCACCTGGCACGCCCGGTGCTGGCTCATCCCGTGGATCTCCATGACGCGCGCTACCGCCTCCCGTTTCACACCGGGCGCTACCGTTTTTTGACGCGGCATCCCTCAGGATCGCGTTGTCGAGCATGGCTTCGGCGAGGAGCTTCTTCAGCTTCGCGTTCTTGTCCCCGAGCGCCTTCAGCCGCCGGGCCTCGGACATCGCAAGGCCGCCATACCGGGGCTTCCACTCGTAGAACGTCGCCGTGCTTGCGGCACACGTCAGCCGTCGTCATGCCCGCTTCCTGCTCCTTCACGATGCCGATGATCTGTTTCTCGTTGAACCTTGATCGCTTCATCGTCCGTCTCCTCGTCGGAGCGGACTCTACCCGAAACTGGAGGAAGATGCGGGGCTTGGGTCAGGCCGACCAAACTGCACGCCGACAGCGCCTACGACAGTCACCGAGGCCGTAGGGCGTGCCGCGCCCGGAACATCGCGACCTGCATTGCCCGCAAGGGGATCGAGAGTTCCGCGCCTCTCGGTCGGCATCGCTGGGTCGTGGAACAGCACCTTGGCCAGGTCCAGACGCCTCGCCACCCGTTACGAGCGCCGCGCCGACATCCACAGAGCCTTCACCACCTTTGCCGCCGCCCTCATCTGCATCAGGCCGATCAAGCGGTTCTGTTAGGCTTTCTAAGACTGAAAACCGGACCACTCGATAGGGGCAGGCCACCATCGCACGAAACGAGATTCTGCGTAAGCGAGGCCTACGCCCCATTCCCTTCCGATGTCGTTCCTGGCGCTTGATCCGTCCTATTCCTTTGACGTGGAAC
>CANMTR010000043.1 GCA_947500825.1 uncultured Paracoccaceae bacterium | reverse complement strand
CCGCGAGGTCGCGGATGTGGGCCACCTGCCCTGCATCGAGGCCCCCGATGCGGTCGCCCGCGCGATCGGCGACCTGGCCGCCCGGATCGGATGATCTCCGTCTTCGACCATCCGTGGCTCGGCGGGCTCTTCGCCGACGAGGCGGCCCGGGCGATCTGGTCGCCGGACCGCCAGCTGGGCCACATGCTGGCGGTCGAGGCGGCCTGGTCCCGCGGCCTGGCCGCCGCGGGCCGGGTGGCGCCCGACACGGCCGAACGGGCCGCGGCGGCGATCCTGTCCTGGCCCCCCGACGCGGACTTCCTGCGCGCGGGCACCGCGACGGACGGCCTGCCCGTCCCCGCCCTGGTCCGGGCCCTGAAGGACGCGGCCGGGGACGCGGCCGGAGCCGTCCACGCGGGCGCCACGTCGCAGGACATCATGGACACCGCGCTCGCCCTCACCCTCCGCGAGACCTCCGACCTGCTGGCGGAGCGTCTCGACGCGCTGGAGGTGGCGCTGTCGGACCTCACCGCCCGGTTCGGGGACCGCCCCCTCATGGGCCGCACGCGGATGCAGGCGGCGACGGTCATCACCGCGAGCGACCGGATCGCCGCCTGGGCCGATCCCATGCCCCGCCACGTCGAGCGGCTGGCGCAGCTCCGCCCCCGGGTGGAGCGTCTCCAGGTCGGCGGCGCCGCCGGCGACCGCGCTGCCCTGGGGCAGGACGCGGACGCGGTGATCGCCTCCCTCTCGGCCGAGCTGGGCCTCGCGCCCACCGACCGCGCCTGGCACGCCGCCCGGGACGGGGTCGCGGACTACGCCGGTTTCCTGTCGCTGATCGCCGGCAGCGTCGGCAAGATCGGGCAGGACATCTGCCTGATGGCCCAGCAGGGGATCGACGAGGTCGCCCTCGCGGGCGGGGGCGGCTCCTCGGCCATGCCCCACAAGCAGAACCCCATCCGGGCGGAGCTTCTCGTCACCCTCGCGCGCCACGCCGCCACCCAGGTCTGCGGCGTCCACCAGGCCCAGATCCACGAACAGGAACGCTCCGGCGCCGCCTGGGCGCTCGAGTGGATGTCCCTGCCCGGCCTCGCCGTCGCCGCCGCGAGAAGCCTCGCCGTCGCCGCGGAGCTGATCGGGGACATCGACCGCATGGGGCAACCCAGCTAGACCGCCACCAGCGTCCCCCACCCCCATATCGTCACGAACGAGAGCGTCACCGCGCCAACCAGGCACGTGGCGCACAGACGAGCCATTCCGAACGGCTCCCCGAGGATCGGGAAGATGGAGACCATGGGCATCGCGGCGAACAGGACCGCCGTTCCGACCAGGTCCGAGCCCTCTACGGGCATTACTGCGACCGCCCCGAGAACCAGTGCCGGGTGCAGGAAGAGCTTGCCGAGCACGGTGCTCGCCGAAGATCCGATCTCCGAGGCGTCGATCGGATACCGTGCCAAGGTCGCGCCGACGACGAAGAGGGCGACCGCTGGAGCGACATCCGCCAGCATCTCGACCGCGCCGGACACTGGCACCGGCAGGGCCACGTCAGACAGCCGTACCGCGAGGCCTGCGATCACGCTCAAGAGAAGCGGGTTGCGAAGAGCCGACATACCCATGTTCCGCACCTGCGCCATCATGGCCCCGCCGGCATTGCGGGAAACGTCCGCGGCCACGATCCCCAGCGGCAGGAGCGCCACGTTCTCCACGATCACGGCGATGGCGAAGAAGCGCGCGGCCTGGTCCGGCCCGATCAGAAGCGCGGCTATGGGATATCCCATGAACCCGCTGTTCGACACGCCCGCTCCGAGCCCCAGGATCCAGGCACGAGAAGTCGGCGTGCCCAGGATCACTCCCGTCACGAAGACCCCGACAAGGAGGGTGGCCAGGGACCCGGCGAGATAGGCAAGTGCGATGCCCATATCGAGGGCCTGGTCCGACCCGGACAAAGCCACCGCCGAGAAGATCAGCGCCGGCAGGCATATCCTGAGCGTGAAGCGGCTCAGACCCGGAACTGTGTCACCAGGCACGTATCCCGTGCGGACGCACAGGAACCCCAAGGCCATCAGCAGATAGACCGGGACTATTGTCGAGATCGCATCGAGAATGTCGTATCCCTTCCTGGGTGGATAGCCCACTCCGGTCCGGTCAATCGGTGCGTCAACCTATCGACCTAGCCCCAAGTGACTTCAAGCACCCAAGCTTCGTGGTGGACGCGATGCGTTGGATTCCCCGCCGACGGCGGCTGGACGGCAAGCAGGTCACGCCCGTCAAGGGGGTGGAAATTTAGGGAGGGCCCAGTGTCATGATCACGCGGCTTCGGTTGAAATGCTGAGGAAGGGATCGGTCTCTACGGCGTCGATGCGGTCGAAAGCCTCGACCATCATATATCGGTTCAGGGTCTGCCGCTCGTGGTTCTGCCGCCCCGCGGGAAAGCATTTCCCAAGGGATGCCGGATTTCAGCATGAACACGATACTCCGCAGGGCATCGCGGTCACCAAATCTCGGTCGGCCATCCTTCGGCTTGGCCGGCTCGTTTGGAAGAAGCGGCGTCACCGCCGCCCATAAAAGGCCATTTTAGAACGGCCCGGCCTACCCTGGCTACATCAATGGCTTGATTGCTCCGCAAACCCCGTTCCAAAGTACAGGAGTTTTGGGAGGTTTGTGGAAAATTGGCCATGATCTTGGTCTGCGCGCGAGTATGGACAGAGGGTCAGAGCCTCGAAGCGCTTGCTCGGGACACGGCAATCGTTCCGCTCGTTACGATCCGCCAAGGCGACACTGATAGCGGTCGAGGCGATCCGAACCATCAATGACGGCCATGTCTCGAACAAGGCGCCGGAGTTCGTGGGGAAATTCAGTTTGTCCAGGATCTCTTCGGTGAAGCAGCCTGAAAGACCGGAAGAGTAACCAACTTTCGGTCAAGGCCGGGTAACGCAACAGTCCCCCACGAGACGATCTATGCCTACGTCTATTCCCGGGGCGGTCGGAGCGAGGACCTTGCACGCTATCTCCTCAGAGGCGCAAACGGCGCCGACCCCGCCACGTCCGCAAGCCGCGCGGCATCGTGTTTCCACTGTATCGCGCTATCTAGAACCGGCCGGAGGACGTCGCCACGCGGGAGACATTCGGCGACCGGGAGGAGATCTGATGATCTTTCAGAAGGATCTCGGGCCCATGAACGTGGCCTCGCCAAAATAAGGATCGAATATAATGAGCGGCCGCACTCGGCGCTCAGAAACTTGATGCCGAGTGCCTGTACAGCCCAACTGAAACCAGCCCGAAAAGTCGCACGAAGCTCGGAACATAGACGGGGTGAACTCCATGTTCCCGAAAATTCGCTGCAAGACCAGACCAGTTTCAAAGGCCAAGACCAGCGCGGATCCAGTCCGCTCTCTCTGACTTCCCTCGCGCAGTCCACCGCCTTTAAAGCCCGAAAGTCCATGACCAACTTACCGACCGATTCCACCCTCCCCGTCCCAGTCGAGGATATCGACGCGGACAGCTTTGCCCCCTTCGGCGAACTGATCGATCCGCCAACGCGCGGCGGCCGCGTCGACCTCCCTACACGGCTGGCCCGGGACCCCACGCGGGGCGAGGCAGCGCTGCGGTTCATTACGCTCTACCCCATCACGCTCTCGCGGACCTTCACGCCCGAACCGGAGCGGCACCCCTTCTCGGTGCAGGCCTTCGTACCCCTCGGCGACATCCCCCTTGTTTGCCTCGTGGCGCCCCCAGGCCCGGCTCCCGTCCGTTCCGGGGTGTTCAGGGCGTTCCGCGCCCGTCCGGGCCAGGCCATCGTGCTGCGCGAAGGGGTCTGGCACCTGGGCATGATGTGCGAGGGCCGTGCGACGACCGCGCTGACCTTCATCCGCCGTCTGCCCGACGGCACCGACACCGAAACCTGTACCCCCTCCGGCGCGCTGCGACTGGTTCTCGGGTCAGCGCGCTGAACCGCCGCTCAGCGAATACGCAGCTTATCAAGGAAGTTCCGCGCGGCGATCGACAGGGTGTGACCCTTACGGTGGGTGACGATCCAAGGGATGCGCCTCTCGGTGTCGAGGCGGCGGAAGTCGATCAGCCGGGAGCTGGCCGCCTCCGCGCTGACTTGGTCGGTCAGCGTTGCGCCGTGTCCGGTCTCCACGAAGCGCAGGGCATTCCAGACGTATCTGACCTCGATCCAGGGCCGGGCGTCGAGACCGTGATCGTGGAAGACGGCATGCATGATCTGGCCAATGCCTTCCGTCTGGGGATAGAGGATCAGCCGGTCCTGTGGAATTCGGCCTACCTTGATCGGCCCCGGGCCGTGATGGACGTTCCACGCCTTCGGCCATGCATAGCAGACCGGCGAGGACTTAAGCATGCGAATCTCTAGGAACGGGTTCTTCAGGGGAGCGATCGTCAGACCGAACTCGGCGCTCTCGCTCAGGATCATCGCGATAATGCGTTCGTTCGAAGGCGTGTCGAACGAGATGGGCACCTCAGGGTAGGCGCGCTCGAATGTATCGACCGCCCTGGGAAGCGGGCCGTAGGCGATGGTTGGGCTGCAAGCGAAGTTCAACCGGCCCGCCGTTCCCTGCCGCAGGCCCCTGCCAAACCGTTCGACGGCCTGGAAGCCATCGAAGGCCGCGCGGGCCTTCTCGTAGAGCTGGTGGGCCTCCTCCGTCGGCACCAGCCGCCCGCTCCGCCGCTCGAACAGGTCGAGCCCGAGCTGGGCTTCGAACTGGCGCAACTGGCCCGAGACCGCCGGCTGCGACACGACCAACAACTCGGCCGCGCGGGATGTCGTCCCCGTCTCCATGACAGCCTTGAAGATCTCGAGATGACGCAGGCGCATGTATAAACCATACTTATACCATAGCAGTTTCTTTGTAATTGGAATTGATACGGCTGTCACTTCAAGACTGATTGGGATCGCAGTTTCGGGAGTGATGACGCATGAGCCGCAGGATCAAAGTGGGCGGTGCCCAGCTTGGCCCCATACAGCGAGATGAGAGCAAGGACTCTGCCGTCGCGCGCATGGTGACCCTTCTCGATCGGGCCCATGCGGAAGGATGTGGTTTCGTCGTCTTCCCCGAGCTGGCGCTGACCACTTTCTTCCCGCGCTACTACGTCGAGGACGCAGCCGAATTCAGCGCGTTCTACGAGGCCGAGATGCCGGACGCGACCACCCGCCCCCTGTTCGACAAGGCCGCGCAATACGGCATCGGCTTCTATCTGGGCTATGCCGAGGTCGCGCGGGAGGGCGACCGCACACACCGCTTCAACACCTCGATCCTCGTCGACGGCACCGGCGCGATCGTCGGCAAGTACCGCAAGATCCACCTGCCAGGCCACGCCGAATATGACCCTGAGCGGACCTTCCAGCACCTCGAGAAATACTATTTCGAGCCCGGCGACCTCGGCTTCCCGGTCTGGCGCGCCATGGGCGGCATCTTCGGAATGTGCCTGTGCAACGACCGCCGCTGGCCCGAGACCTACAGGGTCATGGGCCTGCAAGGCGTCGAGTTCGTCGCGCTCGGCTACAACACGCCCTCGACCAATTCCCAGCGCCCCGAGGAAGGCCCGCAGGAACGGCTGTTCCACAGCGACCTGTCGGTCCAGGCCGGCGCCTATCAAAACGCCACCTTCGTCGCCGCCATCGCCAAGGCTGGCAACGAGGATGGAAATCACCTGATCGGCGGCTCCGTCATCGTGCATCCGAGCGGCCGCATCCTGGCTCGTGCCGAGACCGAAGGCGACGAGTTGATCACCGCTGATTGCGACCTCGACGACACCGTTTTCTACAAGAAGACGATCTTCGATTTCGCACGCCACCGCCGGCCGGAGCATTACGGCCGCATCGTTGAGCAGACCGGCGTGATCCTACCCAAATGACGCGCCGACTTGTCCTCATAAATCCCAATGCGACGCAGCGGGTGACCGACGATATCTCGGTGGCGGTCGAGCCATTACGTAGCGCCGATCTCGACATTGCCTGCGAAACGCTCGCAGGCGGTCCACCGGGTGTGCTAACCCAGCGAGATGCCGACCTCCTCATCGGTCCGCTTCTGGACTGGGCGGAGCGCGGAATAGAAGGATACGACGGAATCGTCGTTGCCTGCTACTCCGATCCAGGCGTCCATTCCCTGCGCGAGATCCTCGACGTGCCCGTATTCGGTGCGGCCCAAGCCACGTTGGGCTATGCCGCGGCCATCGGTTGCAAGGCGGGCGTCATCTCGCTCCGATCAGCCTCGGTGGCCCGCCATAACGCCGCTGCGCGGGCGTCGGACCTAGCCGGGATCGTGGCTGGCGACCGGGCGGCCGATGTTTCGATAGCCGATCTCGGAGCCGACGAGGTGCTTGAGAAACTGCTCCTGACCGCGCGCGACCTGATCGAGAAGGACGGGGCGGAGATCTTGATCCTCGGCTGTTGCGGCATGTCTAGGTTCGCCCGCGCCGTCGCCGCTGAAATCGGCACGACGGTACTCGACCCCTCTCTTGTCGCGGCCGCCGCAGCCCGGACGGCGATCATCGGCGGTTTTGGCACGCCGCCGCGTGGCGGCCGGCCATGACGGAGGCAGCATCTCCCGGCAAACTGGGCGTGCTAGGCGGCATGGGGCCGCGTGCGACGGCGGATTTCTTCCTCAAGCTCGTCGCGGCGACTGAGGCAACCACCGACCAAGACCATGTGGCCACCGTGATCCGCTCCGTGCCGCAGATCCCCGACCGGTCAGCGGCAATTTTGGGGGACGCCCCCTCCCCCCTACCTGCCTTGTTCGAAGGCGTGCGCGAACTCGTGACGGCGGGGGCGACGGCCATCGCAATCCCATGCAACACGGCGCATTTCTGGTATCGCGAGCTTGCCGGGATCAGCCCCGTGCCGATCTTCCATATCGCCGACGCAGTCGCGACCCGGCTGGAGGCCCCCGCCCGCTTGGGCCCGGTCGGACTCATGGCGACTGCCGGAACGGTCCTCGGGCGGATCTACCAGCGGCGCCTAGAGACGGAGCGTGGATACCGTATCCTCGTGCCTGACGCGGCCGATCAGGAAAAGCTGGTCTCCCCCGGGATTGTCGCCGTCAAGGCAGGCCATTTGGAACGGGGCACCGACTTGCTGATAGAGGCGGCGCGCCGGCTGGCAGCGACGGGCGCAACTTCCACGATCATGGCCTGCACCGAAATACCGGTGGTGCTGGGTCCGACAAGCGACGTTGGCATGACCCTTCTCGACCCGACAGACGCGCTCGCAGACCACTGTGTCACCTGGTGGGATGAAACGCGCGCCACGGGGGTTCGGGCACCCGCGCCGGACCTGCATCTGAGCGATACGAGAGCTTGGGAAACTTGAGGAGAGCAGAGATGGAATTCGACTTGGTGGTCAGGAACGGAACGATTGTTACCGCTTCGGAACATACAGACTGCGATGTCGGAATTCGGGACGGCAAGATCGCGGCTTTGATGAAGGGTCTACCCGAAGCACCCCGCGAAATCGATGCCACCGGCCGCTTGGTGCTGCCGGGTGGGATCGAAGCTCACTGCCATATCGAGCAGTCCTCCTCACTCGGCATCATGACCTCGGACGACTTTGAGAGCGGGTCCATTTCGGCGGCCTTCGGCGGCAACACGACGATCATGCCCTTCGCCGCCCAGCACAAGGGGCAGTCCCTGCTCGACGTGGTCGCCGACTACGAGGCGCGCGCCGCCGCGAAGTCGGTTATCGACTACTCCTACCACCTAATCGTTTCCGACGCGACGGAGCGGGTGCTCGCCACCGAGCTGCCTCAGCTCATCGAGAAGGGGCTGAGGTCGTTCAAGGTCTACACCACCTACGATCTTCTGAAGCTCGACGACTACCAGATCCTCGACGTGATGAGCGTAGCCCGCCGCGAAGGCGCTCTCGTCATGGTCCACGCTGAGAATCACGACATGATCCGTTGGCTGACCAAGCGGCTACTCGACGCCGGCAACAAGGCGCCGAAATACCACGGCATCAGCCATTCCCGCATCGGCGAGGGCGAGGCGACGAACCGCGCCATCAGCCTCGCCGAGCTCGTGGACCAGCCGCTCCTCGTCGTCCACGTCTCCTGCCAACATGCTACCGCCGCCATCCGCGACGCGCAGAGCAAGGGGCTGAAGATCTACGGCGAGACCTGCCCGCAATACCTATTCCTGACCGTCGAGGATCTCGACCGGCAGGGCATGGAGGGGGCGATGTTCTGCTGCAGCCCGCCGCCGCGCGACGCGGTCTCCCAGGAGGCGATCTGGACCGGTATTGAGAACGGCACCTTCCAGGTCGTCTCCTCCGACCATGCACCCTACCGGTTCGACGAGACCGCCAAGCTGCAGGCCGGTCCCGAGGCGCCCTTCAACAAGATCGCCAACGGCATTCCGGGTATCGAGCTGCGGATGCCGCTGCTGTTCTCCGAGGGCGTGCGGACGGGGCGGATCGACATCCACCGCTTCGTCGAACTCACCTCGACCAACGCGGCCCGGCTCTACGGGCTGTTCCCGCGCAAGGGGACGATCGCCGTCGGCGCCGACGCGGATCTGGCGATCTGGGATCCCGACCTCGAATACGTGGTGGACTGGAGCGACCTGCACGACAACGTTGGATACAGCCCCTATGCCGGCAAGAGCCTGACCGGCTGGCCGACGACGGTGATCAATCGCGGCCGGGTCGTGGTGGACGGTGGCAAGCTCTGCGCTGAGCCGGGCAGCGGCACTTTCATCCCGCGCGAGCGCTCCGAACTCGCGCAGCCGCGCGGCAAGCTCGTCCGCGAGGTCGATCCCGCCCGAAACTTCGGCGCGGAAATTCTCTAAAAAAAGAAACCGACAGGAAGGAAACAAGAATGAAAAAGGTATTTATCGCAGGTTGCCTAGCGGCCGCGGCGACCACCGGCTCGGCCCAGGAAGCAGAAGACGTCAGCATCCGAGTACTCGGTTTTTGGGGCAACCAGCCCCAGGTCGACAATGTCGACAAGCAGGTTTGGCAAAACATTGAAGAGGAAACGGACGGGCGGATCACCACCCAGTATCTCACCCTCAACGAAGCCGGCATTAAGGGCGACCAGGCACTGCGCTTCCTACGGCGCGGCACCTTCGACATCATGACCGTCTCTGTCAGCTACGTCAGCGGGGACGAGCCTTCCCTCGTGGCCGTCGACCTGCCCGGCATCGCCTACGACTTCGAGACGCTCCGCGAAATATCGGACTCCTACCGCGACGTGTTGGCCGAGCGCGTCGAGCCCTACAACGGCGTCTTCCTGACCCACTGGCCCTTCAACCCGCAAATCCTCTTTTGCGGTGACCAGGTCGAGGGCCTCGACGGTCTGGCCGGCCACAAGGTGCGTGTCAGCGGCGCGCACGCCGCCGACACGCTGGAGGAACTCGACGCCACCGCCGTCGATCTGACCGGCGGTGAGGTCTACCAAGGGCTGCAGCGCGGCCTCGTCGATTGCGGCACCACCGGCAGCACCTTCGGCTACCGCAACAAGTGGCACGAGGTCACCAGTTCGCTCTATGACCTGCCGCTGGGAGGCTATTCGCAGGTCATCCAAGTTGCTAACCGCGATTTCTGGGAGTCGCTCAGTGAGGACGACCGCGAACTGATCCGTGGCAAGCTGGAAACGGCGGAGGACGAGCTTTGGGAGATGGCCCCCGCCGTCCATGAGCAGGGCATCCGCTGCGCGACCGGCGAAGGCGCGTGCGATCTCGGCGGGGAGGCCGGAGACATGACCTACGCGGACGTCTCCGAGCAGGACCGCGCGGCACTCGACGAGATCCTGAAGACGGTCGTCATTCCCCGCTGGAAGGAGAGCTGCAACGCCACCTTCCCCGAATGCGGCGAACGGTTCGACGAAACGATCGGCCAGGTGATCGGTATTTCCGACTGATCCGACCGGCAGCGGGAGACACACATGAAACGCATCGTAAACACGCTGGAGACCGCGCTTGGCGCGGTCTCCTCGGCCGCCTGCATCCTCGGAGGCTGGCTTCTCGTCGCGCTGTCTTTCGCCATCTGCCTTGAAGTGGTGTTGCGCAAAGCGTTCAGTCTTTCACTGCAGGGGATCGACGAGTACGGCGGCTACGCCCTCGCCGTGACCTCGGCGCTGGGAATGGCGTTCTGCTTTTACGACCACGCCCATATCCGCATCGACCTGCTGGTGCGGCGGCTGCCGCGGCTTCTGTTCCGAGCCTCCTCGGTCCTAGCGGTTGCGACCCTAGGCGCGACGGCGTGGTACCTGGCCTCGGGCGCCTGGTCCGTGACGCTGGAATCGTGGCAGTTCGGCGCCTTCGCCAACACCCCACTGCGAACCCCGCTCTACCTTCCCCAGGGCATCTGGGCCATCGGGCTAACCATCTTCCTCGCCGCCATTCTCGTGCGGCTGCTGCGCGTCCTCCTCGCCGCTGTCACGCGCGACGAGGCTACCCTGCGCGAGACGCTTGACCACAATTCCGACGAGGCCGCTGAGGTGGTCGAAGGCGTCGGTGGAGTAGAATGACATGCTGATCGCACTTTTCTTCGTCAGCGGGCTGCTGGTCCTGTTGTTCTTCGGGCTGCATGTGGCGAGCGCCATCGTGCTCCTGGCCGTCGGCGCCGATCTGATCGTCGGCGGAGGCGTCCTCATCGACTCGCTGGGCTTCATCGCCTGGGACCGGATGAACGAGTTCGCCCTCGTCGCGATCCCGCTCTTCGTGCTCCTGGGCGAGATCCTATTGCGCGGCGGTGTGGCCGACAAACTCTATTCCTCCCTGGCCGTTTGGATGGAGCGCTGGCCCGGCGGCTTGCTGCACACCAACACCGTCGCCAGCACCCTCTTCGCCGCGACCTCTGGCTCCAGCGTCGCGACCGCCGCCACCATCGGCACCGTGGCGATCCCCACGCTGGAGGAGCGCGGCTACAACGAGCGCATGACCTTCGGATCGCTCGCCGCCGGCGGCACGCTGGGGGTCCTCATCCCGCCCAGTATCCTGATGATCGTCTACGGCACTCTCGCCGACATCTCCGTCGGCGAGCTCTTCGTGGCCGCGGTCGTGCCCGGCTTGATCCTCGCAACCTTCATGTCGCTGGCCATCGTTGTGGTGTCGATCTTCGTAGCTCCGCCTAAGGCCGCCGCCACGCGCCTGCCCCTGCGCGAGAAGATCCGCGCCCTGCGGGAGATCGTCCCCACCTTCGTGGTTTTCTTTGTCATCATGGGAAGCATCTACGGCGGCCTCGCGACGCCGACGGAGGCCGCGGCGCTGGGGATTGTCTGCGCCCTGATCCTAGTGGCGATGAACGGCAAGCTGTCGGTCGCCATGCTGCACGCGGCCTTCAAGGGCGCGTTCCGGACCACCTCGATGATCCTGCTGATCATCGTCTCGGCGTTCTGCCTGAACTTCGTCATCTCCATCCTGGGCCTGCCGCAGAACGCCTCTCGCGCGATATCGGACGCCGGCCTGTCGCCCTACGCGCTGATCTGGCTCTTGGTGCTGTTCTATCTCCTTCTGGGCTGCTTCCTCGAAGCCGTGGCGATGATGGTCACGACGATCGGGATCGTCGTGCCGATCGTGGTCGCGGCCGGGTTCGACCCGCTGTGGTTCGGCATCTTCCTGACCACGATGATGGAGCTGTCGCTGATCACACCGCCGGTGGGCCTGAACCTCTACGTGATCCAGAACTTGCGGCCGCGCGGTAGCGACATCAACGACGTTTTCATCGGCGTCGCCCCGTTCATGGGCGCGTTCTTGGCCTTCATCGCGCTAATCATCTACTTCCCCGGGATCGTGCTCTGGCTGCCCGGCCTGATGGGCAACTAAGCCATGGGATGGATCTCCTACGATCACGACGCGCTCGACCCGCGCGATCGCTACAAGCTCCTGAGCGGGGCCGTGGTGCCGCGTCCGATCGCGCTTATTACCACCCTCTCGACGGCGGGAAAGGTCAACGCGGCGCCCTTCTCCTTCTTCAACGTGCTCTCCGCCGATCCCGGAGTGGTGGCGATCGGCCTGGAAAGCAACGACGACGGCAGCTTTAAGGATACCTCGCGCAACATCCGTGAGAGCGGCGAATTCGTCGTCAATCTGGTGGACCGAGCCTTGGGCAAACCGATGAAGGCCTGTGCCGAAGCCATGCCTTTCGGCATCGAGGAGCCGGTCCGCACCGGACTTTCGACGATCCCCTCGACGGCCGTGGCGCCACCGCGGCTGGAAGCGACCCCGGCTGCGTTCGAATGCGTCCGGCACACTACACTGGAGATCTCCGTCTCCCGGCAGATCGTCCTTGGCCTCGTGCGCCATCTGCATTTTCGCGACGACGTGATCGACTTAGAGACCATGCGCGTCGATACCAGCCGGCTCGACCTCATCGGGCGCTTGGCGGGCCCGAGTTACGTCGGGCTGGCGGATATGTTCGACATCTGACCGGCCCGATCTCCGCTCAGCGACGGTCAAGATGGGAGTGATGGTGTGACTGAACTGACCTGCCACGGGATTTTTCCTCCACCGTCGACTAGGCCGTGTTGACAAAAGGGATTCACGTCAGGCGGGAGGCGTGATTCAAGCTGGTATCTGCGATGGAGACCAGCT
>CANMTR010000042.1 GCA_947500825.1 uncultured Paracoccaceae bacterium | reverse complement strand
CGCTCCCCTCCGTGGATCCATACAGACCCACCGTGGCACATCGATGCCGTCGGGGGGCGGTTACACCATCAACGCCGGTCCAGGTCCAAAACCCGCGTCGCCTGCCACCAGGACGGACGCGAGAAGGGCGCAGCAGATGGATGCGCCCGGAGGAGCGCTCGCGGCTTTGGCCTTCCGGGCCTGGTGGAGGGGGTCGAGGCAGAGGTCCTGGAAGGTCTGACGCGTGAACCTTCCGCCCTGTCCTTCGAGGTCACCAGCCTGAGCCGGTAGGTCGGGCTCGCCTGTCTCGACCGGCTCGGCGCGTTACGAGTTTGCCCTCAGCCTCGGCGAAAGCCGGACCCTCCACGGGCCGTGGTGCGGCGTGCAGGACATGGCGCGCGAGATCCCCGGCTTGAGCGATGCGGCTACGTCGGCCGATGTCTATGCCCGCCTGGTCCCGTGACAGGTGCCGCGTCGAACGACATCGTGGGATCGGGACCCGTTGCCCTCGCGAGGCGGGACGCCTAAAGCCGTCTCGCCCCACCACTCCCCAGATTCCCAGGACGCGCCATGGCCAAGGAAAATACCACCCGCCTCGAGATCCGCCACGCGGCCCTGCGCGACGTGGACGCGATCATCGAGCTTTCCCGCCGCGTCTATCCCGAGGAGGTCCCGTATACGCGCGGCCAGGTCTCCGGGCAGATCAACGCGTTCCACGAGGGGACCTTCGTGGCGACCTACGAGGGCGAGGTCGTAGGCTACGCCGCCTCGACCATCGTGAGCGAGCGCAAGGTGATGGCCCCCCATACCTGGACCGAGATCACCGGGGGCGGCTACGCCTCCCAGCACAACGGCAACGGCGACTGGCTCTATGGCGTGGAGGTCATGGTCGACCCCGATCGGCGGCGGCTGCGGATCGGCAAGCGCCTTTACCAGGCGCGGGAGCGGCTCTGCGTCGACCTGGAGCTCAAGGGAATTGCCTTCGGGGGGCGGATGTCGGGGTTTCGGCGTCATCGGCGGACCTACCCGGAACCCGAGGCCTATCTGGATGCGGTCAAGTCGGGCGACATCCGCGATTCCGTCCTGACCTTCCAGATGCGCAATGGCTTCGAGCTGGTGCGCGCGCTGCCGCGCTACGCGCCCGACGACATTCCCGCGGGCGGGCATGCGGCGCTGCTGGTTTGGCCCAATCCTTATTACGACCCGCACGCGGAGGAGCGGTCCATCACCCGGGCGAACCCGGACGTGGTTCGCGTGGCATCCGTGCAGCTCAACGCGCGGACATTGAAGGATCCGGAGGAATTCTACCAGACGGTGGAATACTTCACCAACATCGCCTCCGAATACGGCTCGGATTTCGTCGTCTTCCCCGAACACTTCACGCTGCAGCTTCTCTCGTGCGAGGGCAACGAGCTGCCGCCACGCGAGGCCATCGCGCGAGCCACCGAGCATACGGAGACCTTCGTCGAGCGGCTTCGTGCCATGGCGCTGTCGCGCGCGATCAACATTATCGGCGGAAGCCACGCCACCCCGGTGGGGGACGGCGATATCCAGAACGTCTGTCATGTCTTCCTTCGCGACGGCACCGTACATCGGCAAGCGAAGCTGCACCCGACGCCCGACGAGCGCGAGAGCTGGAACATCAAGGGCGGCGACAGCATCGAGGTGATCGAGACGGATTGCGGCCCCGTGGGCGTGCTCGTGTGCTATGACAGCGAGTTCCCCGAGGCCGCGCGACGCTTGGCAGACGAGGGCGCGCGGATACTGTTCGTGCCCTACAATACCGATACGCGCCACGGTCACCTGCGGGTGCGCTATTGCTGCCAGGCCCGCGCGGTCGAGAACCAGTGCTACGTCGTGACCTCTGGCATGGTGGGCAACCTCGACAATGTCTCCAATCTCGACATCCAGTACGCCCAGTCCGCTATCCTGACGCCGTGCGACTTTCCTTTCGCCCGGGACGGCATTGCGGCCGAGGCCTCCGAGAACGTGGAGATGATCGTGGTCGCGGATCTCAATCTCGCCACCGTTCAGTGGGCGCGGGCGCGCGGATCGGTGCGCAACTTGCGCGATCGGCGGTTCGACCTGTACCGGACGCGCTGGAACGACGGTGGTTGACCGACGGGCCTTCTGCCGCCGCGCCGCGGCGGCAACGCCCTCCGCCTGCACGACGCTTCCGATCGATGGCTAGACGAGCGCCGTCATGAGGAGGATCACGGCTGATATCAGCGCCCCGCAAGCCAGCGTGTAAAGCCCGTTCCACCGCCAGCCCACCTGTGCGGGGCTGACCTTGCCATAGGTGCCGACCAGCAGCACGGAGGCCGTATAGGGCGAGGTGGCACCGCTGAGGGCCCAACCGCCGGTGATGGCAAAGACCATGAGCGCGGGCGAAATGCCCAGGGTGTCTGGCGCGGGCAGGAATGGGCCTATGAGCGACACGGCCAGGATCGGGTTCATGCCGATCTGGCCCGTCAGGGGGATGATCCAGAACAGCGCCACCAGCAGGAGCGGCGTTGGAACGGACGCGAGATCAAGGCCGGACGCGGCCACCAGCGGCGCGGCGACGGCGCCGCCCAGAGTGCCGATGAAGCCGGCCATGATCAGCAGGGTCAGCTCGCCATTGAGGTTCGGTATGTCGCGGATCGCGAAGTCCCTGGCACGGCCTGCCGAGGTCGTCAGGCGGTGCCCGGCCGCGTCCGGTTGAAGGCCGACCCAGACCAGCGCGATGAGCGGCACGATGGCCATGACCGCGCCGAAGATACGGACATCGGCCGCGAAATGGATCGCGCCGGAGGCAAGAAGGATCACGGCGAGGAGGAGGTAGAGGGGCCGCAGATGGGCGATCCACCCTCCCTCGGCCGGGGCTGCGGCGGGTGAGCCGGACGGGGGAGGCTTGAAAGCCGTGTCGAGCGCCCAACCGAGCCCCGCGAGTCCCACGGCGCCGGCCGCGCAGAGCGGTAGCGCGCCGGCCCAGCTTGCTCCCGGCACCACCGACAGGGTGATCGCCATGGAGAAGGTCAGGGGCGACCACATCAGCGTCGAGATGAACCCGCGCTGGATCGCGACCAGCATCCGGCGGGTACGGATGCGGCGGACCCGCTCGTCCCGCTCCCGCGCGACGCTTTCGGTTGCGAGGCCGCCCAGAAGCGAGATCGCCCCGTAGAGGAGGACGAGCCCGAACAGGTGCCCCCCGAGGGTCAGGGCGAGATAGCGCCGCCCCGGCGGCTGACCGGCGAGAAATCGACCGCATTCCACGATGCCGGGGTCGGTGATCGCGGCGCTGCGGATCGCCGTCAGCGCCGTGAACAAGGCCGCGATGAAGCTTGCCCGTCCCAGCGCGCTTTGCAACGCCTCCCCGGGGTCCGCCAGCGTCAATGCCGCCAGGCCGGCCAGAGCCGCGCCGATTGCCAGGAAGACGTGCCGAGAGCGACGGACTTGGGGCGCGAAGCACGCGAGGCCGAGAAGCGTGGTCGCGCCGGCAGCCAACCCGAGGCCGACGTTGCCGGTGAACTCGTACGGGACCGACAGGAGGAGCGTGACCACCATCATCACGCCGCCAAGGCGGTCCCGTCCTTGGGCGGTCTCGATCACGCTGGATATTCCAAGTTCAGCATGACTGATCCTTGTCGAGGACGCGGACGCCGCCATGGGTCCTCGGATGTGCGGTTGGTGGTCGCCGATAGCGGAATGCGGAGTTTGCGGGCGAATGCCATGCCTTCGAGAGAGGCCGCACACGACGTAGCAGATTGCGCGCCTCTATCGAGGGGGGGGCGCTTCAGTCCAGGAACGCCTCGTCGGATGTCTCAGGGAGAAAGCTGGGTTAGAGTGCGTGGACATGGATCGCTGTCGACGAGGGCGTCTCCTTTAGGTGCCGAGCACCACTCTAGAACCAACGTCCGTAGGCGACCAGTTGGACCCGCCGCTCGCTGTCTTGCTGGGGCTGTTGCGTTGCCGGACCTCGGGCGTGGATACTGGTTCCGGAGCAAAGGGAGCCCGTCATGCGCGATCCGTCCAGGGGACATCGGTTCCCGCGTGAGGTAATCCTGCTGGCCGTGCGCTGGTACTGCCGGTTTCCGCTCTCGTACCAGGATGTCGCCGATCTGCTGGCGGAGCGCGGGATCACGGACGACCGCGCCACGGTCGTCCGCTGGGTCCGGAAGTTCGGCCCCGAGATTGCCGGGCGCGCTCATGCCCATCGCGGCTGGCGCGGCCTGAACCGGCATGCGGACGAAAACTACGCCCGGGTCGGCGGTGAATGGCGATACGTCTCGCGACCAGTCGACCAGAAGGGCCAGTTCATCGACTTCCGCCTGACGGCCACGCGGGATGCGAAGGCCGTCGAAGCCTTCTCAAAACAGGCCATGCAAGGCGAGCGCCTCTACTGTCCGGTCTCCATCTGCACCGACAAGGTCCCGGGGGACCGCAAGGAAATCGACCTTGTCCGGAATCCGTTCAGCCAGGCAGTTTGGAGCACGGACGCATAATCGAACTGCGCTCGAAGCTCGCCAATGCAACAGTCCCCTCCAGAGCTCCTGTCGTATGGGATGAACCACGCCGGCTTTACCGGAGGCTGATTAGTCGGTCTCAAGGCGACCATACTCACGCGCTCGCTGTCTTCATAGAAGCTCCTTTCGGCTTCGTCTGGTGGGATGTTCCGGGTCGACCCGAGGAGGCGGCGTTGGTTGAACCGGTCTATCTATTTTCAGGGCCTCCCATTCTACGGCCTCTGCCGATTTCCAGGGCCCGAGGCGATGAATGGCCTCGGCCTTGAACAAGCCGGTGATCGTTTCTGCGAGCGCGTTATCGTAGCTGTCGCTGACACTCCCCACGGATGGGTCCAGCCCGGCCTCGGCAAGACGTTCGGTATAGCGCAGGGATAGATATTGAGATCCACGGTCCGAGTGAGGAACCAGATCCTCGCCGGGGCGGCGTTCGCACAGGGCCTGCTCGAGCGCATCGAACACGAACTGGGATCGCAACGATTTCGATGCCCGCCAGCCGACAATCCGGTCAGCGTAGGTGTCGATGAACGAGACCTTGTTCGCCATCGGTTCGAGAACAATGGTCGCGTGCGACGTAGACGAAGCCCCGCCGGGTCGAGATATAGGTCAAGTTGCCGACCCAGAGCCTGTTCGGCGCCGGTGCCCGGAACTGGCGGTTCACCTTGTCCCGCGGGTACTGGAGTGCCGGGTCTGGTCGTTTTCTGCGGCTTGCCGCCCACGACACCTCTGAGCTCCGACGTTCGCATCGACCTGGCCACCGTGCAACGAGCGACATTTGCCGCAAGCTGATTGCTAGTTGAGCCGCCAAGGCATCTGCGATGAGCGTGGTCTGCTCCCTGCGGCGAACGCCCCGAACCCGACCGCCAATACCGCGAAGCAGATAACGAGAAGCTGGCTGTACCCGTGCTCGAGCCCCGTGAGCGGGCAGACGAGCGTCAGATAGCCGCTGCTTTCAAGGAAATAGATCGCCGCTCCCGCTATCGCTGTCTAGAAGGCAATCTGGAAGCTTCACTGCGGCACTGCGGCACTGCGGCACTGCGGCACTGCGGCACTGCGGCACCGCGATACCGCGCAGGACCGAGAACACCACCACCGGCGCAAGGAACATGGAGGCTGTGCCGCTGACCGCGACGGCGCCGAAGAGATCCTCGTTGCCCGGATACGTCAGGGCAAGCCCGCCGACCATGAAGCCGGTCATGGCAACGCGGCCATTGGCGAGGCGCGGGGCGGCAAGTGCCATGTCGGCGGTCGCCAGCTTGGAAGCGCTCGACAGCGTGCTGTCGAGGGTTGAGACCGCAGAGATCACGAGGATCACGTTGAAGAGGAAGATGGTCATCGGGTCCACGAGCCGCGCGAGCGCCTCCATGAACGCCTCGCCATCGGCCGCCGCGGGACCGATCTGCACGCCGATCAGCCCGAAGGCCGCGATGACCAGCACGCTCAGCCACGCGGCATGGACGAAGCTGCGCCGGGTGGTCGCGCGATCGACGATCAGTCCGCGGTCCATCATCACCGGATCATGCATGGGATAGGTTACGACTTGCAGGGCGCCGACGACCGGCAGGACCCGGCCCGGCGAGGTGGGATCGGGGCTGCTCCCCGCGATGGCCGCCCAGGCGAAGCCGCGACCGGAACCGACCTGCACCAAGAGGGCGACGAGCGCGACGAGGAGCAGCGCCGTCATGTTCGCGACCTTCCCAACGGCGCTGAAGACGATCTCTACGAGGGACAGGTTGGCGAAGACCTCGCTGAGCAGGCGCACGGCCACCACCGCGTTGTAGCAGCCTGTCCCGAGCCCGCCGAAGCGCGTGGCGAGAAAGCCCTGGATGCTGCCGAAGCGGTGCCGGAAACGGATCGCATCCACGATCGCAAGACCGGTCAGGAAGGACTTGTAGCGGACCGCGTAGGCAAGCGCCTCGGCGATCCCGTAATGATAGCCGAGGATCGCGGCATTCAGGAGCGACCTCGCGAAGATCCACGTCGTCACGAGGGACAGGGTCATGAGGCCGGGCGCGCGCCCGACGGTCGACAGGCCGCGATAGAAAGCCGGCGGTATCCCTCACGCGCGAGGAGCGCGCGACGCTCGCCTTCACCGCGGCGACCAACGCCGCTGCGAGCCAAAAGGTGGCCGTCACCCTGGATCTCAATCTTCGTCACCGCCGGTCAGGCGCTGCAGCTGCCGCCGCCAAGGACGCAGAACGTCGCGCAATGGGGGTGGTTCAGCGCCACCGGGCGCAACGTTTCGGTCAGCGTCTCGCCAAGCTCGAACTCCTCGTCGTAGGGGATCAGCGTGCAGGCGACGACACCGGGGCGGGCATGCCCCTTGCGCTTGACCACCATGCGGGAAGAGGCGCACATGACCTCCCGCGGGTCCAGGCCGAGCTTGCCCCAGCAGGCGGCGGTGATCTCGGGCACCTCGACCTTCTCGTCCATCTCGGGGAACAGGACGAGGGCCGCAGGGTCGTGGGCGTCGATCGGGACGCCGAGCTTGGCGAAGAGCCGCGCGTAGCCGGCGCGCAGCCCGGCCTCGTCCTCGCCCCAACGGGTGCGCCCCGCGGCGTCCAGGGCGAACGTCTCGGACGCGAGCCAGGATAGCCCCTCGATCATCGGCTCCCAGCTTCCCGGGCCGCGTTCCTCCTCGTGCAGGGACCGCGTGTGATGGTCGACGGAAACCCGGATGACCAACCGGTCGCCGTGGCGCCGTCGCAGCGCGGCCAGGTCCTGGCGTCTACGGAGCATCGGCTTCATCGCATTCGTCAGCACGAGAACGCGGTAACCGCGCGTGAGCGCGTCTTCGAGCATCCGGAGGAACTCGGGGTTCATGAACGGTTCGCCGCCGGTGAACCCGATCTCGTGGCCGGTTCCGAGCTGATCGAACTCATCGAGGTAACGGGCGACCTCGGCCGCGCTCATGTAGACCAGCGCGTCGTTGCGCGGGCTGCTCTCGATATAGCAGTTGGCGCAGGCGAGGTTGCACAACGTTCCGGTGTTGATCCACAGCGTCCTGAGAGCGACATAGGGCACCCGCGCACGCCGCTCCCCGGTGGCCGTCACCTCCGGGTCTGCGAATTTCGCCCCTGTCGACGGGGTGAGCGTGTCGGCTGTCATCGCGGCTCCATCGCGGCTGGTCCGGTTCCCCTGCGGAACCTGACGATCGGGGCCGGGATGGCAACCGGCCCAGCGGCCGCATCACCTCACGATGGCGGCATCGGCGGCCGCCGGTGTCGGGAATGCGCCGGTACGCCCCGGTGGGGTGGGGCAGCTCAGTTCTCTGACTGGCTTACGGTTTCGGCACCCCCGTCAGGCCGATCGCGTGAAGGTCGCGCCAGTCCGGGTCAGCCCGGTTGCGATGCAACGTTGCGAAATCGTCGAGATCCTCCAGCATGTCGATCAGGGCCGCATCGGCGCCGCCGCCTTGCAGGATTTGGGCCAGCGTCGTCGCAGCCGACCACGTGACCCCGTGGAAGAGCGTTTCCGGCGGTGGCTCGCGCGCGGCCACCAGGTAGAACCCCCCATCGCGGCTGGGGCCGAAGACGAGCGGCGCGGTCCGAAGGGCTGCCTCCGCCCGGACCACGTGGCGCGCCGCGAGCGCCGGAATGTCGCTGCCCACCACCACGACGGGGGCGTCGGGCCGCGCCGACCGCAAGGCCCGGCCCATGCGCCCGCCCAGATCCCCGCCGCCCTGCGGGATGCGGGGAACGGCGCCGGGCCAGAGCGCCCCCGACCGGGCCGCATCGTCCGGCGTGACCCACAGGCGCGTGCGCCACCGGTCCGAGGAGAGCCTGTGCACGGTCCGCGCGAGCATGAGGGTGTAGATCTCCAGGGCTGCCACGGCGCCGATCTCCGCGGCGAGGCGCGTCTTCACCCGTCCCGGAACCGGCGCCTTGGCGAAGATGCAGATGTCGGGGCGCATGCGCTCGCTCCTTGCAGATCCGCCCCCGGCTAGCCGCGCCGCAGCCGTCGGTAAAGCCGGGCGAGCCTCTCGGGCGGGACGCCGCAGGCATAGCCCAGCCGCATGACCCACATCACCGCGATGGTCCGGCAGGCCCCATTGGCATCCCACCGCCGCCCCGAGGTGATGACGGAGCCACGCAGGCAGAGGGGCCGGGCCAGACGCCGCAATCGCCGCGACAAGGCGATGTCCTCCATGATGGGGATCTCGGGCATCCCGCCCACGCGCTCCCAGGCTGCGCGCGTGACGAAGATCGCCTGGTCCCCGGTCGCGATCCCGCTGAGCCGCGAGCGCAGGTTCATCGTCGCGGCGACCACAGGCAGAAGCCGGCTCCGCCCCGTCAGGCGGACGTCGAACCGGCCCCAGACCGGGGTGCCGCGTCGCGACCAGTTCCGGATCGCCGCCAACCCGTCCGCCGGCAACGTGGTATCGGCATGCAGAAAGAGCAGCACCTCGCCCGATGCCTTCGCCGCCCCCGCATTCATCTGGCGGGCCCGGCCCGGTCGCGAGTCGATGACCTGGTCGGCAAGGGCGCGCGCGACCGCAACGGTGCCGTCAGTACTGCCGCCATCGACGACGATCACCTCGACCGGCACGGCCGCCTCCCGCAGAGACCGCAGCGTCGGCGCAATCCCCACCACCTCGTTCCAGACGGGGATCACAACGGAGATGGACATGAGGGCAAGGGTCCCGGCAAGGTTTGGGTGGCTGTTCGGCAAAGCCGAAAGAGGCGAGGAATGGCACCGACCGTGCCCCAAGCCGGTCCCATGTTCGCGTACCGGGCAAAAGAGGGCAGAAGCGGCGACCCGGCGATTGCGCCGGATACCTGGTTTATCGAGGTTCGCCTTATTAAGGTTCGAACGGGTGCGCTTGGCTCGAAGGAGCCATGGTCGTGCTGCATTTTCGAATGCCTACCGGTAGCCGACCCATCCCCGGTCGTCGGTAAACGCGCGGGCCGGTGATATCCGCGCCGGTTCGTACGAGTCGGATGGCTTGTCCAACGGGGCGAATGACGTTTGGGACGCCGCAAGGAGGATGTTGGCGCGCCCTTCGGAATTCAGCTCGCCTTGCTCGACCTTTACGTGCGGATAGAGGTCGGCGAGGATTGCGTGGACGCCGCGGGCGAGCGGGCCGTCGGGTGCGTCGATCAGGTTCACGTAAATCGGGCCGTCCACGATCTTCCGCAGGCGTTCGTAGGTCTCTCGCGTGGCCAGATGCGCTGGAACCGAATTCGAAGAGAACGCGTCCATCACGGCGGCGTCGAAGCGGCGCTCCGTCTCGTTCAGGTAGACCCGTCCGTCGGCGTGAACGATGCCGAGCCGCCCGTCCGCCGACCCGCCGTCGCTGTCCGCGACGTAGCCCGTCCGGTCGATCATCGCGCCGGCGCCGGGCATGTGCCGCCGCACTACCTGGGTCACCAGCGGGTCGATCTCCACCGCGATCGCACGCGCTTCCGGGCGCGAGGCGAGCAGCTTTGTGGGTAGCGTATAACCGCCCCCCCCGACGAACAGGACCGAAGGCGCGGGGCCGAGGTCCCGATCCATGCGCGTCCAGAGCCACTGCGTGTAGGACAGCGCGAGTTCGGAAAGTGGTCCAGTCTCATCGCCGTCCGGGGCGATTCGCTCGGCGGCTTGGGTGATTCCGTCGGAATAGAGACGAACTTCCCTGTTCTCCCGCGCGACGTGGAGGCACGAGAGGCCGGATTCGTAGGTGCAGATCGACCCCCCGGCCACGCCGGCCAAGGCGACGAACGCCACGGCCGCGATTACCACGCCGGGTCGCGGTTCTACCCCGTGATCGGCCGTTTTCTCGCCATTCCCGTAATCGGGAGGATTGTTCCGGACGAACGGCAGGCAGAGAAGGGCCGCGGCCCCGCACGCGGCGAAGGTCGCCGCAGAGCCGACGAGCGGAAGGGCGACAAAACCGGCGAGGATCGCCCCCAGGATCGCGCCGACCGACCCGGCCGCCAGGACGAGTCCCAGCGACGAGCCCGCCCGGCCAGGCCGCGCTTCGAGCGCGACCTTGGCCAGGAACGGCGAGGGCACGCTGACGCACACCGACGCCGGAAAGAAAGCGAGGACGGCGCTGAACAGCATACCCCCCGTACCTCGCGCGCCCCATGCGTAGAGCAATCCAAGGGCCGTCGGCGACAGCGCCATCAGGACGGCCGTGGCGATCAGCGCCGCGCGGACGGTAACGACGGCGGCGCCCCGCTCACGCTCGGCCACGAGCCCCCCCAGAGCGCTCCCGAGCGAGAAGCCAGCCAAGACGGTCGCGATAACCGCTGTCCAGGTCAGCAGTGAGGTTCCGAAGAAGGGGGCGAGCACCCGGCCGGCCGCGATTTCGTAAGTGAGCCCGATCGCGGACAGCACGAGTATCAGACCGATCGTGATCCAGAACTGCATGGTGGCTTTCCCGGCGTACCCGACGGCGATGCCGGGACTGCCTTTTCTGAATGGTGGCGCATGCCGTCCGGCGAGGAAAGGCGCGGTTCCAAAGACCTGGTACCGCTGCTTCCCCTACCCAGATTCTGGGATACGTCCGGACAGTAACTTTGGGCCAGTCGCGTGTTCGACGCTATTACCAAGGGTGTTCGGTCCTACGCGCGGGGCGTTCCCCCGCACGGCCTATAGAACAAGACGCCTACACCGGGGCCCGAGACCCGTTCGCGCTTCGCCGCTGAACACTCTTCGGGGTTCCGTTCACCACGCTCCCAGTAGTTTGAGAGCGTGAACCCCGTGTCCTCTATGGCCTCAGCCCTCGAGGACCGCCGACCGACGGGACCTCCCTCATTCCGCGGCTGCATCGACAAGGCCCAAATTCAGATCGCCCTCTTCGGCATTCGTGAACTGAGGTTCGGGGCGATCAGAGGCTTCGTCCCCGGCGTAGTGTATTCGGTAGATCACGCCGCCGGTGTCGTCCGAAAGGTAGAGCGCCCCGTCGGGTCCCTGGGCGAGGCCGGCCAGTCGGCCCATGTTCCCCCAACCGGTCGGGCTTTCCGCATCCTCCATCAGGAACCCCGCCAGGAATGGCTTCATCGCGACAGGTTCGTCGTTCTCGAAATCGACGCGCATCACCTCGTAGCCTGACGGCGGCTGGCGGTTCCAAGAGCCGCGGAAGGCGACGAAGGCGTCGCCCTCGTATTCTTCCGGGAAAGCATCGCCGGTATAGAAGGCCATCTGCATCGGGGCCGAATGCGGAACGTGGAGGCCGATCGGCTCCTCGCTGCCGTCAGCGTAGTCGCTGAACGAGCTTTCGGGCGGCGTGTCCTGCGGGTTGAAGCGTGACATCGCATAGACGTAGGGCCAACCGTAGCGGGCGCCCGCCTGGATGCGGTTGAACTCTTCGTGCTGCTCGTTGTCGCCGAGCCAGTCGATGCCGTGGTCGAAGCCGTAGAGCTGGCCGTTCGAGGGCGCGAACCCGTAGCCGATGGTGTTGCGCAGACCCGAAGCATGGATCGCCCGATCGGATCCGTCCGGTGCCATCGACACGATGGTGGCGTTCTCCTCGTTGGTCTCGCCGCACGCGTTGCAGGTCGAGCCGACCGAGACGTAGAGCTTGCCGCCCGGTCCCATCACGACCATGCGGTTCGGGTGCTGACCGCCCTCGGGGAAGTCGTCGGCAATGGTCTCGAGATCGCCGAGGGTGCCGTCGTCTTGCCGCTGCGTGCGGAAAATCTCGTTCACGGTCATCAGGTAAACCGTGTCCCCGTTGATCTCGATCCCGTGCAAACCCTCGCGTTCGGCGACCACCTGCTGTTCGTCGGCCGCGCCGTCGCCGTCCGTGTCGCGCAGCATCAGGACGTTCCCGGGTTCACGCTGGGTGACGTAGAGGGTGCCGTCATCCGCCACACGGATCATGCGCGGGTTCTCCAGATCCCTCGCGAAGACGTTGACGTCGAAGCCTTCGGGAAGCGCCAGGCGGGACATGCGCTCCTCGCTCCACTCAAGGGGAACCGGCTTGATCACGTGTCCTACGATCTCGACCCCCTGGCGCCCCCGATCCTCCTCCGCCGCAGGCTCGCTGCTGCCGGCCCCGGCTTGGGCGTGAACGAGATGGGGCAAGGCAAGAATAGGTAGGGTGACGACGAGCTTCAGTGACATGGCATAGATCCTCCGGAGCGGTTTGAACAAGAACCGGGCCCCCCGATCGATGTTCCCGCCTGCTCACACTGTGGAACCAGACCTTCGTGCCATCCGCCGCAAGGGGTGCAAAGGGTAGTGTCCGAGCACGTGGTGGAATTTGGCACCGCGCCGACGGTGTAGCCGGGGTGGCCATCGAGGGCGTCGGTTATGGTGGAGTTTGCGGACTTCAACCACGGACCTATGGAGAGCCCGATGACCGAGACCAACATGCCCCTGATCGAGCTGCGGCAAAAGCACGACGAGGGAGACTTTCTCCGCGGCGTCACCGAGGCGGTACTCCAGACCCTGATGGAGCACGACGTCGAAGGGCTGATCGGCGCTGGCCGCTACGAACGCGGTGACGGGCGGCAGACCTGGCGCAACGGCTACCGAGACCGCGAGTT
>CANMTR010000041.1 GCA_947500825.1 uncultured Paracoccaceae bacterium | reverse complement strand
CGGATCTGCTGCCGTGGAACTGGCGAGCCACAGAGCGTCGCCAAGCCGCCTGACCGCGGCCTGCGCCGGATGCTTACGCCGAACCGCCCTTACTGAGGAGTATCTTTATTACCACAGGTTGGTAAACCTCAGTCATCGACATCTTTTCTCTTAAAAATTGAAGGATATTCAATAATCTGCTCCAAGTGGACGTTCTTCATTTCTTAGAGGCGTTCGACTTAACGAGTCGATGGCCGGCTAGGCGAACGCCGCGAGCAGTGAGCGCGGCGTTCCAACCATTCCGTGTCCCAATTTTGCTGGGGTCGTCATACAGTCCCTTCGACTCCTCAATGCGCGTGAGCCGCGCAAATTTGGCGTGAAGCGGATGATTGTGTCTAACAAATGCCTCTTTCCGATGAAGAATCGGCGGATTACGCAGCCAGTTGTATCGTCGCGACTTCAGCCGGAAAGTTTGAAGATTAACTGTCAAGCTATGAGTGAGGGCAGGATGCGGGTCGGCCTCGAATTCCGGATAGGTCAGGTAGGAGACCTTGGGATCGCCGCGGTGAAGCTTGATCACATTGGCACCTTCGACCCGGCCGATGTAACCGCGGGCGCAGCCTTCGTAAAGCCGTAGGATCGGCGGCAGTGTCTCGAGCGCGCTCTCATGTACGTAGATCGCGGAAGGTGTTAGCTTCCCGACTTCCGAACTCCTGCAGGCTGCGTCGATCACCTCTGGATCACCGAGCGAGAACAGGAGCTCATCTGCTAGCTGGCAAGCCTTGGTGTAGTTCGAGAAGAAGGCTTTCACGTCCTGCTTGAGCTCCTCTGGAAGCTCGGAGTAGCGCGGGCGGCCGTCAAATTGCGAGAGTGCGAGGTAGAGTTGGAGGTCTTGCGTTCGCTCAGCTGCGATTTCATCCCACTGCTCAGCGTCCGTCACCCGTTTGATAACTTGGAAGGCACGTTTTGGACTGCCGAAAACCTCGCGTATTGCCCGGATCTCGGACCCAAGCTCATCCTCAGCTGGCATCCGCCCGCGTTTCACTCTGAAATCTATCAGGGGCTGGAGAAGCGCCTCGTGCTCATTGAAAAGGGTCTCAGAGCGGGACAGGCGTGGAGCAACTGCACGCCGTCGATACCGCGAGGCTTGGAAGGCAACGCGTTCTTCGTCGTTGCGGAAAACGTAGAAGACACCAGGCCCTGCCGGCAGAGCGGATACGTCGAGCGTCTGGTCGATCCAATTCTTCAGTTCTGTCTGCTCGAATAGCTTCTGAAAGGTTCCTCGAGATGTTAGATGCCCATCTGAATGGTCGGCGGTTTCTGCCCCATCACGAGCCTCGGCCGTTAGCCGAGCGCTGACGACCAGAACACTCTTGGCCAAAGAGTAGGCATCGCGAAGTGCATCGTCACGCTCTCTCGGATCCTCGATCACATTGACTACATAACCAAGGTTCACAATCGAGGCTGGATTGCGCGGCGCGTCCGGGCGGAAGAACGGGTCCCAGCCATTGATCTTGAATCCCATGGAACTGAGGCGGGCGATGTCCTGCCCGCGTCCACATCCGTAGTCGAAAATCTCAGTATCGGGTGACGCCAAGCCGTCGGTCAGCGCCAGCTTGATCGGACGGGAAAGATCAGCCCGCCCGATCGCCGTCTTATGGCGCTCGACCGGCTGCTCCATGGCTCATCCGGCCTCATCGAACGGCATGGCAACTAGCTTGCCAATGTCGCGGAGTTTTCGGTTTCCGGCGAGGTAGGAAACCCCGCGATGCAGATGGAGCCTGAACTGATGTTGCAGTGTTTCCGGGTCCGTCTCAAAACCATCCCGAAGACACCGCTCCTTTAGTAGCGCGAGATATATTTCGTGGTGCCGCCCGCCGAATACCTTCCAGGTCATTTCGACATTGCTGTCGGCCGGGATTTTCGCATTCGGTGGGACGCTAGGCTCGGACAGAGACAGGCAGAAGGCCCACCGGCAGAGCACGTTCCAGTGTTCGATTCCCGTGTAGCGCTTCAGCTTGATCAGCTGATCTTTGCCTTGCTGAGAAAGACGGATGTAGTCGATAGCCATCAAGCAGCCTCCTTCTTCGGAAAATAGCCCTCCGAGATGCGCGTGGCGCCAGCCGCATCATCGAATTCCAAGGCGTATATCCGCCCGATCCAGGGGCTGAGCCGCTCCAGATAGTCGCCGGCAATCTCTTCATCCGTCGACAAAAGCAGCACCTGATGGCTTGCGAAAGGGAAGTAGCGCTCGACGAGATGGCCCCTATGGCCGCTGTCAAGCCGCCCGAGCGGGGTGTCGATCGCAGTTGGCAGCGGGCGGCCGGATGCCTTGGCCAGCCCCCAGAGCAGCGCCACGGCCAGCAACTGACGCTCGCCGGCTGAAAGGCGTTCAGGAGGAAGCCGCTCACCGTCATTCGCGAAGAGCGTCAAAGAGAAATCATCCGGGGCGATCGAAAGCCCAGTGACGAGGCTCGTCTTACGAAGGAGCTGCTGATAGCTATCCAGGACCAGTTGCTCGATCTTGCGCAGATGTCGCTCGATCACAGCACGCCGGAAGGTTTCCAGGGTCCCTCGCACCTTGGGTGAGTGGTGTAGGATGCGCGCCCTGTCATTACGCTGAAGCTCGGCTTGAGCGTCAGTCTCGAGGAGGCGAGTCAGAGTCTGCTGTTTCTGGTCGAGCTCCCGCTCGGTACGCGCAATCTCTTCCTCAAGGCGGCCAAGTTCGGCCTCGAGCCGAGAGATCTCTGTTCTATGTTGATCGCGCTCTTCTTGGATCGAAGAGAGGCTGTCGGGCTGAGGCACACTGGCTGCCTCGAGCTGCGCCTGATCGAGCTCTTCTTCGAGGCGGCGTTGTACGGTCAGCTGGCTTCGCGCCTCCTCCTGGGCCTCCTGTAGGTCGCGGTTGAGCAAAGCTCGAAGGTCAGCTTGGGCCTCGGCCGGCAGATCAAGGTAGCTCTCTCTCGCGCTAATCTCTTGGCGGCGCGCGCGATCTTCTCCGCAAAAGGTCTCGAGACGCTTGAGCAGATCAGGGTCTGAACCCTGCTCCCTTGCGAGTTCGAGGAGCCGAACATCGCGCTCTAGAAGGGTTTCTAGGACCTCGCGCTGATGTCGGCTTTCCTCTTCCTGATCGGCGCGCTCGAAGACGGCCATCAGGAGATTGGGGCACAGAGCCAAAGGCAGGCAGCCCGCAGCCAGCTCCCGAAGGCTGTGCGCGCCGTCGCTCGCAGCCTTTTCGGCCGCGTCACGCCGCGCTTCGATCTCCGCTCGCTGATCGTAGAGTTCGCCCCCCAGCTTGCGATAACGCTCCTCGATCTTGGAGAGGCGGGCACGCGCCTGTTCTAGGCGAAAGGCTTTCAGAGAAGCCCTATCCTGCTTAAGCTGATCCAGTCGTTGGCGGGCAGCTTTGATCTCCTGCTCGGCTTTTTCGATCGTTTGGCGGTCTACATCGCTTTTGGCTTCGACCTGCTTACGTCGCTCGAAGGTCTGTAGATCCTTCTCCAGCTGGTCGACGATATCAAGACCAAGGAGGTTTTGAATGGCGGTGCCGATCAAATTGGCGGAGCTCTCGGGAGAAGCGTAGCCCTCGACTTTCTCCCCATCGAACAGGAAGAGATGGGCGATGTTGCTCGGAAAGAAGTCTTCGACCTGATTTGACCAGTTCTCCGTCATCGTCCGGTCGACCCGACCGTCGCGTTGGACCTCGAAGTGCTCCTTGCAGCCACTTTCGATCAATCGCCACGAACGATGGAGGCGGTACTCCGCCTCGTTCCCCTCGAGCGTATGCCGGAAGGAAAGCTCGATTGCAGCCTCTCGAACTCCGGGTGCTCTATGAATGCAGTTCGCCAAGAACTTCTGGTAGCTTAGCCCGTTGCGGTTTGAGCACTTTGCGAAAGGGCCGAACAACACCAACTGAAGAGCGTCCAATAGCGTAGTCTTGCCGCCACCGTTCAGACCGCCAAAGAGGATGACAGGCTGTTCAGGGCTCGGCGGTGTCAGCTGAATAGTCTGGCGGCCGCCATAGATGCCGAAGTCGTGGAGGGTAAGTTCATCAATTATCATTATTTGGCCTCATCTGCCTGGCCCTCGATTAGCTCAAGCGGCTCCTGTATCCGCGTGAAGCCAGAGGCGTGGTTCTGCCCGCGGACGCAGGCTTCCTCGCGGCCGTTCTGCTTGCGCCTAGCGCGCTCTACCGCATCGTTTTCGTCATCAAAGAAGTTTCGCTGGAAGGCGCCTTCGATGGCCTTGAAAAGGCCGGCGCGGCGCAGCATCGAGCGGTAGCGCTTCTCCGTGGCGAGAAGCTCGCGGGTTAGCTGGAAGTGCAGTTCGTCATTCCCGCACAGCTCCTTCAGAAGCTGCATCTCATCCGCACCCATCGCAGCGTTGTCGTCGAGCGCACGACCTGGATAAGGCGAACCGCTCGCTTCCTCGTAAATCCGAGGCAGGCTGTCCTCGATCTCATGCTTGTCCACGACCCAAATGCGTCGGATCTCTTCGAGCTCGGGCAGTGAGATTAACTCGATATCCTGAACGTAGTTCGGACCGGTCTCGCGGATGATCCGTTGAACGTCCAGGAGCTCTCGCAGCCAGTTCTCTCGGACTTCCTGCTTGTAGGGACCCGGAATGGGGCGATCATGGAAGAGCTGCACGGACCCGTTCATTCGCCTGAAGTCGCGCAAATGGCGGTCATCCCACTTGCCGTCGCTGTCCTTTGGGGCAAACCTGTTCCGGAGCTCGAGGAGCGGAAGCATCCACTCCTTCTCCTCGTCATTCTGGATCATTGCCTGCATCGATTTGTCCTTCTCGACCATCGTGCAGACCCAGCAACCGAAGCGGCTATCGCCGCAGCTCGGCGTGCTGGTATCGACGACCAGCGGGCACTCGTTATCCGGCGAGGCGCCCTGATACATCGTCAGCAAATCCTTGTTGTTGTAACCCCACGGGTTCTGGACCTGCATGAGGAACATCCAGATGTCGTCGTTCGTCCAGTCCTCGACCGGCGTGTAGACATAGGAGTTTGGCAGACCGCCATTCGGGCTCAGGCGATCCCGGACGCGCTTCATTTCAAAATGTTTCATGACCTTGGCGCGCGCCACGCTCTCGGCTTTGCGCGTGCCAAGCACCAGGATCGCCTCGCCGTGGCTCTGCACGACTGAGCTGATAAACTCGTGGGAGGGATTGATCTTAAGGCGTTCGGTGCACCAGCGGAACTTTGGTCGAGGAGCTGGGTAGCCGCGGCCCAAGAGGTTTACCCAGAAGGTGTTGCTTGGATCAGGGCTGAGCTGATGCGCGGAAATCGGCAGGCCCTGCTCGCCAGCTGCCGCATCGATCTTTTCGAGGGAGCGGCGCACCCAAGAAGATACGATGGGGTTCTCGACCAAAGTATCGGTGCTTATGACGTAGACCGGCTTGGTCAGTTCATCAGGGCGTAGCCGCGCCAGAGCCATCCAGACAAGCTGGAGTGTGGCTGTTGAGTCCTTGCCCCCGCTATAGCCGATGACCCAAGGGACCTCGTCGGCTTTGTAGAGTTCCGCGACCTCGTCCATGATCAGGTCGAACGTCTTGCGGAAGCCGAGTTCCTCGAAGGCTGAGGCCGGCTTGCGAAAATTAGGCTGCTGCATGTTCTCCTCGATTGAATGCGTCCTCGACACGCTGCTCCTCTGGCGAAAGCTCGATGCCGAGCTTCTGCTTGATCGCGTTGGCGGTGAGGATAATGTTTTGTTGCGCCTTGGAGACCCGTCCGCCGAGCAGGGCGCGGCCCTCCCACAGCGCAGCATTTGACCGTTTCCAGTCGATGTCTGAGAGCTTCTTGAGCTTCTTCTGCCAATCGTTCGGGTGTTTACGAACCAGGGTATTGCCGACTCGCGCCAAGGCTTGGAGCACCACTCCGTGTGAGTTGATGAAATCTTGGCGGACCTCTCCGGCCGTGATTTGACCGTTGCGCACGAGCTCCCATTCCTTCATGTGCTGAGCGACCTCCTCCCAGAATTTTACAGCGAGCTCTGCCGCTTCTTGTGGCTCCTCAAGATCAACACCGGAGATTAGTTCATTTGTAGCATTGTAGATTGCGCTCAAGGTGAAGAGGCGCCTAGAGCGTGGCGAAAGCGTTGTTTTCTCGACCTCCACAACGTCTCGGAAGATTTTTGATTTCAGAACGAGACCCTTAGCAAGCAGTGCAGTTTCATCTCTATGATCATACAGCACCCCTAGTGACTTGGACGGCCGAATTGCATACCTATTCAGGTCAGCAAACATCTGCTGGCAGCGCTCAAGCCCAATATCAAGGAAGAAAACAACAGATATCGTCTCATCAGATAACTCGGGGCGTTCTCGAAGCGCAATTTCAATTGCGGCTCGTCGATGCTGCCCATCATTTATTACAAAACGTGAATCCATTGGGATATGGAGCATGCCAATTCGGCCTGTTTCCTCGTCTGACGAGAGCCTTTCAAACTCCACTTGACCATCAACCGATACTGTAATCGCCGAAAAAACATAGTCGCTGGGATTCTCGGTGATATATCTCGCCATTTCAGGAATTCGAGAGCGATTCAACTGTCGCTGAGCGCGCATCTCGGGAAGTATTTCTTCTTCATTAAAGACAAAGAGCCTTGGCAGCAGCCGTAGTGGGCACATTGATACATAGTACTCTCTGCCTGCTTGGATCCCGCGGATAGCGGGGAACACGATTTCGAAGCCTTCTGACATCACGAACTTGCACCTTGCGACACGCTGTGGGATGCAAACACCATGTGCCATAGGACGCTCTGTTTGTCAAACCAGAAACGTACACGCTGGGAGCGCAACCAAACTTTTCGCATGGAGGAGCGCCTTGGTAGTCTATCTGGACTGTAACGCGACGACACCATTGGAACCTGCCGTGCAGGATCTCATGGTTCGTCACTTCTGCGAGGAAGTGGGCAACGCGGGAAGCCGCACTCACGAGTTTGGATTGCAGGCTAAGAAGGCGGTGCAGGTCGCACGCGAGCAGGTGGCGTCACTAGTTGGGTCCGAGCCAAGCGAAGTTGTCTTCACCAGCGGTGCAACCGAAAGCAACAACATAGCTTTGCTGGGACTCGCAGAATATGGCCAGCAAACTGGACGGCTACACATCGTTTCGACTGCCATCGAACACAAAGCTGTTCTGGAGCCCTTGGAGGTGCTGGAGCGGCGTGGCTTCGAGGTGACGCTCGTCCCCCCCAACCTCGACGGATTTGTCCCGCCCGAGCGTGTGCTCGAGGCGGTTCGGTCAGACACGCTTGTGGTCTCGGTCATGCACGTCAACAACGAAACCGGCGTCATCCAACCGATCAATGAGATCGCAGCAGGGCTCGAGGGGTTAGCCGCGTATCTGCATGTCGATGCAGCCCAGAGCTTCGGCAAGGTGGTCGACGAACTGAGATTGCCTCGGATCGATCTTATTAGTGCGAGTTCGCATAAGATTTACGGCCCCGTTGGGGTGGGCGCTCTAATTGCACGTCGTCGCAGGTATCGAAGACCACCAGTTGAACCTTTGGTCTATGGTGGTGGGCAGGAGCGCAGCTTGCGACCCGGCACTCTTCCAACCCCCTTGATCGTCGGCTTCGGTTTGGCTGCGGAGCTTGCTGAGAAAAACTTCAAGGCGCGACACGAGAGGTGCTTGGCAATTCGCTCCGAGGCGCTCGCAGCCCTTGGAAACCTAAAGATCTCTCTGCACGGGGATGAAGCTCGACTGGTTCCCCATGTGCTGAACATCAGCATCGACGGTCTCGATTCCGAGGCGGTTATGCTGTCCCTTAAGGGTTTGGTGGCCGTGTCGAACGGCTCTGCTTGCACTTCAGCGAGTTATGAGCCGAGCCATGTCTTGAAGGCAATGGGCTTGTCCGATGCTGAAATTCAGGGCGCAATTCGTCTTTCCTGGTGTCACTTAACACCCGACTTTGACTGGGGTGAATTGGTCCGACGGATCAAATCGCTACTCTAGTTTGGGCTCGATGAATGGCATACTTGAATTCAGGCACCGCATGCTTAGCCACTTTGGATATGCAAGAACGTTCCTTCGCACTGCCATCGCATAAACGTCATCAGGTATTTGAGAGAAGCGGTTGATGCCTTGGGCTTGAATGTTGGCAATAAAGACGCGGACGGATGGAACTTGGTCGAGACGCGCACAGCCAAAGCTGCACGCGCCTCCGACTGATATCTTCCGAGTCCGGTCGATTGCTAGGTCTCGCGGCGCGCCTGCAGTTTCTCGGCAAGATGGACATGCAACTTATGCGGCATCGGCCTCCATCATCTTTAGGTAGTGAGCGGTCAGATCTGCGATCTCCCGCAACGTAGGCTCCAAAAATTCCGCCTGAGAGACCATGGTCTCGCCCTTCAGGTCCTTAAGGGACTCCAGCAGCGACTGCAGGGTGTTCAGGGGTGTCTGACGCGCCTTGTGCATGCGGAACTCCGCCTCGACGATCCGCATGGTCTTCTTGGTGTCCTCCGGTTCGTCCGTATCGAACTGCGCCGCGAAGGAGGTACTGTTCTCACTGTCATAGCGGGCCATGTCACTGAGAAGCCGGATATTCTCCGCCTTGTAGAAGATGTTCTGGTTCTTGTCGTTGTTGGCGGGTCGCGGCTTGGAGAACGCCCATTCGAACAGCGCCTTTTCTCCTTCGGGCGGCAAATATAGCCGATCCTTGGTGAAGCCGAACAGGTTCTGTGTGAACTTGTGCTGCAGGATGTTCTCGAAGAAGTAGTGGTCGCTGTCCGAGAACTCCTCCCCATCCGGAAGCTGGTCCTCGAAATTCGCCTTGAAGTGGCCGAAGGCCGAGGCCGACTGGATGTTACGCCGGGTCTTGGTAGGCCCGAGTGACACAAGGTCGGAGACCCGCACCACGAGGTCCTCTTCGAGGCGCAGCGCCTCGTCATCGCCGTGCCGGTCAGCGAAGAAGCGGTGGTAGAGCGAGGTGATGTAGAGGTTGGTGGCGTACGGCCCCCACTGCTTGGCGTGCGAAATATGGCGGACGCCAAGCAAGATCGGCAGCTTCTCTTCCAGCTCGTCAATAGTGGCGGCCTTGACCGGGTGAACCGAGAGCTTGTCGGTGTCGCTGATGATCTGCTCCAGCTTGGCCACAAGGCGCTCCTGGGCCTTCACCTCCTCGGCGGGCATCTTGCCGCCCTTCTTGAATCGTTTGAGCTTGGTGCGCTCTCGTTCAAGACGAGCCCCGCGGATATTGCGAAGGACCGAGGTCCGGGTGTTGCCTTCGACGAGGATGTAGTGGCTGGGCTTGTCGGGGTGTTCCCATACGATAATCGGGTCGATGGGCACCCAGCCTTGCGCGACGATGGCCTCTTCAAGCTCACCGGCCTGATAGACGTTGTAGACCGTCTCGGTGAGGTTCTTCTGCAGGCCGGGCTCGAAGATCGCGTCGGCATCGCTGTAGCGCGAGATGTGGTCTGGTGCGATCCGCGGGTTGTTAGGATCAAGGAAGACCTTGTCGAAGTCCACCGTGATCGGCTGGCCGATGTCCTGGAAAGTCAGGGGCATTATCCGTCTCCTTCTGTGATGGCGGTTTGGTCGGGCGAAAGGGTGAAGGTGCGCGCCTCGCAGGCCTCGGCGGCCAAAAACGCTTCGGCGCGCATCAGAATCCGGGCCGGCAGCCCGCGGTAGTCAGCACCGGCGAGATAGCCGGCAAGGGCGGCGAACTGATCGGCAGGCGGCGTATCAGACAGCAGGCCACGCAGCGTTTCCAGGCAACCTTCGAAGGCGGCCACCTCCTCCTGCGTAAGCAGCCAGGCCTCGTAGCCGGCAAGCGGCAGGGGCAACTTGATGGCCATCGCGTACGAGCCCGGATGGTCGAGATAGGCCGCAATGACGGCCTCGCGGTTGTAGCAGTCGGCAAGGAAGGCCGTCAGCTCGGGGCCGATCTGGGGCCGGAAGGTGAAGGCCACATAGCGCAGCCAGGTGGTCGGGCCGTGCGGTGTCTTCGTCGGGCGTGCTTGTCGGGCCATATCTAGGATTCCGAAGAGCTCCTCGCGCGCGAAGTAACAAGAGGTCAGAACCTGCATCATGGAGCGCCAGAGGCTCCCGGCGGAAAGGTCCTTCTTGATCCCGTGCCGTGCCCCGGCCCGCGCCAGAAATTCGGTCGGGTCGGACAGGTGGGCACCCAGGGCGCTGAAGGCGTTAAACACTCTGCGGAACGCCGCGCTGTTTTCCGGGGTTTCGAGGAGCGCCCCCCACTCGGCCTGCTCCTCGAACTTGTCGAGGGCGCCATAGTAGGGCAGCCCGTTGAGCAGGACACGGCAAGTCTGGCCGGGGCCGATGGTCTTGAGCTGCTCCAGGACTCTAGTGACTGTTGCGTCCTTCACATTGTGCTTGCCGAGCAGCGCTGCGACCTTGTCTGTGAGGTCGGCCTCGCTCCCATAGTCGATGTCGATTAATTCGGGCCGGAGGTAGTCGCTGATCTCTTGATACAGCCAGCGCTGGTCAAAGTGATAGGCGAGGTCGTCGTTGCGGGCTTGAACGACATAGGCTGAACCCTTGCCGGGAAAGTAACGCACGCAGCGCCCGGCGGCCTGCATCAGCCGGATCACGCTCTTCGACGGATAGGTCATGATGACGGTATTGATCGCCGGATCATCGAACCCTTCGAGCAGGATTTGCGCCGAAACGAGAATCGCCCGGGGCTTCTCGGCGAAGACGGCGAGGAAGTCGTCATTGTCGGTATGCAGCGAATTTCCCTTGCCGTGGACATAGCCCAGATCGTCTTGGGAGAGCGGATGATCGGGCGCTCGCGAGAGCCGCTCGGCCAGCACATCATAGAACTCCTCGACCCGGTCGATCCGAGGCGCCAGCACCAGCACCTTGGTGAACTCGTCCTCGCAGCGGTCCATGACATAGTCGGCGAGGTCGCGAACCTGCTCGTCAGACCACTCGAAGTTCTCGACCGGGAAGTCGAGGAACTCGGGCATGGTGATAACGCCGCGGTCTTCAAGCTCGCGGTAGGTTATCGTGAACGCGATCTCGTCGATTCCGATCGGCAAGTTGTCCATTCGGTTCGGGGTGGCGGTCAGGCACAGGGCCGGTACAGGCTGCTCGGCATCGAAGATGGCCTGATAGGACGGCGCAGCCGCATGGTGGGCCTCGTCAATAACGACGAGGGCCGGCGGCTCGGCCTCGTGATCGAAGATTTCACTGAGCGCGCTGACCATCACGAACTCGATCCGCTTGGCCAGCATCGAGGCGGCGTTTTCGGGAACCTGGCCCTTGCCGGTCGTGAGAAGCTTCTGCAGTTCCTTGTGGGCCTGCGTACGCAGGTTGGTGCGGTGCGTAACCCAATATACCTTCGCGGTGTCCATCGGATTTTTAGCAAGCAGCTCCAGAACAATCCGCAGGGCCGTGCGGGTTTTTCCGGCCCCGGTCGGCAACACCAGCCCTACTTTGGAGGTCGGGCGCTGGCGGAACGCCTCAAGGGTATGAGCCACGGCAACATCCTGGAAGCTCCAGTCGGGTGCGGCGGACTTCTTAGAAACAGGCGCAGCAGTGGCGGCAGGCAGGGCAGCGTGCGCCGACGAAAGCAGGTGACGCGCTACTGCTGGCGGCAAAGACAGTCGCTTCGTGATCGCCTTGTTGTCGAGCCCGCTATTATCCCGCAGGAACTCGGCTTCGGCTGACAGCTGGACGGCGTTCTTCTGCGCACGCTCCTGCCAGTCGGCTCCGTTCTTGTGAAGATCAGCGGCGGCCTGCTCGACAAGAGCAAGAGTCGCTTCGTTTACGCCCCGCGACACATCATCGGACAGCAACGCATGGATCCTGTTCGGGTGAATAGTGCCGTCAGCACCAAGTTCCGATAGGCGGTCGTTGAGGACCTTGCAGACGCGGGCCGTACTCCGCTCCGCGAGGAAGAGAGGCACCATCTTCTCGTCCACAAGCGTACGGACGCGTTCGGTGGAAAGGCTTAGTCGGGCCATGCGAGAAGGACCTCATTGTTGACGTAGTGGGCGGCGCAGTCGCGCCGCTTAACCATCGTTCTATAATTTCGGATTATATGCGTCAATGCCAAAATTTTGGAACATACGGCTGAGTGGTGGGCTGGTTTGCACTCGACGTCATAGGAAATCGGTATGTCGCCAAACCACAGGATGTGGACCGGAAGCCTCTCCCAGAAGATGAGTGGAAGGGCCTTATGTGCGGAAGGGATTTATGCGGTGCATGAGTGACCAAGCGCCGTGCGTGGCGACCGCTTGGCGTCATTTGGGTTCTTGCCTAGGGTGAGCATTGCAGGCGCGTCCTGCCTTCAAAGACCGCGCACCGCTGATGCCAATCAACCGAGAGCTGCTCCCAAGCCTGCGCTAAGGAGATCGCTGGACCGTCACTGCCAATAGTGGCACGACAGATTCTGGGACCGGCGTCGCGCCACACTGTTTCCGTCCGGCTCGAACCCGTAGGCGTTGACGGCATCAAGTTGCTAACCCTACAACTGATGGATGAGCCAAGTTCCGCCACCGGGGGAGCGCGTCGTCAGTAGGCCGGAACGCCCTGATCGGATGTGGTATTCATGACGTTGCGTTCGAAGGCCTCGATATCGGCCATACGATAAACGACGCGACCTCCGATCTTCATGTATGCAGGACCTTCGCCGGCCCACCGCCAGCGCTCCAAGGTTCGGTGTGAAATGGTCCAGCGTTTCGCCAGTTCTTTTTGGTTCAGACAGGTCGATTTCATTTTCATCTCCTTCGTTGCGACTCACAGCGGTTACAGGAAGACGAAGGCGTGAAAGAAAAAGAGAGGCAAGTCAGTGTCTTGAGGCGCCCTGCGCAAAGGCGCCGCGACCGCGAAAATCCGTCAAAGCGCCCGGCGAGGATGAGAGAAAGCAATCGTATCGCACGCTATTCTCGGTCGTGTCCCGCCGAGTGGTGTAGCTGAGGCGGTCATCGGGTTTCTCGGTAGGGTCGGGTTGCGAACGCCAACCTGAACCGAGGGACGACCCCGATGACCAAACCCATGATGGACCTGAGAGAGCTGGTAGAGAAGAGCGGCGAT
>CANMTR010000040.1 GCA_947500825.1 uncultured Paracoccaceae bacterium | reverse complement strand
AGACGGACTGATCAGCTCGGCCACGCCGACATCCGTCGGGCCTGCCATGAGCTACACCATGCAGTGGGACACGATCGACCGGAGGGCGTGAGCGTCGAGGCGAGTACATCGCACGGGTCCAAGGGGCACGAATGGGACCACGTCATCCTGCTCGATGGGATCGCCTCCCTTTAACCGGCAGAGCATCCGGCGGACCCCGTCCAGCGGGACATGATAAGCCGTGCCGAGAAGGATGCCGAAGGTCACCGGCCGCTCTATGTCGCCGTCACCCGGGCGAAGCGCTCCCTCGCCATCCTGGCCCCCACGGACCTGCACCCGAGGCTCGAGGCCGCGCGGGACACGGCGAAGCTGTAAGGCGCGGGCCGGGAACAGCCCTCGCCCAGCCAGGGGTGACGAAAGGCGGGTAAAACGATACGACCGTCTCCGAAGGACGGGCTATGTCGGCAAGCTTGAAGCCGACTTATCGGGACCGCTTCCTGCGTCCATGGTAGTGAGGCAAGTCCGGCCGATCGGCGCTAACATCAATGGAGTGCGGTGGCGGCTGGATGAAAGTTCAGCGACAGGTCAGAACGCCCCGAACAGCGGCGCGGCTTTGGGCTTCGCCGGGAGGAACGGATACGGGGCCGGAAAAAACGAGGGGCGGCACGTTGCCACCCCTCGTCAAGTCGATCGGATCGTTTCGGGATCGTCGCTCAAACGCTGTCGCCGACGACCGCCTCGTAATCGAACGGCTGGTAGTCGGTGACCGCGTCCTCGTCGTAGCGCAGGTTGTAGTCGTAGCCGTAGGGAACGTAGCCCATCTCGGGGCCATAATACGGATAGGCGTAGAGACCGTCGGCGACATTGCCGTAGCTCACGTCGAGGCTGACGACCACGGATTGAAGGGCACCGCCCTGGTCGAAGATGATGTCAGTGACATAGCCGTAGCCGGTGCCGTCGTTGAGGGTGACGTAATCGTCGAGCACGTCGCTGGCGCGATAATTTTCCCCCTCGGTCGCCATCGTGGAATCGTCGGCGAAGAGGGTGAAGTCGTTCATCTCGTTTTCGTCGAGGGGCACCATGATACCCTCTTCCCCGGGCGTCAGGTCGACGTTCTCCCACGGCACGGCGATCGCGCGGTCTGCCAAGTCGAACCAGTTGTCCGTCTCGACGATGACGTGGCTGACATTGCCCTCCGGCGTCATGACGAGGTTCTGGACGTAGCCGACCGTATCGCCGTCCTCACCCATGACGTCGGCAACGCGCATGTTGTCGGCCGACCAGGCCCCCTCGATCTGAGTCGCGTCGTAGTCGGTGAGCGGCGTGATTTCGGTAGCGTTCTGCGCCATGACCGGCAGGGTCCCGAGGGCAAGGGCGGCGGCGCTGGTTGTGGCGAGAACTGCTGTACGGTTCATGAAGTCTCCGGTCTTGCGATTTGCGTTTTGTGCAGCCGGCGCGCCCGGCTTCGCATCTCGGCCGGTCAACCAAGTCGAGCATGCCCGTGTTCCAAGCTAAACTATGAAGAAATCATGTTTGGTCAGATACTTGCGAGCCACAGCAGAGAAGCCGGCGCGTAGCCGATGGGGAGCGTTTGCCTTGGGGCCTGCGCGCTTTTTTGCGCCCTAGTGCCGAGGGGCCCGGCGTCTGGCGCGGTTCGCCGGGCAGATCCCCGAGGGTCCGCAAGGCCCCGGTGGTGGGGCGGCCGGGATGGTCGCGCGCCTGCTTTCAAGGGAGCCGATTTCCCGATATGGGAGGCCGCCCGGACAAAGGCGACATCCGGGTAAACGCACCAGGGAAATGTCTCCGAGGTCGTCGAGGGCCCTGGCCGGGATATTTCCCAACGACCTTGGCGAGGAGCGGGCGAATGGAAGGTTTTCTGGATACGATCGGCGTCGTGGTGCTCGTCCTCCTCGCGGGGGTCGGCGCGGCGGCGGGCATGCTCGCGGGCAAGGTCGCCGGACGCAACATGGCGCTTTACGTGATCGTGGGCATCGTGGCGGCAATCGCGACACCGTTCATGCTTGCGGCGCTGGGGGTCGGCATTCTGGCGGCGGGCGGGGTGCTGCTACTGCTCGTCGTCGCCGCGATCGGCGCTGTACTCGTCCTGGCCCTCGTCCGTGCGACGATCGGCCGAAAGCCCTAGACCCGCACCCCGTCGGGCCGCCGGTACCGTGCCGCGGCCCGATCCGGCCGCCCCCGCGGTGCGAACCGCGACGACCACCGTTCGGGCCATACGCGCCATGCCTTGGACACCCTCATCCAGCGCCGTTCTTGGATCATCGCGGTGATTCTCGGGATCGGAGCCCTTAAGATCGGATATCCCGTCTTGATGCCGATGGCCGTGACCAGCTTCGTGATCGCGACTGCGTGGCCGGTGCGCGACTAGTTCAATGCCAGGCTGCCCCGATGTTTGAGCTAAGTGGCCACGATCCTGGTTCTGTTCTTCCTAGGGGGCGGCTTCTTCGTGGTCGTGGGATATACCTTCGACCGGGTCCTGCAGACCTTTCTCGACAACCGGGAACGCCTTCGTGCCCTCTATGTCTTCTACGAGGACCTCGCGCACGAGGTCGGCTTGTGGAGGCCGATGGCCGGGGAGGGCGGGTCGACCTTCGACCGCTTCCTCGGGCTCGGTCGGGCGCTCTTCGCCGGCCCCCTGACGGCGGCGGTCATCATGGTCATGCGCAAGTTCGTGTGGGCGAAACCCATCGCCGCCGTCCTCGGCTCCTCCAATCCGGACGACGAGGCGAAATGGGCTCCAAGGCCCTGTCCGGCGGGAACGCCGGGGCGTTCTCCTCGTTGGCCAGTCCGATCAGACAGAGAGCGTTTCGATGTCCGAAGACGATACCAGCCTGCCTTCTCTCTCCCGCCGGGGATTCCTGGCCGGCGCCAGCGGAACCGCGGTGGGCCTCGCCGCCGCCGGGAGCACCGCCGCCCAGCCCCAAAGCCTGCCGGAGATCCCGGAAGGGGCCACCGGCCGCCCCTTCCCGGAAGCGGAGTTGCAGATGCCCCTGCCATCCTCCGAACGGCTCGGCTGGGCGGTGGTCGGGATCGGCTCCTTTGCCTTGAACCACGTCATTCCCGCAATCACCCGGTCGCAGACCTGCAAGCTCACTGCGCTCGTTTCCGGCAATGCCGAAAAGGCCGCCCGCGTGGCGGCGAACTACGGGGTGCCCGACGCGGCCATCTACGGCTACGACAATTTTGACGCGATCGCGAACGACGACAGCATCGATATCGTCTACATCGTCCTGCCGAACGGGCTTCACGCCGAATACACCATCAAGGCGCTTCAGGCCGGAAAGCACGTCATGTGCGAGAAGCCCATGGCCAACACCGTGCAGGAATGCCGCGACATGATCGCCGCCGCAGACGAGGCAGATCGCAAGCTCATGATCGCCTACCGCGCGCATTTCGAGCCCCACAACCAGCGCGCCCTGCAGATGAAGCAGGAAGGCGCGTTCGGCGACGTAAAGATGCTGCTGGGCCATACCATGCGCACTCTGGACCTGTCGCGCCCGCGCGACGAGTGGCGGGCGTTGAGCGATCTCGCGGGCGGCGGCTCGATGATGGATATCGGCATCTACGCCCTGAACGGCGCGCTCTATTTCCTCGAAGAGACGCCGACCATGCTCGCCGCCTCCATCAGCAACCCGCCGGACGACGTGCGCTTTCGGGAGGTAGAGGACATGCTGACCGTGCAGCTTCGCTTCGGCTCGGGTGCGCTCGCCAATCTGGCCACGTCCTACACGATGAACGAGAATCGTATCCAGCTTCTGGGAACGGATGGGTCCGGGCTGCTCGATCCCGCCACCTCTTACAGCGGCAACGAGCTTGTGGCGACGGGGCCCGACGGATCGCGCACGGTATCGGTCGGCCAGACGTCGGCGACGCAGTTCACCGGGGAGATCGACCATTTCTCCCGTGCAGTACTGGAAGATCTGGAGCCGCGTACTCCGGGCGCCATGGGCCTGCGGGATGTGGCGTTGATCAAGGCGATGTATGCTTCGGCCGAGCGCGACGGCTGGGTGAAGCTGAACCCCGACGGGACCATGGTCGAGTCCTGAGCCCGCCACCTTGGGTCCGTCCAGCCAATCCACGCCCCGCGGAAGGGCGCAGTTCCAGTAAAGCGCCCACTGGGCAGCGTGATCCGGAGGTAGATTGCAGGGTCGGTCCTGTTCGAGGCGGCCGCCCGGTAGGCATCCAAGGCTTTCGATGGCTCTGCTTGCGGTGATGTTTCGGGTCAGAAGACAAGATCGCTTCCGAACACGGGGGTACTCCAGCATAGCGGCGCTCTTTCACATCGCCGGCCTGTCGTGTCCGTTCTTAAACTCGCGCGAACAGGAAGGCCGCGTCCACCCACCCAGTTGCCGGTTTTCAGGGATCATTCCCTGATTTCCGCGACGGTTTCGGCGCTCACCGCGGGGGCGGCGTTGCCAAAGGCGTTGCGCACGTAGGTTGTCACCGCCGCGACGTCCTCGTCCGACAGCCGCCAGTCGAAAGCCGGCATGGCATGCGGAGTCGGATACTTGTCGCTCGGTACGGCGCGCGCGCCCTCCAGCACCATGCGGACGACCGTCAGCGGGTTCTCAGCTTGCGTAAGCGAAGACCCCGCGAGGCGCCCGAACTGGTTTTTCACACCTTCGCCGTCAATGCCGTGGCAGGCGGCACATTGGGTGGCGTAGATCCGTTCTCCATGTTGCATTACGGGATCGTCGGCGCTGACCTCCTCCATCTCGACGCGGTCGGGCGCGTCGTACGGCAGATCCTTGATATAGGTGGCGATCGCGGCGGCGTCCGCGTTGCTCAGCCAGCGGGTGGATTTCTCCACCACCTCCGCCATCGGGCCGAACGCGGCGGTGTGCCCATTGCGTCCGTATCGCAAGTACTTGGCCAGGTCGTCCTCGCTCCAATCTCCGATTCCCTCGCCGCCTTCCGTGGAGCGCAGCGAGGGAGCGAACCACCCCTCGATCACGCCGCCGGTATAGCTGGCCGGCCCGTCCTTCTCCGCGCCGAGCAGATTGCGGGGAGAGTGGCAGGCCGAGCAATGGGCTAGGCCTTCGGCCAAGTATTGGCCGCGATGCCATTCGTCGGGCTTGCCTTCGGCCGGTTCGAGGCCCGCCTCATCGTCGAAGAAGAGCAGGTTCCAGCCTCGCATGGCCGTTCGCATGGACAGGGGCCAAGGTATCTCGGGGTCCGGGACGCGGTTCATCACCGGCTCCAAGGACTGGAGATAGGCATATATCGCTTCGGTATCCTCGCGGGTGACATGGGTGAAGTGGGTATATGGAAAGGCCGGATAGAGCCGCTCGCCGCCAGGGCGGACGCCCTCGGTCATGGCCGTGTGGAAGTCGTCGGCCGTCCAATCGCCGATGCCGGAGTGTTCGTCGGGTGTCAGGTTCGGCGTGTAGATCGTCCCGAACGGCGTCGGCAGACCGAGCCCGCCGGCCATCGGGCGATCTTCGTCAATCGTGTGGCAGGCGGCGCAATCGCCTAGGCGGAACAGATAGAGACCGCGCTCCATCGTCGACCAGGTGTTGGAATCCTGTGCCGCCGCCGGGGCGGCAAGTGCGGCGAGGAGAAAGGGGAGGGCCGCGTGTCTCATGCCTGCACCAGGGGCCCGGGATTGGCGAGGTACTGATCCCGTACGGCCTTCATCGAGTGATACGCGAGGGCCGCGACCGTGCCGGTGGGGTTGTAGCCCGGGTTTTGCGGGAAGTTGCCCGCCCCCATCAGGAACAGGTTCGGCAGGTCCCAGCTCTGGTTGTACTTGTTGGTCACGCTGTCGGCGGGGGTCTCGCCCATGATGTGACCGCCGGTGTTGTGTGTCGTCTGATAGGGGGCGATGTCGTAGGGCACCGTCATCGGGTTCACCCGGACCTCGCGTCCGCCCATGGCCCGAGCGATCTCGGCCACCCGGTCGGTCAGGTAGGCCGACATGGCGACCTCGTTCTGCCGGAAGTCGAAGGTTAGGCGCATCAGGGGACGCCCGTAGGCATCGCGGTAGGTCGGGTCGAGGTCGAAGTGGTTGTTGCGGTGGCTCATCACTGCGCCGTGGGCCCCAACGCCGATTGTGTGGTTGTAGTTGTCGCGCACCGCGCGCTTCCACCCGGCGCCGAATCTCGGGGTGCCTTCGGGGACGGGGTGGCTCTCGATCGGGCGGCCATTGGTCTGCCACTGGGCGATGTATCCGCCGCCGATGAAACCCAGGCCCTCGTGGTCGAAATTGTCGCCGTTGAAATCGTCGATCACCTGTCCGAGCGCCCCTGCACCCACATAGGGGTTCACCGCGAAATCGTCGTAGAACACGCTGGCCCCCGACATCGCCTGGTAGGCGTAGTTGCGCCCGACATTGCCCTCGCCGGTCCGCGGGTCGTAGATCTCGCCGATCCCCGACTGCATCAGCAGGTTCACGTTGTGGGTGATGTAGGTGCAAAGCACGACCATCTGCGCGGGCTGGAAGTATTCTTGCCCCTCGGTGTCGATGTAAGTGACGCCGGTGGCACGGGTGTTCTGCCGGTCCTTTTCGACCCGAAGGACCATGGCACCGGTTTTCAGCGTGAAGTTCTCGCGCCGCATCAGCGCGGGCACGATCGTTGTCAGGGCCGTGGCCTTGGAATAGTTGCCGCAGGCGTATTTTTCGCAAAAGCCGCAATACGAACACGGCGCGAGCTGTACCCCGAGGGGGTTGGTATAGGCTTGGCTCATGTTGGCCGATGGCCCCGGGAAGGGATTGTAGCCTAGCTCTTGCGCCGCGTCGGCAAACTTGAGCGGCGCGGCGACCATCCGCATGGGCGGGTTAGGGTATTCGCTGGAGCGCGGGCCCTCGAACGGGTTGCCGCCCTCCTGTATCTCGCCGCCCAGGTTGCCGGCCTTGCCCGAGATCCCGCAGATCTTGTCGAAGGTGTCGTAGTGCGGCTCCAACTCGTCGTAGGTAACGCCCCAGTCCTGGACTGTCATGCCCTCCTCGAAGATCCCCGTGCCGTAGCGGTCGGTATTATGCGTGCGGGCCTGGAAGTCGGAGGGCAGGAAGCGCCAGGCCTGTCCGTTCCAGTGGGTGATCGACCCGCCCACGTTGGTTCCGGGCAAAAACGAGCCTAACATGCGCATGGGAAGTGCCGTTTGGCCGACCTCGTTGCGGAATGTCAGCGTCTCGCGGCTGAGATCCTCGAACAGCTCGTCGCGGTACCGATAGCGGACCTCGTCCTGGGCGTTGTTCACCGCGTAGTCGGTCGAGGTATCCGTCCAGTAGCCGCGCTCCAGCGCCAGCACGTCCATACCGGCATCGGTCAGTTGCTCGGCCACGATGGCCCCGGTCCAACCGAAGCCGACCACCACGACCTCGCGTTCGGGAAGTATTCGCGTCATTGTACCATTCTCCCGCCGACCGAGATCGGCTCGAAGGACAGGGGTTCGCCGCCATGGTCGATATAGGGGCGGTAATCGTAGCGGGCGCCGGGAAACCCGATCATCCGCCAGGCCTCCATGTTGCGATTGCCACCGTGGACGGGATCGCCGAAATACCCCTCCAGCGTGTTCTGCCACAGGGTCTCGAAGAAGGTTCGGCCGTCGGTGTGCTCCAGCTCGTCCTCGCCCTCGGACAGCGCCGTCAGCAGCATGTCCTGCTTCTCGGGCGGCAAATCGACGAAATCGGGCTGGCCGGCCCGGGCGAGGCCGTCGCGGATGTCGGCGATGGCCTGCCGGTAGAGCAGGGCGGGTGCCTGGGCCTGATACCCTTGCGTCGGCAGGCCATCCTCGAACGGGCCTTCCATGTAGTAGATCTCCCCGCGTCCGTAGGATCCGGCAAGCTGGGCGTCGATGAAATCCACGACCCCCAATTCCGACGCCGAAGGGTACTCGTCGGCCGGGATCAGGCGATCGACCGCCGCGGTGACGAAGGCGCGCTCTCCATCGTCGAAGAAACGCGCGTCCGGGTCATAGGCATCCGGAGGCACGGCTTCCTTCGGCCGCCAGGGAATTCCGCCTCTGTACTCGCGGGCGGCAAGTGGTGCTGTGATCGCAACGGAGGAGATACCCACGAGGAAACCGCGACGGGTAAAGTGCCCAAGACTCCCGGGAAAGTATTTCATTGATAACCCCTGCCAAAGTTTATGAATGGCTCATTCGAGCGTTCTCAGGTCAGTTTGTATGTTCACGGGTTGACCCAGCTATTCAGGAGCGGGCTGGCCCCACCGGTTGGTAGGTGAAGCGATCCGGATTCGGGCGGCATGTCACCGGATGACATGTATGGAACAGGGCGCATCGCGAACCACGCGGCTCGCGGTGGAGCCTATCAGGAAGTCCTTGATCGAAGGATCATGGGAGCGCAGGATAATTAGGTCGTGCCCGCCCTTTTTCTGATAATTCTCGATCTCTTCCGAGGGCTTGCCGATTTCGACGACCGGGGAGACGTCGTGGTGGCCGGCCAACTCTGTCTCGAGCGCTGCGTGTACCTTGTCGGCCGACGTTTTGTAGATCGATTTCGGGACGCTGATCTCGATATAGGTCGGAATAGCTGCCACGACGCTGAATGCCTCGATCTCCGCGCCAGGTGACGCGAGCGCCCGTGCCGCCTGTACCAACTCGCCTATGGTCTCCAAATGATCCGGGGCGACGGCAATCAGAATCTTGTCGTACATCGACTGCGCTCCACAATGATCGTGAACTTTTTTTAACCCTAGGTTTCAATCATGGAATAATCAACCAAGGTCAGAGGAGAGCCACTCCCAAGGCTGTTCTAAATAATCCGTTTGATGATCCGCGTTTCCCTATTCTCTGCAAAGAGTTACGCTGAAATCGTGCGAAGAAACCAAGTACGAGCTGGATCACGAGGGTTCGAAACCGTACTGCAACCCCTGATGCCAGGTCGGGTTTTCCAGCAAATCAATCGATGTGCGGGAGACCCTCGATGTTTCACCATTCCTCGAAGCTTCAGTACCAGGTCCGCGTGGACACGCCCGACCCGGTCTTCGCCAAGCATCTCCAGCAGGCCATCGGCGGGATCGAGGGCGAGATCCGCGTGGCCATGCAATACTTCTTCCAGGCCATGGGCGCGCGGGGCGACGCCAAGTACCGCGACATGCTGATGATGACCGCGACCGAGGAGCTGTCCCATATCGAGTTCCTGGGCCATGCCGTCGCGCTCAACCTCGAAGGGGCGCCGGTGACCGCGCAGGAGGCGGCGGCCGAGGACCCGGTGGTCGCCGCGATCCTGGGCGGGGCGAACCCGCGCCACATCCTGTCCTCGGGGCTGTCGGCGATGCCGGTGAACGCCAATGGCGTGCCCTTCGACATGAGCCACGTCTACGCCACCGGCAATCTTGGGGCGGACATGATGGCCAATGCCACCGCCGAGGCGGGCGGCCGCGTCCTGGCCAGCCGCCTTTACAACATGACCGACGATGCGGGCATGAAGGACATGCTGTCCTTCCTCATCGCGCGGGACACCATGCACCAGCAGCAATGGCTCGCGGTGATCGAGGAACTGGGCGGATGGGAAGGCCAGCTTCCGATCCCCAACTCTACCCCGCGCGAGCACGAGGCGACCGAGCACAGCTACTACTTCCTCAACACCTCGCTCGACGAGCCCACGCCCGAGGGGCGCTGGACCTCCGGCCCCTCGCTCGACGGGCGGGGCGAGTTCTCGATCCGGGAGAAGGCCGAGCCCCAGGGGCAGAAGCCCGACTTGGGTAAGGCCCGGCCGAACAGCGGCGCGCAGCAGGAACAGACCCAATCCTGATCTTAGAGGCGAAAACCATGGATAATTTTTATGGAATCGGGACGCGCTCGCTCGGAAGTGGATCGGGGGCGAGGCAACGCCACAGCTTCCCGGTGAAGAACGCGCCGCAGGTCTGCGAGACGTTCCAGCCGCATCAGAGCTATCCGGTCGCGAGGCCGATCTCAGCGGAGCGAGCCCCGTGAGCGCGTCTGGCCTTGCGGTGGTTACGGGCGCCGCAACCGGCATCGGTCGCGAGTTGGCCAAGCTGCTTGCACAACGCGGTCACGATCTGATCGTCTGCTCGGACACCCCGGATATCCATCTGATTGCCGGCAGTCTGCGCGACGGCATCGAGACAGAGGCCGTCGAGGCGGATCCCGGTACCGAACAAGGCCGGGCGGAGTTGTGGTCGGTCATCCGAACCCGTGACATAGATATTTTTGGCGTGGTTGCCGAGGGAGAGGACCTTGCCGGAGCAATGGCGTTGGTGCCGAATGTCATTGAGCGGATGCGGCGGCGGGGAACCGGCCGTATTCTGGTCACCTGCTCGACGCCTGAGGACGGTCTCTCGATCCACGCCGCGACCGGCGACTATCTCGATACGCTGGGCGGCGCTTTGCGGGAGAAGGCAAGTGAGAGGTGCGTGAGCATCACCTGCCTGATGCCGGACCAGATCACGACACAGCCTTTCCTTGCGCTGGAATAGAAGAACCTCCGGCCAGCGGGCAAAAAACCGGTTCGGTCTCGGACCGGTCCGGTCGCGCACTTGATCCACGGCGCAATGAGGCGGAGCCAGGTCATCGTACGGGAGGATATGGTCAGGGGGACATTCAGCGAGCTGGAACCTCCCAATGTCAATTACATGCTAGACCACATTTGCCCCTATCTCGCCGGGAAAGCGGATGTGGGCGGGAGGCGAAGCGGGGCAAAGCAGATCCGGCAGCTTTGAACGCTCAGGGGCCGCAGCTTTTGCTCTCGCAACATTCGATCGGCAAGAAACCAAAAGCCGTTCACCGTACGTATTCGACCACCAATGCAACCGCGTGTTTTGCCCCCGGCTCATGTGTGCTAGGCGACCTCTACGGATCATAATACGCATCAGGGCGTGATCCGCTGAGAGACCACGCACGCAGTGCTCTTGCCCCCGTTACGAGGTTCGAGAGCACGATGCCGAAGCGTCTGTCATTCTCCCATGGGGAGAATAATCTCATTGCCACGCTGCCCGAACCGGACCGCGTGCTGATCGAGCCGCATCTGAAGGCCGTTGACCTCGATCTCGGCAAGAGCTTGGAGAAACCGGGAGAGACGGTCGAGACCGTCTACTTCCCACTCTCCGGCGTCGGCTCCATGGTCGCGGTCGGCAGTAAAGGACGCCGGATCGAAGCGGGGCTATTCGGACGCGAGGGCATGTCGGGGTCCACAATCGTGACAGCGGCGGAGCGGTCTCCGCACGAGACGTTCATCCAGGTGGCCGGACACGGGCTTTCGATCGAGGCCGGCCGGCTGCGGGAGTTGATGGACACCTCCCCCTCCCTGACCCGCCATTTGCTACGTTACACTCAAGCCCTGTTCACGCAGACGGCGCATACCGCCCTGTCGAACGGTCAAGCCAAACTGGAGGAACGTCTCGCCCGCTGGCTCCTGATGTGCCACGATCGTCTCGACGGGGACGACCTCGAGTTGACCCACGATTTCCTGGCGGTAATGCTCGGTGTGCGCCGCGCCGGGGTCACGGTCGGAACCCACTTGCTGGAAGGCAAGGGACTGATCCGCGCCGTCCGGAAACGGATCACCATTATGGATCGCGAGGGTCTCGAAGTCGAAGCGCAGCAATCTTACGGGGTGCCGGAAAGCGAATACATCCGCTTGATCGGCTGACCTGCGACGTCAGGTCAGCGGCACCTCGATCCAGAACTTGGCGTTTTCGCGGGCCACCAGGTCAAATGTTCCGCCAAGTCGCTCGACGATAGAGGCCACGATTCTGGTGCCGAGTCCGTTCATTCGGGAGATGTCGAAGCCGTCGGGCAGGCCGGAGCCGTTGTCATACAGCGTTATCTGCAGAATATCCGGCTCCCTGGACGTGGCCTCGAAAGTCAGAATTGCTCTTTGTCCGTCCTCCGCGCCATGCTTTGCCGCGTTCATTGCCAGTTCGGTAACGATAATACCGATCCGGCTCGCGATGCCGGCCGGTACCATGACGTCATGCGCCCGGATTTCGACGGCCACGCCGATGCTTCGCCCGATTTTGCGGCAGACGGGCTCCAGAAAATTTACGACGTCCACCCTGCAATGGGGGTGCGTCCGGGTAAGATCCCGGTGCAGATCGGCCATCGCAGCCACTCTCAGCGCGGCATCCATCAGCGCAGCGCGCGCCTCCGATACGTCGGTCAGATTGCGGCATTCGGACTTCAGCGTAATCGCGAGCATCTGGAGACTGTTGGCCAGGCGATGATCCGCCTCGTGCCGCAAAGCATCGTCCGATCCGTCAGAATGGAAGGGGCCAGAAAAATCAGGAGTTGTGTGACTTTCACATTTTGTCACGACACTTTTCCCCAAAGTTGAAAGGCGGTGACGTGACTTATCATCCCTTCGCGGGGAAATCTTATTAGGTGCGGCATCGTTCCTACTCGACGTGATCCCGCTCACGTCGTGCCGTTCATCCGATCGTGGATCGCGGTGGTCAAAAATCATCTCTGACGGGTGAACGCCGTCATAGGGTCATGTGCAGACCAACATCCGATCCCGCGGGAGGCCGGGCAGATTGCGCATGTCGAGGGAGAGATCCTGCGGAGGCAGGTCTGTCCAGTCGATCAGATCCAGCAGGGCGCGTGTTCCCGCCTCCATCAGATCTTTCGTCACCCATTCTCCCGGACATCTGTGACCGTCTGCGTGGTCTCCGCCCCCTTGTGGGATCAGGGTGAAGGGATCCCCCGTCCAGCCGGCGAAACGCTCGGGTCGAAACGTCTCGGGCTCGGCCCACACGGATGGATCGCGGTTCGTGCCCCAGAGATCGAGCGCGACCAGACGGCCTTTCGGAATGCGAAACTCTCGCCATCTGGTCTCCTGCCGGGCACGCGCAACGACCAGCGGGAAGAACGGGTAGACCCGGCGAACTTCCTGCACGAAATGGGGTACCCTGTCTGGATCGGCCACGAGACGTCCCGCCTCGCCCTGCCGCGTCGCAAGGGCGTGGGATGCGAATGTCAGAAACGCCGATATGGCGACGAAGGGCCTAAGCACATTGAGCAGTTCGACGGCCGCGACACGAGGTGAGAGCAGTCGCCCGTCGAGATCACGCCAGCCTGCTATTGCGGTCAGCGCCCTCTCCGGCGGAGAGAACCGGCGCTCCTCGCGAACCGCTTCGATTGATCGTGTCCCACTGCATGGTGTAGCTCATGGCAGGCCCGACGGATGTCGGCGTGGCCGAGCTGATCAGTCCGTCT
>CANMTR010000039.1 GCA_947500825.1 uncultured Paracoccaceae bacterium | reverse complement strand
GTCAGGTTTTCCAACGTGGGCCGCCACCGCGCAGGAGGCCCTCGTCATGCCGCGGCCCACATCGAAAAACCTCCGACTTTGCTGCCGATCGCTGCGTACTGTTTGAATGCCCGTTCTGGTGCTCGTGGGACTTCTTCAATAGCCTCGGACGTTTTATGCCCGTACGGATCACCCGCCGCTTGAGTGGTGCCGAACTAGATCAAGATCTTCGATAGTAGTCCGGGGTCGGCCCGGAAATCATGTGGGCCGAACCCGGCTGTCAAGTCAGGCGACGAGGTCAAGGACCATCCGGCCCTCAATCTTACCGCTCTTCATCCGGTCGAAGATTGTATTGATCTCGTCCAGACGCGCTGTCTCGATGGTGGCTTTCACCTTGCCGTCGCCCGCGAAATCGAGCGATTGCTGCAGGTCGAGCCGCGTGCCCACGATGGAGCCGCGCACGGTGATCCCGTTCAGCACCATACCGAAGATGTTGAGCGGGAAGTCGCCGGGCGGCAGGCCGTTCAGCGCGACCGTACCGCCGCGATCGACCATGCCGATGGCCTGCTCGAAGGCCTTTTCACTGACCGCCGTCACCAGGACGCCCTGCACCCCGCCGCCAGTTTCGCGCTTGACCTCGGCGGCCGGGTCCTCGCTCGTGCGGGCGTTCACGGTAACCTTCGCGCCAAGGCGCCGGGCGAAGTCGAGCTTGGCGTCGTCGATATCGACTGCGACCACGTCGAATCCCATGGCAACGGCGTATTGCACCGCCATGTGCCCAAGACCCCCGATACCGGAGATGGCGACCGTATCGCCCGGGCGGGCATCGGTCATCTTGAGACCCTTGTAGACGGTAACGCCCGCGCAGAGAACGGGCGCGATCTCGTTGAAGTCGATATTGTCGGGCAGATGGCCGACGTAGTTCGGATCGGCCAGGACGTAATCCGCGAACCCGCCGTTTACCGAATACCCGGTATTCTGCTGGCTTTCACAAAGCGTCTCCCAGCCGCCGAGGCAGTGGCGGCAATGGCCGCAGGCGGTGTAAAGCCATGGCACACCGACACGGTCACCCTCTTTCACGTGGCTGACGCCCTTGCCCACGGCGGAGACGAAGCCCACACCCTCATGCCCGGGGATGAAGGGTGGCTCGGGCTTGACCGGCCAATCGCCCTCGGCGGCATGCAGATCGGTATGGCACACGCCGGAGGCCTTGATGGCGACCTGGATCATACCGGGCTCGACCTCGGGGACTGGCACCTCGTCGATCTGCAGAGGGGCGCCGAATTCGCGGACCACGGCTGCTTTCATCGTTTTGGACATCGTCATTCCTCCCTTAGAAAAAGCCCAGCTTGTTGGGGTTGTAGCTGACCAGCATGTTCTTGGTCTGCTGATAGTGGTCGAGCATCATCTTGTGGTTCTCGCGTCCGATTCCCGATTGCTTGTATCCGCCGAAAGCGGCGTGGGCTGGGTAGGCATGATAATTGTTGACCCAGACCCGACCGGCCTCGATCCCGCGGCCCATGCGATAGCAACGGTTGGCATCGCGGCTCCAGACGCCGGCACCCAGGCCGTACATGGTGTCGTTGGCCAGGGCCAAGGCTTCGGCCTCGTCCTTGAAGGTCGTGACCGATACGACGGGTCCGAAGATCTCTTCCTGAAAGACACGCATCTTGTTGTGGCCCTTGAGGATCGTGGGCTCGATGTAGAAGCCGCCCGCGATGTCGTCCGAAACGTCGGCCACACCGCCCCCCGTCAACACCTCGGCCCCCTCTTCGACACCGATGGTGAAATAGGACATGATCTTGTCCCGCTGCTCTTCGCTGGCCTGCGCGCCGACCATGGTCTCCATGTCGCGCGGATCGCCCTGCTTGATGGCTTTCACCCGCGCGATGCAGCGTTCGATGAAGTCCTCGTAGATGTCTTCCTGGATCAGGGCGCGGCTGGGGCAGGTGCAGACTTCGCCCTGGTTGAAGGCGAACAGCACGAAGCCCTCGACCGCCTTGTCGAGGAACGCGTCGTCCTCGGCCATGATGTCCGAGAAGAAGACGTTGGGCGACTTGCCGCCAAGCTCCAATGTCACCGGGATCAGGTTCTTGGTCGCGGCCTGCATGATCTTGCGGCCCGTCTCGGTCGAACCGGTAAAGGCGATCTTGGCGATGCGCGGGCTTTCGGCCAGCGCTCCGCCGACTTCGGCACCGTAGCCGTTGACCACGTTCAGCACGCCGCCTGGCAGCAGGTCCGCGATCAGTTCGGCCAGCACGAGGATCGCCGCGGGGGTCTGCTCGGCCGGTTTCAGCACGACGCAGTTGCCTGCCGCCAGCGCGGGGGCCAGCTTCCATGCGGCCATCAGGATCGAGAAGTTCCACGGGATGATCTGCCCGACGACCCCGAGGGGTTCGTGATAGTGATAGGCCACGGTGTCCGCATCGATCTGGGACATCGTGCCTTCCTGCGCCCGCAGGACCCCGGCGAAATAGCGGAAATGGTCGATGGCAAGCGGAATGTCGGCGGCCGTCGTCTCGCGGATCGGCTTGCCGTTGTCCCAGGTTTCCGCCCGGGCCAGAAGGTCGAGATTGTCCTCCAGGCGGTCCGCGATCTTGAGAAGCGTATTCGCCCGCTCCGCAGCCGACGTGGCCCCCCATTGCGCCTTTGCGGCGTGGGCGGCGTCGAGTGCCAAGTCCACGTCGGCTGGGCCGGACCTTGCGACCTGACAGACCGTCTGTCCGGTGATCGGGGTCACATTGTCGAAATAGGCGCCGTCAACCGGGGCGACGAATTCGCCACCGATGAAATTGTCGTACCGGTCCCTGAAGGGCGTGGCGTGGATGCTTTCAGGTTTGCTCATCTCGTTCATGGTTTTCCTCCATTGACTGACCGGAACCTCCTCCCGGTTCGATTTTCAGCATGCCACAGAGGTATTGTGGGGACGAATACAGCTAGCCATGGCCGACGGGCCACTGTGTCTCAGCAGCGAGACAGTCGGCCGGTCCTACCTTTCGATTCCAAGCCTGCGCATCTGCCGATAGAGCGTGGCGCGTCCGATCCCGAGCACCCGTGCCGCCTGAGAGACGTTGCCATTCGCGCGCACCAGTGCGCGTACAACCGCAGCCCGTTCCGCCCTCTCGAAGCCCGTGGGGCCGCCGCGCCGACCGAACAGGTCCACGGTCGGACGGGGTTTGACCGGCCCGGTCGGATCGAGCCCGAAGACCCGTCGCGCGGCGCGGGTGGCGCCGATCACCAGATCGTCCTCGTCCACGGCCAGCAGGGCCGTCGCATCGGCGCCGTCCGGATCGGCGACGACGATACGGGCGTCGGGGAATGTCGACCTGAAATGGTAGTTCTCGATTGTCTGAGCGCAGTGGGACACCGCGGCGGACAGCAACCGATTGAAGCCTTCCGTCTCGTCGACGCGTGCGGACGAGACGTCGAGCGCCGCGAGAACATGGCCGTCCGTCCCGAAGATCGGAGCGTCCATGCAACTGAGGACCGTGTTCCGCGCCAGGAAGTGATCCTCGCGATGGATGGTGACCCGACGCCTTTCGGCCAGGCAGGTGCCGATCCCGTTCGTGCCTTCGCGTGCCTCGCTCCAGTCGGCGCCAGGATGCAGGCCCCAGTCGCGGAATGTTGCGGCGTCAGCATCCGTGCATCTAAGGTCGAGCACGATCCCGGTTGCATCGGTCAGCAGAACCCCGCAACCCGAAGCGGCGACAAGCCCGAAAAGCTGATCCAACTTGGGCGTTGCCATCGCAAGGAGCCTTCCAAGTTCGTCCCGGCGGCGAACCAGGTCACGTTCTTCGATCAGATCTGGCGGCCCGCCCCTAGCTGGATCCAGACCGTGATGCTCCATCGAGCGCCGCCAGGATGCGGCCAAAGGCGAACGAGCCGCGTCCGAACCGGACTCGACCGCGCGGATGACCTTTTCGACGTGTTGTGCCTTCGGCCGCATGATGTGTCCTCCCAAGTAAAGCGATACCGGGATGCGAGGACCCGAGCCAACAACTCGGCGTCACACAGCCCTACAACTCCGAAGGCTTCTTTCGCCGAATATAACTTATCGAAAGCGCTTACGGCAAACGGCAGCTTTCAGGCGGTTTCGAGTCTTCGGCGTTCGGCGCAGCGATGAGCATGGTGGGCTCCTTCCAGCCGTTCGCCGCCCCCTGCCCGAACGGCCGCTTTGCTAGCTGATTTGTATCAATCATTGTTCGTTCGCAATATCGGGTAGGAGTGACGATCTACGGGTCAGGCGCCTTCGATTTTGCCCAGCAGCCTGTAGACGGACGCTCGGCCGATCTTTAGCCGCTTCGCGATGGCCGTGGGGCCGAGCTTCTCTTCGCGGTGAAGCCTGCGAACCTCGTCGGCGTCGATCGCTGCCTTCCGGCCCCTGTAGGCGCCTCGTGCCTTGGCGGCCTGGATCCCTTCGAGTTGCCGTTCACGCCGCAGGTTGGTCTCGAACTCGGCGAAGACGCCCAGCATGTCGAGGAAGGCCTTGCCGGCGGCGGTAGCCGTGTCGACGGGTTGCTCGGTAGCGCGCAGGCTGACGCCGCGCTGCTTCAGTTCGAAGACGATGTCCTGCAGATCCTTCATGGACCGGGCGAGCCGGTCTATCCGCGTTACGACCAGCGTGTCGCCCGGGCGCAGGAAATCGAGGAGAATGCCGAGCTCGGTCCGACCGTCCCTGCGTGACCCGCTCTTCTTCTCGGCGCGGATGATCGTGCATCCCGCGGTCCGCAAGGCAGCCTCCTGGACGGAGAGGTCCTGATCGGTCGTACTGACGCGGGCATACCCGTAGAGCATCGTTGCAGGGACCAATTGTCTTGTTAGGTTCTAGACGACCACCGCATACTGTCTCGGAAGGCAGACGACAACTTAAACAAGACACGTTACGCGTCTCGCGCCGGTGCCTCGGCAGGGTAAACCCAAACGGGCCCTCCCAGGTGGTGGTAAAACCGTCAGTCGCGGCTTACCCGAATGTCGGCAACGCGGACGGAGCTGCCATTCAGCTACGACAATCTTTGGACCATTATCAGTTCATCGACTTCCCGGCCCCCCTCGATCAATGCCCGAGGAACCCTGCCTACTTGCTCAAAGCCATGGCGCTCGTAGAAGCGAATTGCAGGGGCATTGTGATCGCTGACGTTCAGCTCAAGCTGTCGAACGCCGTTCTCCACGGCGAAAGCGGTCACCCCGCTCAGTAGGTTGTCCGCAAGCCCGGCTCCGCGTTCGCTTTCGCGCAGGTAGGCCATGATAAGCGTCGCGCGATGCGCCTTCTTCTCACCGTGCTGGAGCAACAGCCCCATAATCCCGACCGGCTCGTCACCTCTCAACACCGCGTAAACGGGGGTCTTCAACCGGTTTAGCCATTCTGAGTTCGAAAGCGACGACCAGTCCGCTTCAGTGCTGGCGAAAGCCGAGGGAGCGCAACGCAGAGACTCCAAGCGGATCGCTTTAAATAGCGGTAGTTCTGTTGCGCCGAGCTTGACTATCTGCACGTCGTCCATGGATCTCCCCCGCTTCAGAGTGGCTCTGCCACTTCCACGAAACAGGAAATCCGGCAAGGCACCGACGGCTGCGAAGGGCTTAAAGCCGCCATGCGTCGGCGCGAGGTGACGCGCGCTTACGTGGTTGAACAATCCTTCGCCCACGGCCCTGAGCCGCCGTTCACCGAGGCAGCCGATGCCGCACCGCGGCCCGCCGAACCGGCCATTCGCTGCGGCCGCATTGCCAAACGCCAATCGAACTTACGCTCGGCGGGAGAGACCTATCATTCCCGCTCCTGCACTTTGGGTAAAGTTCTCAGGCCTCCATCAGGGCCAGAGCACGTAGAGGTAGGCGAGATACGCTGCCAGGAACACGGCGCCCTCACCGCGCGAGATCCGCCGCCCCGTTGCAGCGAAGATGACCAGAAGGAGCGAAGCTGCGATCATCAGGAGGTTGTCGAAGGTCACGATCTCCTGCGGCACGCGCGTGGGCTCGATCAGCACGGTCGCACCGCCGATGCCGAGGATGTTGTAGATGTTGGAGCCGACGATATTGCCGAAGGCGACATCGCTCTGCCGCTTGAACGCCGCCAGCACCGAGGTGACGAGTTCCGGCATGGAAGTACCGAGCGCAACGATGGTCAGCCCGATCACGGTTTCCGGAATCGCGAAGGATTCGGCGAGCGCGACCGCGCCACCGACGAAAAAACGCCCTCCCAGGACGACGAGGACGAGGCCGCCAAGGGCGAGGAGGAGCGGGACGATCAGCCCGCCCCGGCCGCCGGTGCCGGGGGCATTGGCCGGATCCGTGGCCTCAAGGGCCGCTACCTTGTCGTAGACGGCACCGTGTCCGCTCGAGGCGCCCTCCTGCCGGAACGCCAAGTATATGTAGGCCCCCAGGGCGGCGACGAAGATCACGCCGACCACCCGTCCGAGGGGCATTACGGACGACAGCGCCGCAAAGGCGACCGCCACGCCCAGCATGACCGTCGCGTCCCGGGACAGCGCCGAAGAGGAGACGGCGATAGGAAAGAGCATCGCGGAGATGCCCAGAATCAGCAGAATATTGGCGATGCTCGAGCCGACAATATTTCCGAACGCGATGCCCGGAGATCCTGCGAGTGCTGCCTGGACTGAGGTGACCAGCTCGGGTGTGGAGGTGCCGAATCCAACCAAGGTTAGACCGATGACGAGGGGCGAAACCCCCAGGCGCTCCGCGACCCGGACCGCGCCGCGCACTAGCAGGTCCCCACCCGCGACAAGGAGCACGAGCCCGCCAATCAAGGGCAACCACACGTCCATGATCAATCCATCCCTCTCCAGCCAATCGGTTGGTTTAAGCTTCCTGCGCCGGAAGGGCTGCACTACGTCGGCGCGGCCAAACCGGCTTCCCGAGACCGTAGTCCGGCGCGCCGACGGGTCACGGCAATTGCGCACCGTCCGATGCCCCCGGGGGACTTGCCGCGCGTGGTCGTGCGGCACAGGTTTGGCCCATGCTCGACGATCTCCGGAGGCAACTCCCCCTCGATTTCGCGCGTCTGGCGCAATTGGACCTGCTGTCCTCGCTTTTTCTCCTGCTGCTGCTCTGGATCGCCCGGCGGATCCTGGTGCAGTCGATCCGCGCGCGCTCCGACCTGGCGCCGCACGACCAGCGGCGCCTGGTCACCTCAATACGCAACGCCTTCCTGCTTCTGCTGCTCGTCGGGCTCGTATTCATCTGGGCCCCACAGCTGCGCACCTTCGCGCTGTCCTTGACCGCGGTGGCCGTGGCCATCGTCGTTGCGACGAAAGAGCTGATCCTCTGTCTTTCCGGGGCCGTCCTCCGGGCGACTACACGGGCTTTCGCCGTTGGCGACTGGATCGAGATCGGCGAGAACAGGGGTGAGGTCACGGACCATACCGTCTTGGCGACCACGCTTCAGGAGTTCGGCACGGGGCCCCATGCCTACACACCCACGGGTCGCGCGATCACCGTGCCGAACAGCCTACTGCTGACCGCCACCGTCCGGAACCTGACGGCGCTGCGTGACTATACCTATCACCGGTTCGCTGTGACGCTCGACCCGGCCCCGCCGCTCGAGAGGACGCATGGGCTACTCGCGGAGATCGTGCAGAGACACTACGATCCGTTTCGCGAGGACGCCATCCGGGCCAATGCCGCAATAGAGCGACGGACCCACAGCGATCTTCCCGACCCGGCCCCCGTCGTCCGGTTCCGAACCTCCGACCTGGGGAAGCTGCGGGCCGAGATCACCTTCTTCTGCCCGTCACGCGAGGCCGAGCGGCTGGAGAGCGAGATCACCCTCGAATTACTCGCAGGGCTCCAGGCAGCGGCTCACGCGGAACACACCCTGACCGAACCGTCTCCCACCGAGGAAGACTGACATGCCGATGCTGTTCATCCTGCTCGACTTGGCGGCAATCCTGAGCTCCCTCGCCGCGGCCGGCCTCTGGTACCAGGCCGGGGCCCGAACGATACGCCGCGTCTCGCGCTTCGAGACGCTGGACCATGCCGATCTCAACCGCATGGTCGTGGCGATGAACCGCAGTGCGATTCTCAATCGGCGCGCGGCCCTCGCCTCAGCGGTGGCCGCGATCTGTTTCGCGTTGCGCTTCGCGGCCGTACTCGTCGCGGATGGGTCAACTGGCTGAGGTCGCAAACAGGCTTGGAGCAGTCCTCCGTCACGTGCTGGAAAAGGCACGCGTCGTGATTAAAGCGTAGCGATTCCCCCACAATACCGCGTGGCCGCATTCGTCTTGGGGCTATCGACCGCCCGTGCCGCAGGCTGTCCAATGGCCATCATGTAGCATCGGATCGAAATCGTCCTGGGCGCCGCCGTTGCCGAGGTCCGTCATGCATCAAGACTGACCGGACTACCCGAGAGGGGCAAGATCAGCCTTGCGCAGCCGCCCGTTCTCTTTCTCAAGCTCTTTGAGGCGCTTCACTTGGTCGGTCTTTAGCCCGCCGAACTCCCTGCGCCAGCGGTAGTAGGTGAACTGCGTCACCCCGATCGACCGCACCGCCTCGGACACCGGCCGGCCCCGCGATACCAATACGTCGAACTGCCAAAGCTTCGCGTCGATCTCCTCCGGCCTGTTCCTCTTTTTCCCGTTCCTCGTCCTCCACACGGCTCGAAAGCCTACTTCAGAGAGGACCACTTTTCAGGGGGAAGTCCAGTGCCGTCCGGGGCGGGGCCCGCCCGAATCGCGCCTTTCACCATCCTTCGGACATTAACCGGACCCGTGGCCCCCTCCCCTGCCCCGCCGGCGCTTTCTCCCTTGAAATCCCGGCGGAATCCCTCCGGACCCCCTCCACGCATTTTTCATGGCGTATCGCGAAAAATATGGTAGTCAGATAAAAAATATCGAAGAGACGATGGGGCAGAGAAACATGGGGATCAGTGGGTCCGGCACACTGGACAGGCATGCCACGCTCATTGCCGATCAGCTGGTCCAGCACCGCGACAGGTTGCTGGAACCGGCCGATATTAAGGTCTTGCGTCCCTTTTCCTTCAAGGAGACGTGCCACTGGATCGGGGTCAACCAGAACTCCCTCCGCCATACGCTGCGGACGAACCCCTCCCTGCCCCAGGGCACAATGCTGCGCGGCACCCGCCGGCATTTCGAGGCGGTGGATATCCACGCGATCCGCGACCATCTGATCGAGCACGGCCGCCTTGGTCCCGGCGACGTCACCTGCCGCCGCGCGGGTGAGGCGCCGGCGGTCATCGCCTCGATCAACCTAAAGGGCGGCGTTGGGAAATCTACCTCCGCCCAGCATCTCAGCCAATCGCTTGCCATGCGCGGCTACAGGACGCTGGTCGTCGACCTCGACGCGCAGGCAAGCCTGACGCAGCTTTTCGGCATCGTGCCCGAGCGCGAGCCCGACATGCGCACGCTCTACGACGCGATCCGCTACCACGACGACGACGAGCCGGAAGGCACCGGCCCCGTCGACATTCGCGACGTGGTCCAGACCACCCATATTCCGCGTCTCGACCTGATTCCGTCCAACATGCAGATCATGGAGTTCGAGCACGAGACGGCCGGACACGACCAGCGCCGCGCGCCCTTCTTCCTGCGGGTGGAGGAGGCCCTCGCCCCGATCCGCGACGACTACGACGTGATCCTGTTCGATTGCCCGCCGCAGATGTCCTTCGCGGTCATGTCCGCGCTGTTCGCCTGCACGTCGCTCCTGGTCACCGTCACCGCCTCCTTCGTGGATGTGATGAGCCTCGGCACCTTCCTCGGCATGACCGGCGAGATGATGAGCGTGATCGAGCAGCGCCAGGGGGAAAGGCCCTACGACTGGATCAAGTACCTGATAACGCGGTACAATCCCACGGATCAACCCTCGGTGCAGGTGGCCGGTTACCTCCGCTCGATCCTTGAGGGCGCGGTGATGACGAACGAATTTTATCTCTCCACCGCCATCGCCGACGCGGCCACGACCTCCGATTCCATCGTCGAGGTCGACCCGTCCACCTTCCACCGGCAGACCTACCAGAGGGCGTGGGACTCCGTCGCCCGCGTCAGCGGCGAACTGGAGGCCCTGATCCAGAGCGGTTGGGGGCGTGACATTCATGGCGCGTAAGGGTCTCCTCTCCGCCAGCATGAACCGCACCCTCGCGGGTGACGGGGAGTCCTCCGGCGAGGTGCGCTCCTCCAGCCCCAATGTCCGGCGTTTCCGGGAGACGTTCGAAGATTTGCGCGCCCAGTCCATCCAGGAGATCGACACCGACTTGATCGGCGACTCGCGCTACCGCGACCGGTTCGACGCCAATGCCGAGATCGCGGGGCTCGTGGAGTCGATCCGGGAGGCGGGGCAGCAAATCCCCGTCCTGCTGCGCCGCAAACCCGGCACGGAGACTGAATTCGAACCCGTCTATGGACGCCGCCGCATCGCGGCCTGCCGTATCCTCGGGATCCCCGTCCGCGCGCTCTTGGGCGATCTCGACGACGAACAAACCGTCGTCGCGCAAGGTCTGGAGAACAACGAAAGGCTCGACAACAGCTTCATCGAGAAGGCGGTTTTCGTTCAGCAGCTTCGCGACGGCGGCATGCGGCCCAAGGTGATCGACGAAACCCTCGGCATCCCGGCGGCGGAGATCAGCCGCATGTCCGCGGTCCTGCGGGACACGCCGGACGCCCTGATTGACGCGATCGGCCCAGCCCACGGGGTCGGCCGGCGGCAGTGGGTCGCCTTCGCCGACTTGGCGGCCAAGGCGGACGCGGCGCGGATCGACCGCGCGGTAGACGCGGCCACGGGTCCCGACATCTCGGCCGACCGGTTCCAGGCAGCTCTCGCCGTGTTCAAGAACGTAGAGAAACCGCCCCCCTCCCCCGACCCCCGGCCCGTTGCGGATAACCGTGTCACCCTCACACCGCGTGGTAGTTCGCTCACCGTGACCGTCGGCACGGCGGAGGATCGCGCCTTCCTCGACTGGCTCGCGGCCAACGGCGAAGATCTTTATCTCAAATGGCGGGCCGGCGATGTCTAGGGCATTCGACCGGCCTCCATCCTTGTACCGCGGTACAAGGACCCGACCGCGCCACGCGGCAAACTGAACCGTAAACAAGAGAAGGAGGCAGGCAGAGCGCAAAAGAAACCCCCCGAAGCCGAAGCTCCAGAGGGATTCCACTACGTCTGACAACTTGGTGGTTACCCCACATTCGAACGCCAATCAACACCGTCTTCGGTGAACGGGATCATTTTGCCGCCTGATAGGGCATGATTCATTCGCATTCCGCGGCGCATGGCGCCGGGGATCGGCCTGACCGATCCCAAACTCCATCCGGCGGCGCGGTCCGGCGGCGCGATGTCGTGCGCCTGCTGCGCCGTACGCGGCAGCGGCTCGGGCTCTCTACCGGGGACGTCCTCGTGCTCGATGCGCTGCTGAGCTTCCTGCCCTGTCGCGATCGGGTCACGGGTGAGGATCGCCCCCTGTCTGGCGACACCCTCCTGACGATCTTCGCTTCCAACGCCGCCCTCTGCGAACGGGCCAATGGCATGGATGACCGGGTCCTGCGCCGTCACCTCGCCCGCCTGGCCGATCAAGGTCTGCTGAGGCGCCGGGACAGCGCCACGCGCAAGAGGTTCCCGATTCGGTCCAGGGGGAAGATCGTCGACGCCTTCGGCATCGATCTGTCCCCCCTGGTGGCCGCCCTGCCCGACCTCTCCCGCCTGGCCGTCGAGATGGAGGCCGAGGATGAGGAACGCCGTGCGATCCGATCCCGTGCCCTGGCCCTTCGCGCCGAATTGCTGCGCGCCCCCGACGCCTTGATGGACGAGGATTTGGAGTTCATCCTCACGGCCAAGACCGTATTGCGCCGAACCTCCCTGCCCTTGCTAGAGGCCCGCTCGATCCTCGACAGGCTGACCGCGCTGGACGATGCCCGCGTTCCGACGGACGCGCGCCTAGACAAAGATCTATCACCAATGGCCGAGGCGCCCGCCGAAACGGCGGATCGGTCCGGCGCGAACGGCCCCGTCGTCCGGCACGTAGAACCACGAACATTAGATACATTGGATTGTAATAATCCAAACGAGTCCACCGCCAGAGACATGACAGAAGCGTGGGACGACTGTGTAGAAATTAAATCACTGTATCCAGACGCACCGCGACAGCCAAAGGAGATCGACAAGGCCCTGTACGACATCGGCACCTTTCTCGGTCTCGATTCCCGGCGAATAACCCAGTTCATTTCTCGCATGGGCCGACCGAACGCGCTCAGGGCGATGGATTACGTCATTCGTCATATCGACCGTATCGCCAAGCCGGCTGCGTATTTAACGAAAATGGGACCGACCTTTCCAGACGCCTGGCTTGTACCGCGGTACAAGACCCGAACTGCCACGGAAACGGCCGGATAAGGCCGTGGGTCGACGATCCGACCATGCAGCCGCGATATATCGTTTGACCGCGGTCAATTTTGGCCTGAACAAAATTGCGAATGAACCTACGTGTTTCCCGAACAATGAACCGACCGGTCGCTTTGGCTACCAAGTCGTCGGCCGGGAAGAGGCCGTGGATCGCGCCTATGCAACTCCTACGGGACTCCGACAGGTTTCCGATATCGTCAAAACGGCACTCCGGACCCATGACTCGCATGGGACGCTCCCCTCATACCGTGTTGCGAAAACTGGGGCCGACGTTCGGCTGACCGGTCGGTGGGGTGTCGTCCCGCGCCTCCGAAAGGTCTTCCTCGTGGAGCCAAAATCACGATCGCCTTTACTTCCTGAGGATTTTGTTTGCTTTTTCCATTGCGTTGTCGAGGTCGGCCAGGGCGTCGTCCTCGGCGATGCGGTCGCGGCGGCGCGGGGCCGCTTCGAGGCTCGACCGGGGCAGGGCCTCCACGCCGGGTCGCCTCCCCGAGCGCGCCCGGACATCGCCCAGGATGTGCGCCGCGAGCGGGGAGGGGGCCCAGGCCCGGTAGATCATGCGGCGCACGAGGTCTTCCACCAGGCCATGGTCCTCCGGCTCCACCGGAAGGTTGAGGCCCGTGCGCGGGGTCGTCCCCAGGGAATTGCCCACATGCGCCGCCGTTACGATCGGGTCGTGCGTCAGAAGCTCCACGCGTGCCCCCATCCGCGACTTGCCCCCGTTCGCCGCCGCGAGGGTCCGCGCCTTCGCCCGCCATTGGCGCAGGAGGGGGAACTGCCCCAGGATCCGGCCCGTCTCCCGCTACGGCGCCTCCAAAAGCGCCCCGACGCCATCTGGCCGCAAAGGCGACCAGGCACGGAAACCGTGCCCCTCCAGGGCGGTCGCGGGAGCCAGGACCCAGCTCGCGCGGGCGGCGGCCAGGATCTCGTCCGCCCCCTCAGGCTCGGCGCCCAGGGGCGCGCCCGCGCGACCGCCTGCCAGGCATCGTCGCTGCGCTCGGTCAGGTGGCGCAAGGTCTCCACGTCGCCGTTGGTCAACAGCTTTGCGAGCTGCCCGGCCCGGCCGC
>CANMTR010000038.1 GCA_947500825.1 uncultured Paracoccaceae bacterium | reverse complement strand
GTTGGTGTTCGCAACCCGACCCTACCGAGAAACCCGATGACCGCCTCAGCTACACCACTCGGCGGGACACGACCCTCGTGGAAGTGATCCCGCCCCGCCAGCCCCGGCCCGCCGACTCCAAGGAGATCGGCAGGGTCCACTCCAACGAGGAATTGCTGGATTACTCCGACGGCCGCATCCCACGCGCCCTCCGCTCCACGCGTCGCATCACCATCGATCTGCCGCCGCGCCGCGACGAGGGCGCGAGCGGGCGCTATGCACCGGGAGACCACTTGGCGATTCACCCGGTCAACCCCGAGGCGCTGGTGGAGCGGGTATGCCGCCACTTGGACCTGCCCGTCGAGACCTGGTTCAAGCTGCACGGATCGCTCGACCCGAGCCACGACACCTACCGCCAGGGCTATCCTCTCCGCAGGCTTCTGGGCGAGACCCTCGACTTGACCTTTCCGGATCCGCCCGAGGAACTCCTCGGCGCCATGGAGGAGGCCAGCCGCGACCCCGAGGACAAGCAGGCCCTGGGCGACCTGCTACGGAGGCTCGACCGCGGCGCCGGCGCCACCGAGCGCACCGAGACGCTGCGGATGCTGCGCCGACGCTACCACGACATTGCCGATCTGTTCGACGCCTTCGATCGCTCGGTTCCAGGGCTTGAGGTACTGATCGAGCTCCTGCCCGGGCTCAAGCCGCGATACTATTCCGTCGCCTCCAGCCCCTTGGTTGCCCCCGACCGTGTGACGATCGTCGCGGGCCTTCTCACCCGGCAGGAGGAGGACGGACGCCATCTTTGCGGGATCTGTTCGCATTACCTGGCCGACCTCTCCCGAGGCGCCGAGCTGCGCATCGCGCTCAAACCTACGCCGCGTCGCCTGCCCGAGGACCGGCACGCGCCCCTCCTGCTGGTCGCGGCGGGCACCGGGATCGCACCGATCATCGGTCTTCTGGAAGACCGCGCCGCTCGGGCGGCTGACACCGACCCCGACAACCCGATCGCGCTCTACTTCGGGTGCCGCAGCGAAGGAGAGTTCCTCTACCGCGACCGAATCCTGACGTGGCTGCGCCAAGGCCGCCTTTCGCGCCTGTCGACCGCCTTCTCCCGCGAATCCGCCTCCAAGGCCTATGTTCAGGACGCGCTCGACGCCGACAGCGTGGCGGTTTGGGCAGATTTGTGCCGGCCTGACGCGCATGTCATGGTTGCAGGTGACGCAAAGATGTCGCGCGATGTGTCTGACAAGCTGGGCGTGATCGCTCAGCGTGAGGGCGGGCTGACCGAGCCCCAGGCGCGGCAGTTTTTTGACGACATGCGGGAGGAGGGGCGCTTGGTCGAAGACATCTGGGGCCTGCAGCTCAACCACGACCTCGCTCGTTCGGAGATGCTGGCGATGAAGTACGACAGCGGCGCGAACTGGTTCTCGCGTCTGCAGCGGACGTTCAGCCGCGAGCCGGTGGTCTCTCCCGCGATCCGCAGGTACTGAAAGCCCACGCCGCCCGCCACGGGGCAGATCCCGTGCGTCCGGCCCGGTTTGGCCTCACCGCAGCAACGCGGCTCTGTTGCTTGGAGCGTCACAAGTCTGGATTTCCCCTTTTCCCAAAAAGCACCTAGTCAGCGTTGACATACGGGATTCCCATCATGCCTGAGGCGTGATTCACGGTCGCTTTCACGATGGAGGCGATCTTGGCGCGGAACCTGATGTCGGACGCGGAGTGGGCGTTTTACAAGCCCTTCATCGACGCGGTGCGTCAGCCGAACGGACGTAGATCGGCCGATCCGCGGCTCGCCATGGACGGAGTTTTCCGGATCGCGAGGACAGGCGCTTCGTGAAGGGACCTGCCCGCCGAGTTCGGCAAGTGGTCCTCCGTGGACAAACAGTTCCGGCGCTGGACGCTTGCCGGGCTGTGGGAAGCGATCCTGGAAGCACTCAATGACAGCGGCGCAGCCCCGGACGAGGTGCAGATGGTGGACAGCACCGTTGTAAGGGCCCACCGACATGCGGCGAGCTCAAAAAGGGGGCTCCGAAAGAAGGTCTCGGCCGCTCGCGAGGTGGGGTTTCGACGAAGATCCACCTGCGGGTCAACGGATGGGGCCCGCCCAGATGGACCGAGATCACGCCGGGCCAGGCCTCGGGCCAAACTGTATGGCCGGTCCCGCCCTTCAGCGCCCGTGCGAGGCCGCCCGCGCTATGGGCTGTCGCCGCCACGGACCGTCCTGCGCCCATTCTTGGACTGCCCGCGTCCGGGATGTCCCGGCTTACTCCTCCAACCAGCGTGTCGCCGTATCCGCCTGTCGGTGGACCTTGAGTTGGCGCTCGACGAGATGGACCACGCACCAGGCATCTCCCGCCTAGCGAGGCCCCTCGGGATCGTCGCGAAGCGCTCCTCTGGCCCTGCCTCGCGCCACGCGCCACACGCGCGGCGCACATGACGGCAGGGCCAAGAAGAGGAGCGCAAGAACCGCGGGGAAGGAGAGGATGGTCACGATGTGTCTTTCACAGGGGTCGAGACCCATGTCTTGAGCCAGCGCCCAGCGTATGGCAAGGATTGCCAAGTGCAGGAGGGTGCAATGGCCACGATGAACGTCTCGCTTCCCGATCCGATGAAGACCTGGGTGGAGCAACAGAGCGCCGATGGGCGCTACGCCAATGCCAGTGACTACGTCCGGGACCTCATCCGGCGCGACCAGGCCCGGACGGAGGCGATCGCGCGGATACAGGGCCTTGTCGACGCCGGGCTGGAAAGCGGAGAAGGCAACCGGTCCATGGCCGGGATCAAGGCCGAAGCGCGCCGCCGGGCCGGGCTCTCCGAAGAATGACATGGCGCCTGAGCCGCAAGGCCGAGGAGGATTTGATCGGGATCTGGCTCCACGGGGCCGACCGACACGACCCGGGCCTGGCGGATCGCTACCAGGACGGCCTCGAAGAGACGTTCGTGCTTCTCGCGCAGTTTCCGGAGCTGGCCCGCGAGCGCCACGACCTCACGCCCCCGCTCCGGGTCCATCCATTCGGCGTCCACCTGGTCATGTACCTCGTCCGGTCCGACGGGTCGGTCTTCGTGGTCCGGGTCCGCCACGAACGTGAAGACTGGGTGTCCGATCCCGATTGATTACTTTCGCTGCCCCGTCGCTCTAACACATGCGACACGCCCGGCCGACCTACCTGGCAGGCCACCCCAAGCAGAGCTTGGACTTCCCATGGCCATACCACGCCGTCTGATCGACACAGAGGCAGTTTGCGTTCTCGATTGCGAAGACCACCACGGTAGCTACGGAACTGACGGGAACCATCCTCTCGAAGGCCCGGGGTAACGACATCTCAATCGGCTGTGCGCAGAGTGAGTACTCACCTCGAACGGACTGGACAATGAAGAAGACCCTAACCCAAATCGCCGCCACCGCCCTGATCTGCCTGGCGGGTGCCGCCCAGGCCGACACCTCGAACCTGCGCGCCGGCCTGCAGGCCTCGATGCAGCGCTCCGTCGACCGCAATTCCGTTGCGGGCGCACTCGTCCATGTCGACCTCTCTTCGGGAGAGACCACGGCTTACTATCCCACCGACACCCACCCGATGATCATGGAGCTTGGCTCCCTTTACGTGCTTTGCGCCGAGGTGATGGACCCCGACGGCGTGACCGAGGAGGTAGACTACTACATGATGCGCGATGGAGAGCGCTTCAGTGTCGTGCGCACCGAGATCGGCAATCGCGAGCCCTTGGCCGCCCTCGCCGAAGCCGGTCAGGCGGTGCGGCTGGACTGACGCGCCATGGAGCGAGTACCGGACGTCCGGACGCCCACCTTGGGTCTCTACATCAAGCTGACCTTGGTGATGGTGCCGTCCTTCCTCGTCCTGGCGGCCCTCGGGCTCGCCTGGATGGGAGACCGCGTCCGGCTTCAGACCGAGGAGGAAATGGCCCGTCGGATCGGCGGCGCCACTGCCCGCGTCGGCACCGCGTTGGAGCGCCGGGGCGAGTGGGGCGCAGTCGCGCTCGACCCCGGCGACCCGGTCGTGACCGACTTCCTCCGGACCCTCCTCTCGGACGGCGCGATCCGCTGCGTCGAGCTGGTCGACGATTCCACCGGCGAGATCCGCGTGGCCGTTCCACAGGGTCTGGGTTGCCGCAACGCGCGCGTGGATGCGGACCTCTTCGTCCCGCTGGAACTGGCCTCCCCCGGCCACCTCGTCGTGCGCTACGAGCGCTCCGAGCTGGAGGAGGCAAAGCGCGACTGGCGCGACTTCGTCCTCGCCCTGCTGTCCGCGGGGCTGGTTATCGCGGCATTGGCCAATTGGGTCTCGTTCCGCGTCATCGTCGGCCGTCCCCTGCGCCGGCTGATTTACGGCATTGAGCATGCCCGCGGGATCGCCGAGGCCGCCAACCGCGCCAAGTCCGATTTCCTCAATCGGGTCAGCCACGAACTGCGCACGCCCATCCACGGCATCCTCGGCATGACCGATCTGCTAGCGGAGTCCGACCAGTCGCGCGAGCAGGTCACCTGCACCCGGTCCATCGCCCAATCGGGCGAAGCGCTTCTAGCCATCGTCAACGACCTCCTCGACGTCGCCAAGATCGAGGCCGGCCGCCTCACCCTGTCCGAGACCGCGTTCGATCCGCGGGACCTGTCGGAGAACGTGGTCACGCTGCTGGCCCCCCTGGCCGAGCGCAAGGGGGTGGAGATCTTCGCGGCCATCGACCCGGAGCTGCCCGCACTGATCAGGACCGACCGCGACCGCCTGCGACAGGTCCTTGTCAACCTCCTGGGCAATGCGATCAAGTTCACCGAGGCCGGGCATGTCCGGCTCGAGGTCGCCGTTATGACGCCGGGCGAGGTCGCTTTCGCCGTCGCCGATACCGGGATCGGCCTGTCCTCCGACAAAATTGGCACGGTCTTCGGCGTGTTCGAGCAGGCCGACGACGACCCCGCCCGGCGTGCCGCCGGGACCGGGCTGGGACTGGCGATCTGCGAGCAGCTCGCCACCCTCATGGGCGGACGGATCGAGGTCGCCTCCACCTTCGGGGTAGGATCGACCTTCACCCTGTCGCTGCCTCTCGACCCTGACCTTGAGGCCCCCACGCCGCCCGTGATCCTGCCACCAGGCCGCATCCTCCTGGTCGATCCCCTCGCCCCCCGCCGGGCGGCGATGGCCGCCGAGCTGCGACGTGCCGGGGCGGAGATCGTCGAGGCGGCGGACTGGCCCGTCTCGCCCGGGGCGGAACTGGTCCTGGCCGACGCCGCTGCCGGTCCGCCGCCGACGGGCCTTTCCGCGCGGGTCCTGTCGCTTGGTTTCGGCGGGGGCGGTGCAGGAGGTGCGGGCGCCCTGCGCAAGCCCGTGGGCCGCGACGCGCTCTTCGAGGCCGTGCGCAGCGCGGCCAATGCCACCTCCGAGGCACCGGCCCGTCCGGTCGCCGCCACCGGCTGGGCCTCGGGTCTGGAGGTACTGGTCGTGGACGACCACGCCATGAACCGCCTCCTGCTGGAGAAGTACTTCGCCACCTCCGGCGCGCGGCTGCGCAGCGCGACCACGGGGCGCGAGGCGCTGGAGCAATACGCGGTGGCGGCCGCCGACCTCGTGCTGATGGACTTCCGCATGCCGGTAATGGACGGGCTGGAATCTGCCCGCGCCATCCGCGCGCTGGAGCGCGATTACGGCCTCGCGCGCGCCCGCATCGCCATGCTCACCGGCGAGACACGGGAGATCTTCGCGGGCCTGGAAGCGCCATTGCCGTTCGACGACATCCTGACCAAGCCGGTCCGCAAAGCGGAGCTGATGGCCTACGTGGGACGAATGGGCCCAGCGGGGATAGCTCCTGCCCCGGTATGATACTCCCTGGGCCCCGGTGCAGGCGGCAAACACCGGACTGTTGCAAGCGTCGCCCAGGTGGTCGTTCCCCTCCGATCTCTGTTCGGCTGCGCTCTTCATTTTGTTCTGCAGAGTGGGATCGAAGGCGTCCAATGCTCCTTAGTAGGGAGCGGTGATCCTGCCCTGTTTGATAAAAAATCCTAGATCGGCTTTCGGGTCAGGACAGAAACGTTCAATGAAAAGCAGGAACGGCCCTTTCCGGATCTTCGATAACCTGACCGTTGCCGCGATGCAGCTTTCCTGGAGCGGTCGTGCGCCAGTGATCGTAGCATCTGTTGTATAATGGGTGTCGGCTGACCGGAAAGAACCGGGCCCAAGACCAGGAAGCGTCGGCCTATGAGTTCAGATAATACCGCTGACTGGCCCGATTCAGGCATGGACTGCGCCTGAAGAAGCTCAACGTGTTACGTAGGGCCCGGCGCGACGCGCGTCATTCGAGCAACAAGCGGAAGAAGGCCTGGAAAACGATCGGCGATGCGAGATGCGATCCGACGTCGTCGTTGCCCCTGGAAAAGTGCCGCAACGCGTTCGGCGCGCCATATAGATCCGGCGAAAGCTTGCCGCAGGTCTCTTGCGTAGTCGGCCTGTGATCGTCCCTCGTCGAGGCACGCGGCGAGGAGGCGCCCACCGATGAGCGCCATGGTCATCCCGGTCCCGCTCAGGGAGGGGATGACGGCGGCCTGATCTCCCACACGCCAGAGCCAGTCTGGCCCGTTCCGTGCGGCCCAGGCGCGGTAGCCGTAGGGGACATGTCCAACGGCGAGCGGACGTGGCCATAGGGCCGCGTCATTCCGGAGCGCCGGCGCCACGTCCGGGCACTCCGCTGCGATCACGCGGCAGAGCTGGCCATAGTCGCCGCCGCAGGCAGTCCAGGCGCGACGCGTGACCGCGATACTGACGTTGCATGTGTCAGCATCCATCGGGACAAGGCCGGCATAGCCGCCGTCGAAGAAGCACAACACGATGGTATCGCGCAGCGCGGCCATCGTTTCGGCACCCGGGCGATAATGCATTTTCAGACCGATGTGGTGATCCCGGTCGCCGGGCGTGGCCGCGCGCTTCCAACCGCGCAGGTCCAGCTTTCCGTTGGCGAGGACGATCCGATCGGCGACGATGCGTTCGCTGCCAAGCCTTAATTCTCCTTCTTCGACCGAAGTCACGCGCGCGCCAAAACGGATATCGGCCCCGACCCCGCCGGCAAGGGACCTCAATGCGGGGTCGAGCCGGCGTCGCGAGATCGTCATGGCCCGGAACGGAAGCGGACTCGAAACGCTTCGTCCGCCGGCAAGGAGCCGCAGGCGCGATACCGGCTCGGCGCCGAGACGCTTCAGGTCCAGTCCCATGGCTTCGACTTCGCGGCATCCCTCGGGAGAAAGGAACTCTCCGCAAACCTTGTCGCAAGGCGACGGATCCCGTTCGAACACGGTTACGTCATGTCCGCGCCGGGCGAGCGCCAGGGCGGTGGCGCTGCCCGCAAGGCCTCCGCCGATGACGGCGGTTCCGACGCGGCTCATCGGCCCTCCTTTTCATCCCGCTGGACGTCGGGATCCCCGTCATGGGCCGGGGCGCGGGGCTGGCCGACGAAGGCGTGCGTGAAGGGGCCGTGCGCTGCATCGACAAGGACCGCTCCGGGCCAGGATGCGGCGAGCTCGCCGTCCCTGAAACCGGCCTTCACGCTGACGACGGCGTCGTGACGGGTCACCGCGTTGGCGCCGATGGCACGGAGGGAACCGGCGGCCATTGCCGCGAACCTCGATCGTCTGGGTTCGGCCGCGACGAACGTGCCGCACCCCGCTGCAATTCCTCCCAACAGACGGGGCAAGTCTGCCGCATCGAAGTGGTGCAGGAACAGGTTGACGATCGCGAGATCGTAGGTCCCCGCTCTCGGGAGCCAGTCGAAGACATCGGCGGTCACGATCTCGACCCTCCAGCCGAGCGCCGCGAGATCGTCGACCGCCCGTTCCAGGACGACCGGTTGGGCGTCGACCAGGGTCAGGGTTCCGCCCGGCCAGGCAGGTGCCAATCGGCGCAGGACGGCGTGCGTCGTCAGGCCGTCGCCGCATCCGAGCTCGACGATCCGCCGCGGCGGTTCTTGAACATGGGCCTTCATTAGACCCGCAAGGATGCGTGACTGCAACATAATCGCGTTGATGCGGTTCAAGTCGCGGCGCGATGCGCGCGCTTCTGGCGCATCGGGAGGCATCGTATCAAGATGCTCGGGTACGAGGGTCCGCTCTGCCGGGAACGCGCTCACGCGACGACCCCGAACGTCATCGTCTCGGCGGTCAGACCTGGCCCGAACGCCATGCCGCAGCCTTTGGCACCCGCGGCCCCATCCTCGAGCATACGCTCCAGCACGAACATCACGGTGGCGGACGACATGTTGCCGTAAGTGCGCAGCACGTCGCGCGACGGGGCGAGCGCCTCGGGGCCGAGGTCCAGTGTTCGTTGCACGGCGTCGAGCACCGACCGGCCGCCGGGATGCACGGCCCACAGGTCGATCTCGTCCACGCCGTCCCCGTGGAGGATGGCCGCGACGTTCTCGGAGAGCACCGCCTGGATCGTCGCCGGGACCCGTCCCGACAGGACCATGTCGAACCCGTCGTCGCGCACGTTCCAGGTCATCAGGTCCCGCGCGTCGCGGGCCAGCAGCGCCTTGAACCGGTCGAGCCGGATGCCCGTCGCTTCGGCCGTGACGAGAGCGGCCGAGCAGCCATCCCCCCAAAGACAGAAGGTCAGCAGACGTTCGAGGTCATCGGTCTCTTTCAGGTGCAGGGTCGTCAGTTCGCAATTGACGACCAGCACCCGCGCCGATGGCTCGGACCGGACGATGTGGTGCGCTGCCTTCAGGGCGTTGATCGCGGCATAGCATCCCATGAAACCGATCAGGGTGCGTTCGATCGAGGGCGACAAACCTGCACGATGGACGATCTCGAGATCCAGGCCCGGCGCCGAAAGACCCGTACAGCTCGCGACGATCAGATGTGTGATGGACGTCCCCGTGTCGCCCATATCGAGGCGGTCGATGGCCAGCATCGCCAAGTCCGCGGCTGCGCTCTCGTACATCTCCATGCGCCTGGCGGTGCCGGGGAACGCCCCTCGCCGGAAGATGCCGGACCTGTCGACGATCTGCCCCTTGGGATCGTCCGCCGGCTCGATGCACGAGTATCGGGTCTCGATACCCGCCTTGTCCGCCATCCTGCGGAAAAGCGTTTGATGTCTTGGCGACGCGGCAAGGCTCTCGGTGGCGAAGCGCAGAAAATAATCATGCACTTCGTAGTCGGGCACCGCCGTTGCGATCCGATTGATATACGCATGTGTCAGAACGGTTGGTCCCAGTTTGGAGATGCGGTGCCCAGACGAGTAGCACGCCGTGATAACGGCGGACGGGACGTTGTGGTTCGTCCGCTGGAACGCGAATGACGAATTGCCCCGCCATCGATGCCGGGGTTGGGCTTGCAGTGGATTTGAGGCGGCGCAGTGGTAAGAATTCATGGTCGACTAGGCCACCTGTCGCTTGGCGGCCCATTCCGGACGTTCGCGCTACCCTCAAGGGCCGCAGCGCAGCTTCACGGGACCGGTCATTCGCCGCAGGTGCTTGGGCGATGCAAATACATGCACCCGCAATGCTGGAGGGGGCCGGGCCCCGTCATCGGCCGACCTGCTCGACTTCTCCCGAAGGGGGCCTCGTGGCTTGGACCCCGAGCGTCTTGCTCTTGTTGGGCGAAGCAATTCCCAACGGAGCTTTCCGATGAACCGAAGAAGAGGCGCTGGCGCCTTATGGCGCCAGGCGAACATGTCGCTCTGGCTCTGGCCCACGGTGGCCGTGATCGTCGCCTATCTCTTCGGTCTCTGGATCAGCCGGGTGCAGCTCGGCCCGGACACGATCGCGGCCACGTTGTTCTCGGGGGACGGCTCCACAGGCCGCAGCATCCTGACCGCCCTCGTAGGCGGTCTCGTTACCGCGCTTTCGGTGATCTTCTCGCTGACGATCACCGGCTTGCAGCTCGTCCACCAGCAATATTCGCCCCGGCTCCTGCGGAACTTCATCCGCGACCGGGCGACCAAGGTGACGCTCGGGATCTTTGCAGGCACGGTGGCCTATCTCCTCGCCGTGCTGCAATCCTTTCCACCCTCGAGCAGTCCCGAGCCGGTGCCGCGCCTGGCGATCTTCGTGGGCATGGTCCTGTTCATGGCCTGCGTCGGCGCCGTCGCCTATTTCGCGCAGCACATCACCCAGTCGATCCGCGTCCACAAGACGATGGACCGCGTCTCTCATGACAGCCGTCACGCGATCGCGCTGTCGAACAGGGCCGCACGCAGCCAGATCCACACGGCGATCCGCGATCCGCTGCCCGAGCCGCCGGCGGAGGCGGTTCTCCTCGACGCATGGCGCAGCGGCTATGTCCGGGAGATCGACGTGGAGCACCTCGCCGATCAAGCCCGTGGGGAGGGGGCAACGCTCAGGATGCGGCCGATGATCGGCGACCACGTCGTGGAAGCCACACCACTCGCCTGGTACTGGTCGCGGACCGGGCAGACCGTCGATGCCGTCGCCATGCGCCGGCATCTGCGCAAGGCCGTGGAGATCGGCGCGGACCGATCCGAGGACACGGATGTCTCCTACGGGTTTCGCCAGCTCGTGGACGTGGCGGTCCGGGCAATGTCGCCCTCGCTCAACGATCCCTACACCGCGAACCAGGCGATCGATCACATGACGGTGCTTCTCTGCCGGCTGGCGCGGGACGGGCTGCCGAACGGCGTGGCCCGCGATGGCGACGGTGCATTGCTGGTCGCGGTGCCAGGCGCCGATCTCGCTGATTACGTGAGGCTGGCGGTCGATCAGCCGTGCCGCTACGGGGGGAGCGAGCCGGCGGTGGTCGTACGGCTCCTGAAGATGCTCGCGGACGTGGGCACCCTCGCCCCGACCGAAGCCCATTCCGCGATCGACGCGGAGATCGAGCGGGTAAGCGACTACGCCATGGACCAGATGAACGATCGTGACGATCTCGCCTCGATCCGGGAGGAGGTCTCTGCGGCCCGCGCGGCGCTGAACGGGCAGGCTCCGGTCCATTCGTCGCCGGCCCTCAGGATGTGATCCGTTCCATGGCGGGCGACGGGTGGTCAGGCAGCGTTTGCAACCTCGGCGCGGGACCCGCTCGTGGCGATTGTCCCTCGCGGCATAATGGCGCCATGGCGTGGGTGTGATCGATATCGTTGATATGACGCCGGTTGCTGCACCGGCCTGGCCGGCCCGTTGCTACCGTTCATTCTGCCTCCTCGTCGCTGCGTTGCGGCCCGTCGGACCGGACTTCCGCTACAATCGCAAATTCTCGAGCTAGTGGAGGACAACCGCGCAGGACGAAGCGGAACCACGCCTTCGTCGAAATCTGGATGTCTTGTGCCAAACCGGCGCGGGAAACTCTCGGCCAGGAAGGCCGGTAGGTCGTTCTACCCGGTCGCAGCGCGGGAGACGCGCGGGTACGGGGGGTCGCCCTGCGCACATGCCCCCTCCGGCAGCAGCGTCACGGTGCCGAAGGCGGTAGCACTGCAGAGCACGGGGGGAGAGCTCGAGTGTCATCGGTCCGCCCTCCGGGTCGCCATGATGATCCCCCAGACGAAGAGGCCGCCGAGCGACAGCGCCACGCCCACGTAGCCCGGCGCGCGCCAGCCCGCCCCTGCGGCGAGGACGAGACCGGCAAGCCAGGGGCCGAGCGCGTTTGCCGCGTTGAAGGCGGCGTGGTTCATGGCGGCTGCCATGGTCTGCGCGTCGCCCGCCACGTCCATGAGCTGCGTCTGCAGCGGCACCACGAGCCCCGCGCCCATGCCAGTTACGAAGATCGACGCGAACATCGCCCAGGGTGTACCGATCGCAGCGGCGTAGGTGAGCCCCGCCAGCGCCAGCAGCGCCTGGAACCCTGCCGCCGACCACAGGATCCGACCGCCCGAGACCCGCCCCGCCAGCTCGTTGCCAAGGACGGTGCCGATGCCGAAGCTCGCCAGGCCGATCGAGATCCACCATTCGGGCGCCTCCACCGTGGCGAGGAACGCCGCCGAGAAATAGGCGTAGACTGCGAAGGCGCCGCCGAAGCCTATGGCGCCCATGGCCAGCACCAGAAGCACTTGCCGGTTGCCGAGCGCGGCGAACTCGCCCATGGGCCGCGCGCCGGGCTTCGGACCCTGATAGGGGGCGGTGCGCCAGATCATCGCCGCGGTCAGGCAGGCCAGCACGCCCACGACGGCATAGGCCGTTCGCCAGCCGGCATATTGTCCGATCGTGTTCACCATCGGCACGCCGATCACATTCGACACGGCGATACCCAGCATGACGTGGCTGACCGCCCGCGCGCGATTGCCCCGGCCGGCGATGTCCGCGGCGAAGAGGATGGCGATGCCGAAATACGCCCCGTGCGGCAGCCCGGCGAAGAAGCGCATGGTGTTGAGAGCGGCCATCGACGGCGCTAGGGCGCTGAGGGCATAGCCCGCCGCCACGATCAGCATCAGCCCGATCAGCGTGGTCTTGCGCGCCCAGCGGGCGGCCAGCGCGGCGATGAGCGGCGCGCCGATCACCACTCCGAGCGCATAGAAGCTGACCGCATGGCCCGCTGCCGCGTCGCTGACGCCGAAGCCCTCGCGATAATAGGGCAAAAGGCTCATGGCGGCAAACTCGCCCGCGCCGAGCGCGAAGGCGCCCGAGGCGAGCCAGAACGTCACCACGGCCAACGAGGCGTCGCGCCCGCGCGCGAAGTTGGAAGTTACGGTCATGTCGGCTCCTGAGGGTGCGGGCCGGTCCCTCGGGCACCCGGCGGCTTCGTCCCGTCATGGCGGAGGGTGGGAGGGATGCGCAACGGGGCGGGTCGCAACTCCGCCATGCGCGGTGCTCAGAGATCGAGGTCGAGTAACGCCTGGCGCATCACGCCCGCATCGGCGTACCGGATTCTGAACCTCGCGCCCGTCGTGGGCGCCGACGACGCGCTCCGCCGCCGCCTGCGCCCTGCGCTGGAGGCTATGGCTGCCGAAATCTCAGAGACGGTGTTCCTCGCCGTACCTTCCGGCGGCGAGGTCTATTTCCTCGACGCCACCGAGAGCCCCCGAACGTTGCGTGCCGCGAGCCAGAGGAGACAGTGCAAGCCGAGGGTCGGCTCGGCCATCGGGCTCCTCTTCCTCGCCTTCATCCCTGCCTTGCGCCGCCGGATGGAGGCGACCCATGCCGACCGGGTCGGTCCCGCCACCGCCGCCGAGATCGACGCCATCCCCGCCCGCGGCCACGCCCTCGACCGCGCGAACTAGATGCCCGGCCTCAACTGAGTCGCGATCTTCTGGCACGACGACGGCGAGATTCGTGCAGGCTTTGGTCTGGCTGGGCCCAGTAGTCGTCTCACCGCGATGAGACTGAACGGAACGGCCATAATGATATAGTAAATCGCCTTGGAGAGAGACGTTCGCTGGGACGGATGAGTTCGGGGAATGTCGTAAAGAAGAGCTCGGAGCGGACCTTCAGGGTGCCGCCTCTTGGCGCCATGCCTCCGCCTGGCATTTGTGCGTGTCGCGGTGGGGGGTGCCTCAGCTTCCCCGCGCTTGCCGAGCCGCTGCCCTGAGTGATGCCCGAACGGGAGACGGACGGCGCCGGACTGTGGTACGGACTCATCGCAACGACGATCCTACAGGCCTCGACATCATCGCTGGAGGTTGTGACATGGCCCCTCTCGTCCACGCGGCGGCGATCTGGGCCCTGTTGGCGCACGCGGCCCGGGCCGAGCCCCTCCCCGCCCTCGACCTGGATCCCGCTATCACCACCGTCTCCGGCCTCTCGAGCGGCGGCTTCATGGCGGTCCAGCTCTAGGCGGCGTTCTCCGAGCGTATCGCCGGCGTGGGTGTCGTCGCCGGCGGTCCATACGACTGTGCCAACAGCAGCGTTTACCGAGCACTGCGGGTGTGCATGAACGGCTTCCTTGGCGAGCCAGACGCCGAGGATGCGCTGAAGGAAATGCGGACATTAGCGGCGGAGGGGGCTTTGATGGTGTAACCGCCCCCCCGACGGCATCGATGTGCCACGGTGGGTCTGTATGGATCCACGGAGGGGAGCGGTCATGTCGGGGATTATCAC
>CANMTR010000037.1 GCA_947500825.1 uncultured Paracoccaceae bacterium | reverse complement strand
GGATCTGCTGCCGTGGAACTGGCGAGCCACAGAGCGTCGCCAAGCCGCCTGACCGCGGCCTGCGCCGGATGCTTACGGTCGCGCTGCAACGCCGCACGTCTGCTTCGAGCCATTTTGCCCGATGCTGCGGTCCGTATCCGTGCCGGCTTTCGTCACAGATGAAACGTGAGATCTGCCCCACAGAACTTTGCCAAGGCCGACAGCCAGATGGGCAATGTCCTGCGCCAAGCCTGTGGTGGAACCCGGGCCCGGGTCAAGCCAGGCGGTTTCCAATCCGCGGTCCTTATCGGAAGATCCGTCAGACTGACATGAGGTCTGTGATCCGCTGCCGATCCGCATCGGTCTTCCGGTCCGAATGGATCACGCGGCCGCGATCCATGACCACGATATGATCGGCCAAACCGAAGGCGAAGTCGAAATATTGTTCGACCAACACGACGGCTAGCCCTTCTTCCTTCAGATGCGAGATCACCCGTCCGATCTGCTGGATGATGTTGGGCTGGATGCCCTCCGTCGGCTCGTCGAGGAGGAGCACGCGCGGCCGGATGACCAGCGCCCGCGCGATGGCGAGCTGTTGTTGCTGACCGCCTGAGAGATCGCCGCCGCGACGGCCCGACATCTCCCTCAGGACCGGGAAAAGCTCGTAGATCCGGTCCGCGACGAGCCGCTCGCCGCGCGGAAGGCAGGCATAGCCCGTTTCCAGGTTCTCCTGCACGGTCAGGAGCGGAAAGATGTCGCGTCCCTGCGGCACGTAGCCCACGCCGCGCCGGGCGATCTCGAAGGCCGTCGCACGGCCGAAGGTCTCGCCATCGAGTGCGATACTTCCGCCAGATCGCGGATGCGCGCCAGCCACGGCCTTCAGAAGGCTCGTCTTGCCGACGCCGTTGGTGCCCATGACGCAGGTGATCTCGCCCGGCGCGGCATCGAGGTCGACGCCGTGGAGGATCTGGCTTTGCCCGTAGTGGAGCGTCAGATCGCGGATCCGGAGCATGCTCAACGTCCCAGATAGACGTCGATGACGCGCGGATTGCGCGTGACGTGGTCGATGCTGCCCTCGGCCAGCACCGACCCTTCGTGGAGGACCGTCACCCGGCAGTCGAGCCGCCGCACGAAATCCATGTCGTGCTCGACCACGACGACCGCGCGGGTTTTCGCGACCTCTTTCAGAAGGTTGGTGGTGTGCTGGCGTTCATCCAAGGTCATGCCGGCGGCAGGTTCGTCGACGAGCAGCAGACGCGGCTCCTGGGCCAGCAGCATCCCGATCTCGAGCCATTGCTTCTGACCGTGGCTGAGCTCGCCCGCGCGGCGGGCAAGCTCGGCCTTCAGACCGATCTGTGCGGCGAGTTCGCGCACACGGTCCATATCCGCGTCGCTGCGCCGGTAGAAGAGCGCGGGAATCGGCCCGCGCCGATTCCTGAGCGCCATGACGAGGTTCTCTTCGACGCTCTGATCCTCGAAGACGGTGGGGCGCTGAAACTTGCGGCCGATCCCCTCGCGCGCGATCCGCGCCTCCGACATGCGGGTGAGCGAGGTGCCGAGATCGCCCCAGCGGACCGTGCCCTCGTCGGGGCGCGTCTTGCCGGTGACGATGTCCATGAACGTGGTCTTGCCTGCGCCGTTCGGACCGATCACCGCGCGCAGCTCGGCCTGGCCGATGGCGAAGGAAAGGTTGTTGATCGCCTTGAATCCGTCGAAGGTCTTCGACACGCCGGAGACTTCGAGAAGGGTGTTCATCGCGCCTCCTCCGCATCGCGGAGCGAACCGTCGTCGCGTCCGACCGCCGCGTCGCCCCGGGAGGGGTCGCGCCGTACGAGCATGAGGTCGACGAGCCCCGAGAGCCCCTTCGGCGCGAAGATGGTCACGAGCACGAAGCCAAGGCCCAACATGACCTGCCACCACGATACCCAGGCGATGGTGTAGCCCAGGATCGTCACGTCGGGCGCGCCGCCGCCCGAGAACCAGTTCGACACGAGGCTGACACTCGCCGCGCCGAGAACCGCGCCCCAGAGCCGCCCGCGTCCCCCGATGGCGACCCAGACGGCCAGATAGATCGACGCGACAGGGGCGAGTTCGGCCGGGTTGATGATGCCCGCCTGCGGGTAGTAGAGCGCGCCCGCAATTCCTGCCATGACGGCCGACAGCGTGAAGACGAAGAGCTTGTAGGTCTCGACCGGGTAGCCCAGGAACCGCACCCGCGCCTCGTCGTCGCGGATGCCCCGGATGACCGATCCGAACTTGCCCGACACGATCCAGGTCGCGAGGACGTAGCCGATCGCGAGCGCCAGCGCCGATCCCCAGACGAACCAGAGCGAGATCCAGGCCTGCGATACGTTGCTCGCATGGGGGATGTTCTGCAAACCCGACAGACCGTTATTGCCGCGCAACCCGCTTTCATTCTGGAAGAGGTAGAGGGCGAGCGCCAGCGTCATCGCCTGCGTAAGGATCGACAGATACACGCCCGTCACCCGGCTGCGGAAGGCGAGCCAGCCGAAGACCAGCGCGAGCAGTCCCGGCACCAGCACGACGAGCGCCAGTTGCGCGGGAAGCGATCCCGCAAAGGTCCAGATCGCCGGAAGCTCCGACGCGCCGACGACGCCGAAGATCTGCGCGGCGATGGCGTCCTGCACCTCTTGGGCCGTGGGTGGCAGGGCCTGGGCCAGAAGCGAGGGCTCCACGATCAGTCGCGTACGCTCGTACATCAGCCACATGCCGATCATGTAGCCGCCGAGCCCGAAGAATGCGAAATGCCCCAGGCTCAGGATGCCCGCGAAGCCCCAGACCAGATCCATCGCGATTGCGATGAGGCAGAGGCAGAGCGTCTGGCCGAGGATCTTGGTGAAGGAGGTGGTCAGTGCCCCCGTCCCCATCGCCTCCGACAACAGCGTCACGCCGAGCGTGAAGAGGGCGAGCAGGCTCAGGAAGACGAGCAGATGAGGGTGGCGTCGCAGGAACATTTTGGTCAATTCCCCGCCGCACGACCCTTGGGCGCGACGATGCCCTTGGGTCGGAACTGGATGAACAGGATTACGAAGAGAATCATGTAGGTCTGCGCGGCGAGCGTGTTCGACGGATTGAAATCCTCGATCCCCTTCTGCAGCACGCCGATCAGCGAAGCACCCGCCAGAGTGCCCCAGATATTGCCGACGCCGCCGATCACCACGGTCATGAAGCTCTGCACGATGTAGTTCTGCCCGATCTCGGACGTCACCTGCGCGAACATGCCGATCGCGACGCCCGCTATCCCCGCGATGCCCGAGCCGAGCCCGAAGGTGAGCATGTTGATCCGCCCGGGATTGATCCCCATCGATGCCGCCATGCGGGGGTTCTGCGTGACCGCGCGGACCTCGAGCCCCAGCCGCGTGCGGTTCAGCACGAAAAGGAGGAGGCCAAGGAAGACGAGCGCCATCCCGAAGATCCCGATCCTGAGATAGCTGATCCCGATGATGTCGTTGACGACCAACGATCCGGCCAGCCAGTCGGGCGGCGTCAGCGGCTTTGCCTGCGTACCGAAGACGTTCTTCACGAGCTGTTGCAGCGCGATGGAGATGCCGAAAGTCGCGAGCAGCGTCTCCAGCGGGCGGTGATAGAGGTGTCGGATCACCAGCCGTTCCAGCGCCACGCCCGCCCCGAACGCCACCGCGAAGGCCAGGGGCAGCGCCACGATCAGCGAGATCGTGTAGTTCGGCACAATGGTCTGGACGAGCCAGCCGGTAAAGGCGCCGAGCATGATGAACTCGCCATGGGCCATGTTGATGACGCCCATCACCCCGAAGGTGATCGCGAGGCCAATCGCGGCGAGGAAATAGATCGAGGCGAGGCTGAGAGCGTCGAGGCCGAGGTCGATATATTGCTGCGCCTCGAGCGAGAATGCGATGCGGTCGATCGCATCCCGCGCGGCCGCAGTCACCTCGGCCGCCGGGTCGGTGTAGAGTTCGTAGAAGACATGCGCGTCCACGATCTCCTCGATTTCCAATTCGAGCGCGGTGGCCGGCACGACGCCTTCGGCGGCGAGCGCGGCATAGGCGTCGTCGCGCGCATTTTGAGTGTCGAGTGCCGCGACCGGCACGCCGCCCACGCGTCCGTCGACGATATTGGCGACGAGCGCGTCGCGCCGGGCCGCACGGTCGATCCGTTCGGGGGCGAGCCCGCGCGAGACCAGCAGCGCATATGCCTCCTCAGCCGACAGATCGGTGGACCCGGGAGTGAGGGTCCGGGCGACATTGTCGCCCTCCGCCGGCCCCTCGACCGAGGCCATGCGGCGGGCGGCGACGATGGGCGTGAGCGCGGCGCGCACTTCGCGCGCGGTATCGGCACCAAAGCTCTCGATGGCCTCGACGCGCTCGGCATCCGTCGCGGCGAACTGCACGGTGAGGAGCCGTTCAAGCCGCTCCATTCGCGCCTGGAGAACCGGGTCGGGCTCGGTCGGCATGACGTTTCGCAGCATCGCCAGATGCTCTGGCTCGGGGCTGCGGGCGATGGCCTCGACCGCGCGCCGTCTGAGCGTGATATCCTCGTCCTGCAAGCGAAACCCGGCGAGGGCCGACTGGATCATCGCGCGGATGCCCGCATTGGGGCGGATCTCGGTGAAGTCGTCCTCGGGGGCCTCTCCCGCGTTTTCGCCCGTGGCGATGGCGGTAAGCGCCAGGGTGTCGTCGCCGGCCTCCTCTGCGAAGAAGAACACGCCGTCGGACATCCGGCGATAGAGCTCGCGCTCCTGCCAGCGGCGCAGGACCTCGCGCGCCAGTGGAATACCGCTTTCTGTCAGTGCGGAGATGGCCGGCTCGATCGTGCGGCGCGAGCTTTCCTCGATCAGGTCGCCCTGCGCCTCGAGAACGGCCTCGATCCCTTCGTCCTGCGCAAGCGCGGCGAGTGGCAGCACGGCAAGGGTCAGGACGGCCAGAAACCGTCTAAGATGGCGCATCGCAAAGGTCTCGAAAAGGTGGCGGGGCATTCGGTGCCCGGCCGATCACGTCAGTAGTTCGACTGAATCTGAACGCAGGTCTCGGTCTCGGTATTGTACATGCCGCATTCGAGCCCCGGCCAGTCGGAGGTCAGCACGGCCGAGTCGGGCAGATAATCGGTCCAGGCATCGCCGGGCACCTCTTCGGTCTGCTCCAGGATGTCGAACTGACCGTCGGCGGTGATCTCGCCGATGAGGACGGGCTTCGTCAGATGATGGTTCGGCAACATCTCAGCCGTGCCGCCGGTGAGGTTCGGGACGGTCTGACCGTACATGGCATCGCGCACGGCATCTACGTCGGTGGTGTCCGCTTCCTCGACCGCCTGCACCCACATGTTGAAGCCGATGTAATGGGCCTCCATGGGGTCGTTGGTCACCGCATCCCCGCCCATGCGCGCCTTCCAGTTGGCGACCCATTCGTCGTTGAGGTCACTGTCTGCGGACTGGAAGTAGTTCCAGGCGGCGAGATGCCCGACAAGCGGTTCCGTATCGAGACCCGAAAGCTCTTCCTCGCCGACGGAAAACGCGATGACGGGCAGCTCGAACGCGTCGATGTTCTGCGCGGCAAGCTCGGTATAGAAGCCCACATTGGCGTCGCCGTTGATGGTCGAGATGACGCCGACCTGCTGTCCGGTCGATCCCATCGCGACCACGTCCGAGACGATCGTGGACCAGTCGGAATGGCCGAAGGGGGTGTAGTTGACGAAGATGTCCTCATCCGCGATGCCCTGATCCCTTAGATAGGCCTCTAGGATGCGGTTCGTCGTGCGCGGATAGACGTAGTCGGTCCCGAGAAGCGCAAAGCGCTCCACCCCGAGCTCGTTCAGCATGTAGTCCGCCGCCGGGATCGCCTGCTGGTTCGGCGAGGCTCCGGTATAGAAGACATTGCGCGAGCTTTCCTCGCCCTCGTACTGTACGGGATAGAACATAAGGCCGTTGAGCTCTTCCAGCACCGGCAGAACGGCCTTGCGGCTGGCCGATGTCCAGGCACCGAAGATCACATCGACCTGATCCTGCGTCATCAGGTCCCGCGCGCGGGCGGCGAAGGTCGGCCAGTCGGAAGCCGGATCGACCACGACCCCCTCGATCTCGCAGCCGAGGAGTCCGCCTTCCTCGTTCCGCTGTTCGATCAGCATCTCCATAGTGTCCTTAAGGGTCGTCTCCGAGATCGCCATCGTCCCCGACAGCGAATGCAGGATGCCGACCTTGACGGGACAGGATTGTTCTTGGGCGAAGGCCGGCGCGCCGAGGGTCGCCAGAACTGCGGCGGCGAGAGGGGCGGGTCGAATGGTCATGGAGAAAATCCTTGTGGCAGGCACTGGCGGCGGGGACCGGTGCCGCGTCGGGTCGCGGGGTTCGGTAAGGTCCGGTCAGCAAGCCGCCAGCGGCGCCGATCCGGTAGCCCCGGCAATATCGCGGGGTCCAAAACACCGTGCCGTTGGTCATAATATACGCACCGGTCCCGGTAACCGCTTACGAGTTGGGCGAACCGTCGACGCCTTCACTCGGAAGTGCCCGGCGACCCGGATCGATCGAAACCTCGATTCCACCGCGGTTATCGATGCCCCGACCGATTTCCTTATTCTGCGAGGCGTCCGCGGCCATGGTCGGTCCGATCCCGGGCCAGAGTTCGTCGCAAGGGCGGTTCGGGACCGGATTTGCGCGGTGGGCGCAGAAATGTTACCGATATCCATTATGCACCAAGATCGGAACCGGACCACCCGACAGGTGCTAGACCGATGATCGCGCGCTGGTCAGAACCCTGAAGCGAACAATGTTGAACCGGAGGGGTGATCCTGCCGGGATCTGGAGCGCGGAGGATCCTGGAGAGCAGCGTCTGGCAATCGATATCTTGAATCGAGGGGCGTCGCAACGCTCGGCAGACTGCGCCAGATATCCGAGACAGGCGTGCATGCCGAATGTCCGGAAGGTCCCGCATAGTGTGAGTTCGTCTCGGCATCGATCTCGCAGTCGCGGCGAAGGGCCGGTTCGATGAAGCGGCGTTGCAGCGGTCGGCGTTCTCGTGAAGGTCCGGTTTGGGCCGGAAGTGACGATCGCCAGCGCCGCTTTGATATCGTGGCCGACGCGGTGTCGTAGGTCCGCTGTGAGCCCATAATGACCGCACTGGTGCCGGCGTCCTTCGCAAGCATCACCCGTGGGCGACCCTCCCTCGCCCGCGCGCCGGGAGGGCTGGTGGTCAGCTGTCCCAAAGCCGCCGGCAGACCGCGTCAACCGCGGCATGGAGGGCGAGCGTCAGGATGGCCAAGATGATCAGCGCGGCGAACATCAGGTCGATCCTGGCGCGCCCGTTCGCCAGCAGCATGAGGTAGCCGAGCCCCCGGGAGGCTCCAACCCATTCGCCGATGATCGCACCGATGGGGGCGTAGACGGCGGCCAACCGTAGGCCTGAGGCGAAGCCAGGCATGGCGGCCGGCACCCGGATGCGCCAGAGGGTGCGACCGGGCGTGGCGCCCATGACCCGGGCGAGTTCCAGCCAGCCGGGCGGCGTCCGCATCAGTGCGTCGAAGAAGGCGGAGGTAACCGGGAAGTAGATGATGAGCAGCGCCATCGCGACCTTGGACCAGAGCCCGTAGCCCAGCCAAAGCGTCAGGATCGGCGCCAGGGCGAAGACGGGAACGGCCTGGCTGAAGACGAGCATCGGGCGCAGGACCGCGCGGGCGAGCGGAGACGCGGTCAGCAGGATCGCCGAGGCGAAACCAAGCGCCGCGCCGAGCCCGAGGCCCAGAAGAACCTCGACGCCCGTGACCAGCGCGTGTTCCGCAATCAGCGCACGGCTGGTCCATAGCGTCGCTAAAACAAGTTGCGGGCCAGGCAGGATGAAGCGGGGCAGCTCGAAGAGCGTGACAACCGCGTGCCAGACCAGCAGAGCCAGGAGCGCGACCCCGGCAATGCGGACGGACCGTCTCACTGCGCCGCCATGAGCAGCCGCAGCAGGCGCCCCTGGAAGGTGAGCGTGTCCGGCGCGTCGTAGAGGCGGGGCGTGGACGCTCCGGGAGGGGAGACGGACGCAATCCTCTCGCGGCTCATCAGCAAGACACGGTCTCCCAGGCGCGCCGCTTCGGCGGCATCGTGGGTCACGTGCAGAACGGTGCGCCCGGCCAGCAGCTCGACCGCGAGATCCTGCATCAGCGCCCGCGATCTGGCATCCAGGGCCGAGAAGGGTTCGTCCAACAGCACCACGGGCCGATCTTCCATCAGGGTCCGGGCGAGCGCCACACGCTGCCGCTGGCCACCCGACAGGGCATCGGGCCGCTTGGCCGCGTGATCGCCGAGGCCGACGCGGGCGAGGATCTCGCGCACCCGGTCCCGAGGAATGGCCTGACCGCGCAGGCGCGCGCCGAGACAGACGTTGGCGGTGACGTCGAGCCAGGACATCAGCAGGTCGCTCTGCGCCATGAGCGCGACGCGCCCGTCCAGCGGCACCCGGTCGCTTGCCCCCATCTCGCCGGAGAAGGCGACCTCGTCGCCGAGGCCGGCAAGCAGCCGCAGGATCGTGGACTTGCCCACGCCCGAAGGGCCGAGCAGACAGGTCCATTCCCCCGCCGGCGCCTCGAGGGAGACCGGTCCGAAGATCGTCGCGCCGCCGATCGTCGCGCCACCTGACAGTTTCAGCGCCGGCGCGGTGCTCATCCCGCCAGGCCTCTCTTCCAGACGTCGACCTCAAGCCGAGTCGCTGTCTCGAAGCGGTCGCAGAGGCGTGGCCACCGAGGGCTCTCCTCGGGATCTGGCCTGACGCGGCGGGAGACCGCCGCGTCGATCAACGCGCCGACTTCTCGGCAGGGGCGTTGGTACTCCGAGCCGGAGTAGGTCGCGATCCGATCGGCGGAGCGTGTTCCGTCGGCCTGCTCCGCCAGCCGTTCGCCGATCTCGCCGTAGCCCAGCATGAGAGGCGCAAGCCCGGCCATCAGGTCGAGGAAGTCGCCCGAATGACCGGCGTCGAGGACGTAGCGGGTACAAGCGATGTTCTGCGGCGCCTTGGGGGCCGAAAATAGGTCTGCCCCGGAGAGGCCCTCGGCGGCGCTAGTTCCGACATGCAGGCGCATCTCCTCGACGAAGGCGTGGCGGGTGTAGTCGCGGCATGTCTCACCGGCCACGGCCCGCCAGAGCGGGAAGGTGGTGCCGTAGTTCATTGCGCCCCCGGATCGATGGCGAGGTCGGAGACGGGGCGCGTGCCCTCGATCAGCCCGGCTTCTTCCAGGAAGGCCTCGAAGCGGGCGTAGCGGCCTTCGTCCAGCGCCTCGGGGCGCAGGGCGAAGCGCGGAATCGTGTCGGCCCAGGCGCGTTCGTTCAGCTCGTCCTGCAACTCGGCGGAGGTGGCCGAGAAGATCTCCCAGCTCTCCTGCGGGTGGTTGACGATGAACTGCGTCGCCTTCTCCGTCGCGGCGAGGAAACGGCGGATCACGCCCTCGTCCATCGTCTCCGGATTGGCCACGTAGATCAGCTCATCATAGGCGGGCAGGCCTTCCTCCTCGGGGTAGAAGCACCGGCCCGGCACGCCCTCGATCTCCATCTGGTTGAGCTCGAAGTTTCGAAACGCGCCAATGACGGCGTCGACCTGCCCCGACATGAGGGCGGGCGAGAGCGACCAGTTCACGTTCACGAGCTCGATGTCGTCCATCGTCAGTGCGTTCCGCCCGAGCATGGCGGAGAGCAGGGCCTCTTCGACCCCCGCCACGGAAAAGCCGACCCTGCGGCCTTCGAGATCCGCGATCTCCTCGACGGGGCCGTCCTCCAGCACCAGCAGGCAGTTCAGCGGCGTGGCGACCAGCGTGCCGACACGTACCAGCGGCATTCCCTCGGCCACCTGAAGGTGCAATTGCGGCTGGTACGAGATCGCCAGATCGGCGCGCCCGGCGGCGGCCATCTTCGGCGGATCGGCGGGGTCGGCCGGCGCGATCATCTCCACCTCGAGCCCTGCATCGGCGAAGTAGCCTTGCTCCTCGGCGATGACGATGGGCCCGTGATCAGGGTTCACGAACCAGTCGAGCACGATGGTCATCTCGTCCTGCGCGGTGGCCGGCGCGGCGACGAGAAGGGCGAGGGCGGTCAGTCTGGCGATCATGGGTTCTCTCCGGTCGTATCGCCCAGGGGGACGAGGAAAATGTCTTCGACAAGGGCGCTGCCGAGCGGATCGGTCGCCCGTCGTGGAAGCGGGATCGCAAGGTGGCAGATCCCGGCCGCATTGCAGGCATCTTGACCAAGCCTGTCGGATGGGCAGCCAGAGGATCCCGTGACGTGCCGGCGTCGCCTCCCGTCCGGCTTCGGTTCAACGGGGTGTTCCCGGGTCGGCGATCTGGGAGGCGGGGCCAAAGCGGCCTCGCGGCAATCCGCAAAGATCGCAGTCGTGCGGAGAATCGAGGATGTCGCTGTGTCGAGATGGATGTCCGCACCTCCGCCACGGCGGAAGCTTGGTCCTGTCGACGCGAATGCGCGTGGTCTCATGGCTTCCTCCACTCGGAGATGGGAGGAGGAAGACAAAGCAGCAGCGACCCACTGCGCCGAATCGTTCTCCGTTCCCTACGCCGGTATTGGCCGGATCAGGTTCGATGGGTCGGCTCGCGCCTCTCAGCCCCGGACGGGGCACCCCAACGGATTTGGTTAATCGTATCGATTGGCCGGCAGACATTCAACCTGCGCGCGGTTGGGCAATAGTGACGCCGAACACGAAAAGAGCCCGGCGAACGGCAGCTTCGTCCCGCTTTGTGTAACTTCGGCTCCGCCTCAATCCTGCGACTGCGGCGAAAGTCGGGTTCCGCGGGCCGCGCTGCGGCATCGCAAAGCAGGGGTGAACGGCAGGTTTGGGCCGGCCGCTACCGCCCCCATGGTCAGGACTACTCGCAGACGCCGCGGTGCCGCAGGTCGGCTTCGAGTCCATTTCAACCGCAACAAAGAACGAGTCGCTTGCGGGGGCGCAGATTATGCGCCTGCATACTGAAAAGTTGGTTTGTCTTACACCCTATTTCATATATTCGAAAAATATGGAATCTCTTTTCTCATCCCGCCTCGCGACCCTCGGCCATCCGCAACGACTGGCCATCTTCCGCCTGCTCATGCGGCGCTATCCCGATCGCGTGTCGGCGGGCGAGATCGCGCACGCCCTGGGCCTCAAGCCCTCGACCCTCTCCGCCTATCTTTCCGGACTCATGCAGGCCGACCTGATCGATCAGGAGCGCGAGGGCACGTCGCTGCGCTATGCGATTGCGATGACTGAGGTGCGACGCACCTTCGATTACCTGCTCCTCGACTGCTGCCGCGGTCGTCCGGAAATCTGCTCGCCCGTTTCGCTTCCACAGATCACAGGAACAGCGCCAATGTCCGACTCTAGATACAAGGTGCTCTTCATCTGCACCGGCAACTCGGCCCGCTCGATCTTTGCCGAGGCGATCCTTCGCAAGGAGGCCGGCGACCATTTCGAGGCCTATTCCGCCGGCACCAAGCCCCGATCCGAACTCAACCCCTTCGCGCTCGAAGTTCTGGCTCAGAAGGGGCACGACATCTCAGTCCTGCGAGCCAAGAACGTGGCCGAGTTCCAGACAGAGGACGCGCCGCGGTTCGATTTCGTCTTCACGGTCTGCGACAGGGCCGCGAACGAGGAATGCCCCTCCTGGCCCGGGCAGCCGATCAGCGCCCATTGGGGCATGCCCGATCCGGTAAAGGAGGATGGCACCGACGCGCAGAAAAGCCTTGCCTTTCATCAGGCCTACGGGGCGCTCGCCAATCGCATTCGAGTCTTCGCGGCGCTGCCCATACCCTCGCTTGGCCGGATCTCGCTGCAACGCGCTGTGGACGATCTCGCGCGGCGTGAAGCAGGGGAGCCGGCATGACCGTCTATGCGCTGAACGGGCTCGGCCGGATCGGCAAGCTGGCCCTGCGCCCCCTGCTGGAGCGCGGGGCGGAGATCGCCTGGATCAACGACGCGGTGGGAGATGCGGCGATGCACGCGCATCTGCTGGAGTTCGACACCGTCCACGGGCGGTGGAAGGCGGCGTTCTCGACGGATGAGGACAGCGTCACCATCGACGGCATGCGACTGCCTTTCGTCGGGGCGCAGGACGCCGCGGCCCTGCCGCTGGACGGCGTAGACGTGGTCATCGACTGCACCGGCGTCTTCAAGTCCGAGGCGAAGCTCGCGCCCTACTTTGAGGCGGGGGTAAAGAAGGTGGTGGTCTCGGCACCGGTCAAGGACGGCGGCGCCGCGAATGTCGTCTACGGCGTCAACCACGACGCCTACGATCCGGCGCGGCACCGGATCGTGACGGCGGCGTCCTGCACGACGAACTGCCTGGCCCCGGTGGTGAAGGTCGTCCACGAGAACCTCGGCATCCGCCACGGCTCGATTACCACGATCCACGACGTGACAAACACGCAGACAATCGTGGACCGCCCCGCGAAGGACTTGCGCCGGGCGCGCTCGGCGCTCAATTCGCTGATCCCCACGACGACCGGCAGCGCCACGGCGATCACGCTGATCTATCCCGAACTGAAGGGCCGCCTGAACGGCCATGCCGTGCGCGTGCCGATGCTGAACGCCTCGCTCACCGATTGCGTGTTCGAGGTGGATCGCGAGACAACCGTGGAAGAGGTCAACGCGCTGTTCAAGGCCGCCGCGGAAGGCCCGCTGAACGGCATCCTCGGGTACGAGGAGCGACCGCTGGTGTCGGCGGACTACGTGAACGACACGCGGTCCTCGATCGTCGACGCGCCGTCGACCATGGTGATCAACGGCACGCAGGTGAAGGTCTACGCCTGGTATGACAACGAGATGGGCTATGCGCACCGGCTCGTCGACGTGACGCTGATGGTGGGGGCGTCGCTTTGAACCGGGACCGGCCGGAGGGCCTGTCCGCCTACATCGCCGTGACGGCCGCCTACTGGGCCTTCATGCTCACCGATGGCGCGCTTCGGATGCTGGTGCTGCTGCACTTCCATACGCTCGGCTTCTCGCCGGTGCAGCTTGCCTACCTCTTCGTGCTCTACGAGATCGCAGGGATGGTGACGAACCTCTGCGCGGGCTGGATCGCGGCACGGTTCGGGATGACCTCCACGCTTTACGCAGGGCTTGGCATCCAGGTAGTCGCACTTCTTGCGCTGGCGCAGCTTGATCCCGGCTGGGCGATCGGGGTTTCGGTCGCCTTTGTCATGATCGTGCAGGGGGCCTCGGGCGTGGCCAAGGATCTTGCCAAGATGTCCTCCAAGTCGGCGGTGAAGATCCTCGCGCCGACCGAAGCCGGCGGGCTGTTCCGCTGGGTCGCGATCCTGACGGGATCGAAGAACGCGGTGAAGGGCCTTGGCTTCCTCCTTGGTGCCGGCCTCCTTGCCACGGTCGGCTTTGTCTGGGCGGTTCTGGCGATGGCGGCGGTGCTGGCTGTCATTCTGGTCATCGTCCTGATCGCCATGCCGCCGGGGCTGCCGAAGGGTCGCAAGGGCGCGAAGTTCTCCGAGGTCTTCTCGAAATCCACCAACGTGAACTGGCTGTCGGCTGCGCGGGTGTTTCTGTTCGGGGCGCGCGACGTATGGTTCGTCGTCGGCATTCCGATCTACTTCTATGCCGTGCTGTCGGACGGGACCGAAGAGGGCAACCGCGCCGCCTTCTTCATGATTGGCACATTCATGGCTCTCTGGATCATTCTCTACGGTGTCGTGCAGGCGGTAGCCCCGAGGCTCCTGCGCGCCGCGGAAAGACCCGAAGGCGAACTGGTCCACACCGCGCGCGGCTGGGCCTGGGCGCTGGCCGTAATTCCGGCGACCCTGACCGCAGCGGCGCTTGCCTCGACCGAACCGCAGCTCTGGCTCACAGTCACGCTTGTTGCCGGCCTACTGATTTTCGGCGCCGTCTTCGCGGTGAACTCTGCTCTGCATTCCTATCTCATCCTCGCCTTCACCAAGGCCGAGCGAGTGACGATGGACGTCGGTTTCTACTATATGGCGAACGCGGGCGGTCGCCTTCTGGGCACGGTCCTGTCGGGCCTGACCTACCAGGCGGGCGGACTCCCCCTGATGCTGGGGACAGCGACGGCCATGGTCGCGCTCTCGGCACTTGCCTCCGGCCGCCTCAGCCTCGAGGACCCGCAGGTCACGCCGGTGTGAGCATACGAGATCGGTATGGACCCGTTGAACCGTCCCGGCTTCACCGGAGACTGATTAGTTGGTCTCAGGCGACCATATTCAAATGCTCGCTGTCTTCATAGAAGCTCCTTTCGGCCTCCGCTGGCGGTATGTTCCCAATTGGCCCGAGGAGGCGACGCCGGTTGAACCAATCCACCCATTTCAAGGTCTCCCATTCTACCGCGTCCGCCGACCTCCAAGGCCCGAGGCGGTGGATGACCTCGGCTTTGAACAGGCCGATGATCGTCTCCGCGAGGGCATTATCGTAGGAGTCGCCGACGCTCCCGACGGAGGGCTCCAGCCCGGCCTCGGCAAGACGCTCGGTGTAGCGCAGAGATAGATATTGAGATCCGCGATCCGAGTGGTGAACCAGATCATCACCGGGACGACGCTCGCACAGGGCCTGCTCGAGCGCATCGAGCACAAACTGCGTCTGCAACGACCGCGATGCCCGCCAACCGACAATCCGATCAGCATAGGTGTCGATGACGAAGGCAACGTAGACGAAGCCTTGCCAGGTCGAAACATAGGTGAAGTCCGACACCCAAAGCCTGTTCGGCGCCGGAGCTCGAAACTGGCGGTTCACCTTGTCCCGCGGGCACGGGAGCGCCGGGTCTGGTCTCGTCGTCTTCTGCGGTTTGCCGCGCACAACGCCCCGTAGCCCGGCCTTTTTCATCAGCCTGGCCACCGTGCAACGAGCGACGTCGACGCCCTCGCGCCTCAGTTGCCGCCAGACCTTGCGCACGCCGTAGACACGGAAATTCTCGTCCCAGACCTGCCAAATCTCGTCCACCAGATCTGTATCCTGGCGCGCCCTGGCGCTGGCCCGTGACGGATCGCGCGCCGTGGCGCAGGCAGCATAATAGGTGGAGGGGGCGATCCGCAGCACTCTGCAGATCGGCTCGACCCCGAACTCCGCCCGGTATTCGTCGATGAAGGCGATCATCGCTTCAGTGGGCGGTCGAGCTCCGCCTGGGCGAAATAGGCCGACGCCTTCTTCAGGATCTCATTCGCCTGCCGCAGTTCTCGAACTTCCCGTTCAAGGTCCTTGATCCGGGCGCGCTCCTCGCTCCTCACGCCCTCCCGGGCGCCGCCATCCGTCTCGGCCTGCGCCACCCACCGGCGTAAGGATTCCCGGCTGCACCCGATCTTAGGCGCGATGGCCCTGATCGCGGTCGCCCGATCCGGGTAGCTCCCAAGGTTGTCGAATACCATTCTGACCGCGCGGTCGCGGGTCTCCGGCGTGTAGCGGTTCGCTCTGTTGTCTCGTTCCATAGGCTCCGTCCATACTCACTTCGGAGCCTCCGGCAAAACCGGGGCGGTTCATTCGGGTCCGTGCCGGCACTGTTGCAGGGAACTTCTGAAGGCGGATCTCCCCTTTTCCCGCCTGATTTCAGCCGACGGGCTTCGTGACGAGAATG
>CANMTR010000036.1 GCA_947500825.1 uncultured Paracoccaceae bacterium | reverse complement strand
CTCATGGCCCGAGACTTCGACCGCCAGACCGCCGAACTCCAGGTCCGCATCGCCATCCTGAACCGCTTCACCGCCCTTGGCATTCTCGTCACGAAGCCCGTCGGCTGAAATCAGGCGGGAAAAGGGGAGATCCGCCTTCAGAAGTTCCCTGCAACAGAGCCGCGCTCAGTTATAACGAAATCTGAAAGGCCGCATTCAACACTGTTACCAAGTCCGTTCAGTCCGAGAGCGATCGCGCCCGTCGTTCTGCCAATGAATCGAAGCCACCGCGAGATCAGACAGAGCTGTAAGGAGGCGTTATTCGACATAACACCCGACACCGGTTTACTTGGCGGCCTTCTCATTCCGCTGGGGACGCTTCGCTCTCCCCGGAGTTCCGCGCCGCTTCCAGCTCGCTGTCGAGACGTCGGGATTGCTCCTCCAGCGAGGTCTGGCTGCGCGCCCAGAGCCACAGGGCCAGTCCGGTCAGGCACCAGAGCCCGACAATGAGCCATTCCGCGGGCCAGGTAAGCGCCGAGGGCATTCCGGGCATATACATCAGCATGAGCGCGGCGGAACAGACGACCGCCGCCCAGCCGATTACTTCGCCGCGCGGCACGCGGTAGGGGCGGGGCATGTCCGGCGCTCGGCGGCGAAGGACCAGGAACGAGATGGCCACGAGCAGATAGGCCACCACGATGCCGAGCCCGCCCGCATTCACCAGCCAGACGAGCGCCGGGCGGCCGAACCAGGGGGCCAATGCCGAAAGTATGCCGATCAGCAGGATCGCGTTAACCGGCGTGCGGTGTTCCGGGTGAAGCTTGGCGAGGAAGCCGGGCAACATTCCCGAATGAGCCATGGCGTAGATCGCCCGGCTGCCGCCGATAAAGAAAGCGTTCCAGGATGTCAGGATGCCGCACAACCCGGCGAAGATCAGCGCTTTTCCTCCCCACCCGGCGCCGACCACGGCCGTCAGTGCATCCGCCGGCGCCAGGTCCGTCTCCTCGAGCGTCGCGGAATCCAGCATCAGCGACACCGCGACGATGATCAGGATGTACCATATTGCCGCCATGGCCACCGATAGCAGCAGGATCCGGCCGATCGCGCGATAGGGCAGATCGATCTCCTCGGCCGCCTGTGGGATCACGTCGAACCCGACCAGCAGGAACGGCGTCATCACGAGAACAGCCATCCACCCACCGAACCCGTTGACGAAGAACGGTTGCGTGTTCGCGACCTCGCCAGTGAAGAACGACCCGATTATCAGTGCCAGACCAACGAGTCCCAGCGCGAAGACGAAGAGCCGCTGCAGTGCTGCCGAAAATGAAATGCCGCGCCAGTTGACCAAAGTCATGACCGCCGCGCCGATGGTCCCGGTCAAGGCCCAGGTGAACGTTACGTCCCACCCCGCGACGGTCCAGAGGCGCCCCACGGCATAGCCGGGTACGAGTTGTTCGAGAACGGTAGGCAAGGCGACAGCTTGCGAAGGCAACCACGGCCACGTATCCGAGTATAATCGCCCATGTGCAGATGAACGACCCGGTGGGACCGAACGCGCGATGCGAGTAGACGTGCTCGCCACCCGTCATCGGCATGGCGGAACACAGTTCGGCATAGGTCAGGGAGATCAGAAACACCGCGATGCCGCCCGCGACGAAAGCCAGAACCGCCCCCAGTGTTCCGCCCTCACGCACCTGGGTCCCGGCCAGTACCACCCAGCCCCATCCCACCATCGCACCGAACGCTAGCGCAAGTATGTCCCACCGGCCGAGTATTCGCTCGAAGCTCGCCTCTTTCGCCGCCATCGGTTTGTCCCCGTTTCCGTTCCGCTACCTCGAAGGTTCACCCCAGGGATTACCGATGTTCGTTAGCCGAACTAGAGAATTCAGGAGAACCGAAATTGGCCGCATCGCCCGAAGGGTGTGAAGTAGAAATTGAGATCGGGTCGGGTCACAAAAACGATTATCCGCCCTGCGATACCTTATATCAAAATCATCCTAACGACTTTTCACACAAGGTGCCTAGTGTAAAAAGTCGTGCTACGCCGGTCCAGGCAGGGCAGGGGTTTGCGAGGCGCGGCGGAACCATGACCAACCGGCGAAGTGTCAAGAGTGGCGACGACAGGGCTGCGGATGCCCATATCCGGGGCAGGGACTATCTCGGCCAGCCGGATGTCGATCGGCTCCTCGCGGCTGCGAAGAAGAGCCGGCACGGGATCCGCGATCACCTTCTGGTCCTGATGATGTTCCGCCACGGGCTGCGTGTCTCCGAGGCGATCGCGCTCAGGCGGCAAGACGTGGATCTGGCCCAGTCGCGGATCTGGATCGCCCGGCTGAAGAACGGGCTCAGCGTCGAGCAGCCGGTGGCCGGCGACGAGTTGCGTGCCATCAAGCGCTGGCTGGCGCGCCGGGAGGATGCGTTGCCCTGGCTCTTCGTCTCCGAGCGCAGGCAGCCGCTGACCCGGCAGGCGGTGAACTACATCGTCGGGACCGCCGGCACCCGCGCCGGTCTCGGGCGCGTCCACCCGCACATGCTGCGCCATTCCTGCGGCTTCGCGCTGGCGAACAAGGGTCGTGACCTACGCCTGATTCAGGACTACCTCGGCCACCGTGATCCCCGGCATACGGCGCACTATACGCGGACCGCGGCGCACCGGTTCGACGACTTGTGGTGAGCGCTCGCCGAAGCGTTGCAGAACCCCACATAGCGCGGTACTCTACTGGAACACCGCAGAGGCCGACATGACCGTCCACAAGCAATCCGTCAGCTTTACCGAAGCCGCCTTTGGCTATGCGCGCGCCTTGGTCGAGGCCGGAGAATATCCCAATGTCAGCGCCGCCGTGTCAGGCGAACTCGCGAAGGCCAAGGCCGCCCGGGACCGCGACGAGCGGGTCTTCGAGACCGAGATACGTCGCCGCCTCTCCCTCCCTGCCGAACAATGGCAGCCCGTGGGTGAGTTGTCCGAGGTCACGCAAGGCGCGCGATCCTATCTCGCTGAGCTGGAGCGAGATCGCCGCGGCTGATGCGGCAGATCCAGCATCCTCTCGTCGACCACGACGTGATTGGCATCGTCGACCATATCCTGTCCGTCACGGATGGGGATGTCGCGGCGGCACAGCGGCGTCTGAACGAAATCGATGACCTGCTGGCATCTATATCCGAGACGCCAGCGTCGGGAGTGCGGCTCTCCGGCGATCTGGAGGGATGGCTCGTCCGCCATGGCGGTTCCGGACACCGCCTGACCGTGGTCTTCCGGCCCGACCCGGGCAGGGACATCCTGTTCATCGCCATGATCGCTTTTGGCGGGCGCGACTGGACGCGGCTGGCGGCAGGACGACGTGACATGTCCTTGCTCTGAACGTCAGTATCCCCACGCCACTATCGTTCGAAACCGACTCAGGTTTGGAACCGGAGTTGTGGCAGAGCTAAGCCATTGATGCGGCGGCGCTCGCCGAGAGCTCTCAGAAACGGCCGTTTTTGGCGCATAGATAGTGTCATGGGTTTATTTCCCAAGTGTGGGCCCCTGCCGCCATTTGTCTCGCCGGTAAGAAAGACACAGTTCTGCACCACATCAACAGTTGGCCAACCCTGCCGTACCGGGTCGGTGTTAGAGCGTAGCGGACGTATGTCCTCAAAATTTAGTTGCCACGAGGCATTCTGAATCCGAAAGTTGCCCCATGCCAACGCAGTGAACTGCCAAGGCCATCGACTAGATCGGAAAGGGTATCGAGGAATGACTTTCGAACTTGAACACCCCACTTTCACTGTCGACTCACGCGATCAAGCTACTGTCCTTGCGCTTCGAAACGGTTCCAAAGATGTGGTTGAGACGAAGCCATTCGAGGTCGATGTCACTTTGCTGACTGGAGTCGTAGTGGGTCTTACTGCCGCGCTCAATGTGGTTACAGCGGCGATCGATAATAGGACCGCCACTGGCAATAAGTCCCGATCAAAGCAGACAAGCATCGTAAGGTTAAATGGAGTAAACTACAAGATCACGCCAGAGAACCACAATAGAATTGTGCGCGAGCTCCAGAAGATTTATGGGCAGAGAGATGACGTTTGAATCATTTTATGCCACGCGCGACAGTTTTCATAAGGTTCATGAGGTTGTTTACTCAGATGCCACCACTTGGCTATCGGCCTTTGCGTCCGAGGAGCTTCAACAATACCAGGAACATTGTAAATATATCGAACAATCATCTCCTCTCGCAATCTCCGTTGACGCAGCGCTTACGATAAACAGAGAGTGCCTGCTGCTCACCAGTGACGGCGAATCTAGAATATTTCTTGATATAGGATTCATAGGCTTAGCTCAATCGGTTTCTCGGATAATGCGATACATAATAAGCGTTGTTGAAGATGCGGAGCCTGATTCCGTCGACGGCCTGATTTCACAGTTAATGGGGTGCTCAGAGGCAGTAGGTATCGCCTTGGCCGTGGAAGCTGCTTATCTTCAGGGCGATTACGACATGTCGATGATGTTCCTAAATGCAATTGAGGGGGGAGGAGCACTAGATCCACGCTGGGGACGCTTGTTCTCCGCAGAACCGATTGACGATGGAGATACAGAATTACTGGTATGGATTACAAGACATATTCTCCTGCATGAATTCAATCATCATCTTTTTGAACATAGCAGCGCTGCCAAAATTCAGTTTGAGAGATTTGCTTCCGACGCACTTTTTCGAGCAAACGGAAAACTTACGAAAAATGCGAGTTTCTACAGGAAATCTCTAAAAAATGAAATCGATCAATACAAAGCTAGAGGGGTTCGCATCAACGAGCGGAAAAGGATTCGACGAATCATTAAGGCTGATTTATGCTTCCTTGATAAAGCCAAGCACAGCGCTGAGGATACGGTAGAGATTGCATGCGATATTCAAGTCATCAACGATCACTTTAGCTATCTACGTGAGCAGTATCCCCTGCAGAGATGGAGCGCCGATGTACTTGTTCACCTACTTGCTCGACCGTTTCTTGTGCAATACATTCTATATTGCTGTTGCCATATTAAACATTCTGCATCAGCGGCAGCGGCAAACTTTTCGACGTTCGCTGAGTCCGTCGATGTAAAGCTTGATCTGATCGATCGCTCTTTGCCGCTAGGCTTGTCGAGGCAGGCTGCAAGGCCACGAATTCTATACGATATCGTTGAGGTCAATATCATTCGATTCCAGCGTGACTATGGTCTGCCAAATAATATCGTCACTCTAGCAATGGCACTTTGCGATCGAGCCAAGGGGTTACTTGATGGAGTAGTTGCCGATGCGTTACTAGCCCAAGCGAGATTTGTTCCCAAGGCATGGGAAGCTGGGATAAGTGGGTCACTTGGCGATTTTGAAAAAAGTGATCCAGCGACGTTGATGCCTTTGATACAACTCAACTTGTCTCCCTTTGCCGTACCGCTGCAAATGCAGCGCCTTTGGTAGAACGGAGGCGTAAGCCGAGGACCTGTTGGAGTAGTAGAAAAGCGGTATCTAGAATACTCGTCCTTGCTTTTGGCTGAGCTAAAAGATGGCTTTTACCCAAGTCTCCGGGGCGAACTGGTGTAAAGGATTCGGTGCTCTCGTTTGAGCGACAGCTCTGACCCGCTCGGTTCTTTCTGTCGCGCCGCCAGATGTCTACACCGTCGGCACTGTATCTACTCAAGCCGGTTGCGGCATCCACAAAAAGGCTCGAACCTGACCTTCTTCGCATTGCTGGAAGTGTCTAACAGGCTGCTGATAAACTCCGATCGGCATCAGATTTCGCCGATCCGATCGCGCCTTTGCTCAGGCAAAAGCTTTCAGCTCCTCAAGATCGCGCCTGAGTGGGGTACCTATACACCCCGCCGGTGGGGAAGGTACTTTTTCAGCAGCCTGCTAAACTCATGCGTTTCTGTCACCGGCGATAACGACCGTTTTAGACCCAATATCCGCTTGTGCTATGCGACGCGGAACAAAGGAACTTTTACCAGAATACTGTGCTCAAAATATGAATCTATTGATCCTATTTCGAAAGATACGCGATCATCTCTTTTCCAAGTGATTGGCGACTATCTTCATCTAGCTTATCAAACTCAACATATAATCTCTGATATCTTGAAATCCTTCGACTAAGCTCTTTACTTTTTTTTATTGGCACCTGACCTTTATAATGCAAAAAATCTTTGGCAAGCCCTTGAAAATCTCCTTGCTCAAGCCGCCTATAAGAAATGGCTCTAATGTCATCTCCTGTGCCGATATATCCAATAAGCGGGGCTAGAGTTTCTATTATTTCCTTCACCACAACAATAGTTGATGCGGCGGTCCCTGCTACCACAGGATAATTGCCAAACCGCCGCTTCTTTGCTTGGTCTGCATGTAAGGGGCAGTAGCCTGTTTTGAAGCGGCCTTGATTTTCACACTGCTCGCCTTTCTTTGTGATCCCTCGGCATCGAACGATGTGGATTTGCTTTTTTCCAAGTCTCATCGCACGGTGCCCCAATTAAAAAGCCAAGCATGTCGAGCCATCATGCGATAACTCTTCCGTGTTCCCAAGCTTCTTTTGCGTAGCCCATGAGGGTTTTCTTGGGCGTCCAGTGGACGTCGCGCTCGATCCCGAGACCGAACGGCCCGCGCACGCTCTCCAGATCGGAAATCCGCACGCTGCCCAGCTCCGCGCACCCCATGCCAAGGTCGCAAAGGCCGAAGGCGATGTCAGGGTCGTCGCTCTCCAGCTCGGTGAGAAGCCACGTGCCCGCGCCGCACGGGTTGAAGATTTTCACCACAGGCTCGAAGTCGATCTCGTTCTCGGTGCCGCCTACCGCATCCTGGGCGCGACCGTTGGCGATCATCTTCTCGCGTATGTCTTTGGTCAGTAGTTTCATATCTGTCTCCTATCGTTGAGGTTTTCTTCGACGGAGACGGCGGAGCGGACGGCAAAGCTGTCCCGCACACAGCCCTAACACGGCCAGCTTGGCTGGGTGGTGCGGGCCGGGGCTTGTGCGGGCAGCGCGTTCGATCAGGATCAGGCGAACATGAGAAATCCGCCGATTGGGAGGCTGGAAAACAGCCAAGGCCGGATGCGAGAGAATAGCTTACACAGCCAGTCTGCGGCGGCGCACGATCATATAGCGAAATCTCGACCGTTGATCTTTGAGATTGTTGCGGCATACTGCCCGGTAAATACCATCTACTTTTTGTTTTATGCCTGCCATGTGGGCGTCGGTCCTGCACCATGCTCCCGGGATACCTGAGGATTTGCAATATGCAGCCTGTGGTCCGATCCGTGCTGGTCTTTCTAAGCTTGAACATCGCAGAACCCCTCGCCGCACAAGAGCTTCTGACGCCTCATGAAGTGGCAAGTCTGATGCGGCACAATCCCGTTGGGTGTCTCAACCCAGATGGCCGTGGCGGGTGCGAGATGGTGACGTACACCGACTTCGTGATGGCTGATCGCGGCCTCGAGTTGAACTCAATGCTGCATCAGGTTGATTCAGGCGTCTACGCCAGAGTGATGGCGACCTCCAACCTTGTCTTCGAGGGGAGCGGGTTCTGCTATCCCGATATGGCTGACGAGCTCCTCGATGCCCAGGTCATCATCACCAACACCCTGAGTGTGGGCGGCGGATCACAGGACCGGCCGGCACCGCCAGAGGGACAGGCGGTTCTCACCGACATGGTCCTGAAGCCGTTGGCGCGCTTGCTCGGGAGTGGTCGGTATTGCAACAGGTTTTCTGTCTCCGCTGATCGCGCCCGGCCGGACGAGTACATCGTCCAGCCCTACGTTGACGGTGAACCTTTCGACGAGCCCATGCGAATGCGCCTTTATCCAGAGGAAGCACTCCAGGGCCTATCATACATCGTAATCCAGTAAGGCGCCGAAATCTAATCGCCGGACTGCTGCGATTTTAATCTGGGCGAATATATTGTATCGCCGATCGAGCCATTAAATTTGACGGTGCTATTTAAATTCTGTTACAATAATGGGTGATATTTGGAGAAACAGCTAAGCATTGGGATAAGCCTGACATATGTTCCGCATTCGGGTTCGCTGTCGGTGCGGTCGTACCGATTGGCAAAAATCTCGTGGAGCCGATGACTTGGACCACCCTCAAAATCATAAACACCATTGGCATCGATGATCCGTTCGTTCCTGCGATGCTTGCCTTCCCGGTCGCATCGACGGCCACACTGGCCGCGACTGCCGCCGGAACACTCACAGGAGCAAAGTTGACCGGCGACGTTGTGCATAAATTGCGTACAGGAAGCTGGCCCGGAGACAACGACGGAGATGGGGAAATCGGGAATGGCCCGGGCTAGTCCGCCCCGGAATATCTTGTCTCAACATGATTTTCCGATCACACTTCCATCACAGTTATGCTCGACGAGGTTCCGTCTTGAGGCAGTACAAAACCAGATTTACTGGCGCTCTACTGGGAATCTCCGTCTCGGCATATTTCGTATTTTCCAACGTTGAGCATTTACTTAATGAATATTTTCCCTCCTGCGTCGCGTTCAGTCCATGCACGAATGCCGAAGTCTTATGGATATTGACGCTGCTTTTTGTTATAATAATTCCTTTAGCTTTGGGTGGATTTATTGGCTGGAGATATCTACCCGGTGCGTTCACAGTACTCTCAAATGAAGCGCAACGCCTCTCAACGCTAGCTGCTGAGAAATGGCGCGAACAACCGGCTGCTAAAGCCCGCTTGATCCGGGAGGCCGTGATTGTTCCACGACGCACTAGCATAGCAAGGGCTTTGTTTGTCTTGTTTCTGGTCGTTGTTCTCGTGGTCCTTCAGACAGCCTTTCTCTCTGTTGTCGTAGACGCCGTGGACGGGCAGTACCTGCAATCCGACCGGTACCATATCACTGCCGGCTATCTCGTTCGGATATCCGAACTGCTCTTCGCCGCAGCAATCGCGGTCGGGCTTGGAAACCTGGTGAGCTCCCTGCCATACGTCCGCTCCTCGCAAACAGCCTTCGTCGGCGGCTTCCTGGTGAGCTTTCTTGTCTCATGGCTGGTGATTGCCGACGTACGAGCGCGTGTGGTGGAATCGATCATCGCCGACCGCGGCAGTGAGGATCGGCGGTACGCCGCTCTGGTCGCGATCAACCAGATGGCCCTGGTCCGGGACGGCCTCAAGTTCGAAGAGGCGGACCTTGGCCTGGCCGAGATGGCCACGCCGGATGCAAAGATCATCTTGTTCCTCTCGCCGGTGATCTTCTACCTCGCCGGCGTCGACTCGCTCGAAGAAACCTACCCTGACAAAGTCGAGACGTTGCTCCGAGCTCTGGATGAGGACGGCATCGTTCGGCGCATCCAGGAGGAGGCGAACCAGGAAACTCGGCAGTATTGTGCCTTCTTTGAGCAGATGTACGCGGAATATACCGGCGGCGTAAACGAAGGCGTGCAGTCGATAAGTGATGCTTCTGGAGGAGGTCTGGGGTCGGAGCGAACCTACGAAGAAGCGTCGCGATACTACTTCAATAAGGTGGAGGAGAAGCTCGGGCGCGGCTGGTCTGTTCTCCCCGGCCTGACGCGCGAACAGTTCATCAATCACAGAGACGTCCAGAGAGCGATCAAAGGGCAAATCCGCGACAACCTGCCCGCGATGCGCGCCCAGGCGGCGGCCTCTGAATTCCCGGTTGTCGGAGAGCAGGCCGTTACAGCTTTTGAGCGGGCGGTCCTAAATCAGAACGTCTATGTCGATCCCTGCGACATGAACGAGCGGATCGTAAGAGGTATCTCCTCCGACCTTCAGAAAACGATGCGCCAGGAGGTCGATCGCGCACTTGCCCCGGGCTCAACCACGCTGGGAGCGAGTGGCGAGCACGCAGATTATGGCAGGACCGCCCTTGAGATCGCCATCCTGCCTTCCCTGTCGATCACGACGCTGCTAGTCGGAATGATCCTGAGCGGCCGCAACGTGATTGGTCTTGTGACTGTCCGGGTTCTGAGCGGCTGGCGCACCTTGGAATTGGTCCTGCTGCTCGCGTTCCTCGGCTTCGCGCTCCTGTGGCCATTCTCAAGACCGCACGCGCAGCTTGATGCCGGGCCTATTGCCGTGATGATGGACACGATCCAGGCAGAACATGGCGCCTTGTCCCGCTACGGGATCGAGTGGATCGTCCGCGGCGCGACCGGCCTCTACTATGCCGGCGCTGACCTCCGCGAGCGACTGGACTTGGATATGATGGGACTCGAAGGGCACATCGCCCACAACCTCGACAACCCTGATCTCGGTCCCGGTCTTGGACCCGAAGCCCTGGCGTCCCCCTGACACGGCCCTGGCTCAGCGCCAGAGACGGCCGGGATCGAGTGGACAGGCGAATACGGGACGTTCCGGTGAGCCTTTGGCGGGTCGGACTTGGACCCCTTGGGCAGATAGAGCGAAGGGATCGCTCCACACCCAATACGCGGCCTTTCCCTGGCGATAGGTGCAGAGGTGGTACATCTGTTGCGGATTTCTCTCGCGCGCCGCTGCCACATCGCCGGGGCCGACCTGCGCCGCCATGCTTTCCGGAAGCCCCGAGAACCGCTGCGTCAATGCGAACTGGAGCGGCACAAAGTCCATCTCCACGAGTCCTGTCGGCCCCGGCTGGTCGTAGGTAACGCTCGTGACGTTGAAGCGCAGAAACATGGGGGGCGGATCGCTTAGCGGACCGGACCGTGCCCCCAAGGCCGTAGAAATCCGAGGACGCTCCTTCTCAATCGCGACGCGGTACTCGGACCCGATCACCATCGGGATGCTGGGCGGCGCCTGACCGAAGCTTCGGATCGGGGCGTTGAACTCAAAGCCCCACTTCACGACGTACTCGATTGTGCCCCGGACAAACCGGGCGAACTGCCGGACCAAAGGAGAACTAGCCTCCCCCGGACAGATCGCCCGAAAAGGCCCGATCCTGCTCAGCGGGTGGTTGAGAATGTCATGATAGGGCGGATGGTCGATCACGTGCCAGTAGAGGTTGACCCTGATCTCCCCAGCATGATCGTGGACCGTTTCAAGCGGAACTTCGCTTGGGATGTACTGTGGTCTGCCCCAGTCCCTGCTATCCGGCCCGTAGAAGCATACAAGAAGCGGCGCGCCGTTGATGCCGGGATGTTCAGCAACGCGCGACATATCTTGGCGCACCAGAGTTCCAAAGTCTCCCGAGAGTTCTGGAGCAAGCAGCGCGATGGTCTCCTGATCGACGTAGAGCGTGCTTCTGGTCACGAAGGAGATGTCGGCCCCAGACGGAAGCTCATAGAAACCCGGGGGAGCAACCGGGGCGATCCACTGAGCTTCCGAAAGGATGGGCTTGAGCGGGCTGTCGGGATTGTTCTGCCCGTAACGCACGAACTCGACGTGCCGAATGTCTCGCGCAAAACTCACGGTCGCCGTGAGCAAAAGGAGGACAATCCCAAGCCAGAGACGAAGAGCAATATTGTTTCCACTGGCCAAAACGCGCATCCTTATGTTCAGGGGGCCGCATGGGCGTCAGGGCAGTCATCATCATAGTCACCATCGCGATTGGTGGGGCTCTCGTCTACCAGGACGTGAACGACCGGAGAGCGTCGGCCGAGGCGGCGCAGGAACGTAAGCTGCAGCTGACCCGAGAAGCTGAGATTGCGCGCTGTAAAATAAAAGCCGCCGACCTACGCGACTTGATTGGTGAAAAGCCGGGGCTGGATGATCATCTTGCAACCGGCCAGGCGCTGCTCACTAGATTAAAGGGCTGGTCCGAGCAGTCGCAGACCAACATGCCGCCGGACCCGTTCGATGTTCTGAGAGACGTGGAGGGACAGTTGCGGCAGTATGGAAACAATGCCACGCGCCGGGAACTTCAGAGAGGAGAACTCACGAGTCTTGAAGCTTACATCACGCGCCTGAGCGAAGGCGGGGATGTTCAGCTCGGGATGTGTCAGTAGGCGCCAGAACGGGAGAGCTTCCATGATCGGCTTCGGAAAACTCCGGTCCCGCGATAATGGTGAAGCGGCGCCTCAACCGGTCAGGCACCGTGGGTTCTTCGCCTCCCTCGGAAATTTTTCGTTGATCGGGATCGTGGTTCTGGTGGTCTGGCAGATCGCCGCGCCCGAAGGTTTGCGCCCAAGTCAGCTTGCTGGGCAGGCGATGTACGACGTCGTGCATGAACCGTCGGTTCGAGCGGAGCTCCGTCTCGCGGAAATTCAAAGGTGCGACGCGCTTATCGAGAGCATTGCGCGCCGGCAGGACGCCCATTCAGAACGGATTGGCAGCACAACCCAGACAGCAACCCTCGGCCTGGTGGGAATGAGCATCGTCTATGATGTCATGGGCGACCGCGCCGCCGCGATGTTTCCCCGGAAGCAGGCGATCGACGAGCTCAATGAAGCGGAGCGCATGTCGTTGCTGCGCGAGTACGTCACCTGGATGAGGGACGGCCGTGTCACGCCGCAAGGCGTTTGCTGAGCCGTGGCCGATGAGAAGAAGCCGAATGGCGGCCATGGTCCCCGCCCCAGACGGGCCAGCCCCGGGCCGGGGTACACAGCGCTTGGGGCTTTTGGGCGGGCGCTGCTCTCTGCCACACGACTGCGAAACGAGTTTTCAGCCGGCCAGAGCTACCAGGAAATCCAGACCGCCTGGGATGCGCGGGAGTTCGACGATGACGCGCTCGGCCACGGCCGGCTGGCAGATCGCGCCGATCTTGAAGCGCATAATCTCCTGGGGCCAGCCGGCATTCCTATCGGTTTTCTCGACGGCGCACCGATCCTGTACCCCAGAGGCGCATCTGGACTGATTTATGGCCCCCCCGGAGTGGGCAAAGACACGTCGCTGATCGCGCACCTGCTGGGTCACGTCTTTGATCGCAGCCTCTTCTGCATTGATGTTGCCGGCGAGTCCCGCGCGATGTCCGGCAAACACCGCGCCACGGTACAAGGCGAGGAGGCGAGCGTCATCGCGCCCTTCCGCAGCGGCAGCACGCGGTACAATCCGATCTCTCCCCTGATCACCTTACAGGAACGCGGCGAGCCGCTGGCCCTTGTACCCTACGAAGTTGCGAAGGGCTTTGTCCCGCCGCCGAAGGGAACAAGTGACAATGCCTGGGTCCGACGCGGCGCGACGAACCTGGTCGCAGAGCTGCTGCGGTTCGGCACCCTCACGCGCGGAAAGGGTTGTACTCCTGGCTGGGTCTTCGACCAGCTCAACGGCGGCGACGACACGCTCGCGAAGGTCTTCATGAGCATGCGTCATTGCGGTGATCCCGTCCTCGAGCAGGCAGGCACCCGCTATGCGAAGCGGATGACCGTCAGCGCGCGGGAGTTTGGCTTCATCGTCGATGAGGCCGCTGAGTACATGATGATCTACCAGGAGGGCTCGCCGCTTCGCGCAGCAACCTCTGAGACGAAAATTTCCCCCGCCGAGCTCAAGGTATCGCCGCGCACGGTCTTCTTCGAGATTCCGGGCGATCAAATGCATGTCGCGCGCCAGTACGTCGCGGCCGTCCTGAACAGCTTCATTGAAGGGACGGCGATGGCAAACGGGCCCGAGCACCAGACGCGGACCTTGTTCCTTGCCAACGAGTTCACCCAGATCGGTGTGATCCCGGCTCTGCGCAAGTCGCTGCGTCTCTACCGAAAGTACGGTGTCCAGCACATGCTCTACGCTCAAAGCCGCGCGGCTATTGAAGAGCTCTATGACGCGGAGGGCCGCCGCGACATCGAAGAAAACTGCGAGTTCATGCAAATTCTCGGCACGGACGATCCCGAGTTGATCAAGACGATCTCGGACTGGTCAGGCGTGCAGACCGTGCCAATCCGTGAAGCCAGTCTGAGCGGAGGACCGACGCCGTCGGTCAACGAGCAGATCAAACTTGGCACCCGGCCTGTCCTGCAAGGCGAAAACATCCGCAGTCTCGAGAGGAGTGAGCAGATCATCAAATTCCAAAACATGCCGCTCATCCTGGCAGAGCGCAGGTTCTGGAAGGACGATCCGCACTTGAGCGAGGTCCTGAGGGAACCCTCAGACGTTCCCGGCGTCGTGCGGTGAAGATTGATCATGCAGGGCCGCCTGTGCCTCAAGCCGGGCCCGCCTGTCGCGCTCCAGCGCCTTGATCCGCGCGTTCCTGATCAGCTCCAGACGGTAAATAAGTCTGTTCAAAAACCGCCGTTCTTCTTCGAGGGCGACAAGATCCATCGGCCGTCCGTCATAGATGTAGGCATTTGTGGGGAACAGCCGCTCCGTCAGACGACGGGACCACCCACTCCGGATATCTTTGTGCGCGTAGCCGGCGCGGTAGAGCTCATCGAGGAAATGATCTATCCTCCTCCATGCCCGCACATGCTGATCCTCACACGGATGCCATCGCGGATGGCACATAGAATCGTTTGCCGGATACGCGCTCAAGCCTTCGACCGAGTATTTGACTTCATCAAATGTCTTCAGGGGAAAATCTTCTCTGTTCATACTTATAAGAATACCAAATCAACAGCCGCGCATGCAAATTTCTGAGGTGAGAGTATGGTATATCGCGACCTAGGGCCTGAGCCTCCTACCCAGGGCCCAAAAATTACGCAGGAATTTACCCGGAATGCTGATCCGGAACAGGTCCGCAAGGAGGAGATCGACGTTAAGGCAAACAGAATAACAGACGTGGCCAAAGACATCGCTGAAAAGCATATCTCAGACGCCACAGACCACCTGACAGACCAACCCTACACTCATGAAGAGATTGCCGTGCTCGAGCACCTCAATCTGACGATTGGCGGCGACACGAGGCGCATTGTAGGGAGCCCGAAGCCCAGCTGGGACGCGAGGCGCCTTGCCGAGCACTCTGCGCAGAACACCGTCATCCCTAAGCGCGACGAGAGACTCGAAAAAATCTGTGCTGCCAAAGATTCGATGCATGAAAGCCGGAAAGCCCCAGGTAACGGCATCATCGCCGGCACAAAACGCGGAGGGTCCACGCGCAGGTTTGATGTCTAGCGATCGCGCTCTGGCCCACGTGCCTGCGCCTGCTCGCGCCATTGCGCCTGAAGACGCCTGAACTCCTGCATGTTGTCCTGCTCTGAAGCCGGCTGGAGCTCCCGCGGCCGGTCGGTCTTGTAGGGCTTCCATCCCTCCCGTTCGCGACGGTCGCGGGCGTTTTCGATGCGAAGAGCGAGCTCTTGGGCCCGTTCGCGTTGCTGGCTTAGGAACTCCGCCCGCTCCGCCTCGAGCTTCTTCTTCAGGCCCTGCACAGCTTCCTGATGCCGGGTCCGGGTGGCGGCGATGGTTTTCTCAAGCGATTCCTTCATGGCCGTGTCTCGCCCCCTCTGGCCGCTCAGGCGGTGCCAGAAGCCGCGCACCCCGCCGGCTGAAAGTGCCGTCTCCACAGAGGCCAGGCGAGCTTCGGTATCGCTGGTATCATACGCCTTACGTAACCGCTCTTCCGCCCGGTCACGCTGGACAGCCTGGGCGCGCTCAAGACGTTGCTGCTGAAGCTCCTTTTCGCGGGAAAGCGCCACCTGCCGGGATCGTGTCCCATCTGGTGGTGTAGCTCTTGGCAGGCGCGACGGATGCCGGCGTGGCCGAGCTGATCGGTCCGTCTGCGCGGCAGGCAGGCTGACTATGGGATCGTCGCGGACCGGGGCCAAGGTTTCCAGCGTCATGTAGCGGCCTCGCTGAACGGTCCATTCCTCGGTCTGCTCCATCAGGATGGCGCCGACCAATCGGCGGATCGAGGCTTCGTTCGGAAAGATCCCGACGACATCGGTGCGCCGCTTGATCTCCCCGTTGAGGCGCTCGATCGGATTCGTCGAGTGCAGCTTCGTCCGATGTTGCTGC
>CANMTR010000035.1 GCA_947500825.1 uncultured Paracoccaceae bacterium | reverse complement strand
CTCGGCTATTCGACGGTTCACATGAACCGGGTCGTCCAGAAGCTTCGGGCCTACCAGCTCCTGGAATGGTCCCGCGGCCGCATTCGCCTGCCGGACCCCGACGGGTTGGCCGCCCTCTCCGGGTTCGACCCGGAATATCTCGAACTCACGCCGACCCACCGATAAGGGCGTACGAAACTTGAACGGGAGACTGAACGGATGAGCGGACTGGTCGCGCTCCTGGACGACGTGGCGGCGATCGCCAAGGTCGCCTCGGCCTCGGTGGACGATGTCATGGGGCAGGCGATGAAGGCCTCGTCGAAGGCCGCGGGCGCGGTGGTCGACGATGCCGCGGTGACGCCGAAATACCTTACCGGCTTCTCGGCCGATCGCGAGCTGCCGATCGTTTGGAAGATTGCCCGCGGCTCGTTGTTCAACAAGCTGGTGATCCTCCTGCCGGTCGCGCTCCTGCTGGCGGCCTTCGCGCCCTGGGCGATCTCGCCCATCCTGATGCTGGGCGGTCTCTACCTCTGCTTCGAGGGGGCGGAGAAGGTCTGGCACGCCCTCAACCCGTCCGACCACCACGAGGAGGATCTGGTCCGGGAGAAGATGTCGGCCGCCAAGCTGGAGGAGAAGAAGGTCAAGGGCGCGGTCAAGACCGACTTCATCCTCTCCGCCGAGATCATGACCATCGTCCTCAATGCCCTGCCGGAGGACGGCTCCTTCGCGATGACCGCGGCCAGCCTCGCCATCGCGGGCGTCCTGATCACCGTCGCGGTCTACGGCGCCGTGGCGTTGATCGTGAAGGCGGACGATGTCGGCCTGCACCTGACCGCCCGGGGCGAGAGCGGTTTTGTCCCGGCCCTCGGTCGGGGGATCGTCCGGGCCATGCCCTGGGTGATGAAGATCCTGGTCGTGGTCGGCACCGCGGCCATGGTCTGGGTCGGCGGGTCCATCATCGTCCATGGCCTGCACGAGCTTGGCTGGCATGCGCCCTACGAGCTGATCCATGCCGCCGCCGTCTCCGTCGCCCATGCGGCACCTGGCTATCGGGGGGCGGTGGAATGGATCGTAACCGCCTTCCTCGACGGCGTGCTGGGCCTGATCCTCGGCCTCGCCTTGATCCCGGTCGCCAACCGCATGGTCGGTCCGCTCGTCTCGGCGATCCGCCCGGGGACCTCCCCGGGAGATACCTGATCCCGAAACTCCCCTTGGGAAGCGAAAGCGTCTCCTCCAGGGATCTCCGAGGTGATGCGGCCCTCGACCTGACACCACCGCTGTCAGGGGCAAAGTCCGGTCTTACCCTGATGAAGGCATCGGGGAGAACCTCTCTTGGCCACTAGGAGGAAAGCCAAGATGGTTGGCAGGCTCCGGAAAGAGCCTGCCCAGACTTTTCTTACGATCCCTCTCGGTAATGCTTCAAAGGGATCAAGATCCCTCTTCGCGCCAGTTCCTGGCCATGCCTCACGACTGCGAGAATTTCGGGTCGAGCGAGGAGGCCTTGTCGGCCCCCTTAGACCCACTGGGCTTAGCCGTGGGGCTTTCACGGGCTCGACTGGTGGAAGACGTCCTGGCCAGGCTCGAAGGGCCCTTCGAAGGTATCACCTCAGGTGCGGCCGGTTCGGACTCTCTGCCTTTCCGCTGCGTGTCGCGCGTTCCGCCCGGGGTTTCCGTCGACCTGGCTGGTGAGGGAGCCGCAGAAGCAGGCGTATATTGTGTCGCGGAGGATCTGCTTTTGCCGGCCCCAGTCGTGGTCTGCGTCGCTGCGGGTCGAGCAGATGACGGGGTATCTGCTGGTGGCGCCACCGCGTCGGGACGGGCCATCGCTCCGGCCGGACTTTGCGCGCCGGTTTTCTGACCCTCTCCAGTAGCAAGGCGTGCGCGGGTCGTCGGATCGCCATCCCGATCGCGCTGGCGCAAATCATGGTCCTGGCCCCCCTGCCGACGGTCCGACACCGAGGGTCCGAACAGGATCCAGGCCATGCCGACGGCCACGAGGCCGACCGCAAGCGGCTTTTCCTTGATGACGTTGCCCAGGGACTGGCCGTAGCCGCCACCGTTATTCCGGAGATACCTCCCGGCGTAGTTCCATGCCCCTTCCAGCGTCATCCGATCGAGCGCCTCATCGATCGTGGCGTGAAGGTCAGCTCGCTTGGATTCCAGCTCTTGTTCGATCTCGCGAGAGGATTTCTCAGCCATAGGTCGCTTCCTTCGTCGTCCGCACATCCCGCTGGACGTTCCTTGCCGTGCGGCTCGGAGCCAGGCTGACTGAGGCAAGCTTGTTCTTACCCATCAGGACCATGCCGAGCCCGATGATCAGAAACACGCCCCCGACGATCAGGGCCGCCCAGCCCGCTCCGATACCGAGCTGTGCAATGCCGGTGACCAAAGCAGCTGCCAGGACATTCAGAGCCACGAGGAAGAGAACGATGGCGGCCACTACCAATCCGATCGCGATCATGGCCCGGTTCAGGTTCTCCTGGACCTCGGTACGGGCCAAGTCCAGTTCGCCGCGGAAAAGCTCCGTGGCCTGTACGAACACCTTGTTCGCCGACCCGAATACGCCGGCGTTTCTAGAGTGGTCGGGCCCTGCTGTTCTGTCCGTCATCCAAACCCCCATTATAATGACGGTGGTCAACAGAACGCCCGATCACGTGTTCCTCAGGCCGGACCTCGATTAACTAATGTTAATTAGCGGCCATAAAGGATCGCGCAGGTACCGGCGAAACGCTTCTTGGCCGCTAGCCCTCACACGAAGCTTTCGATTTCGGCCGCCTGGTCCTCGCTCAAATCTAGACGGCGCCGTAGTTCGGAGAGATAGACGCGATTGGCGTCCGTCTCCGCATCCACGGCGGAGCAGGAAGCGAGATAGAACTCCTCGGCGGTCTCTTGGTCGTCGACCTGCGCCAGGAGGTCGTCGAGCGGCTTCGGATGGGCCATCTCGGCTTCAAGCTTCTGGCGGTCGTCCTTGTCGGCCCCGGCTTCCTCGATCTCCTGCAGGATATGCGCGCGCTCGTGGTCGCTGAGGGATCCGTCGGAATACGCCGCGGTGATCATGGCCCGGATCAGCAGCAGGGCTTTCTCTTCTTCCATGGACTCGGCGGCGGTGCCGTCCTCAGCGAGCTGTTGTTCGGTCGGCTCCTGGTCCGCAGTCCCGCCCGCGCCCAGGCTGCCGGTGACCTGGTAGACCACCTCGCGCACCATGGCTCCGAGACCGCCGGATCCGGACGCGTGACCGCCGCCCGACGACTGGCGATGCTGGTAGGCTTGGTAGGCCATGTAGCCCAGGGCAGCGAGGCCTGCCTTGCCCGTAGGGGAGCCGTGACGGCGCTGCCGGACGCCCGTCAGCATCGACGCCGCCCCCATCGGGCCCCGGTTTCTGCCGCGGCCCGCAAGGCGGCTGGCGAGTATGGTTCCAAGTACGCGCTTCAGGCTCATCACTGTTCTCCCCAATTGCTGGGGTCCGAACGCGGTTGCGGCGCCCCCGTTCCGGCTTGGCAAGGGCAGAAGAAGTTCATCCGATGCTGTAATTGGGCAGAGCAAAGCCCTAACCGAACAACGGTAACAGACATTCGATTTTCTAAGCAAAAGCCTGCATTGTCCGCAAAGTGTGAGTTCGCCCCGGCCCCTATTGTGCAGCCCGCGGCGAATGTCCGGAGTGGTGAAGCTGCACCGCGGCGGCTGTCCCATTCGCGAATGTCCGGAATGGGCCGGCCTTTACCGTCGGGCCGATAGGCCGCGCGACGCTGTCGCGCGGCCAGGTCGATCAGTTCGAGGAGTCTTCGAGCCACTCGGTCATGTACTCGATTTCTGTCTGCTGGACCTCGATGATTTCTTCGGCGAGGCGACGCATGTCGGCGTCCTGCCCGTGGTCGAGGACCACCTGCGCCATGTCGATGGCCGCCTGGTGATGTGCAATCATACCGCACGCAAAGGCAATATCGGGATCTTCCTGCATCATGCCCTGCCGCATGGCGGGCATCGTCAGAAGCATCCTCTGCATGTTCTCGCGGATGTGGCCGGGCATCGTGCCGTCGCCGTGGTCTTCGGCGCTCATGCCGCTGCCGTGATCCGAGCCGTGATCCATCATGTCGTGCCGGGTTTCCGTATCGCTCATCTCGGATACCGGCATCTCGGAGCATTGTCCGGGCAGTTCAAACGCGTTCTGGTCCTGCGCAAATGCGGGGGCGGCGAGGGCAATACAGAAGCAAGCGCTCGCGGCAAGAGTGGTTTGGGTCTTCATTATGCTATCTCCTATGGGAACAAAGTCGTGGTGTCCTTCAGAAGATGTCGGGGCGGAGGGGTCCGGACCTCCGCAGTGATGCCCGGTTGATCGGGGGTCGGGCTTGAATGGTGGCGTAGCTTTGCGCCGCTGGTGGGGGCGTCACGGGTCTGCACGATCAGGTCGGGATGGCAGAGAGCGGCCGCGCAATCACCGGAGAGCGCCGCACCGCAGATCTCGCATGGCTCGGTGTTGCCAGTGCGGTCGGTTTCATCGGGCAAGTGATTTCCGTGATCCAACGCCTGGACGCGCGAGCCAAGCATGTGGCCCATGACCGCGGTATGCGCCTGTGCCAACGATCCCGTCAGGATCATCGCGCCGAGGAGCATGATGGAAAGGCACCGGGTCAGCATTGTCATGACAAAGGTTTCGCAGAATACGCTTTCTGACGGGACCCGGTCGAGCCCCCGGTGCCGTCCCTGATCGTCGTGGTCTTCATCGTCGTTACTGTCCTGGATCTAGGGGGGCGGGGCGTAGCCGGGTCCGGCGACGCTGTCGCCTTGCCAATCTACATGGGCATCGTCGTGCCGGTCAGGACGTTGGCGATCATCCAGATCCCCATGGCCATCATCACGAGGTTCTCGGTCAGCGAGATGAAGCCGAGCGGCACGTTCGATCCCCCGCCGACGCACGCGCATTTCAGCTCGCGCCTGTCGATATAGACGGCCTTGATGACGCTGACCGCGCCGATCGTACCGATAAACAGGCCCACAGGCGCCACCGCCCAGATCAGGGGCGAGCCCGTTCCGATCAGCGCGGCCATGCCGATGCCCGCATAAAGCTCGAGGAACGGATAGGCATAACCGTAGGGAACATAACGCTGCGCCAGCAGGTCGTAGCCCAGGAAACCGCTTACGAAGCCCCCCACATCCTGCAGCTTCTGCACGGCGAGGGCCACCATCGAGGTGGCGAAGAACCACATGAGCCAAGTGAGCACCGGAAAGCCCGCATAGAGGTTTGCGACGATTGCCGCGGAAAGCAGTGCCATCGAGCCGAAGATGGCGATCACCGGCGCATAGGTCGTGTCGTCTTTGCCGAGGACGCGGAAGCCGAACCGCTGCTTAAGCTCGCTGAAGCCGCCCACGCGATTGCCGTCGATCCAGGCCTGCGGCGTCGTCTTCACGCCGTGGGCTTCCTTGAAGGCATCGACATCGCCGCGGCTGGTCAGGAGGTGGTCGTCGACATCGTATCCCTTCCATTCCAAGAGCGCCTTCGACTTCAGGCCGAACGGGCAAAGATGGCCGGGCATGGCCATGCGATAGAGCGAAGCCGTCTTGCCACTGCCGCGGCTCGCGGCGCGAGCGGCTTCGGGGCCGTCGATATCGGTCGTACTCATGGTCGAGCCTCCTTGTCCGTGCGAATGGACGTTCGTAATCGGGATAGGCTCGCATATATACCCTCTAGGGGTATATTCAAGCGCACTTGCAGCGCCCGGTAGAGACAGGAGACAGATATGAAGCAGGACAAGCAGCGCACGCTCGACAGGCTCTCGCGGCTGGAAGGCCAGGTGCGCGGCGTCGCGCGCATGGTCGAGGAGGATCGCTACTGTGTCGACATCCTGGCGCAGACCGCGGCGGTCCGATCGGCGCTCAGGGCGGTGGAGCGGCTGGTCCTCGAGAACCACGCCAGGCATTGCGTGGAAGAGGCGATCGCCGAAGGCCCGGACGCGCAGCGCGAGAAGTTCAACGAACTGATCGCCCTGCTGCAGAAGGCCCAAGGGTGAGGATCTGAGGATGCGTCGTCAACGCGCCATCGCATCGTGCCGCGCGCGGATGTCGGCGGGCCAAGTCGATTTGATATAGCTCAGGACGGCGACGATCTCCGCATCCGTCAGCACATCCTCGAAGGCGGGCATGGCGGACTCGTAGTCCGGATCGCCGATCATTTCGCCCAGCCCGTACTTGGTCAGGTTGAACAGCGTCTCGCCGTCGTGGTGCCAGGTATGCCCCGTCTCGTCATGGGGCGGTGCCGGCAGCAGCCCGTCGGGTCCACGCACACGCCAATCGGGCTGCCCTTCCAGATTGACGCCATGACATACGGCGCATTCAGCCGCGTAGATCTCCGCCCCCTCCGCCACGATCGAAGGAACTTCGGGGCGCAAGGCAGGCGCGTCCGGCCCCGCCGATCCGCTCGCCACAGCACCGAGGCCGAGGCCCGCGGCCGCTACGATAATAATCGCAACGGACCTCATGATCCGGTTCGGTGGACTATTTCGTCCGCGGCTACGCTGCCTCGAAAGGCGGTCACGTAGGAATGGGTCATAGAAATCAGGGCCGAGACCAAGATACCGATCATACGCATGAACTAATACCTACACGGGGTATACCACTAGGGCAAGGTCGAGGGCTGAGCTTGCGCCCGTTTCGCCGAATACTGGGTCGGGTGCAGACTTCAGTTCCGCATACGAAAGCCCGCTTCGTCCCGCGAAGTGTGAGTTCGGCTGCCGTAATGCTTTGCAACCGCGGCGAACGGCCGGTTCGGCGGGCCGCGCTGCCGCATCGAGAGCGGCCGTGAATGTCCGGTAAGGGCCGAGAGCAACGCAAGCTCGAAGCGGCGAGGCATGCTTCCTGCTCCGCCGCCGCAGGTCTGCTTCGAGCCCTACCGAGACATTCCCGGCAGTATGCTGCTTAAGCACCGTGCGGGTTGTCAACCGGCGACTTGGATTAGCGGACGCAGCGCCGACTCGACCCTTTTGCGGTATGCTGGCTCAAGCGCCAGGATCGGCCGCGGCGGCGTGATAGATCTAAATCCGAGGATCTCGGCGATGACGAACATCACCCGGAAGCTCCCGAACTCCCGGAACAACTCCCAGAGGGGAGTGAAGGCGTGATCTATACGCTCAGCTTCGGCCGCATTCCCCGCTTGAGCCGCACGGGTGAGCGCAAGTGCGGGTTCCGGCAAGAGGCCAGCCACCACGCTATACCAGCAGGCCCCGCCAGCGAGCAACGCATCTTTCGCACCCCAGTCGCCGCTGTAGCCGATATCGAAACCCTCCGATGTCATGGCCCGTAGGCGCTCCATCTCCCCCGAATAATCGCCGTCAGCTGGCAGAGGCATCTTTACCGCGGTCACGTTCGGGAGCTCTGCCAGCCGTGCGATCAGGTTCGGGCTGAAGGTGAATTTCGTGGTGCCCGGGTTGTTGTAGATGCACAGGGGTAGCTCGCCCGCCACGGCGACGGACTCGAAATGGCGGAAGACCTCCTCCTCGGTCAGCGGTTGGTAGGACATGGGAGCAAGAACCAGGCCGTCCACCCCGGCTTTCCGGGCGTCCCGCGCGAGTTCCTCGGCGATATCGGTCGTAAGGGCGCCGACACTGACGATGAGCGGCGTTTGACCCGCCACGCATTCCACCGCGGCCCAGAGAGTGCGCTTGCGCTCCTCCGGCGTCAGGTAGGCGTATCCGCCGGTGCTGCCGAGTAGCCCGATGGAATCCACGCCCGTTGCCACGATCCGCTCGAGGAAGCGTTGCAGAAGCTCGGGCTTCAGCTGCCCCCCTTCGTCGGCGGGGGTAAGGGGAAAGGCCGACAGGCCGGTGAACAGGGTCATGGAGGGTTCTCCTTCAAACGCGCGAAAAGAGCAGGCGCAGACCGGCGAACCCGAAGAACGCGGCCAAGACGCCCTCGATCCCGCGCCGGGCGCGGCGATAGAGGCGGATCATCGGCGCCGTCGAGAACACGAGCGCGTAGCCGCCGAAAATCGTCACACTCAGGACCGCGCAACCCGCAAGAATGGTGGCCACGTCATGCCACGATGCCTCGGCGCCGAAACCGAGCGTGACGAGAGCAATCCAGGCCAACACTGCCTTCGGATTGGCCAGATGCATGATCAATCCATGGCGGTAGAGCGCAGCCGAGGACGGTGGCGGATCAGTTCTTGCGGGGCCAGTTGAGGTTGCCGGGTTGGAGGTCATCGCGCTTCGGGCCGCCCTTACCGCGAGGTATAGCAGGTATAGGCCGCCGAAGACCTTCAGGACGATCAAGGCCTCGGCATAGCGCGCGAGTAGCGCGGAAACTCCTGTGGCCGCGGACAGACCCCAGAACAACGATCCGGAGATGACCCCCGCGGCCAGCGCGAGGCCGGCTCGCCGACCGTGGCTCATCGCGACACCCCTGATCCGAAGGGTGCTCGGCCCGGGGCTCCCGGCCGCGATCACGTAGGCGGTGAAAACGATGAGCAGGTGGTTAATGTTCTCCATCGCGTCCCTCCCTCAGGTTCCGGCCAGCAGCTTGAAAGCAATGATCCACATCACCAACGCAATGAGTGTCTCGAGGATGCGCCAGGCCGCCGGCCGCTCGAAAATCGGGCGCAATTTGATGGCACCGTAGCCGAGGGCAAAAAAGAAGACGAACGACCCGAGGATTGCGCCGATAGCGAAGGACTCTTGGCTGCTGGTGAACTGGGTAGAGATGGTTCCCAGCAGGACAACCGTGTCGAGATACACATGCGGGTTCAGCCAGGTGATGGCGAGGCAAGCCACCAGCGTGCGGAACAGGTCGCTCACCGGCAGCGACGCATCCGCGGCCAGTGCCTCGTTCGATCGCAACGCTGACAGGAGGCTCTTCACGCCATACCAGATTAGGAAGGCCGCACCACCGTAGCGCATGATGGGCTCGAACCAAGGCAACCATTCCGAGACCGTCCGGAAGCTGGTCACGCCCACGGTGATAAGGATCGCGTCCGAGATTGCGCAGGCAAGGCAGACCGCCAGGACGTGCTCGCCCCGCAATCCCTGCCGCAACACGAAGGCGTTTTGGGCGCCAATCGCCACGATGAGGCTAAGGCTCATCATCATGCCAGTGAAAAAGACAGCGAGATCCATGTGCGGGCTCCAAGAAGCTGCACTTGGACTATGCGGTTGCAGGGAGTTAGGAAAATTAATTTCACTGATGTAAATGAAGGCAAACTAAATGGCGGTGGACTACGCAGCTTTGCGGGCCGTTGCTGCGGTCGTCAGGACCGGCAGCTTCGAAAGAGCCGCCGCGTCGCTCAACGTGACGCCGTCGGCCGTTTCGCAGCGCATCAAGCATCTTGAGGAGCGTGTCGGCGCGGTACTCATCGAGCGGGGGGCGCCCTGCACCGCCACGGAGAAGGGCTTTGCGCTCTGCCGGCACATGGATCGCGTGGGAATGCTCGAGAAGGGTCTCATGGAAGAGCTGCCTGAGCTTTCCGGGACTGAAGGTGCCGGGCAGCGGGTGACCCTCAACGTTGCCACCAACGCCGACAGCCTCGGGACCTGGTTTCTCGAGGCCATCGCCTCCTTCACCAGAGCCACCGACTATCTCGTGAATGTGGCGATAGACGATGAGGACCATACGGCCGACTGGCTGCGCCGCAGCCGTGTGCTTGCCGCCGTCACCGCGCTGGAACGCCCGGTGCAGGGATGCCGGGTCACGCCGCTCGGCTCGCTCCGCTACCAGGCGACGGCGAGCCCCGACTTCGTTGCCCGATACTTCCCCGATGGCCTCACGCAGGAGGCGTTCCAGCGCGCGCCCGCTCTCACCTTCAACCAGAAAGACCGGCTCCAGGACGTCTGGGCGCGCGAGGTTTTTGGGCACGCCATCTCATTCCCCACCCACTGGCTTCCCTCGACGCAGAGCTTCCTCGAAGGCAGCCTCGCCGGCATGGGGTGGGCGCTTAATCCGGTGCCGCTCACGAGACGCCATCTCGAGCGCGGAGATCTCGTCGAGCTCATTCCCGGAAAGATTTTGGAGCGGCGCCTATTCTGGCAGATCAACCGGTTGGCCGCCGACCAGCTTGACGAACTGTCCCGGTCCATTCTTTCGGTAGCGCGGCGCGAACTCGGCTCGCTATCTTGACGCTCTATTGAAACGAGGGATTTGTCCTCTCTGCCGACCTTTGCCCTCCGAAAATGCTGCACGATGGACGAATTGTTGGTCTCGTGAAGCTGCACCGCAGCGCTCGGTCAGTAAGCGAACGGCGGGTAAGGTCCGGCAGCGCCGGTCAACCTGACCTGACCAGGGTCCGTCGCGCCACGCTGCCGGAAGTCCGCTTGGAGCCCCATTCGCCTTTCAGGATACCCGATCCCCGTTTACGCTGAATACGCCGCTGGAGATAAACCGATGTTCGATCCGCAAGTCGTTCTGACCGTCCTTGTTCTCTACATCGCCATCGTTGTCAGCCCGGGCCCGAACTTCGCGCTGATCTCGAAGCTGGCTTTACGCGGAGAAAAGACTGCGGCGTGGGGCGCGACGCTCGGCTTGGCCTGTGCGGCGACGTTCTACGGGGTGCTCGCCATGGCTGGATTGTCGGTCATACTCGAACGCATCGGCTGGTTGACGCGCGCCGTCCAGATTGCGGGCGGCCTCTACTTGATATGGCTCGGCATCCAATCATGGCGTCACGCCGGGGCCACGAGCCCCGACGATGGCGCGGAAGGCGTCAACTTGGAACAGCACAGAACCACGAGCTTTTTTCGCGGCCTTCGCCTTGGCGGCTTGGTCAATTTCTCCAACCCCAAGGGGATCATCTTCTTCGTCGGCCTCTATGCCGTGGCCGTTCCCTCAGACGCAGCCCAGCTGACGAAAGTCGCGATCCTCGCGGCGTCCTTTGCGGTCGAAATCGTCTGGTACGGTTTCGTCCTCGTGGTGTTGTCGAGTCCCCCGGCGAGAACCGTCTACGTTCGTGCTGGGGCATGGATCGAGCGTGCGATTGGCATCGCCCTGGTGGTGTTCGGTATCAGGCTTGCCACGGCGCGGGCCTGAGAGGGGAGAAAATGGGCCACGCCATGGAATGGACCATCGACGATACCTGCCGGCACTCGGTGCTTTGCTGGCTGGTGACCTGCCACGGGATTTTTCCTCCACCGTCGATTAGAGTCCGGCCCAACCTGAGGACGGACAATGAAGCGAACGAGATTCACGGACGAGCAGATTATCGGCATCCTGAGCGAGCATGAGGCCGGCGCAAAGTGCGCGGATCTGTGCCGCAAGCACGGCATGTCGGAAGGGACTTTCTACAACTGGAAAGCCAAGTTCGGCGGCATGACGGTGTCGGAGGCCAAGCGGCTGAAGGCGCTCGAGGATGAGAATGCCAAGCTGAAGAAGCTTCTCGCCGAGCAGATGCTGGACCTGGCTGCGATGAAGGATCTGGTTTCAAAAAAGTGGTAGGGCCCGCCGTGAAGCGTGAAGCCGTTGCGTATCTTCGGGCCGCGCACGAGCTGTCAGAACGGCGGGCCTGCTACATCGTCGGCGCGGATCGCACGATGATCCGCTATCGATCTCGACGTGCGCCAGACACGGAGCTGCGCGGTCGGTTGCGGGACCTGGCCAACGAGCGCCGGCGGTTCGGCTACCGGCGGCTCTTCGTGCTGCTGCGCCGCCAAGGCGAGCGGTCCGGGATCAATCGCATCTATCGCCTCTATCGTGAGGAAGGGCTGACGGTGCGCAAACGGAAGGCACGGCGCAAGGCGGTCGGGACGCGGGCCCCCATCCTGATCGAAGCGTACCCAAATGCACGCTGGTCTCTGGACTTTGTCCACGACCAGTTCGCCAACGGCCAGCGCTTCCGGGTTCTCAACGTGGTCGACGATGTCACCCGGGAGTGCCTCGCGGCGATCCCGGACACTTCGATATCCGGGCGGCGCGTTGCTCGGGAGCTGACGGGCCTGATCGGGCGCCGCGGAAAGCCCGGGATGATTGTCAGTGACAACGGGACCGAACTGACCAGTAACGCGATCCTGCGGTGGTGTAGCGAGACCCGGGTCGAGTGGCACTATATCGCGCCCGGCAAGCCGATGCAGAACGGCTTCGTCGAGAGTTTCAACGGTCGGATGCGGGACGAGCTGCTCAACGAAACCATGTTCCGGAACCTGGCTCACGCCCGTGTTGTGATCGCGGCCTGGGCTGCCGACTACAACACTGAACGCCCGCATTCGGCATTGGACTACCAGACCCCGGCTGACTACGCGCGAGCCCTGACCACCGCAATCGCCCGCCCCGCTGCGCGAGATGAGAGCTCCGCGCGTCGGGCGATTGCTCACCCTGCGCCAATCGGCGTAAACACCAACCGGACTCCGGTCGCCGCTGGATGAAAGTTCAGTGGCAGGTCACTTCGCCATTAGCCAGCCGGAGGACGTTGACATCAACGAGATCCTCTTCCGGCCAACGGCTCAGGAACTCTGAGTAGCGGTTAAGCCAAAACGCCGGCGGATGCTCAGCTTTCTTATTTGGAATGGCCCCTCGGGGGCCATTTCTTTTCGTGATGTTCACTAGCCCCAGAAACAAGCTCGAGGTACCTCCCAACAATTTCCCCAAAGTCGCGTCTCAGAAGGTTCGACGTCAGGACTGGAGTGCCCCCGTTTCACCAAACCCTCCGCATGAGGGTTGGCACTTAAACTAGTGATGATTTTAGTAGGATATCGCCGCCGAGTATCTTGACACGAAGCTACCCTGCTGCGGCGTCAGTGACCGGGTTCCGGATGGACCTTCGCAAGCAATGGCAGCATTGGGCGCTTCGCACACAATCAGGCGCCGCCGCAGCATCCCTCGGAGAGGGCTCACAGCCGCCATCCGCAGCGCGCGGCCGGATCGGCCGCAGACTAAAGCTGCCGTTTCCAACGAGCGCCACGCTCACGAGCTGAGCTCGCGCTGCGCTACTGAAAGAATGGCCCGGGACAGTTCGTGAAGCTGGTCGGCAGCCAGCCGGTTGATCTGCCAGAACAGGTGTCGCTCCAGCACCTTTCCGGGGACAAGCTCGACGAGATCTCCGCGCTCGAGATGGTGCCTCGCGAGCTGGACCGGATTTAGGGCCCACCCCATACCGGCGAGGCTGCCTTCGAGGAAGCTCTGTGTCGATGGGAGCCAATGAGTGGGGAATGACATGTCGTGCCCGAAAATCTCGCGCGCCCAGGCATCCTGGAGACGGTCCTTCTGGTTAAAGGTGAGGGCGGGCGCGAGTTTGAACGCCTCCTCCGTCAGACCATCCGGGAAGTATCGGGTAATGAAATCGGGGCTCGCTGTCGCCTGGTAGCGGAACGAGCCGAGCGGCGTGACCCGGCATCCCTGCACTGGGCGTTCCAGCGCGGTGACAGCGGCAAGCACACGGCCGCGGCGCAGCCAGTCGGCGGTATGGTCCTCGTCGTCTATGGCGACATTCACGAGATAGTCGGTGGTCTTGGTGAAGGAGGCGATGGCCTCGAGAAACCAGGTCCCGAGGCTGTCGGCGTTCGTGGCCACGTTGAGGGTCACCCGTTGCCCGGCACCTTCAGGCCCGGAGAGCTCGGGCAGCTGTTCCATGAGATCCTTCTCGAGCATCCCGACGCGATCCATGTGTCGGCAGAGCGCAAGGCCCCTGTCCGTGGCGGTGCAGGGCGTCCCCCGCTCGATGAGCACCGCGCCGAGACGCTCCTCGAGATGCTTGATGCGCTGAGAGACAGCAGAGGGTGTCACGTTGAGCGACGCGGCGGCGCGTTCGAAGCTGCCCGTCCTGACGACCGCAGCGACGGCCCGGAGAGCTGCGTAGTCCACCGCCATTTAGTTTCCCTTCATTGGTATCAGTGACTTTAAATTGTCTAATCTCAATCGACCGCATACGCCAAGGGCAGTCTTTCGGATCGGAGCCCAGCACATGGATCTCGCAGTCTTCTTCACCGGCATGATGATGAGCCTCAGCCTCATCGTGGCGATTGGCGCCCAGAACGCCTTCGTGTTGCGGCAGGGGCTGCGGGGCGAGCATGTCCTGGCGGTCTGCCTCGCCTGCGCAATTTCGGACGCGATCCTGATCACCGTGGGCGTGACCAGCTTTCGAACGGTCTCGGAATGGTTGCCGTGGCTCGAGCCCATCATGCGTTACGGCGGCGCGGCCTTCCTGATCTGGTATGGCGTGAAGAGCCTCCTGTCGGCGCTGCGGTCGAACGAGGCACTGGCCGCGGATGCGTCGCTGCCGGTGACCGATCTGTTCCGCACGCTGGTGGCCTGCCTCGCCATCACCTGGCTGAACCCGCATGTGTATCTCGACACGGTCGTCCTGCTGGGAACCATCTCTACCCAGTTCACCAGCAGCCAAGGATCCTTCGCTGTCGGCGCAATCCTCGGGTCGTTCGTCTTCTTCTTCGCCCTCGGCTACGGTGCCATCAAATTGCGCCCGGTTTTCGAGCGGCCGGCGGCCTGGCGCATCCTCGAGACACTCATTGCGCTGGTGATGTGGATCATTGCTTTCAAGCTGCTGGCCGGAACCTGAGGGAGGGACGCGATGGAGAACATCAACCACCTGCTCGTCGTTTTCACCGCCTACGTGATCGCGGCCGGAAGCCCCGGGCCAAGCACCCTCCGGATCATGGGCGTGGCGATGACCCACGGTCGGCAAGCCGGACTGGCGCTGGCCGCGGGGGTCATCTCCGGATCGCTGTTCTGGGGTCTGTCCGCGGCCACAGGCGTTTCCGCGTTACTCGCGCGCTATGCCGAGGCCCTGTTCGTCCTGAAGGTCTTCGGCGGCCTATACCTGCTCTACCTCGCGGTGCGCGCGGCCCGAAGCGCGATGACCTCCGGCCCGGCAACCTCAACTGGCCCCGCACGAGCTGATACGCCACCGTCCTCGGCTGCGCTCTACCGCCATGGATTGATCATGCATCTGGCCAACCCGAAGGCCGTGCTGGCCTGGATTGCCCTCGTCACCCTCGGCCTCGGCGCCGAGGCCTCGTGGCATGACGTGGCCACCATTCTGGCGGGCTGCGCGGTCCTGAGCGTGACGATTTTCGGCGGCTACGCGCTCGTGTTCTCGACGGCGCCGATGATCCGCCTCTATCGCCGCGCCCGGCGCGGGATAGAGGGCGTCTTGGCCGCGTTCTTCGGATTCGCCGGTCTGCGCCTGCTCTTTTCGCGCGTTTGAAGGAGAACCCTCCATGACCCTGTTCACCGGCCTGTCGGCCTTTCCCCTTACCCCCGCCGACGACGGGGGGCAGCTGAAGCCCGAGCTTCTGCAACGCTTTCTCGAGCGGATCGTGGCAGCGGGCGTGGATTCCATCGGGCTACTCGGTAGCACCGGCGGATACGCCTACCTGATGCCGGAGGAGCGCAAGCGCACTCTCCGGGCCGCAGTAGAATGCGTGGCGGGCCGGACGCCGCTCATCGTCGGTGTCGGCGCCCTTACGACCGATGTCGCCGAGAATCTCGCGCGAGATGCCCGAAAAGCTGGCGCGGACGGTCTGCTTCTTGCTCCCATGTCCTACCAACCGCTGACCAACGAGGAGGTGTTCCGCCATTTCGAGGCCGTCGCCGCGGCCGGCGAGCTGCCCCTGTGCATCTACAACAACCCGAGCACCACGAAATTCACCTTCAGCCCGGACCTGATCGCGCGACTGGCCGAGCTTCCGAACGTGACCGCGGTGAAGATGCCTTTGCCTGCGGACGGCGATTGCGCGGGTGAGATGCAGCGCTTGCGGGCCGTGACACCGGAGGGCTTTGCCATCGGCTACAGCGGAGACTGGGGTGCGAAAGACGCGCTGCTCGCTGGCGGGGCCTGCTGGTATAGCGTGGTGGCCGGACTCTTGCCGGAACCCGCCCTGGCGCTCACCCGTGCGGCCCAGGCGGGGGATGCGGCCGAAGCCGAGCGTATCGATGACGCCTTCGCTCCCCTCTGGGCGCTGTTCCGGGAGTTCGGGAGCTTCCGGGTGATGTTCGCTATGGCGGAGATCCTCGGATTTGGACCTATCACGCCGCCGGGCCCGATCCTGGCGCTTGAGCCAGCATCCCGCGAAAGGGTCGAGGTGGCGCTGCGTCCGCTGCTCCAAGTCGCCGGCTGACAACTCGCACTGTGGTTACGCAGCATATTGCCGGAGTGTCTTGGAAGGGCTCTTAGCTGCCGTCCGCCGCGGCGTGGACGAACGGCAGCTCTCGCTTCGACGCCGCCTGACCGGACCTCCG
>CANMTR010000034.1 GCA_947500825.1 uncultured Paracoccaceae bacterium | reverse complement strand
CGAACCGGGACGTGTGCATGAAGACGGAGATGTGCCCGGTTTCCAGGCCGTTCCGCCGGAGCTTCTCGGCCCCGCGCATCGCGTGGGTCGCGACGGCTTCCAGCATGTCGGGCAGGTCCGTCACCTTGCGGCTGAAGGTCCGCGTCACGGCGCATCCCTTCCGCTGGGGCGCCAGGACTTCCAGATCGAGGCACGACAGGCCCTGTAGCTCGAGGACGGTTTTCTCCCCCACGACCGTCATGAGCGACCGCGCCAGGCGGGCGGGCATGTCACGCAGATCGGCGGCGGTCTCGATGCCGATCCGCGACAGTTTCGCCTCGGAAGCTCCGCCAATACCCCAGATATCCCCGACGGGGACGCGGGGAAGCCAGCGGTCCCGCGCCTCTGGGTGCGTCAGATCGCAGACCCCCGCCAACTCGTCATTCTTCTTCGCGAGGTGGTTTGCCAGCTTCGCGAGCGTCTTCGTCGGGCCGATCCCGACGCATGTGGGAATGCCGGTCCAGCGCCGAACGGTCGCGCGGAGGTCATGGCCGAACGTGGCGCGGTCGGCGGCTGCGACGGTTCGGAGCGACAAAAAACTTTCGTCGATGGAGTAGACCTCGACCTCGCCGTCCGAGGCCCAGTCCCGGTAGATGACGTTCATCCTGGCGCTCATATCGCCGTTTATGTGGAATAGAATGAAACACCGCGCCGTCTGCTGAAATCATCGAACGTACAACGGTAGATGGCATGAACCGCCGAAGCTTTCAGTGGGGAAGGCGATTCAGGCCATCGACTTCAACGTGCCTAATCTCCCGTTCAAAGCTTGATTGTATTGCTGCTGGCAAACTTTGGGGCGCTCAGTTTCGGTACTCGCGTAGCTTCGCAGCAGAGCGCACTTTAGTGCACAAGCAGGACGGGCATTCCCGTCTGCTCGATCAGCGTTCGCGTTGTACCGCCGAATACGGCCTGACGCAGGCGGGAATGTCCGTAGGCTCCCATGACCACGAGATCGGCACCGGTTTCGGCGGCGCGTCCGAGAATGCACTTGCCGATCTCCTCTCCGCCGGTTGGATATTGCTGCACGGTCACCTTGCAACCATGATGGCTGAGCCACCGTGCGATGTCGGATCCCGGATTTTCGCCGTTCTGCTCCGGAGACATGATGGGATCGAAGAGGCCGATCGTTATATCAGCTGCCTCTTTCAAAAGGGGGAGAGATGCATGGACAGCCCGCGCCGCTGGAAGGCCAGTATCCCATGCAACGAAAATTTGAGCAGGTTCCAGCGTCTTATCTGCACCGATTCCGTTCAGAATGACGCCGGCGGGTGACGAAAAGAGAGTCCCGTGGACAGCAGCGTGAAACAGCGCCTCATTGTCGCGCAGATCGTTCGACATCACGACGCCGTCGCAGGTCGTCGCCCGGCGGGCGATGGCTGCGGGCAAGGCGGCGGGTTCGCAACTGAGGACGCCGACGTCCCCGCTTGTGTCAGAACCGCGGAGGTACGCCTCGATCGCCTTGGCAGTGGTGGTCAGTTCGGTCTGCGCCGTCTCGATCTCTTCCTGCCAATTGTCGGGAACCGCGGGAAGGCCATAGGGCTCGATCCCGTAGGCGAAGACCGGCGCGCGCGGCATGGTGCCCAGAACGAGGAACGACAGATGCGCCCGCGCGGAACTGGCCGATTGCAAAAGCAGCTCCAGATCAGGGGCCTTGGTCGATCCGGCAACGAGAACCAGAAGGCTGGCGTTCTTCATGGCGTTCTCCTCAAGCGGGACGGATGAACATGGACTCGGTTTCGCCGTCCTGCCGGTCGTCGATGCGGATGGCGCGGTAAGCGTGCCAGGTGGCGTGGCCGAGAACGGGGAAGACGAGGATCAGGCCTAGGAACGCGGTCGCGACCGAGACCAGGAACAGGCCCAGCACGATGGTGCCCCAGGCGAGCATCACGGGCAGGTTGGCCCAGACCATCGCCATGCTGATCCCGAGCGCCGACAGGGCATCGGTCCGCTCGGTGAGCAGCATCGGCACGGCGAAGACGCTGATGGCGAAGGCGAAGGCCGCGAAGAGCGCGCCGACCGCGCTGCCCGTCGTCAGCAGCGCCCAGCCCGTGGGCGTCAGAACCAGCATCGCGACCAGCTCTTCGGTTCCCGGAAAGGGAACGATGCCGAAGAAGAGCGCATAGATCAGCACGGCCGCGCGCAGCCAGAGCAGCAGGAGCCCCAGCAGCATGACCCCCATGAAGAGTGCCTGATAGCCCGACCGCGGCTTTACGAAGATCATTCGACCAAGGCCGATGCGCTCGCCCGCCTCGAGCCGGCGGCTTTTTTCGTAGAGACCGTTGGCGATCAACGGACCGACCACCATGAACCCGGCCAGCGCCGGAAAGAGCGCGTATTCGTATTTGAACCGGAAGAGCGCCCAGACGATGAGGGTAGAGACCGCGGACACGCCCAGCCCGTAGAGCAGGCTGGGTACCGGGTTCGTCCAGACGTCCCACCAACCCGCGCGCAACCAGTGAAGGGCTGTGCGCCAAGGCAGGTTGCGGGCGCGGCGGTTCTCGCGCGGTAGCGGCGGAACGACCTTGGGGATGGCGCCTGCGGCGTGCGGGTTGTCGGGGGGCGGGGGATCGGTGCGGTCGCTCAACATGACGGTTTCGCCGCGCGGTACTCGGCGCCTTCTTTGCTGGAGGTCAGGACGCAGTCGGGTTGCGACGTGAAGGAGACGAAGATCAGATGCGCGTTGGCCGCGACGAAGACGACGAGCACGGACAGGGCCACGGCAGCCCCGAAAAGTCGCGGGCGCGTCCAGAAAGTCGGTCGGGATGCGATGGTCATTGGGCGGTCTCCTTCGCCCGGTCCTGAAGATAGATCGTCAGGATCTTGCGATCCGCTACGGTGAGACGATCCTCCCAGGCGGGCATCCAGCCCTGGCGGCCGCCCCAGATCGTCTCGAACATCGCCTCGTCGCCACCGCCGTAGATCCAGAAATCGTCCCTCAGGTTCGGGGCGCCAATCTCGGCCATTCCCGTCCCGTCCTCGCCGTGGCAGCTAGCGCAGTTGGTCGCGTAGATCTCGGCACCTGCCGCGATCCTGTCGGCCGGTGCCCCGGTGCCCGAGAGCGACTGCACATAGTCCACGACGGTGCGGATATCGTCCCGCGGCAGAATACCCTGCTCACCGAAGGCGAGCATCTGGGCGTAGCGGGTCTCGGGATGGGTCGCATTTATCCCGACGCGGAGGGTTTCCATGATCGTGTCGGCATCACCGCCCCAGAGCCAGGCATCATCGACCAGGCTGGGGAAACCGGGACCGCCGGCGGCGTCCGACCCGTGGCAGCCGGCGCAATTGTCGCCGAAAAGCGCGTGGGCCGTATCGTTCACCGGCGCCATCAGGGCCGGGTCGGCGCGGATCTCGTCGACCGGCAGGTCGGCTATGAGGCTCGACCAATCGTCTCGGATTGCGTTCGCGACGGCGATACTTTCCTGCACTTCCTCGCGCTGATCGGTGCCGAGAAGGCCCTTGGTGTAGGTCGTCACCAGCGGCCAGGCAGGCATCAGGACCCAGACGACCAGCGCCCAGACATGGGTGACGATGACGAAGAACCAGACCGCGCGCGGGACGCGCGTATTGAGTTCCGTAATGCCGTTCCATTCGTGGCCGGTGGTCTGGTGACCCGTCAGCGGGTCGCGATCCTTCACCGACATGGCTCATCCTCCGGGTCGGACCCGTCGTCGCCCCGGGCGGGCCCGTCCTCGTCGTCCAGGATGCTCTTGGCGGCCTTGTCGAAGCGGTTTCCCAGCGACGGCCAGAACGCATAGGCCGTGATGCCGACCGACAGGGCGATCAGATAGAACAGGCCGAAGGATTTCGAGAACCCGACGAACCATTCATGGGGGATGTCCATGCTCATTCCTCCGGCAGGATTTGGGTCTGTTCGGGCAGGTCGGTGAGCTGCCCGAGGATCTGCAGATAGGCCACCAGCGCGTCCATCTCGGTCAGCCGCCCGGGGCGGTCGTCGAAGTTGCGCACCGCCGTCTCGTCGCCGTATCGCTCGAACACGCCGTCCGATCGCTCGGTGTCGGGCATGGCCTGGCCAAGCGCATCGCTATCGGCGTTGGCGATCATCTCGTCGGTGTAGGGCACGCCCACCGCGCGCAGGGCCGCGAGGCGATCCGGCAGGCTGTCGGTGTCGAGCCCCGCCTCCAGCAGGAAGGCGTATTGCGGCATCACCGATTCCGGCACCAGGTCGCGCGGGTTCACCAGGTGCCGGACGTGCCAGTCGTCGGAATATTTCTCGCCCAGCCGCGCCAGGTCCGGACCGGTCCGCTTCGAGCCCCAGAGCATCGGATGGTCGTATTGGGACTCCACGGCCAACGAATAGGGCCCGTAGCGCTCGACCTCGTCGCGTAGGGTGCGGATCATCTGGGAGTGGCAGGCATAGCAGCCCTCGCGGATGTAGATGTCGCGCCCGGCCTGCTCCAGCGGCGTGTAGAGGCGCATGTCGGGCGCGGCCTCGACGGTGTCGTCGATGGTGAAAAGCGGCGCGATCTCGATAAAACCGCCCACACCCGCCGCGATGATGATCCCCACGGTCAGGCCCATCGAGTGCCGCTCAAGCCGGTAATGCGTCTTGGCGTGAGCCTCGAAAAAGGCCGCGAAGGGTTTCAGCAGAGTTCGGATAAACTTCATCATCGGATCACTCCGCGGCCGGCAGGGCCGGCTCCCTGGATTCAGAGGAGGTCGGATAGTCGCGCTCGGGTGTCTCGGACGGCATCCGCCGGATCGTCATCACGACGTTCCAGGCCCCGATGCAGGCTCCGATGAGGAACAGCAGTCCGCCGAAGGTGCGCGCGACATAATAGGGATGCATCGCGACGAGTGTGTCGGTGAAGGAATAGGCGAGCGTCCCGCTCTCGGTATAGGTTCGCCACATCAGCCCCTGGGTGATGCCGCTGTTCCACATTGCGAAGACGTAGATGACGGTCCCGGCCAGAGCCAACCAGAAGTGCCATTCGACCGCCTTCCACGAATAGATCGTCTCGCGCCGCCAGAGCACTGGCGCCAGCGCATAAATCGACCCGAACGAGATCAGCGCGACCCATCCCATCGCGCCGGCATGCACGTGCCCCACCGTCCAGTCGGTATAGTGCGACAGGCCGTTGACGGGGCGGATCGCCATGAACGAGCCCTCGAAGGTCGAGAGGCCGTAGAACACGGCCGCCACCATCATGAAGCGTAGCGTGGCGTCGTCGCGGACCTTGTGCCAGGCGCCGTTGAGCGTCATCAGCGCGTTGCCCGCCGACGCCCAGGAGGGTACCAGCAGCATAACCGAGAAGGTCATTCCCAGCGTCTGCACCCAATGCGGCAGCGCCGTGTAATGCAGGTGGTGGGAGCCCGCCCAGATGTAGAAGAAGGTGATCCCCCAGAAGCTCAGGATAGAGAGGCGGTAGGAATAGATCGGCCGTTCGGCGCGCTTGGGCAGGAAGTAGTAGAGCATCCCGAGGAAGCCGGAGGTCAGGAAGAACGCCACTGCGTTGTGCCCGTACCACCACTGGGTCATCGCGTCCTGCACCCCGGCGAAGGCCGAATAGCTCTTGGCGCCGGTCAGGCTCGCGGGCACGGCGAGGTTGTTGACGATGTGCAGCACCGCCACGACCAGGATGAAGGCCAGGTAGTACCAGTTGGCGACGTAGATATGCGGCTCGTTGCGGCGCGCGAGCGTACGGATGTACAGGACGAAGTAGACGACCCAGACGACGACCAGCCAGAGATCGGCATACCATTCCGGCTCGGCGTATTCCTTGGACTGGGTGACCCCCATGAGATAGCCGCTGGACGCGACGATGCAGAAGAGGTTGAAACCGAGAAGCACGAACCACGGCGTAACCTGATCAGGCATTCGGGCGCGGCACGTGCGCTGCATGATGTGAAACGACGTGGCGATCAGGGCGTTGCCGCCGAACCCGAAGATCACGCCGGAGGTATGGACCGGGCGAATGCGGCCGAAGCTGGACCAGGCCGCGTCGAACCTGAGGTCTGGCCAGGCCAGCTGCGAAGCGACCCAGACGCCCATGCCCATGCCGACAACAGCCCAGAACAGCGCGATGAGAATCCCGACCTTGGTGGGGTCGTCGTAGTAGGACGCAGTGCGGTCTTGGGTCGGTTCCGGATCCTCGTAGGCGCTGCCGACGACGAAGAACAGCGCGCCGCAGAAAGCCAGTACGATCCAGCCATGCGCGCCCATCGGGTCTCCCCGTCCGGCCGCGGCCATCACGAGGCCGATGAATGCCCCGGTGCCTGCGATCACCATCGCGTTGGCCCGTTCGGCCCGGGTGAGATTCGACATCATGGCGTTTTCTCCTTGGTCGTCCCGGAATGCCCAGGCGGGTAGGCTGCGAGGGGCTTGTCGTCCTCGTCGAAGAGGATGCGTTCGGCATCGCCCGAGAGATCCTCGTACTGGCCGCTGTGCAGGCTCCAGAAAAAGGCGCCGAGCCCGACCGCGCCCATGACCAGGGTCACCGGGATGAGAAGCGTGAGAATCGTCATGCCGGAATAGCCACCGGCCCGCGTTCCACGCTCTGCAATGGCGCGGCCGCGCGTTTGCCGTTCAGCCGAAGCGAATTGCCGATGACGAGGATCGATGACGCGGACATCGCCAGAGCGGCGATCAGAGGTGTGACAAGCCCGGCGACGGCCAACGGTATCGCGATGCAGTTATAGGCGATAGCCAGCCCGAAGTTCTGACGGACCACACGTGCGGTTGCGCGTGCAACGTCTTGCGCCGTGGCCACCGCGTCCAGCCCATCGCGCAGGAACACGAAATCAGCGGCGGTCCGGCCGGCATCGGCCGCGGTGGACGGTGCCATCGACACGTGCGCCGCCGCCAGAGCAGCGGTATCGTTCAGCCCGTCGCCCACCATCAGCGCGCGGTGCCCCCGGTCGCGAAGATCTTCGAGAACGCCCACCTTCCGCGCCGGGGTCATGCCGTGATGCGCCTCGGCGATCCCAAGCGTCTCTGCAACCTGCGCCACCCGGGCTGCGTCGTCGCCCGACAGCATCGTGACCGGGATACCGGACGACTGCATGTCCGAAATGGTGTCGACCGCGCCGGGGCGCAGGGTCTCGGACAGATCGAACGATAAAGCGGGGGCGCCTTCAAAGGCGAAGGCGGGGCCGGTAGCCGCCTGTGGATTCGCTGCGATCTCGGCCACCCAGCGGGCGCGGCCGAGCCGTGCGCGACGACCGTGGACGCGGCCCTCGACCCCGAAACCCGGCACTTCAACCGCATCCGCCACCTCGCATGCCACCTCGGGCAGATGTGCCGCGATGGCCTGCGCGGCCGGATGACGCGACTGCATCGCCAGCGCCTTCGACGCTTCCCGTTGTTCGGCTTCGCCCTCGAAGCATGAGGTGACCATTGGCGTCCCTGTGGTCAGCGTTCCGGTCTTGTCGAAGACGGCGCGGTCGATCTGGGCCAGACGCTCCAGTGCGCTGCCGTCTTTCATCAGGATGCCGCTCCGCATCAGCCGCCCGGCGGCGACGACCTGGGCCACCGGCACCGCAAGCCCGAGCGCGCAGGGACAGGTGATGATCAGCACGCTGATCGCGACGAAGGCCGAGACCTGCCAATCCCCCGTAACCAGAAGCCAGCCCGCGAAGGTCGCCACCGCCAGAAGGTGCACGACCGGGGCGTAGAGCCGCGCCGCCCGGTCTGCGATTCGCACATAGGTGCTGCGGCTCGTTTCAGCCGCGCTCAGCATCCGCATCATTTCGGCCAGGAAGGATTCGGCGACCGGGCGCAATACCTCGACCTCGATTCCGCCGGTGAGGTTCAGCGTTCCGGCCTCCAGTTCTGTCCCGGGGCTTGCAGCCACCGGCATCGCCTCGCCGGTGACGAGCGAGCGGTCGAGATCGGTATCGCCATGCAGGATCCGCACGTCGACCGGCACCCTTTCGCCAGCGTCGATGTGCAGGATCATGCCCTTCGCGACGGCGTGGAGTGCTATCCATTCGAGCGATCCGTCAGGCCCCCGCGCCATCGCGCCCTTCGGCGACAGCCGCGCGAGACCGGTCACCGCACTCCGCGCCCTGTCGCGCATGAGCTGATCGAGATACCGACCTGTCAACAGGAAGAAGAGCAGCGTCACGGCGGCGTCGAAGAAGACGTGATCGCCGCCCTGCAACAGCTCCGAGAGGCTCAGCGCCAGCGCCAAGAGAACTGCCAGCGCGATCGGCACGTCCATGTTCAGCCGGCCACCCCTGAGCACGACGAGGGCAGAGCGGAAGAACGGCTGCCCGGCATAGGCCACCACCGGCACGGCGATCAGCGCCGAGATCAGGTGGAATGTATCGCGCGTGGTCGCCTCCGCCCCCGACCAGACGGCGACCGACAGGAGCATCACGTTCATCGCGCCGAAGCCCGCAACGGCGATGCACCTCAGAAGATCCGGACCGTCCTGCTGTGCCGATGCCGGCTCGGTGTCGGAGGGATCGAGCGGCCGCGCGGTGTACCCGAGGGCGGCCAGCGCTTCATAGCCCGGCGACGGGTCGGTGTTGGCGTCCGTCAACGTCACGCGGACCTGCCGCAGCGTCAGGTTGGCCCGTGCGGCAACGACGCCGGGACAATCGATGAGCGCACGTTCGATCCGGGCGACGCAGGCGCCGCAGGAGATATTCGGGACCGAAATCAGGCAGACTCCATGACCATTGGCGGCAGGTCGCACACTCGCGCTTCGCTCGGCGCGCGTCACCGGGCCGGACGGCGCCGGTCGTACCTTGCGGTCGTGCTTTTCCGAGATCACGCGCATTGGCACTCTACCCTTTCCACCAACCCCGATCCGGTGTTCGTCGTGCGGGAACGAGCAGACAGCGCGTTACCTGAATTTGCCAATTCCGCCGTACATGCGGGTCACTGGCATGGAACGCGGATTGCCTTTTTGATCGAAATCAAAGATTCCAACGGTTTTTCATGCCAGCTCTCTTTCCATGCATCTGAGACGACAGGACCGTTAATTCATGCATCCGTCAGGGGCTGACCTCCCGGGTAGTTTAGGTGTCGCAAAACGGTTCGACGCCTGTATCGATCGGCAGATTGAACTCAGCCTGGCGCTTGAGGCGCTTGCCGACAGCCTCCCGTCCCGCGTTGACACCTATGCCGCGATGATCCTCATGGATCGGCTGACGACCACCCTGAAACGCTGCCACCGGCTGGAGGAGACGATGGTGTTCCCCGTCCTGAGAATTTCATGCGTCGATGTCGGCCCGATCCTGGAGCGGCTGCGCATCGAACATGTCGAGGATGAGGATCACGCCGCGGACCTTCGGGATGCCCTGGAGGCCTTCGCGACGCACCATCGGACCGCGGCGGCCGACGAGCTCGGCTACATGCTGCGTGGTCTATTCACGGCGCTGCGGCGGCACGCCGCCTTCGACAAGGACCATGTCCTGCCGCTCTACCGCCGCAGCTGCGGTCCCTGAGCCGTCAGAGACCCGACGCGGCCATCAGCGCGCCATGGTCGGTGATCGTGACATGGCGGTTCGTCTCGATGGCGACGATGCCGGCCTTTCGCAGACGGGTGAAGTGGCGGCTGACCGTCTCGATCGTCAGCCCAAGGAAATCGGCGATGTCGGCCCGCTTCAGGGGAATGTCGAATTCCTGCGAATATCCCTCCTTCAGTGGATCGACGTGCCGGCTGAGAAGAAGAAGGAACGACGCCACCTTCTCGGCGGCGGACTTCTGGCCCAGCGTCATCATCCAGTCGCGCGCATCGTCAAGCTCGCGCAGGGCCTGCCGGTGCAGCCGATGTTCGAGCGCCGGAGAGCACCGCACGATGTCCTCAAGCGCGGATCTCGGGAACGTGCACAGGCGCACGGTGCTGGCCGCCTCGGCGCCGACCTCGCTGCTTTCCGAGAACGGGCGGCCGAGAAAGTCAGGTGCGAATTGCAGTCCGACGATCTGCTGGCGCCCGTCGGGCATGAGCTTGGTCAGTTTCACCACGCCGCTGAGGATATTGGCGTAGCTTTCGGCTGGGATTCCGGCTGCGATCAGTTCCGTTCCGGGCTCCACCTCGCGCCGTCCCGTTCTGCGGCCGAGCCGAACGAGCTGACCTGGATCCAGTGCGCCGCATATCCCCTTGTGGCGCGCCTCGCATGCGCGGCAGAGCACGGGGATGTCCGAGTTGTGAATGTCCAGTCGCATAGTCTCGGCCCTCTCGCCGATCGGTCTTGCGGTTGCCGGGCCCCTCCGGTCCCAAAGCCCCTCTACATGGCGTTGGACTGCCAATCCTGATCGAGAGGCCCTGGTGTCGGCTCGCACTCCGGTTCACGCTTCGGAAAACCGAGCAGAAACAGCCCGAGCGCCTTCGCTACTTCTATGGCCGCATAGAGAAGATGATGAAAGGAGGCTTCCGGCATCTCGCCGGACATGATCGTCTCGACGCGCGCCGTCAGCGCCGGAAGCAGCCAGACCACTTGCACCGCGAGACCGATGATTACCGCCGCCGTCACGATCCGGCGCCAGCGCGACGGCCGCGATACCCAAACCGTCACGGCGAGAGCGACGGCGAGTATCCATTCGACCCGCGAGAAAGCCCCGAAGGTCAGCTGTCCCACGTCCAGCGCCGTCGGCAAGTCAAGCCCTGCCGCCTGGAACTTGACGGGTGTCGCGATGAAGGAGACGCCGATCAACATGCCGAGCCAGATCGCGGCGATCATCGGGCGCAATCTGGCGACGTCAACCAATGGCGGCATGGCGGTCTCCTATCCAGGGTTCGAACTGAAATGGTCCGCGAACTTGTTGGCTACGCCGTCCCACTCGGCAGCGTCGTCCGGCGGTGGCTTCGCGGTAACGATGTTGGGCCAAATCGCGGAATGTTCCGCATTGAGCACCAGCCATCCGGCCAGATCCGGAACCGTATCGGTGTCGGCAAAGATCGCTTCGGCCGGGCATTCGGGCACGCAGACGCCGCAATCGATGCACTCGTCCGGGTGGATCACCAGCATGTTCTCGCCCTCGTAGAAACAATCGACGGGGCAGACCTCGACGCAGTCGGTGTATTTGCAGCGGATGCAGTTGTCGGTGACGACATAGGTCATCCGGTCACCATCGGCGCATGCAGGTCATCGAGAGCGGGAAAGACGGCCATGCGCAGGCTGCGGGCGATCTTTTCGGCCCGCTCCACGAACAGGGCGGCCACGTCGGGCTCGCAGGTCTCGCGCGCGGTCTCGGCAAAGAGGCCCAGCCAGATCGCGAAGTGCTCGGGCCGGAGGTCTGACAACCCCTGATGCGCTGGAACCGGCCTGCCGTGATAGCGCCCGGTCATGCATGTGACCGATGACCAGAAGGCGAACATCTTCTGCAGATGCGGCTCCCAGTCATCGCCGATCCTGGCGGCGACGATCGGGCCGAGTTGCGGATCCCGGCGCGCGCGCCCGTAGAACCGCCGCACGAGACGTTCGATCAGGACGTCGTTGATTGACGGGTTCAGGGGCTGTCGCCGCGGGTTCGAAGGCTCGGACATCATCACCTCCTAAGAAGTATTCTCAGTGCATTTTATAAGACCACCTTCCATGAACATCAAGGCGTAGTCGAGTTTCCGTCTGCACAGATTTGCTGCAAGTTCAGAAAAACACCCGGGCGGCGCCTGGCCACCCGGATGTCGTCCGTCCCGCCTTCCCTGGGAGCCGGATCAGTTGGTCATCGCGCCAGCCTGCTCGAGCATGTCGTCGAACCGCTTCGCGGCTCGGCCGCGCTGCCGTACATCGCGGACCACGTCAAAGTTGCGTTCGAAGTCGCCGACGAGGATCAGGCCGACCATACCCAGTCCGTAATGCGGCTCGCAGATATAGCCATACGTGCCCTCGACCGCGAATGTGAAGGTCACCGGCTCGCTGATCGCGCCGTCCCATCCCGCAGCTCCGGCCGGGATCATCGCCTCCATGCTGGTCGAGTTGTGGCCGCGGTCGGTCGGCACGAAGGTCACCGTGTCGCCCGGTGCGATTTTCAGCAGCGCCGGCTCGAACACCATCGTCTTCTCTCCCCCGGAGCTCACGTTCAGCATCCGGACCTCGAAGTCGTCGGCTGACGCGGCGAAAGGAGCGAGTGCCAGCGTCAGGCCGAGGATCGTGTATCTGATGGTCATGTGATTTCTCCTCAGTAGGATCCCGACCCCTCGCCGATCTCTTCGCCGCCGCTGTCGAAGAGGCCCTCCTGGACCGGCTCTCCGTCGACGAGGACGTGGCCGACGAGACCTTTCTCCAGCCGCGAGAGCGCGTGGTCGACCAGGTTGAACGTCCCCGGCACCTCGAACTCGAAATCGAGCATGGTGGCGCCGCCGGGTGGCACGGTGACCGTCTGCACGTCGCGGATGGGCTCGGACACGGCGCTGCCGAACACGTAGGCTTCGTCGATGATCTCGCCGATCAGATGGATCGACGAGGTCAGGTTCGGCCCTCCGACGCCGAAATAGATGCGCGCCGTCTCGCCGGTCAGGGCCACCATCGGGAATCCGCCCTCAGTCAGCGCGCCGACGGCACCGTTGAACACGGCGTAGGTCGGGCGCTCGTCGATCAGCCGCTCCCAGCTTTCGGTGACCTGACCGCGGGTACCGAACGGCTCCGTGGTATAGATTTCACCCTGCATCACGTACCATTCATGATCGACCGGCGGCAGACCGCCTTCGAGTTCGACCAGGATCAGGCCGTACATGCCGTTGGCGATGTGCAGCGCCACGGGTGGCGTGGCGCAATGGTAGACATACAGTCCCGGCTTCAACGCCTTGAAGGAGAACGTGTTGGTCTCGCCCGGTGCGGCAAAGGACACCTCGCCGCCTCCACCCGATCCGGTCGCCGCATGGAAATCGATGTTGTGGACCATCTGGCTGTCGATCGGGTTGCGCAGCGTCACGTTTACCGTGTCGCCGACCCGGGCGCGGATCATCGGACCCGGCACCGTCCCGTTGAACGTCCAATAGCGGAAGGTCGTGCCCTGATCGAGATGCGCTATCCGCTCCTCGGTCACCAACTCGAGCTCGTGCGTCTTGGGCGCCCGCTCGCCGATCGGCTCGGGCACGTCCGTCGGCGCCCGCACGATCTCGCCGGTGCGCACATCGACTTGACCCATGGCCGGAAGTGCTGTCGTCGCGAATGCGGCGGCGACGATCGTGGCAACGGACCGCTTTGCAAAGCTCCCCGGAGATTTCATCCTCTTACTCCTTTTCAAGAGGGACACGGTGCGGGGCTATTGCGTGGCGCCTGCGCCCCCGCTCACCTGTTCGAACAGCTCCGCCATGCGCTGTGCCGCGCGACCGGGATGCTTGACCGTCTGTGCATCCGCGAGGTTCGGTGTCTCGTCGCCCACCTGGATCAGACCCACCATCCCGAGCGGATAATGCGGCAGGCACTTGTAGCCGTAGAGGCCGGGAACATCGAAGGTGACGGTGATCTCTTCGTTAATGCGGCCCTTCCAGGCTTCGGCGCCCTCGGGGATCATTCCCAGGACGGCTTCGCTGTTATGGGTGCGGTCCGTCGCGACGAAGGTGACCGTGTCGCCCGGCTCGATCGCGAGAAAGGCGGGCTCGAACACCATCGCCTGGCCGTCCGGACCCTTGTTGAGCATCTGCACTTCGTAGTCGGTTGCCAACGCCGGCGTGGCCATGACACTGGCGATCAGCATGAGGGTCGTCGTTCTCATTGGGTGGCTCCTTCTGCTGTCCGGTCAGCCGCCTATTGGACCGCGCGGAACGCTTCGCTACGGGCTGGCTAGCGTCGTCAGAGTGGAGAAATTTGATTTATATCAATGATTTGCAAAGAATACCGCGCGGCATTGCCAAGTAATTGAAAACAAGTATATTTAATGCATCAAGTAGGTGGAGGAGAGTCTCGGGTGCAGCTCAGCAGCTTTTCGGACTATGCCCTGCGCTTGCTGATGAAGCTGGCGCTCGACCCCGAACGTTGGAAGACGATCCGCGAAATCGCCGACGCCTACGGCATATCCCGCAACCACATGATGAAGATCGCGCAGGAACTGGGGCAGTTCGGCTACATCGAGACGCTCCGCGGGCGCGGTGGCGGACTGCGTCTGAAACGGCCCGCGCATGAGATCAACATCGGCGAGGTCGTGCGTCGGACCGAAGGCAATCTCGCGCTTGTCGAATGCTTCGATCCGGCGACCAACCAGTGCGTCATCACTGATGCATGTCGGTTGAAAGGGGTCTTGGGCGAAGCACTCGAGGCCTTCTTTCGCGTGCTCGACGGATACACGCTGTCGGACCTCCTGCAAGAGCGTGGGGCGCTTGTTGCGATCTTGGAGAAAGCGGACTGAACGACAAGGAACGATCATGACGATGAAACTCGAGCTTGCGGAGGGTCGGATCACCGTTCCGGCGGAGCTTCTTGCGACGTCCTTCGGGATCGAGCCTGCCGAGGTGTCGGAGATGATGAGATCCGGCGACATCACCAGCCGGTCCGAGACCGGCGAGGGCGAGCATGCCGGCCGGTTTCGCGTGACCTTCTGGTACGGTGCCCGACAGGTGCGGCTCACTTGCGCCGAGGATGGAACGGTTCTGACCCGCGTCGCCAGCGTGGCGCGGCGGTGATGGCGCAGACGTCTGCCGAACGAATGCGGGCATGGACCGGCCCCGCGATCCTGTCCTTCGGCTTCCGGCCGTTCTTTTTGCTGGGGTCGCTCTGGGCGGCTCTGGCCATGATGCTGTGGATGCTGATGCTGACCGGTGGGGTGGTGCTGCCGATCGCGTGGGATCCGGTGACCTGGCATGCCCATGCCTTCCTGATCGGCTATCTGGGCGCGATCGTCGCGGGATTCCTGCTGACCGCGGTGCCGAACTGGACCGGACGCCTGCCGGTGCTGGGATGGCGATTGGGCGCACTTGCCCTGCTCTGGGTCTTGGGGCGGATCGCCGTACTGGCCTCGGCCATGTTGCCCTGGCCTGTGGTGATGGCGGCCGATCTTGCGTTCCTAGTCGCCTTGGCCGTTCTGCTTGGAAGAGAGATCGTCGCGGGGCACAACTGGCAAAACCTTATCGTGCTGGCGCTGCTGGTTCTGCTGATCCTCGGCGGCAGCCTGTCCCATTGGCAGGCCGCGCGGGACGGGACCGCGGCGCATGGTTCGGGCCTGCGGCTGCTGCTGGGAACAGCGATCATGATGATCGGCGTCATCGGCGGGCGGATTGTGCCGTCGTTCACGCGCAACTGGCTGGTGCGCCAGGGATCGCAAGCGCGCCCCGCGCCGCCGATGCAAGACTACGACAAGGCAACGCTGCTGGTCATGCTGGCCGCCATCTTGGTCTGGGTTGTCTGGCCGGACACGATCCTGACGGCGCTGCTGTTGCTCGGGGCGGGCGGGATGCAGGCGCTTCGGCTGACCCGCTGGCGCGGCGACCGCACGGCGGCCGAACCGCTGGTCTGGGTGCTGCATCTAGCCTATTCCTTCGTGCCGCTGGGCGCACTGGCCTTGGGTGCGTCGATCCTGTGGCCCGGCATGCTGAACCCCGCCGCCGCGCAGCATCTCTGGATGGCCGGCGCCATCGGGCTGATGACGATGGCCGTGATGACCCGCGCAACGCTGGGGCACACCGGGCGCGACCTGCATGCGGGAGCGGGAACGACTGCGCTCTATCTCGCGCTCGTCGGAGCAGTCCTGTTGCGGATAGTGGCAAGTATAGGGGCTGCACAGGTGACGACGCTCTATGCCGTGTCGGGTTTCTTATGGAGCGCGGCCTTTCTAGGGTTCGCTGGGCTCTACGGTCGATTGCTGCTGTATCCAAAGCCCGCAGGCTGAGTTGGCTGGAGTGAAATCGGCGGCGGCCAGCGAGGCTGTCTTACTGAACCAGACGCTCTGGGCGACGATCAGGTTTCAAAGGTGAGGCATCACGGCTATATGGGACGGCGCGCTTGTCGCTCGAGATAGACCTTCAGCGCCGCGGCATTGTTATGCGTCTCGTCCTTCGCGCCATAGATCAGCGTCAGGTCCCCTTCCGCAGCAAGATCGAGAAGCCGCGACACTGCGTCCTCCTTGTCGGCCATTTCGTCGAAATAGGCCTCCCTGAACGCTTCGCATTTCTGCGGATCATGGCCGAACCAGCGCCGCAGTTCGTCGCTGGGCGCCACATCCTTCATCCAATCCGTCAGGCGCAGGCGGTCCTTCGCCACTCCGCGCGGCCAGACGCGGTCCACCAAGACGCGCGCGCCGTCTGAGGCGCGCGCGGCGCGATAGGCGCGCTTGATGCGGACGTCGCTCATCGCGGCCGCCGCCAAGTCTCATCACCGAGCACGACCACGTCCATCGGTACGTCGTACGGCTGCGGATAGATTGTCGCGATGCGCGCCGAGGGATGCCCGATGCCGATCACCAGATGATCCTGCTCCATCGCCGCCGATCGTGTCCCACTGCATGGTGTAGCTCATGGCAGGCCCGACGGATGTCGGCGTGGCCGAGCTGATCAGTCCGTC
>CANMTR010000033.1 GCA_947500825.1 uncultured Paracoccaceae bacterium | reverse complement strand
GCGGCCCGGGTGTCTGTCGAGGAATGGCACCACTTTCTCGAGGACTTCGTTGGCGAGCCCGACATCATCGCCCGCGTCAAAGACCAGCCACCGCGGTAGCTATCGGGCGGTTACGTCGCGACGGGGCGTCAGCCGGGCAAAACGGGGACATTTCGGCAGTCGGATACCCGCGGCTGAACTTCACTCAGCAGCGTCAAGAGCGTGGAAGTTCGTTGAAGACGGACCCGAGCAGACACTCGTTCACGACGCGGCGAATGACGGGATGGAGCCCAGTGCGGAAGTGGTGGGAGTTCGCTGCAACTGCTCGCAGGATAGACAGCGCTGCACGGCAGCAGAAACTCTCGCCGCAGCGCGGTCAGGAGACCGGTCGTTCGTGCCTGACGCAGCGATTACCTGCGGAGCGACGACTGGTTGGCCGGATCAATCTGCCGTTCTCACGACTTGCGGTGATGTCGGCTATGATCAACAGGGCCATTAATGTTGACTTTTGAACCTGGCTAAAGCCTAAACTAAAGACTTTCCACGTGGTGTGAGCGAGATTCAGCAGAAAAAGCTCTTGCCAATTAAGGCTTTGCGTAGTCGGGCGCGTGGAAATATTTTTGTTGGCCTCCGAACCAAATCATCCGGGCGGGAATATCATACCCTGGGTAGTCAATTAAGTCTGGCCAATCCGGATGAGGGCGGTTCCTGCGAGGTGTTTCATAATCTTTCCGAAACCACCGGTTCATTACCGTCACACTTCGCGGAGGCAGAGCTTTTGTTTTCTTTTCATTGAGTGGCAACTGAAGGAACCTCGCATGTAGCCATTCGGCATAATCAAGCGTAGCTCTTGTAACTTTAAGCCTTTTTCCAGACGGTTCTGCGGTCGCAATCTCGCCCAGCCATACCTGGCGCTCTCGTGTTATCTTCTGAAGCTTGTGATGGTCCTCCTTGAGGCGCGTCTGCACGTTGTTCCCAATCCCAACGTATTGAAGCGCCCGCCCGCGCTGATACGGCCTCCGACCAAGGCACATGTACAACGCATGCTCGAAGTCAGAATTCGCCGCTCTCCACGCCTCGTCAAGATTATAGGGGCCGAACCAGTCAACTGCGATCATGAGATGTTTTGGCATACCTACAGTCGATCCTTGTCAGTTGTTTATGGATGGTTAGTTATTTTTTGCTTACGGGACAGTTCGACTATTGGCAGATAATCACGGCTCCTTAGCCTTCTGATGTTTGCTTCACTAGGCTTTGACTTAAGTAAAATGAAAGGAATGCTTAGCAGGCTAGATTCATATTTGGCCCTCTCCCAATCGTGCTTAAGGAGGCGAGATGCCGTCGCCTGGAATTTTGAGGCAAGAATATCACTGGGGTTGTATATACCTTCATTTAGGATAGCAAAAATTTCGCAGTCATCATAACTATCTGGATTCAGTCGAACGCGAAAATTAGTAATAATTTTCCGGTATTCCGTAGAATTCGTTCGCCGCTCCACTATAAACGTAACTGCGTCGACAGTAAGAGATCGTATTTCCTCACGCCACCTTGTTCTTTCTCCGATTATGTCTTTCGAGTAATTTGACATCTTCGCAACAAGGTACGCAACAACTGCAGGAATAAGTACACTTGTTATTCCTATCAAGGATCCTTCCATAGTTCGTAACCTCCATTGGTCTCGTCTCTCTGCTAATAGCCGAATAGCTGATCCTCGACGCTTCCGCAGCATTCGTGTATATCGGGCTTGAAGCGGACCGCCGCGTTGCGGCGAGTGTGCTTTTCGTCTGGAATCCGTGACCGATTGTTCGCGACTGCGGGTAAACTCGATGGGTCACACGATGTCGATGCCTGGGCGGGGGGGGGGGGGGGATGGATGGAGGAAACCTCATGTCCAGAATCCAACTCCCCGCCGTCAAGTCGAAGCGCTTCCCCTGAAACCGCGGTAGGCTCGTCGGGCAGAAGCGCCCTTTGCTGCCGAAGCAGGTCTGGGCGATCCGAGCCCGCCTCGGGCTCTCCGGCAACCATCGCGATCTGGCGCTGTTCAATCTGGCCATCGACAGCAAGCTTCGCGGCTGTGACCGTGTCCGCGAGCGCGTCACCGTGATCCAGAGTAAGACCAACCAACCCGTACAGTTCGAAGTCACCGAAAATACGCGTACCTCAATCCGAGCCTGGGTGGCGCGACCCGAGATGATCGGATGCGCTTTCCTGTTCCCGAGCTGCTTCCACGACCGACCGCACGTGTCGACCCGTCAGTATGCGCGCCTCGTCCGAGACTGGGTGACGGCGATCGGTCTCGAGCCTAGCGGCTACGGCACGCACTCGTTGAGGCGAACCAAGGCGGCGCAGATCTACCGCAAGACCGGCAATCTGCGCGCGGTCCAGCTCCTGCTCGGCCACCCGAAGGTGGATAGTACAGTCCGCTACCTGGGCGTCGAACTTGAGGATGCTTTCAGCATCGCCGGCTCGGTCGACATCTGACGGCCGGGGCGAACGGCCCATGCCGTTCGCCTTTCGAGAGCGGTCACACACCCATCGCCGGTCAACGAAGGCAGAGAATCCACTTTGACCCATGCGGCGAGCCATATTGAGCGCCCCAGTTAGACAGAGGGCATACTTCGCGGAACTGTAGTGAAGAAGATGGCTCTTCGGGTTGAACTAGAGGAGTAATCCGACAAAGCTGTCGCAAGTACCATTTTCGCAATTTCGCAACGATCTTTACAACATGCCTCCCAGTTCATGTATGTTTGCTCAGCTCCCGTATCTCCCCAGACTTCCCCGCCATGAATGAGGCTCTCTTATTCTGCGGGGAAAACCGCAAAGCCGATCTGCGCCGCCTGAAGCGGGCCTACGACGATGTCGCCGCCGCGGCCGAAAGCTTACGAACGAACCGACGGGCCGGTCAGGGTTGTCAGCGCGTGATCCTGATTGAGGCCGAACGTGGCCTCGGCAAGACGCGCCTTGCGATGGAACTCTTCCGCCACCTGACCACGGCTTGCGATCCAGACGACTACTGGCCGGATGCCTACGGTCGTGAGCATGAGAGCGTCGAAGTGATGCCCCAAGCGGATGCCTGCGACGTCACCCGAAGACCCCCGTTCCTCTGGTGGGGCATGGGTATCGCAGACGGCCTGAACCCCGGCAACACGGTGTTCGCAACGCTCGAGGATGTGCTCCCTCACCTGATGAGCGCTCGCCTTGCAGCCAGACGCGCGCAGAGCGGTAAGGAGTTCTTCGCCGATGCCGCCGATCTGGCGGTCGATCTCGGGATCGAGTTCGGTACCGAGATCAGCGGTCTCGGTCTCGTCAAGCGGTTCGGCCAATCGGCGCTTAAGATCGGCAAGATCGTCCGGCGACATTACGGAGAGACACCGGAGGCCCTCTCCGACGGGCGCGAACAGATTGACTCCGTGGTCGAGGCGGTCATGGCGGATTTGACCCGCCTCTTCAATCCGAGTTCGCCGCAGTTCGCGGGCATTCCGTTTGTCGTCTTTGTCGACGACGCCCAGTTCGCCGACCGCGACCCGGCGATGGCCACCTTTCTCGAACGGCTCCTTGCACGTGGCGCCCGAGAGGGCTGGCCGCTTCTCGTTATGCTGACGCACTGGAGCCGCCAGCTCGGTCCCTGGACGGATGCAGCGGGCCACCGGTATCGTGCAAGCCATGTCGCACAGGTACTCGATCACGCCCGTACGGGTTGTCCGACCACGCCGGGGGCTTTCGCGGGAGAAGGTGGCGGGTCTTTGTCCGATGGATCGTTCCTGCAGATCGACCTCAGCGATCCCGTCGAAAATCTTGATGGGGCTCTCCGCAATCTATTTCCTGGTCTCGCGGAAGGGGATGTTACCGCCATAGTCGAGAAGGCCGGCGGCAATCCTCGCAAACTCGAGCAAATCATCGCACGGATGGAGCGCAAACCGCGCTGGTTCGAAGCCACCGACCCTTCTGGTTCGCTCACGGAGGCGGGGCGCGATGCCGTCTTGGCCTTGGCGGACCTTCCGATCGAAGACGTCGTTATGGAGCGCTTCGAAGATACCCCGGCCGAGGTCCGGCATAGCATGATTGTCGCATCCCTGCTGGGAAATCGGTTCGTCGTGGATTTGGTGGACCGGCTGGGGCGGGCGCGCCTGCACGGTGAGACCCGTACCGGCCTCGAAGACGGTGAGCGGACATACCACTTCTTGCGGAATATCGTCGACCGCTCCCGTAATGACATTGGCGCGTTCACCGAACGCCTTTTTTACGATGTAGCGCAGGAATACCGCAAGAGTGGCATGGCGCGGCGCGATTTGCCTAGCTGGCCGCAGGAAGCGGAGCTCATACAAGCGCTCGACGATCTGCTGGCGGAAATTGTGGCCGCACCCGAACGGTTCGAAAGCCTAAACTCAGATGATTTGGCCGAAGCGCTATCGCTGGCGGGAACGAGGATGGAAAGAGCCGGAGTTCCTGAGGCCGGACTGGCTCTCTCTCGTCTTATTGAAACGGAGAATCGGCGGGGGAATTACGAAGGGGGATATGCCGCCGCCTCTATATTTATGAGCGGGTATAATTCTCGCAAGTGGAGCATTCAAGAAATACCATTCGACCTTGCCGATATAGTTGCAGAGACGCTTTTCAAAATTGGGAAAACTAATGATGCCGGCCAACTTTGGTTTGAGTTGGAGGCCGTTCTAAACGACTGCCCACCCCAAGAAATGACCGATCAGGCGTGGAGCGAATTATTTATAGTTCGAGATAGACTTGCAACATTGCGGATGTTGCAATCTAAAGTAGACGCTGCAGCTAGTTACTACCAAAGGTGTCTTGAAGCTGCAGCAGGCCTTTATTCGGCTGATCCGTACAATATTGAATGGACAAGAAATTATTTCAAAAGTTTGACTAAGCTGGGAGAAATTCATCAGACGCGTGGCGAGTACAACGACGCCCTGTCTTACTATCAGAAAAGCCTTTCAATGGCAGAGAACATATGCTCGCTTCGGCCAGCCGATCTTGTTAGTCAGCGTGATGTTTTCGTTGCCCTCCAAAAGGTTGGTGAAGTTTATGCTGCTCTCGGCGACGAGTATGCGGCGCTAGATTCTTTTCAATTAGCTTTAGCTATAAGTAGGAAGTTGCTTAAAGCCGATCCCACGGAGCCTTCAAGGCTGCGAGACCTCTCAATATGTCAAGGTAGTCTAGGCAATATTTACGTTGTACGCGGAGAATTGGACGCAGCCCTCGATCTATACCAAGCTAGCCTTACCATCCGGCTGCGATTGGCAAGTATTGATCCCGCAGATATCCTGTTTCAAGAAGATTTAGCTGCAATATACGACGAGATCGGCGGCATATACTTGGCTTCTGGTAAGAAAAAACTGGCGCTAGATTGTTTTGGTACCGCTATTTCAATTACGGAGAGGCTAACATCATTAGAAACTCACGGAACTTTTTGGCTAAGTATGCTTTCGACACGACGCGAAAAAATCGCACGAATTTATCGTGGCTATGGAAACGTTACTGATGCTTTCGAAATCTCTCGCGCAAACATTAAGACCCTTGAGCGTTTAGCAGTAGTCAACTTCCAAGACCATCAGGCAAAAGTTAATCTGCTAGGCGGACTAACTAGACTCGGTGATTATAGCGTGGCCCGTGGTGAGAATTCTGACGCACATAATTACTATAATGCAGCTATTTCAATTTCAGAGAATATGGCCTCATCGGATCCGCAGAATAGTATGTGGCAAAGAAATCTTGCGACAAGCCACGATAGGCTTGGGGATTTTCTCATGAGGAGCGGTGAAAGTGATGCTGCTCTTAGGCACTATTTTTCTGGGCTTCAGATTCGAGAGAGACTGGTTGCTGCAGATCCAGAAGATGAGCGTTCGAGCCGAAGTCTGTTAAATAGTATGGTTAGGCTGGCGGAATTTGGCGATAATCCTATTGAAAGACTTCAGAGATCGATTTCGATTGCAAAACGTCTTGAAAAACAGGGATATTTGGGGGAATCTGGCGCGGGTATGATTAAAGATCTATATCGTAGATTAAATAAAATTACAAAAGATTAAGTTTGCGAAGTAATTTTGGCTGATATTTCCGAATTTAGTGATTCCAAGATGGTAATGGAAATGCTTCGCATTCGTCGATTGGAAGTAGTCAAGGTATAGATTATAGGGTGTGCGAATCGGCTGAGGATTGGGTGTTGATGCGTCCGAGGTCCGCTTTGTCCCGCATCGGCGGCACCGCGACGAGGCGCAGCGAACGGTGGGTTTAGATCCGTTGGCCCAGCGCAGCCTTCAACGGCCGCTTCCGTGATTTGCGCCGCGGCGCAGAACCCCGCTTGCTGCATCTGCGAGCGTCTCCATTGTCATGCTGCAGTTGCATTGCTTGGCCGCCGAACGACCGGAAAGTCCCGCACTGCTGACCTCCCAGCACAGGGCCGCGAATGTCAGCTTGGGCTTGGTGCCACCGATTTCGATGTATCGAGCTCTCGCCTGACCCGTCCCTGATTTCCGCGTGCCCGAACATCTTCCGATCTCCTGCGCAGTTCACCTGCAGGAGATCGGAAGATGGACGGTGCCTATACTCCCCAGACCTACGCGATCGTCATGCGCATGCGGGGAATGTATCCAAGCGATCTGGCGGGCTACGAGGCCCACCGGTTGCGGAAGAACGGCGACCTGAACCACGTCGACCGCGACCGGAGCAATCCCGACAGGAACCTGCTGATCGGCGGCGAAGACTGGGCCAAGACGACGCTCGACCGGATCGCGGAAATGACGCTCGAGAACCACGTCGCCGAGATCGAGAGCCTGAAGGCCCGGGGGCGGAAGAAAGATGTCCAGCGGCGCATCCTCGAAGGTCCGAAGGACCCATGGCGCCCCACTAGGCATGGCCCGCTCCGCGAGGTGATCCTGACGACCAACAAGGCCTGGTTCGACGACGAGATGGCGACGTTCCTGGGTGAGAACCGCGAGGCCGACTTCGAAGCCTGCGCGCTGCAGTGGCTGCGCGATGCCTTCAAGGGCGACGTCGTCCATGCCCGCTGCGACCGGGACGAGACGGCGTACCACATCCACGCGGTCGTGGTGCCCGAGACGACGGTCGAGATGACCCGGACGAACAAGAAGACCGGGGAGTGCAAGGTCATCGCGACCCGGCGGATGCTACAGCCCTCCAAGCACGACGCGATCGAGAACTATGAGCTCGGCCAGGACAGCGTGGGCGCGGCGTTCTCGCATCTCATGCTGAAGCGGGGCGAGCGCCGCGCGGCGGCGATCCGGGCGGCGCGGGCGGCCGGTGAGCCGCTGCCGAAGCGGCGTTACCACGCCCGGACGGCGCAGTGGCGGGCCGAGCGGGAGCTGGCCATCGCCAGGCGCGAGAAGGCCATCGACGACCGCGAGGCCAATCTCAGCACACGGGAGGCTGAGGCAGAGGCGGTACTCACCGCGGCCGAGATGATCGGCTCTGGCGATGTGGAGATCGACGAGAGCGGCGAGGCGCCGGATCTTCGTCCGGTGTCCAAGGAGATTGAGCCCGAGTCCGAACCGGGGCAGGGGACCAAGGCCTCTCTTTCGCCGGCTCTCGAGGCGGCGCCGGCGACGCGGAAGAAGGTCGCCGGCATCTTTGCACCCATGCTCGCGCGCTTGCGCCGCTCCGCCCAGGCGGAGGCGGAGGAGAAGCTCGTCCGTGAGGTGGCGGAACTGCGCTCGGCCTGGGGGGCCATCGACGCCATCCTGTCGCGCCTGCCGGCATCGCTCCTCGCGAGCCTCGGCGATGCGCGGAAGTCCGTGGTGCGCAGCCTGATGGCTCTGCGCCGCTATGGCGGGACAGAGCCCGACGAAAAGTCCTCGAAAAAATTGTCGGATTCCCGGTGATCGCTTTTCCGCGGTCCAAAGGACGATCCCAGCTTCCGGGTAAGGGAGGCCGCGCCTCCCGACACTCGAAACGCTCACGAAAGGAGAAACACGATGAGCAAGAAGACCGAAGCGCTCTTGAGCCGTCTGAAGGACAATCTTGAAGCGGAAGCCGACAAGGACGCCAGGATCGAGCGTGCCCGCCTCGAGGCCATGGCGCGCACGTTGAACGGCTGGCTGGACGGGCTCGATGACCCCGCACGCGCCGCGATTTTCGCCGGCCTGGAGACCAACGCGACGGCTCGCGACCGCAAGCTGATCGCCGGGCACAAGCTGCGGCCCAAAGAGGCCGACGCCCTCCTCGCCACGCAGGCGGGAGCGCCGGCCGAGCAGCATGTGAAACCTGCCCCTACCAAGGAAGGCGACGCGGATCATCCATCGACCTGATGCGGCCCGGACATCCGGAAGGCAGAACGGCACCCGTCAGGGTGCCGTTTCTCGCGTTTTGACGGCATGACCTGCCGGCGCATTCTGCAGGCCGCAATTTGTTGTGCGCCGACTAGCTCGAATTGGGGCATGTTGCGTGAAGCTGCGCACAGCTTGACCCCTTTCCCGACCAATTCTTAGACTGTTGCATGTCATCGGCTCTTCGCATCGCAATAGGAAAGTTCGGGCGGGTCGCGTTGCTCGACATGGATCGCCCTCTCGTGCGCCACGCCCACGCTCAGTGCCATGTCCTCATCAAGGTCGAGGGGCATGACACGAAATTCCTTGTGGGTGGCCGCAGCGTCCCACTGACCGACGATATTGCCGTTCTGGTCAATGCAGGACAGCCGCATTGCTACGAACACCGACCCGGTCAGCCACCGACGATCATCCTGGCACTGTACATCGAGCCACAATGGCTTGGCCTTTTCCGCCGGAACTGGACGGCGAGCGCGGCGCCGAACTTTTTTCCCTCTCCGGGTGGGCAGGTGAGCGCCAGTATGCGGCGGCGGGCTCACGAACTCGCCGAGGCCATGGTCCTCGATCCCGGGAACGCGGTGGAGCATGAACGGCTGATCGGACGGCTGATGATTGCCACGATCGAGAGGATGGCCCATTGGCGTGAGGTCGCTTCCTCCCTCCGGACATTGTCTCATGCAAGCCCTGCACGGGATGCCCGTGTCGAGCGGGCCAAGCGCCAAATCGCGGAGACGCCCGGCAGTATCGTCTCCATGGATGTGCTTGCCCGCGATGTCGGACTGTCCCGCGCTCAGTTCTTCCGACTGTTCGAGGGCACCGTTGGACTGACACCGCGCGTCTATCTCAACATGGTCCGGATTGAGAAGGCCGTGGAACAGGTCGCCTCGCGGGATCGCTCCATCGCGGCGATCTCGGACGAACTGGGGTTCTCGGTGCCGGCGCACTTCTCGCGATTCTTCCACGACCACGCCGGGTCGGCGCCAAGCCGTTTCCGCCTTGCCTCGACCGTATCCGATCAATTTGAGACGGATCGGTAAGTCGCGAGACTCCACGGGATCGCGTACGGACCTGACCGCCTTCTAGCGTTCTCCCACGGTCCGAACAGGACCCGGGGGAGGATGCATGAAGGATCTCGGCAACGAGACACTGGTTGGTCGTTCGGTGCAGCGCACCGAGGATGCCACCCTTCTGACGGGGCGAGGCCGGTTTATCGACGATCTTGCCGTGTCGCCTGGCACGCTGCATCTCGCTTTCGTCCGATCTCCCCATGGTCACGCCGATATCCGCTCGATCGATGTCGCGGCCGCGCGGGCCGTGCCGGGCGTCACGACGGTGGTCACCGGTGCCGATGTTCGGCGACTGACCCGGTCGATGACCGTTGGCGTCAAGGCCGAGGTCGAGTGCTGGCCGATGGCCGTCGACCGTGCCCGCTACGTCGGCGAGCCGGTGGCGATGGTCGTCGCCCGGGATCGAGCGACCGCCGAAGACGGCGCCGACCTGGTCAGCGTCGACTACGCCCCGCGCGCCGCGGTGATCGATCCGAACGCAACGCTGGCCGACGACGCGCCTGTTTTGCACGACAGCCTCGGTACGAACCTCATCAACGAGCGGCGTTTCCGCTACGGCGATCCGGAAACGGCCTTCGCCCACGCCGCGCACCGGATCGGCGTCGATGTCGTCTATCCCCGCAGCTCCTGCACGCCGATCGAGACCTACGGGGTCGTCGCAGAGTACCTGCCGGGCGAGGGCGCCTACGACATCGCGGCGAACTTTCAGGGGCCGTTCTCCATCCACGCTGTCGTCGCGCGGGCGCTCGGCGTGCCGGGCAACCGGATGCGGCTTCGCACGCCCCCCGATTCCGGGGGCTCGTTCGGGATCAAACAGGGGATCTTCCCCTACATGATCCTTGCTGGCGTGGCCGCCCGCCTCGCCGGCTCTCCGGTGAAGTGGATCGAGGACCGACTGGAGCATCTCGAGGCATCGGTTTCGGCCACTAACCGGGTGACCCGTCTGGAGGCGGCGGTGGAGCCCGACGGTCGCATCACCGCGCTCGACTGGGACCAGATCGAGGATTGCGGTGCCCATCTGCGGGCCCCGGAGCCGGCCACGCTCTACAGGATGCACGGCAACATGACCGGCGCCTATAGGATCCCGAACCTGGCGATCCGCAATCGGATCGTGCTGACGAACAAGACGCCCACGGGGCTCAATCGCGGCTTCGGAGGTCCACAGGTCTATTTCGCGCTGGAACGTCTTGTCCACGCCATCGCCCGCGACCTCGGTCTCGATCCGCTCGACGTAATCCGGACCAACCTGATCCCCGCCGACGCCTTTCCGTACCGGACGCCATCGGGCGCGATCTACGATTCCGGTGACTATCCGGCCGCGCTCGCCCTCGCTGTCGAGGAGGGGCGTCTCGACGAGCTGCGCGCCCGGCGGGACGCGGCACGTGCCGAGGGGCGGGCCTACGGCATCGGCTTCGCCTGCGTCGTCGAGCCCTCGGTGTCGAACATGGGCTACATCACCACCGTTCTGACGCCCGAAGCGCGCGAAAAGGCCGGCCCTAAGAATGGCGCGCAGGCCACCGCGACGGTTGCCATCGACCCCCTCGGCACGGTGAGCGTGAAGGTCGCGTCGGTGCCGCAGGGGCAGGGGCACCGCACCGTGCTGGCGCAGGTCGTGGCGGAGGAACTCGGCCTGGCGGTCGATGCGATCCTGGTCGTCGCCGACGTGGACACGGCGCGGGACGCCTGGTCGATCGCCTCGGGCAACTATTCCTCGCGCTTCGCCCCGGCGGTCGCCGGTGCCACCAAGCTCGCCGCCGCCCGCCTACGAGAGAAGCTCGCCCGCGTGGCGGCATCGCAGCTCAACATTGCCATCGACACGGTCGCGTTCCGTGACGGCCGCGTCGTCGATGGAAACAACCCAGACAACTCGGTCTCTTTCGCCCGGGCCGCGGCGGCGAGCCACTGGGCGCCGGGCACGCTGCCCGAGGATGTGGGCGAGACGATCCGCGAAACGGTGTTCTGGACGCCCGAGGAGCTCGCCGCGCCAAACGACAGGGACGAGGTCAATTCCTCCCTCTGTCACGGCTTCATCTTCGATTTCTGCGGAGTCGAGATCGATCCGGACACCGCCGAGCTCAGGATCGACCGCTATGTCACGATGCATGATTGCGGGCGCATCCTGCATCCCGCGATGGTCGATGGACAGGTGAGGGGAGGGTTCGCACAGGCGCTCGGCGCCGCCACCCTCGAGGAATACGCCTATGGCGACGACGGAAGCTTCCGGACAGGCACCCTGGCGGAGTATCTCCTGCCCACCGTCCACGAGATGCCAGACCTGCTAATCCTGCATCACGAAACGCCGTCCCCAGTAACTCCGCTCGGGGCCAAGGGCGTCGGCGAGGGCAACTGCATGTCGACGCCGGTCTGCATCGCCAATGCCGTGGCCGACGCGCTCGATTCCGAGGGACGCGGTCCCGATCTCGTCTTGCCGATCACTGCGGCCAAGCTCTCCGGCCTCATCCATCCCGACGAGCCCAAGCCCAGCGAGGGTGTGAGACCCGCGGAGACTGACAAGGCCGTGGGCGGTGGCCGAAAGCTCACCGGGACGGGCGCGGCCGAGGTGGATGCCTCGCGTCAGGAGGTTTGGGACATGCTGATGGACCCGTCCACGCTGGACGCGATCATTCCAGGCTCCCACGGCGTGAGGAAGGTATCCGACACCGAGTTCGAGGCGGAGGTGACCCTTGGCGTCGGCCCGGTGAAAGGGCTCTACACGGCAGAGATCGTCCTCTCCGACATGGAGGAGCCAGAGGCGGTAACGCTGTCCGGCGTAACCCGCGGCGCGCTTGGAACCGGGCAGGGCAAGGGCCGCGTGACTCTGACGGAGGTCGAGGGCGGCGGTACGAATGTCGCCTACGCATACGAGGCCGAAATCGGCGGCAAGGTCGCGTCGGTCGGCGGCCGGCTCCTTGACGGGGCAGCCAACGTGGTCATCGGCGAGTTTTTCCGCGCTTTGGCGACCCATGCAGGCGGAGGTGCGGGTTCGGGCGCGTTCAGCCGGATGAAGGTCCGCGCACGCACCGGTCTCTCAATCCTGAAGAGCATGATCGGAGGGAGCCGATGAAACCTGCCGCATTCGACTATCTGGCCCCGGCCGACCTGAAGGAGGCGCTTACGGCCCTGGCAGAGGCCGGCGAGGATGGACGGATCCTGGCCGGGGGCCAGTCCCTCGTGCCCATGCTGAACATGCGTCTCGCCCGACCGGGCCTCCTCGTGGACGTTTCCCGCCTGCCCGAGCTCGGCAGGATCGAGGAGCGGCGCGACGTGATCCGCATCGGCGCCGGCGTCCGGCAGGTCACCGTGGAGCGTCGCGGCGATCTCGCCGACATGCTGCCGCTGGTCGCGCAGGCGATGCCGTGGGTCGGGCACGAGCAGCTCCGCTCCCGCGGCACGATCTGCGGGTCGCTCGCCCACGCCGACCCCAGTGCCGAACTCCCACTCTGCCTCAAGGCATTGGGCGGCTCGGTGACGCTGCAGCGGGGCCGCAAGTCCCGCACCCTCTCGGCGGACGAGTTCTTCATCGGGATGATGTTTACCGCCGTGGCGCCCGGGGAGATGATCGTCTCGGTCGATTTTCCCAAGCGCGAGGCGGGGGCCGGCTACGCCTTCCGCGAGCTTGCCCGGCGGGCCGGCGACTTCGCCATCGTCGGCTGCGCTGCCATCGCCCACGCCGGCGGGGCCGCGCGCCTCACCGTGGCGGGCGTCGCCGACACGCCGCAAGCGCTCGACCTGCCGTCCGGCTCCGCCGACTGGGACGAGCGCATCAACGACTTCGCCTGGAGCCTCGGGGCACGCGACGACCTGCATGCAACCGCACGCTATCGTCGCATGCTGGTGCGCCGCCTCGGCCGGGCCACGCTCGAGGAGGCCATGTCATGCCGCGCATGAAGGCGGGGGAGACCCGCGAAATCCAGTTCAGGTTGAACGGCCGCGAGGTGACGGTCCGCGTCGCGCCGCGCGACCTGATGCACGACGTCCTGCGCCACCGACTCGGCGCCACCGGAACGCATGTGGGCTGCGAGCACGGCGTCTGCGGCGCGTGTACTGTGCAAGTGAACGGCGCGCCTGCGCGGTCCTGCCTGATGCTCGCCGGACAGGCCGATGGCCAGGACATCCGCACTGTCGAGGATCTCTGCGACGGCGCCGATCTCTCGCCGATCCAGGCGGCGTTCCGGGACAACTTCGCGCTGCAATGCGGGTTCTGCACCGCCGGCATCCTGATGAGTCTCGATGCGCTCTTCGCCCGCGATCCCGATGCCGGCGAGACGGCCATCCGCGACACGCTTTCGGGCCATCTCTGTCGCTGCACCGGTTACGCGCCAATCGTTCGTGCAGCGCTTCAGGCCCGCGACAGCATCAAGGGAGGACAGACCGATGCTTGACCTGGGAACTTCGTTTCTCGCCTCGATCGAGCGCGATCCTAACGCCTTCGCGATCGCGGACGGCGATCTGACCCTGACCTACGGGGAATGGTTCAAACGGATCAGCGCCCTCGTCGTTCATCTTGACACGCTGGGCCTCTGTAGCGGCGACCGCCTCCTGTCGCTGATGCAGAACCGTTGGGAAAATGCATCGCTCCACTGGGCCTGCCAGCTCGCGGGCGTCGTGATCACGCCGTTGAACTGGCGGGCGACGCCCGAGGAACTCGACCACGCCCTCGCGGACAGTGGCGCGAAGGTCCTCATCCACGATCAGAGCGGCAGTCAGGCAGTGGCGAACAGCACCGTCGCGGAATCGGTGACGCTGGTTCCACTAAATGGTGAGAACGGGCTCGCCCAAATGCTGGAGGAATCCGGTCCGGAGGCAAGCCCCCGCGCCGCCGCGGACGACTGGTCGCTGATGCTCTACACCTCCGGCACCACGTCGAAGCCCAAGGGGGTGCCCCGCCGCCATCGGGCCGAGCGCGCCGCGGCGATCGCGCATGTCGCGCAGAACCTCTATCGCCACGGCGAACGGACGCTCGGCGTCATGCCGCTCTACCACACGATGGGGGTGCGCTCGCTCCTCGCGGCGTCAATGATCGGCGGCGGTTTCGTTTGCCTGCCGAAATTCGACGTCCCCGGCGCCCTCGACGCGATGGAGCGGCACCGCGTCACCAACCTCTACCTGGTACCGACGCTCTATCACGACATCGTCCATCACGACGCCTTCGCGCCGGAATGTGTGCGCAGCGTCACCAAGCTGGGTTTCGCCGGCGCCTCGATGACCGATGGCCTCCTGAAGAAGCTCCAGGAGGCGTTCCGACCGGACCTCTTCGTCAACCATTACGGCTCCTCCGAGATCTACACGTGCACGATCCACCAGGACGCCGCGGCGAAGCCCGGCTCGGCCGGCCGCGCCGGGGTCAACCAGATGATACGTGTCGTGCCCCTGGACGCGGACACCGCAGAGACGGCCGCCCCCACTGGCGAGGAAGGTCAGATCGTCGCGCTGATGCAGGGCGACGAGGCCTTCGAGGGCTACTGGAATCGCCCCGAGGCCGATGCGAAGTCGATCCGCGACGGCTGGTACTTCACCGGTGATGTCGGCGTGTTCGACGCTGATGGCGATCTCTTCGTCACCGGCCGCGTGGACGACATGATCATCACCGGAGGCGAGAACGTTTCGCCGGTCGAGGTCGAAAGCTGCCTGTCGCTGCATGAGGCGGTCTCCGAGGTCGCCGTCGTGGGCCTGCCGGACGAAAGATGGGGCAGCGTCGTCACCGCCTTCGTCAAACGCGCCACCGATGTCGACGAGGCGGCACTGGACGCCCACTGCAAGACGTCCGGCCTGACCAATTTCCGCCGGCCCCGCAAGTACGTCTTCGTCTCCGAACTCCCCAAGTCGCCGGTCGGCAAGCTGCTTCGCCGCAAGCTCGTTTCCGGCGACTACGAGCCCGAGACATCCCGCAAATCCGCCAACACCTGACCTTGAAGGACTGACCATGGACCAGATTGAAGACATCGACCGTGTGGATGAACTCGACGGCTTCCGCGTCGGGGTGGATGCCGACCGCGAACGCGCCGACATCGTACTCGACCGGCCGCCCCTGAACGTCATCTCCATGCCCGCGCGCGACCAACTCGCCCGGGTCTTCGAGGCGCTCGACGCAGATCCGCGGGTGCGGGTGATCGTCCTCCGCGCGGAGGGCGAGCACTTCTCGTCGGGCGGCGACATCAGGGGCTTCCTCGACGCAAGTCCCGAGCATGTCTCGAAGCTTGCCTGGAACATTGCCGCGCCGGCCCGGTGCACGAAGCCGGTGATCGCCGCGAATCGCGGCTACACCTTCGGCGTGGGGTTCGAGATCTCGCTCGCCTGCGACTTCCGGATCGCCTCCGAAACAACGCGCTACGCTCTCCCCGAGCAGAAGCTCGGCCAGATCCCCGGATCGGGCGGCTCGGCACGGCTGCAGAAGATCGTCGGCGTGACCCGCACCAAGGACATCGTGATGCGCTCGAAGCGGATCCGCGGCCAGCAGGCCCTCGACTGGGGCATCGCCACCGAATGCGTGGCCGATTCCGAGCTCGAATCGACCGTGGATGCGCTCGTGGACGAGCTCCGCGGTTTCTCTCCCCTCGCCCAGCGGACCGCGAAGAAGCTCCTCAACGACACTGACGACGCCCTGTTGAGCACCGCGATCGAGTTGGAGGGGCTGAACTACAGCCGACTGCGTCAATCCGATGATTTCCGCGAGGGCGTCGAAGCATTTCACGGCAAGCGCGCGCCTGCATTCACCGGCAGCTGACGCACGAACGAAAAGAGGGAGGAACGACATGGAACGGACGAAAAGCTCGTTGTTCGAGCGCGGGCCGGGATTCCGAGCGGGGCTCTCCGGCCTCGGTCGCGCCCTCGGCGTCAAGACCGCGAGCGCCGGCCTGGTGGCCGCGATCTTCGGCTGCTCGGGACCGGCATTGATCGTCATCGGTGGCGCCCAAGACAGCAATCTGAGCGATGGCCAGACTGTCGCCTGGCTCCTCGCGATCTACGGCCTCGGGGGGCTGATCAGTCTTGCCATGGGCCTCTATTACAAGATGCCGATCACCGGTGCCTATTCGATTCCGGGCGCCGCCCTCGTCGCCGGCGCCCTGGCTACGTTTCCGTTCGAGCAGGCGGTCGGTGCCTTCATCATGGCCGGCGCGCTGGTCTTTCTGCTCGGCATCTCCGGGGCCATCGGCAGGGTCATGCGCTGGTTGCCGATGCCGATCGTGATGGCGATGATCGCCGGGGCCCTGATCCGCTTCGGCATCGGCGCCGTAACCTCGGTGCAGGACCTGCCGATCGTCGTCGGCTTCGCAGCCCTCGCCTTCTTTCTCTCCATGCGGTTCCTGACCGCGGTGCCACCGGTTCTATCTGCGCTCGTGGTCGGGCTCGTTGCAGCGCTGCTCACCGGCAATTTTGGCGGCGGCGACGCGCCCATTGCTTTTGTCGCGCCGGAGTTCACCGCGCCGGTCTTCACTCTCGACGCCTTTCTCGCCATCGCGGTGCCGCTCGCCGTTCTGGTGATCGGCGCCGAGAACGCCCAGGCGATCGGCGTGCTCTATGCCGAAGGCTATCGAGCGCCGGTCAACGCCATGACCATCGTGTCGGGCCTCGGCGGAATGCTGGCTGGCCTCATGGGCGGCCACAACGCCAACATCGCGGGCCCGATGACCGCCATTTGTTCCTCCGACCAGGCGGGCGAGGATCGCGACGGGCGCTACGCATCGACGGTCCTGAACGGTGTCCTTTTCGCCGCCTTCGGGATCTTCGCCGGAATTGCGGTTCCCGTGATCATGGCCTTCCCGGGGCCGTTGATCGGTGCCGTGGCGGGGCTTGCCATGATCACGGTCCTGCTCAGCGCCTTCCAGGCGGCATTCGACAAGGATCGGGGCTACCAGATCGGCGCCTTCGTCGCGCTCATCGTGGCGATGTCCAACGTCTCATTCCTGAACATCAGCGCCCCTTTTTGGGCTCTCCTCGCCGGTGCGGTTGTTTCCCTCCTTCTGGAGAAGGGTGCGCGCCCGAATGCCGCTTCGACGCCGGAACCGTCGCGTTGAAGCTGTCGCGCCCGGGATGGTCTCTTTCCACTGGGCGCGACCTCACTCTTAGATCTCGGTGGTGTCAGGCTCCCGCAACCAACTTTAGCGAACTTTGCTGAGCATCGAAGCCCGCCTTTTCGGCGGGCTTTGTCTTGTTCAGTATC
>CANMTR010000032.1 GCA_947500825.1 uncultured Paracoccaceae bacterium | reverse complement strand
CATAAGCACGTGCTTAGGCATATGCCTAAGCCTCCATGGTTACGCCTGAGTGTCCGGTCGAAACGGGGGCCAGTTCAGGCATCGAGCATCGGCTGACGAAGGTGAACCACCCTTGGACCAACAGCCAGGTCGAGGGGATGAACCGCACGATCGAAGAGGCTACCGTGAAGCGATACCACTACGGCAGCCACGACCAACTCCGCACCCATCTCGCCGACTTCGTCGCAGCCTACAATTTCGTCCGGCGCCTCAAGACCCTACGCGGCCTCACGCCATACGAACACGTCGTCAAATGCTGGACCGAAGAACCAGATCGGTTCAAAATCAATCCACGCCACCACATCCCGGGACCGAACAGTAGCCGGGTCTGCCAACTCGATCCCGGGCGAACTTCGTAGGTAGATGGCTCACCAGACCCGATGGCAGGGTGAAGATGTTTTCGCCCGGCTCCGAGAGCATCCGATAACGCGCGGTCAGCGCCGAGAGGGCGGCGCCGCGCCGCTTTGCCCTATTCCTCGTCGCGGCCATGCGCCCGCGCCGGCGGCGACGTGGCCTCGACGGCCGTGAACGCCTCCAGTATTCGGTAATCGTGCTGCGCTCCTGCCGGCACCACCCAGCTGTCGCCGGGTTCGAGCCGCACGGTCTGTCCCTCAAGCGTCAGCTCCGCACTCCCGGAAATCACGTACCCGACCGTCTCGTAGTCGCGGGTATGGCCGCCCATGCCATCGGTGGGCTCGGCCTCGTCCCAAAGGCGCATACCCAGCTTGGTGCCTGTGGCCAGGTAGCGTTGTCCCATCTCCCCTTCGGGGGAGGCTTCCAGGCTTACCTTCTTCACGCTCGTATCAGTCATGGTCCTGCTCCTCGCATCGTCGGGCATGCCGTACGCCCGCATATGGTGCCAAACGCGCGGGGAGCCGATCGGCTCCGGGCCAAGAGGGCGCAGATCACCCTATGGGCTCTGACGGTGTGACCGCCTCCGACGGCATCGGTTGTGCCAAGCTGGGTCAGCGATGATCCACGGAAGGGAGCGGTCATGTCGGAGATTGCCACGGTCGGGCGCGATCTGGCGAAGAACGTGTTCCAGCTTCATGGGGCCGATGCGTCGGGGCGCGCGGTGCTTCGCAGGAAGCTGCGTTGTGGCCGGGTGCTCGAGTTTCCCGGCGGCCTCCCGTTTTGCGCCGTTGCAATGGAGGCGTGCGGCAGGGTCCATCACCTGGGGGCGGGAGATCGACAATTCCGGCCATGAGGTGCGGCTGATCCCGTCGGCTTATGCAAAGCCGTTCGGGCGGCGGTAGAGTGAGGCGGGGTGGGAAACGATCGAGTGGATCGTTTTCCCGCCGAACGACGCGGCCGACGCCGAGGCGATCTGCGAAGCGGCACAGCGCCCGAACATGCGGTTGGTGAGGGAAACGGGCGTTGTCGCGCAATTCACGCTTTATGCGTGACTTCCCCCTGCCCCGCTGACGTCATGCCACGCGAATGATTGCGGCGGTTCCGAGGGCGTTGAAGCGGTTCACGACAACGATGAGGATGCGAATTTCGGCGGTCTGTCTGTCGAGATCTCTCGCCACGATGCGCTCGAAAGATTTTAGGCAGCGCATCTTTACCTCGATGCGGCGGCGGGCGTGGTAGCTTGTCCCGCGCTTCCAGAACGCCCGAACGTCGCACCAAGTGGCGCGCAAGGCGTTTCTGGCGCGCGACCGGGCAGCTTTCCTTCCAGAGGCCGCCGTTTTTCCGGATCGGAATCATCGGAGTGGCCTGCCGGTCGATGATGGCGGTGCGGCAGCGACGCGTCTCGCACGCGCCGTCGGCGGTCACCGTACCGATCTGTTCGCATGCCGGGATTTGGCCGCGCAGGTCTGGGAGCACCGGGTTGTCGCCGTCGGGGCTGGGGGGACTCCCCCGGCGCGGATGTCGGATGTGGCCGGGTTCATGGCCCGATGCACCTTGCGCCATTGGCGGCGGCCCTGCACTCGTGGCTTGCGGGCCTGCCGTTCGACGTCGCCGAGGAACTTGATGCCGGTGCTATCGACCAGCAGGTTCAGCGGACCATCCGCGCGGCGATAAGGGGCCATGAACGGCCACGGTCTTTTGCCGCCCGCACAGGGTAGAAAAGTTCGGCACTGGCCAGTCCAGCCTTGCAAGCTTCGGCGGGCTGGCCACCGTTCCGACGGTCCGGCGCAAGGGAAGCTTGAACAGAACCCTGGGCGACAAGCAGAACTGGACGGCGGCATCGGAGAAGACCGGCGGACGTCCAGGCCGACCGTTACGCGGCGCGCCAGGTCATGTCCGTCTCGATCCAGATCAGTAGCGATTCCCGCTTGCGCAGCAATGCGTTGTGGCTGGACCAGTTCATCGGGCGATAGCGGACGGAAAACGGATCGCTCATGGAGTGCGTCCAACGGCATAGACTCGCGACGTGAATCTCTCGTGATCAGACTTTTGCGACAACGCCCACCAACTACCCGATAGGGCGAAGCAACGTCCATGGCTTACCAAAACATTGCAACCTGCCAACATAGTGGAAGATGGCGCCACATTTTTAAACAACATGAGGACGAGTTACGCAGGAACCGCTCATGCGGGTAATTGGCAATTCCCGAATCTTGGCTCTTGCTTCCGTCTGATCCATCACTTTTCTTCATGGTCAGCCCCCTTTCCATTGTCGTGGTAGAGCCGGACTCCTCCCGAGCTCGCCTGATCGTTGATGCTCTGAGGAGCGCCGGCGACTACGATATCCACGTCGTCGCGGAACGGGCGGCCTTGGCGCGTCAGATCCGCATTCACAATCCCGATGTGGTTCTCATCGACGTGGCCGATCCCTCACGCGATATCCTGGAGGAACTGGCGGCAGCCTCGGGACCGTTGGAACGCCCCGTTGCACTCTTCACCGACAGGACGGAGGAAGGCTTGTCGGCCATGGCGATCGAGGCCGGCCTGTCGGCTTATGTGGTGGACGGCCTGACCGCACACCGAGTGAAGCCGATCCTCGACGCCGCGATTGCGCGTTTCCATCTCTTTCAGCGCATGCGGACCGAACTCGCGGAGACGAAGAAGGCGTTGGAGGAGCGCAAGCTCATCGATCGCGCCAAGGGCTTGCTGATGCGCGCCAAAGGGGTGGACGAGGACGCCGCCTACAGGCTCCTGCGCAAGACGGCGATGGATCAGGGGCGCCGCGTTGCCGACGTCGCGGAGGCCTTGGTGATGGCTGCGGGGCTTCTAGAATGAGATTAACTGCCCTCCCTGTGGGATATCTGCCTCTGATCGATTGCGCCCCCCTGGTCGTCGCTCGGGAGATCGGGTTCGCCGCCGAGGAGGGGCTCGACTTGCTGCTGCATCCTGCGGCCTCGTGGTCGATCGTGCGCGACATGCTGACATTCGGGCGAGTCGACGCCGCGCACATGCTTTCGCCGGTGCCAGTGGCGGGGGCCTTGGGTCTCGGGGCACGCGATGCCGCGCTCGATGCGGTCTCGGTGCTGTCGATCAACGGTAACGTTATCGGCGTCAGCGCCGCGCTGGCCGATCGCATGGCGGCCGCGGGCCACGGGTTTGGATTCGACGATGCCTCCGCCGCGGGATGCGCTCTCATCGCGGTGGCACCGTCGCCTTTACGTATCGGCGTGCCGTTCCCGTTCTCGATGCATGCGGAGCTGGTCCGGTACTGGCTATCAGGCCTCGATCTTCCGCACCGCCCCGACATCGTGATCTGCACCATTCCCCCCGCGATGATGGGGGAAGCGGTTCGCGCCGGTGAGATCGATGCCTTCTGCGTCGGCGAACCTTGGGGATCGAAAGCAGTCGATGCCGGGTTCGGCAAGCTTTTGCTGCCCGGAACGGCGATCTGGTCCTTCTCTCCGGAGAAGATCCTGGCGATGCGCGCCGACTGGCCGGTCGCGCACCCCGATCTCTCGGCACGGTTGATCCGTGCGGTCTGGCGCGCCGGCCGGTGGCTGTCCGACCCCTCTTCGCACACGCTCGCCGCCGAAATACTGGCGCGACGCGAATACCTAGACGTCGCCCCGGAGGTCATCGAACGGGCCCTGTCGGGTCGGATCCTGATATCGTCCGACGGGGACATGCGGCAGGTCGAAAGGTTCGTCCTGTTCCACGAGAGCGCGGCGCAACTGCCGTGGCGCAGCCAAGGCGAATGGATTGCCCGCCGCCTCGCGGCACGCACGGGACTGTGCGAGTTCGACGCGGCCCGCCGGGGTAGCGCAGTGTTTCGCACCGACTTGTTTCGCGCGGCGCTGGCGACGACATCGGCGAACCTGCCCTCGGCGTCCTCGCGGGTCGAGGGCGCGCCGAAACATGATACCGCCGCGACCCATATCCGCGGCGGCGCGATTCTCTACCGCAACGTGTTTTTCGACGGTGGTGTTTTCGAACCGGCCTTTTCCTGACGCCTACATTCCGTGCAATTCCGCCGCAAGATTGTCCATCAACGCGGAACGGCGGGGCAGCGACGCTGAATTCCCTTCAAGGCAACCGTAACTTCACGGATACAAATCTTGCCGGTCGGGCAAAGGCGTCCACCGGAAGACCCGCCCCCCGATGACCGGGATGAATGAGCAAAGCCGCTCGACCTGTCCGCCCTCCGGCGGATGCGTGTCAGCGGCTTTTTTCGTGTTCGCCCCGGCCCGCGCCGGTATCCGACGAGGAGCATCATTGGAACCTGTTGTCATAGATATCGCCGCGAGCGCGGCGCACTCCGCACGGACACTCTCGGCGTCAGGGCGCGGGTCAGCGTCTGAAAACTCCGATGTACCGACGGCGGAACTCCCCTGATGGAGACAGCCTTCGATACGCCCCTGCCCATAGAGCGGTCGGCGCGAACCTTCATAGAAGTTGCCGAGATCTGGGTGCCCGAAAACGGGCGGCTGGTCATGTCCAGCGGCGCCTACGGGACACTCGACGGCTTCGCCGATGTCTCGAGCGCCGAGAGTTTCGCCAAGGGCGAGGGCCTGCCAGGACGGGCCTGGGCCGAGGCCCGTCCCGTAGTGCTCACGCAGTTCGACGGGACCGGATTCAAGCGCACGGAGGCCGCCCGGGAGGCCGGGCTGACCAGCGCAGTGGCGGTGCCGCTTTTTGCCGGAGCGACGCTCAAGGCGGTGCTTGTCGTCCTCTGCGCCGACAGCGACGGGCGGACAGGGGCGATCGAGGTCTGGGCCGAAACGGACGGCATACTGTGCCTCGACAACGGATATTACGGGGCCGCGGTGCAATTCGGGGAAGTCTCCCGGCGCACGTCGTTCGCGCGTGGCCAGGGGCTGCCCGGCGGCGTCTGGTCGTCAAGGACGCCAATGCTGCTGCGCGATCTCGGCTCAGGCCACGGGTTCGTGCGCGGCGAGAGCGCGGGCGCAGCGGGGTTGACCACTGGCCTCGGGCTTCCGGTGCCGGTGCCGGGCGGGAAGAACTACGTCCTGACGCTCCTATCGGCACCGGGCACGCCGCTGGCCCGCCGCTTCGAGATCTGGGACGCTCGCGCGGCCCGGGTCGGGCATGAAAGGGCTGCCAAGCTCGTCGATGGGATATGCGACCGCGAGGGGCCGCTCTGGGATCCCGAGAACGCCGGCCGGGAGCGGCGGGTGAATGCCTGGCAGGGAACCGTAGGGCAGGTGTTGGGAACCGGCTTGCCGGTGGTGGAGAGCGGCACGGACGCGGCCGGTTACGCCTCCATGGTCGCCCTGCCCATCCATCGCGGCGGCGAGCTCGCTCACATCGTCGCCTGGTATTTCTGAGGGAACGGATATGCAGAAACTCGTCATCATCGGCGCGGGCATGGCTACCGGACGGATGCTGGAGCATCTGTTCGAGGCCGCTCCGGACGCCTACGAGGTCACGGTCTTCAACGCCGAGCCGCGGGGTAACTACAACCGCATCATGCTCTCCCCGGTCCTGTCGGGCGAGAAGAGCTACGAGGAGATCGTCACCCACGACGACGCCTGGTACGCGGACAACCGCGTGACCTGCCGCTTCGGCGAGCCCGTGGTGGGTATCGACCGCGCAGCCCGCATGGTGCGCACCGAGACGGACGAGGTCGCCTATGACAAGCTCGTCCTTGGCACCGGATCGGCGCCCTTCATCATTCCGGTCCCAGGCCGCGACCTGCCCGGCGTCGTCGCCTACCGCGACCTCGACGATACGAACGCCATGATCTCCGCCTCGGAGGCGGCGGGCGCGCGGGCGGTGGTGATCGGCGGCGGCCTCCTGGGGCTGGAGGCCGCCGCGGGGCTGCGTCTGCGCGGAATGGAGGTCACGGTCATCCACCTCGCCGGGCACCTGATGGAGCGTCAGCTCGACCCCGCGGCCGGCTACCTGCTGCAGAAGGACTTGGAGAGTCGCGGCATCACCATGCTGACCGGGGCGTCCACCAAGGCGATCCTGGGGCACGACCGTGCCGAGGCGGTCCTTCTGGAGGACGGCACGACGATCGGCGCCGACCTCGTGGTGATGGCCGTGGGCATCCGCCCCGAGACGCGGCTCGCCACCGATACCGGCCTCGAGGTCGCCCGCGGCGTCGAGGTCGACGCCCGCATGCGCACCTCCGATCCCGCAATCCACGCGGTGGGCGAATGCGTCGAGTTCGACGGCCAGCTCTTCGGCCTCGTGGCACCGCTCTACGACCAGGCGAAGGTCCTGGCCGATACGCTGATGGAGCGCGAAGGCGACGGCTTCGCCGCCCGCCAGCTTTCCACCAAGCTGAAGGTCACCGGCTGCGACCTGTTCTCGGCGGGCGATTTCGCCGACGGACCGGGGCGCGAGGACATCGTGTTCCGCGACCCCGCGCGGGGTATCTACAAGCGGCTGGTGATCGAAGACGACCGCCTCGTTGGGGCGGTGATGTACGGCGACACCGCCGACGGCAACTGGTTCTTCGGCCTGATCAAGGACGGCACCGACATCTCCCAGATGCGGGAGACGCTGATCTTCGGACCCGCCTATCAGGGAGGGTCCGCCGCGGACCCTCTGGCCGCCGTTGCAGCCTTGCCGCCTGAGGCGGAGGTCTGCGGCTGCAACGGCGTGTGCAAGGGACAGATCGTCGAGGCGATCGCGGACGGGGCCGGCGACCTGGGCCAGATCAAGGCGAAGACGAAGGCGTCCGCTTCCTGCGGGAGCTGCACGGGGCTCGTCGAGCAGATCCTGGCCTGCGAGCTGGGCGACGACTTCCAGATGCCCAGCTCGCAGCCCGTCTGCGGCTGCACCGATCTCACCCACGAGGACGTGCGCCGCCTGATCAAGGCGCGGGAGCTGAAATCGCAGCCCGCCGTCTGGCAGGAACTTGGATGGACCACGCCCAACGGCTGCCACGTCTGCCGCCCGGCGGTGAACTTCTACCTCTTGGCGGACTGGCCGCTCGACTACGACGACGACCCCCAGTCGCGCTTCGTCAACGAGCGCAACCACGCCAACATCCAGAAGGACGGCACCTATTCGGTGATGCCCCGGATGTGGGGTGGGCTGACCAACGCCGAGGAGCTGCGCGCCATCGCCGACGCGGCGGAGAAGTACGGCGGCGAGCTGAAGGTGACCGGCGGCCAGCGGATCGACATCCTCGGCGTCAAGAAGGAGGATCTGCCCGACATCTGGGCTGACCTCAACGCGGTCGGCATGGTCTCGGGCCACGCTTACACGAAGGGCCTTCGCACGGTGAAATCCTGCGTGGGGACCGACTGGTGCCGCTTCGGCACGCAGGACTCCACCGGCCTCGCGGTGAAGCTGGAAAAGCGGCTCTGGGGCTCCTGGACGCCGCACAAGGTCAAGCTCGGCGTTTCCGGCTGCCCCCGAAACTGCGCCGAGGCGACCTGCAAGGACGTGGGCGTGATCTGTGTCGACTCGGGCTACCAGATCGGAGTCGGCGGTGCCGCCGGCATGGACCTGAAGGAGATCCAGCGTCTGCACGAGGCGAAGACCGAGGAAGAGACGGTCGAGTGGATCGTGGCTTTCGTCCAGCTCTACCGAGAGAACGCAAAGTATCTCGACCGGCCCTACAAGTGGATCGCCAAGGTCGGCCTCGACTGGGTGATCGAGACCCTCTCGGTCGATGCCGGGCGAGCGGGCCTCGTGGAGCGTTTCGACCTATCGCAGTCGGTCTACCAGAAGGACCCCTGGGCCGAGCGCGCCACGCCCGAGACCAAGCGCCACTACGAGCCCCTCGCCGACCTGACCCTGGAGGCCGCCGAATGAGCTGGACGGATATCGGCCCCCTCGAAGACATCCCCCTTCGCGGCGCGCGCCGCATCAAGACGCGCGCCGGATGCGTCGCGGTGTTCCGCACCGGCGAGGCGGAGGTCTTCGCCACCTCCAACACCTGTGCCCATCTCGGCGGCCCCCTGAACGAGGGCATCGTCCACGGCCGCCAGGTGACCTGCCCGCTGCACAACTGGGTCTACGACCTCGAGACCGGCGAAGCCCGCGGCGAGGACGCGCGCATCGCGACCTATCCCGTCCGTGTCGAAAACGGCCGCGTCCTGATCGACGCGCAAGCCCTCATCGCGGCAGACGCCGCCTGATCCAAGGAGACCACCATGTCTTACGTGACACCGGAAGACTTCGCCAGGAAGATGGTCGATTCCGGCGAGATGAAGATGAAGATGTCCACCAAGGATACCCTGATCCGCGCCTACATGGCCGGCGCGATCCTTGCCCTCGCCGCCGCCTTCGCGGTCACGATCGCCGTCAACACCGGCAACTTCCTCATCGGCGCGCTCCTCTTTCCCGTCGGTTTCTCGCTTCTCTACCTGATGGGGTTCGACCTGCTGACGGGGGTCTTCACGCTCTGCCCCCTTGCGCTGTGGGACAGGCGTCCGGGCGTCAGCCAGAAGACCCTCTGGCGCAACTGGGGCCTTGTCTTCGTGGGCAACTTCGCCGGTGCGATGACCACCGCGATCTTCATGGCGATCATCCTGACCATGGGCTTCACGACGGAGCCCGACGCCGTGGGCCAGCGGCTCATGAACATCGGTCACGCGCGCACCGTGGGCTACGCCGAGGCCGGCTCCGGCGGCCTCCTGACGCTCTTCGTCCGGGCGGTCATGTGCAACTGGATGGTCTCCACGGGCGTCGTGGCGGCGATGATGTCCTCCACCGTGTCCGGCAAGGTCATGGCCATGTGGATGCCGATCATCATCTTCTTCTATCTCGGGTTCGAACATTCCATCGTGAACATGTTCCTGTTCCCCATCGGGATCCTGCTCGGCGCCGATTTCACCTGGGGCGACTACCTCGTCTACAACGAGATCCCCACCGTCATCGGCAATCTCGTGGGCGGGCTGACCTTCGTTGGCGCGATGATCTACGCCACCCACTACAAGACCACGCGCACGGGCGAGGTGGCCGAGACCGCCAACATTCAGGCGCATCCGGCCGAGTGAGCCGGCCCTCCGGGGCGGCGACGCTGCCCCGGCCCCATCCAGAAGCAAGGGAGACGACCATGAACAAGATGACGCGCGAGGCGATGACCCGCGACGACGTGACCGAGGCGGTCCTGCGTGCCAAGCGCACCACCGGCCAGACCTGGGAAGGCATCGCGGAGGCGATCGGCATGTCGCCGGTCTGGACCCATGCCGTGGCGACCGGCATGGGCGCGATGCCGAAGGACAAGGCCGAGACGCTCGCCGCGACCCTCGGCCTGTCGGACGAGGCGGTCGTGCTGTTGCAGGAAAGCCCGTCCAAGGACTGGAACCGCGACATCCCCACCGACCCGTGCATCTACCGCCTCTACGAGATTGCGGGGGTCTTCGGCCCCTCCTTCAAGGCCATCGTCCATGAGGAATTCGGGGACGGCATCATGTCGGCCATCGACTTCGACATGCAGATCAGCCGCGTGGAGGACCCGAAGGGCGACCGCGTGAAGGTCGAGATGACCGGCAAGTTCCTGCCTTACAAGGCATGGTGAGGCTAGGCGGCCGGTGATTTCCACGCGCTCCACCTGTCCCTATTGCGGCGTCGGCTGCGGGGTCCTGCTCACGCCCGACGGGGCGGGGCTCGCAGTGGCCGGCGATCCCGACCACCCCGCAAACCGGGGCCGCCTGTGCTCGAAGGGCGCGGCCCTAGGTGAGACGGTGGGGCACGCGGGGCGCCTGCGCACGCCCCGCGTGGACGGCGCCGAGACGGGCTGGGACGCGGCGCTCGACCACGTGGCGGGACGGTTTCGCGACACGATCGCCGAACACGGCCCCGACAGCGTGGCCTTCTACGTCTCAGGCCAGATGCTGACCGAGGACTACTACGTCGCCAACAAGCTGATGAAGGGCTTCATCGGCTCGGCCAACATCGACACCAATTCCCGGCTCTGCATGGCCTCCACGGTTGCGGGCCACCGCCGCGCCTTCGGCACCGACACGGTGCCCGGCATCTACGACGATCTAGACGAGGCCGACCTGATCGTGCTGGTGGGCTCCAACCTCGCCTGGTGCCACCCGATCCTGCACCGCCGGGCGCTCGATGCCCGCGCCGCCCGCGGCACTCGTATCGTGGTGGTCGATCCGCGCCGGACCGCCACCTGCGACGGCGCCGACCTGCACCTGAAGCTCGCTACCGGCTCCGACGTGGCGCTCTTCAACGGGCTCCTGTCGGCGATCCACGAAAGCGGCGCGATCGACGGTGATTACGTCGCCCATGCGAAGGGCATGGACGATGCGCTGACATCCGCCCGCTCCGGTTCCCTCGATCCCACCGGCGTCGACCCCGCGCTGGTGGCCGAGTTCTACCGGATGTGGATCGGCACCGAGCGGGTCGTCACCGTCTTCAGCCAAGGGGTCAACCAGTCCACCTCCGGCACCGACAAGGTCAACGCGATCCTGAACTGTCACCTCGCGGCGGGACGGATCGGGCGGCCGGGCATGGGCCCCTTTTCGGTCACCGGCCAGCCCAATGCCATGGGCGGGCGCGAGGTGGGCGGGCTCGCCAACGCGCTCGCCTGCCACATGGATCTCGAGAACCCTGCCCACCGCCTTGCGGTGCAACGCTTCTGGGGATCACCGGCCATGCCCGCTTCTCCCGGCCTCAAGGCGGTGGAGATGTTCCGCGCGGTGGCCAAGGGGCAGATCAAGGCACTCTGGGTCATGCATTCGAATCCGGCCGTCACGATGCCCGAGGCGGACGCGGTGCGCGACGCCATCGCCGCCTGCCCCTTCACCGTCGTCTCGGACATCTCCGTCGGGACAGATACCGCGCGGCTGGCCGACGTGCTGCTCCCCGCCACCGCGTGGGGCGAGAAGGACGGCACGGTCACCAATTCCGACCGCACCATCTCGCGGCAGAGGTCGATCATGCCCCCGCCGGGCGCCGCGCGCCCCGATTGGTGGCACATGACGCAGGTAGGCCGGCGTCTGGGCTGGCCCGAAGCGTTCGACTACGAGACGCCCGCCGAGATCTTCCGCGAACACGCGGCCCTGTCGAGCGTGGCCGGGGGCTTCGGGCTCGATTTCGACATTTCCGCCCTGGCGGACCTGTCGGACGCGGACTACGCCGATCTGGAGCCGGTACGCTGGCCGATCGCGGCGCGCCGCGGCGGTCGCTTCTTCGCCGACGGGCGGTCGTTTCACGCCGACGGGCGCATGCGTTTCGTTCCAGTCGAATGGCGCATGCCGGCGGCGAAGCAATCCCCGCGCTATCCGTTCCGGCTCAATACCGGTCGGATCCGCGACCAGTGGCACACGATGACGCGGACGGGGCGCTCTCCACGCCTTTCGGCGCACCTCGCAGAACCCTTTGTGGAGATCCACCCCGACGACGCGGCGCGCCTGGGGGTCCGGTCCGACTACCTGGTCGAACTGACCAGTCCCACGGGGCGCGCCATCCTGCGCGCCACCGTCACCGACGCGGTGACGCCCGGCACGCTCTTCGCGCCGATGCACTGGACGGCGGAGACCGCGCCCACGGGCCGCATCGACGCGCTGGTGGCCGAGGCGGTCGATCCGATCTCGGGACAGCCCGAGAGCAAGGCGGCGGTCTGCGCCGCGCGCCCTTTCCACGCCCGATGGTTCGGCTTCGCGGTGTCTCGAACGCCCATGACGCCCGGCGCCGCCCCTTGCGCCGAGTACTGGGCCGTCGCGTCAGCCACCGCCGGGTGGCGGATGGAGCTTGCCGGCACTGCCCTGCCCGCCGACTGGGAGACCGCCGCGCGCGCGCTCTTCGGCCTGACGGAAACGCCCGCGCAGGTAGTGACCGACAGCAGGGGCATCGCCCGAATCGCGTTCATCGAGAACGGCCGACTTCTGGCGGCCCTCTTTGCGGGTCCCGAGCCCCTGGGCCTGATGCGCGACTTTCTCGTCACGCTGCCCGGTGGCGAGGCACGTGACGTGCTGGCTGGCCGCACCCCGGGCGACATGCCCGATCCCGGCCCGATCCTCTGCGCCTGCTTCGGTGTCGGCGTGAACACTATCCTTACCACCATCGAGAGCGATGGCCTGACGAGCGTGGAGGAAATCGGCACGGCCCTGTCGGCGGGCACGAATTGCGGCTCCTGCAGGCCCGAGATCGCCGCCCTTCTTTCCCGCGAGAGTACGAAGGAAGCCGCGGAGTGAGCCGCGCCCCCCATGTTCGCATCCTCGCCCGCGGTCAAGGCCGCGTCCGGTCGATGCCATCGAACGAGGCCCCCGAGGCCGTGACGCTGATGAGGTGTAAAAACGCGGCCCCCGAAGCGGTGGCCCCGATCCCGATGCCGATGCGGATAGAGGGCAAGACATCCGAGGAGATCGCGGCCTTCGGCGAAGCGGCACATACGGCGCTTCCCGGCTTCGGGCCCGCCCCCGCGCCGCCTGAAGGAGTGCACCCGTGAAGAGTTTCCCGATGTTCATCCGCACCACCGATAGACGGGTGGTGATCGTGGGCGGTGGCGAGACAGCCGCGCAGAAGGCGCGCTTGATGCTGAAGACCGACGCGGAGCTGATCCTCGCCGCCCCCGCGCTCGACCCTGAACTGGACGCGCTGGTGGCCGGTGGCCGCGCCACTCACCATGCGGGGCCGATCACGCCGGATCTTTTCCGCGGCGCGGCCATGGCCTTCGTCGGGTCCGGCTGCCCCGGCCTCGACGCCAGCGTCCACGCGCTCGCCACCGAGGCCGGCTGCCCTGTGAACGTCGTCGACCAGCCGGCTTTGTGCGACCTGACCACGCCGTCGCTGGTGGACCGCGACCCGGTGGTCGTGGCAATCGGCACCGAGGGCACGGCCCCCGTCCTCTCCCGCCAGATCAAGACCCGCGTCGAGGAAATGCTGGCGCCCAATCTCGGCGGTCTCGCCGCCTTCTCCGGGCGGATGCGCGCCGCCGTGGCGCAGCGCGTCCCCCGCGAAAGCCGACGCGCCTTCTGGCGTTGGGTCTTCGCCGAAGGGCCCCGCGCGCTCTGGACGCGTGGCGCCGAGCGCGAGGCCCTGCAGGAGATCAAGTCCGCCATCGAGGCAGGTGGCGCCCCCGACACGGACACGTGCGGCCATATTGCCCTGGTCGGCGCGGGTCCCGGCGCGCGCGATCTGCTGACCTTGCGCGCGGTGGAGCGGCTGCAGGAAGCCGACGTGATCTTCTATGACCGGCTGGTCGATCCGGAGGTCCTGGAGCTGGCCCGCCGCGACGCCGAGCGCGTTCATGTGGGCAAGGTCGTGGGGGCTCATGCCTGGCCGCAGGAGCGCATTTCGGCCGCCATAGTCGCCGAGGCTCGCAAGGGGCGCCGCGTGGTGCGGCTGAAATCCGGTGACCCGAGCATCTTCGGGCGCCTGCGCGAGGAGCTCGACGCCGCCCGTGCCGCCGGCATCGCCTGCGAGGTCGTGCCCGGCGTGACCGCCGCCTGCGCCGCCGCCGCCGAAGCCGGTACACCCCTGACCGAACGAGGTAGAACCGACACGCTGGTGCTGACCACCGGTCGTCTGACCGAAAGCGGACCGCCCCCCGACATTGCGGCGCTCGCACGGCCGGGCACGAGCTTTGCCTTCTACATGTGGGTGGGTGCGGCGGGCGCGGTCGCGGAGGCGCTGAGCGCGGCGGGCCTGCCCGCGACCGCCCCCGTCACGGTGGTCGCCGACGCGACGAGACCGACCTCGCGGCGCCTCGTCGTACCGTTGGCCGAGTTGGAGCCGCGCGTTTCGGAGGCGGGCATATCGGGCACCGCGATCCTGCTGGCGACGATGCCGAAAGCGGGCGTCGCGGCGGCGCCCGAAGCCACGCCGACCTGCACGGCATGAGAGCGGGGTCCGTTGTCCCCGCGCTATCCGCCAACCCGTCCATCAATGCCGGTCGCTTCAAGCACGTAGAAGATGACGCCGATCCGCGGACCGGCGCCCCGACGATCGCCTGCCGTGGTGCCGGACCGGTGCCCACGGCCGAAACGCCAGCCAAGAGGTAGGCCGAACATGTCCCAAACCGCTTTCAACATCTTCTCCTTTACGGGGAAAATAAAGATCCTGCACCTGACTTGGTTCGCGTTCTTTCTGACCTTCGTCGTTTGGTTCAACCTCGCCCCAATCCTGACCGAGATCCAAGCGAGCATGGGGCTGTCGGAGTCCGAAGTCAGCACGCTCCTGATCCTGAACGTGGCGCTGGCCATTCCCGCGCGGGTCCTGATCGGCATGGCCACCGACCAGTTCGGGCCGCGCCGGGTCTTCTCGGGCCTGCTGATCCTCTCGTCGATCCCCTGCTTCATCTTTGCCTTCGCCGAGAACTTCACGCAACTGGCCTTGGCTCGCTTCGCCATGGGCTTCGTGGGCGCAGGTTTCGTGGTCGGGATCCGGATGGTGTCGGAATGGTTTCCCGCCCACCAGCTCGGAACCGCCGAGGGGATCTACGGCGGCTGGGGCAACTTCGGCTCGGCAGCCGTGGCCTTCACGCTGCCGACGATCGCGCTGATCTTCGGCGGCGAGAACGGCTGGCGGTGGGCGGTGGCGCTGACCGGACTCATGGCGCTGGTCTACGGTTTCGTCTACTTCGCCTCGGCGCGCGACGTGCCGGAGGGGTCGAAGTACTTCAAGTCGAGGAACGCTACCGCCCTGCAGGTCACGTCCAGGGGCGACCTGTGGTTTCTGTTGCTGATGAAGGTGCCGCTCTACCTGGCGCTCGCCCTCTTGACGTGGCGGCTGACCAATGTCGACCTCTTCCGTCCGGTCACAGGCTACGTCATCTATGGCGGGCTGCTGGTGCTCTATGCCTACGACGCGATGCTGACGCTGCGGGCCAACCGGCAGGTCTTCACCGGGGAGGTTCCCGAATTCCAGCGCTACAAGTTCAAGCAGATCGCGATACTCAACGTCCTCTACTTCGCCACCTTCGGCTCGGAGCTTGCGGTGGTCTCGATGCTTCCGCTGTTCTTCGCCAACACCTTCGAGTTGACGCCGGTTGTCGCGGGAATGGTCGCCTCGGCCTACGCCTTCATGAACCTGGTCTCGCGCCCGGGCGGGGGAATGATCTCGGACCGGTTCGGACGCAAGTCGACGCTCCTGATCCTGACCGCGGGCCTCGCGGGGGGCTACGCGCTGATGTCGGTCATCGACGGCGGCTGGGCGGTCTGGGTCGCGATGCTGGCGGCGATGCTGTGCTCGTTCTTCGTGCAGGCGGGCGAGGGCGCGGTCTTTGCCGTCGTGCCGCTCATCCGGCGCAGCCTGACAGGCCAGATCGCCGGCATGACCGGGGCCTACGGCAATGTCGGGGCGGTGATCTACCTCATCATCTTCTCGGTGGTCGACAGCTCCACCTTCTTCCTGGTCATCGCGGGCACGGCCGTGATCGGGTTCGTCGCGCTCCTCTTCTTCGAGGAGCCGACGGGCGAGATCGGCGAGGTCGACGAGGACGGCAACGTCACCATGATCAATGTCGGCATCCGCGCCTCAAGGAACACAGACGGCGCCATGGCGTGAGGGAAGGCCGGCCGATGCGATGTTCCACCCCCTGGCCGGGCCGGGGCCGCCGATGACGGCCCCTTCCCGGCCAGGATACGCCACCGTCCCCAGCCAGTTCCCTATCCAGCCCCTGGCGGGAATCCTCGGCGGTTCGAGCGAAGCGGGGCGCAAGTCGCGCAACGACGACGCCATCGCCGGATGCATGCCCCTGCGCGACTACGACCGGCATACCAGGGGTATCGTTGCCTGCATCGCCGACGGCATCACCACCGGGCGCAATTCCCACCTCGCCGCGCAACTGGCGGTCACGCAGTTCACCCGCGACTGGTTCGAGGTGCCCGAGAGCTGGGCGGTGCAAGATTGCGCCGCCCGTCTGATCTCGGCGCTGAACGGTTGGCTCTTCGCGCAGAACCGGAGCGGCTCGCCCGATGCCGAGGGGCAGGTAACGACCTTTACGGCAATCGTCGCACGGTCGACCACCGCGCATATCGTCCATATCGGCGATACTCGTTGCTTGCGGCTACGCGCCGGCCGCATTGCCTGCCTGACCGAGGACCACGTCGCCCGTTTCACGGGCGGCGACGGCGCGCTGACCCGCGCCCTGGGGATCGAGGCGGACATCCGCGTGGACTACCTGCAGGACGCCATGGAGGAGGACGATGTCTATCTCCTGGTTTCGGACGGCGTGCACGGGGTCCTGGACGAGGCCGAGATCGCGCATGCCCTCGTAGGGCGGAGTCTGGCGGATCGTTCCGAGCTTGAATCTGCAGCACGAACGGTCTGCGACATGGCTCTTGCGGCGGGCAGCGGCGACAACCTCAGCTGCCTGCTGCTGCGAATTACCCACCTGCCCTCTGAGACGCCGACCGAGGCCCACCGCCGACTGACCGACAGGGTCATTCCCCCTGCGATGGAGCCCGGCAACCGTATCGACGGGTTCGAGGTGGAGCGGGTTCTGCATTCGACGGCCCGCAGCCACGTCTACCTGGTGCGCGAGGCCGGCGAGGAGACGCGCCGTGTTCTAAAGGCGCCGTCGCGGAACTTTGTCGAGGACACGCGGTATCTCGAGGGATTCACCCTCGAGCAGTGGGTGGGCCGCCGGATCGACAATCCCCAGGTCATGAAGATCCTGCCCCACAGGGACAGCCGCTTCCTCTACTACGTCGCGGAATGGATCGAGGGGGAGACGCTCCGCGAGTGGATGCGGCGCAATCCCGACCCCGGGATCGCCGAAGTGCACACCGTCCTGTCCTCTCTCGTCTCCGCTGTGCGGGTCTTCCATCGGATGGGCATGGTCCATCGTGACCTCAAGCCCGAGAACATCATCCTGTCCGACGACGGCGTGGCACGGATCATCGATTTCGGTTCGGTCCGGGTGTCGGGGTTCGCCGACCTCGCCACCGGGTCGGGAGCTGACCTGCCCGAGGGAACTCTGAACTACATCGCACCGGAGGTGCTGATGGGACGGGGCGTGTCCAACCGATCCGATATCTACTCGCTGGGTGCGATGGCCTTCGAGATGTTGGCGGGTCGGGTTCCACTGGATCTGGAGCGCCGCGCAGTCCTGCCGAAGTCGGCCGAAGAGTGGAAATTTCATACGTTAGGCGATCTGCGGCCCGACCTCCCCGCAGCAACCGGCCGCGCGCTGGCGCGCGCATTGTCCTACGGCCCGCAGGACCGACCGGCGGTAATGACCGAGTTCCTGGGCGATCTCCATGCGTCGCAGATACGGCGTGCCGGACCCAACGGGTTCGTCCCACTGCTGCAGCGCGGGTCGGTCGGCTTCTGGCGCGGCTGGGCCATGGCCAGCACCGTGATCGCAGGGGCTTCGCTGATTATGTTGATCGTTATAATGGCTACGAATTTTTGATTTAAATCGCCTAGGTCATGTTGACAAATGGCGTAGCCAGAGGCGGATCGACGTGATGTCGACGAAGCCCAGGAAGCTCTCTGCGGTC
>CANMTR010000031.1 GCA_947500825.1 uncultured Paracoccaceae bacterium | reverse complement strand
GCCCGATGCACGGCTGAGAGCGGTCACGACGGAACCGGGCCGGCGGCCAGATACACAGAGTTCCTGATACTCCCGACTGAACCCGACATCCCCATCCCTCATAGAACCTCGAAACCTGCTGGTTCAGTCTCTTCAATGCCTTCTTCTTTCCATCTTCAGAAGTCACTACGCCAAAAACATACCCGGTCCACACGTCGAGAATGACGAACAGTAGTAGGTCGCTCTGCGTGCGATCAGAATGTATCTTCCATGACCCTGCGACCAACGCCCACCCCGAACCTTGATTGCGAACATTGCACTTGGGGAAACATGGATTCATGCGTCTGACGAACTCTGTCTGCTCGTTGCTCAGGCCGTCCAGGGTTCCACGATCCTCCAAGGCAATCAGGCGGCCTCTTTGTGTCGCGAGACCTTCCCTGTTCAGGATGTTCTGGATCGTAGTGGTAGAGACCTGGCGTGCATTCGAAGGCAGGAGCCGTTTAAGCCTGTAACAGCCGAAAGAAGGATGGGCCAAAGCGAGACGAACTATCGCTTCAACCGTAGCGGCAGGCGTCATCTGCGGATGTGACGTATGCTTCCGAGGTGTGGGCTTCAAACCTTGTGCCCCTTGCTCCTTCTTGCGACGCTTCCAGTTGCTCAGCGTGTTTCGGTGTAAACCCAGCTCTTGAGCCGCCTTTTCCACGCCAATCGTTTCGGCCAGCTTGAGCGCCGACCTTCGTGCATCTGGCGTTCGGAAAGATGCTGCTGTTGCCACCGCAGGGCTCCTACTGCTTGAGGGCGACTCAAGATGGAGGGTCCACTTCACACATCATGCACAATTTATAGATTGTTGACCACCATAGTCTGGGAAAGCTCAACTTCAGAATTTGGATTAAATTTCAGTGATTTGCCGTACGAGTTCCATGCGTGAAGCCGCGCTGACAGTACGGCGCACCACTCGCGGCGCATAAAGAAATCTTCCGGCGTTGACCAGACGACTCGTGATCGGATTCCTTAGCGAGAGAATCACTGAGATGGAGGAGAAACGCCCGAAAGAAAAAATTCTTCGTCGCGAGAAAGGTTGGCCAACATTGCCTTTGAAGCAGTTAGCCATGGACCGGAAAAAATGCTCCGATTAGATGTCGCGACTTTCCATATCTCGTTCCTCGCGGATGAGTCACCGTCTCCTTGAAACATTAGGAGTTTTAAGAGCGGATCCAGCCCGTATCGGCTGAGCCTCGCCACAAACCAATAAATTGGACCGCAGCCTTCGGGCGCTGTCGGCCGCCGTGCCGGCTGGCGGTCTCTCTATGCAAAAGGAGAACGAACATGCCGTGTTTTTCGGAGGGTAGAGTCTTGCCCGAACCATCTCGGGCCGACCGGAAGATCGCAAACGCGTCGAAAGGGCATTGCACTGGTTTCAGCGTGCTCGGAGATGGTGCGGGGACGCGCATCACATCGGAGTCCTGGACGGAACAGTGCCATGTGCACCAGCAAAGCGCGCGCCCGGATGTTGTCGATGTGCGGGAGCAGGTGTGCTTCGTCTATGGACGCCGGGACGAGCTTCGGCATTTCTTCGACATGGTCCTGACGAAAGCCGACGGTCGGCGCATTGCGTGCACGATCAAGCCGACGATCGATCTTCGGTCCGGTCGCTTTGTCGAGCACATGCGGACAGTCGCGTGGTGGGTGCAGGAAAAGAAATTTGCCCATTCGGTCCGGTTGCTGACTGAGCAGGATATCGACGCAAAAGCGCTGCACAACGCAAACATCAACGTCGCGCTTCGTGATCGGGATCCAGATGCCGAAGATGCCGCCCGGGCGCTCGTGGGGAATCTTCAGGGGCGCGTCAGCATCAAGACCCTGACAGACAATCTCGGTCTCGGAGCTCGTGGCTACCACGCGCTCCTGAAGCTCATTTCTTCCGGTGACCTGCTCGTGCCCCAAAATGAGCGGATAACCCCGGCGACGCTGGTTTCGCGCAAGGAGGGCGTAAGATGAGTGTTCCGTTCAGAATGGTGCCGGCGGAACAGGTCAAGCCTGTCGGGACCGGCTTCAGCATCAGCGAGCACGATCGGATAACGATCAACGGCAAAGCCTTTCGTATGAACAGATATGTCGGCGAAGACGTAGAACTCTTGCCTGCAGATGGGATTGGCTTGGCCGAGCAGTTTCCGATGTCCAATCTAAGCCGCTTGAGCACGATGGGGCGCGTCAAGCATGAGGTCGGGTATTACCTTCCTGCCGATCTGAGGCCGGCGGTGGGGCTGGCAGACGTCAGCTTCAGGGTTTCGGATCTTCCCGATAAGCCAAGGGAACGGTTTTTCAGCCGGTATGCCCATGTAATGGCAGTCGAAGAACTGGGAATTCGCAATAACACCAACGACATTGAAAAGTCCCGAGACAAGATTGAGGAGCTGATTAAACCTTACTTCCAAGAGGTGGCCTCTCAGCAGCAGATGCTCGAGCACGAACGGAAGAACCGTGGTGATCGGCGCATAGAGAAGGCTGGCCGGAAGCAGCGAGGCGGCAAGCCCGAGGTAACCGTTACCCTGTTCAGTTCGGACACGATCAGAAAGTTTGTCGCTGAATATCGGAAACACGGATTGTCAGCCTTGGTCGACAATCTTTCGTATTCGGGGAACAGGACCTCTGCCTATAGGCCGGAGGTGCTCGGTCTGATGATGGAGCTTGTTCAGGCGAGCTACCTTACAACCGAGAGAAAGACCAAAAAGCAGACCGTCCAAGACGTTCGGCGCGGGTTCCGGAAGGAAAATCAGAGGCGCGAGGCCGAGAACAGGGATAAGCCGGCGGCAGAGCGAGTAGAGTTGCTGGATATTCCGGGGCGTGACGCCATTCTGTCAACGATTGGCAAGCTCGACTTTCTGAAGGTCCTTATCGCACGGTGGGGCCGTGATCACGCAATAAAGAAATTACGATCCGTCGCGAAGGGCGTGCAGGTCTCCCGACCTGGTGAACGCGTCGAAATTGATGAGTGGCGAATTGACCTCATATCCATGATCTTTTCTGCAAAACTCAATGAGGTTTTTGGGGAAGACTTCGTAAAGGCGTTGGAACTCAACGGGGAGAAAGCGCGCTGGTGGCTGGTTCTCGCAATAGATTGTCGAACAAAGGTCATCCTTGGAGCTAAACTCACCAGAAATCCGACCACCAGTGCAGCACGTGAATGCCTTCGCATGGTGATGAGTGACAAAGGTCAATGGGCAGACGACGTAGGTGCCCTGAGCCCATGGCCCTATGCCGTAATTCCCGAACTACTTGTCTCGGACAATGGCCCAGCCTTCAAAGCAGACTTGTTCAGCAGTACCTGCATGGACTTGGGGATGTCGTTCCTCAGGACAATAGGCGGCATTCCGGGCATGCGCGGGACCGTTGAGCGAGTGTTTCACACGGCAGGTCTCGATCTCATGCCACGGCTTCGCGGACGAACGTTTTCCAATCCAAGGGAGAGGGGTGACTATCCCGCGACAGGCCGCGCATGTCTGGATGCGTCAGATGTCGCCTTCGCCTTGGTCCGCTGGATCGCCGATATTTACCACAACTCTCCGCATGCTGGCCTCGGAGGGCTCACACCCCGCGAGCAATGGGAAGAGGATATATCCAACGGCAACTATCCGCTCCGGGCTCTACCTGACACGCGGAGTAAAAGGCTGGCATTCGGGCTTCGTGACAAACGGAAAATCTCGAAATCCGGCATCGTTGTCATGGGCATCAAGTATCATCACCGAGACCTCGCGGCCCGGTTCATCCAGTCCGGACCCACGGTCGTCGATATCCGCTGGGATGCGGAAGACCTGGGGGCAATCGAGGTTTTCCTTGATGGCGAATGGCGCGAAATTCCTGCCGTTCATGATAGGTTCGCCGGTGTCAACCTCCACGTCTGGCTGACGAGCCGCCGAGCGCTTCGTGCCCGGTCGGCTGGGCGAAAAACTTGGAACGAGGAGACGGTGTTTCGAGCGATCGACGAGATCGAGGCTCTTTCCGCGCACAAGGCGGCCGTCTTTGGGCTTCTGGACAAGTCGATTTCCGAAAAGGAATTCAAGCGCCTCGAAGCATCTCTCTTTTCGACTTTCGACATGGTCGACGGTGGTTCGCTTTTGGACGACGGCGAGGAACCTGGCCAAGAGATCCCGCCCTGCGAACCCGATCCCACTGAAACGCCAGCGACTGCCCAGAAAGCCAAGTCCACCGCCGCGAAGCCCACCGCGGCATGCCCTCCCAAGCGTGCCAAGCCGGCGCGACGGGCCGACAATCCGAAATCCAAGAAGATCAATTCCAATGCCGTTCCGGCGGCAAAATGGACTCCTGTCAGGAAGGTAGTGAAGTGATGACCGATATCGCTGATATTCGTTCCAAAGTTAAACAGCTTCGCGAGATGTACGTTCCCAACGAGCGTGATGCGGAGATACGACTGCATCTGCTCCGGTGTTTTGACGTCGATGATGCCGGCGAACTGATTCCGGCCCCTGCGCGCTATTCCGGGAACGAAGCCCGTGGAGTCATGGTGATTGAGGGTTCTGGCGGAGGCAAGACAACCGCCATAAAATCCGTATTGTCGGAAATCGATATCTTGGCACCTAATCAAGAAACTGGTGAACCGCGGTCCCTCTCGCTTGATGTTCCAAGTCCTGCCACCCTGAAAAGTGTGGGGGTTGCCATACTTGAGGCCAGCGGAATGTCTGGCGTCTCCGATAACGCGACTGCGGCCATGGTCTGGAGGGCCGTTCGGCATCGTCTCGCCTTGCTTGGGGTTGTCGTTCTCTGGCTCGATGAAGCCCAGGACCTGGTGTTGGGCGACTCTGCGATGGAAACCGAGAAGACATTGCGCATGATCAAGTCGCTGATGAAGGGCGACCATCCGGTGGTTCTTATTCTCAGCGGGACAGAGCGATTGGGTGAAGTGATTGGCTATGACCCCCAAGTCTCCCGTCGCTTCACCAAGATTCGTCCCACCGACCTTGAGTTTGGCGCGGACGAGGGAAGTCTCTTGTGCTTGATTGACGCGTATTGTGTTGAGGCCGGACTCCAGGCTGATTTGGGAGACGACTTGGCCGCTCGCCTAATTCACGCGAGCCGCAGGCGGTTCGGTCGTGCGGTCGTGTTCATCCTCCACGCCATCGAAAGTGCGCTGATGGATGGAGAAGAAAATCTCACTATCGATCATTTCGCAGTGGCTTGGGTCAAGGAAGAAAGCAGCGATCCCGGCGGCAACGTCTTCTTGGTGTCTGAATGGCTGTCGGTCGATCTCGACCAACAGGCTGAAGAGTATGAGGAAGCTCGGACGAAGCGTCAGAAGAAGAAACTGGAAAGGGTGTGAGCATATGCTGATGTTGCCAATACTCCCACCGATGGCCGGAGAGAGCACTGTTTCCTGGTGCTCTCGGATGGCGAGGTTTCATGCCAATCTTGATTGCGTCGATTGGCTGCAAATGATGGAAATCAGCCGCCAGAGTGTAGTCGAGACAAATGCTGAATGCGTGAGGCGGCTTTCTGGCCTCACCGGTGTTCCTGGGGAAGACATCGAAGCATGCGGTGTTCGGCCGGTCGGGAACCGGTCGTTTCGCCACCGCGCCGAGACTTTCGGAGTAAATTTTGCGCTACGCACACACACGACCTATTGCCCGGCTTGCCTCCTCGAAGATGTGAATGTCGGTAACTCGAGCGAAGGCAGCCGAGTTGGACGCGTCACATGGACCTTCGCGCCGGTGCGGACATGTCCGCAACATCGGATCGCCTTGTATCGACGGCGCAACCGGGGGTTCTTCGAGCAGTTTCAGGACATGAATCTTGTCGCGCCTGGCAATCCGGAACTCGCGGCGCAGGCGGTGGAGGCACAGTCGCGCGTTTGCTCGCCGCTGCAGCGCTACGTTGAACTACGCTTGCAGGGCGAAGCGGGTGCAGGATGGCTGGACCGGCAAAGCATCGACCAGGCTTCGCGTGCATGCGAAATGCTCGGGGCTTGTATGGTCTTTGGTGCCCATACCAATCTCAAGGCACTCAGCAATTTGGAGTGGGATGAAGCAGGAGCAGCCGGGTTCGAGGCCGCCGTTGCAGGCCCTTCTGGTATCCGTGCCGCCTTGGACGAAATCGCCGCGCGGTCGTGGCAGATCAAGGGAACAGGTGGTGCTCAGGCAGCCTTCGGGCGTCTGTATCAGTGGCTACATTCTGAAAAGGGACGTAAAGATCCCGGGCCAATCCGAGGCGTTGTGCGCGACCACATCTTGGATACCATGGCGATCGATCCTGGAACCAAGTTGCTCGGTAAGGTCGTCTCCAAGCGACTTCGGCATTCAGTACCGTCTCTGGTGCGGACGTCGGGGCTCCACCCCGTAACCCTGCGTCTTGCGCTTGTCGAGGTTGGGCTCGTTCCTCACGATGCACAGGGAAACAAAGGTTTCAGCTTTGATGCCGCACAGGGCGAGAACATCGCCAGCCGCGTCCAGAACTCCATCCCGATCAAAAAGATCCCGGCCTACCTGAACTGTAACCGGACGCAGGCGCAGATGCTTGTGCGAAGCGGTATCGTAAAGCAGCTTGCGCCAGGTCAGGGCAAGCGTGGTGGGTTGCTGTCACAGGTCGCCAAGAACGATCTCGATGGCCTTCTGAACCGGCTCCGTGGTGCCGCCCGCCCCGTCGCCAAGGGCAGCGAGGGCATGATGAACGCCATCGAAGCATCGGAGATCGCCCGAGAAACCGTCACAGATATCATCAAGCTTGTTCTTGACCGCTCTCTGACCCGGGTTGAAGCGATCCCTGGAGACTTGCGGTTTCGATCCATCTTGGTTGATCCGGACGAGGTCAGGCGTGCCATGGCCGAAAAGGCCGCCGCGGCTGGCCTTTCGGCACGGGAGGTTGGCGATCAGCTTGGAATCCCCGCGTCCGGAATAAACTTCCTCCAAAGAACACTGGATCCTGACGGAAATCCCTTCCTTGCATCGGAAAAAACTCTGAATGCTCGCGGCACGAGCCGGCACCGTTTTCCAGAGGATGCAGTCGCGGATTTCGAGAAGTCTTATGTCTCTTTGGCGAGGCTTGCGAAGGAGAATGGGTGTTATGCGCAGACCGAGATGCGTCGGCTGAAGCGGGCAGGCGTGAAGCCGATCTTTCCGCGAGATCAGATGAAAGCTCTGGTCTTCCGTAGAGCCGACCTTTAACGAGAGGAAATCAGGATATCTTCGTAGCCGCCCTTCCGGGCGGCTTTTTTTGTGTCTTGGCAGATCTTTCCCCGATTTTGTTTGGCACGGCTTTGGCCGTTGATTTGGCGGCGGCCGCGACAAAGTTGTCTGGTCTCCGATATCGCGCGTTGATTTCACTGGAGTTTTTCTGCGGGCTCTCGGTGATTTTGGCTTAACTATTGCCGCGGCGACAGTGTAAACGGACATAAGGCCAGCACGTCGAAAACGTCGCTGTTCGGCGCGTAGATGAGACGGCGCATGTCTTCCATGCGGTCGGTGTCGTAGCCGAGCTCAGAGAGGCGATGGATGAAGCCTCTGGGTCACCCCACACGGCGCGCAGCTCGTTGGCCTGCCCCCTGGAAAGTGGTGCTCCCTGACGTCCAGCCCTTTGCATCTCGTGGTGCATATGTGCTTTTCGGAGGCTAAGCTAACCTCCATGGCCTCCATCCAGCGGGCGTGGCAGGTTCGACATGGTGCGGCACGTCGGATTAGAGTTGTGAAAGTATCCGGCGGCCAGAAAGCGAAGACGTGACGTTCCCCGACCGACCGAGTTCCGAGGCCGACATCGAGACCTCCGACTGCAAAGCTGCTCTTCGAGCAGAGATTTCGACGCTCAAAGCGGAGCTTGCTGCGCTTCGCGCCGAACGCGATGCGATCGCGGCCAATGCAGTCGGGGACAAGGCCATCCGCGGCGCCGTGGATCGCGAAACGGAACGAGGGAAGAAAGAGCGGGCAGAGCTCACCGCCCAGCTCGATGCCCTGGTCCTATCCTCCTCGGAGGTGCGTTACCGGATCGACGCCGACTGGAGCGAACTCGCGCAACTTTCCGGCGGCGGCTTCATTCCAGATACGTCCGCGGGGAATGCGAACTGGCTGGAAGACTACATCCCGGAAGAGCACCGAGACCTCGTCCGCGAGGAGATCCGGCGGGCGATCGCGGAGAAGGACACCTATCACATCGAGCACAAGGTGAACCGCGTCGACGGATCGGTCGGGTGGGCGTTGTCCCGCGCGGTGCCGCTCTTCGGCGAAAACGGCGAAATCACGAGCTGGATGGGCGCCGCCTCGGACATCAGCGATCGCAAGAAAGCAGAAGAACTCCAGAAACTACTGAACGACGAACTCGCGCATCGAATGAAGAATATCTTCTCGATCGTGCAGGTCATTGCCACGCAGACGCTCCGGCAAGCCCAAGGTCTCGAAGAAGGCCGCGCGGCCCTCACTGCCCGGCTCGGGGCTCTTTCGCGCGCGCAGGAAGTTCTCGCCGGCGCGAATTTCGCAACGGCAGATGTCTATATCGTCATCGATGCGGCACTCGCCCCGCATCAGGATACGGCAGCGCGCATAAGCTTCGCCGGCCCCCATGTACATCTTGGCTCGCAGCAGGCGCTTGGTCTGTCGCTGGCGATCCATGAGCTTGCGACGAACGCGGCCAAGTATGGCGCATTATCCAATGCAACCGGCAGCGTCTCGATCGCATGGGGCGTCCATGGGGCCGTATTTTCCCTCGAATGGATCGAGACTGGGGGGCCTGTCGTGGAAGAACCGGCACGGCGCGGCTTCGGGTCGAGATTGATCGAGGAGGTCGTGGCCTCTTACTTTGATGGCGACGCTCATTTGGACTTCCATCCCGAAGGCGTCCGTTTTCGGCTCATTGGCGAGGCGAAGGCGTAACCTCGGATTCTCGCCGCGCCCGCCAATGCGTGTCGGCAGCGGCCGGAAAGCCCTGGCGGGCTTGAGGCCCCGGGCGACTGGATATGGACTGTTCGCAACGGAGGGCAGGAACGTCCGCTCGGCAGAAATCTGAAACAGACGGTTCCCGAAGACTTATCCAGTAGCTGGTGCTTGCGATGGAGTCGTCCCGACAAGGCGTCCGGCCAGAAGATGCACCACGAAATGCAAACGGCTGGACTTCAAGGAGGGCCCCTTTTCAGGGGGTAGATCACGCCTCCCCCACGATCGAGAGATCGGAGCAATGTCGATCCGGGACGAGTTCTTGCCTCCCCTCCAATGGCCCGAAGGGATCGAGACCGAACACCTACCCCTCCATTTCCACCGCCAATTCGGCCATCCGCAGAGCCGCCTCACGCGTGTTCGCCACCGCGATGAAGCGGGCGTTGTGGCAGAACCGGGCGCCTTCCACGCCGGACGCCTCCTCCAGCGCGGCATCGGTCAGGCCGGCCCATGCGGCGGGCAGGTCGGCACGGGCCTCGAACGTATCACCGCTCTTGCGGATCGTGGTCAGCGCCCAATCGTCGTCGCGCGGGTGGATGACGAAGAGCAGGTGATCGGCCCCCGCCGTCTCGATGGCCGACCGGAAGGGCATTCCCATGGGCAGTTCGAGAATGCGCGCGGCACCGGCCTCCTCGATCGCGGCCATCACCATGGCCTCGGCGCGTCGCCGGGCGGCCCTCCTGTCGATCGCGGCCTCGACGAAGACCCTGGCGACGGACAGCGCGCCAGTAAAGGCCGCGTCGTCGGCGCCGGCCTGCCGGGCGTCGAAGGCGGGCTTCAGGCTTTCCAGCAGCGCCGGCAGGGTCAGGTCCGCCAGCGGACCGGCGGCGGAGGGCTCGATCACGCCGTTGTCGGCCAGGTCCACGGGAAGGGCGAAGCTTCGGTCGAAGCTGTCATGGATCTCGTCCAGGTCGGCCTCGGGGATGGCCAGGGCGCGCAGGTAGTCGTGGCCGTAGTGTTTCCAGATCAGCCCGAAGGAGCTGTATGGCTCGCCACTCTCGCGTAGGGGCACCGCGGCCTGGTGGTGATCGAAGATCCGGTGCTCGGCGTCGTAGGCCCGGCCGACATCGTAGACGATCCGGCCCGGGCCCGGTGTGATCCAGTCCCGGTCGCGCGAGCGGACCAGGGCCGCCTTTGGAAAAAGGCGGGTCAGGATCACGGAGGACAGCAGTTCGTCGGCATGGAAGCCGCCGGAATGGGTGACGAGATGCGTGATGGTCATGGGGCGGGCCTTGGCAGTCGGAAGGATGAATGGGCCACCCTCGAGCCGCCCGTCGAAACGCGACCGTATCCGGTTCGCGCCGCGTCGTCAGGCAGGTTCTGCGATCGGCCTTCGCTCCGTCTCCGCGGCCTGTCGACCGGCGAAGCACGGTCGCGCACGCAGGGCCTCATGTGTCCCATCGCCGGACGCCGTCGAACTCCAGTGCCAGGTCGGGGCCGAAGGCGGTCGCGGGCGTGTGGTAGCCCGGGCGGACGTCTCCCGCCGCGACGCGCCGCGCGATCGCGACGGCCGTCCGGGCGGTCAGGGCATAGGGCTCCGGCGTCTCCATCAGGCTGGCCACACGGGCGCCGTCGGCATCCCACCCCTCGGCCAGGAGCCGGCATCGACTGCGCAGCCGGTACTCAGCCGAGGGCCCGTGCTCCATCCTGTCCACGAGCCGCGACAGGAGGCGCTGGACGGGTGGCAACCGCAGGGCGGAGCGAAGTGGACGCGGCACGCGCGACACCGCGCGCAGGGGCGGCGAAGCTTCGAACAGCACGTCGATGTCCGGGGTGCCGGTGGAATGCCATGCCGTCGCGACGTCCCCCCAGCTGACGCTGACGGTGCCGACCGGGCCCTCGCCGAAATCCGTGCGGCCACGGAGGGGCGTCTCGAGTTCCGCGACCCGGCCCCCGCGCCGCGCCATGGGCCCCTGTCCCAGCGCCTCCAGCGCGGTGCGCGCGGTGCCCCGGCTCGCCTGGCTCAGGCCGGCGATGGAGAGGCGCAGCCTTTGCATCCCCGGCTGACGCCGCTTGAGATGGGCGGCAAGGCAATCGCTTGGCACGACGTCGAAGCCCGCCCCCGGCAGCAGGACCGTCCCGGCCTGCCGCGCCGCCGCGTCCCGCGCGGCGATGCGCTCGAAGACCGCGATTTCCCCGGTGATGTCGACGTAGTGGGTGCCGGTCGTGAGGCAGGCGGCGACCAGGGGATCGGCGGTCCAGGAAAAGGGACCGGCGCAGTTCAGTACCACCGCCACGCCTTCGAGGTGGCGGCGCAGCGTGGCCGCATCGGCGAGGTCGAACGCGGTCCATGGCATGTCCAGGCGCGTGGCCAGCGCTTCGGTCCGGGCGGCGTCGCGACCCGCCAGCGTCGGCGGCGATGCATCAGAGGCCATGGCGGCGGCCTGTTCGGCCACGAGCGTCCCGGTGTATCCCGTCGCGCCGTAGATCATCAGGTCGGTCATTCTGCAGTTCTCTCCCTACGGGTGGCACCGGGTCGATGCAGGGCCCACGGCGCGCCGATGCCCCACATGTACAAGGGAGGCTACAGTGGCAGACGCCTCACGATACCCCTTCGTCTCGAAAGGCGAAGCGCCACCGCGTCCGCGCCGAACACGAGCACGCCTTGGTTTCCGACTTGGTCTTCGGCGGCGGCCGGTCCAGATGCGGCCACGGCCTTCGCCGGCTGCGTTCGTCCGGGCGTGCACCTTCAGGGCTCACATGTACGGACCGTTCCGGGCAGACGACCGCCCGATCTCCCACCCGGGGGAGGTTCCGCCCCTTTTGCCGGATGGGCGGCGGGGCTAAGAGAGGCGCACCAGGGACGAGAGGATCACCATGGACCGCGCCGCCCGCATTAACCGCACCATCGGTCAGGAGATTGGTGCCAGCCCGGCGCAGGTCGGGGCGGCGGTGGCCCTGCTCGACGGGGGCGCGACCGTCCCCTTCGTGGCGCGCTACCGCAAGGAGGCCACCGGCGGGCTCGACGACACGCAGTTGCGCGCACTGTCCGAGCGGCTGGCCTACCTGCGCGACCTCGACGCGCGGCGCGACGCGATCCTGAAGTCGATCCGGGAGCAGGACAGGCTGACGGACGACCTGGCCCGCGCCATCGGCGCCGCCGAGACGAAGGCCACGCTCGAGGACATATACCTCCCCTACAAGCCGAAGCGCCGCACCAAGGCGATGATCGCCCGGGAGAACGGGCTCGGGCCGCTGCGCGACGCGATCATGGCCAACCGGAATGCAAACCCGGAGAAGCTGGCGGCCGACTACGTGACCGAGGCCGTGCCCGGCGTGAAGGAGGCGCTGGACGGCGTGCGCGACATCCTCACCGAGGAACTCGCCGAGACGGCCGATCTGGTGGGCGCCCTGCGCGATTACCTCCGAAAGAACGCCGTGGTCATCGCGAAGGTCATCCCCGGGCAGGAGGAGAAGGGGGCCAAGTTCTCCGACTACTTCGCCCATTCGGAAAAGGTCGCGACCATGCCCTCGCACAGGGCGCTGGCGGTGCTGCGAGCCGCGAAGGAAGGCGTGGTCCGGTTCGATCTCGGGCCCGACGCGGAGGTCGGCCAGCCGCGCTGCGAGGCGATGGTGGCTGCCCGCCTTGGGCTGTCCGGAGACGGGCCGGGCGACCGATGGCTGCGTGGCGTCGCGGGCTGGGCCTGGCGGGTGAAGCTCTCGACCATGATGGCCACGGACCTCGTGGCCGAGCTCAGAGCCCGCGCGCAGGAGGAGGCCATCGCGGTCTTCGCGCGCAACCTCAAGGATCTGCTGCTGGCCGCGCCGGCCGGCGCGCGGGCCACGCTCGGCCTCGACCCGGGCATCCGAACCGGGGTGAAGGCCGCCGTGATCGACGCCACGGGCAAGCTTCTCGCCACGGACACGCTCTATCCCTTTCAGCCGAGGAAGGACCTGACGGGCGCCCGGACGAAGATCCTCGACCTGGTCACGCGGCACGGGGTCGAATTGATCGCGATCGGCAACGGCACCGCCTCGCGCGAGACCGAGAAGCTGGTCGCCGACACTCTCGCCATGCTGCCCCCGGGAACCGCGACGCCCACGAAGGTCGTGGTCAGCGAGGCCGGTGCCTCGGTCTATTCCGCCTCCGCGCTCGCCGCGAAGGAGTTCCCCGACCTCGATGTCTCGCTCCGGGGTGCCGTCTCCATCGCCCGGCGGCTCCAGGACCCGCTCGCGGAACTGGTGAAGATCGAGCCGAAGAGCATCGGTGTCGGCCAGTATCAGCACGACGTGGACCAACGCCGGTTGTCGAAATCCCTCGAGGCCGTGGTCGAGGACGCCGTGAACGCGGTGGGGGTGGACCTCAACACCGCGTCGGCGCCGCTTCTGACGCATGTCTCGGGCCTGACGCCGGGCCTGGCCGACTCCATCGTGGCGCATCGCGACGAAAAGGGCGCCTTCCGGGCGCGGAAGGAGCTGCTGAAGGTGCCCCGGCTCGGGCCGCGCGCCTTCGAGCAATGCGCCGGCTTCCTGCGCATCCGGGATGGCAAGGAGCCGCTCGACGCCTCCGCCGTGCATCCCGAGGCCTACGACCTCGCGCGCCGCATCGTCGCCGCCTGCGGTCGCGACTTGCGGGGCCTCCAGTCCGATCCCTCTGCGCTGAACGATGTGCAGGCGGAGGCCTTCGTCGACGACCGCTTCGGCCTCCCCACGGTGCGCGACATCCTGGCCGAGCTGGAGAAGCCCGGCCGCGATCCGCGCCCGACCTTCAAGACCGCGACCTTCGCCGAGGGGGTGGAGGAGATCACCGACCTGAAACCGGGCATGCGGCTCGAAGGGACGGTAACGAATGTCGCGGCGTTCGGTGCCTTCGTGGATGTCGGCGTCCACCAGGACGGGCTCGTCCATGTGAGCCAGCTCGCGGACCGGTTCGTGAAGGACCCCCACGAGGTGGTGAAGGCCGGCGATGTCGTCCAGGTTCGCGTTACCGAGATCGACGTGGGTCGCAAGCGCATCGGTCTCTCCATGCGCAAGGACGGTGGCGACGCGGCGAGGCAGGATCGCCACGAGCGGAGCCAGCAGCCCCCGGCGGCAAGGAAGGGCGTCCCGGAGAAGGGGGGCAAGCCGTCCGCGGGGGCCGGCAAGAGAGCCGCCGCGCGGGGGAAGGATCAGCATGGCACCCTCGGCTCGGCCCTGCACGAGGCCATGAAGAAGCGGTGAGGCCCCGAAGGGCCGCGGCCACCCGCCTGCCGGCAAACTCGACCGCGCGGACTACCAAGGTGGCCTCGCTCACCGCCGGATGAACCTCGCGCCAAACCCGCAGGGTCGACCAGACGGTCGGCGACCCGCGATCACGCAGAGATGCGTTGTAAGCAGACGCGTTCAGGATGCGATACAGGGTGGGGTCAGGCTTGGACATGCCGCCTAGCCAAGCCGCTGGATTCGCGGGGTGAATCCCGGGAAGGCTTCGAGCAAAAAGGCCCCCCCGGGGTACAGGAAAGGCTAGCCATGACGATCACGAACCAGGATGAATTGGACGGCTTGAAGGCGATCGGCCGGATCGTCGCCAATACGATGAGGGCCATGGCGGCCGCGCTGGAGCCCGGGATGACGACCGCGGAACTGGATGAGATCGGGCGTGACCTGCTCGAGCGTGAAGGGGCCGTGTCGGCTCCGCAATCGACATACGATTTCCCGGGTGCCACCTGCATCAGCGTGAACGAGGAAATCGCACACGGCATTCCCGGCGGGCGCGTGATCGAACCGGGCGACCTGGTCAACATCGACGTGTCGGCGTCGAAGAACGGCTACTTCGCCGATACCGGCGCGACTTACCGCGTTCCACCCACGGACCCGGCCCTCGACCGGCTGTGCCGCGATGGGAAGCGCGCGATGCAGATCGGGATCGCGCAGGTCGGGGAGGGCAAGCCGCTTGCCGGCATCGGGAATGCGATCGGGCGGTTCGCATCGGGACGTGGCTACAGCCTGATCCGGAACCTCGCCAGCCACGGCGTGGGGCGGTCCCTCCATGAGTATCCCGGGGAGATCGCGACATGGCCGTCCCGTGGGGACACCCGACGCATGACGAAGGGCCTGGTCCTCACGGTCGAGCCTTTCCTGTCCACCGGCGGAACCATGGCGACCGACGGAAAGGATGGCTGGACGCTCTACAGTGAGCCACCCGCGCCGGTCGTCCAGTACGAGCACACGGTCGTCGCATTGAGACGCGGCGCGATGATCGTCACGTTGCCACGCTGAGACCGTCGGCCCTGGCAAGATGCGCTCGACGCAGACCGGCAGACGCGCCGCGATCTCTGCTCGCCGTCATCGATAGGGCCCCGTCATCGCTACGTCCGAGATTGCCGCATCGGCCTGGTTGAGGCAGGTTTGGCCACGAAGTTGCCATAAGCAGAGCCGACGCCGCCGACATGTCGAAGAAGACCCTGAACAAGGCCAACCTCGAAAGGCTCGGGGCGGAGACTCTGGCCAAGCTGATCATGGATCTGGTGCGGGGCAACGCGGCGCTTCAGCGACGTGCGAGGCTCGAATTGAGCGCGGCGCAGGGCCCCAAGGACGTGGCGGCCGACATCCGCAAGCGGTTCGCCTCGCTGCGCCGGTCGTCGAGCTTCATCGACTGGCGAAAGCAGAAGGCTCTCGTCAAGGACCTGGCGGGGCTCCTGCGGATGATCGAGGATACGGTTGCCCCGGACGATGCCGACGAAGCATTCGAGTTGCTGTGGTCCTTTCTGCAACTGGCGCCCTCGATCCACGACCGCACGGACGACAGCAATGGTGCGCTCGGGGGCGTGATGGACGCGGCCGTGGGGATCATCGAGACTATCTCGCCGAGAATCTCCATGGACGGCAAGACCCTTGCCGATCGCATTCTGGATGCCGTCGCCGAGGCCGGCTACGGTGAGTTCGACGGGATCATACCGGCAACGGCGGAGGCGCTCGGCGAGGACGGCCTAGACCACCTCCGGTCGATCACGGAGGCCTGGGCCGAAGCCCCGCCGACCGAGGCGGAGATCCATGCTTGCGAAGGCTTCGGGCGGATGTCGACAGCCGAGGACATCGTTCGACGCAACAAGCATCTCACGCGGTCGGTGATCCTTGCGGACATCGCCGACGTGCAGGGCGACGTCGACGCGTATATGGCGCGTTACTCCCCGGAGCAGTTGACGTTCGGCACCATCGCGCCGGGCGTGGCGCGAAGGTTGCTGGATGCAGGCCGCCTCGACGAGGCATTCGAGATCATCGAGGCTGCGCGCAGGAGCGCGAAAGGGCCGGAGCTTCTCCGCAATGACCTCGACGATGTCTTCGAGGAATGCCTCGAGAAGCAGGGGAAGACGGAAGAGCTGAAGTCTCATCTATGGACGAGGTTCGAGGAGACGCTCTGCGTGTCGAGCCTTCGGCGTTACCTCGCCTTTTTGCCGGACTTCGATGACATGGAGGCCGAGGAGAAGGCCATGGGTTACGCGGAGGCTTATCCAGATCTTGGCACCGCAATCGGTTTCCTCGTCGATTGGCCGGCGCATGAGTGTGCCGAACGCGTCGTGATCACCCGAAACGATGAATTGGACGGCAACGACTACCACACGCTCACGGCCGCATCGGATTCACTGGGTGCCAACCACCCGCTCGCAGCGACCCTCATGCGCCGCGCCATGATACGCGACACTCTCGACGGGGCCAAATCGAGCCGCTACCGACACGCCGCACGTCACCTCGCCGAATGCCAGGCATCCGGTGCCGCCATCGAAGACCATGGCAATGTGCCCCCGCATGCCAGATTCGTAGACGATCTCAGGGAAAAATACGGGCGGAAGTACGGATTTTGGCAGTTGGTGCAGCAGTAGCGACCGTCCCTAGATGTTCGATCCCACGGTTTGATGGTGTGAAGGAACTCCGCGCACAGGAGGGTCTGGCAAGCTCGGAGCTTGAGAAGATTTTCGACCAGGCCGAGGAGGTTGTCACGGTGCCGGAGCACGGGCTTTGAGAGTTGGTTGCTTTCCATATCTCGCTCGTTGCGGCTCCGCGGTCACTCGCGACCGCGGTCGATACCGGAAGCGTGGAGGTGCGGGGCCTGGCAGACTGGATGGAGGCGCTGGGGCCGCGGCCTTGGGGAAAATGAGCGAGAGCCAAAAGTCATCGCGGAACGGCGCGCGGAGCTCGAGAACCTGTACGCGAAACCTTACGCCCCCGTGTTGCGCGCGGACGAGGTGTCGCGTCCTACCGATCTGCTGATCCAGGAGGTCGAGACGTGAATGCGGGCCAAGGATGCCCGCGATGCCTTCGGACGATCGTCGTCGCCGCTCGTTCCCGCAAGCTGGACGGCGGCGGCGCGGGACATGGTTCGGTACATCAGGGTTCTCATGGAGCAGATCGAGGCCAAGCAGCACGTCGTTGCGCGATCCGAACGCCAGGGCCCGCCGACGCCACGGAGCGTCCTGTTTCTGACGAGGGCAATCATGCTCCTTGTGCTGCTGCGCACGCTGGCGACCCGCCCCTTGGGGCGGGCCTATGTGTCGCGCCGAACCCGCGCGGTCGATGGAGCGTCGTCGTCGCCGCGAACCTCCTTCGCCTCGTCGTCCCGGGCCTTTCTGTCGTCATGACCATCGCGATCCTCGGCGTCGCGCTCCCGCTCTACCACGTGACGATCGCCGTCGTACGGGTGGTGTCCGACCGGCATGGCTGTCCGAACCACCGCTTTTGCCGGTCCTGGCCATCCTGCTGCTCGGCCGCGCGTGCCTTCCCCTCCTGGCGCTGGCCTGGGGCGCGCGCTACCGGTCTGGGCGCCATCTGGCGCGCGCTGTCCAATGGAGTTTCCCTGGGCGACATGCGTTTGACGTCGGCGTCTGCCCCGGTGCTTCTGGTGAACCTGCTCGTCGGCATGACGCTGATGCGGTGTGTGCAGCGTCTCCTGCGGGTCTCGGTGATGTCCCGCACCCGGCTCGATCACGGAGCGTGATCGGCCATCGTCACCAGAATCGGCTATCTCGGGCTTGTCGTCACCGTGCTTGTCGCCGTCTCGGCTGCTGGCCTGGACCTCTCGAGCCTCGCGGTGGTCGTGGGCGCGCTCTCGGTCGGCATCGGTTTCGGACTTCAGACGGTCGTCGCGAACTTCACGGCCGAGATCATTCTTCCGGTCGAGCGCTCGATCAAGGAGGGCGAATGGATCGAGGTCTCGGGATCGTTGAGAATATCTCCGTGCGGTCCAGCCGGATCGAGACCTTCGACCGGCACGATGGGGAGTATCAGGAACTCTGTGTATCTGGCCGCCGGCCCGGTTCCGTCGTGACCGCTCTCAGCCGTGCATCGGGCTGAAGCGATCTTCGAACATTATGGCGAACTGGTTCACCGCTGTCAGCCATCCTCGTACATTGCGGGATGTTTTCTCGTGGCCGCGGATGGCGAGGTAGATGAGCTTCTCCGCGGCTTCCTCGGACGGGAACGAGCCACGCGTCTTGATCGCTTTACGGATTACCCGGTTCAGGCTCTCGATGGCGTTGGTGGTGTAGATCACGCGACGGATTTCGGGACCGAAGGCGAAGAACGGGATCACCTCCTCCCAGGCGCGCCGCCAAGCCTGCGCGATCGAAGGGTACTGGCGCCCCCAGGTCTCGTCGAAAGCCTCGAGCGCGTCCCAGGCCGTCTCGGCGGTGTCCGCGCCGTAGATATCGCGTAGGCCAGCGGCCACCGCCTTGCGGTCCTTCCACGAGCAGAAGTTCAGGGAATGGCGGACCAGATGCACGATGCACGTTTGGACCGTCGTGTCGGGAAAGGCAGCGGTGATCGCTTCGGGGAAGCCCTTCAGCCCGTCCACGACGGCGATCAGGATGTCCTGGACGCCACGGTTGCGCAGCTCGTTCATTACACCGAGCCAGAACTTGGCGCCCT
>CANMTR010000030.1 GCA_947500825.1 uncultured Paracoccaceae bacterium | reverse complement strand
GGCGCGGCGACGGATCCGGGGAGGGTCAGGACAAGGTGCATCGCACCATGAAGAAGGGGGCGTCGTAACGGTCTACCCCACGGACGCGAGGGCATGAGGGCCGACCGGATCGAGGCGCCGATCGCGATCGGGACCGGCGACAAGCCAAATCGACGGACCGCTGCAGTCTCCCGAAAGAGCGTCGCGGAGGCCATCAGTCCCGTGGCGATCCAGGACCCCGATCTGTGCCGGGTCGCTGAGGCAAGACCGCTGATGGACGCTAGGCTCAGGACTCATATCCAATAGATGACGGTCGCGGCGAGTGCGATGGCCGAGAGGAAGACCTTCGGACACCGATCATAACGGGTGGCGACACGGCGCCAATCCTTGATGCGTCCGAACATGATCTCGATACGGTGGCGCCTACGGTATCTGCGCTTGTCGTATTTGATCGGATCGTGTCCCACACGCATGGTGTAGCTCATGGCAGGCGCGACGGATGTCGGCGGGCCGAGCTGATCAGTCCGGCTGCGCGGCAGGCAGGCTGACGATTGGATCGTCGCAGACCGGCGCCAGGGTTTCCAGCGTCATGTAGCGGCCTCGCTGAACGGTCCATTCCTCGGTCTGCTCCATCAGGATTGCGCCGACCAATCGGCGGATCGAGGCTTCGTTCGGAAAGAGTCCGACCACATCGGTGCGCCGCTTGATCTCCCCGTTGAGGCGCTCGATCGGGTTTGTGGAGTGCAGCTTCGTCCTGATCAATGGGTCCTGAGCCTAGATCCGCACCGCCGTGATGAACGGCTACACCGCGCTCGGCATGCCTGTCACAAAGCCCGTAGGCTAAGTGCGTCTGGGGAAGGGGGAGTCCGGCCTTCACGCTCTTTTCGCCACAAAGCCGATTTAGAGGAGCCGCGGTGCGCCTTTGAACCCCGGAACGCAATAAAACCCGCCATGAAAGCGTTCCGCATCCGCTACGTCCGGTGGGGTGTCGGGCACGTCGTCGCGCCAATCACCGGCATTATCCTCCGGCGCATAGCCAAGCCAGCGGTTGAGCTCCCCGTTCTCCCACGGCGCCTCGTCGTTCGCCGAGAGGCCGTAGGCCACGAAGTGATGAAACGCGGGAGCATCTACGCAGCACCTGAGAAGCTGCCCCATGTCCCGGTGGCTGATCCAGGTTCGCAATTCGCGCCGTGAGAGGGGACGCTCGCGGAACGAGCCGATCCGGAGCGCGCAGGTCTCGAGCCCGTGGCGGTCGGCGTAGAGGCTTGCCAGCGCCTCGCCCCAGACCTTGGCCGCGCCGTAGAGGCTGTCCGGGCGGGGCAGGGTGTCGCGGTCGAGGCGCTTCGAGGCGGGATGGTAGCCCATCGCGTGGTTGGAACTGGCGAAGATGACTCGCCCGACGCCCGCGATCCGCGCCGCCTCGAAGGCCGTGTAGGCCCCGATCACGTTGGCGGGAAGGAGCGCGTCCCACGCCGCTTCCGTGGGGATGCCCGCGAGATGCACAAGGCAATCCATGCCCGTGCACGCCGCGACCATCGCGTCGAGATCGGCCGCGTCGGCGATCCGCATCTCCTCGTTCTCGCGCAGCTCGGTGGCGCGGTCGCGATCGAGCAGGCGCAGAAGATCGCGCTCCGGCGCGAGGGCGCGCCGCGCCGCGCCCCCGATCCGTCCCGCGGCGCCGGTGACGATAATCCGATTCATCCTGCCCATCTGGACTTTCCCCTTTTGTCTCGGTCTCGTAATTGCAGTAGGCTCAAAGTGAATTCACCCAAGCGAGGACTGGCGGTGGCGAGACGAAGCACCGGGGCCGCGGATCCCGGGACCATTGCGCCGCCGCGCCGCCGCCGGCGGGATCTCACGGAAGAGATCGCGGGCCGCATCGTGGAGCACGCCCGGTTCGCCCCCGTCCCGCTCGGCAGTCATGTCTCCGCCCAAGAGATGGCCGACCGGTTGGGCGTCTCGCGCTCGCCGGTGCTGCGCGCCCTGGCGTTCCTCTCGGAAAAGGGCGTGGTCCGCCACGAGCCCAACCGCGGCTATTTCCTCGCCGGCATCGAGATGCCCGAGGAGCTGGGCCGGATGCCGCATGACGATCTCGGCGCGGTCTATCTGCGGATCGCCGAGGACAGGCTTTCGGGGGCTCTTGGCGAGGTCACGACCGAAGCGCAGCTGCGCGACCGCTACGGGCTGACGCACGGGGATGTCGGACTGGTCATGGGCCGGATCGTCGGAGAGGGCTGGGCGGAGCGGCGGCGCGGCTATGGCTGGCGCTTCTCGCCCGCGCTGAACACGCCCGAGGCCCTCGACCAGAGCTACGCCCTGCGGCTTGCCGTCGAACCCGCGGCGCTGGTCGAGCCGGGCTTCCACCTGCCCGATGCGCAGGCGGCGCGGTGGCAGGAGCTCGAGGAACGGCTTCTGGCGGGCGAGATCGAGACGCTTCCGGCCGATGCCCTCCACGAGCGCGGGGTGCGGTTCCACGAGACGCTCGCCGAGGCATCTGGCAATCCGTTCCTGCTCGACGCGCTGAAGCGGGTGAACCAGGTCAGGCGGCTTCTGGCCTATCGCGCGATGCTCGACCGTTCGCGCTATTACGAGCAGGCGAAGGATCATCTGGAGATCCTCGACCTCGTCCGGCAGGGGCGACAGGAGGAAGCGGCGGACGCGATGGGCCGCCACCTGCGCCGGGTCCGCAAGAACCTCGCGCGAATCCGCGGCATCCTCGCGCCAGGCTGACCGCCCGGCGTGCGCCCGCGCAGCGCGCTTCACTCTGCTTCTTCGATCGTCGTCGGGTGACATCCCGGCAAGGCCCGCTTTTGTCCGCGCATGACACGTCCTGTCACGGTTGGCGCAAAATTGTAATTGTATTTTTAAATCTAAATATGCAGATTGGTCGCGAGACTGGGAGGCCGCCCGACGCGGGCGGGGGGAGCCATGCCAAGTGAGACGGCCGCGACCATGCCCGGCGCGGGGATGGGCGATGCCAAGCCGATCGACCTTTCGGCCGCGCTTGGGCGAGGGGCTGAAGATCTGCCGCTCGTCCTGCGGCTCTTCGCGGAGGACGCCGTGGCGCATCGCGACGCCGAGGAGGGTGCGGCCTCGCTCGAGCGGATCCAGGCGCGTGTCCGGGGCGGGGCGCATTCCGGGCAGGGCGAGCTCGCCCTGCATCCGCGGCGCGTCCTCATGCACGACACCACGGCCTCGCCCGCCCTCGTCGACATCGCGGCCCTGCGCGACGCGGCCGTCGCGTCGGGCCACGATGCGGACCTCTTCCGCCCCGCGATCCCGGTCGACGTCATCATCGATCATTCCGTCGCGGTCGATCATCACGCCGAACGGGACGCGGTCGATCTCAACCGGCGCCTGGAATTCCGGCGGCACAGGGAGCGCTACGGGTTTCTCAAATGGGCGGGCCGCGCGCTCGACGGCGTGACCGTGGTCCCGCCGGGCCGGGGCATCCTGCATACCGTCAATCTCGAGGATCTGGCCCGGGTGGCCTCGGTCGATCCGGCCAGCGGATGGCTGCGGCCCGATACGATGATCGGGACCGACAGCCATACGCCGATGGCCGGCGCGCTCGGGATGCTCGCCTGGGGCGTCGGCGGTCTCGAGGCGGAGATGGCGATGTTCGGCCTGCCGCTCCTCTTCGCCTTCCCGCGCAGTTTCGGCGTCCGGTTCGACAGCGCGCCCGCACCCGGCGTGACCGCGACCGATATCGCGCTCACGGTAACCGAGCGGCTGCGCGCCCGCGGGGTCGCGGGGGCGTTCGTGGAGTTCGGCGGTCCCGGCGTCGCGGCGCTGTCGCTCGGTGCGCGGGCGGCGATCGCGAACATGGCGCCCGAATACGGGGCGCGGACCGGCCTCTTTCCGGTCGACGGCGAGACGCTGGCCCATCTGGAGCGGAGCGGCCGGAATGCCGAGCATGTCGCTCGCGTGGAACGGTGGGCGCGGGCGCAGGGGCTCTGGCACCGACCGGAGGCGCATCTCCACCACGAGGACGAGATCGAGATCGACCTCGGTCGCATCGGGACGAGCTTCGCCGGCCCGTCCCGCCCCGACGAGCGCAAGGACGCGTCCGCGCTCGGGCGATGGGGGCGGGCGGCCAGCGCCGGGAAGGGGGGCCTTCCCCGCGCGGCGGTGGTGGTGGCCGCCATCACGTCGTGCACCAACAGCGCCGATCCCGCCCTGATCCTTTCCGCGGGCCTCGTCGCGCGGCGCGCGCGGCGGCTGGGACTTGCGCCGCCCGATTGGGTCAAAACCTCCTTCGCGCCGGGCTCCGCCGCGGCGCAGGGTTGGATCGAGGCGGCCGGATTGTCGGGTCCGATGGCGGAGCTGGGCTTCGGGCTCACCGCCATCGGCTGCACGACCTGCATCGGCAATTCCGGCCCCCTGACCTCGCCCGCGCAGGCGGCCGTCGAGGCCGGGGCGGAGGCGGTGGCCGTGCTCTCGGGCAACCGCAACTTCCCGTACCGGATCCACGCGGCACTCGGGCAGGCGTTTCTCTGCTCGCCGCCGATGGTCGTCGTCCTAGCGCTCGCCGGGCGTCTCGATCTCGATCCCTCGACGGACGTCCTCGCGATCGCGCCCGACGGGGCCGAGGTACGGCTCGCCGATCTCTGGCCCGATCCGGAGGAGATCGCCGCGGCCGTCGCCGCCATCGGGTCCGACCGCAAGGCCGCCGGGAACGATCGCGACTGGCGCGCGCTCGAGGCGCCGGACACCCCGCTCTTCCCGTGGGATCCCGCCTCGGCCACGCTCTGCCCGCCGCCCTTTCTCGACCGCGCGGGGATCGGCGAGCGGCTCGACCTCGCCCCGCTCGCCGTCTTCGGGGACGGGATGACGACCGACCACATCTCCCCCGCGGGGGTGATATCGCCCGAAAGCCCGGCCGCGCGGTGGCTAGCGGAGCGCGGCGTCGCGCGTCCCAACGTCTTCGCCTCCTACCGGGGCAACTGGAACGTGATGCTGCGCGGCGCCTTCGGACACCCCGATATACGTGACGCGCTTTCCGGCGGCGGCGCCTGCGGCCCCCTCTTCGAGCGGGCGCGGCGTCTCGGCGCGGGCGGGCGGCGGCTCCTCATCGTGGCGGGGGCGCGCTACGGGGCGGGCTCCTCGCGCGACTGGGCCGCCAAGGCGCCCGCCCTCATGGGTGTCGGCGCCGTCCTCGCCGCGTCGATCGAACCCATCCACCGGCAGAACCTGGTCGGCATGGGCATCCTGCCGATCGAGATCCCCGCGGGCGGCGACCCCGCCACGCTCGGCATTACGACGGACACGGTCGTGGAGATCGACACGTCCACGCTCGGGCCGGGGGAAGAGGTCGAGGTGACGGTCATCGCACGCGACGGAGCGCGGCGAAACCTCCGCGCCAGGGCGCTGATCGAGACGGAACGAGAAGTGCGGATCCTGCGCGACGGAGGGGTCCTTCCGCATCTCTTCGCCCGCGCCACGGGCACGACGCGCGCGCCTTCGGAACAAAGGAAGACGATATGAACGCAACGAAGGCCACCCTCCTCGCGCTCCCCGGCGACGGGATCGGCGCGGAGATCACGGAGGCGACCGTGAACGTGCTGCGCGCGGCGGGAGAGCGGTTCGGCCTCGGCCTGTCGTTCCAGATCTGCGACATCGGCTTCGCGGCGCTGGACGCGGAAGGCACGACGTTTCCCGACGCGGTGTTCGAGGCCGCGCGCGCGGCGGACGGAACCGTTCTCGGGCCGGTGTCGCACAACGATTACCCCCCCGCCGCCAAGGGCGGACTAAACCCCTCGGGGCAGCTTCGTAAGCGTCTCGACCTTTACGCGAACATCCGGCCGGCGCGGACGCTGCCCGGGCTCGAGCCCGCCTGCGGCAAGCCCGTCGACCTCGTCGTCGTGCGGGAGAACACCGAAGGTTTCTACGCCGACCGCAATATGCATGCCGGCAGCGGCGAGTTCATGCCGACCCCCGACGTGGCGCTCGCCGTGCGCAACGTCACGCGCGCGGCCTGCATGCGGATCGCCGAGACGGCCTTCGCCCTCGCCCGGAAACGGCGCGGAAAGGTCACCTCCGTGCACAAGGCCAACGTGCTGCGCCTCTCGGACGGGCTCTACCTCGAATGCACCCGCGCCGTGGCGGAGCGCCACCCGGACGTGGAGTACGAGGAGAAGATCATCGACGCGATGGCGGCCCTGCTCGTGCGCGACCCGACCGTCTTCGACGTGATCGTCACCACCAACATGTACGGCGACATCCTGTCGGACGAGGCGAGCGAGCTCGCGGGCTCCCTCGGGCTCGCCGCCTCGCTCAACGCGGGCGAGGGCGCCGCGGTCGCGCAGGCGCAGCATGGCTCCGCCCCCGACATCGCGGGGCAGGGGATCGCCAATCCGGCCTCGCTGATTGGATCGGCGGCGATGCTGCTCGACTGGTTGTCGCGCCACGGCAAGGACGAAGCCTTCGCCACGGCCGGCCGGGCCATGCACTCCGCGCTCGAGGCCGCGATCGCCGATCCGGCGACGCGGACCCACGATCTCGGCGGCTCCGCCGGGACCCGGGCCTTCACCGATGCCGTCATCACCGCACTGGGGTCGTCATGAAACGTCTCGTCAGCTTCGTCGACCGGGGCCTCGGCTCCATCGAATTCGCCGTGATCGCGACCTTTTCGCTGGCCGCGCTCGCCATAGGCACCGCGCAAGTGGTGATGCGCTACCTTTTCAACACGGGGTTCCACTGGACGGAGGCGGTCTTCGTCCTTCTCACCGTGTCGGCGATGCTCTTCGGGGGCAGCCGGGCCGTCCGCGACGACGCGCATGTGCGCGTCGACCTGATCCCGCAGCTTCTGCCCCGCCGCACCCGCAAGCCGCTGCGAATCCTGCGCTACATCGTGTCCCTGGCGCTTGTCGCGGTCTATTTCCGCGCGGGGCTCGGCTATATGGGCTTCACCTGGGGTATGGGGATCGCCGACCCGTCCTCGGGGCTGCCCATTTGGTTCATCTACCTGATCGTGCCCGTCACGATGGGCGCCTTCGCGATCCGCTACGTGATCCTGCTCCTGCGCGAAGCCTGGGGCGAGGAGACCGGCCGGTCGGAATCGGACGAGGCGGCCGAAGCCGCCCGTCACGGAGGCAGCGGCACATGATCACCGCCACCCTCGTCGCCGTCTTCTTCGGCCTCATCGTTCTCGGCGCCCCGATCGCGGTGGCGCTGGGAAGCTCCGTCTTGGTCTCCGCCTGGGCGTTCTCGCCGATCCCGCTGCCCATCGTCGGGCAGAAGGTTTTCTCCAACCTCGACCATTTCACCCTGATGGCCGTGCCGTTCTTCTTCTTCGCCGCGGCGCTGATGGAGCAAGGCGGCCTCGTGCGCCGCCTCATCGACTTCGCCAATTCGATGGTCGGGCACTGGCGTGGCGGGCTCGGCGTGACGTCGGTGCTGACCTGCACCTTCTTCGCCGCGATCTCGGGCTCCTCGCCCGCCACCGTCGCCGCGGTGGGCGGCGTCATGTATCCCGCGCTCCTCAAGGAGGGCTACACGAAGAACTACGCGATGGGCGCGCTCTGCACGGCAGGCTCCATCGGCATCCTGATCCCCCCCTCGATCCCGATGATCCTCTTTGGCTTCGTGACCGAGACCTCGATCACCCGCCTCTTCATCGCCGGGATCGTTCCGGGCATCATCTACGCGCTCGGCATGATGGTGATGGCGAGCTTCCTCGCGCGTCGCGAGGCCATCCCCCCGCGGCCGCGCGCCGATTGGGGAGAGCGGATGACCTACCTGCGCCGCGCCGCGCCGGCCCTGTCGCTCCCGCTCATCATCATCGTGGGGATCTACGGCTTTCCCGCCTTCGACGTGGGGGTTCTGAGCTTCGAGGGCGGGGCCATCTTCACGCCGACCGAGGCCTCGATGGTCGCCGCGAGCCTCGCGCTCGTGATCGGGCTCTTCGTCTACCGCGAGCTCAGCGTCATGTCCGCGATCCGGACCATCGTCTCCACCGCGCCGGCGGTGGGGATGATCTTCTTCATCGCCACGAACGCTCTGCTCTTCGCCTTCTTCCTTACGAAGATCGGCGTGCCGCAGGCGATTTCGACCGCGCTCGTGGAGCTCGGGCTGCCGAAATGGGCGTTCCTGCTGATGGTGAACCTTATCCTGATGGTGATCGGCTTTTTCCTCGAGGGGGTGCCGGTGATCTTGATGTTCATCCCGGTGCTCTTTCCCGCCGCGCAGGCGATGGGGATCGATCCGGTCCATTTCGGCATCATCGTGATCGTCAATATCGAGCTTGCCCTGGTGACGCCGCCCGTCGGGCTGAACCTCTTCGTCGGCTCGTCCGTGTCGGGGATGCCGGTCTTCGACGTGTTCCGCGCGGCGCTGCCGTGGATGCTGGTGACGCTGATCGTGCTGCTACTCGTCACCTACGTACCGGCGATCTCGCTATTCTTGCCGAATCTGATGTTCGGCTGACGCGGTATGCCGGAGGCGGGGCCTCCGACGCCGCAACCTTGGGAGGACAGACCATGAAACGACGCATCATCCTGATCGGAACCGCGGCCATCGCGGCGGCCGTGACCCTCGCGGCCGGACCGGACGCGGCGGCGGCGCAAGATCACGTCATCATGTCGAACGACAACAATGCCGTGGGGCTGAAGGGCAAGACCTTCGAATATCTGCGCGAGGAGATCGCCTCGCGTCTCGGCGACGCGGTGAACATCGAGCTGCACCATTCCGGCGCCCTCTTCGACCAGGAGACGCAAATCCAGGGCCTGCAGCTCGGAAGCGCCGACCTGATCGCGCCCACCTCGGGGCATTACGCGCCGATCGCGCCCAACGTGAACGCGCTGTCGCTGCCCTTCCTGCTCTCCTCGCCCGACGAGATCCAGGAGGCGATGGACGATCCGATCATCCGCGAGGCGATCTTCGCCGACATGGAGGCGCAGAACGTGGTACCTGTCGCGGTCTGGATGAACGGGCCGCGGGACCTAGCCTATACCGGCTCCGATGCCATCCTGAGGCCCGCAGACATGAGCGGGGAAAAGATCCGCGTGCAATCCATCCCGGTCGACATTGCGGCGATGGAGGCCCTGGGCGCCAACGTCGTCTCGATGTCCTGGTCGGAGGTCCCCACCGCGATGCAGCAGGGCGTAATCGACGCGGTGGAGCCCACGCCCAACGCGCTCGTCGGCGCCGGGCTTTACGAGATGATCGATCAGGTGACCGAGATCGGCTACTATTACTCGTTTTACATCGTCGGCGCGAACAAGATGTGGTGGGACGGCCTGCCGGAGGAGACCCGCACCGGCCTCGAGGAGGCGCTCACGGCCGCGACGGAGTGGAACTGGGAGAATTCGCAGGCCGAGAACACGGCCGCCTACGACACCGTCCGCGGCGCGGGTGTCGAGATCCACGCGCTCAGCGACGAGGAGCGCGTGCAATGGGTCGAGGCGGTGCAGCCCGTCTGGCAGGAATTTGGCGCGGAGGCGATCGGCGCGGAGGCGATGGACCGTCTGCGCGAGATCGGCGGGACCGAGAACGAGGCGGGCTGAGCCACGTGCCATCGGGTCCGGGAAAAGAACGCCCCGTGCGAAGATCGCGCGGGGCCACGATCAGGGTGGCGGCGCGGGCTTCACGTCCCGCCGTCGCTCCATCCGTAGAGGCGTGCCGGCGTCTCCACGAGGATCTTCCGCCGCGTCTCCTCGTCGGGAAACCATTCCGCGACCGTCGTGAGCAGCGCTTTGGTATCAAGCTCGCGGTAGGGCGCCTCCGGCGGATCGATCTCGGCGGCGCCCGCATGATGCGGGCTGTGCGGCCAATCCGACCCCCAGACGAGCCTGTCGACATTCGCCGCCGCAAGCCGCCGCGCCAGCGCCGCGGTCGCGGCCGCGTCGCCCGCGGGATCGAGCCGGTAGGTGCCCGAGACCTTCACGAAGGCCCTTTCCCGCTCGAGCAGGTCGAGAACGATCCGTTCCGCCGCCTCCGTCCCGCCCGCGGGCGAGAGCAGGCCGAAATGGTCGAGCACGAGCGGCACGGGCAGATCGAAGAGCACCGGCTCCAGCGCCTCGATGACCGCGGGCGTGGTGAAGAGCTGCACGTGCCAGCCATGCGGCGCGCAGAGCTCCGCGGCCTCGCGCAGCCTCTCGCGCGCCAGTCCGGGATCGTTGAGCCCGGTGGTGTTGAGGTTCACCCTTATCCCGCGCGCCCCGCGCTCGTGCAGCGCGTCGATCTCGCCTGCCTGCGTACCGGCGGCGAGCTGGACCACGCCGCGGCCGCGATCTTCCAGTCGGTCGAGCGCATCCATCATGCAGGCATTGTCGGTGCCGAAGACCGAGGTCTGGATCAGGACGATCCGCGCGAGCCCGAGCCTGTCGAGCATCGCGACGAGGTCGTCAACCGTCGCGTCCATCGGGGTGTACGCGCGCGGGTTCACCATCTCGTACTGACGGCGCGGGCCGACCACGTGGGCGTGGCAATCGATAGCGCCCTCGGGGGGGAACCTGACTCCGGTCATCGCGATGCGTCTCCTCTTTTTCTTCTCATCACCTAACCCAACGGAGCCACGATGACCAATGCCCGGCCCTCTTCTGAACGCCTGACTGAGTCGCAGCTAATCGACCTCGCGACGAACGGCCTCGCCGCCTTCGGCGTACCGCGCGACGCTGCCCGGCGCGCGGCACACATACTCGCCATCGCCGAGATGATGGGGATCCGTACGCATGGCCTTGCCCGCGTCCAGAGCTACGGGGAACGCCTCGCCATCGGCGGCATCGACCCGGGTGCTCTCCCAAAAGTTGAAAAAGTCGCCCCGGGATTACGCCGGATCGACGGCTGCAACGCACTTGGCCCGCTTGTCGGGATGACCGGTCTCGACGCCGCGCTCGAGGCTGCACGTGAGGTGGGGATCGGTGCCGCCTTCTGCCGCGGGTCGAACCATTTTGGCCCGATCGCGCCCTACGCCCTGATGGCGGCGGAGGAGGGGTTTGCCTCCTTCATCGCCTCGAACGCGACGACCACCATCGCGCCCACGGGCGGGATGGAGGCACGGCTCGGCAACAATCCCCTGGGCTTCGGCTTCCCGACGCCGGGTGGCGATCCGATCCTTCTCGACATGGCGATCAGCGTCGTGGCGCGGGCGAAGATCCGCGCCGCGCTGAAGGAGGGGCAGGCGATCCCGCCCGACTGGGCGACCGATCGAAATGGGGTGCCGACGACCGACCCGGCGGAGGCTCTAAAGGGCTTTTTGCAGCCCGTCGGCGGCTACAAGGGATACGGGCTGTCTCTGGCTGTCGATGCGCTGGCGGGAATACTTTCAGGCGCGGCCTATCTCACGCACGTGAGTTCCTGGGTCGAGGCGCCGGAGAACCCGCAAGATCTCGGTCATGTCTTCGTCCTGATCGACACATCGAAGCTCGGCCAACCGGACTGGCTCGCCGGCAGGATGCAGGATGCCTCTCGCATCCTGCGCGACACCCCCGCGCGTGAGGCAGACCATCCGGTCCTTCTGCCAGGCGAAAGGGAACTCGCCGCGCTCGCCGCAGCGCGGCGTGAAGGAGTTGCGCTCGACCTGGATGTAGCTCAGGCAATGGAAGATCTTTTCTCGGAAAGATGACTCCCGGGAGTAACGAGCTTCAGGCCTATTCGGTACTGTCGCCCACCCTAATCCCTTTCGAAAGGCCTTGCCTGAGTTTTGTTACATCCCGACCCATTGGCAGTTCGTCAGGTGCGGGAGGGCTATGCCGAAACGGTCGCTTTCAATCCCGACGGTCTCGCCTTCGACGCCCGTGGCGTGGCACCCGATGAACAGGTAGCGGGTTTGGCCGATGTCCCACTCGTGCACCAGCCGGGCAAGGTATGGGAACACAGCCTCGTCTCCGACGTACTCGGCCGGGTGGTGGAGGCGACGAGCGGCATGCTGCTCACCGACTTCCTTAACCAGCGACTCTTCACGCCGCTAGCAACTGTGTCTAGGAGCTGCGCTGTAGCTGCCAGGGGATGCCTGTTTTGAGGATCGCGTTTGCGATGGTGGCAAGTCTGCGCGCGATAGCAATGATGACGAGTTTGTGCGGCTTGGCCCGGTCCTTGAGGCGCTTCGCGACCGGTTTCAGCACCGGATTGTGACATGCGGCGGCAAGGGCGGCTTGGAACAGCACACGGCGCAGCTCTTAGACACAGTTGCTAAACAGTTTCACCGCACTCGGCATCTCGATTACATAGCCTGAAGTATAAGTTCGTCTGGGAAAGGGTAAGTTTGCGCGTCATGCTCTTTGCGTAACAAAGTCGGTTCGACACGCTAAATATAGCCGGTTCCATTCGGTAGGGGCCAATGGCGCGCTTCATGCTAGATTGAGAAATTAACCACATAGGAGACGGCCGATGAAGTTGAGACTTCTAAGCGGGGGAGCTGCCAACGGTTTGGTCGATAAGGTACGCGATCCTTTCCGTGAGGCCACGGGACTGGAAATCGACGGCGATTTTGGGGCTGTGGGCGGTATGCGGGATCGAATAGCCGAAGGTGAGGCGTTTGACCTTGCGATCCTGACGCGGGCGGCCATCGATGGCTTCGTGGCAGAGGACAAGCTGGACGTCGATAGCATTGCGGATGTCGGCAATGTTCCAACTGGTATCGCCGTAAAAACAGGGGCTGGTCGTATTGTCGTCCCTGATGGTGAGGCACTGAGGGATCTAATCGCCTCGGCCGATGCTCTCTTTTGTCCCGACACCGAGAAATCGACGGCCGGAATCCACGTCGCTACGGTGATCGACCGGCTGGGACTGCGCAAGTTGGTCCGGCTCGCGGAATTTCCCAACGGCCAGACGGCGATGGCCGCGCTCGCCCGGTCAGACTTGCCGGCACCCATCGGAAGTACCCAGATGACCGAGATCCTCAACACTCCGGGAGTCGATTTCGTGGGTCCGCTGCCGTCGCCCTACGACCTGAATACAATCTATTCGGCCGCGATCGCCCAACATACCACCGTATCCGAAGCCGCACGCATTTTTATTCAACTTCTGTCCGATCCCGACCGCGCAGACCTGCGGCGTAGTGTCGGCTTCACGTAAGCTGGGAGTGCCCCGGCCAGCCCGGGCCGGCCATCTCGTGGAGCCGACTTGCGGTCCTGGCGAAAGCCTCCGCAAAGATATCGCCGCGATACAATTCGTCCGGCGCGGGTGCGGCCCCCAACACGAGGTCGCACCCGGCGTCGTAGAGCGCGTCGATCAAGATCATGAACCGGCGCACGGCGTCGCGATCCCGATCGCTCAGGGCCGGGATGTCCTCGATCATCACCGTCTCGACCGCTTCGGCCAAGTTGAGAAAATCGGCCGGGGCAAGGGCCGTGGAGCAAAGCGCGGCAAACGGGGCGCGAACCGCGGTTCCTTTCTGCCTGATACGACCCCGCCGCCCGAACTCGAACCAGCTTTCCCCGGTATCCGGAAGCGCCGCCCAGATCTCGTCGAGCCCGCGTCCCAGCCGGCCTTCGGCCGGAATGCGGCGGAGGCTTGGCACCTCGTGCGCAGAGCGTCGGTAATCACGGGCGCCACCCAGCCGGATCACGTCCAGACGATCCTCGACCAAGTCGACGAAGGGCACGAAGAGGTCTCGCTTCAAGCCGTCGCGATAGAGGTCCGACGGGGCCCGGTTCGAAGTGGTGGCGATGGAGATGCCGCGCGACAGGACCCTGTCGAACACGCGGCCAACGATCATCGCGTCCACGATATCGGTGATCTCGAGCTCGTCGAGGACTAGGAGGCGCTGCCCGCGGATTTGCGTATCGATCGCCGCCGTGATCGGGTCCGCGGACGCATCCGCTCGCTCGGCGTGCAGGGCTTTATGTATGTCGCGCATGAATGCGTGGAAGTGGGCGCGCCGGATCGGGACATCTTCGAGCGAGCGGATGAACATATCCACCAGCATCGACTTTCCGCGACCGACCTCGCCCCAGAGATAGACGCCTCCCGCCGGGGGATCACGGGAAAGGAGCCGCCGAGGCCCGAAGCCCCGGCGACGCAGAAGAACCGACCGAAGCGCGTCCAGCCGGGCGACAACCTGTTCTTGGTCGGGGTCGCGCCGCAGATCTGCCGCGACCTTCTCGTCGTAGATCGTACGGACGTCGCGTCCGGTGGATGTCATCGAGACCCGGAAGCCAGCATGGTCACATGTTCTGCTCTCGCCAAGCCTCAACTTCCTCTTCGACCTCGCCCCGGTCGAAGTCGTTTGCAGCCTCCACCGGAGCGGAATCGAGGAACTGGTCCGGTGATACCTGCTCGTCGATCAGGCCGAACTTCTGCATCGCTGGCTGGATGGCGCTCCAGGTGTCGGGATTGAGCCCGCCGAGGGTCTCGGTGACCGACACGTTGAGACGGATCGCGTTGTCTAGGTACTGCTGGCCGAACTCTGGATCCTCCCATTCCTCGGGCACCGCGGTCCTGGAGATTTCCGCGACGACATCGGGGGCCACTTCGGCGACATACATCCCCTTGGACCAGGCGCGCAGGTACCGCTCGATCACGTCGCCCCTGTCCTGCAGGGTCGAGTTCATCACGGCGAACGTGTTGCCCGGCTTGTTCGAGACCTCCTCCGGCGTGATGAGCTCAACTGGAATGCCGTTTGCCTGAATGGCAAGCCAGTCCGGCCCGGAGCCGGCGATGGCCGCCACGGTCTGATCCCGGAAGGCCGCCGCGAGCGTCGGGCCGGCCTCCCCGACGACCACGGTGGTGACATCGTTCTCGGTAAGGCCGCGCGCGTCGAGGGCGATCTGCATCGTCACCCTGTCGCGATCGGATACGAGGCCCACGGTCTGCCCGTCGAGTTGCTCGACGTCCGAGACCTCGCTCTCGCCCGAGACGGCGATACCGTCCGGAGCGGTCTGCATCACCTCGTAGACGACCCTGAGATCCACGCCTGCCGCCACCGCCTGCAGAATTTCGGCGGAGTCCTGCATGGCAATGTCGGCCTGACCGTTCCGTAGGAAGTTCACGAACGGGATCGGTGTGTCCGATGGAAGGAGATTCACCTTGATCCCTTCCTCCTCGAAATATCCGAGCGCTTCGCCGACGATCAGCGGAAAGTAGTTCGCCGAGCGCTGCTTCGGCATGACTGCGTTCACCGTCGCCATGTCCTGCGCAGCCGCGGATCCCGCCAAAAGCGCACCGAGCACGCTCGCTCCAAGAAGCCTTTTCATCCGGATTTCCTCCTCCCGTTTGAATTGCCGGATCTGGGACCACGGTCGTTCGACCAGCGGTCGCGCCGTCTCCGGCTGACGGCGTCCATTCTGCCGGTGCGCCGCCAGAAGACGACCCGATCATCGAGCACCTCGATCAAGGTAAAGAGGATTAGGCCGAGAAGCGACATGCTGAGAAGCGCGGCGATCGCGGCGCTCATGTCGAGCGCGAAGCTCAGCCGCTGCATCAGGACGCCGATCCCGGCCGTGGCCTGGCTGAACTCGGCTACGACCGCGCCCACAAGTGCTGTGGTGATGGCAATCTTGAAACCGGCGAAGATCATCGGCAGCGCTGCGGGGACGCGCAGTTTCCAGAACGTCTGCGACTTGCTCGCGCCCATCGAGCGGAACATCTCCAGCGTCTCCTCGTCGGTTCGCGTCAGAGCGATCAGGGTGTTCACGAAAATCGGAAAGAAGCAGACGATGGCCCCGAGCGCGATCTTCGAAGAGTATCCGAATCCGAACCAGGCGATGACGATGGGCGTCAGCGCAAGACCGGGCGTGACGTTTAGCAGGATCGCGTAGGGCGAGACGTAGCGGCGAAAGCCGTCGTTGAGGGAGGACCCGATGGCGAGCGCCAGTCCTAACGCGCCGCCTACGACGAATCCCGCGAATGCTTCGTAGAACGTAACCGCGAAATGACGATAGATCGTCCGGTCCTCGACGTAGAGCTCCCAGATGCTTCCGGCGATGGCATGAGGTTCCGGCAGCAGGATTACGTCTATGAGGCCGATGGCCGCCGCCGCCTCCCAGATCGCGATCACCGCCGCGAAGATCAGGAGATGCTTCGTCACGGAAAGGACGTGGGTGGTGATCTTCGGCGTCATGCGCGATCTCCCATCCGGGCACGCCACGCGGCCTTGCGGCGGCGACCTGCGGCATCGATCCGGTCGCGGTCGGACCAAAAGACGACGATCCGGTCGAGGGCCTCCATGCCCCGGAATATGAAGTAGCCGAGCGCCGACAAGGTCAGGACGCAGACGAAGGCGGAGGTCATGTTGAGTGTGCCGGTATATTGCGTGATGAGTACGCCCAATCCGGCGTTGGAGGCGATGAATTCCGCCACCAGTGCTCCACCGAGGGCCGAGGCCATTGCGAGCCGAAGGCCCGCGGATATCTCCGGAAGCGCCGACGGCAACAGGAGCTTGGTGAAGGTCTGGACCTTGTTTGCGCCCATAGAGCGGAACATGGAGAGTTTTTCCGCCTCCACCCCAACCATTCCGTTCAGCGTGTTGACGAAGGGTGCAAAGAAGCACACCAGCATCACGATCGCGGTCTTCGACGTCCAGCCGAAGCCGAAGGCGGCTATGATCACCGGGCCAATCGCGATCCGCGGCGTCGCTTCCAGCACGATGACATAGGGCTTCAGGTAGCGTCTGAGCCGATCGACCATGCCGACGCAGATCGCAAGGCCGATGCCGAGGGCCGATCCGGCAGCGAAGCCAGCCAGCACCTCGGCCATTGTCAGGCCCAGATGCGGCCAGATGTTGCCTTGGCTAACATACAGTCTCCAGAATCCGACAAGGATCGCACTAGGGTAGGGGAAGAACAGCGGATCCAGCCAGCCGAACCGGCAGGCGATTTCCCAGGACACGATGAGGGCCAGAAAGATCGCGAGATGCTTCGCTGCGATTGCCCGGTTTCGGCTTCTGGGCGCTCTGCCGCCAAGGTCGGCTGTTTCCGTCATTTTGCCCCCTCGAATATTTTCCGCACGTCCGAAACCAGAGAGTTGAACTCTGCGCCCTGCTGAAGGGAGGGCGCGCGCGGCCGTTCAAAGGGCACCTCGACGATGCCGGCTATCCGGCCGGGCCGAGGGGTCATCACAAAGACCCGGTCAGCCAGATATATCGCCTCGCCGATATTGTGGGTGACGAAGAGGGTCGTGGCATCCACCTCCGCCACGATCCGCATCAGTTCGACGTTTAGATGCTCCCGCGTGAATTCGTCTAACGCGCCGAACGGCTCGTCGAGCAGCAGGATGTCGGCCCCGGTCTGCAGAAGCCTTGCGAGTGCGACCCGCTGTTGCATTCCCCCGGAAAGTTGCGACGGAAAGGAGAAGGCGAAATCTCGCAGTCCCGTGAGGTCGAGAAGTTCCATCGCCTTGCGCCGATCATCATCGCCCACCCGGCCGGCGATCTCGGTCGGCAAGAGGACGTTCTCGATTGAGGTGCGCCAATCGAGAAGGGTGGGCTTCTGGAACATCATCGCGACCGACCGACTCGGTCCGTGGACGTCGCGATCATGAACCTGCAGCACGCCCGAACTGCGTTCGAGCAGACCGGCCACCATTCGCAGCAATGTGGACTTGCCGCAGCCCGACGGGCCGACCAGAGAGATGAACTCGCCTTTGCGGACGGTGAAGTCCGCATCCTCGACAGCCACCACCGACCCCCCGCCGAAGGTCTTGCGCACGGCGTTGGCCGTGATGACCGCGGTGCCGGAACTTTCTCTTCCGTGGGACATGCCGCGCCTACTCGACCCTGTTCCTGAGAACCCCGAGACCGGTGATCGAGACCCGCATCTCGTCACCCGGTTCGAGGTATCTGGGGGGCTTGAAGCCGATGCCGACCCCGGCCGCCGTGCCGGTCGCGATGATATCGCCGGCATGCAGGGTCATGGTCCGGCTCATCGTCTCGATCAGTGTCGGGATGTCGAATACGAGGTCCGCGACGTTGGCCTTCTGCCGCACCTCGCCGTTGATTTCGGTCACGAGTTCCATCCCATCGGGCCTACCGGCCTCGTCGGCGGTTACGAGCCACGGCCCCATCGGGCAGAACGTGTCGAGGCCTTTGCCGATCACCCATTGTCCATGTTGCTTCTGCAGCTCGCGGGACGTGACATCGTTGATGATGGTGTATCCCAGGACGTGGTCCCAAGCAGCCTTTTTTTCCACGCCGAACGCGGGCTTACCGATGACGACCCCGAGCTCACCTTCGTAATCCACCGATCCCGTCGGATCGAGGGAGCCCTTCACGAGCGCGTCGGGTCCGACCACGCTTCCAGGCGGCTTGGTGAAGATGACCGGGTGTTTCGGTACGGCCTCCTTGCTGGAGCTGTCGAAGCCGGAGCCGTGAAACTCGTCGGCGTGGGCATGGTAGTTCTTGCCGACGCAGTAGATTGCGCCGCGCGGGGCCGGGATCGGCGCCAGCAGATGGACATCCCCTAGCGCTACCTCGGGTCCCTGACGGTCGGACCACGAACCGATCTCTTCCGAGACGATCGCATCCAGGACGGCGGATCGCGCAGCGTCGCCCTCCGAGACCATCCGGATCGTTTCTCCGTCGAGAATACCGGCCCCGTAAGTCTCCTTCATTCGGAAAGTCACAAGCTTCATTTGTCGATGGTCTCCAGTTTTATCGATAAAAACGAGAGCACGACTTGATCAACCTGTCAATTGGAGACATTGGAGATCCATGGAACTGGTACTGCCGCCGCTGCCGCCGAACTCGGACCAGACGAAGGCCAACCTCGCTTGGTCGCGACTGCGCGCGGATATCGTCACGGGGGTCCGCCCGGCGGGGGAAAAGCTGCGGATCGGGCGCTTGAGAGTCCTGTACGGGATCGGGCCGACGCCCCTGCGCGAAGCGCTTCAGAGACTCTCGGCGGAAGGTCTCGTTTGTGCCGAGGGAAATCGCGGTTTCACGGTGGCACCGCTCGATGCCGACGAGTTCGTCGATCTCACCGTGGCTCGTACCGCGATTGAACGAGAATGCCTCCAATTGTCCATCGCCCGAGGGGATCGCGACTGGGAAGCCAAGGTCGTCGCGGCGACCTACGTGATGGCTAGGGCGGACAGCGAAGGGATCCCCGGCACCGACATGTGGGAGAAGGCCAATACGTCCTTCCACGAGGCAATGGTGTCCGCGTGTGGCTCGACCTGGCTTCTCCGGGTCCGGGCCGGGCTGCAACTCCTCGCCGAGAGATACCGGCGCGCCTCAGTAGGAAAATCCCGCGACAGTCGCGACCTAGCTGCGGAGCACAAAGCGATATCCGAGGCGGTCTTGAAAAGAGATGTCGAACATGCGGTCAACCTGACCTCGCGGCACTACGAGAAGACGGCGGAAAACCTGCCGAACCTCGGAGCACGATAGACGTCGGCACTTCGTGCGAACCCGCCGATTACGGGGCATGAGGTTGGATGACCTTGTACAGCCCCGAACGGGGCGATCGCTCTCGTAAGCAGTCTGGTCCCGGCCTGGCTGCTGCACGTGGAGAGGGTCCGACTGGACGCCCCTTCCTATTCCATCCGGGTCGCGCGCAGATTCACGGGGATCGTGACCGTCTCACCGAGTCGGCCGGGGCCTTTGCCGCTGATGCCGAAATCGCGACGATCGCGACGCCTGCCTCGCCCTACATCCTGTGAACCGGCGTGGAAAACTGACCCCGTAGTGGAGTGCGCCCCTCGAGCTGGACAGAATTTCAGGCATAGATTGACCGTCCCGGGCCTATCCGAGGGAAAAGGCCGATGCCGAGACGCCACCGCAGCCACAGCATGGAACTGAAGCGCCAGGTTGTGGCGGAATACGACGCGGGCGAGACGCTTCATGGGCTGTCAAAGCGCCATGACGTCGCCGCAGATCGTGTCCCACTGCATGGTGTAGCTCATGGCAGGCCCGACGGATGTCGGCGTGGCCGAGCTGATCAGTCCGTC
>CANMTR010000029.1 GCA_947500825.1 uncultured Paracoccaceae bacterium | reverse complement strand
TCCGGATATATGAGGTCCGGAAATCGCCAACGCCGCTCGCGTTCGGGGAATTTTCAAACGGCGGTTCTGGGGAGATTACGGCCGGCGGTTACAGCGCCTGATCGCCGACACCGCCTATGGCACCGGGCCAATGCTGGGCTGGCTGGTCGAACGCAAGATCGCACCGCACATCCCGGTGTTCAACAAGTCGGGACGCAGCGACGGGACCTGGACCCGGGCGGACTTCGAATGGGATGCCGAGAACGACCAGTACATCTGCCCCGAGGGCCACGAGCTAAAGCAGTTCCGCCGGAACTACTCCGACCCGAACCGGGGGCCGACTGACAAAGGAACGGCTCGCTATCGGGCGTTGAAAGAGGTCTGCCAGGCCTGCCCATCCAAGGCGAAGTGCTGCCCGAACGCGGACGCCCGCAAGATCACCCGCGAAGAGCATGAGGACGCCCGCCAAGTCGCCCGCGACATCTCCAAGACCGACCAGTACGTGATTTCGATGAGGCTGAGGAAGAAGGTCGAGATGCTCTTCGCCCACCTCAAGCGCATCCTCGGCCTTGGAAGGCTCCGATTACGCGGCCCGAGCGGTGCCAACGACGAATTCCTCCTCGCCGCCACCGCCCAGAACCTCAGGAAGCTGGCGAAGATCCTCCCCGCACCGCAGCAAACGCGAAACGCTTGAGGCAGAGGCGTTTGCGCCTTGGTAAACCATCGCCATTCTGCACTCGCGAACAGGTGTTTTTCCACAGAATCGGCGGGAAGCGGTCTTTCGCTGCACAGCGGAAGGACGGTCGCAATACGTTGGAGGCAAACCTTCAACGCTTTCCGCTTGGAAACCTGCCATAGGGTCTTCGATGAATTGCCCCCGATCGCGACAGTGCCCAATTATGTAAAGCGATGGAAGCGTGTGCCGATGGGGAGTGCCGGTCTTAGCCGCGAGAGAAGAGAGGGCAACGCATTCTCAGACCGTAACGAGACATAAGCTGACTTGGGGAAGCCGCCCGAAGAAGTGAGGGCTTACTGGCTTCAGCGCAATGCTGAGGGACTATGACCGAGTCCAAGTGGCCGAAACGGTATTGATCCCGAAAAGTTCTATGTCCTAATTCTTCGAAATTCTTGGTTTGTGACGGACTGAGGTAGCTGGGCCTTTTTCGCTCGGTGTTCGCGATCAGCGCGTACGCCGTAGACTCTTCATCCAGATAAGAAGCCGCGACGAACCTACACTGTCCCCCCGGCCAGCACCACCGACCAGATCGGCAAGCGACGCCGCCAAGGTCAAAATCGCAATAACAGCGATAATGATGGGGCTCGTCTGTATAGTATCAAATATATCGGGACGAATCGATGCGTACTGCTCCAGCCCGTAGTAGCGTAGACGCATTTCGACATAGCCGACTTCGGAGAGAAACGTCAGAACGAGCCCGGGTGAGTCATTGTCGAACGATGGCGTGATGTGCCCGAACATTGAAGCAGGTGCCTCGCGGCTCATGGCACCCCAAAGCAAGTCTCGATGCCAGATCTCCGCCGTAGCACCTCGGCTGAAAGAGCCGCTCTTTACCACTTCCAGACTGGGTCGGCGCAGGGTCTCTGTGGTAAAACTCTGTTGTCTTACCTCCCAACCACCTGCGAGGAGATAGTCCTTTGAGTTCGGCCCCAGATCACCACCGAATACGACCGAACCATTGATTACCACAGCGCCGTGACGTCGCCAGGCGTTCGCCGGTACGACAAGTCGTTCGCCAACCTGAAGCGTCTCGCCGGTGCCTGATATCGCCTCTATCGCGAGGCTGTAGTCGGATTGCAGGCGTAGTCGGATTACAGAGTTTGCGGGCCAATCGACCGTTCGCGGTTTTGCAACCTGTTCAACCTCAAAAAGGGCTGGGGGGCAAACGCCGCCTTCGTCAATGTCTCGGTTCGGGATCTCGCGAGGGGTGCAGAGTACCGTTTCTTCCAGATCCCATGTGTTGGTCTGACCCCTGGTTGTGATCGTCGCGCCGAAAGACCGGGCCTCTATCAGATAGGTGCGGTTCCCTGATCCGAGTATTTCCCCAGCGACGAGCGCAATGACTGCGAGTATCAATACGAGCGGAAGGACACGCCTTCGAGGTTTGCGAGCAATCTCGGACGGACTTTCGGTTGACTCAGTCAACTCTCTGACGGTCCGGGGAGCTGGATGAGAACGGTATCTTCATCAGGACTGCCACTCTCCCGAACGCGGTAGATTTCAACCTGCACGCTTTTTTTCGCGGGAAGATCGTCGAGAACGCAAACCACATCATATGCAATACGGGTTTGCGCTTTGATGGGTTCGCACTGATGCGGCGCTCCATCATCCACGTAGGCGAAGACGCGAGCCGCCCGGAACGAATTCACCAGAAGCTCGACGCTCGAGGTCGATACCATATTCACGAACGCTACAGTCGCCTCCTCAGAGTGGCCTTCATCACATCTCCCACGCGTTATGCGAATCGCGAGGCCGTTCGCTCCCGCCTCAGAAAGGACATCTGTGTACTCTGACTCGAATGGCACTTCCGGGAGCGGCGGAGGCGATTCAGAACCGGCCGGAGACTGAGAAATCTCATAGGTATTGACCGCCTCATAAAGTCCATCGGCGGACACGACCCTGACGCACATTTCTCCCCCAATCCAGCTCGTCGGGATATGAGCGCGAAGATCAGCAATGCCATGAGCCGGCTCCCTCACCTGCACACCGGCCACTACAGCCCCAGATATTCGAGCTCCATCGAGAAGTTCCTCGTAAAAAGGAATCTTCCCATCGATCGCTTCATTTGCAAGTCTTACCTCCAGCATACCGCTCGAAGATTGCGCGATGCCGAAGCCCGGTAGCGCCGCCGTGAAAAGGAGAACGAGACTGGTGCGGATCATGATGCTCACCCTTGCGGCGTTACTACTAACGGCAGGCTACCCAACTTCGGGATTGTCGCAAACCGTTTCGATCTTGAACGACGATCGAGAGCATGGCTTCGGCTTCATGTTCAAACACCGGGGCAACTGCTATGTCGCCCTGCCACATCATGTTGCCGGCGCGGATTTCTATCCGCGGGTGAACCTCTCGACCGCCGCGCCGGTGGTAAGCGGTACCGGCCGCATGTTGCGCCCCTTTTGGGATGGCATAGACCTTGCCTTGGCGGTCGCCTCAGAGGCCATGCGCGATCGCTGCACTGCCACGCTCGATGACCTCGCGCCTTCCCGAGAGGCGCAAACTGCCGGGCGAGCCCAGCTTTTGCGCATCAGACCAGACGGATCTGAAGACCGGACGCCGCTGACCATCGGGGATCGTGGCTATCTCTCTTTCACCGGCAGCGTCGAGGCGGGCGCGACGGAGATTACGCAAGGAACGTCCGGTGCCTTCGCCTTCGCACGAGGCGAACCGATCGGTATGGCGATCACTTCCGACGATCCGACTCGTGCGCTTTTCATGCGCAGCGAAGAAGTCCATATGAATATCAGCAGGTTTTTGTCGCAAAGCGGTGGGGCAGTGGTCGACCGAACCTCGTCGGCAACCTCGACATCTGCGCGTACGGGTACGCTACCGCTCGTTCTGGTCTCGTCGTCTGTGCCAGCATCAGAGCCGTCTTTCGCGCCCGAGAACATGGTCGGCAATGGCATATTTGTGTTCGAGCCCGCTCGTCGCATGGTCTTCGACTTCCGATTCGAGCCGGACGAGAGTCACGTTTTCAAACGCCTCGGCCTGCGAGCGGCTCCTCAAGATGGCTATGCGGTACCGAAGAATATTATCATTCAGACCTCGAACGATGGCTCCGGCGAAACATTTTCGACTCTAATGCGGCGGGAGGTCGCCCCCGACGGTTCGTTTGATACCGGCGACATAGCGAGCCGTTATGTCCGCCGGCTCCGATTGATCGTTCTGGATACTTGGTCGGTAGGCAATACCGCCATTGACCAAGTATACGCGCAGTGAGGACATCAGTCGATTAGCTGAACGCTGAACGGCACCACATCATCAACGCTGTTCAGCGTTGCCTGTCCTATCAAAGAGCCTTCATCTGAGATCGTTCCGCGTGCGTTCATATTTTGCGGGGTCAAGAAGACGCCATCGCTGTTTACGGTGATGAAACAGTCGTCGTCATGGTAAGTATTCGCAAAGCACTGCTGATCATCGAGATAGTCGCCAACGGCAATTCTCCAGTAACCTGTTGCGTCCGAGGTTAAGGTGCCATTCCACGAACCTTGTATCAGCGTCGGGTAGTAACCATCATCTACGTCCGACCCGTCAAAGCGAATACTTAGTATCGGCTTTGATGCCAGAAAGCCCTCGAATGCCGTGCGTTTCACTGTAGGGTTGGGTGAGAGAAGGCCATATTCCAGTGCCATTCGCTCAAGAGATCTGTCGCCGGACTCCATCATGATTTCCATCGCTGCGAGGCTCCTCGCGGGGTCTGGATGGTTCAGAAGCTCCTGATAGGGATTGAGATCGCTCATCCTCTGGCTGACCATAGCCTCAATCTCTTCTGGGGTCAGGCTCTGCGCCGACGCCAATTTAGGAAGGACGCAAACGAGAATGGCAACGACTTTTAACATGTGGTTCGATCCAAATTTTTCGGGTTCGGGTGCAATTGCAAAGCCAGCCTGCGACAGACAGGTTTCGTCGTCAACTATAACCCGGTCAGGTACTTGTCTTCCGAAGCCATGTATTTGCGCGGAACGTAAGTACTGTGAACAAACGATTGGTGGCTTCGAGTCTGGAGTGGACGGGCCTATGTAAGTTGACGGATGGCAGCTATGGGCCGGAAGTGCCGTTCACCCCTACCAGCACCGGGCTCGTCTCGCTGCGCCGCCGCGGGTCCGCTTGGAGCCCTTAACGCCGTTGGGGTCGGTTCGGTCTACCACTAAAAAACCGAATTCAGATGTGATCGTCTATGGTGTCAACCAACCGAGAGGAGAAAGTGATGGGTAAGGGACAAGGCAATGGTGGCGGATGGCCCAGTCAAACAGGAAATCCATCGGGTGGCGGCCGCTCAAACGGTCCTGCCGGTGGCGGAAAGGGCAAATAGCTTGGTAAAGCGCAACCAGAGTCGCCGGCTCATTGGGCCGGCGATCGGTGAACTTTGACGAATGGACGAAGGCTGCTCCGTCCCGCACAATCGACCTTCACAAGCTGCAGGATGCTGCGACGCCGCCAACGGCCGCTTTCGTAGTACCGCACAACAGCGACGGCAGACTGTCTGGAGATTCTGACTTGACATCGTATCCTCCCGCAAGGGAGCCGGGTACTCGGTAATCGTCGTGCGTGTCGCGCATCCCGCCACCAGTCCGAGCCCAAGCGCCATGACAACGTGTCTCATCGAATATTCCCCCTCGCGATCCTCGTCCCGACCTTGAGCGGTCCATTAACCCGGGACCACGAGATTCTTCGGCAGGTGCGACGCATCTTGTGCCCCCGCGGTCGTCGGCGACGATCACGACTGTGCCGTGGCGGAGACGCTGATCGGTCTCTCGAGACGCGGAGGCCTGGCCTCGTGGCGTATGGTGGCAGCGAGGTGGCCAGACCCGGCCGTCTTCGACCTGTCGACCAGGTCGACACCCGTCCTCCGCCCGGGCGGTCATGTCTCATCGGTGGTCGCGGGGACCGCTCAAGGCGCCCGTTGGCCCTCCATCACCTGTCGAACCGGCGCGCGCGAGATCATCGGCCTGGCTCCCGGTGGCACCCTTTCGGATCGCAAATGATACCGTGAACTGGCTGAATAAGCCGCGTACTCCGTGTACTATGCGTACTCCTCGTACTCCTCGTACTCCGCTTAAACCGTATCGAGCCCCCCGCGTGCGTCCCTAATCGACATACCCGCGGCGGCCCTTGGCGCGGGCCCTCCGCAGGAGGGCGCTGACCGCCTGTCCCTCGTCGGGGTGATGCTCGACGAGGACGCGGCCGCGGCGGCCGATGCGCCCCCATTCCCGCACCAGGCTCGTCCCCCCGAAGAGGTCGGGCTGTACCTGCATCAGGTAGAAGCGCTTCATGTTCCGGGCCGGGTCGACCCGGCGCATCTCCAGCCGGGTCGGGAACACCTCGCGCTGTCCGTCGGAGGGGGCCATCAGGAATGGTCCGATGATCGGCGTATTGGCATCGCGATCATCGGAGCGCCCCCATCTCCGGATCAGGTCCTGGGCTCGATGAGGAACGTGTCCAGCGAGGTTCCGTCCTCGAGGGCCTCCTTAATCCATTTGGGCTGCCGTCCGCGCCCGCTCCAGGTCAGGGAGGGGTTCTCGGGATGGGCGTACTTGGCCGGCCGCGGCGTCTTTCCCGACTTCGACGAGCCGTCGGTAAGTTCGGAGAGGGAGTAGCCCATCTCCCGCGCCGTCGCCTCGACCGCCGCCCGCGCGTCCTGCTTGCGGCGGCTCTCGTAATTCTCGACCGCCTTGTTCACATCCTTGCGGAGTTTCTTCAGCTCGTCGAGCGAGAGGGCGTCGAGGTCGATGTCTGCCATGAATGGTCCGTTCTTCTGTTGGTGCAGGGAGTATCTATCGGAGAGATGCTGTTTCGAAACGGATAATCCACCGCAAGGCGGAATTCCAAAGGACCGAAAGGACGGAAGGATTCGACGTCGCAGTTGCCCGGGCGCGCAACTGCGATGACACGTCATGGCCATGGCGGATCGCTAAAGTATTCCGACAATCCGTCTTTCGAGACAAGATCCCGCCGCTCCTCCGCTATAGACGGGCCCGGGTTCCCGTTACCTGTTTCCCGGGAAAACCGGGATATGAGAAAGACGGATATGCGCGGTATCATTCTGCTTGCCACCCTGGTGGCGACCGCCGGCGGTGCGAGCGCCCAGGGCGGGGACATGGACTGCTCGGACTTTTCCAGCCAGGCGGAGGCCCAGGCGTTCTTCGAGCGGGCAGGGCCCGGCGATCCCCACCGCCTCGATCGGGACAAGGACGGTATCGCCTGCGAAACCCTGGGGTAGGACGACTCGAGCTGCTTTCCACGCAGCGGGGTCCGCGAGGTCGCAAAACCGGCCAGCAGATCTCTGAAGGTCCGACCGGATCGTCCCCATACGCGCACTTTGCCCGGTTTGCCTTGGCCGTACCCCGAGCTTGCCCCCATTCCGCCACGGGCCGGGGTCAGACGCCTGGCCCATGTGGATCTCCATCTTCCGATTCTGGCGCCGGACGCGCCGGGCATGCCACGCCGAGGCGGCACGGCTCATCACGCTGCATGGAGAGGACGCCGCGCGCGTGGCGCGGGGCAGGGCGAGGGGAGCGCTTCGCGACGATCCCGAGGGCCTCGCGGAGGCGGGAGATGCCTGGTGCGTGGTCCATCTCGTCGAGCGTCAGCTCGGGATCCATCACCAGCCGGATACCGCGACACGCTGGCTCGAAGGGTAAGCCGGGTCGTGCCGTGGAGCGGGCAGGGCAGGGACCCCGGAAGGGCAGCGTCCACGGTAAACAGAGCGACAGGACGGGCATATCGGATGACGCGGTGACCTCGCCATCACGCTCGATGCCGACGGGACCCTGTCGGGAACAGGGCGCGGGGCCCGTTCACGTGGACCACGTCATCCTGCTCGACGGGATCTCCACCCTCTACCCGGGAGAGCATCCGGCTGACCCCGTCCAGCGGGACATGATAAGCCGCGCCAAGAAGGACGCCGAAGGTTGCCGGCTGCTCTACGTCGCCGTCACCCGGGCGAAGCGATCCCTCGCCGTCCTGGCCCCCACGGACCTGCACCCGAGGCTCGAGACCGCGCCGGACCTGGCGAAGCTGTGAGGGACGGGGCCAAGCATCGCCGAGCCGAGATCAGCATGCTGTTCGCCAGCACGATGCCCTTGCCCAAGGCATCTGAACTGGGTGTAGTCGTTCGCATGGGAGAGAGACATGGGCGACGGCGACCCCAAGGGAGGAGGAGGGGTCGCCGTCTGGGTTTGGGCCCGGGAGGAGGTGGACCCTGTGTCCCATCAAGCAATGTAGGCATTCTGCGCTGCAGCGCCAATGCTGCACTTGAATTTCCGCTACCCGCTGATCGTATACCCGTCGAATGCCGTAAGTCTCGGCTCGACCTGCAAGCGATGGCGCGGTCTTGTGCATTGGACGTATAGTCCGAGCCGCAAATCAGGACGCCGGGCCGGCGGCTGGCAGAGCGTCGCAGCACAACAGGCATCCGTTCCAGATCACCGTGTTCATCGCTGAACGATGACTCGGGCGGAAGCCATACAGCCGACTTACGCGCCTTCGCCAATATCAGAGCACATCCTACCCGAGTTCGCAGAGACGATCCGTCTGCTCTGGCTTTTCGTGTCCAAGCGTTAGCGGCCACAGACCCGGCATGCGATAGGTCACATCGTCGGAACGCCCGGCACCCGCCCATGCTAAGTCACCACTGTGGCTTTTCCCTCGCCCACCGAAAGCGGCACATCGTTCGATGATCTCTTTTGCGGGCCTGTGCGTTCAAACCTACTCGATGATACGATAATCCCGTCCGGCAACGGCGAGAATGGTGCCGTCATCGTGCTCCATGGCGCGGGTCAGCCTGGAAAGCTGAATAACCGAAACCTGGCGGAAGTCCCCAGCCCCGGCGTCGGGATCACGTTCTTCCTTCACGCGATACCCGGCCGTTCCCCGTTTCGGAGCAGCGGTCCGGTGGGCGAAGGCGTGATGCTCGATTCCGCCCTCGACCTCCCGGCCGAAGGAAGGCTCGACCCAAATCGCCGTCACCCGTCTCTCGCCCGCGGCGGGATGGACGTGGAACTGGGGCGTTCCGTTTCCGGGCACGTCGCAGGGAATGCCGCTGCGGGCCTCGACCCACTTCCCGGACGCCGCGGGCGAGAGTAGGTGGGGTGGTTCCTGCGCGTCCACGCGATGATCGATGAGAAGCAGCCAGCCGTCGACCGAGGCCGTACAGCGGAAACGGACCCGATGGCCCACCCGGAGATCGAGCGCCGCGTCGCCGACCTCCGGCTCATCGGGGCCAAATCCGGGGCCACGCTGGACATGCCTGATCTCGATCTGTGCCTCGGCCCCCTCGAACCGTCGCGCGGCGGCTGCGAAGCGCAGGAACTCGGAGGCGCCGTAGATCCCGGCCCCCATCCGCTTCAGCACGGCGTCGAACTCCTCCGCTTCGAGCAGGAGGTGGTCGGGGTGGACGCCGTGCAGGTCCAGACCGAAGACGTGAATGATCCGCGACAGCTCGAAATCCGTTACCTGGATGGATCCGTTCAGCCGTCGCGTCAGGCCGGCATCGTCGCAGGTAAAGATCTGCCGCATGATCTGGTAGCCGTCAGCCCGGAGCGGCTGACGGTAGCCGACCGCACGTTCAATCATTCCAAGCTTGCGCCCCAGATCGTCGATCTTGTGCCTGTCCCATCGCCCTGACACGTTCAATTCGTCTCCCTCCATGAATGCGGCCCGCGGGTCCGTCGGTTCATTCGACGACGACCCGGGCCAACACGCTATGCCGATCCTTTCCCGGTCTTGCTCGGTCAGCCTCGTACGAACAGCTTGAAGCCGTGGAATCCCGTTTCCCGGGTGGCAGCGGCGAAGGCCGCGCGGGGATCTTGCGTCTGCGCCAGGCCGGCGTGGAGGGATTCCGCAAAGGCTGCGGCGTCCGTGTCGGCGACCTTCCACGCGGCGGCGACGACCGCCTCCGATCCGCCTAGGAGGAACTGCGCCGGCAGGTCGGTCGGGACGGTCGAACCGACCACGCCCGCGGCGCCTTCGCAGACGGAGAGGATCACGAGGCCGGGTGCGGTCCGACCGGTCGCGGTGAGAAGGTCGAAGAGGTCTCGGGCCGACAGGTCCGTCCCGTCGTCCAGCGCGAGCCGGCTATCGGCCGGATTGTCCGGCACCATCGTATAGTGGCCCGCCACGTGGAGGATGTCGGGACAGGAGCGGAAGGTTTGGACCAGGGTATCGCGGGTGAGGGGGGCGGAGGTCGCCGCGAAGTGTCGGGCAAGGGACAGCGCCTCGGCGGCGGCGCCGTCGAGATCGGCATTGGCCCCCGTCGCCCCTGCGGCCCCGAGCCCCAGGATCACGGCGTTCTCGAACCGTGAGGCGCCGTCAGAGGGAGCCACGCCACGGCGATAGGCGATGTCCATGCCGGTCCCGAGCGGAGATCCGTCGCGCGCCAGGAGTCCGAAAGGCAGGGCGGCCAGCGGACCGTCGGCGAGGATGTCAAGTTCGGCCGTTCCGGCGGGAAGGTGCGCGAGGAGGGGTTCAGCGATCTCCGCGTACAGCCGGGCCACGGGAGCCGCAAAATCCGCGCCGGCCTCGGCGCGGTCGAGCAATTCGACGATTTCGGTGACGAGCCGGGCCCGAGGCATGGGCAGGGTAACCTGAAGCCGGTTTTCGCCGGCCTCCACGATCGCCTCGACGTGGTCGCCTGCGTCGCGACAGCGAAGCACGGCTCGACCGGGCGGGGGCGGACCGGCGAGATCGCTGAAGACGTCCCGGAGCGGCGGGGCAGGCCAGATCGACCCCTCGATGAGGCCCTGCGCGATGTCGGCGAGAGCGGTTCCCGCCTCGTCATCGCCGGACTGCGCCTCCTCGCCCCGGGCGGCCCGGAGACGCGCCTCTTGGGCGGAGACCCGCGCGGCCTCAATGCGCTCGAGCAGGGCCATCTCGTCGGCAGACCAGGGGGCAGACCGGGTCGTGGCCGCGCGATGGACCAGCCCCCCGATCCGGACCCGTTCGACCACCTTCAGGTCGAGGAGGGCGCTCGTCGTCTCGACCTGCCCGGCGCTCTTCGCGAGATCGAGGGCCAGGTCAAAGGGCTCGAGCCGGTCTTGGGCGTAGCGGCGACGGGCCTCCGGGAAGGCCTGCGCAGTCGCGGCCGCGCGCGACACGAGGTTACAGGCGCGCTTGGCCGCGAAGAGGCGGCTCTGCGGAGGATCGAGCAGGCGGGAGAGGAGCACGTAGCCGCGCCACGCGAACTCGACCGGAACCTCCGAGAACAGGAGTTCGGCAAGCCGCTGGCGACAGCCCGACCACGTTTCCGGGAACCGGTCCCGGAGGGTTCGGTTGCCGAGAAGCGGCAACAGGAGGCCCAGATGCGGCCGGTCGAACTCGGCCGGGTCGAGGTCCCCGCGCTCGACGGTGCCGATCGGGGCGAGGAGCAGGTCGAGCGCCTCACTGTCCCGGCCGTCGCGCTCGAGGAGTCCCGCCTGCTCAACCAGAGCTTCGAGGGCCGGTTGGCCATGCGCGGCGAAATAGGCCTCTTGCGCGGCCTCGAGAATGGCCACGGCCCTGGCCGTCTGCCCCCGTTCGAGCGCGACTCTGGCCCGAACGAGGTCGATCTGCGTGCGGATATTGAGAGTGAGGCCCGTCTGGTCCGCCTGGACGAGATCCGCAATCTCGGCCGCGGCCGCCTCCGGCCCGCGTAGGGCCGCGTCGATCCGGACGGCATTGGCGAGGCCCGTGGCCTCGTGGCGCAGATCGGTTTCGGTCCCGGCCCAGATCTCGCGCATCCGCGTCGCGTGCAACGCCGCCTCACCCAGCCGACCCTGCCGTTCGGCGAGGAGCAGGCGGTAGTTTGTCCACATGAACTCCGCCTTCTCGTCCCCTTCCGGCGGCCGCGCCCGGACGAGCTTCTCGGCGGCGAGATCGTAGAGACCCTCGTCGAGCGCCACCATCGCGGTGCGCCGGGAGATCTCGCGCGTCGCCACCGCATCGGTACCCGGATCAACCTCCGCGGCGCGGCGCAAGTGAGCGAGGGCCTCGCCGTGGCGGTCTTCTTCGAAGATGACCAGCGCAAGGTTGCGCAGCACATGGCTCAGCAGGACCGGGTTCGGTCGGTCCATGCTGTCGAGACAGGAAAGGGCGGCTGTGTAGAGGGCCTCGCAGCGGCCACGATCCGCTAACCAGGCCTCGCCCGCGCCTTGAGAGAACCGGCGGGCCCGGTCCTCCTCTTCCTCGTCGCTCATCGATCGCCCCCGGAGCAAGACCGAACAAGACCCGGCAAGACCGGGCCGTCGAGATGCTCCTATCCATACCCCGACACCCACGCATTCAGAGGATAGGATGATGCACGGTCCCAAGGCAACGCTCTCCCGCCGGCCCCGCCAGATCGAGCAGGCGCGGCTTCTTCCGGGGCTTCGCGGCATAGGCCTCGGTCTCCTGGTGCTCTGCCCGATTGCGGTCTGCGCGGGCGTGGTTCTCGGCTTATGGTCCGGGGTCCTTCTCGGCGGTCTCGCGGGCCTCTGCGGCCTGGTGTTCCTGACGTTGGCGGCGCTCGCCGGGGCGATCTTCGAGATCGCCGACCGTCTGAACGCTCTCTCCGACGATCCGAGGTTCCAATGACCATCGCCGAAAAGTACCGCGACCTGCCGGGCGACCGCGAGGCGCCGGAGAGCCGGATCGAGGAGCATGCGGGCCTTCTCTCCACCATTCCGCCGCTCGTGCCCGGCGACTGGCTTGCCCTCGAACCGGATACCGCCTCCCGCATCATGCGATCTCTCCCGGAGCGGCTCGGATATTCGAAGCGCGCGGCCTTGCGCGCGCGAGAGCTGCCGTTCTTCCCCGGCTGGATCCTCCTGGAGTCGGTTGAACCCGTGGGTGCCAAGCGGCGGGTCCGGTCGGCGATTTTCTCAGAGGACGAGATGGTCCTGCTCGACGGGGACATGGCGAAGGTCCATGCCGTACGCGAGAAGGTCTTCGTTCCCGGAGGAGAGGACCATACCCTCGATTACCTGCGTTTCTTCACCACAGCCTGCCGCGGGGAGAAGGGCCGGTTCCACATCGTCATGGACCCCTCGGACCTCTCTCCCGGAGAGGCGGTCTCGCTCGCCGCCCGGGACATCGTTCGCATCGCGCTGCTCGATCCGATCCTTGCGACGGAAACGCCGGAGGGGTGGGTCTTCCGCATCCGCCTGTTCTACGGGGCCGACCTCTTCGATACGAAATTCATAGTCCCGCGCGATGGGGTCTGCGAAATGCGCGAGGACATCCTCCTGACCGCCGGGGCGCTCAGCCGAACGGAGGACTGGGAAAACGGCGCCTTGACCATCCCGGCGAACAGGGAGGCCGGCCATGGGCTCTGAGATGTTCCCGACCGGGTGGATTCTGCAGGATGATGCAACCCAGCCTCTGGGGTTCTTGTCCGGAGGGGATGCGCTCGAGCCAGAATCTCCCAGTCCGATCCTCTTCCCCGTTGAGGGCCATGCCCTGACCATCGCGCCCACGGGGTCCGGGAAGGGGCGGTCCTGCATCCTGCCCGCGCTCCTGAGCCATGAGGGCCCGGCTATCGTCGTGGATATCAAGGGCGAGAACGCCGCCGTGACGGCCCCCTGGCGGCGCTCCATCGGGCAGGAGGTCCACGTGATCGACCCGATGGGCATCTCCGGCGAGCCGGTCTCCCGGTTCAACCCGCTCGACCTCGTCGATCCGCGCATGGCGGACGCGGTGGACGAGGCGCGCAGCCTTGCGGAGGCGACCACGCCGTCCGAGCCGGACGGGCGCAACGCCTATTGGCGTGGCCGGGCGCTCCATGTGGTGACGGGGTCGATCCTGCATGCCGTCTCGGACCTACCGAAACGGAAGCGAAGCTTCGTCTCCGTGCGCGACATCATGAACGGCCTGACGCTCGCGACGGATTTCGCTGCCGCCAGACCCGCAATCGAGGCGTTGGAGGCCTCCCGCCACCCCGAGGCGCGCCACCTCGCCGCCGCGTTCCGATCGGGCAACACGGACACGCTGGCGACGGTGATGCAGGTGGCCCTGGAATCGATCGCCTTCGTCCGCGGTCCGCAGATCGAACGGAGCCTCGGCGGCTCGGATCTCGACCTCGACCGGGTGACCGAGGGCGCCCCGATGACGATCTACCTCGTGCTGCCCGCGCATATGCTGAGGAGCCACGCCGTCCTCCTCAGGCTGTGGCTGGGCGCACTGATGACCGCCATCCTTCGGCGGCGAAGAAAACCTGACAAGCCGACGCTGTTCATCGTAGACGAGGCGGCCCAAATCGGGGAACTTTCCGCGCTTACGAGCGCGGTGACGCTGCTCCGCGGCTACGGCGTCTCGACCTGGAGCTTCTTCCAGAATGCCGGCCAGATCGAAGCGCAGTTCGGCAAGGAGGCCGAGACAATCCGCGCCAACTGCCGGATGGTGCAGGTTTTCGGCCAGAAGGGCGAAGCTGGACGTCACGAGATCGCCCGGGCGCTCGACGTGCCGCTCGTGGCACTGCCGGCAGACATGCCCGGCGCGGCGGAGATGCTCGTCTCTGCCGACGGCGACCTGATGCGCGCGAAGCGCCCCGATTACCTGCGGGACCCCCATCTCGCCGTCCGGGCTAGATCCAACCCATTGCACGGCGATGGACCCGTGGCGCGGGAGCGGTCCCGCGTCCCCAGGGGATATCTCGGGAAGGTTCCCGCAAAATCTGGATCGAGCAAGCAGAAGCGACATCGCGGGGGCCGCGCCAAGCTCGCCCCCGTCCACCGGGAGATCATGGGTCTTCTGAAGGCGACGGAAAAGACCTGAATATGGGGGATTAAAAGGATAAGCAAAAAGTCACATTGGCCAAATTCTTCAGATTGCCGTGATCCTGCAAGCCATGTGGAAGACCAATACCCCATCCCGTTGGGGGCAGAAGGCGGCATAGTCAATGCGACGCCGGTCGACTGGCTGACTTCCGTAGATGCATCCCCACCGGGACGTTTGGCGCAAAGTGTCCTCCGGCGGAAGCCGTCTGACGGGATTTCGATGCCGGTGATACATGCGACCTTATGGCCGACCGTAAGTTCATCTTCGCAAGTGGGCTATCGGCGGAAAGCAGATGGGGTGGATGGCTCCCGCTCCCCGGCGTCGTAATGCGCCATAGTGCATGTGTCAGAATCTGCGATCGAGAGGATCCACCCCATGCAGGTTACCACTGTCGGCCTCGACTTGGCCAAGACCATCTTCCACGTCCATGGCGTTACAGAAGGCGGTGAAGTGGCCTTCAGCCGACCTTTGCGCCGAGCGCAAGTTCTGGCGTTCTCCGAGCGCCTTCGCGGCCCTACTGAAACCAGACCGGAAGGTCGCGTGACGCCCGGACCAGAAAACGGGTCAGGTCCCGGGGCGGCAACCATCCCATCTGAAACCGGACCACCCGATAGGGGCAGGCCAACGTGGCGAGGGTTGGCTTCAGAAATCCGATAGCTTCTTCCGTAGAAGTCTTGCGCAGAGACCAAGAATTGCTAATCTGTGACGAGCACATTTTATAAAGGATATTGTATGATTTCGCGCCGGTATTTTATGGTACTTGGGGCAGCAGCTTCGCTGTTTCCGAAATTTGCCATCGCCCAGGATATGCAGTTCCCGCCCGACGTTGTTCTAGGAAACCTGGAAAAGGCCGTCTGGCTCTCAACCAATCGCTCCGCTCCGCGTGCCGCCTATGTCGTGGCTGCACCTTGGTGTCCTTACTGCAAGCAGTTCTACGATGCGCAGGCCGCGCGCTCGCACGACATAGACTATCGGTTCGTTTTCATGGACTTCCGCCAGTTCGGTCCAGCCGTAACCAATGCGTATTTCTCAGATGTCGAAGACCAGGTTGGCCTTTTCTACAACGACCGTAGCGCCCGCAATCCCGCGTTGTCTCCACGTAGCGCCGAGCTTCTGGGACAGATCAACACGGTAACCGGCCATAGTATGGCCAATCACTTCCGGCCCATCTTGGCGGGAACAAGTACCGGCAGCGCCGCGCCGGGCGGCTTCGCTTACCCGACCGTCGTCCAGAGAGAACAAAGTGGCAGCATCTCGGCCATACTAGGCGGTTGGATGTATCTCGACGAGATAGAACAGAGTAACTCCGGAGATGCCAAGGCGGCGCCGGACACTGCGAGGTATGGCGATCTACTGAGAACCGCGCCGCGGGTCGATCGGGGATCACGCAACTACTTCGCGAAGGCGGCGGACACACCTTATTTTTCAGCTCCGATCGGGAATGCTCCGCAAGTTGCCATTATAGGCGAAGGGTCCGGCTATAAGGCCGCAGGCACGATGTCCTTTGGAGGCGAAGAATGGGTTGCCGTGCTCGCCTTCACCTCGACAGACGCGATGCAATGGGGTCGGATGACGGACTTCTTTACCCAATAAGGACGCCGGCATGTCTCGGCGGTATTATAGGATACCGACGGGCTTGCCTGCACTAGCGCGTGGAGGTCCGCGTGAGACGATTTCTATGCATAGCGGTAACGACGCTTGCTACGAGTATGGCCGGAAATTCTGGCTGGGCTTGCTTCCAGACACCTGATGCTCGCCCAATCCTTGGGTGCATGCCCTACAACTTTTCCGCCCCGAGAAGCTGGGAGGGCAGTGTTGAAGAGACTAATACTCTTTATCCTGAGATTGCTTGCTACAAGCGTGCGTCCGGACTTCATCTAAGCCTAATTGAAAGACTCTACGGCCAGATGCAGGCTGGTGAAGATCCGAATGCGTTCAAGCCGACGGTGGATCCACCGGATCTTAGCGGCGGCGAAAGCTATCAAGGCTTCGACGCTAAAGCAGTCAGGATGATCAAGAAGTTCACTCCCTCATTCGTGCGCGCTTACTATCCTCCACTTTTTGCGATAAAGCGCCAGTTTCAGGAGTGCATACGGGAAGTCTCCAGAGAAGGTTGTACTGGTGAAGGCGATTGCCGAATCGTAGGCTCCATATTCATGGGGTACCTCCCGAACAGCAACCAGTATCCCGTGGTTGATCTGCCTAATTTGATAGAGGGCGAGAGCGCATGTGCCCCTGACATGCGCATGCTTCAAGGTGATAAGGCCTGTGAGCAGCTCAAAGCAGACAATACCGATACGGTGCTCGAGGTGCGCGCTCAGCCTAGCCGTCGAAGCTCCCCTAGACAGCTCTTCGAACTGCCGGAAGGGCCAGAGTTTGGACAGGGTGCAGTGGAAGCTCGCGACCGAGCAGGCGATCAAGGTAAAAGCCTTAAGCCTGCCCCAAAGGATCAAATGCGAAACACTTCTGGTTGTCCGCGGCAAAACGCATTTGTAGATTGCAGAGGACAAAGTGGCAGCGCGTTCGACGGCGATTCCAAATCATGGGTAGCATTTGGAGACGCCAGACTGTCCCCAAGTATAGATGCGTTACCACCCCCAGGTGAATCGGTTTCCGTCTTACCAGAGCGCGAGTTTCCAACTGTCGAACAGTATTTTCAGGAGGTCCTTCTTGGGGGAGTCTTGGGGAGCCCCAACTCACATCCGATTCTGGATGCATTTATCTTGGGAACGGCGGCTGTGTACGACATCAAAACTTCTGCCGAGAAAACCGCCCGCGCAGTTCTTGGAGCCACGACCGAGTTCGTTGACATTCAGTGGGGAACACAAGAGAAAAACTTTCTAAGTAAGCGCAAATGATATTATCGAAGCCGCTACCTTTTTTGATTAAAGCGGTTTGCCTCTGATCTGAATCGTTGGGGATTCCCTTGGGACCATCGGCCTGTTTCACTTCCGGGAGGAGGTGGATGGATGGGCAAACCCTACTCGATGGACCTTCGCGAACGGATTTGGCGCTACATCGCCGCGGGTGGGACTGTTGCGTGGCACTGATACTGGGCTCGATGTAGAGGGAGCACGTCATGCGCGATCCGTTCAAGGGCCACCGGTCCCCGCGGGAGGTGATCCTGCTGGCCGTGCGCTGGTACTGCCGGTTTCCACTCTCGTACCAGGATGTCGCCGATCTGCTGGCGGAGCGCGGGATCACGGTGGACCGGGCCACGGTCTTTCGTTGGGTCCAGAAGTTCGGCCCCGAGATCGCGAAGCGCGCTCATGCCCACCGTGGCTGGCGCGGCCTGAACTGGCACGAGGACGAGACCTATATCCAAGTCGGTGGCAAGTGGCGATACCTCTGGCGGGCCGTGGATCAGAAGGGCCAGTTCATCGATTTCCGGCTGACCGCCAGGCGGGACACGAAAGCCGCCAGGGCCTTCCTGAAGCAGGCTATCGAGGGTGTCCGGCTCTACCGGCCGGTCTCGATCTGCACGGACAAGGCCACCGAGTACCGAAAGGTCATCCGGGATCTGAACCACTGCTACGATCCGCACTTCGACAGCATCACGCACAGCGACCGGAAGTGGCGGAACAACAGGATCGAGAGCGACCACGCCGCACTGAAGCGCCTATTCGGGTCGCGGCAATCTTTCCGTTCCCTGCGGTCAGCAAAGGCGACGATCCTCGCGGTCGAGACGATCCGGACCATCAAGAACGGCCACGTCTCGAACAAGGCCACGGGTGTCCGCGGAGAGATCGACTTTGTCCGGGCTCTGTTCGATAAGGCGGCCTGAAAGCTCGACAGAGTACCCGAACTCTGACCGAGGCTAACTAACGCAACAGTCCCCGCGTGAGAGCAAGTGGATGGCCTCTGGCGCCGGCGGCCGGTATCCCAGCGAAGAGTGTGGCCGTACGATGTTGTAGTGGACCCGCCAAGCCTCGATCACCACACGGGCCTCGGCGAGGGAATAGAAGATCTCGCCGTTCAGCAGCTCGTCCCTAAGCTTCGAGTTGAAGCTCTCGCAGTAGCCGTTTTCCCAAGGACTGCCCGGCTCGATGAACGCCGTCTTCGCGCCCACCGCGTCGATCCAGCCCCGCACGGCCTTGGCGATGAACTCCGGCCCATTGTCCGACCGAACATGGCCGGGCACACCTCGCAAAATGAACAGGTCGGTCAGGACATCGATCACGGCGGTGAAATTGAGCTTCCGGTCGATCCTGATCGTCAGGCACTCCCGGGTGAACTCGTCAACGACGTTGAGCATACGGAATTTCCTCCCGTCATGCGTCCGGCTTTCCACAAAATCATAGGACCAGACATGGTTCGGATGTTCGGGGCGCAGACGGATGCACGATCCGTCATTGAGCCATAGCCGGCCCTTCTTCGGCTGCTTCTGGGAAACCTTCAGCCCCTCCCGCCGCCATATCCGTTCGACCCGCTTCACGTTCACCGCCCATCCAGCATCGCGGAGAAGGGCCGCGATCCGGCGATAGCCGTAGCGCCCGTACTGGCTGGCGAGCGCGATGATGTCCGCGGTCAGCGCGACTTCGTTGGGACGGCCCCGCGCCACCTTACGCTGTGTCGAGCGATGCTGGCCAAGAACACGGCAGGCGAGCCGTTCCGACACCGTGAACTTCTGCCTGACGTGGTCGATGCAGCGGCGGCGGCGGGCGGGGCTTAGTAGTTTCCCGAGGCAGCCTCTCGTAGGATTAGCTTCTCAAGCGTCAGGTCCGACACGGCCTTCCGCAGCCGTTCGTTCTCCTTCTCGAGCTCCTTCAGCCGCTTCACCTGGTCGGTCTTCAGCCCGCCGAACTCCTTGCGCCACCGATAGTAGGTGAACTGCGTCACCCCGATCGAGCGCACCGCACCGGCCACCGATCGGCCTTGCGACACCAGCACGTCGACCTGCCGGAGCTTCGCCACGATCTCCTCCGGCTTATGCCTCTTCTGTCCCATTCCTCGTCCTCCAACTGGCTCGAAAGCCTACTTCAGGGCCAGCCCATTCCATTTCGTGGTGCAACTCGTTGCCGAACGCCTTGTGGGCATGACACTATGTCCAGCAATAGCACCCGAAGAATTCTTCGGGAGTCGCCTGCCTCGGAGGTCAGCTTGGCGGACAAAGCCGATCTTTGCTCAAGGTCCGCTCTTGGCGCGGGACGAAACGGTCAATTTCGACGCGACACGCCTCCTTGCCGCCCGAGCGAACGGGGCCGTAGAAACCACCTCGTGAGCGGTGGAGAAAACTCCCGCAAGCGATTGACTTGCGGGCATCCCCGACATTAGTTTTTGAGAAATATTGCATCAAAACTATTGTATTAAGGAGCCTCGATGGTGCTGAAAGCATCGATTATCCCGATAGCGCTTGTGATCTCCACATCCACGGCACTTGCCCAAGAAAGCGACCTCTACCCGGAGCCCTCGGAGATCACCGGAGGGTCGTGTCCCGCCGAGTGGTGTAGCTGAGGCGGTCATCGGGTTTCTCGGTAGGGTCGGGTTGCGAACACCAACCTG
>CANMTR010000028.1 GCA_947500825.1 uncultured Paracoccaceae bacterium | reverse complement strand
GACTGCCAGATCGCGGCCATTGCAGCCTCACGAGGTGCAGCGTTGGCGACGAGGAACGTAAAGGACTTCATCGGTACGGACGTCGAGATCGTGGATCCCTGGCAGTATCCAATCTAGCCGCCTGGTAGGATCGTCACTGTCCGCTCATAGAGCGCTGCAGCGATAACCGGGTAGGCCGGAAGCGGACTTGCTGCGTCGCCGCATTGCAGGTGCAAGACTTCGCCGAAGCAGACTTCCGCCACAGCTACGCTATGGGCGGTCATGCGGGGAGGCAATTCGCGAGTTTAGCAGCGCATTCGAGGTGGGATTGTAATCCAGCATATCTTTGCGCCTAAGAAGTCAGCGACCAGAGTCTGAGCGACTAAGGTCTTCGAGAGTTGTTGACATGATCGAGAGGAAATTTCCCTCGGCAGCACTGTGCGCCAGCGGCGGAAAAACGACACTCGTCAAGCCGATCTCTTCAGCGCGGGTTACGGCTTGGCCCGGTGGAGCGGCTTCCCAGATCAGCAGGCTTGCATCGGTTGCTTTCGCGAGGGCCGCAAGGTCATTCCATTGTGCCTCGGACGGCATCGCGCCGGCCTCCCAGTCGAGCGCTTCAATCTCGAGGCCGTACGCCCGGGCGAAATACTGGTAGCGGGGATGGGTAGCCAGGATCGCGCGGCCCGACAGTGCCTCGCCGATCTCAGCGGCTTCCCGATCCAGCGATTTCAGATCGGAGATCAGGTCGGAAAGGCGATCCTCGATCCTGCCCAGGCCCGGCAGACGCCGCTCCATGGCCTCAGCGAGCGACGCGGCCTGCTCTGCCGCCTGACCGAAATCGAGCCAAGTGTAGCTCGCGGTGCCAGTATGGGAGTGCTCGCCATCCGCTCCGTGGCTGTGGGTAATGCTCTCCGTCTGGATGTAGCCGTCCGAGAAGCCGTCCGAGGTGTCGACAAGGCGGGATCGTGGCAGGGAGACCTTGGTCACCCATTCCGCGAAGCCCGCGCCGTTGAGCGCGATCAGGTCGGCGGACTGGATCTCCGAGATCTGCACAAGGCCCGGCCGCCAGAAGGCCGGATCTTGCCCCTCCGGCACGTTGAACATGACCTCGATCGCATCGCCGCCCAAGCGCTCGGCAAAGTAGGCGAGCGGGTAACTGACTGTGGCTACGACGGGCCGGTCCTGGGCTGCGGCGCCGCTTGCCAGCACGACCAGTGCGAGGGCCAGTTTGCGCATCACGACCCGTCCTGTCCGCGCGCGATATCCTCGGGCGTCAGGAGCCAGTAATCCGAATGGCCGTCGTCGCCTATCTCGACTTCAATCATGAGCCCCTCGTCCCGCGCGCCGGGGACGAGAGGGAACGAGGTCACGCCGTCGGGGTCGATCTCGTGGGTCTCGATCAGCGTCTCGGAGGCGTCGAGCACGCGCACCTCGCCCCGGACCGGCAGGCGGCCGGTGGAGAACTTGGCCTCGACATTGACCGTCTCGCCCTCAACGAAGGCGAAAACGCGCAGGTCATGGGCGGCAGCGGGCACAACGGCGAGACCTGCGATCAGGGCGAGTGGTACGCGCATCAGTCGTCCCATTCCTCGAAATGGACCCAGATCACGGCGCCGAGTTCGTGGGCCTTGTCCTCGCCCTCGTGCCGCATCGGCTCCTCGGCGGTATTGAGCGCGGCGAAACCCCACCAGCCGCTCGTCGGCACCGCATAGGTGAAGACGCCGTTCTCGTCGGCCTTGATGGTCTGGGTGATCATCAGGTCGGAGGGCGCTTCGGCATCGCCCTCCTCGTCGTAATACTCGACCTCTACCTCGGCATTCGGCACCGCTTCGCCATCGAGCTTCACGATGCCCTGGAACACGTTCCCGGACCAGAGCGCGAAGGGTTTCGACAGCGGCACGATCTCGGTCTTGAGGCCGAGCTCGGTGTCCCACCCTTCGTCGTCGCCATAGGTCGAAACGTAGGTCTTGGTGTAATGGGTGATGAAGGCGTCTTCCTCGGGCTCCCAGTAGGGCTCCGGTGTCATCGCGAAGACGTAGGTCCCAGGCCGCGCCAGATCGTAGGTCATCTCGTAGCCGGGCTCGCCCATCACCTCCGTTTCGGACAACTGGTCGAGGAGCGATGTCTCCTCGCCCTCGTGGGTCACGGTGAACGCCGCGGGCATCTCCAGGACCATGCCACGCCCTTCGAACGGGTGCGAAAAGGACAGCGTGAGATCGACCGAGCGCCCGTCCTCCTGACTGACCATGTTATCGGAGGGAATGATCATCCCGTAATGAGCTGCGGCCGGAGCCGCAGTGAGAGCGAGGGACAGGGCAGTCGAGGCGAGATGCTTCATCGAGTATTCCTTCGATCAGAGAGCAAGCAACCAGGAGACAATGGTTTCTCCCGAAGACTGGACACCAAGGACGATCAGCGCAGCAAGACATAGCGACGCGGCGAGCAGCACAACGACCTCGGCGCCGGCGAGCGCCAGGATCGTTCCCCGCCCTGCACCCAGCCGCCAAGCGGTCGCCATTTCGGGGGCGCGCAGGCGCCATGAGAGGAACAGTGCCAGCGCTATGGCCCCACCTGCGGCGACGCCGATGATGAGCGTCACCGCATCGAGCAGCGTGGCGATACGAAAGATGCGATCCACAAGTCCTGCCACGATCTCTTCGGGAAGCACCACCTGGAGCGGGTTCGAAGCGTCGAGGTACCGACCGCGCAGGATCGTGCCCGATCGTTCATCGTAAGGGTCCACGATCAGCGCCGAGATCGGAAAGGTCTCCGGCGCGCCGTGGAAGTGAAAGCTGTCGATGTTGTCCTCGGTTATGCGGTTATACTCAGCGAGTGCGGCATTCGCCGTGACATTGCCCGCCTCCGCCTCTTCGGCGGTGATGACGTCCTCATGCCCGTGGCCGATCCCCGCGATCACCCAGGTCGTCTTAACGTCGGCGAAGACTGCCTCGTCGTCGGGCGTGCCCGTGGGCGCGAGAACGCCCACGATGCCGAGTTCCAGCGGATAGACGCCGTCGAGATCGAAGAGGTTTTGCGGCGATGTCACCACCGCGTCCCCGGGTTCGAGGCCGAGCCGCTCGGCCACTGCCGCGCCCATCACCGCCTCTCCGAGAACGGCAAACATGCGCCCTTCAGCCATGTCCAATTCGCGGAAGTCGAAATAGTCGAGGCTCGTGCCTACGATCCTTGCGCCGTTCGTCTCGAAGGCCGTGTGCAGAGGGATCGGCAGGCCGAGATCGCTATTCCAGACCGCCTCGTTCGCCGCCATCGTGATGGGCTCGGCGCGATCCTTGCTGAAATAGACGGCGTTCATTACCAGATCGAGCTGGCTGCCGCGCGAGCCCATGACGAGCGGCGTCGCCTCCGCACGGCGGGTGAGCGCCTCCTCCGAACCGCGCAGCAGGGTCTGACTGACCAGCGGCACGGCGAGGATCAGCGCGCCGACGAGGATCAGGACGAGACTGCGGCCCCAAGTCCAACGCAGATGCGCGAAGGCAAGGTGGAACGCATTCATGTCGTGATCCTGAGGTCGGCGAAGTCGATCACCCGGTCGAAACGGGGCAGAAGCTCGTGGTCGTGGGTCACCGCAAGAATGGTCGCGCCGGCATCCGCGGCGCGCTCAAAGAGCAGATCCAGGATCACCGTCTTCGTCTCGGGGTCCAGATTGCCCGTCGCCTCGTCGGCGAGGATCAGACCGGGCTGCGTCACCAGTGCCCGACAGATCGCGACGCGCTGCTGCTCCCCCTGGCTCAGGGCATTCGGACGGCGGTCGAGTTTGCCAGCGATTCCGCAGGCCTCGGCGAGCGACGCGGCGCGCGCCCTGGCTTCCGCGTCCAAGCGCAGGCCGCGCACGATCCGGTAAGGATAGAGGATGTTCTCCCGCGCCGGGAGATAGTCCATCAAGGCGAAATTCTGGAAGACGAAGCCGATCCGATGCGCGCGGAAGCTCCGCCGCTGCGTCTCCGACAACTCAGAAACTTGCACGCCGCCCACCCGGACGGTGCCACGTTCCGGGACGGCGAGCCCGGCTACGAGATTCAGCAGCGTGGTCTTTCCCGTTCCGCTCGGGCCGACCACGGCCACCCGCGCACCTTCGGCGATGGACAGTTCCGGCACAGACAATCGGAAACCGCCGCGCGGATAGGCGAACGAGACGTCGCGCAACTCGATCAATTCGACACGCCCAGCACGGTCTGCGGGTTGTCCGCCCGTTCCTGCATCTCGCCGGCCCCGGTACGGTCGACATCCGTCAGCTCGAACTCGGTGATCCGCCAGGCACCGTCCACCGGTTCGAGGCGCAGATCTGCCAAATAGGCATTCCCGCGAACATGCAGGTGTTCTGCATGGCCCACGGTGCCCAACACCCGCCACTTTGCGTCAAGAGTGACGTGCTGGCTGCCATAGCTGCCGTCGATGCGCATCATCTCCATCTCGTGGAGCGTCTGATCGGGCTCGAGTCCCCCACCCGCCATGGCACCCACGCGCTCAAGGTAGAGTCTCTTAAGTGCGTCACCCGCCGCGACCTCGGCGAGACCATCGTAGATTGCGTCCTCCTGTATCTCGCCGAATGCCGCATAGACACGGCTCAGCATTGCCGGCGCAACGCGATAGCTCTCGGCGGCAACATCCGAGGCGGTCATCGCTTCCTGGCCCGGAACGGCGTAGCGGGCAGGTCCGGGGTCCGGGCGTATGATCAGCGCGGCCACACCGGAAACGGCGAGTATCGCGAATAAACCGAGAATTAGAGTATTTCTCTTCAAGCGAAGTTCCTCTTTGCCTTCGGCAAGCTTAGGGCGATCGGCGGTTCCGGCGATGCGGCGAATCCCACGGCCCGCGGCGCCATCCCGCCACCAAAGCGACCGACGTTACGCCGTTCTCCGGCCTCCTACGACGTGCAATCCGACCTCGATCGCGGCCACGACGAGAAGCGACAGGCCGACGAGCGGGAAGAAGAGGCCGGCGGCGATCGCCATGACAAGGACCGCGTGCGGGATGCGCCAGTCCGAGGGCACTGCCGGGGCGCCAAGCGATCCCGTAGGACGGCGCTTCCACCACATGACGATGGCCGAGACCGCCATCACCACCATCGCCATGCAGGCGACCAGCAGCACGATCTGGTTCGCCAGGCCGAACTGCTGGCCCATGTGGATCGAGACGCCCCATTCCGCCATCCATCCCAGCGTGCCGAGATCCGACACGCCCAGGTCGAGCAGCACGTTGCCGGTATACTGGTCGAGATGGATCACCCGCTCCTGCGAGATGTCGTGGGGATAGACGGAAGCCGTGAAGACGCCCGTCGGCCCCGACGGCATGGCGACCTCGTAGCCCGGATGGAGGCCCGCCGCCTCGACCGTCGCCACGACCTCGTCGAGCTCGGCCGGGACGCCCTCGGCACCGCCCGACATCGGCATCCCGTGATGTTCCATGATCCAGGGCGTCTGCTCCATCACAGTGCCGGCTGGCACATCGGAGGTGGGCAGGTTCGACCAGTAGCCGTCGGTCATTCCCAGTCCCGCGGCGTAAGAGAGGTCGTAGAAGTACTTGCCCCAGACCCCCGACCACGGCAGCCCGGTCAGGGTGAGGAACAGGATGAAGCCGGCAGTATAGATGCCGGTCACGGCGTGGATGTCGCGCCACCAAGGGCGCCCTGTCGTCCGGCGCGGCGCCATCACGCCGACGTTCCGCCCCCGCGGCCACCACAGGTACACGCCGGTCGCGACCAGCAGCACCATCCAGCCCGCGACGGCCTCGATGATCCGGTTGCCCCACCAGCCTACGTATTCCAGCGAGTGCAGCTTTCGGACGAGCCACATCGGGGTGGAGCCCGACGGTCCGGAGTCCCAGTCAGATGCGACCACCGTGGCGTCGTACGGGTTCACGTAGATCGTGTCGGTCAGCCCGTCCTCGCCGGCGATCTTCACCTCCGCGGTGCGATCCGGCGACGAGGGCGGGAAGTAGGCGACGAGGGCGCCGGGATGCGCGTCGAGGGCGGCCCCCGTGATCTCCGAAGGGGCGAGCGCCTGCGTCTCGGCCGGGGCGACGAAGCGGCGCTCGGCATAGGCCGCGTTGTTGATCTCGTCCTTGAAGAGGTAGATCGCGCCGGTGACTGCGATCAGGATCACGAAAGGCAGGACGATCAGCCCAGCAAAGAAATGCCAGCGCCAGACGGCGCGGTAGAGCGCGGAAGTCCGCGGCTGGTTCAGAGATGTTGTGGTCATGACGAGGTTCCGGTCTGAAAAGATATGAGACCGCGCCGGCCCGTGGACGGCATGGGTCGATATCGTGGTGCCCGGCTGGATCTGGTCTGCCCTTTGGAACCCGCGCAGCATCAATCGCACGGGGTGCAGCCAAAGAGCTCGAGCACCTTGGTTCCGGCATCGCGCGCGGAGACACCGCTGCCGACGAGGCCAGAGCTATGTCGTGACGCGGGACCGCCCGTCCGATCCGAATGTAATACCGATGACGGGCGACACCGGATCAGACAGGCGCTGGAGGTGCCCGCGCGGAGATGTAGGGATTGCCGGACAGGGAGCCTGCGATCAGATGCCCGAGATCCTGCCAGACCAGCGTCGGCGTCGCACGGCGGACGCAGGGGGAGAAACGGATCTTCGGCGGATCGCTCAGAAGGCGGCAGAACGGACAATGATGCTTCTCGTGCGACGAGCCTTCGGCACAAAGATCCTGGTGCGAGCCGCCCATCATGAGATGAGCCGTCAGCTCCGAGCTGGTGCGTTCTGGCGCCATCCGAGCGGCCGAAACGATACTGGCCATCGCGACCATGAGGATGGCGGCAAGCAGGACGACGCGGCGAAACGGCATAGGGCTCATGGAGGCAGACTACCGGCAGGCAAGTTCCGCTGGAAGAACTTTGAAGATAAGTTCACGGCACCTGCCACGGAACGCTGCAATCACGATCGGACATTCATGCATGGCGAAACGAAGGCCTGCTCCATCCCGAAGAAGATGAGTTGAATCGCCGTTTGGCAATGCAACCGTGGCGAATGACCGGTTCGACGCGCCGCGCCGCGGCGTCGAGAGAATCGGTGAAAGGCAGCTATGGGCCGGAACCGTATGCAACACTATTACCAATTCCGTTCAGCCCGGCACCCAGGGCGCCTTCTATAAAGGCCTCGAAACAAGGGGGTCGAACCGAGGAAAGCGCCCCGTTTTTGCTCCCGGCTGAACACCTCCCGGGCAATCCGTTTACACGGTTTCTCAGGCCGGGCGGATGCAGCCCGAAAAATATCGGCCCCGCGTTTACTAGTGCAACGCATTAGGTACTGCGCTGCACTAGCGGCGACCTAGACTGCCGCGCTGCGTTCCTGGATCTCGTGATGGAGGATCCGATCGTTCTCGGAATAATCGACGGGGCAATCGATTACGTGGACGCCACCGGCCCCGAGGCAGCGCTCGAGCGTCGGTGCAAGCTCCTCGATAGAAGCAATTCGATGGCCCTCGGCGCCATAGCTGCCGGCATAGGCGACGAAGTCGGGATTGTTGTAGCTGAGGCCGTAGTCGCGGAAGCCCATGTCGGCCTGCTTCCAACGGATCATGCCATAGGCCGCGTCATTCAGGATCAGCACAGTCAGGTCGAGGCCGAGCCGCACGGCGGTCTCGAGTTCCTGGCTGTTCATCATGAAGCCGCCATCCCCCACCACGGCGAGCACCCGGCGCCCCGGATTGACCAGCGTGGCCGCCATCGCCGAGGGCAACCCGGCGCCCATCGAGGCCAGCGCGTTGTCGAGGATGACGGTGTTCGGTCCGTGCGCGAGATAGTTTCGTGCGAACCAGATCTTGTAGATACCGTTGTCGAGACAGACGATCCCGTCGGACGGCAGGACTTGGCGGACATCGGCGACGAGCCGCTGTGGATAGACCGGAAACCGGGAATCGCTTGCGCCTTCGGCAAGATGCGCGTCGTGGTGGCGTTTGATCTCGCGCAATCGCGGACAGTCATAGACGGGGCAGTTCGCGAGGCCTGTCTTGATTTGCCAGATCGCGTTCGCGATGTCGCCCACCACCTCGAGCTGCGGGAAATAGACCGGATCGACCTCGGCCGAGCGGAAATTGACGTGTACCACCTCCGTGCCGCCCGTCCGCATGAAAAAGGGGGGCTTCTCGATGACGTCATGGCCGATATTGACGATAAGGTCGGCCGCCTCGATGGCGCGATGCACAAAATCGCCAGACGACAACGCGGCGCAGCCCATGAAATGCGGGCTGCGTTCATCGACGACTCCCTTGCCAAGCTGTGTCGTCATGAAAGGAATGCCGAACGTGTCCACGAGCTCCGTGAGCATCTTCGAGGTCAGTTTGCGGTTCGCGCCTGCGCCGATCACGAGGATAGGTGCTTTCGCTGCGCGCAGCTTCTCCACCGCGGCACGCACCGCCTTTTCCTCGGGGACAGGGCGGCGGGTGCTGGAGGGCGCGATCGGAATGCCATCGACCTCTTCCTGCGCCACGTCCTCGGGCAATTCCAGGTGCGTCGCGCCCGGTTTCTCCTCCTCGGCCACGCGGACCGCCTCGCGTAGGCGGCTCGGAATGCCGGCCCCCGAAAGGAGCTGTCTGGAATACTTGGTGACCGGCTGCATCATGTCCACGACGTCGAGGATCTGGAACCGGCCCTGCTTGGAGCTCCTAATCGGCTTTTGGCCCGTCAGCATCAGCATGGGCATGCCCCCGAGCGTGGCATAGGCGGCCGCGGTGACGAGGTTGGTGGCGCCCGGTCCGAGCGTCGACAGGCAGACGCCGGCCTTGCCGGTGAACCGGCCATAAGTCGCCGCCATGAAGCCCGCGGCCTGTTCGTGGCGAGTTAGGATGAGCTCAATCGGTGAGCCGGCAAGGCTTTCGAGTAGATCGAGGTTCTCCTCGCCGGGAATGCCGAAGACATACTCGACCCCCTCCTTTTCCAGCGCGGCAACCAAGAGATCAGAAGCTTTCACGAGGACTGTTCCTTTTTCGGTTCGAGAGGGCAGGCGGCAACGCGGATCTGCAGAGGTTGCGTCCGCGTCGTTCACGCCCGGAGTACTGACACGCTCTTCAGCCCTACACCTAGTCCGGTCTTCCGATCGGACTCGGACCGCGTCGATTTTCGGTCGAGGCTGGCGGGAAGAGCATCTATATTGAGTGCAAGCCCCGAAATGCCGCGGTAAGCCTGATTGGACCGGAGGCCTCCGTCTATCGGAGGTCCGGTTAGGCGGCGTCGAAGCGAGAGCTGCCGTTCGCCCTCACTGCGGCGAAGGGCTGGAAGGAGCCCTTCTGGTTCATCGCTGCGTCGAGCACGAAGGTCTTGCGAGGGGGGGTAAGCGGACATCATGACATTGGGTCCTGACCCGTTCGAGGATGTTACGCGGTCCTGAAGGCCGCGCATGTGACAGCCTTAAGTCTCGCATAAGGTTCGGGGGGTTGGTGCCGTCCGGAGGTGTCGAAGATGCGCGTATTGATCGTGGAGGACGACGCGGTCCTGGCGAACGGGCTTGTCGTGGGGTTGCGGCTCGGGGGTTTCGGAGCGGACGTGGTTCATCGGGTCGAGGACGCGCGGGTCGCGCTAGCCGGTGGGGGGTTCGAGGGCGTGGTGCTCGATATCGGCTTGCCAGACGGGTCGGGCATGGACCTTCTCGTCGAACTGCGGCGGGCGGGGAACGCGGTGCCGATCCTCCTTCTGACCGCCCGGGACCAGGTGGCCGACCGGGTGGCGGGACTCGACCACGGGGCGGACGATTACATGGGCAAGCCCTTCGACATGGACGAGCTCAGTGCGCGGCTTCGCGCGCTTCTGCGGCGGGGCGAGGGACGCGCAGCGCCCGGCCTCGCCTGGAACGGTCTCGTGATTGATCCGGGTCGGATGACCGGGCGAATGGATGGGCGTGATTTGCGGTTCTCGGCGCGGGAGTTTGCGATCCTTCATCACCTCATGGAAAGGCCCGGTACGATCCGCTCGAAGGGCGAGCTTGAGGAACGGCTCTATGGCTGGACCGGCGAGGTAGAAAGCAACACGGTCGAGGTCCACGTCCACAAGCTGAGGGCCAAGCTCGGAGCGGGCTTCATCGAGACCGTCCGCGGCGTCGGCTATCGCGTCGCGCCGGAGGGGAGCTGATGTCGATCCGCCTGCGGCTGATCCTGACACTTCTTGCCGCGACGGTCGCGGTATGGCTGTCGGCGATCCTGTGGATCCAGCACTCCACGCGCGCGAAAGTGGAGGATGTCCTCGATGCGCGCCTGGCGGAATCGGCGCGGATGGTCTCGTCGCTCCTGGCGGACCGGCGGATCGACGTGGCCGACGCGTCGGATGCCTTCAAAGTGCCAATGGCAGAGGACGCGACCTATTCCAGTCAACTCACTTGCCAAATCTGGTCCCTGTCGGGCGCGCTCATCGGTCAGTCCAGCGGGGCGCCGGAGGCCCGCCTGAGCGAAGGGGCCGAGACGGGCTACGCCTTCTCCACGATCGACGGAGAGCGGTGGCGTGTCTACACCGTGGTCAATCCCGCGCTCGGCGTCAGGGTCATGGTCGGCGACAGCGTGGCGGTTCGCGACCGTCTGGTGCGCGACGTGATCGGCGGGCTCCTCTGGCCGGCGGCCATCGTCCTGCCGGGTCTTGCTGCTCTGATCTGGATCGGCATCGCTGGGGGGCTTGCGCCGCTCGACCGTCTGGCCGCATCGCTGCGCCAGCGGGGGGCGAGCGACTTCAGCCCTCTGCCCGCGGGGCCCGCCCCGGCGGACCTGCGCCCTGTCCGCGACGCCCTGAATGGCCTCTTCGCCCGCGCCGCGAAGAGGCGGGAGACCGAGCGGGATTTCACCGCCTTCGCGGCGCATGAACTGAAGACGCCGCTGGCGGGGTTGAAAACTCAGGCATGGATCGCCCGCAAGGCGGAGGATGACGTGACGCGGGGCGCGGCATTGGAGGAGATCGAAACCTCGGTGACGCGGACCGACCGCCTGGTACGTCAACTTCTGGAGCTGACGGCGGTGGAAGGCGACCACTTGCCCGCCCAGGTGTTCGGTCTCGGCGAGATCGTATCCGAAGTCGTCCGGGAGCTGGAGGCTCTGGCATCGGGCAGGGACCTGAAGATCGTGATTGAGCCGATGCCGGAGGATCTGTCCGTGCCGAGATTCCTCCTTCATGCGGCGATCCGCAACGTTGTGGAGAACGCGCTACTTGCCTCGCCACCGGGCGGGATCGTTCGGATCGGGGCTATCTGTGATGCCGGCCGGTGCCGGATCGAGGTGTCCGACACCGGCCCCGGCATCCCGGAAGCGATCCGCAAGAGCGCGACAGATCGCTTCGTGCGCGGCCGTGCGGGGGTTGGCAGCGGGCTCGGCCTGGCCATCGTGGCGGTGGCGATGGAACGACTGGGCGGGACGCTGGACTTGATGCCGGAGTGTCCGGGCCAGTTGGTGCGCCTGACGGTGCCGCGTGACATCACCCCGGCCGGCGGGCGACGAGGTCGATGAGGGCGGAGCGGCCCTGATGGGCGGTGCCCTCGGCAAGGTCCGCTTCGTAGGCATCGAGAGTCACGACCTTCCAGTCGGCAAAGGCGGCGCGCAGCATTTCCTCGGTATAGAGATGGCCGATCTGGGGTGGTCCGCCGGTGCGGTAATCGAGCTGCTTCGGCGTGTAGCCGTGGAGCAAGCAAAGCCCGCCGGGAAGGGTACTGCGCCTCATGGCCTCGAACATCCGCGCGCGCGGCTCGGGTGGGGCGAACTGGATGAAAATGCCGGAGACGAGGTCGAAGGCGGCGTCCGGCCAGTCGAAGGTTTCCGCGTCCGCCACCTGAAACGCAATGTCGAGTCCGCGATCGGCGGCGAGGCGGCGGGCCTTTTCGACCGCGACCGGGGAGGCGTCGAAGGCGGTGACGTCGAAGCCCCGCTCGGCCAGCCAGACGGCGTTGCGACCCTCGCCGTCGGCGACGCAGAGCGCACGCCCGGAGGTCGGCAGATACGCCGCCTGACGTGGCAGGACGGTGGCGGGCTCCGTGCCGAAGAGGTAGCCGTCACCGCTATAGCGCGCGTCCCAATCGGTCATTCTCAGAACCTGTTCGCGGGGATCTTGAAGTAGCTGTGCCCGTCGGCCTCGGGCTCCGGAAGGCGGCCGCCGCGCAGGTTGACCTGCAGGGCGTGGAGGATCTGGGTCGGCAGACCGAGCGTCGCGTCGCGCGTTTCTCGGATCCTGACGTATTCGTCTTCGGGGGTGCCGCCACCCAGATGCTTGTTCGATGCTCTCTGCTCGGCCACGGTACTTTCCCAGGCAGGCTCGTCGCGGTCGTCGGTGCCGTAATCGTGGCCGATGAAGATGCGGTGGCCGTCGGGATGGTCGAGGATCGCCATCAGCGAGGCGTAGAGCTGGCGCGCCGAGCCGCCGGGAAAGTCGCAGCGCGCGGTACCCGCGTCCGGCTGCATGAACGTGTCGTGCGCGAAGATCGCATCGCCTATGACGTAGGTGATCGAGCCGAGCGTGTGGCCGGGTGAGAGCATGACCTTCACGTCGCATTCGCCCACGCGGAACGTGTCGCCGTCAGCAAGAAGCCGGTCGAAATCCGCGTCCGGATCGAAGGCGCCGGGCGTGTGGTAGATCTCGCGCCAGAGCTCGGCGATGTCGTGTACCTTCTCGCCGATGGCCGCGGGCCGGCCGGTTTGCGCCTTGAGCCAGGCCGATGCCATCAGGTGGTCGGCGTGGGGATGCGTGTCGAGAATCCACTCGAGCTCCAGCCCCTCGCGGTCGAGATAGTCGAGCGCCCACCGGGCATGTTCGGTGGAGGTCCGCGCGGCAGCCGTATCGAAGTTCAGCACCACGTCGATCAACGCGGCCTTTTTCGTCGCCTCGCAGATCGCGATGTACTGGCACGACCCCGACACCGGCTCGTGGAACCCTACCACGCGGGGGGAGCCCGGACCGGTAGAGGGGCTGACCTTCGACAGGATGTCCATTCTTGCCTCATTCATTCTGCTGTGGATACGGAAGACGCCCCGGCAAGCACGGTCCAGGCGTCGTACTGGCTGAGAAAGACGCGGCCGTTCAGCGCGTCGAGGAAATGCGTGGTCTGAAGGCGATCCATGACCGGGCCCTTCACTTCGCTGAGGTGAAAGCCGATTCCGAGTTCGGTGAGCCGCCGGTTCACCGCCTCTAGGCTTTCGAGCGCCGAGAAGTCGATGTCGTTCACCGCCGGGCACATCAGGACCACGTGGCGCAGGGCGCAGCCGTCGGTCACGCGATCCTGGATCAGCGTCTCGAGGAAGCGCGCGTTGACGAAGTAGAGGCTTTCGTCGATTCGGATCGTCAGGAGGACCGGATCGGTCTCGACGGCGTGCCGCTCGACATTGCGGAAGTGGTGCGTCCCGGGGACGAGGCCCACCTCCGCCACGTGGGGCTTCGAGGTCTTCACGAGATGCAAAAGCAGCGAGACGACCACGCCGGTCGCCACGCCGATCTCGACCCCGGCACCGAGCGTCAGCAGGATGGTGACGGCCACGGCGGTGAAATCGCCCTTCGAATAGGCCCAGGTACGGCGCAGGATCGACAGGTCCACGAGGCCCAGGACCGCGACGATGATCGTCGCGGCCAGTGTGGCGTTCGGCAGGTAATAGACGAGGGGTGTCAGGAACGCCGCGGCAAGCGCCAGACCCACGGCGGTAAAGGCCCCGGCCGCGGGCGTCGCGGCCCCGGCATCGTCGTTCACGACCGAACGGGCGAAGCCGCCTGTGACGGGATAGCCACCGGTGAAGGCCGCGCCCAGATTGGCGGCGCCAAGGCCGATCATTTCCTGGTTGGGGTCGATCCGCTCGCGTCGCTTGGCGGCCAACGTCTGCGCGACGGAGACGGATTCCACGAACCCGATGATCGAGATCAGGATCGCCGGGATCAGGAGCTGGCGGATCAGGTCCGGCGACAGCCCCGGCAGGGTGAAGGGTGGCAAGCCTTGCGGCACGTCGCCGACGACGGACACGCCCGCCCGGTCGAGCGAAAGCGCCCAGACCGCGAGGGTGGTGACGACGACGGCGAGCACTGGTCCGGCCTTCGTCATGACGTCGGCAAGCCTCGCGGATAAGCCCATCCCGCGTAGCGCCGGTTTCAGGCCCTGCCGCACCCAGAACAGAAATGCCGTGGCCGGAACCCCGATCGCCAGGGTGGCGAGATGGATCTCGCCTAGATTGAAGCCGATCGACGCGACCATTTCGATCAATGTGTGCCCGCCGGCCTCGATCCCGAGGATGTGGCGCAGCTGCGAGGCCGCGATCAGGATACCCGAGGCCGTGATGAACCCGGCGATCACCGGATGGCTGAGGAAGTTCGCGAGCATCCCCAGCCGGAAGATGCCAAGAAGAACGAGGAAGGCGCCCGATAGCCCCGCAAGTGTCAGTGCCGCGGTGGCATAGCCTGCGGTCCCCTGGTCGGCTACCTGCCCGACCGCTGTCGCGGTCAGGAGTGACACCACCGCCACCGGCCCCACGGCGAGCGACCGCGACGTGCCGAAGATCGCGTAGAGGATGATGGGCAGGATCGAGGCGTAGATCCCCGCCTCGGCCGGCAGCCCGGCCAGCAGAGCGTAGGCCAGCGATTGCGGGATCAGCATGATCGTCACGATCAGTGCCGCCAGCGCGTCGTTTCCGAACGCGGCGCCGTCGTAGCGGCGGCCCCAGTCCAGGATGGGGAGGTATCTGCGCAGCGTGGGGATCATGGGGGTCTCGGTTGTTCGGAAGAGCCGGCGGCCAAGCCGCCGGCACGAAGGTCATGCCTGCTCGGTCGGGGCGTCCTGCTGCGCGAGACCCGGGGCGGCCATCCATTCGCGTCCCTTAAGCATGCCCTGCCAGTAGATCGGCGGCAGCATCTGCGCCTTGAGCATCCAGGCGAGGCGCGTCGGTTTTTGCCCGTCGAGGAGCCATTTCGGGAAGGTCGGGAGCAGCGCGCCGCCGTAGCCGAACTCGGCCAGCACGATCTTGCCCCGCTCCACCGTCAGCGGGCACGAGCCGTAGCCGTCGTAAGCGGCCACCGCGGAGCCGCCCTTGATGTCGGCCACGATGTTTTCGGCCACGGTCGGTGCCTGCTTGCGGGCCGCGGCCGCCGTCTTGGCGTTCGGCGCGTTCATCACGTCGCCGAGGCTCCAGACATTGTCGAAGGTCTTGTGGCGCAGGGTGTGCTGGTCGACATCCACCCAGCCGGCGGCCTGGTCGGACAGCGGCGAGACCCGGATGAAGTCGGGCGCCGTCTGCGGCGGGCAGACATGGAGCATGTCGAACGCCATTTCGCGCGTGGTGGGCTCCTCACCCTCCTTCGTCACCTTGAACGTCGCCGTGCGACCGGGACCGTCGACGGCCACGAGATTGTGGAAGAAGTCGAGCGCGGCGTCGTACTTCTTCACGTATTCCATCAACGCGGGCACGTAGTCCTTCACGCCGAAGAGGACCCCGCCGGCATTGGCGAAGTGGATGTCGATATCCTTGAGCCGCCCTTCGCGGTGCCAGTGGTCGGCGGAGAGGTACATCGCCTTCTGCGGCGCGCCGGCGCACTTGATCGGCATCGGCGGCTGGGTGAAGAGCGCGGTGCCCTCGCGCATTTCCTGCACCAGCTGCCATGTGTAGGGCGCGAGGTCGTAGCGGTAGTTCGAAGTCACGCCATTGCGCCCGAGCGTGTCCGTCAGCCCCTCGACCGCGTTCCAGTCGAGCTTCAGCCCCGGGCAGACGACCAGACGGTCGTAGGTCACGACCCGGCAGCCTTCGAGCACCACGGCGTTCTTCTCGGGCTCGAAGGCCGCGACGGCACCCTTGATCCAGGTGACGCCTTTCGGGATCAGCGCGCCCATCGTCTTTGCCGTCTCGTCGGCGGTGAAGATGCCGGCGCCAACCATGGTCCAGCCGGGCTGGTAGTAATGCACCTCCGCCGGTTCCACGACGGCGATGGAGAGCCCCGAGCGACGGGATTTCAGCGACGCGGCCACCGCGATCCCCGCGGCCCCGCCACCAACGATGACGACGTCGTATTTCGCATCGCCCGTATCGGTGGGCACGCGGCCGCCATTCGCGATCCGCCGCGTGACGGCGTTCAGGTCGAAGCCGGCCGCCTTGCCGCGTGCCAGAATGTCGGTCATCGGCCGGTCGCCGGCTTCGCTCAGCGCCCAGAGCGTGGCCGAACGCATTCCCGAGCGGCAGTGGGCGAAGACCGGCCCCGGCAACTTCTCGAGCGCAGCACCGAAGGCGGCCACCTCGTCGTCCGACACCTTGCCGGTTTCGACCGGGATGTGCCGCGCCTCCATCCCTTGCTCCCGCGCGGCGGCCGCGATCTCGGCGAAGGCGGGCTGGTCGCCGCCCTCCCCGTCGGGGCGGTTCACGATGATCGAGCGGAAGCCCCGCGACTTCAGGTCGGCCACGTCGGCCGGAGTGATCTGCGGTCCGACCGAGAGCCGGTCGGTGAGTTTCTTCACGTCCATGGTCGTCTCCTCTTCGGACCCTGACGGCGATATTGGAGAACACTAGGACGACCACTCCTTACGGTGAAATTGAGTTTGCAGCGCATCGTGATCGCTTGTATCGATAACGAATGACGACGCTTCGCCAGTTGCGCTTTCTCGTGGCCCTCGAAGAGACGTGCAACTTCTCTCAGGCCGCCGGCCGTTGTAACGTGACTCAATCCACATTTTCGGCAGGCATCCGGGAGTTGGAGGAGAGCCTCGGCGTCCAGGTCGCCGAACGGACGCGGCAGCGCGTGTCGATGACGCCGCTGGGAACCGATCTCGCCGCCCGTGGGCGCGACGTTCTGGCCTCCGTGGCCGATCTCGAGGATCACGCCGCGCGCGAGGCCGGGACCGGTGGCGCGCTTATGCGGATGGGGGTGATCCCCACCGTCGGACCCTTCATCCTGCCGCGCGCATTGCCTCTGATCCGCGAGCACCTGCCGGGGCTCAAGGTGTCGCTGCGGGAAGAACTCACGGACAGCCTCCTCGAGGCGCTCCTGGCTGGGCGCCTCGACCTCGTCCTGATGGCCTTGCCGCACCCCGTCCCGGCGCGCGTGGAAACTCGTGCCTTGTTCGAAGACAGCTACCACCTCGCCACGCGGATGGATCATCCGCTCGCCAATGCCGGTTCCGTGGAGGGCGAGGATCTGAACGGACGTCGTCTTCTTCTCCTCGACCGGGGTCATTGCCTGCAGCGTCATGCCCTCTCGGCATTTCCGGAGGCGCTCTTGAGCGAGGATGAAAGCTTCGCTGCCACGAGCCTGCCCACGCTCGCGGCCATGGTGGAGGAGGGGCTGGGCATCACGCTGCTGCCGGATCTTGCCATTGCGGCAGGCGCGGTGAGCGGCCAACAGCTGTCCCTGACGTCCCTTCGCGGGGCGCGCCCGCGCGAGGTCGTGCTTGCTTGGCGCAAGAGTTCAGCCCGGGCGGAAACCTTCGAACGGATCGGAGCGTATCTGACCGAGGCCCACGATACGCTCTTTGCCGATACGCACTGGCCGGGATAAGGCCTTCATCCTTCGACGAAGGCGTCCGATCCCATCTTTGGGTAGAGGACCACGCGCGTGTTCATCGGTACCTGGCCGTAGAGTTGCACGATATGCGCATTCGTCAGCCCCGCACAGCCGTTCGAGACGGCCCGGCCGATGGTCTGCGGATCGTCGGTGCCGTGAATCCTGAGGAACGTGTCGCCCCGACCTTCCTGAAAGAGGTAGAGGGCCCTCGCGCCTAGCGGGTTGCCGGGGCCGCCTTCCATCCCGTCCTCCGCGTATTCGGCGTAGAGTTCGGGCTCACGCTCGATCATGCCGGGCGTGGGCATCCAGGAGGGCCATTCCTTCTTGGCCCCGACGTAGAACTCCCCAGCCTCGTAGAGATCGTCGCGTCCGACGCGGATCGGATAGACCCGTGCCCGGCCTTCCGGCAACGTCCAGTAGAGGCGAAAATGGTCGGGAAAAACGTGGATCTCTCCGGGTGGTAGCGGATGACGCAGCGTGACGACATGCGGCTCCATTACCGGAGAATACTGCTGCGCGGAAAGCGCCGCCGGAAGGAGAGCCGCAGCGAGACCGCCCACCAAAATATCGCGCCGTGTCGAGGACATTCAGATCACCCGTACCTGTGTGCCGACGGGACAGATCCCGAAGAGTTCCTCGATCTGCGCGTTGTAGAGCCCGATACAGCCGTCCGAGGAGGGCCGGCCGATCTTGCGCGTATCGTGCGTGCCGTGGATCAGGTAGGCAGGCCACGAGAGATACATCGCGTGCGTGCCCAGAGGATTGTCGGGCCCTGGCGGCATGTATTCCCAGCCGAACCGCTCGCGCTGCGACTGCGTAGGCGTCCAGTCCGGCCCGATCTTCTTGCGCACGATTTGGGTATACCCACGCTTTGTCAGCTCTTCGGACGTCGGCACCGAGGTGGGATAGATCCTGTAATCTGTTTCGTCCGAACTCCAGAAATGTACGGCACGCGACCCGGTATCTGCGATGATGACACCGTTGCCCAGCTCGGCGAAATGCTCGCGCCAATCTTGCATGCGAAAGCTCGAGGCGTTCCGGCGCGTTTCGTTGGCCCTTGCGATTGCGGGGGCCGAAAGACCCGTAGCCGCCGCCGAAAGGCCGATCAGAAGAGTTCTTCGGTCCAACTTGAGATGCATACTGCTCGCTTCTCCGGTTTTTGGCCGTACTTTGCGGGCGAACCTTAAGCGGGCCTTAAAGCCTATCCGCGCCGGGCAGCTGCAATCGCTTCCTCCAAAGTCGCTCGGTCGATCATCCCGCCATAGAGGGTGGTTCCAATGACGAAGGACGGGGTTCCCTGAAAACCGAAGGCCGCGGCGTGCATCTGGTTGCGGTTCATCAGGCCGTCCCATTTCGAGCGGTCGTCGCGGTAGGACGCCATCGCTCGGTCGGCGTCGGCTTCCGATTCTACTGTTTTCTCGACGGTCTCGATGCTGAGGCGTCCGTCGGTCGCCATAAGGGCGTCATTCACGGCCCGGTACGCTCCTAGCTCTACCGCGCCGAGGGCGAGCTGACTGGCGCGCACCGAAGGTGCGCCGAAGATCGGCCAGTCCTTCAAAACGAGGCGCACGCCGCGGTCGCTTTCGGCCAGGTCGATCAACGTCGGGTGCGCCCGTTTGCAGTAGGGGCACTGATAGTCGAAGAACTCCACCACCGTCACGTCACCGTCCGGGTTGGCGAGAACCGGCGCATCAGGATCGAAGAGGACCTCCTCTACCGTCAGCTGACGGTCTTGGGCGCGGGCGATCGATGGTAAGGCGAGGGCTGCCCCTGCAGCGCCGATGAGACTGCGCCTGTTCAAGTGCATCAGTAGAGCTCCGTTCCAAGAGGAGGTTCAGGAAGACTTCCGGGAGGGCGGGTGCCCCGCCCTGATTGCGCTTCGGTAAGGACGACGACTTTCGTTCCGCTTCGCACCCGCCCGGAAAGGTCGATGATGTCCTGGTTGTAGAGACGGATGCATCCGGAGGATGCGGCCTGTCCGATGGTCCATGGCTGCGGCGTGCCGTGAATGCGGTAGAGCGTGTCCCGGCCGCCCTGGTGGAGGTAGAGCGCCCGCGCACCGAGCGGGTTGTCGAGCCCGCCCTCCTGGCCGCCCGCGAAGGGTCCGTAAATCTCGGGTTCCCGGTCGATCATGTTCTGGGTGGGCGTCCAGGACGGCCAGTCGCGCTGATAGGGGATTACGGCCTCGCCGGCGAAGGCACGTCCCTCCTCCCCCACGGCGACGCCATAGCGGATGGCGCGGTTATCCCCCTCCACGAGGTAGAGAAACCGCTCATAGGGGTCGACGACGATGGTGCCCGGGGCCTTGTCTGTCCAGAAGTCCACCTCCTGACGGGCGTTGCGCTCCGACAGGAACCGGGGCTCCACGGCCGGGATCGTGGTGCCGCCGTCCTCGATGGCGCCGTACATCTCGATGATGGCGGGATCGATCCGGGGCTCCGAGGGTCTCACCTGCGCCACGGTTCGCGGCGTCGGCGGGGCGGGCCTGGCGCAGGCTCCGAGGATGGAAGCCGCTGAAAGGGCGAGGGCGAGGCGGATCAACGGATATCTCCTCCGAGGTCTTGCAGTCGCGAGGTGAAAGCGGCGCGGGAAATCTCTCCGGTATGTGCCGCGACGAGGCTGCCCGAGGCGTCGAAGAACAGGGTCGTCGGCAGGCCCATGGCGCCGAGGCCGCCGAGAAGGTCGCCTTCCGGGTCGAGGATGACGCCGTCTCCGGACAGGCCCATGTCCTCGAGGAAGGCCGCGATCTGTGGTGGCGTCTCCGCCTGGTTGGCGAAGACCACGTCCACGCCCTCCGCCCGGCCTGCCACGTCCATCATCATCGGCATCTCGCGCCGGCAAGGCGGGCACCATGTTGCCCAGAGATTCACGGCTAGCCCCTGCCCACCGCGGTCGGCGAGGACCACGGGCGGGCCTTCGTAGGCACTGAACGGTGTGTCAGGCAGGCGCCCGCCGCCCTCGGAGGGGATCAGGAACGGCGCTACAGCGCCGACGAGCGCGGCCATTGCGGTGCCGGCCACCACCGGCCCCACGATGCGGGGCCGGGTTAGGGCTGCGAGGACAGCAACAAAGACGAAGCCGATCGTACCGGCACGAACGGAAAATCCACCCTGCCACAAGGCAAAGGCGTCGGGCGGATGCTGGGCGAACGTTTCCCAGTTCGCGGCGACGAAGCCGATGCGGGCAGCGACCACCCAGGCGACGATCAGCGCAAACACGGGCACGTCCACGCCTCGGCGCCGTGCCAGAAGACCGGCGACCACTGCGAAGGCGAGGGCCGCCACGATCGCCGCGAAGCGGGCCCCGTCGAAGAGGAGCGGACCGATCTGCACGGCGCTCATCGCGACACCTCCGCGAGCGATTCCAGCATGTCGGCGGGGCCGACCTCGCCCACGAGGCGCGTTTCAGGCACTTCACTGCGCTCGGCGTCGAGGAACACCATGTTCGGCGGGCCGACGGAGCCGAGTTCATCGAGAAGCGCCTGGGACTCGGGGCCGAATTCGGAGACGTCCACCGATATGGGGTCGAGGTCGGCAAGCGCCGACTGGACGTCGGTATCGGCAAGCGCGTGACGCTCGATCACCCGGCAGGACGTACACCAGTCGGCGGTGACGTAGACCATACTCGGGCCGGGCGCGGCGTCCAAGGCATCGTCAAGGCCCGCCTGGTCCGTGACCGTGGCGAAGACGGCCTTGGGGTCGTCTGCCGATGTCTCGCCGGCCAGGCGCGCAAGGGGATGCAGCGGGTCGTCGGCGCCCGATGCCGCGCCGACCGCCTGCAGCCCGCCGCCAAGCAGCGCCAGGAGGCCGAGGCCCGAGGCGGCGCGACGAAGGCCGCCGGCATCCGGCGACAGACGGTCGAGCGCGCCGAGGAACACGCCGGTGACCACGAGCAGCGCGGCCCAGAGGGCAAGGACCGCCGGACCGGGGACGATCCGCCCGGCCATCCAGATGGCGAGGCCCAGGAAGACGATGCCGAAGGTTTGCTTGGCCCGCTCCATCCAGACGCCCGTACGCGGCAGGATTTGCGATCCGAAGGCTCCGATGGCCAGGAGCGGCACGCCCTGCCCGAGGCCGAGTGCGAAGAGTGCCGAAGCGCCGAGGACGACGTCCCCGGTGCGGGCAATGTATAGGAGCGCCCCGGCGAGGGGGGCTGTGACACAGGGTCCGACGATGAGCGCCGAGGTGAAGCCGAGACCCGCTGCCCCGCCGAGCGAACCGCCGCGGGTGCCGATCCGCTGCACGCGGGCGGTGAGCGCGGACGGGAGCGCTATGTCGAAGGCCCCGAACATGGCCAGGGCGAAAACTACGAACAGCGCTGCGATGCCGCCCACGGCCCAGGGCGATTGCAGCGCCATCTGAAGGTTCTGCCCCGACCAGGCCGCCGCCACGCCGAGAAGGCCGAAGGCTGTCGCCATTGCGACCACGTAGGCCCCGGTAAGTGTGAGGCCGCGGCCCATGGTCAGGTTTTCACCTTGCCCTGTCACCATGCCGGCGACGATGGGGAACATGGGAAAGACGCAGGGCGTGACGGACAAGAGGAGCCCCAGCCCGAAGAACGTCAGGACGACGAGGCTCGCGCCACCCTCGAACCCGGCGATCCCCCGATCCTCGGCGAGCGTGATCCCGGCACTGCCCTGCGGCGCGGGCGAAGAGGTCATGCTGCGCAGGCCGGAGAAGCGTGGGTTCGAACCATTCTCCGCGGGCCCAGGCACAGTGGTTGGGATTGCGTCCAGGGACACCCGCTGCGGCGGGTAGCAGATGCCCTCGTCCTGGCAACCTTGCCAGGTGATCGTCACGTCCCCGTCCGTAGCCGGCACACTGGCCGTGGCCGCGTCGTGATAAATCTCCACGCGCCCGAAGGTCGGGTCGTCCTTCACGATCCCCGGCTCCGAGGTGATCGGGATATCCCCGTCCGGCCCCTCGGCGGAGAGGTGCTCGCGGTAAAGATAGTAGCCGTCCTCGATGTCGAAATAGAGGTGGGTCCCCCCGGAATCTGTCTCCGCGCGAAGGCGAAACGCCTCGTGCGGATGGAGGGGCGGGCCGGACTTCGCGGCCGCCGGGGCCGGGAAGGACATCAAGACCGCGGCGAGGGCGGCGAAAAGGAGGGCTATGCGTGTCATGGGCCCGATCTGCGCCGCCGACCTTATGCCAGGCTTAAGGCCGTGGGGATCGGCGCATCATTCACCCGTAAGCTGGGCTCAAGGTCGCCGCGGCACCTGCGCCTGGAGGCCAACCGGAGGACCGACATGGCGACGCGGCGACAGCTTCTTTTCATGGCCGGGGGTGCGGTGCTCCGGGTCGGCGCGATCAGGGCCGTTCCCACTATCGACGACCGCTCCAAGGGCTTCGAGTTTATCGGGCTGGACCGGCCGGCCGGATCTCCAAGGCTCGCGTCCGGCGGCAGCATCACGCTCTCCGAAGTCGGCTTCGATTTTCGGCCGGCCTCGTCCCCGTCGATTCGCGTCCTACCGGGCTGAATGAGCGCATAGCTGCCGCGCCACGGGACGCCCTCTTCGACGGCGACATGCAAGGCACCACGCCAGTCGCCTACCTTGGCCGGACATCGCCCGGACCGTGCGAGCGCCAGCCATCATCGTCCCGCTCGACCGGACGCGCGCGCCCGCCTCTTGGGTACGCCGGCGCCCATCGTCGACCGCACCCTGGTCCAGGGCGAGATCGGCGAAGGGCGCCTCGAGGCTCTCGCGCGCCTGGAGGGGGAGGAGGCTTAGATCCGCCTCGCATATCGGGCGATCCAGAGCCCGGCCAACATCGCCGGCACGAAAGCCAATGTTCCTGGCGCCCCAAGAGCGAGGGCCGACCAGGCGGGACCGGGGCAGAACCCGCCGATGCCCCAGCCCATGCCAAAGAGCGCGGCGCCGCCGAGGAGCGACGCGTCGATCCGTCGGGCCGAAGGGAGATCGAACCTGGCCATCAGGATCGGCCTCTCCCGGCGCCAGACCAGGCGATAGCCAGCGAAGGCGGTGACGCTCGCTCCAGCCATGACGAAGGCAAGAGAGGGGTCCCAGGTCCCGGCTACGTCAAGAAAGCTCAGGACCTTTGCCGGATCGGCCATACCAGAGATGACCAGCCCGAAGCCGAAGAGGAGGCCGGCGACGAAACCGGCCAGCGGCCGCAGCGATGTGGCCATCAAAGTACGTGCCTCAGGACGAAGACCGTCAGGATCGCCGTCGCCATGAAGGTCCCCACCGCTGCTCCCGATCTGGGAGAAAGGCGGGCGAGACCGCAGACACCGTGCCCCGAGGTGCAGCCGGACCCGAGGCCGGTTCCAAGCCCGACCAGAAGGCCCGCGGCGATCATGGCGGTAAGCGATCCCGGCACGGTCTGGGACGGCGCGTCGCCGGCCATCGCCCAGACGAGAAGTGGAGCCACCACAAGACCCAGGAGAAAGGCGACCCGCCATCGTCTCTCTGCCGGCTCGCCAGATACGGCGCCGGAGGTTATCCCGGAGATCCCCGCGATCCGACCGAAGAGCGCCATAACAAGAACAGCGCTTAGCCCGATCAGGGCGCCGCCCAGGAGGGACAGGTAGGGCGTGAAGTCGGTCGGCGGCAGGTCCATCGTCGATAGCTCCGGCGGTTGATTGCGGTTGAATCCAGATACATTATGTTTTTCTAAATTAGAAGGACCTAATATGATAGTCGCACCCTCAAGTGCTCTGAGCGCCAAAGCGGACGCCGTGGCGGAGCGCCTGTCGCTCATGGCAAACCCGAACCGTCTGATGATCTTGTGCAAGCTTGTTGAAGGCGAGCAAAGCGTCGGCGCGCTTCAAAAGGCCCTCGAGCTCAGCCAGTCGGCCCTGAGCCAGCACCTCGCCAAGCTGCGCGAAGGCGGCATCGTTGCATCCCGCCGCGAAGGGACCTCGATCCATTATTGCCTCTGCGATCCCGACACGATCGCCCTGATGGCCGCCCTTTACGATATCTTCTGTCGATCCGAATGATTGCCGCGAGCCTCCCCGCGTCGTCACGGCGAGACGCGAACGACGTCCTTCGTTGCGGCCGGCGGAAGGTAGCCTGGCGGAGATCAACACGCCCCCGGCGAGGCGTGATGCGGAGCGCGCCATGCGGTGGCATTCTTCCCAATGCGAACAGCCGCTTTCGCTCAGGAAGTGCACATCGAATTCACCGGTGGCAATGGCCGCTGCGTCGGAGGTTTTTCGATGTGGGCCGCGGCATGACGAGGGCCTCCTGCGCGGTGGCGGCCCACGTTGGAAAACCTGAC
>CANMTR010000027.1 GCA_947500825.1 uncultured Paracoccaceae bacterium | reverse complement strand
GGTTGGCGTTCGCAACCCGACCCTACCGAGAAACCCGATGACCGCCTCAGCTACACCACTCGGCGGGACACGACCCTCCGGTCAGTCGATCGCGCGCGCGAAGGCCGGCTATGGAGCGGCCGAACGGCTTGTTCCTGGCTGCGAGGGCGGCCCGAAGCTTCCCGACGATCGTGCCGATCCCGACGTCGCCCGTCAGTACTCCCTCGTAGTGCTGGACGTGGTTGTCGAGGAACGACGGGCTGCACGGCGCGCCGATGTTCAGGGCAGGGTCCTTCGTGAGAGCGAGAGGAATTATCGAGGAGACAACCGCCGGACGGTGCGGGAAGCACACTGAACGGGTCCCGCGCCTCTTCGAGGCAGGGTCCCGTCGGTATCGAGCGTGGTGGCAAGCTCACCGCGCCATCCGAAGTGCCCGTCCTGTCGGTCTGTTTACCGTAGACGCTGCCCTTCCGGGGTCCCTGCCCTGCCCTGCCCGCTCCACGGCAAAGCCCGGCTTACCCCCCGAGCCAGCGTGTCGCGGTATCCGGCTGGCGATGGATCCCAAGCTGGCGTTCGACGAGATGGACCACGCACCATGCCTCTCCCGCCTCCGCGAGGCCTTCGGGATCGTCGCGAAGCGCTCCCCTCGCCCGCCGGCGCGCTACGCGCGCGGCCTCCTCGCCATGCAGCGTGACAAGCTGTGCCGCCTCGGCGTGGCATGCCCGGCGCGTCCGGCGCCAGGATCGAAAGATGGAGATCCACATGGGCCAGGCGTCTGACCCCGGCCCGTGGCGGAATGGGGGCAAGCTCGGGGTGCGGCCGGGGCAAACCGGGCAAAGTGCGCGTATGGGGACGATCCGGTCGAACCTTTAGAGATCTGTCGGCCGGTTTTGCGACCTCGCGGACCCCGCAGCGTGGAAGGCAGCTCGAGTCTTCCTACCCCAGGGTCTCGCAGGCGATACCGTCCTTGTCCCGATCGAGGCGGTGGGGATCGCCGGGCCCTGCCCGCTCAAAGAACGCCTGGGCCTCCGCCTGGCTGGAAAAGTCCGAGCAGTCCATGTCCCCGCCCTGGGCGCTCGCACCGCCGGCGGTCGCCACCAGGGTGGCAAGCAGAATGATATTGCGCATATCCGTTTCTCTCATATCCCGGTTTTCCCGTGAAACAGGTAACGGGAACCCGGGCCCGTCTATAGCGGAGGAGCGGCGGGATCTTGTCTCGAAAGACGGATTGTCGAAATACTTTAGCGATCCGCCATGGCCATGACGTGTCATCGCAGTTGCGCGCCCGGGCAACTCCGACGTCGAATTCTTCCGCCCTTTCGGCCCTTTGGAATTCCGCCTTGCGGTGGATTATCCATTTTGAAACAGTATCTCTCCAATTGGTAATTCCCAAACCGATAAAAGAACGGACCATTCATGGCAGACATCGACCTCGACACCCTCTCGCTCGACGAGCTGAAGAAACTCCGCAAGGACGTGAACAAGGCGGTCGAGAATTACGAGATCCGCCGCAAGCAAGAAGCGCGGGCGGCGGTCGAGGCCACGGCGCGGGAGATGGGCTACTCCCTCTCCGACCTTACCGACGGTCCGTCGAAGTCGGGGAAGACGCCGCGGCCGGCCAAGTACGCTCATCCCGAGACCCCCTCCCTGACCTGGAGCGGGCGCGGACGGCAGCCCAAATGGATCAAGGAGGCCCTCGAGGACGGAACCTCGCTGGACATGTTCCTCATCGAGCCCAGGACCTGATCCGGAGATGGGGGCGCTCCGATGATCGCGATGCCAATACGCCGATCATCGGACCATTCCTGATGGCCCCCTCCGACGGACAGCGCGAGGTGTTCCCGACCCGGCTGGAGATGCGCCGGGTCGACCCGGCCCGGAACATGAAGCGCTTCTACCTGATGCAGGTACAGCCCGACCTCTTCGGGGGCACGAGCCTGGTGCGGGAATGGGGGCGCATCGGCCGCCGCGGCCGCGTCCTCGTCGAGCATCACGCCGACGAGGGACAGGCGGTCAGCGCGCTCCTGTCCATGGCCCGTGCCAAGGGCCGCCGCGGGTATGTTGACTAGGGGCGCACGTGATGCGTCAGATGCGTCAGATGCGTCAGATGCAGTTTACGCGGTTTACGCGGCTTATTCAGCCAATTCACGGTATCACTCGCGATCCGAAGGGGCGTTGCCGAGGGCAGGCCGACGGGCGCCTTGAGCGGTCCTCGCGACCACCTACGAAACATGACCGCCCGGGCGGAGGACGGGTGTCGACCCGGTCGACAGGTTGTAAGCGGCCAGATCCGCCCACCTCGATACCGCCATACGCCACGAGGCCAGGCTCCGCGTCTCGAGAGACCGATTGTCGTTTTCGCCACGGCACAGTCATGATCGTCGCCCACGACCGCGGGGGCACAAGGTGCGCCGCACCTGCCGGAAAATCCCGGTGGTCCCGGGTTAACGGACCGCTCAAGGTCGGGACGGGGACCGCGAGGGGGAATATTCGATGAGGCACGTCGTCATGGCGCTTGGGATCGGACTGGTGGCGGGATGCGCGACCCAGCGCACGACCATCACCGAGTACCCCGCGTTCCCGGCCCCCTTGCGAGAGGAAACGAGCCAGCCCCGGCGCGAAAGCCTTTCCACTCCCGCGCCCCGTGACGCCCCTACCCCGGGCCGCGCGGGAGAAGATATCGCTTCGGTCCGCCCGGAGGCGACGGCGCGGGCGGACGTCCCGCGCGATGACCAGCCTTCCCGTGTCCCTTCGGGGCGGGCGGACGTGGATTGCGCCGACTTCTCTACCAGCGCGGCAGCCCAGAGGTACTTTCTCTCGCGAGGCGGCCCCGGTTCTGATCCTGACGACCTCGACCGGGACGGAGACGGCCTTGCCTGTGACTGGGGAACAGACCCCGCGAGGACCACGCCGCGCCGCGCCACTCCACCGCGGCAAGCCTTTGACGCGCCAGCCCCGCAGGCGGCGGGATCGCGGTGCTACACGGGTCCGAGGGGGGGCACCTATACGATCACCTCCGGCGGCAACAAGAACTACGACGGCTGCTAGGACCTGCCCTGCTGTCGCGTTGCCGGCTCAGGCACAGGCGCTCGACCGGGCCCGGTCGAGCCGGCGGCTTTCCTCTGCCCCGATCCGCAGATCGTATGTCCGCGCGACGCGCAGGAAGCGCAGGACGTACTCGCACCGGCCCTCGCGATAGGGGGGCAGCCATTCGTCCGGGCCATCGGCGCCCTTGCTCCGGTTCGCACCGGCCGCGACGGGGACCAGATTGCGGGGGTCGTTCGCGAAGCGCACCCGTTCCGCCCTGGTCCAGGTGGCCGCGCCATGGTCCCACGCCCAGGCCAGGGGGACGACATGATCGACGTCGAGGGACCGGGCCTCCCTTTCGATCTCCCCTGTATAGGGATCGTACCAGCGGCCCCGCAGGATGCGGCAGTCGTCTCCCGTCGCCTGCACGGGGGCGGTCGACAGCTCTGCGAGGAGCTCGTGGCGGGTATTGCGGCAATCCCCGTCGGCGTCCGCCCAGGATCCGAAAGACGCGCGGTCGTATGTCTGCCGGTCTGCCCGCCCCTCGACGGCGTCCCCGCCGACACATGACGGCAGGGCCAGGAGGAGAAGCGCAAGAGCCGCGGGGACGGAGAGGATGGTCACGAGGTGTCTTTCACAGGGGTCGAGATCCACATCTTGAGCCAACGCCCAGCGTATGGCAAGGATTGCCAAATGCAGGAGGGTGCAATGGCCACGATGAACGTCTCGCTTCCCGATCCGATGAAGACCTGGGTGGAGCAACAGAGCGCAGGTGGGCGCTATGCCAATGCCAGCGACTACGTCCGGGACCTCATCCGGCGCGACCAGGCCCGGACGGAGGCGATCGCGCGGATACAGGGCCTTGTCGACGCCGGGCTGGAAAGCGGAGAGGGCAACCGGTCCATGGCCGAGATCAAGGCCGAGGCGCGCCGCCGGGCCGGGCTCTCCGAAGAATGACATGGCGCCTGAGCCGCAAGGCCGAGGAGGATTTGATCAGGATCTGGCTCCACGGGGCCGACCGACACGACCCGGGCCAGGCGGATCGCTACCAGGACGGCCTCGAAAAGACGTTCGTGCTTCTCGCGCAGTTTCCGGAGCTGGACCGCGAGCGCCGCGACCTCACGCCCCCGCTCCGGGTCCATCCATTCGGCGTCCACCTGGTCATGTACCTCGTCCGGTCCGATGGGTCGGTCTTCGTGGTCCGGGTCCGCCACGAACGTGAAGACTGGGTGTCCAATCCCGATTGATCGCCTTCGCCGCTGATCTTACCCTGAGTATCATCCGGCGGGGGCGGTCACACCATCATCAAAGCCGGTCAATCGCCCCGATCCGGCGCATGATTTCCGCCGCGGGGCACGGCGATCCGGAAGAAGTCGTCCGCAAGATCGCGCAAGGCCCGACGCATGTCCGGCCCCTGCATGGCTGGACCGTGTCCAGTAACCACGAGATTGGGATCGAGGCTCGCCAAAGCTGCTGATGATCGCGCCGCGGCCGGCCAATCGGTGGTAAAGTACTGGGGCGGGCCATGGATCTCTGGCTTCTGGACCGCGACGGCATAAGCCGATTCCTGATCCGTCGTGATGACGGCGTCGCCCGCGATGAGCGTGCGATCCGCCTCTCTCCAGAGGGAGACGTGACCGGGGCAATGTCCGGGGGTGTGGATCCAGCTCCAGCCAGGCATCCCGGGGATCGACCCGTCGTCGGGAAGAGGCTCGAGATGACGGGCGACGTTCACCGGGCCCCGGGGATAAAGGGGCGAGAGCCTGGCCATGAGGCCGCCGACATTCGGGTCAGGAGGAGGATAAGACGAGCGGCCGTCGAGGAAAGGATGCTCAAGCGCGTGGGCGAAGACCGGGACGTCCCAGCGAGCGACCAAATCCTCCAGTGCCCCGACATGATCGAAATGCCCATGTGTCAGTACGATCGCCGCTGGGGGTACATCCTTGCCGAACCGTTCTTCGGCCGCCCGGAGGATCAGATCCCGTGTGCCGAGTACCCCCGCATCCACCAGAACCCAACCGAGCTCCCCCGGCCGACCGTGGAAGATGGCATTGACGAGGCCAAGTCGTCTGTACGCGAGGTCAGGAGCAATTTCCCGGGTTCCATCTGCCGGATACTGAGCTTCCGCCAAAGTATGCTGATCAAGGGGGATTTGCCTGGACATGAACACGCTCTTTTCTGAGGCGGCCGGGTTTATCGGCCTGCCGAGGTGGACCTAGATTACGTCGCGGCCACGACGGCGGACCGAGAATCCGCGATGACGCGTAGCATCCGCCGGCGCGGTGCGGTTCCGCGCCGGTGAGCGACTTATTGACGGGCGCTTGCCGTGTTTTCCGAAACACCCCTGAGTGCCTTGTCCGCGACACCGGCCTTGACCAGATCGGCCAGCGCCACGACCCCCACGAGGCGCTTGTCGCGGTTCAGGACCGGCAATCGGCGCACCTGATGTTCGGACATCACCTCGGCCGCGCGGGACGCATTCTCGTCCTCGAAGCAGTAGTACACGCTCTTGGACATGATCTCGTCGACGATGGACTTGTCGGGATCCTTGTCGCCGGCAACCCCGCGGATCGCGATGTCGCGGTCGGTGATCATTCCCACCAGCCGATCATCCTTGCCCACGGGAAGGGCGCCCACATCCGCCTCACGCAGGCGTTTGGCCGCGTCCCGAGCGGTGGTGTTCGGGCCCATGAGGTCGACGCCGCTCGTCATGATTTCGCTGATATTCATCACTCGTGTCCTCACTGTTTACCAAGTCTGGGTCAATTTTCCGGATGGCGTCTCGTTCCAGACATTTTGGCGATGGCCCGAAAAGCTCAGCAGAATCTTGCCCACCTCGAATGTCATTACGCAGCGCGCCCCAAACGCGCGGCGGGGAACGGGCCTGGGCCTGCCAACGGGACCGACATTGCAGGGCCCGCTGCAGGCCCAGCCGAGGAAATCTACTTAGAGCGCCTAACAGAACCGCCTGATTTGGTTGGTGCAGATGAGGGCGGCGGCGAAGGTGGTGAAGGCTTTGTGGATGTCGGCGCGGCGTTCGTAACGGGTGGCGAGGCGACGAAACCCGGCGAGCCAGGCGGAGGTGCGTTCCACGACCCAGCGATGCCGACCGAGGTGCGCGGAACTGACAAAACCCTTGCGGGCGATGCGGGTCGCGATGTTCCAGGCGTGGCACGCCCTACGAGATCGGTGACTGTCCTGGGCTTTGTCGGCGTGCAGTTTGACCAGCCGCTTCCGGGGCCGTCCACGATCCACCGGAGCGTACGCCCGGGATCGCGTCGAGGATGGGGGCCAGCACCACGCTATCGTGGCGTTCGATCCAGTAAGGATCAAGCCCAGCGGCGTTCCGCGCCTATTGGTGACGACATGGCGCTTTGTCCCCGGCTTGCCCCTGTCCGTCGGGATCGCGCTCGTTGCAGCACCCCCATTTTGGCGCCGATCGAGGCGCTATTGACCGGGTCCGCGACCAGTCGAGTTCCCCGGCCTGGTCCAACCGCTCCAGCAACACCCGGTGCAACTGGTCCCGCACCCCGGCGCGTTGCTAGGCCAGCAGCCTGCGCCAGCCGGATGATCGCGGAACCGGCCGACGACATCGTCGTGCATGGCGTCCATGTCGGCCTGGCCTAGCGCAACGAGCCCCCATACATCCGGTCCGGAACCTCGCCACGGAACTGCCAGGGATCGACCAGGCAGGGGCGTCGCGGAGAGCAGCGCTCGAGGATCACGCGGGAGAACGCGCCCTTCCAGACGCCGATCTCCATGTAACTCCCGTGCCGAGGAAGGAGGTCGAGCAGACGCAGCCAGTCCGCCTGCGCCTCGGCTTCCCTCGACTCTACGTCGCTGCTCATCCCGCCACCTCCGGTTTCCCGACCGGGCTATTCGAGGCCCATCGTCTGCCGCATTCCCTCGATCAGATCGCGGTCGGCGGGCTCGGGCCGATCCATGCCGTTCATGGCCCGGTGCCAGTACGGATAGATCGGCTTGGGCCGGGTCGCCTCCTCCAACCGCGCGATCTCGTCCCCGCTCAGGTCGAGGTCCGGGGCGGCGAGATTGTCGCGCAGTTGCTCCTCGTTCCGCGCGGCGATGACGAGGTTGTCCACGCCCGGCCGTCCCAGGAGCCAGGCGAGGGTCACGCGGGCGGCGGAGACGTCATGCGCCTCGCCGATCTCCACCAGCATGTCGATGATGTCGTAGAGCCGGTCGCTGTCGTTGATCCACGGCTCCGGCCAGCCCGAGCCTTGGCGGTGAGTCTCGTCCAGCGGCTGGTCCCGGCGCAGCTTGCCGGTCAGGAGCCCCTCCCCCAGCGGGCTCCAGATCGAGGTGGCCAAGCCCTGGTCCCGGGCGAACGGAATCAGCTCGTACTCGGCCTCCCGGCTTTCCGGCGTGTAGTAGACCTGCTGACTGACGGGGCGGTGCTTGCTCAGAGCCTCCGCCGCGGCGATGGCCTTCATGCTCTGCCAGCCGTTGAAGTTCGACAGGCCGAAGTAACGGACCTTGCCGTGTTCGATCAAGGTGTCCACGGCGGCAATGGATTCCTCGATCGGCGTGACCCCGTCCCACATGTGGAGGTAGTAGAGGTCGATATGGTCGGTGCCGAGGCGCTTCAGGCTCGCCTCGCAGGCGCGAATGAGATGGTAGCGGGAGGAGCCCCCCGCATTCGGCCCCTCGCCCATGGGAAACCGGGCCTTCGAAGTGACCAGGAGATCCTCGGGCCAGCCGCCGTTTGCCTCGGACAGGGCCTTGCCGACTGTCTCCTCGGCGACGCCCTTGGAATAGAGATCGGCCGTGTCGATCATGTTGACGCCGGCTTCGCGGGCGATGTCGATCAGGCGGCGGGCCTCCTCCGGGCCCACCTGCCCGGTCTTCTCGAAGCCGTTCGCCCCCCCGAAGGGGATGGTGCCGAGGATAAGGTCCGAGACCATGAGGCCGCTCTGGCCAAGGGGGCGATAGTGCATGTCGTGTCCTTTTCGAAAGGCTTGGGGGCCGATCCCGTGGTTCGGCCGTGTAAGAGCGTGTTGTTCAGGCGAGGCGTTCGCAGGCGAGCCCTGGCAGGACCCTCGGATCAAGGCCCCGCGCCTCGATCCGGTCGATGACGTCGGCCTGGAGGTCTGGCACGTAACCGGCGAAGAGATCCGCGGGCCCCTCCACAGAGACCGGTCCGAGCGCGGCGGGCAGAAGCAGACTTCTGGCGGGGTCGAGGGCCATGGAATCGCCATCGGGGCCTATGACCGTGACCCGCGGCCCGAAATTCGACAGCAGCACGGCCTTCTCCCGGTGATAGGTGAGCGTGACGGTCGAGGAGACCGTCAGACGCTCCAGGGCGAAGTGGTCGCTGGCCACGAGGATGCGGCGCAGGACGCCCCCCTCGTCCCCAAGGAGGAGTCCAGGCCGGAAATTCGGCTGGGGGTCGGGATCGAGCTGCCCCATCAGGCGGTCGAGATTGGCCTCCCGTTCCTCGGTTCCGTAGGGCGCGCGATCACTCATTCGCCAGGACGTGGCGCTCTCCAGGACATCGGAGCTCTGCTGGATCTCGAAGACGATGACATCTGGACCGAAGCTGTGAAGCGTGCCGGCGGGAATGAAGATCGTGTCCCCGGCCGAGACCGGTAAACGCCGCATCACGTGGTCGAACGCCTCGTCCCGGAGCGCCTGGCGCAGCGCGTCGCCGCGCGGACCCTCGGGCTTCAGTCCCGCCAGGACCGTCGCGCCGGGCTGGGCCCAGGGCACGAACCATGCCTCGGTCTTGCCGTTCGGCGCGCCGTAATCGCGCCGCGCGGCCGCGTCGTCGGCATGAAGGTGAACCGGAAGCTCACGGGTCGCGTCGATGAACTTCGCCAGGAACGGAAAACGCGGTCCGTCAAATTCAGGCCCGACGATGTCCTCGCCATGCTCGGCCACGGCTTCGCCAAGAGTGGTGCCGCGCAAGGGGCCATTCCGGATCGTCGATTGCATCTCGTCGACATCGGCGACTTCCCAGCTCTCGCCGACGCGGCCCGTATCCCCGTCGGAGCGGCCGAAGAGGTCCTTGAGGCGCGTTCCGCCGAATACCGGTGATCTGATCGGCGTGGACAATCTCAGGGGTGTCCAATTCATCCAGCCGCCTCCAAATACCCAGATCGGGGTTTTCTCGAGTGGGCGTTTAACAGGAGCCTTCATCCGGATGTTCCGTCTGAAATTCCCGCTTACCGCGCCTTGAAGCGTAAGGGAGACGTTTCGATCCAGGACCTCGTCGGAACGGACATGCTGCTCGGTGTTGATGGTGTGACCGCCCCTCGACGAGGTCGTTCTCATGATTGACGGCATCAAGCATTGGCTATGGCGAGTGATCGATTCAGACGGCGCCGTGCTGGATATCCTCGTACGGTCGCAGCGCGACACCGCCGCTGCCAGGGACATCGTGCGCAAGCTCTTCAGGCGATGGCGCGGATCAGTGCAAAACGTTCCGGCAAGCCGCGCGCGGGTTGGCTCTGGCGCATGCTGGAGCGCAAGCCGGTGAAGGTGGTGGCCGTCGCGCTGGCCAACCGCATGGCGCGGTTGGTCTGGGCGTTGATCAGGACCGGGGACAGCTACCGGGCCGCAGCGGCCTGAACGGAACAGCCGGGGTCCGCTCCGGCATCGAGAGGGTGTGGCGCGTCGCGCGCGGCGAGGTGATGGCGACACGGCATTCGGGAAACCCGGTTCGGATCGACGCCCCTTCGAGCGCGTGCCATTGATTTGGACCCGATCGCCGGTGAACTTCATCAGGGCGCGCAGCCAGGACGCTACATCTTCGACGCCGTACACATGGCCGCGACCGATCAGATGCCAGACCCGAACAACGCCCTTGCCACGCGGGAGCCATCCACACACGGTCCGAGCACGATGGCGCGTGCCATCCGGATCGGCCGGAGGCTGAACTCGTCCGCCGTGATCGATATCCTGACCGATCTGTTCATCCGTCGGGGCGTGCCCGGCCACGTTCGGCCCACTTCGGACATTCGACTAGTTTTCAAGCGCTGCGGTGCAGCTTTCCCGAAGCATGCGTTCGCGTCAGCGTGCAGCATGGGCGGTCTATGCCGCTCCATCGAGGCTCGCTGGCCGAGCACCTCGCATCTCTCGACCGGAGCATCCCCGGCTGATTGCCCTGCAACCGGTCGTGGGAAGGGAACCGGAACCGAAGGCCGGGGCCTACTCAGACGGGGACGCGGTGACTAGGACGGTTCAGCGTGAGGTTGAAGGTCTCGGTTCGCGGAACATGGGAGGCATTGATGAACGTCGCGAGGAAACTTCTCTCGGATCATATCGAGGGCGACATGCCGCCACCGGGCGAGCCCATAGCCCTGAAAATTGATCAAACGCTGACCCAGGACGCCACCGGAACGCTGGTGATGCTGACGCTCGAAGCACTCGGGCTTGATCGAACGCAGGCCGAGATCTCAGCCCAGTACATCGACCATAACCTGATCCAGGAGGATCACCGCAATCCGGACGACCACCTGTTCCTATTGAGCGCGGCGCGGCGCTATGGCCTCTACTGCGCGCCGCCGGCCAACGGGGTCAGCCACCCGCTGCACCAGCGCTATTTCGGTCGGCCGGGGGCGACACTCCTCGGATCGGACAGCCATACCCCGGCGGCCGGCGCCCTGGGGATGCTGGCGATCGGGGCCGGGGGGCTCGACGTCGCCATGGCGATCGCCGGCGAACCCTACCAGACGACGATGCCGGAGATCTGGGCCGTGCGGCTCACGGGCGAGCTGTCCAAAGGGTGCAGCGCCAAGGACGTGATCCTGGAGATGCTGCGCCGCCACGGGGTCGATGGCGGCAACGGGCGGATCGTGGAGTATCACGGTCCCGGGCTCGATACGCTCTCGGCGATGGACCGGCACGTCATCGCGAATATGGGCACCGAACTCGGTGCGGTGACGACCGTCTTCCCCTCGGACGGGGAGGTGAGGCGTTTCCTCGAGAGCGAGGGGCGTGGCAAGCAATGGCGCGAAATCATCGCCGAGGCCGGGGCCTCCTACGACCATGAGGAGGAGATCGACCTCTCCGCCATCGAGCCGATGATCGCAAAACCGTCCTCTCCCGGCAACGTCGTGCCGGTCCGCGAGGTGGCCGGCGGGGATCTCTACCAAGCCTATATCGGATCGTCCGCCAATCCGGGCTACCGAGACTTCGCCGTTGCGGCGGAGATCGTCCGAGGCAAGCGCGTGCCGCCGCAGATCTCCTTCGACGTCAACCCGACCAGCCGCGACCTGGTGGCCGACCTGTCCAAGACCGGGTATTTGTTCGACTTGATGGAGGCGGGGGCCCGCATGCACCAGCCAGGGTGCAACGGCTGCATCGGTATGGGTCAGGCACCCGCTTCGGGGCGCAACAGCCTGCGAACGGTACCGCGCAACTTCCCCGGCCGCTCGGGGACGACCGAGGACACGGTTTTCCTGTGCAGCCCCGAGACGGCCGCGGCCTCGGCGCTGGCGGGGAAGATTTCCGATCCGCGGGATCTCGACTGGGATGCGATCCGCCCCGTCGAACTGCCTGAGCCGACGCGCACACCGGACGCCTTCGAGCATCCGCTGCCGGTCGAGGAGGCGCGAAAGGTGGAACTGGCGAAGGGGCCGAACATCGCCTCGCTGCCCGATTTCGATGCCCTGCCCGACGACATGGAACTGCCAATCCTGCTGCTCGCGGAGGACGACATCTCCACCGACGGGATCATGCCGGCCGGAGCCGAGGTGCTGCCCTTCCGCAGCAACATTCCCCGTATCTCGGATTTCGTGTTTCGCGACGTCGATCCGGACTATGTTGCCCGCGCCCAGACGGCCCGCGAGGAGGGCGACGGCCATGCGGTGATCGGCGGGCGCAACTACGGCCAGGGGTCCAGCCGCGAGCACGCCGCGCTGGCGCCCCGCCACCTCGGTTTGCGCGCCGTCGCCGCCGAGTCGATCGCGCGCATCCACCGAACCAACCTGATCAACTACGGAATCGTGCCGCTGTCGTTCGGCGAGGGCACCTCGCGGGAGGATTTTCGGCGCGACGGGATCCTGACCCTTTCGAACCTCAAGGCCGCGGCGCAGAAGTCGGGTAAGGTGGCGGCACGGGTCGACGGCGAGGATATCGACCTGCGGCTCGACCTTTCCGATCTCGAGGGCGAGATCCTCCTCGCAGGGGGTCGGGTCAACCGCTTCAGGGCCCGCGCCTCGCGATAGCGGCATGGCGCGCCTCCACGCCGGAGCGAACCGCATTCGGCGCGGAGGTGTCCGTTGCGGCATCGGCAGTTGCGGAACCGGAGTCAACACGGGCTGTGTACGCCGCGCATTCGGCGCGACGGCGGCTGGTTGAAGATCAATCATCCTTTCGTCGAAGGCGCGAAAGCGCAGATGGTCGAACACGGCCCATTCCTGACATTCATTGAACCTCCAAATGCCGCGGCGCGGCTCGCCGAACCGGCCTTTCGCCGCGGTTGCAAAGCTTAGCGATAGTCGGATATACACTGTTCGGGACGCAGCGGACATGCGCCTAACCCTATCCAATGACGGCTAATAGTGCTTGGAAGATAGCGGTATGATATTGTGCGCTTATACACTCTATTGATAGCCTTAGACTCCCGCAAAATCCCAGCGGAATAAAAAATGGAATTCCACTACACAGAGCCGCAGACTGATATCGAACGACTAGTTGGGGGCTTTTATTGTATCAATGCAATCGGAAGAATTGAAGCAGGTGACGATGTTCGGTTCCGCGATTTCCTGATCAGAACCACGCCCCCGCCGCGGATAACGGTGTATATCGACTCAAAAGGTGGCGACGTCGAAGCAGCGATTGGCATCGGTCGCCTTATTCGTGACCATTGGTTATCAACATCGGTAGGTTCGTATGTCTTGGATCATGAGCGCGGCGCCTCTCATGTATTGCCCCGCGAACACATCAAAGGCACATGCGCTAGCGCGGCTACGCTCGTGTACCTCGGTGGGCGGTTGCGCTTCCTTTCGACTGGATCGACATTTGGGGTGCATCAATTTTCGTTCCGAAACCCGTCACCAGATGACGTAGCTCGTTCGCAAGTTCTATCGGCGCGAATAGCGAGGTATGTCCATGATATGGGTGTATCGTCTGGCTTTCTCGAACTCTCATCTAGCACACCCAGCACTGAAATTCATGCTGTAAAGGAAGAGAGACTTCGCGCACTTAAAGTTATCACCGGCGGTGTCACTGAAGCCGAGTGGTCTGTTCAAGCGCGCAATCACATCATGTACGTCCGGGGCGAGCGCGACTCCCTTTTCGGACATCACAAAGTCATGCTCTGCTATGCGAAAGGCGTAGGCTTCATGTTCTGGGCAGTTATCGAGTCCCAGGGCAGAGAACCCGAGCTGACGAGCTTTGGACTAGTTGAAATAGTTGTAAATGGTGAAAATACTCGAATAGATATTTCGCGGCGGTGCGAGCGACAGGTGCACGGTATTTACACGAATGTACTAGCGAGAATTTCACAAGACGAGGCTCGTACTTTAGCGTTCTCAGAAAGCTTTGGTGTACAGATCCGACTCACGGATGAGGCACCCGTATTCGTTGGTATAGCAGCGGTTTCGGTTGAAGGTGGCAGGGAGCAATTGCATACTTTTTTCAACACGTTTTGCATGGATTAATCGGTTTTGCGCGACGAAGCAGGCCGGTCGGCGTTGAAATGCGACGTGAGATAATCGTGCTTTCGCGACCTTGGCGCATCATACAGCATGCAGTACTCCGGGCTCGAAGCCGACCTGCGGCAGCGCGTCGGGTCGAAGGCTTGTACGAGAGCGCAAACCAACAGGCCCGGACCTTAGCTATCGTTCAAAATTGCTTGCTTCCAAAACGGGAGTGCGTCTGTCATCATTAGAATCCGACCGACAAGCGTTTAGAAGGCATTGAGTATCATTGAGCACTCCAAAGAGACATCATTGGTGGCCTCAGTTGAATTCTGGGCACTGGTGCAACAAAGATGGCAAGATTAGTGTTTTGAACCATGATGGAAGTTCGTTTCTAGGAAAACCCAATGGCCTAGGAGTTGTCGGCCAGCTTTATTCAAAGGAACTTGCGGATGGATCGAAAGATGTTTCAATTGAAACTTGGTTCGCAAACGATGTTGATGGGCCTTTCGATGAAGTTCTTAAAAAGCTGATCGATGAAAAACATGTTAGAAGGCAAAAATTTAGTGGTGACCCGGAGAAGGTCAAATCTATTAGATCGCTCGGTTACAGAATCAATGACTACGTCGAGTACATACCTTTATCCGATTCTGAACTTAAAATCTTATCACGTTACGTCGCTGCACTGCTAGTAAGGCACCCTGAGTATCTCAGAAAACTTCAGGATTTTCATTCCGCTCAATTGAATCCAAAGAACAGCGCGCTAGACAACATGAATTATGTATTTGATATATATTCAAGTAGGATCCTTAGCGCAGACCTGATGCTCATTAAGAGGGATGCAAGCAACGAATTTTTGTTTTCTGATGGGGGTATTGTTGCACGTGAACCGTGGTCAAAAACCGGCGGGGTTCCGTTCGATATTCACTATCCTATGACTCCAGATTATGCCCTTCAGATTCTTCCAGCAGTCACCCAAGAGTTTCGGGGTATTGCCCATGTAATCAGAGCGTCGAATACCGGTATTGCTGCGCATAATAGGATCTCTTTGCAGTACGCCAAAAGGCAAGTATTTGGGCGCGCCACTCTTCCCACGCAGTTCATATTAAAGAATTGGGGGAGGCCAGCGCCGCAACATATAGGAGTTCGGCATATGGAAGGTAAACTCGAAACAAAGGTCGACTGGAGCAAGTTTTTTCATTAGGCTTGCTAACTCTCTTAGCCATTGATCTACGATCTGCAGCGAATGTCCGCAATCCGCCCACCCGGTCATCGCTGCAGCGCACTAGGAGCGGACAGCGACGATCCTACCAGGCGGCTAGATTGGATACTGCCAGGGATCTACGATCTCGACGTCAGTACCGATGAAGTCCTTTACATTCCTCGTCGCCAACGCTGCGCCTCGTGAGGCTGCAATGGCCGCGATCTGGCAGTCGGCCTCCTTGACGGCTAGGCCGGATCGCCGCCGTTGCGCTGCGAGGAGTGCGTAAGACCGGGCCGCTGAACTGTCGAACGGCAAGACGCGGTCGGCGAAATCCTCCTTGATCATGCCTTCCAGGGCATCCGCGAGGGCGTCGCGACGCTTGCCCTCGGGCAACAAGAGAACGCCGAACCTCAGCTCCGCTTCGACGATTGCCGGGAGATAGAGATCGGGGGCTACCTGGTCGGCGAACCAAGCAAGAACGGTTGGTGCAGGCACCGGACGCATGACTTCCGAAACGACATTGGTGTTGAGCAGTATCATGGGAAGCTCAGTCGAACGTCGGGGTTTCGCGAGCCGGCGAACGGTCCGGAAGGTCGAGATCCGTTCCACCCTGCGCGGCGAAGCGGCGGTGTATAGCCAGCCCCAGGTCTCTTGAGGGCGCCTGGGCTTCGACAGCACGCCGGAGGATGTCCCGCGCCTCCTCTTCCATGGACCGCCCCCTTTGGGCGGCACGAACCCGCAAGCTCTGCTTCACGGCGTCATCGAGATTACGGATTGTGATACTGGCCATGCTGGGACTCCTTCGTTTATCACCGATATACGCTTCGAGATCATCGAAATCAATGCAGGCATGGCTTGCATGTCCGGAACCGACCGGTTCCGGACACCCCCTGTGGACCCTGCCCATAAGTATGCCCTAGCCGGGTTTTGGGCATGACCGAAAAGAACAGGGGTTTTTGGACGCGATGGCACGTATCTTCGCCTACCTACGCGTCTCGACTGCCGGGCAGACGACCGAGAACCAGAAGAGCCAGATCCCGGCGGCCGGGATCGAGGTCGCGGGGTTCCGCGTCATGGCCGAGACGGTCTCAGGGTGAGCGCGAGATCAATCGCGTTCTCGTCGATCATGGCTATTCCTTTCTCGAAACCTCCAGTCGCCTCTATCGTGACACGAGAGAAGACGCCCAAGAGGGTAGACGCGGCATCTGGCTGTTCGAGACCGTCGAGCATTCGAGCGACAACCGGAAGCGGCAGAAGGAGTAGGTAATGAGTGACGCGCCGGTGGTTGCCGAAAACTCGGCCCTCATCTGTTTCGGGGCCATGTCGTTCGTCACCGGGGCCGGGGCAGGGATCGCCCCCTTTGCCGTACCGCTCGCGGTCCTCGCCGCAATCGGTCTCAGGTTCCGGGCGGGCAAGCGGGCGAACTGCTGTGTCGCGGCGCAAGACGCGGCCCTGGAAGCCTTGCGCGCGAGCAAGGAATTCGACGACGAGGTCCTGGCCCGTGCCGCGGTCCTGCTCGAGGATCGCAGCCGCAAGATACGCATCGAGCCGGCCCGGATGGTCGATGCCGCCGAAGCCGGTGGCGCGAAAGATTTCGACCGGGAACTGGCGAAGCACCTGATGCGGGGCGTTTACTTCGAGAGAGGCGAGGAGGCGGTGCGGCGAGCTATCGAGATCGCCTTCGTCACCGCGATCGGTACCTGCCGGCGGCATCCCGACATCGACCGCGACCTGACGCAGACCTTCCTCATCGAGAGCGCGCGCAGCCAGTCCATCGCGATTGAACGACTGGAAGTCATGGGCGCCAAGGTCGACGAGATCCTGCGGCTTTTGAGGGAGAGTGGCGCGCTACACCAGGCGGAAGTGGCCGGGGTCACCGGCTTTGCTATCCAAATGTTGGTCCAGAAGATTGCACCTGAAGTCGAGAATACCGAACAGGCCCTGCACGAGCTCGAACGCGCCGTCGAGATTGCAGTGCGGGTTCGCGAGGAGGGGCGGCACGGCTCCAACTTGGGGGATTTTGTCGACGAGGTGCTGCGCCGGTCGGCCGAGCTCGCGGCAAAGGGCGGTTACGATGCTGCGGATGACGAGATCGAGGAGGCGCTGCGGCGAGAGGCGGAAGAGTCGAGAGCGCGCGAGGTCCGTTTGCTGGAACGCGGTGTGGATACCGCGTTGTTGAAGCGCGACGCGGCGACGGGGGCAAAGCGTATCGCCCGCCGCACGGAGCTGAAGCTGCCGGACGGCGCAAACCTCTACGACGCCCTTCGTGCTGTCCAAGTCGAATGGTTCGAGCGATACGAGCGGGACAAGGGCGTGAACCTCGACCTTGAGGTGTTGATCCGGTTGGGGGAGATTGCCTTGCAGGCGGCTGCAAACCCGGACGAGAGGGTGAGGAGCCTGAACGATCTCGGCTTCCAGCTTTATACTCTCGGTAAACGAGAGAGCGGGACGGCGCGGCTGGAGGAAGCAGTGTCGGCTTACCAGGCGGTGCTGAAAGAATGGACCCGTGATTGTATGCCGCTCGACTGGGCGATGACGCAGAACAACCTCGGCAACGCGCTTGGAACCCTCGGCGAGCGAGAGAACGGGACGGTTCGTCTGGATCAAGCGGTGGCCGCACATCGAGCGGCGCTAGAAGAATACACCCGTGATCGTGTGCCGCTCGACTGGGCGATGACCCAGAACAGCCTCGGCAACGCGCTTGGAACCCTCGGCGAGCGGGAGAGCGGTACGGAGCGTCTGGAGGAGGCGATAGTTGCCTACCGTGCGGCGCTAGAAGAATACACCCGTGATCGTGTGCCGCTCGACTGGGCGATGACCCAGATCAACCTCGGCACCGTACTCACGATCATCGGCGAGCGAGAGAACGGGATGGTGCGTCTGAATCAGGCGGTGGCCGCCTACCAAGCGGCACTGGAAGAATACACCCGCGAGCGGATGCCGCTCGAATGGGCCACGACGCAGAACAACCTCGGCAACGCGCTTCAGTATCTTGGCAAGCAGGAGGGCGGGACGGCGCGTCTGGAGGAGGCGGCGTCGGCTTACCGGGTGGCGTTGGAGGAGTTCAGTGAAGAAGAGACGCCGAGCTACTGGGCCGCTACAAAGCAAAATCTCCAGATGGTCTTGAAGCTCATTGAAGATCGCCAATAGGGTGTATTATGTTATAAAATAACAAGTATGCCGCGTGCCGGATCAGTTTCCGGGCTATCCGCTGCATCCGATCATTTTCATGCCAATTGAGGCACGTCGTAGCCCAGCGTCTGGCGGAGATCCTCCACCCGGCGTCGGGGCAGTCGCTTGGTATCCATCATGTCCGTGTCGAGATACGGCATATCCTCGTCATAGAGGATCCGGTACGACCGATGCGCGCCCGTTCCCCGCTCGCGGCGCGCCAGGACGACGAGTTCAAACCTATCGAGATTGTCCAGGTCCGCCATGTTCCCCTGGGACCTGATGCGATCGAAGATGTTCCGGACCGAGCCCAGATCACGGAACTCCCCGGTCGACAGCGGCCCCTGCAGGGTCGCTTCAAGGGGGGAGTTCAGATCATCGTAGGCGACCTCGTCCCGGTCTGTGATGTTGGCGCTGAACTGCTCCGCCCCCTTATGCAGCAGAGCGATGATGTCCGTCACGTAGACGACCTCGAAGCCGAGATTAGTTAAGATGATCCGGCCGTCCATGCCCCGGCCCGCACCGCGGTCGATGGTGAGCACCGGGCGCCGCTGGTGCCGTTGGCCGGTAACCAGGAGTTGCAGATAGACCAGCCAGATCATGGCGGTCACGATGCCGGTCAGCATCGAGACGAAGGCGGTATTGTCGTGGAGCCACTGGAACATCGGTCGGTCTTTTCGCTTGCAGGAGCAGACCACCTGCAGATTCCGACCGGTTCGATAAAGAGCCTCCGGAGAGCAAAGATCCCGTTTCTTTAAGTGCTTGGGCCACAGAGATTTGGCGTGGGCCAACGCGCATGACCCGACCGCTCGGCGGGGTCAGAGGCTCCTGGATCCAGTGGAAACCGGGACGCCCCTAAACTACTTCAAGACGTGGCCAGAAAACGTGTGCCAAAGGGCGGCCCGCCTCCATCTGGGGCATGTCACCGCCCCGGGAGTGAACACCGTTGGTCCATCTGAGCCCCTCGCGCCGGCTGCGCCGAACCCCGTTCTCGGACGGGGTCGAAGCGGCGGGCGTCGCGGCCTATACCGTCTACAACCACATGCTTTTGCCCACGGTCTTCCGCTCGCTCGAGGAGGATTACCGCCACTTAAAGGAAGCGGTCCAGATCTGGGACGTGGCTTGCGAACGCCAGGTAGAGCTGCAGGGACCGGATGCCGGTCGATTGATGCAGTGGATGACCCCTCGCGATCTGAGTGGCATTCAGATCGGTCGCTGTGCCTACATTCCCGTTGTCGATGCGTCCGGCGGAATGCTGAACGACCCCGTCGCCCTCAAGCTCGCAGAGGATCGCTGGTGGATCTCGCTGGCGGATAGCGACCTGCTCTACTGGGTGACGGGTCTCGCCCATGGCCTGCGGTTGGACGTGCGCGTTACCGAACCGGATGTCTCGCCCCTCGCCGTCCAAGGTCCCCTGGCCGAGGATCTTGCAGCACGGGTCTTCGGGGAGACGGTCCGCGGTATTCGCTTCTTCCAATTCCGTCGGCTGGATTTCCGAGGCCAATCCCTCGTGGTTGCGCGGTCTGGCTATTCCAAGCAGGGCGGCTTCGAGATCTATGTCGAGGGATCAGATCTCGGAATGACGCTCTGGACCACCCTGATGGAGGCCGGGAGCGACCTGGACGTCCGGGCCGGCTGCCCCAACGGGATCGAGCGCATCGAAGGGGGATTGCTCTCCTACGGCAACGATATGACGGTTGCGGACTCTCCCTTCGACTGCGGACTCGGGCACTTCTGCGATGCCCTGGGCACCGTCGACCACGTGGGCTCCAAGGCGCTCACCCGCATCGCGCGGGACGGCCCCGCGCGGCAGATCCGGCCGATCGAGATCTGGGGGACACCGGTTCCCGCTTGCGACAGGCTCTGGCCACTCTCCGTGGGCGGCGACCGCGTGGGTCACGTGTCCTCGGCCGCCTATTCCCCTGACTTCGGTACCAACGTGGCGATCGGCATGGTGGATCGCGCCCATTGGGAGCCCGGGACGGACCTGGGGGTGGAGACGTCGGCCGGCTTCCGCAGCGCGGCCGTGCGCGACCGGTTCTGGGCATGAAAACGCTGCTCCGCCCCCGCCCTGACGCCGCTCCGCGCCAGGTCCTTTTCTCCGGTGCGCCTCGCTACCGGCTTCGCGACCTGGCCGAATAATCCTCTCAAAACCCGGAACAGGAAACCACAAGACATGGGCAGTCCGCAGATCGATGTTTGGTTCAACAGCTGGGCGCGGCTCTCGGCCATCGGTGTCGGCTCGGTCTTCTTCTTCGTCTTCGCCATCATGCTGATGCGCGCGCTCGGCAAGAGAACCACGGCGCAGATGAACAACTTCGACTGGATCATCACGGTCGCGATCGGCAGCCTCGCCTCCTCCGGCATCCTGCTGAAGGACGTCTCGATCTCGGATGCGGCGATCGCGATCCTCGTCCTCGGCGTTTGTCAGTGGTCGACCACCTGGCTGGTGATCCAGGCCCCCTGGCTCTCCCGGCTTATCAAGCCGACCCCACGGCTGCTCGTGCATCGGGGCGAGCTGCTGACCCCAGCACTGCGCAAGGAGAGGATCTCGACCGACGAACTCTACGGCCGCCTGCGGGAGCACGGCTTCGTGGATCTCGACAGGGTCATGGCCGTGGTTCTCGAGACCGACGGGCGCATGACGGTTATTCCGACGGGCGAGGAGAACATCTCGCTGGGACAGGCCAAGCTCCTGGGGAACGTCGCCGGCATCGAGGGACTGGAGACCTCGCAGGAAGAGGACAGGATTGAGGGCACCGAGGAGCGGGCTTAAGACCACATTATCCCCGCGCTTCACGAGTACCCGGGCTGGGAGGTCCCGAGGGCGCAGGAGGCCAGACGATTTTGCAAGGAGCCATTTCCCCGTGTCCGAAGACACCTGCCTGACCAAGCGCCTCTGCGCCTTCATCGAGCTGACCGACGCCGAGCGGGACTACATCAGGGATATCGAGGAGGAAAGCCACGAGCTCTCCAAGGGTGACGTAGTCCCCATAACCGAAGGGGCGGGCAAGGTGGGGGTGCTCGACAGCGGTTGGGCGGTGGCGGTGACGCAGACCCCGAAGGGTGAACGGATCACCCATGTCTACCTGCCCGGCGACATCGTCGGTCTGGCCGAGATCGGCGGGGCGTTCGAGGGGCAGAGGCTGCGGATGCAGACAGATGGCAAAGTCTGTCCCTTTGCGCGGACCAAGATCGGTCGGGCAATCAGCGACCTGCCGCGGCTTGCGGCACTGCTTCTGGCGGTCTCCAGCATCGACCAGATGAATCTGCGCGACCGGCTGGCGTTCTGCACGACCTATTCGGCCGAGGATCGCCTCATCCTGTTCCTGCTGGACCTGCGCGCGCGGCTGGCGCTGCCGAACGTGGGCTCCGGCAACCGATTCCGGTTGCCCCTGACGCAGGTTGAGATCGGCCGTGCCATCGGCACCTCGGACATCACCGTGAACAAGGCCCTTCAGGATCTGCTTCGGCGGCAGTGGATCGAGATCGAGCGGCCCTATCACCGCCTGCTCGACCGCAGAGCGATGGAATTGCAGGTGAACTACATCGACCGTTTCGCCACGATCGACACGAGCTGGTTTCCCGATGCCGTCTGAGGGTTTGTCCCGGAGTCCTGCTCGCCGAAGCCGATCCCGAGCCACCCGACTTAGCCAGCTTCAAGTTCGAGCCAGTTCCCGGGCCTGCGCCTCCCGGGGGCGGGAACGCGCAATCCGAGCCGGCGCTTCCGTGAAGGAGGGTGAGACCGGGCCGAGCCCGGTGCTGTATCGGGGCTGCGTGGATGAAAGATCTGGGAACCGCCTGGGACCAGGCGGAGCAGGCTCTGTCCCACCGCGACTTGCGGGGTCGCGTCGATCGGCTGACGCGCCTCCTGCAGGAGGACCCGGCGTCGCCCGCAAACACCACGTTCTCGGACTGGCACGATGACTGACAATCCACGGGCGGTACGATGCGACGTGTCGAGGGCCCCGGTTGCGCTTCGGGAGGACCGCGGTCGGGGCGATCCCGGGGAGAGACGCGGGAGGCCACCGCGGGTCAGGGCTTTTGACCCCTCTGCCATCGCGCAGGCAAGAACCGCCGTCATCATCCCGGCTCAAAACGAGGCAGAGCGTATCAGTGCCTGCCTCCAGAGCCTCGCCGTGCAGGACGTGGCGCAACCCGCGGCGATCTACCTCTGCATCAACAACACCGGGGACGACACGGCGGAGGTCGCCCTCGAGACGCTTTCGAAGACGAAGGTCCCATTGGTTCTGGCCGAATTCGACACCGGACCCGGCGGGGTTGGCGAGGCTCGCTGCATCGGCCATTGCATCGCCCGGCGGTTCAGTCCCGAGGCCACCGCGCTTCTGTCGACCGACGCCGACTGCCTTGCCGATCGGGCTTGGATCCGATCAATGGAGGAGGGACTATGCCGAGCCCCGGCAGTCCTCGGTCGGATCGATCCCATCCCGGAGGAATGCGCGGCACTTCCGGGCATCTACCACGCCCGGGGCCGCATCGAGGCAGCCTACATGACCTTGGCCATGGCGTTCGAGCGGCTCATGGAGACGCCCGGTCTGAGCCGGATCGGACTGAACACCGCGGGCGGCGCGAACCTCGGTATACTCACGGCCGTCTACGGGGCGGTCGGCGGATATCGATCCCTTGCGTTCGGTGAAGACCGCGATTTGGTCGACCGCGTCATCGCGGCCGGGTTCGTTCCAGACCGCCTCGAGGAGTCCCGCGTTCGGACCTCGACGCGGTCGGCCGGGCGCGCGCCAGGGGGAATGTCCTATGCGATCGCAGCGCGGCTGAGGGGTCGGGATTGCCCCCTCGACACGGCACTTCTCCCATTCGAGGCCATGATCGATCGCCAACTTGGAAATGGCTCCGGTCGCGCTTCCCGGGCCATGACGGTGTCTGAAGCGGTCCGCGACACACCGGCGCTCGAAGCCTGCATCCGCATCTTGCGAACGCTTCCGCATGCGGGGGACCGGCGGGGATACCTCTGGAGACTGCGCGCGGATCTCGGCCGAGCTGAAAGTGGAAGAACACGGCCGGCACGAGGCGGTTCGGATCGGCTATGGCTGATGAACGAGCAACCCCTCCTCGACGAGGGCAAGATCGCCGGTCGCGATCCAATTCAATAGAGACGTCGCCGAACCGTGTCTTTCCTGCCAGCGGTCCCGGATCGTCGCGCGCGAGAAGTCCATCGCCTTCCCGAAGACCTCCTTGCGCTGGTTGGCATAGGCCACCCTGACAAACGTGATCCCCGGGCCCCGGTATGATGCATAAGTCTCCGTCCACCGTTCCAGGGCGCGGCGCGATTGGGCGGCGAAGACGAGATCCTGCATCCGGCTTCCTGCCTCGCCGAGGGTCCGGGGCAGCGCCTGGGCCCCCGGCAGGAGATCGACGGCGATGCTGAGGGTCCGTCGCGGGGGCAGATCCTGGAAGAACGGGTCGAGGGCGAGATTTGCCGAGAGCCCCCCATCGACGAGCCACCGACCGCCGCTTTCGACCGGGGGAAACAGGACGGGCAGTGCCGCGCTCGCCCGGACATGATCGCTTCGGATCCGACCGCGCGAGGTATCGAAGATCACGTCTTCACCCGTCTCGAGGTCCACGGCGTTCACCGTGAGGTGGAACGGGCCTCCGTTCAAACGATCGAAGTCGACCTGGCGGTCCAAGGTCCGCCGGAGGCCTCCCGTGTTGTAGACCGCGTGGTTCGCCAATCCGGTCGTGGCGATGTCGAAGAGGCCGGGGCGTCCATAGATCGCGGCCCAGTTCGCCCCGAGGGTCCGTTGCCAGGGAGACGGTCCGAACGGCCAGGCGTAGTCGCTGCCGGAGGGGACATCCCAGAACCTGCGCAGGTTCGCCATCCGATCCTCGGGCGGGACGCCGAGGATGAGCGCACCGTTGATGGCGCCGATCGAAGTTCCGACGATCCAGTCGGGTGCGATCCCGTGGTCATTCAGCGCGTCATAGAAGCCCGCCTGGAAGGCTCCAAGGGCGTTCCCGCCGCTGAGGATCAGGACAAGGTTCAGATCGACCTTGCCGGTCCCGGTCTTGACCTGCGTCACCGGCGACGCGTGCGCTTGGCTGCAAGCCGGAGGAGCAGGCCTGTGACGGCGAGAGCCGTCCCGAGGGCGGCCGGGGGCATCTTCTGGAGTTGCAGCACGGTGCTGGATCGCCGGGCATGGGTGTTCTGGCCTCCCCGAAGCGCACTGTCTTCCCGGGGCTCGTGGAGATTGTCCCGGCGCGTTGGCTTCGGTGGATCGCCCGGCTTCTGCTGGGCAGGCGTTCCTCCGGCTTCCATCAGGAGATCGGTCAGCCGCGGCGCCAGTTTCGAGGCCGCGACCCCGATCGCGCCGAAACCGCCGGCGTAGAGCTCCCGACGCGGATGGGTGCAGGCGAACAGCACGGCATCGGCCACGACGCTCGGGTGATAGAGCGGCGGCGGCAGGCGCGCGACCTCGCCCATGTAGTTGCGCGCATGTTCGGCGAAGGGGGTGTCGATCGAGGCGGGTTTGACAAGGGTGACAGAGATATTGGATCTCTCGGCTTCGAGCTCCATCCGCAGCGTGTCCGTCAGCGCCTGGACCGCATGCTTGGTCGCGCAGTAGGGACCCTGCTGCAGGATAGCCCGGTCCCCCAGGATCGACCCGACATTGACGATGGCGCCACCGCCACGCCCCCGCAAGTGGCGGGCGGCCGCAAGCGATCCGAACAGTACCCCGAAATAGTTGACGTCGAAGACGCGCCGATGATCCTCGATGGGGACCTGTTCCAGCGTCCCGAACGTCCCGACCCCGGCATTGTTGATCCAGCTGTCGAAGCCCCCGAACGCCTCGGTCGCGACCTTCACGATACGCGCGGCAGAGTCCTCGTCCGCCACGTCCGCGGCACAGATCGCGACGCGCCCGCCGCGGCCGGCCAGATCGTCGCGTGTCTTCGCTAGGGCCGTCTCGTTCCGGGCGACCAGCACCACGCGGGCGCCCTGCCGCACGGCGGCTTCGGCGATCGCGAGACCGTTCCCGCTCGTCGCGCCGGTAATGACGAGAACCTGGTCTTGGAGGCGCTTGAGCCGCATGCCGGTCTTCCCCTGAAAACGTCCATCATTCTGCGAGGTGAAGCCGGATACAGCCCCGCGGGATCCGTGGGCGATTTGTCGCTCCGTGCATCTCGGGAAACGCGTGCTGAAAGCTTCGCGGTCAAAGGACGGGACCGGTGTCGGAAGCCGAGGACCCAGAGAGGTAAGAGGGCTATCCGGCTGGGTCTCAGCCGGAGTATTTGGGGACGTCTAAAAATTTCCCTATTATCCACGATAAAAAGCAGATTGCTCCGGGTGCGGATCTTGCAGTCGCTTATCCTACCCAAGCGTTGGGTTGGAGGGAATCTGTCATGAGAAGCAGCCCCCTGCGGAGTTCATCCCGCGAGATGGAGCCGCCAAGGCAGACGCGGACATGCTCGTCAGGCCTCCCAAGGACAGTGAACGCATCGGAGGGCATGATGCCGATGTGCCGTCCTGTCAGTCGGCCCATCAGGTCCGCGCGTCCCGCCCCCTCGGGCAGCCGTAACCAGACGTTGAAGGCATTCGGCGCCGATCGGTATTCCAGCCCGGCCAGCAGTTCGGATGCGATCGCTTGTCGTGCCGCGCTTTCGGCACGGATGTAGCCGATGATTTCATCAGCAGTGCCGTCCTCGATCCAGCAGGTTGCCAGCGCGGAGGAGATCGGTGAGGCCATGACGGCGGTGCTTCGCATGGCGTGCCCCAGGCTGAGAGCGCGCCGGCTGGAGGGTGCGGCGCTGTAGGCGAGCCGCAATCCGCCTCCAAGGCACTTCGACAACCCTCCGATATACCAGGTGAGATCTGGCGCATGAGAGGCGAGGGCCGCAGGCGCATCGGACGGAACGAAACCGTAGGCGTCATCCTCGATCACGTGGAGCCCGTGCGCGTTCACCACGTCCGCGATCTGCCTTCTGCGCTCCGCCGGAACGGTCAGGGTGGTCGGGTTGTGCAGAGTAGGGGTCAGATAGAGAGCCCTTGGCTTGTGCTCCTGGATCGCGCGGTCGAGCGCGTCCGGGTCAATCCCCTCTTCGTCCATGGGCAGACCCTGGAGGTTCAGCCGCAGCCGCGCCGCGATGGCGCGCAAGCCGGGATAGGAGACGGCCTCGCACAGGATCGTGTCTCCGGGATCGGCCAGAATGGTCAGGATCGCAAGGATGGTCGCATGAGCCCCGGGCGTGATCGCCACGCACTCAGCGCTCGGGCTCAGTCCCCGCTTGCCGAGCCAGGCCATGGCTGCGCTTTTGTCTCGATCGCTTCCCGTGGAAGACTGGTATCGAAGCAAAGGCATCATGTTGTCGCCAACATACCCGAGGCCTTCCCGCATGCGGCGCAGTAACCGCTCGTCGCGCGGCTCCGGCGGCATGTTCATCGTGAGGTCCTCGTCCCGAGTTCGTTCCGGGTCAGGCCCCGATGCTCGAGCCAGCTGCGCCGTTACGAAAGTCCCCCTCCCGACATGGCTTTCCACCAGCCCCCGCTTCTGGGCCTCCGAATAGCCACGGGAGACGGTCGTGAAGTCCAGACCCAGGAGATCCGCGAGCTTTCTCTGTGGCGGCAGACGATCTCCCGCACGTAGCACGCCCCTCTCCAGATCCCGCACGATGGCGTCAGCGATCGCGACATAGCGTGGGCTTCCGTTCTGCGAGATCTCGGGACACCAGTCGTTCATAGCCACCACTCCATGCCTCTCCCGACACATAAGGTCACCCCTCAGGATATTGAAGGTATGATTGTATGCATTGCTGCCTCAGGAACGCCGCATACATGCGCATAATGTCGCAGATACAAGTTGCAACATATGCCTTCAAGAACCGATCAATTATCCCTATATTCGAGCTGTCATAATCCGATTCGAAAGGGATGAAATGACCACTTCCGAAACCCGCGAGACGAAGCCGGCCATCCTGCGTGGCCTGCGCCATCGCTGCCCCGCTTGTGGCGAAGGTCAGCTTTTTGCGCGCTATCTCAAGGTGAAAGACACCTGCTCCGAATGCGGTGAAGAGTTGCACCATCATCGCGCGGACGACGGTCCGGCCTACCTGACCATCCTGATCGTCGGGCACGTGATGGGCTTCGCCCTCCATGGCCTCTTTGGCTACATGCGGGATGATCCCCTGATGCTGGCGCTCGTGCTCTGCACGATCGCGACGGTGCTCGCTCTGTTGATGCTGCCGAGGATGAAAGGGCTGATGGTCGGCTACCAGTGGGCGAAAGAGATGCATGGCTTCAGCAAGTCGCGCGCGCGACTGCCAGAGGCGTCGGAGGCATAGAGCCCCTTTCTCACGGCCAGCATAGCCCCCAAGAAGGGGTGCGGCGCACCTGCCGGCCGACAGCAGCGCAGAGCAGCCCCCGCATCTGGTCCACGACCGGGATCGGCTTCCAGACAATTGTGGTCTCAGTAGATGGAAGGCCAGACGCAGACTTCCGCGTCCGCACCTTGGCCTCTGGGACACGGTGGTTCCATCGCCAGATGATCTCGTCCAGATATCGCTGGAGGTGCTTCCGGCCCAGACGGTGATAGACACCAATCAGCGCACGCTGGACAATCGCATTCACGGCCTCGACGGTATTGATATGCGCGCCGGTCTTCTGGCCTGCCCCTATCGGGTGGTCCGGTTTCAGTCTTAGTGCATGACGGGTCTCGGCGCCATTGCAGCGGCCGCAGGCGGGGTCGATCCTGTGCCTTGAGGTGGCCATTCGACGGCTTGCGGAGCCGGTGGTTGGTAGCCCAGCGACGAGTGGGGCCTGACGGTATTGTAGTGAACCCGCCATGCCTCGATCACCACGCGCGCCTCGGCGAGGGAGTAAAAGACCTCCCCGTTGAGTAGCTCATCCCTGAGCTTCGAGTTGAAGCTCTCGCAGTATCCGTTCTCCCAAGGACTGCCGGGCTCGATGAACGCCGTTTTCGCGCCGACTGCCGCAATCCAGTTGCGGACTGCCTTGGCGATGAACTCAGGACCGTTGTCCGAGCGAACGTGGCCGGGCACTCCCCGAAGGATAAACAGGTCGGTCAGGACATCGATTACGGCCGTGGAATTGAGTTTCCGGTCGATCCGGATTGCCAGGCACTCCCGGGTGAACTCGTCTACGACGTTGAGCATGCGGAACTTCCTTCCATCATGGGTCCGGCTTTCGACGAAGTCGTAGGACCAGACGTGGTTCGGGCGCTCGGGGCGCAGACGAATGCACGACCCGTCGTTTAGCCAAAGCCGCCCTTTCTTGGGTTGCTTCTGCGGTACCTTGAGCCCCTCCCGTCGCCATATTCGCTCGACCCGCTTCACGTTCACGGCCCAGCCAGCATCTCGTAGCATGGCCGCGATCCGGCGATAGCCGTAGCGCCCATACTGGCTGGCCAGCGCGACGATGTCCGCGGTCAGTGCCTCCTCGTCGGCCCGCCCGCGCGGCGCCTTCCGCTGGGTCGATCGATGCTGCCCCAAAACGCGACAGGCAAGACGTTCGGAGATCCGGAACTTCCGTCTGACGTGATCGACGCATGCCCGGCGGCGAGCGGGGCTCAGAAGTTTCCCGAGGCGGCCTCCCGGAGGATCAGCTTCTCGAGCGTGAGATCGGAGACGGCCTTCCGCAACCGTTCGTTCTCTTTCTCAAGCTCCTTGAGGCGCTTCACCTGGTCGGTCTTCAGCCCGCCAAACTCCTTGCGCCAGCGGTAATAGGTGAACTGCGTCACCCCGATCGAGCGCACCGCCTCGGCCACCGATCGGCCCTGCGATACCAGCACGTCGACCTGCCTCAGCTTCGCGACGATCTCCTCAGGCTTATGTCTCTTCTGTCCCATTCCTCGTCCTCCATACGGCTCAAAAGCCTACTCCAGGGAGGACCACTTTTCAGGGGGCAGACCAACCGAGTACCGCGTCGAGGCGGACAGGAGCCGTACCCCCGTCTGGTTCGCCAGCGGCGAGGCGCGGCCGCTGGCCTTCTTCGCCGGCATCTGGACCGAGTGGACCAGCGTGCGGAAGGTGAAGGAGGGCGAGGTGACGGCAGAACTCTACGGGTTCCTGACCACCGAGGCCAACGGGACCGTCGGCGCCATCCACCCCAAGGCCATGCCGGTGATCCTCACCGAGCCCGACGAGTGGGAGACATGGCTGACCG
>CANMTR010000026.1 GCA_947500825.1 uncultured Paracoccaceae bacterium | reverse complement strand
TTGAGGTCGTTGGCGAGGATGCCCAGCAGTTCGCCCTTCTTCAGGCGGCCGAAGAACGCCTCCCCCGTGGGCCGCCATGCGGCGCGCATGTCGGGAACGACCTGGCGGGCGACGTGGGACAGCAGTTCCTCGCCCCATCCGTAGGCGGTGGGCTGGACGGTATCGGCCATGGCCACGGCGACGATCCGCGCCTTCATGTCCGCGTCCAGCGCCCGGAACGCCTCGAACCGCTCCGGCAGGGCGCGGGGGCTGCGCTCGTCCCACCACGTGAGGTCCAGATCGCCGCTCAGGGCCTCCAGCGCCTCCGCCGCGCGGGCGTCCACGCCCTCGGGCTTGGCATGGGGACGGTTGGCCTCCGAGGCGCTGATCCCGAGGGCATAGGAGATGCGGGAGAACCGGCCCATCACGTCGGCCGCGATCTTGAAGAGGGCGAGGTCCTGCGCCAGCGCGGGATCGCCCGCCAGCGCGCTGCCCACGACGGCGGCCTGCTCCGTCTTCAGGTCCATCTTCAGGCTCTCGGACAGGACCAGCGGCGCCGGGCCGGTCTCCTCCGGGGCCTCGTCCCCCGCGCCGGGCGTTCCGCCCGTCTCGCCGGTTCCCCCCGGGGCCGGATCGCCGCTCCGGGGCGCCGCGTCGGGTTTGTCCTCGGGCCGGACGAGGCCGTGGAAGAACGTGACCTCGCCGCGCTCCCACGTGGCGATGACGCCCGCGCGGGCGAGGTCCTCGGGATCGTAGCGGGTGGTCAGGTCGTCGTACTCGTCCTCGAGGCGATCCCACTCCTCTTCCAGCGCGTCGGCGTCGGCACTCTCGTCGGTCTCGCGCAGATCCTCGATCGCGGCCATCCGGTCGGCGATCTCGGCCGCGCGGGGACCGGCCTCCTCGGTGGCGAGCTGGTCGCAGTAGACCCGGCCGTAGGAACGAAGCGCCTCGTAGTCGGGGCTGCGCTCGGCCGCCGCCCACTTGAAGCCGAGGCGCGCGCGCTCCGCCTCGGCGCGGGCGTCGAGCGTCTCCAGAAGGAGCCGATCGACCAGCCCCCCGTCGGTCAGGACCGAGTCCTCCTCGATCAGGTCGGCCGCGATGTCGCCCCCGGCGGCCCGGTAGCCCTCCACGACGAGCTGGCCGAGGTCGTCGCCGATCTTCACCCCGCGGTTCCGCAGCTTGTCCCGGATCGCCCACGCGGCCATGAACTGGCCCTGCATCTCCTGGAAGACGGCGGCCTGCACCTCCTGGTCGGGATGCTCGGCGAACGCCTTCATCGCGTCGAGCGTGATCTGCCTCATACGGGCGGCGGCGCGGATATCGGGATGAACCCGGCCGAAGCGCAGCCGATCGACCACGCGGCGCCGCTCGACGCCGAACATCTTCGCGATGCTGTCGGGGGTATGGCCGCCCGTTTCCATCATGCGCGCGAACGCCTCGAACTCGTCGATCGGGTCCATGGCCTTTTGCGTCACGTTCTCGGCCACGGTGATCGCGGTCGCCGCGGCCACGTCGTCGGGAATTGCCCGGCACTTCACCTTCGTCCGCATCGTCCAGCCCTTTGCCTCCTTGTCGTTCGCAAGGTGCAGGAGGGCGGCGCGGCGGCGGCCGCCGGCGATGACGCCCCAGACCTTGCCGACTTTCTGGACGATGAGCGGGTTCAGAAGCCCCAGCGTCGCGATGGAGGCCGCGAGGACGGGTATGTCATCGGCCTCGTAGGCCTCCGGCGAGCCCGCGCGGGCGTTCAGGTCGTGGATCACGAGGTCCTTCAGGGCCACGTCGGTGTCGGTCAGGTCGGGCTTGATGGTCATCGTCTGTCTCCGTGTCTGTCTCTTTCCGGCCTCATGGCCGCACACGAAAAAAAGCCCCCACTCCTCTTTCGGAGCGGGGGCGTCGCGGTCGGGCGAGACCGGGGAGCGGCGCGCGTCCCTACCAGTCGGAGGGGAACATGATCGTCAGCACGCGCGCGGTCTGCGCGGGGTCGGACGGGTCCTCCGAGCCGTAGGCGTAGTCGCTGTCGTAGGCGTCGATCTTCCAGAAGACCTTCCGGCCCCGGACCTCCACGGCACCGAAGTCGTGGTGGCCCTCGGGATCGTTCTCCTCCCCGAACTGCTCGACCCGGCCGATCCACCACATGCAGTCGAGGGCGAAGGACAGTCCCTCGCCCTGGAGGGCGGCGGTCACGACGAGGCGGCCTTCCAGCGCCGGCATCCCGTCGGGATAGGGGGCGTTGAGGCAGACGTGGCGGCGGAAGGCGTCGTTCTGCCGGGCGATCCCGGCGGCATTGTCGATCCGGGGATCGGGGATCGTGTCGGTCATGGTCTCTCTCCTTGGTGCTTGAAACCACGAAGAGGAGGCGCCGCCTTTTATCTTTCCCTTGGGACGTCACCGCTTGCGGAACGTCTCCCCGGAGAGCCTGCTGTGTGGGATGTCCGGGTGGGGATTGGGCCGTCGCCGCCTGGGTCTTCCAGGGCCGAAGGAGAGCAGGGCCGGTCCCCAATCTAGATTTGGGCCTGAACAGATGATGGGGAGTCTTCAATGTCCCGGATAAAAGGTAAGGCACTATCCGTTCCGCGACATAGTGGTGGGACAACCGTGGGAATCGACGTCAGCAAGGGATGGCTTGATGCCGCTGTTCATCCTGCGGGAGACCAGATCCGGGTCCGGAACGATCCCTCCGGCTTTGAGCAAATTCAGAAGCTCGGTACTGCCGCAGGGGCCGACCTGGTCGTGATGGAAGCCACGGGCCGCTACCATCGCGAGGCTCATGCCTCTTTGCATGGGGCGGGTTTCCGGGTCGCCGTGGTCAATCCGTACCGGTCCCGCCGCTTCGCGGACGTCATGGGCCAGTTGGCGAAATCCGACCGGATCGACGCCGTGACGCTGGCGACCTTCGGAGCCACGATGAAACCGGCACCGAGTGAACCGCCGTCAGAGCTCATGGCAGAACTGGCCGAGATCTCCGTCGCGCGTCGCCAGATCGTCGACGAGCGCGTCGCTCTGGAGCAGCAGTACGGGGAAGCAATCCTCGAAACCGTGAAAGCGCAGATCGCGGACCGGATCGCGTTGTGTAGGCGTCGCAGCATTCGACACTTTGGGCTCTCTCGGGTCATTCGCTGCGTGTTGATTGGACGGCAGCTCTTGCTTCGACGCCGCCTGACCGGACCTCCGATTTTTGGAGATCTCCGGTCCGGTCAGGCTCATCGCCACGGTTCAGACCTTGCGCTTCAAGACAGATGCTCTCCTCTTTCGAGGCGGGGGCTTCGTGTCAGGCGGGGCCGGTCCGGATCAGGGCGCGTCGGGGGCCGGGTCCTCGTCCCCGGTCCCGAACGTGTCGCGCCATTCCTCCGGGGTGATCCCGGTCAGGATGAACTCGCGCTCTTCCTTCGGGAGATGCGGTGCCGCGTCCTGGATGAACGTGCCCGCCTCCCACGCCGCGAGCTGCGCCGGGGTGACGTCCATATCGCGTGTGTGCGCCTCGCCCGTGAGCAGGGATATCCGGGTGATCTCCATCGCGTGTCCTTTCCGTTCAAGATCGTTCTCGAACGGGCAAAGCCCTCTCTCTCTTTGAGACCCGGGGGCCCGGACCTGTGCGTCACTCGTAGTGGGGCCGGGTCTCGGGAAAGGCGCGCGGGGCGGTCTCCTCGAAGACCTCGGCCGCGTACCGTCCTCCCGCGTAGATGACGGAGCCGACATCGCGCTTGCCGCGCTGGAGGCGCTCCATCAGCCGGTTGGCGCGGGCGGCGAGGTCGTAGGCGGCGTCGGCGCCGGGCACGACGCGCAGCACACGGCGGAGCTCGCCGCACTCGTACCACCAGCCGCCTTCCTCGGGGCCGCCGTAGGCGCGGTCGATTTCGTAGAGGGCGACGACGTACCTGGTTCGATCTGGCATGGGGGAACATCCTTTCCGTCTGGCTGGGGTCCAGACGAAAAGAGGCCCCCGGTCTCCTTTCGGAGCGGGGGCCTCGGTCTCAGTCCAGCGGTCGGGTGGCGCGGTTATTCCGCGGGATGGTCGCGGTAGTTCTCGCGCTCGAGGCGCCAGCGGGACCAGCGTGCATAGATCGCACCGCAGATGCCGAAGGCCAGGCCGCCAGAGATGAAGATGATTGCTTCGATACTCATTTGTCGATCTCCACTTGGCTGACAACGTAATGCGCGAGGGCGTGCAAGGCCAGCGCGCCGAAGATGTAGCCCAGGGTTTCCGGGGACGCGGTTATCGTGGCGTTGACGAGGGGGCGCACGATCCCGACGACGACGAAAGCCAGCCCCACGGCGTTTATACTGGTCGCGAGGAGCTTCATGCGCTCGTTGTGGCCTCCGACCGGGTCACGCTGCCTCACGGATCGTCTCCTTCTTCATGCCCGCCTCCGATGCCGCGACGAGATAATCGACCGCGCGCTGCGCAGGGTCCAGCTTCTGCTTGGTGGTCATCTGTCCCGATCCTTCTTCCGGGGTGAAAATCACCATGAAAAAAGGCCGTCTCTTACCTTTCGGGCGGGACACTTCCGGCCCGCGGGGCGTCTCCCCCGGAGGGCCGACCGTCAGGCGCTCAGGACCAGCCGACCAGGCGCCATTATCCCGGAGAGGTCATTCGTTGCGCCTTGCCGGGAAAGCAGCAACGCGGGACATTCCGGATCTTCCCTGCAAATGTACGGTTCGGGATAAGCTCCGTGGCCTGATAGCGAGACTTGTCTCTCAGGCAGCCTCGTAGCTCGAGAATACCTCCGTGCTGCCGTCTTTCCGAATCAGGAAGACCTCGTAGGCCTCGCGCGCGTCCTCGGGGCCCATGCCGGGCGATCCGTAGGGCATGCCCGGCACGGCGAGACCGACGGCCTCGGGCCGTTCGGCGAGAAGCCTGCGGATATCGGCGGCCGGCACGTGCCCCTCGATCATGTAGCCGGCGATTTCGCCGGTATGGCAGGAGGTCATCTCGCGGGGGATGCCGTTCTCGAGCTTGTGCCGCATCAAGAGGGTGCCGAAGCTGCGCTCGGTCGTGACGGCGAAACCGTCCTCGCGCAGGATCTCGATCCAGGCCGTGCAGCACCCGCAATTCGGGTCCTTCAGGACGTGGATCGAAGGGGCGTCCTGCGCCGGCCCGGCGGTCGGGGCGACGGCGGCAAAGCTCGCGGCGCAGGCCATCATGGCGCGTCGGGTGAGGGTCATGGGTGTCTCCTTTCAGGTCGTCGCGGATGCATGTCCGGCGCGGACAGTCCCGGCGTCTCGACGGGCGCGCCCCGTCTCAGAGACCCCCGAGGGCCGGAAGAGCAGCAGCCGCAGGGCGTTCATCGTGACAAGCACCGTGGCACCGGTATCGGCGAGGATCGCGATCCAGAGGCCGGTGATCCCGAACACGGTCGTCACGAGAAAGACCGCCTTCAGGCCGAGCGCGATGGCGACGTTCTGACGGATATTCGCCATGGTGGCGCGCGCAAGGCGGATCGCCCCCGCCGCATCGGTCACGCGGTTCCGCAGGATCGCGGCGTCGGCCGTCTCCAGCGCCACGTCGGTGCCCGATCCCATGGCGACGCCGACATGCGCGGCGGCGAGGGCGGGCGCGTCGTTGATCCCGTCGCCGATCATCATCACCCGGGCGTCCGTCGTCAGGTCCCGGATCGCGGTCACCTTGTCTTCCGGCAGGAGTTCGGAGCGGTGCTCGATCCCGAGCCCCTCGGCGATGGCCTGCGCCGTGCGCGGATTGTCCCCGGTCAGCATGATCGGCGAGATGCCGAGGCCGCGCAGCTCTGCGACGGCCTCCGCCGCATCGGCGCGCGGCTCATCCCGCAGCGCGACGAGACCTCGGGCCACGTTCTCGCGCAGCACGATCACCACCGTCTTTCCTTCGGCTTCCAGCGCCGCCACGCGGCCGCGCAGCTCGTCCGTGAGCGCGCCGCGCTCCTCCGCCAGTCGCGGGGACCCCACGCACACCGTCACGCCGTCGATGGACGCCTCCGCGCCCTTGCCGGGTAGCGCGCGGCCGCCCGTGGCCGCAGCGTCACTCACGCCCCGCCGGTCGGCCTCCGCGCAGATCGCCAGGGCCAGCGGGTGGCTCGCGCCGCTCTCGACACCGGCCGCAAGCGCCATGAGCGCGTCCTCGCTCCCGCCCGGCACCGAGATGTCGGTCACGCGCGGACGCCCATGGGTGAGCGTCCCGGTCTTGTCGAAGGCCACGTGGGTGGTGCGGGCCGCCGCCTCGATCACCGCACCGCCCTTCATCAGCAGGCCGTTGCGCGCCCCGGTGGAGAGCGCCGAGGTGATCGAGGCCGGCACCGAGATCACCAGCGCGCAAGGGCACCCGATCAGCAGCAGCGCCAGCGCGCGATAGACCCATTCGCCCCATGCCAGCCCGAAGGCCAGCGGCGGGACGATCGCCACGAGCGCGGCGGCCCCGACGACGGCGGGCATGTAGACGCGGGCAAACCGGTCGATGAACCGCTCGGTCGGCGCGCGGGCGCTTTCGGCCTCCTCCACGAGGCGCACTATGCGGGCGATGGTGTTGTCCTCGGCCGACCTCGACACCCGCACGCGCAAGAGCGCCTCGGCGTTGATCGACCCGGCGAAGACCTCCGCGCCGGGCTCCTTCAGGCTCGGGACGCTCTCGCCCGTCACCGGGCTCTCGTCGACGCCCGACATGCCGCTCACGACCTCCCCGTCGCAGGGGACCCGGTCGCCGGGCCGGACCTGCACGATCTGGCCCACGCGCAGTTTCCCGGCAGGGACCTCCCGCGTCCTGCCGTCCGCTTCGAGCCGCGCGGTCTTCGGCACGAGCTTCGAGAGGGCCCGGATGCTGTCGCGCGCCTTGCCGGCCGAGACGCCCTCCAGAAGCTCGCCCACGGCGAAGAGGAAGACGACCAGCGCCGCTTCCTCCGGCTCGCCGATCACCAGCGCCCCGCCGGCGGCGATGGTCATCAGCATCTCGATGGTGAAGGGCATGCCGGCCCGCGTCATGGCGAAGGCACGCTGCGCGACGGGCACGATCCCGACGAGGGTTGCCAGAACGAAGGCCCAATGGGCGATCTCGGCCGGGAGGACGAGGCGGGACGCCCAGGCCGCCGCAAGCAATGCGCCGGTGCCGAGCACGAGGCGGCCCTTGGAGGTTTTTATCCAAGAGGTCGGCCCATCTTCGGCCGGTCCGACTTCCTCCTCCGGCTTGCTATCGGCCTCCGAGCTCTCCGCAGCATCCGGGAACGCCCCCTCCGGCAGGACGAAGCCACCCTTGGGCTTTTCCGGTTTCGCGCCCTGGGGCGCGATGCCGAACCCGACGCCGCGCACGGCCTTCTCGATCCGCTCGGGCGATGTCCGGGTCTCGTCGAGCGTCAGCCGCAGCCGCTCGGCCATGAGCGCGACATCGACGTCATCGACACCGGGCAGGCGCTCGACCGCGCCGCGCACCTTCGCGGCGCAGGCGCCGCAATCCATGCCCGTCACCCGCCATTCGCGTGGTGTTGCGCTCCCGTCGGCCATGATGGCTCTCCGTCGTGATTCCCCGATCGGATGTCGATATACGACCTATAGCAACTGTAGCTTCAAGAGGTGCCACTGATGAGATTGGCCGGGCGATAACGCATGGATTATCACTGCACAGCCATCTGGAGCCGGCTTACGAGACACCCAATGTGTTACAGAGCTGTTGGAGCGGCAATTTCGAGTGCGATGAAGCATCGCTTTTCCGCTCTGTGGCGCTGGAGCGGCATCCGTATGGCTTTCAGGTCGAACGACAGGAATCCCCAAGACGCGGGCTGACATGGATCATTACCTTCATCAAAGCGATGCCACGGTGATGGCCGTCACCATGACGATGGCGAACATCGAAAACGCCGACAATGCCAGCGTGCGGCCCAGATCCCGGTTGGGCCGCGTCACCTTGAGCCGAAGCTCTTCCGCCGTTTCGGGAAATTCGAGAGCGGCCGAGTTCGATTGTCGCATCAGAGCGTGCCGGGCATTCCAGCGGCGCTCTTCGGCCCGGTTCCAGCCATTGAAGACCAGAACGATGGCCACGATCATGATCATCGAGGACGGCACCCAGATCGTGTAACCGCCGACTGTTTCATCCGTAAGCGGTGTGAGACCAGCGCCTTTATCTGTCGCGCTATAGAGCGCGATCTCTTTCAATGTTGTCAGCGAGCCCAGCAGGATGTTCGAAACGATGACGATTATCCCACTGAGGAGGCGCGCACCGCGCCGCATCCCCTCGGGCGGATCGCGCGGATCGAGGAGCAGCGTAAAGAACCAGAGTCCTGCCGCGGCCATGCCGAGATGCGCACCAAGTTCGATGGCCGGATTTCGCTGCGCGAGCCCAAAGACCGCCGGCACCTGCCAGATGTAGAGGGCCGCGATGAGCAGAGCGGTGGCAGCCCACGGGCTTCGCAAGACACGCACGAACGGTTGGCGTGCCGTGGCGGCGATCTGCCTTCGCAGATTGCGCGGCAGCCCCGCCGCCCAGACGCCCCATGGCTGTGCGACAACGATCAGCAGAGGGCCGAGGAGCCGGATCAGAAGGTGATTGATTTGATGAATAGAGAAAAATGACCGACCAAGCGGCGGAAGCGGTCCGTTGAAGGCCAGCAGCAGGCAGAGAAGACCGACGAAGAGAACCCCGCCTTGCCAGTGGGCAGGCTGCGGCCGCAGCCGTCCAGGCCGGGCAAGCCCACGCATGTAGAGCCAGGCCGACATAGCGATCACGATGAACGATGCCGGGGACAGTTGTGCCCCAAGGGGGTCGAAGGAGAGCAGATTCGTCATCGGCGCAGTCCCGAAGCCATGTTAGCTTTGCATCCGATCATCGTCGCGCCGCCACGGTCCGGAAGGCTCGGCATCCATCTGGAAACTCTCATCGCTCCAGGAAAGCCCAGCTCTAAAAGCCATCTCGCTGCTCCGGCTGCCAATGGGAAGTGGCCTCGCAGCAGCAGAAATAATGCGCCCCAGGCCAGGGGAGTGAGGACGTGGATCGAATAGGATGGCAGCGCCAAGAGCGCCGCCGAACCGCAGCCTGTCCGTCACGTTGCCGAGCGCGCCCCCCAGGATCAACCCGGAGCCGACAGCATCATCCAACCGTTCGGCCCGGAACGCGCGGACCGCAAGCCAGGCGATGATGGCCAGAAGGAGCGACACCAGGGCGAAGGACGGCACCTCGTCGAACATGCCGAAGCTCACGCCGGTATTGCGGTGAAAGGTAAGGTTGAAACCGGGAGCGACGGCAAGGCCGCTGGCGAGGATTTCAGCGTTCGCGGCGGCTAGCGCCTTCGTTGCCTGATCGAGTGCGAATGCCGCTACGGCAACGCCCCCTGCAATGGAGAGATAAGAACTGGAAGATTTCATTGCCGTCATCCCAGCCAAACGTCCAGAAAGAGCATCAGGACCAGGCCTATAGCCAAGCCAAGCGTCGCGCGGTTCTGATGCCCGCTGCGATGGGTCTCGGGGATGATCTCGTGACTGATGACGTAGAGCATCGCGCCGGCCGCAAAGGCGAGACCCCAGGGCAGGAGCGGCTGGGACAACGTGATGATCCCGGCACCCAGAAGGCCGCCCACCGGCTCCACCAGGCCGGTCAGGGCCGCGACACCCCATGCGCGGGCCTTGTGATAACCCTCGCCGAGGAGCGACACAGCGACCGCCAGTCCCTCTGGCGCGTTTTGCAGTCCGATCCCAATCGCGAGCGACAAACCACCGGACAACCCGTCCGCGCCGAAACCTACCCCGACCGCCAGACCCTCGGGGAAATTGTGGATGGTGATCGCGATGATGAAGAGCCAGACGCGCCGCAACGATGCCGCTTCCGGTCCCTCGCGCCCGGTCCTGAAATGCTCGTGCGGCAGGCGCTCGTTCATCAGTGCGACCGCACCCATCCCGAGCAGGATCGAGACGCATACGATGGCGGCGGGCATCGCGCCGTTCTCGAACATGGGCTCGGCCGCATCCAGCGCGGGAATGATCAGCGAAAAGAAGGACGCTGCCAGCATCACGCCGGCCGCGAAGCCGAGCGCCATATCGCGGGTGGCCCGGGACGGCACCCGGCCGAATAGCACCGGCACGGCGCCGATGGCGGTCAAAGATCCAGCGGCGAGGCTGCCGAAGAAGCCGAGAGCGATCGGGGACAACTCGTTCATGGCCTCTCCTGAGAAGACAGGGGAATCGAAGGAAACGGTGAAGTTAGTATCCCGCGGCCGCGCATGCCTAGCGCGTCGGATCGGCCCGCAAAAGGATGCTCCGTCACACCCATGTGACGAGGCAAGACATCCGCGGGCATCTTTTCTAGGCTGAAGGGGTGCTTCGCAGGAAGCTCTGAAACACCAAAGACTCCCGGGAGCGGATCTCTAAAATGCTGACCAGACGCCATTTCATCGCGACGACCGCCGCGATGGCCTCCGCCCCGATCGCCGGGCCCGTTCTCGCAAGCACCTGGCCGACGGGGGCTCAGAAGAGCGCCTGGGACGCGCAGGTGACGCCGCCGAATTACGTTCCGGCCACGACGAACCCCTGGGGCCTGCACCCGCGTCTGCTGCCGCAACGGGTCGAGGCGCGGCCGGGATTGGTGGCCGGAGACATCCATGTCGATGCGACCGCGCGGTATCTCTACCATATCGAAGCGGGCGGAACCGCCATGCGCTATGGCGTGGCAATCGGGCGGGGCGGTCTTTACGAGCCGGGCACCTACACGATCCGGCGCAAGGTGGAGTGGCCGCACTGGACCCCGACCCAGGCGATGATCGAGAGAGAGCCGGACGCCTATGCCCAGTACGAAGACGGGATGGAGCCCGGTCCTCGAAACGCGCTCGGGTCGCGCGCGCTCTATCTCTATGTCGGCAACCGCGACACGTATCTTCGGATCCACGGCACACCTTACCCTCGCTCGATCGGGAGCCGGGCGAGTTCGGGCTGCGTGCGCATGGTCATGCCGCATATCAACGATCTCTACGAGAAGGTCGAAACCGGGGTGACGGCCTTCCTCTACCCGGCCGAGGGTGACGGGCCGGTCACGGCGCATAGCTGATCGTTTCCTGCGCCCCCGTAAACCGCGCTTTCCAGCCGGAACGGGGGTGTATCGATCCCTGCGTTCCTTGCTTGCGACCTTCCAGGCAAAGAGGGGCTCTGATTGGGCCCGACATGTCGGCTTCTGGCGTCGGTACAGGCTCATTCACCACCGCGCCGTCTGCGCCATGGCCTGAGTGCAGATCGGGCGTCCCTCAGGCGTGCGAAGGGGCAGCATGGTCGTCTCCACCGGCCCGATATGCCGGTACCAATAGCACCCGTCCTCGGGCCGCAGACGCACCGACTGCAGATCCTGGTAGGGGGCGGCCAAGGCGCTCAGCTGCATCAGCACCTCGGGAGAGGTGGTCGGCTGCGGGTCCACGACCTCCCGGGAAGGAACAGCGCAACCCCCGAGCGCCAGCAACCCTGCGAAAAGGATGATCGTCTTGCCCGCAGCCCGTTCTTGCGACACCGAGCCGTTTCCTTCGTCGCGCGCGAAGACGACCGTCGATCCGTCATCGCGACTGAGGACGCCATCGTAGATCCGGTCCGGTTCGGTCGGAGCATTGGTGGCAGGTTGGACGCCGGCAACGGTCGTCATCGCGTTAAGCAGATCTCTCATGGTTCAGAGCCTTTCGGGAGTGCTCGATGCAAGATCCAGGGAGAGCGCGTCCTCGAGGCGCGCGCGCGCCTCGGTCAGCCGACCCAGGCCTGCGCCGTCCTGTGCTTCGTGCTCGATGGCCTCCGCAAGACGCTCATCGGAAAGCGGATCGGTCGGACGCCCGTCCACGCGCACCTCGTAGTGCAGGTTCGGCCCCGTCGCCGTTCCGGTCGCCCCGACCCGTCCGATCATGTCGCCGGCTGAGACACGCTGACCTTTCGCAAGGCCATCGGGCACGGCGCTCAGATGCGCATAGCGCGTCATGGTCTCCGTGCCGTGAGCGATCTCGACGACGCGCCCGTAGCCGCCCCGGCGACCGATGAAGGCGATGCGCCCCGGCGCCGTCGCATGCACCGACGTCCCGCGTGAGGCTGCGAAATCAACACCGGTATGCATGCGCACGTTGCCATAGATGGGGTGCTTGCGCTGGCCGAATACGGAGCTGACCCGCGACCCCTCCACAGGCTGGGCAAAGACGCGAACCACCTCCCCGTCGAGATAGACCGTGGCACGGCCTGTGCCGTCCTTGGGCCAGACGATCTCGTAAAGCGCGTTCCCGAGATCGAGCGCGGCGAAGGCAATCTCGGGTTGCCCGATGATCTCACCCTCCAGGCGCGCCTCGCGCCAGAGGACGCGCAGCGTTTCGTCGCCACTGAGATCGCGGTGAAAATCCACGGTACCCCCCAGGATTTGCGCCAGATCGACGGCGAAACGCTCCGGAATGCCCGCCTCGTCGAGAGCCGCGAAGAGTGAGCTCGCGATACGGACCTTTCCAGCCAAGGTCACGGTTTCCGGGTCGGGGGTCACTACACGGATCTCGGGCTGGGCGCCGAAGATCGCTTCGACCCGCATGCCATCCTCGACGTCAAGAAAAACGCTGCGCAGGATGCCGTCCGGCATCGTCGTGACTGTCACCCCGAAGCCCGGTTGCAGGCGCCGGAGATCGTATTCGACGCCAAGTGCCAGCGCCGCTTCGTCACGATCCGCCTTGGCAAGGCCGGCTTGCGTCAGAAGCGCGTCGAGTGTCTCGCCGGAGCCAATTTCGCGCGACCATATGATCGGCTGAGGGTCGGCCTTGAGCAGGGGATTCCCGGTTATCGACAGGGCCTGTGCTTCTGTCGGAAAGGCCAGGGATAGGGTGTCGGAATCCCGGGCCGGCACCGCAAGGGCGGCATCGAGCGCAACGGCGTCCAGCTGTTCCGGAAACGCGACAGGCCCGGGCATCCCCAGAACCGCCTCGGCCGGCCCAGGCGCGACCGGCTCGCTCATGGCCGTGCCGATCGGTACCGTGGCCATCGCCATCGCACTGCCGGTCATCGCCAATCCTGCCGCCCAGTATCTCAACCTCATCATGCCCCCTCTGCTTTTTCTTCGTTCATTGCGCGGCGAATCTTCGGCACCGCGAATTCTCTCGGTTCGTGGTAGTCGATGGTGGTCACGAAGCGCCCCAGCGCGTCGAACAGGAAGACGCTCGCCGTATGGTTCATCGTGTAGTCGCCATTGTCGGTCGGGACCTTTTCGTAGGTCGCCCGAAAACCTTCAACCGCTCGGGCTATCTGCCGCTCCGTACCGGTCCAGCCCCGGATCGCCGGGTGGAAGTAATCGACGTACTCCGCCATTGCCTCCACGGTGTCGCGTTCCGGATCGACCGTGATGAAGACGACATTCAGTTTCTCCGCATCCCCTCCCAATGCGTCCAGCCAATCGGAAATGTCCGCAAGCGTGGTCGGGCACACGTCAGGACAGTGGGTGAAGCCGAAGAAGGCGATGGTTGGCGATCCGATCAACGTCTCCGGTCCGACCGTGCGGCCTTCATGATCAGTTAGGCTGAAATCCATCTCGGTGAGCGGTAGCGGGCGCGCACCGACAGCTTGCGGCGCGCCGGGGCCGTCGACCCGCCACCAGCCCGCGATAAGTGTCAGCCCGATCACGCCGAAAGCTGCGGCGCCGTATCCAAGAAAACTGCGCCGCCGCATCAGTCGTCCGGCCCGCGCGCCGCGATGCCGCGGATCGGCACTTCGACCGTCACCTCACCGCCGTCGGAGAACAGGAGCGTGAGCGGGAAGGTCTCGCCCTCTTCCATCGGTCGTCTCAGCTGCATCAGCATGGCGTGCATACCGCCGGGCGCGAGTGCGACAGTCTCACCGGGTGCGATGGCGATCTCGCCCACCGGACTCATCGAGCTCACGCCCTGCTCGTTGGTGGAGGTCAGGTGAATTTCGGGCATCCCGGCAAGGTCTGTCCGGAGCCCGGTCAGCGTGACGTTCTCGTCGCCCGCATTGCGGATGTCCATGTAGGCCGCGCCGGGGCGGGAGGTGCCGATGGAGGCACGCGACCATGCATTCTCGACGACGACATCTCCGGCTCCGGCGCGTGCGGATGTCGCGAGGCCGAAGGGCAAGGTCATGGCCATGAGCATGGCGATGAGGATGGACTTCATTTCTGCTCCTTTTCGATTATCGGTCGTGCGTCCCGCCAGATCAGCTTTCTGCCGCCGCGACTTCCGCCGCGACCAGCGCCCGGAGTTCCGCCTCTCCGAACGGATCCAGGGGCTTGCCATTGACGAAGAAGGTCGGCGTCCCCCTCACACCGACGGCTTCGACATCCGCACGGTCCTGGTTGAGGATGCCGAGGACATCGGGTGCCAGCATCTGCGTCTTGGCGGCTTCGGCGTCGAGACCGGCCGATGCGGCGATCTCGAGGATCAGCCCCGGTTCCGGCGCCCCATGCGACGCCCAGCGGGGCTGCTCGCGCAGGAGCGCCTCCAGTACCGGCTCGAAAACGCCCTGCATTCTTGCCGCCTCAAGAACCCGAATGGCCTCTTCGGAAGCCTCCCCGTGAAACGGCGTGTATCGGATCGCGACCCGGACGGCATCGCCGTGCTCGGCCATGATGTCCTTCACCACGGGGTAGAAGGCGCGGCACGCCTCGCAGGCCGGATCGAAGAACTCGACGATGGTGACGGGTGCCTCTTCCGGGCCAAGGATCGGCGAATAGGGGCGCAGCAGAGCCTCGGCCATCTCGGGTGCCACGGGCACGGCGTCGGCGACCGGCGCAGGGCGGGTTACGAGCCAGGCCGCGGCAGCAAAGGCGGCGAGAGCAAGCGCGAGCGCGCCAAGGATCAGGGATTTGCGGGTCATCTCTTGGTATCCGTGAGCGAAGCGGCCGAGAGGCCGGCGATGAGTGCGAAGGCGAGAAACGACAGAAGCGGGATGGGCACGCCGAGGATGAGTTGGCCGGCGTCGGTGCAGGACGGACCTGTCGCGGTGCAGGGCTGGATGCGCTCGGGGACGAGACCGACATAAAGACCCAGATGCCAGAGCGCGACGGCGCCGCCGGCGAGAGCGAGCGCCACGCCGTAGCGCCCGACGCGACGGTCCTGGCACCACAGCCCGAGTCCGAGAACGATGGGCAGCGGGAACATCAAGGCGCGCTGATACCAGCACAGGAGGCAAGGCATCTGGCCCAGCACCTCACCGATGAACAGCACGGCAAGCGAGGCGGTCAGCGCCACGATCCATGCGCCGGCAAGCGCAGCGTCGGCGAAAAACCTCTGCATCATCCGCTGATCCTTTCCCGCAGATCAGCGACGATCTCCTCTGCCGACGTGCCGTACGCCCAGGACGTCACGAACCCCGCCTCGGGGCCGAACAGGAACAGCTGCGACGAATGACCCATCGTGTAGCCGTCCGGTGCGGAGGCTTCTTCGACCTTCTCGTAGAAGATCTTGAATGTGTTCGAGGTCGTCGCGATCTGGTCGGCTGTTCCGGTCAACCCGATGATGCCTGCGTCGAAGCGCGGAACGAACTCCGCCAACGACGCCGGGGTGTCGCGCTCCGGGTCGATCGAGATGAAGAGCGCTTGCACCTGCTCCGCGTCTTCCCTCAGACCGTCCATGACCACGGCCACCTCGGAGAGCGTGGTCGGGCAGACATCCGGACAGTTGGCGAAGCCGAAGAAGACGAGCATCCACCGGCCCGCGAAATCTTCTTGTGAGCGGACCATCCCCCTGTGGTCCGTCAACTCGAAATCCGCTCGAAAAGCGGGTTCCGTCTCGGTTCGCGTCTGGTCGGCGCGATAGTCGGCCCATAGAAAAAGCCAGACAAAGGCCAGAGCCGCAACGCCTGCCAGCGCCCAAAGCGCTTTCCGAATGAGTGCCAGCGTCACGTAAATCGCCTGCCTGCCGTTCTTGGTTAACGACGCGGATACATGCTCTAGCCACTGGAGGTTCAAACACTTTTGCCAAGTTCATGGCCCCCTGTCACACGCATGTGAAAATTTGGCCCACCTTGCAGGTCCGCGCCCTAAAACCTACTGGGACTGTACTTTTTGCGGAGGCGCAGATGTTGACGATTGGCAATCTGGCGAAGATGACCGGCACCAAGGTGCAGACGATCCGCTACTACGAGCAGATCGGACTGATGCCCGAACCGGGTCGGACTGAAGGCGGGCAGCGCCGCTATACCGACACCGAACTCGACCGGTTGTCCTTCATCCGGCACTCGCGACAACTGGGCTTCTCACTCGATGCGATCCGTGAGTTGTTGGACCTCAGCGACCATCCCGACCGGCCCTGCCGGGAGGCCGACGGAATTGCGCGGCGACAGTTGAAGCAGGTGGAGCGGCGGATGGCTCGGCTCGAGGCGCTGCGCGCCGAACTTCAACGAATGGTGCACGAATGCAGCGGCGGGAGCACGGCAGATTGCCGGGTGCTCGAGGTCTTGCGTGACCATTCCGAGTGCCTGACGGATCATGAAGAGATCGGGGCGTAAGATTTCGCGATCGGAACCACGTGTCTTGCTGGTCCGTTCGTGCGTCCGGCAAAAGGCGCATGGTATGAGCGAGAAAATCGAACCGAGAGACGCCAGGCAACGCCGCATCCTCTGGATCGTACTGATCCTGAACCTCGCCATTGCCATAGGCTTCTTCGGCACGGGTGCTTTCGGCGATTCCTCGGCCCTGATCGCCAACGGGCTCGACAACACCTCCGACGCCTTCGTCTACGCCCTCAGCCTCTTTGCCATGTCCCGATCCGACCGATGGAAACGCATCGCCGCGACCGTTTCAGGGAGCCTCCTCATCCTCTTCGCCCTAGGGATCCTCTTCGATGCCGGGCGACGGTTCCTGGAAGGATCAGACCCCCTTGGTCCCATCATGATCGTGATGGCGGTGATCGCGGCGGCAGTGAACCTGGTCTGCGTGATCCTGCTGCGTCGCATCCAGAACCCCGACGTGAACGTGCGTGCGGCCAACACCTTCAGCCTGAACGATTTCGTGGCCAATCTCGGCATCCTCGTTGCGGGCGCATTGGTCGCCTGGCTGGGAAGCAACTGGCCTGACCTCGTGGTTGGCGTGGCGGTAGCGGCGGTTGCAGCCTGGGGCGGCATCGGCATCTTGCGGGATGCCCATGGCGAGCACCACAAGGCCGTCCACGACAACTCGGTCGGATAGCATGGAAACCGCCTGACATGCCCGCAGCAATCGCATATCCGCTGGCCGCGCTGGCTGAGATCGCCGGCTGCTTCGCGATCTGGGCATGGTGGCGCCTCGGGGCTGCGCCGCTTAGGCTGGTGCCGGGCATCCTTTCGCTCGTGATCTTCGGGTGGTTGCTCACTCAGGTGGAGACTGCAACAGCAGGACGCGCTTTCGCGGCCTACGGGGGCGTATATATCGCCGCTTCGGTTCTCTGGATGTGGTTGGCCGAGGGGCAGCGCCCGGACAGGTGGGACGTGATCGGCACCGCAATCTGCCTCGCCGGCGCGGCGGTCATCCTGATGGCACCCCGAGGCACATGACGAAACGGGGCTTGAAGCTACAGTGGCTGTAGCCATTACATCCCTCCTCGAACGATTCGAGGAGCCTTTCCGTGCCGCACGATCACAGCCACGCGCATATCGACCCCGAGTCCGGCGATCGCCGCGTTTCCATCGCGATTTGGGCCAACGGGCTTCTGACCGTCGCGCAGATCGTCGGCGGAATCCTCTCGGGAAGTCTCGCGCTGATCGCCGACGCGCTGCACAACTTCTCGGACATGGCCTCGCTGGTGATCGCCTTCGCGGCGCGCAAGATTGCACGGCGGCCGGCGGACGAACGCATGACCTTCGGCTACGGGCGGATCGAGATCGTCGCCGCGCTCATCAACTACACCACGTTGATCCTCATTGGCTTCTATCTGATCTACGAGGGGGGGATGCGGATGATCGATCCGCCCGAGGTCGCCGGGTGGACGGTCGTGATCCTGGGCGGCGTGGCGCTCGTCGTGGACACGCTGACGGCGATGCTCACCTACTCGATGCAGAAGGGCAGCGTGAATATCCGCGCGCTGTTCCTGCATAATCTGTCGGACGCACTCGCGTCGGTCGCAGTGATCGTCGGTGGGTCGCTCATTATCCTCTACGATATCCGTTGGGTCGATCCGGCGATCACGATCGGGATCGCGCTCTACATCCTGTATCTCGCCCTGACCGAGATAGGCGGCCCGATCCGGACGCTGATGCTGGGCAGCCCGCCGGATATGGACAACGAGGCCGTCATCGACGCGATGCGCACGATCGACGGGGTCGAGGACGTCCACCATGTCCATCTCTGGCAAATGCAGGAGCACGAGGCGGCGCTCGACTGCCACGTCGTTCTGACCGAGAGCGGCTGGCATCGGATCGAGGCCATCAAGGCCAAGATCAAGGAACGGCTGAAAGAGGAGTTCGGCATCGGCCATTCCAGCCTTGAATTCGAACACGAGGATCACGCGCACGAAGGCGCCAATCTCTACGGTCATGGAAAATCCAGCGAAAAGGAGAACGCCCATTTTCACGGAGACCGAGACCACGCATGACGACGTCATCGGCCTCGCCTGCGAGGGCAAGCTGAGCGAAAGCGATCTGCAGCGGATGCACGCCCTTCTTCACAAGCGGCTCGGAAGGCTGGCCAAACCCGGCCTCGTCCTCGATCTCGCAAACTTCGAAGGTTACGACGGACCGCCCGCAATGCTGGAAGACCTGAAACTCGACACCGCCCATGCGAACGACTTCAGCCGCGTGGCTATCGTTGGCGAAGGAACCCTGATGGAATGGGGCACGAACCTGGTTGGCGCCCTGACCCGAGCCGAGATGCGAAGGTTCGATACGGGCGAGATGGGTGCCGCCGTCGAATGGGCGCGCCGTAGATGAGTCGACGTCGTCCGGATACATTCGAAACTGGCCCGGGGCGACCGCACGACCAACCGACCTCCTTTCGAATTGCAGGCGATCCCTCCTGCGATGGCAACGCCAATCGCGCGGCATCTGAACGGGGGCTGGCGTCCCAGACGATCGGGATTCCGCGTCTCGTCATCGTCGATGTTGCGCGCGGGATCGCAATCGTAGGTGTGGTGCTCTTCCATCTCGTGTGGGACCTATCCTTTCTTCGCATTATTCCACCAGAAGTTGCGTTCCACCCGCTATGGCTGCTGTTCGGCCGCTTGCTCGCAGGCACCTTCATGGTGCTCGTCGGTGTGAGCCTCGTTCTTGCCGCGGCGGGTGGGTTCCGACGAGACGCATTCATGCGACGCCTCGCCATACTGATAGCGGCGGCGCTGACTATCAGCCTCCTGACCCGCATCACTTTTCCGCAGACCTTCGTCTATTTCGGCATCCTGCACGCCATCGCGGCGGCGAGCGTTGTCGGCGCGCTCGTACTGCGCCTCAATAAACTCACAATCGCAATACTTGGCCTCGTAGCTCTCGTTCTTGGCTTCACCTGGACGTCGGCGGACTTCGATCCGCGATGGTTGGCCTGGACCGGCTTTGCGGCCTCATCCCCGTCCAGCAACGACTTCGTTCCCATTTTTCCGTGGGTCGGCCTGACACTACTTGGTATGGCCGGAACACGGCTGGCCCTTGCACGGAGCTGGCTTCATCGCGCGCGGCCGATCGACGGACGTGTCGCTCGATTTCTGGCGTGGGCCGGTCGGCACAGCCTCCCGATCTATCTCGTCCATCAACCCGTGCTGCTCGGTGTGCTGATTACGCTCGTTGAGCTAGCGCGATGATCGATCATTTGTGAATCCACGTGGGCGGATGCAACGCCAAAGCCGCCATTCATGCCGAGGGCAGTACTTACCGAAGTTGGTTCCTTCCAGCCGTTCGCCGCGCGCTACCCGAATGGCAGCTTTCATGTTTGGACAAGCATCGAAACAGGTCTCCGGCGACCGCGGTGACGTCCGGAACGCGTGACCTCCATGCACCGGCCACGGGCGCGATGAGTGCCCGGGATCTGGTTTTTAGTGGTGTCGGAGGGATGTGCGGGATAGGTAGGCCCCGCCCCTGGGGGGCGAGGCCGGGAGCCGTCGTCAGACGGTTCCGTGCTGGGTGAGGAAGGCGCGGGCGATCTTTGCCGATATGCCGCCCTTCCTCATTAGCGCCCAGGCTTCCGCCCGGCGCGTGGTCCAGTCGATCAGGATAATCACCTCCTCTCGGGTCGCTGGCGTGTCGGAGTGGAGCGGGCGTCTTCGCGCGCCCTGTTGTGCCTGCTCGACAGGCACGGCCTCGGCCGCGATCTTCGTCGCGGGCCGATCCCCGGGCCCCGGTCCTGGCGGAGGGTGTCCACCTTTTTCCGAGGCACGTTCACTCCGACAGGAGGCTGTCTTTTCTCTTTGCAGGGTGGAGCCTGGAGCCCGGACCGGGTGAGGCGCTCCCGACTGCAACCGGGACCCGGTTACGGTGACGGCTCAGACGATGTGGAGCGTCGAACTCGTGTCGTGCGTTTCTTCCTCAAGTCGCTGGAAGGACGCCGCATGTTGTTTTGAGGAGGCCCGTGGACAGGCCGTATGGAGCGCAGGTTCTTGGCAGTAATAGCCGGCCTGGGGCGCCAAAATTATCTTACTCGCATGTCACGCGGATCGAAGACGACGGTCTGGGTCCGCCACTGCTCGTACTTTTCAGGTGGGAGATCGTATCCTCCGTCTTCGACCTGGCAACGAAGGATCGCGCGACGGCCCCATTCAAAGGCCGCTCTTTGTGCGGATGTCGAACCACCACTCGCACCGACCATCCGCAAGGAACCGGAATCCACGCGGCTGCTTCTATCAAGATCGAAGCGGATAGCCACGGTCACATCGGCCGCCTCCGACCCGACATCGACGGTCCAGCACCGTCGGATTTGCAGTCGAAACGTCTCTGCCGTCTGTTCCGCAAGCGGCTCCAGAGTCGGATCGGCCTCACGAACTGGCTGTACCTCGCCTTTCGGGACGCATCGGCCGATGACCGGGTTCGGGCCGGCATCCTCGGTCATCTGCTCAAGCGCGGATTGGCACGCAGCCTCTGTTTCGAACTCGGCTGACAGGCCGCCGCCTCCACCAACAACGAGCAAAAGAACGAATATCATGGGGGTCTCCTTCGTGACGCCGGCACATCGTGAACCCTTGCTGTCATCCCGAAAGACGAAAGGAGATGACAGGCAATCTGGACGCTATCAGTTCACCGGAGGCTCTTGCGGGGATGCTTGACCCTCGGGCGCGACCTCGTAGTGCAGCGCCGCATCGTCCCCGAAATACCGGACCCACCGCTGCACGACTTCCCGGGCGGAGCGCATCGCCTCGGCGCGCTCCGCTTCAAGGCAGTTGATGTAGTCCTCGATCCCCCGGACGTACTCCTCGTACTGCGCGTTCACGAGCTGGCGCAGCTCGGCGTCGAGGCTCGACGGCTCGTAGGGGTAGGGCTCTTCCGGCGGGAGGCAGGCGACCTGCGCGCCCGCCGTGGCCGGCGCCAGGGCGAGCATCATCGCCGCCACCGGGAGACGCAGGCCGCGGATCATTCGCCGTAGATGATCGTGTTCCGCCAGTCCCGCAGGTAGCCGGTGTTCATCCGCATCACCCCGGTCTCGTAGGGCGTCTCGCTGCTCGCGTTCATCGTCATCTCGAGGGTGAAGTCGGTCCGCTCGGGGCGGGTCTTGCCGGTATAGTAGGTCCGGTAGCTGTCCCCGAGACGCACCCTGTCGCTGTCCTCGTAGCAGAAGACGTTGATCTGGCTGCGGTTGCCCTCGATGGGGCGGGACGAATGGTGGAGCCGGGTCCCTTCGGGGCAGGACCATCCGTTGCGCGACATCGGGTAGTTGAACGAGGTGGCGATCTCGTAGTCGTCGTACTCTCCGCCCCCGGTCATGCCGCAGGTGCCGACGGGGGACTTCCCGTCGCGGATCCGGTCGATCATGTGGTCGAAGGCGTCGCCGCAGCCGTCGGGGAAACCGCCCGGCAGGCAGAGCAGCAGCTTGCAGTCGATGTCGTAGTCCTGGGCCGAGGCCCCGGACGGGACAAAGCTGGCCAGGGCCGCGAGGGCGGCGGCGCAGGCGGTGGCGCGCGAGGCGAGGCGGGTCCGGTCTGGGGAGGGCATGGCATCTCCGGAAGGGCGAGGGGTGGGGACTTGGCAAGAGCCTACCACGGGCGACCGATCCGTGAATCCCCGAAATTACCTGCCGGAACGGGGAATGCCGGGGATCACGCAGAGGGCCCCGGATCCTGCCGCTCTCCCTCCGCCACGATCTCCAGCGCCTCGTCGGGCAGGGGGCGTTGCAGGTGCTTCGCCGCGTCGAACGGAGCGGTCAGCCATGTCTCCCACTCCTCGGGCTCGGTGAGGATCACCGGCATGGCCTTGGGGTGGATGGCGCCGACGGTCTCGTTGGCCTCGGTGGTCAGGAACCCGTAGAGCTCGGCCGTCACCTCGCCCTCCTTCACCTTCCGCACGCTGGTCCACTCGGTCCAGATGCCGGCGAAAAAGGCCAGGGGCCGCGCCTCGCCGCGGGCGAACCAGACCGGGGTGCGGCTCCTGTCCGCCTCGACGCGGTACTCGGTGAAGCTGGTAAAGGGGACGAGGCAGCGATGCTCCGGGCCCAGCCACCGCCGCCAGTGCGCGGAGCCGAGGTTGCGGACGTTGGTGACGCCGGGATCGATCTTGCGGCCCTTCAGGGCGAAGGCAGGCGACGGCATGCCCCATCGCATCATCGCCAGCTCACGACCGTCCGAGGCCTGGCGCACGACCGGGGCGGACTGGTCGGGAAAGATGGCGGGCAGGGGCGACAGATTGCCGGTCCGGTCCGTCGTGGCCCCGACGATCTCGCGGATCGCGGCCTGGCCCTTGGTCATGGCGTAGAGGTTGCAGATGGCTCGGTCCTCCCGTGCGGCGGTGTCGGACGCCGCCTGGTCGTCGTGTCCCGACGTGTTTCAGGTAGGCACCCTTGCCCGACGACAAGGTAGGGGGTCATCGGCCTTCGCCCCCGGACCAGCCATTCGTGCGAAAGACGCGAGAGACCAGGAGCTTTCCAGGTAACCGCTGCGTCGAGCCCCAAGGTCTTGGGAGGGCGGAAAGCGGACTTGCGGCATCGCAGCGTAGCCAACTCAGACTTCCGTAGAAGCGGACGGTCAGATTGCTGTTTCGCGGAGCAAGTCGTCGCACAGACCAGGAAGAGCAGCCGGCCGCAAGCGGCACGACAGTGCATCTCGAACGAGCAGTTCGCGGGTCAGGTATGGATGAAACTTCTCGAAGAAAAGGGTGGCATCCCATGGCACGATTGCAGGAGCCTCGGCACTCCGAAGCTCCCTGAGTGCCGCGCGAAGATCCTCTTCCTCATGAGAGACCTCGAGGAAGCCATCATGGGCCTGGACCTTGAACTCCCGTGACCGGAGCGCGAGAGCCAGGGTGGTGGTGGTCGACGTTCCAGCCTGAGTCGCGACAGTCCAGGCGCCGTCGCCTCGCCCGACGATCCTCGTGTGGTGCAAGCCCATCTGCCGGAAGGCTCGGCGACCTTCGCCAAGAAGTTCTGTCGCCGTGGCGTCGAGGTAGACGGGCACCTCGTTCCCCATGAACAGGTCGAACATACGGGCCACGACCTTGTCATGTATATCCCCGGGGTCTCCGCCGAATAGCGGCGCCGCCCCTCCAGGTGCCGGCGCGAGCGCGATCACCTTGTCCCGGTCGTCGACCTCGAGAACCTGCCAACGCCGACCGGAGAATATGAGCAGCATTCCGGGGGCCAGAACATTGTCGATGGGCAGGGTCCCCAGCTCTTGGCCGCCAGCAACAAGTCGGTATTCCTCGGGTGTACGGAACACGGCGTAGAACGAGTAGTGCTCGACGATCCGCTCCCCCTCACGGCCGAGGAGCAGCATGTTGTCCGCGGCCTGCTCGATCAGGCCGGTTTCGGGATCGCCCAAGGCGCGCAGAACTTCGCTGAAGGTCCTGGTGTCTACGGCATGGAACGGTCCTTCCTTGCACAGCACCCGGTACAGGCGCGCCGCCGAAGCACCGCCGCGTTCGGCGATGATCGACAGGATCTGGTGGACCAGCGTCGATAGATGCAGAGCACCTGTCTTTGGGGGCTCGCACCAGCGCTCGAGCAAGAGATCGATCATTGCGATAGCGCGCACGAGGCGAAGGCGCAGGCGATCCGGGAGCGCCGATGTCGTCTCGACTTTTGCCTCGATCGCGTACTGGCGGAGGATGGCGGGAACGCCCGCACGTCTGCCCGAGCGGCCAAGCCGCTGACGCAAGGCCGAGACCGTGAAAGGAGCGCCAATCTGGGCGACACAAGCGGTGTCGCCGATGTCGATCCCCAGTTCCAGCGTGGAAGTACAGACAGCCGTAGTCGGCAAGCGGTCGTTCTTCAGCCGCGTCTCCACGAAGCTGCGATGCTCGCGCGACAGGCTTGCGTGATGGGGGTAGAACTCCTGCGGCAGGGACTGCCGTTCGGACAGCTCCCGCAGGGCGTCCGCGTACAGTTCGACCTGTTCTCGGGTCCCGGCGAAGATTAGGTTGTCGCTGCCGCGCAGGCGGGCGAACAGCTCTTGCGCAACGCGAGACTGAGCCGATCCCTCCGAGTCTTTTCCTGCCACGTAGCCCTTCATTTGAAGGCGAAGTTCTGCCTCTCCACCCTCGGCTTCGATCACCTGAACCGAGGATGGATCCCTAGGTTGGAGGTAAGCCTGCGCGAGGCCCAAGTCGCCCAAGGTGGCGGAGAGGCCAATCCGACGCAGTGGTCGGCCGCGCGCCAGTTCCAGCCGGGTCAGCAAAGAGCGGACCTGTACTCCCCGCTCGGTGTCGAGCAAGGTATGCAATTCGTCCAGTACGATGGCACGCGTTGCTGCGAAGAGGCGAGGGAGCTCTGCGCCCCGGCGAGCGAACAGGGCTTCCAGCGATTCCGGCGTGATCAGTAGCACACCGCGGGGCGCCTTGAGCGCGCGGGTCTTGATCGACTGGGAGATATCGCCGTGCCAGGGGGTAACAGGGAGTTCTGACTCTCCGCAGATCGCCTCGAGCCGCGCGGCCTGATCGGTGATGAGCGCCTTGAGCGGCCCGATATAGAGAACGTCGAAGCCGCCCTCGTCCGAGGGTCGGTCGATTATATCCGACAGCAGCGGGAGAAAAGCCGCCTCGGTCTTTCCTCCGGCGGTGGACGCCGCGACGATGACATCGCTTTCGCCTCCGAGAATTGTCTCCGTCGCGCGAACCTGGATCTCACGCAGCTCGCGCCAGCATTGGCTCCGTATCCACTTCTGGATCGGGCGCGCCAGCCGATCGAAGGCACTCACAGTTTGAAGCTGGCCAGATCGTCCTCCCCGGTCGAGCCAGGGAATGCGGCCGTTGCTTCGTCCACGTCGCTCAGATCGTCCCCACTTTCGGGGACGACTTCGACGCGCTCGATCAGATCGTGCCAGTCGGTGCCCGGGTTCTGTTCCAGGACCGCGAGCATGTTGACGAAAGCCGTCACCGTATTGCGTGGCGTGCGGAAATAGGCCTCTCCGATCCGGTCCTGGCAATGGGCCATGAAGGCCGTCAGCGCCTCGTTCGGCACCGGATCGTCGGGTTGCATGACGGTCCGCACGTTTGCCAGCAGGACATACAAGTCTTCCGGTGTCAGACTCGCCAGCCGCAGTACCGGGCCCGATAGATCCACGAGGTCCCCCTGGGCGAACGTGTTCTCGGCCAGACGGGACTGGAGTGCCTCGTAGCTGTAGAGACCCCGCCGGGTATGCATCAGGAACTCTGGCGTCCCCCCAAGCAAAAAGCCCAGGGACGATGCCGATCCCTGGAGGACGTCATTGAGGATGCGTAGGATCTGCTCGTAGTTGGCGTTCCGTGCCTGCGATGAGGTCAGCTTGAACAGGTTCACCATCTCGTCGAGCCCGACGAGCAAGCCCTTGTAGCCGGCCGCCAGGACGAACTCGGACATCAGCTTCAGGTGATCATAGACATTCGCATCGTCGACGATGCCGCGTACGCCTAGAGCTTTGCGGGCATCCGTGCGGGTCGCGAACTCGCCTCTGAGCCAGCACAGCGCGGCGGACTTGAGCTCCTCGTCGCCCGTCTCGTGACCTTCCCAGTAGCGGCGCACGACCTCGGAAAATTCGTAGCCCCCGGTCAACTCCTCGAAGTGGGAGAGCCGTTCGCGGATCACGTTGCCTGTCGGTACGTCGCGGGTCTCGGCGTCTTGCGCAGCCTGACCGACGAACCGTTCGACCACGCTGGCCATCGCACCGCCATCGGGCTTCGTTCGGGTGGAGAGGTTGCGCGCCATTTCGGCATAGAGGCCGCGCGCCTGTCCGCCGGTGGCGTGGAGGCGGCGATCGGGCGCGAGGTCGGCGAACATCACGACCAGTCCCTTCTCCAGCGCGATGAGCCGGACGAGGTTCATGAAGAACGTCTTTCCCGACCCGTATTCGCCGATGACGAAGCGGATCGCCGCGCCCCCGTCCGCGATCCGCTCGATATCGCGAACCATCTCGCCGATTTCCCGCGCTCGGCCGACCTGGATATGGCGCAGCCCCTGCTTGGGGACGACCCCCGCGCGCAAGGCCTGAACGATAGCGTCGCGCTCGCGTGGTTTCAGCTTGGACATGGGACTTCCTCCAGTTGCGGGCGCAGAGTGGCGGCAAGCTCGGGCTCGATATCGTAGCCGTCGTAGGCATCGATCAGAGCCTCGTCATGGCGCTCGAAACTCCACTCGTTGATCGTCTCGAGCGCCCCGGCGGGCATCAGGCCCTGCGCGCTGCAGATCCCGTCGAAGGCATCCTCACTCCAGTGATCCTGCGCCAAGAGCTTCTGCACGATCCGAGTATGAGCGGCATCGAGACCCGTCAGCGTGTCGGGGGAAGACGGCTCTTCTGCCCCGGAAGCGACAGGGTGGGCATCTTGCTCGGCCTCGTCCGTGAAGATCGAGCCGAGCACTTCGGAGACTTTCGCGGTATCGGACTGGATTGCCGCTATTCGATCAAGATCCAGCGTGGCGGCCCTGGCCGCCGCGGGTTCATCCGGAATAGCTTCTCCGGACGCGGCGGGACGGGCGGCACGGACCGTGACGGGGGCGGTCGCATCGCCGGCGTGGAGATCGGAGTAGACCAGGCCAGCGTCCAGCCCAAGCGCGCGATACGCCTTCTCCAGGCTAGACACCTCGTCCGCCGATACCTCTCCATCGGAATGGACCGCCGCGACCAGGGCGGCGCGCAGGGCTCCCGCCTCCTCGGCCGAGGTTTCCTTCAGTCGCTTGCGGAGAACGGACATATCAGGGGGGACGGAGAGAAACCACCACAGGTTGGCCATCAAGCGGCGCCGTTCCTCCTCCGTGGGGAGCTGCGTGGCGCGCACCTGGGCGATGAGACTCTCCCGCTCGGCCTCGACAATCCTGCCATCTGCATGAGCGACGAATGCCCCAAGCGCGATCCTGAGCGTCGCCTCGGAATAGCTGGGCGACACGTCCTCCAGAACTTCCACGTCGCGGCCCAGGTCGAATAGCACCACAGGCTCTTCGGGTTTGGGTCGACGCAACGCGAAGCGTGGGTCGGGGGCCATTCCGATCCCGATCCGAGCCAGCATGTCGGAGGTTTCGGTGAGGTCCCGTTTGCTCGGCTTCTCGGGTCGAAGGCCCGTGACCCGCTCGATCACGTCGCGGACCGGGACCAGACCATCCGCGGCGATGCGGTCACGCGCCCATGCCGCCAGGTCGTCTCGGGCGGGGCAAGGGAACTGCGCCCGGATGGCCGCGGGGAGCATCAGATGACCACGGAGCGTGCCGGCCGCGGTCTCGTCACGGCCCAGGAGGCGGCTATACCCGTCGAGCGCCTCCATTGCCTCATCTGCAACTTCCTGCGCAATCTCGATCGGTTTCCGAAGTCCGGAGACATCGAGGACGGGGCTGCCGTCGAACTCCGGGACAAGGTCCGCCTTGAACTCACCCGAAGCGGCTTCGTACGTCGCCGACAGCTTCTTGCGGGGTTTCGTGACCTTTAACCCGTCTGGAAACCGCTTCTCGAATAGCACCCGGAACAATGCCGCGAATTCGTCGGGGGCCCTCTTGGCCGGGGTGCGCAGGCTGCTTTCCGGGTGGCACAGAAACCAGGCCAGCAACCAGTCCGCGGACAAGGCCTCACCCTGGCCAATGCGCGCGCCCAGACCGATCGCCAGGGGCAGGGGCACTTCCCAGCCGCTGCGATCAACGGAGAGGGGATCGTCCGGGATGGCATTGAGTTTGACCTGCGCCACAGCGACGAAGGCCCCGAGATATCGCTGCGCGGAACGGCTCTCCGCAAAGAGGTCTTTCAGGCGCAGAACCTCGTCGAGGATTGCCTGCCGCTCGTCATCCGACGGATCATCGGCGATGAACCGACGCTCGAGGCCGTAGAAGTAGAGGAACATGTAGCCGGCATCGATGTCGGTGCGTCGCCGTCCGTCTGCCAGCCAGTCGAGATAGATCGCCCGGTGCTGCGGCCCGATATCAGAATAACCCGGCCAGTAGGGCATGCTCTGGAGGTCTTCGCTCACCCTGGAAGCAACTGGGAGCGAGGGATCGATATAGGCTCGGCAGGATTCCTGCCATCCGCGACCGGATACCTTCGGCGGTACACCGATATAGACCATTCCCCCAATCTCGCGGCCAGCGACTTCCACGGACTGGCCAGGGCCGATCCAGCCCCGTTGTCCCGGCTTGCCGGTTCGGGCCGGTTCGACCGGTCCAGGTGGCGCCTTGCCTGCAGTCGAACTCGTCGACCTCGTTCCAAGCGCCTCGGAAGATCGATTGCCTACGCTTGCAGAGGGATGGCGCGATGTCGTGTCATGCGCGGAATTCGCCTTGGCTCGGCTCATCGCTCTGGCAATTGCCAGGCGATCCTCATCAGGGTCGTCGTGATCGATCGGGGTGGGGGCCTGCTTCGCTTTGCGCCTCGTGATGCGACGCTCGTTCCACCACGCCAGGAGAACGGGCCCGGCGAGGACGAGGGTAACCTGGACGAACTCGTTGGTTTCGAGCAGCGGACCGGTAATCAGCAGGCCGGCGATCAGGAGCCCTACCAGGTAAACGACGGCAATACGAAGGCACAGGAAACAGAACGACAGAAATGCGCGGATCAGAATTCACTCCCGTGGTATTCGCCTGAAATGGCGGGGTTTCCTCGAACAGTAGAGGGGGCCAGGTGATCCTGTGAAGGCAAAACCGTGCGATGCAGTCATAGCCGGTCTTTCAATCTCCGCACGAAGTCCATGCGTTCATGCAGAATGGCGATGACGACAGGACGGTCGGCAGCCAGCCAGACAATGTAGTGATGTTCGCAGCGGTGGATGCGGACGCCCTGGGGCAGCGTCTCAAACGACCTTGACCGAGCCCTGCCTTCCCCAACGGCATCACAGCACTCTTCGATCTGGCCGAAGTATCTGTCGGCCTGGTCTGCGCCCCATGTCTCGTAGGTATAGCGCCAGATGCCCCGCAGGTCCTCTTCGGCCGCGAGGGTGAGGTCGTAGGCTCTCATCGGGGCGATTACAGCCTAGCCTGCTCGCGTGCCTCGCAGCGGATGTCATCCAAGGACTTCGCAGAGAGCTCGCCACGACGCGCCTGGTCGATCCGGGGCTTCAAGTAGTCGGCAAGCGCGTTGAGCGCCTCGTCTTCCGTCATGCCTTCGACGGCCGGGGCATCACCCAAAGCACGGTGGAGAACGTAATCCTTGAGGCTCTGCCCTTTCAGGGCGGCAATGGCCTTGAGCTTCTGGTGCTCTTCAGGGGTGATGTCGATCGAGAGCCTTGGCATGTAATACATATAGCACCAAGCGGACAACAAAACAACATTTGTGCATCCTAGAACAGCTCGACGATGCTGTAGTAGCCGTGTCCACAAGCGGAGAACCCAGCTTCGCAACCGCTGCATCTTTGCAACCAGTTACACCTCACCCGCGAATAGCTCAACTGCGCCGCTTGAGTATACCGCTTACCATCGTGAAGTTGCGATCAACCCTCAGATTGGTCAAATCACCATTGCAATGCCATTGACGAGAGTGAGTCTCACGCTTCTACGCAAGTAAATCAGTACTATCGGATTGAGAAAAAGTTGGATCTAGAAGAAATCTCCAAAATCGCCCAGTCCTGTTTTCAAGGATGTCCCACAGTTGTTCTAGGTAGCGGGGCGTCGATGCCTCACGGTCTTCCCAGCATGGGAAACCTTAGCACCTTTCTCCGTGAGAATATCGAAATTGAGGGAGAGGTCGAAAATGACGCTTGGATGTTAGTAAGAACAGCCTTAGCAAATGGCGACCACCTTGAGGCAGCCCTAGAAGGGAAGACTTTGCCCCCTTCTTTGATATCTAAGATCGTGGGCCTGACCTGGCGTTGTGTGAACGAAAAAGATATGAGACTGCTGGAAGACGCCGCAACAAGTGACAGCGGTTTTGAACTCGGAAAGCTACTAGCAAGCATGTTCAGTAGCACCCAGAATGAAGTCCAAGTAGTCACTACAAACTATGATCGAGTTGTCGAGTTTGCCTGCAATTCGAAGAATATCTTATTTCAAACAGGTTTTGCACCAGGATACGTTCAGCGCTGGGAAAGTGCGGGACACGTAAAATTCCGCCAAGGAACGAAACCTTCGCGTGTCGTCAAAATTTGGAAGGTTCACGGATCTCTTGATTGGTTCCGGACCGCTGATGAAAGAATAATTGGTCTGCCAGTGTTTAAGCAACCAAACGCAGATAAATATTTCCCTCTTATTGTGACTCCCGGACTAAACAAATACGAAAAAACCTATGAAGACCCATTTCGGACCACAATCAACGGCGCCGATTCTGCATTAATAAACGCCTCGGCCTTCTTATGTATTGGCTTCGGGTTTCGCGACCAACACATTCATCCAAAAATCCACGAACGGTGCCGTGATAGAAATATACCAACCGTAGTATTAGCACGCACGCTAACCGACGAAGCAAAAGATTTCCTAAGAACAAAGGCTGGAAAAAACTACCTCGGAATTGAACAGTCAGGGACCGGCAGCAAAGTATATTCCCCAACCCATCCAGGGGGTAGCGAGGTCGGAACACCCGATCTTTGGTCACTTGATGGCTTCAACAAAATAATTCTTTAGGTAACATACATGTCAATCTTCAATTTCTCTGATACCGAGGCGCTAGGCAGTGTCATTTCTGTCGATACTGCCGCTGCCACTATCCGCGTTGATGATCTTGATCGCCTGAAACGGTTGCAAGTAAATCGATTAGTAGTCCTCCAGAGTAGTAAGCCCGGGCAACACTTAATCGGCATCGTCGTCAAAATTACCCGAAAACCTGACAATCAGGAACTTGGTGATGAAGAAGCTGGCGATGACGAATTTATTCCCAATGAAAATAACCTCGTGAAAACTACTCTTATAGGGACTCTGTTAGATCGTGTTGGCAGGGAAAAAAACGTATTTCGCCGGACCCTCGAGACCGTACCAGAAATTGACGCCAATTGCTTCTCATTAGAAGGCGAGCGGCTTACGCGATTCATGCAGGTAATATCCAACGTAAAGACAGAAGGCCCAAAGCTTTCGCTTGGTAACTTCACACTAGATGACGAAGCTATCGCTTACCTCAACGGAAATAAGCTTTTCCAGCGGCACGCCATCATAGTTGGCAGCACGGGTTCCGGTAAATCGTGGACAACCGCAAGGTTGCTCGATCAAATCGCGGAGTTATCTCAAGCCAATACTGTACTATTCGACATTCATGGTGAGTATCGACCCCTTACAGGAAAGGCGTTTAAGCATCTTCGGGTTGCGGGGCCCTCAGACATTGAGCATAAGCGCGGTTTGGCCGATGGGGTCCTTCATTTGCCATACTGGCTTTTAGGGTACGAGGCGCTGGTTTCGATGTTTGTTGATCGAAGCGATCAGAACGCGCCAAACCAATCAATGGTCATGACCCGAACGATCGTAAATATGAAAAAGGCAAAGCTCGATCCCAAAGAGCACGGGGATATTCTAAGTAACTTTACGATCGATAGCCCTGTTCCATTTGATCTGTCTGATGTTCTGAGCGAGCTGGGCCGCCTTGATGAGGAACGGGTGGCAGATTCCCGCGGCAAACCTGATGGCAAGGCTGGGGATTACAATGGCAAGCTGAGCCGTCTTATTGGTCGGTTAGAAGCGAAAAGAAATGATCGCCGGCTTGCGTTTCTTTTTCAACCGCCGAAAGAATGCATGGATATGGCGTGGCTAGAGCGCATGGTCCACGAAATATCGGCTGGGCGCGGGGCGCAGGAAGGTGCCGAAGGCGGCATTAAAATTATAGATTTTTCTGAAGTTCCATCTGATGTTCTACCTTTGATGGTAAGCCTTCTTGCTCAGATTATTTTCTCTACTAGCTTATGGACGAAATCTGAGGAACGTCATCCAATTGCAATTATGTGCGACGAGGCGCATCTATATATCCCTGAAAGATTACAAGCCGATAGTTCGGATTCCGTTGCTGTAGAAATCTTTGAGAGGATTGCAAAGGAGGGGCGGAAATATGGAATAGGTCTAGTTGTGATCAGCCAGAGGCCATCAGAAGTAAATCGAACCGTTCTCAGTCAATGTAATAATGTTGTGGCAATGCGATTGTCTAATGGCGACGATCAAAGTGTCATCAAACGACTTTTACCTGAGAGTCTTGGTAGTTTTGGTGACCTTTTGCCAGTCCTAGACATTGGAGAAGCATTGGTTGTCGGGGATGCTAGTCTTCTGCCTACACGGGTACGCATCGCGGAGCCTAAGATGAAGCCTGATAGCCAAACCGTGGCTTTTTGGGATCGCTGGAATGAGGCTGAACCAAAGTCCGACACTGCAAATTCTATTCGTTCGTGGCGGCGGCAAAGTATGAACTAAGAGATGTAGAGGGATGCCGGACTGCGCATAGAATTATTTAGTGTTTCGTTTAGTTGGTTCGGATATCAGGCCAATCCGCCAGTTATTGGTTGCGACGAAGGTAGTCACGGGCAACTAATCCCATGATGACGTCGTCGTGCCATGAACCGCCGATGTTGGCGCTTTTGCGCTCCCGGCACTCTTCGACGAGTACGCAAGCGCGGTAGCATCGCTTCGCAGTGCATTGAACACCAGTACTCGCAGATCGCCTCTATAGGGAGCCTGTGTGACGAACGCATGGGGGAGGACTAAGCCGATCGCTTCGCGACCCAGCCCACGCCCGATCTGGGAGACGTCGTAGAACCCGGTCGCCAGCCGCGCTCGGTTGTCATCCGGGCTGAGGTCGTCCAAACGCACCTCCCCCAGGAGTCGTCCATCAAGCCGGACAGCCCAGCAAAGCGAATGCACAAAGTTCCACTCCACCCATTGGCGGGCATCGGTCTTGCCGTAAGGGCGAAAGTCGTCCGGAACTCCTCCAGATATTTTGACGATCTCGGGTCAGGACCCATTGATCTTGATTGGGTGGCGTGATTCACGGCTCGAAAACGAGCGGTGAACATGTCTGATCTTTA
>CANMTR010000025.1 GCA_947500825.1 uncultured Paracoccaceae bacterium | reverse complement strand
CCAGCTGACGGCTGAGGACCCGCAGGACGTCCTGGGCGAGCTCGGGTAACCCGGACTGTTTGCCCTCGATGATCCCTTTCGCAAAATCGATGGCCCGGGCGACGCCTCGAGCGATGGTGATCCCGAACTCCGCGGCCAGGCTCCGGAGCATGTTGATCAGCTGGGTGCGCTGGCGAACCTCGAAGTCCCGTGCGCGGTGCAGAGACAAGAGCGCCTGCTGGTCCTCGGATTTGATCTCGACGAAGCGCATCGTGGGCCGCGTCACGGCTTCGCAAATGGCTTCTGCATCGACCGCGTCGGACTTGCCCCGCTTCACGTACGGTTTGACGTACATCGGTGGCATCAGCCGGACGGTATGGCCAAGCTTCGAAAGCTCGCGGCCCCAGTAATGGCTCGATGCGCAGGCCTCAACGCCGATGAGGCAGGGTGACAGGCGCTCGAAGAACGCCAGCACCTGCGCCCGGCGCAAAGGTCGGTTGAAGGCCACTTCGCCGCCTTCCGTCACGCCATGGACGTGAAAGATGTTCTTGGCCACGTCGAGGCCGACAGTGGTAACCTGCATGGGGTGGCTCCTCTCGATCGCAGATTCTGACACCTGCACTATGGCGCATTACGACGCCGGGGAGCGGGAGCCATCCACCCCATCTGGTTCGCTTGCACGTTTGCATCTCTGTTCGTCCCCGAAAATGGAAGGAATCAACAACTGCGCCGTGCATCTGTCTTGGTCGATGGTCGCCTTCGAGCTGCATGACCATCGTACCTGCATCGTCGACGGCCTCGCGGCGGCGCAGCGTCATTGCGCCGCGAGCAGCTCGACCTGACGCTGGCCCTCGCCATCGTGGTCGCCGTGGCGATCGAGGTCGTGGAGGTCCCGCCGATCACGACGCCCCTGATCGGTCCCGCCGCGACCGCCCGCCCCTTTTCGCGCACGCCAGGAGCGATGGCGCTCGTCGCCTCCGGCGTGGCCGTGGTCTCGGCCTGGTCGGGTGCGCGCCTCCTACGACTTCGACACGCCCACGGGGCCCACCATCGCGTGCGTGATGGCCGCGATCTTCTGCCTTTCGACAGTGGTCTCGGGGCTCCGGACGGCGGCGGGCCGGGCGGGAGAGGCACCGCCGACCGGCGCCGCGGCGATCAGGCGTCGGGGCCGAAGCGCCGCACGATCCGGCGGCAGTTGCGGCCGGAGAGGCGCTCGCTCTCGCGCTTGACGGGGCGGAGGTGGCGCACCGAATTGTCGTCGGTGATCACGCGATACGTCTTGCGCACGCCCCGGATCGCCTGCGACGCGCCGATGACGACGAACACGGCCCGCTCGATATCCTCCAGCTCCGCGAGGCCGGTGCGCTGGTGGCTGCGGTTGAGGATGTCGTTCATCCGCCCCAGGCTCTTGAATTCGCCGTGGCCCAGAGGGCCCTGCAGGGTCCCCTCGAGCGGGTCGGACAGGTCCTCGCGGGTGAATTCCTCGCGGTCGGTGAGGTTGACGTCATGTGTCGTCCCGTCGCTCTTGTGCAGGGTCATCAGCACGTCGGTGACATAGATGGACTCGTAGCCGAGATTGGTCAGCAGCAGATGCGCCTCCATGCCCTCGCCAGCGCCGCGGTTGATGGACAACACGCAGCGGCGCTGGCGCATGACCCCGCTCAGGAGAAGCTGGAGGTAGACGAGCCAGATGATGGCGGTGACGATCCCCGTCACGGTCTGAACGAGCACGAGGTTCCCGGTGAACCAGTCCGGCAGCATCGCGTCCTCCCTTGTGGCGCGCACCCCTCCCTTTCGACGTTGACCGTAGCTGTCAATCGCGTAGCTTCCCCGAAAATCGCGAGAGCCCATGTCCCATCGACCTTTTCTCGTCCCCGAGAAGACTTGCTGGCGCATCGAGCGCGCCGAACGGATGAGCATCATCCTGGACGGCGCGGACTATTTCCGCGCGGTCAAGCATGCGATGCTCGCGGCGCGCCACACCATCATGATGATCGGATGGGATTTCGACACCCGCATCGAGTTCGAGCCCGAAGGCGCCACGCTCGAAGGGCCGAACGCACTCGGGCCGTTCATGAAATGGATGGCAGACCACCGCGAGAACGTCGACCTCTACATGCTGAAATGGGACCTGGGCGCGCTGCAGGCGCTGGGCCGGGGCATGGTCCCCATGGCGCTGCGCCCGATCCGCGGGGCGGACAACTTCCACTTCAAGTTCGACACCGAGCACCCGGCCGGCTCGGCGCACCATTCCAAGATCATCGTCATCGACGACAGGGTGGCCTTCTGCGGCGGGATCGACGTGACCGCGGGGCGCTGGGACACGTCCGACCACCTGGACGACCAGCCCCACCGCCGGATGCCGGGCGACGACACCCCCTCCAAGCCCTGGCACGACGTGACGACCGCCGTGTCGGGGCCTCTGGCCGCCGCACTGGGCGACCTCGCGCGGCAGCGCTGGTTGCGCGCCACCGGCACCGAGCTGACCCCGCCGGAGGCGACCGACAGCGACCCCTGGCCGGACCTGGAGCCGACCCTGTCCGACCTGCCGGTGGCGATCGCGCGCACCTATCCCGATCACAACGAGCACCCCGAGGTGCGCGAGATCGAGGCGCTCTACCTCGCCGCCATCGCCGGGGCGCGCCGCAGCCTCTACATCGAGAGCCAGTACCTCGCCTCGCCCGTCCTGTCGCGCGCCATCGCCACCCGCCTGGCCGAGGCGGACGGCCCCGAGGTCGTCCTCGTCCTGCCCGAGACCTCCGAAGGGTGGCTGCGCCAGAAGGCGATGGACGGCGCCCGCAAGAAGATGCTGCGCTACCTGTGGGCCAACGATCCCCATGACCGGTTCCGCGCCTACTACCCCGTCACGGCGGGCGGCGCGTCGATCTACGTCCACGCCAAGGTCCTGATCATGGACGACCGGCTGCTGCGGATCGGCTCGTCGAACCTCAACAACCGCTCCATGGGCTTCGACACCGAGTGCGACGTGGCGGTGGACGCGGCCGACTGCCCCGACCCGGAGGCGACGTCGCGCACGTTCGCGGCCCTGCGTGCCGGCCTCGTCGCCGAGCACCTCGGCGCGACGCAGGCACGCTTCGAGGACCTGGCCGGGGAGCACGGGCTGATCGGCGCGATCGAGCGGCTGGCGGGGCCGGGCAAGTCGCTGCGCGCCTTCGACCGCGCCGAGGTCTCGGACGACGACAGCGTGATCGCCGAGAACGAGTTCGCCGACCCGGAAGGGGTCGAGGGCGGTCTGGCCTCCCGCCTGGCCGAGGGGCTGCGCGACATGCTCGGCAAGGCGCAATCGTGAGCGCCAAGGCCCCGCAGCCCGCACCCGAGGAACACGCGGAGACGCCCGCGCGAGGGCGCCTGACGAGCCCGGTCCCCCGCTGGGCGACGATCGGCCTCTTCATCTATGCCACGATCTATACCCTGAGCTACGCCAAGTCGTTCTTCGTGCCGGTGGTCCTGGCCTTCCTGCTGGCCCTGGTCTTCAGTCCCATCCGGCGGGTCTTCGACCGGCGCGGCGTGCCTTCCGCGATCACGTCGCTGTTCATCGTGCTGGGGCTCATGGCCGGGCTGACGGCGATCCTGGGCGCCCTGTCGCTGCCGCTGATCGGCTGGATCGAGCGCGGGCCCGAGATCGCCAGGCAGGTACAGAGCCAGTTGAGCGATATGTCGGCCGCCCTGAGCGGCGTGTTCGACGCCGCCGAGCGGCTGAACTCCCTGGGGGCCCCTGGCCCCGAGACGGAACGGGTCGCGGTCCAGAGCGGCAACACCGCGGCCGACGTGGCCACCGTGGTGCCCGGCGTCCTCGCCCAGATCGTGTTCACCCTCGTGCTGCTGTTCTTCCTGCTGGCCTCGGGCGACATGTTCCAGGAAAAGCTCGTCCACGCCATGCCCACGTTCCGCGACAAGCGGCGCGCCGTGAACGTCGCCTACGACATCGAGCGCAAGCTGTCGCGCTACCTGCTGACGATCACGATCATCAACGGCGGGTTGGGCGTGGCGGTGGGCACCGCCATGTGGCTGATGGGCATGCCCTCCCCGGCCGTGTTCGGCCTGATCGCGTTCCTGTTCAACTTCGTGCCCTACCTGGGCGCCATCGCCGGCGTGGTCGTCGCCTCCGCCGTCGCGCTCGTGAGCTTCGACTGGGTGGGCTGGCCGCTAGTGGTGGGCGGGGTCTACTTCGCGCTGACGTCGCTGGAGGGGCAGCTCGTGACGCCATATTTCGTGGGGCGGAACCTGCGCCTGAACACGGTCGTCGTGTTCCTGTCGGTGACGTTCTGGGCGTGGCTGTGGTCGGCGGTGGGCATGGTCGTGGCCGTGCCGCTCCTCGCCGCGCTGCGCACGATCGCCTACCACGTGGACGGCCTGGGCGGGCTGGCGAGCTTCCTGGGCGAACGCCACTCCGAGACGGACGAGGACGGACGCGGCGAGGGCTAGCGCGGCGCCACGGCGCGCAGGAACATCGCCAGCCCGCTCTCGAACCGCGCGCCCAGGTCCGCGTCGCCGGGCACCGCGCCGGGATCGAGCAGCAGGTCGACCGCCGAGGGGCGGACCATGGACTCCAGCACGACCGCGGCCCGGGCGGTATCGGGGATATGCGCCTCGCCGCGCGCCACGGCCCGGTCCAGCTCGTCGCGGATCAGGCTCCGGTCGCGGGCCACCCAGCGCGAGAGGCAGGCCCGCGCGGTGCGCGGTCCCGTCTCGGCCCCCGCCAGCGCCACGCGCAGCACCGCCACGGGTAGGCCCGGCGGCCCGGTCCGCGGGCACGGGCCCAGGAGGCGGCGCAGCCGACCCTCCAGCGGCAGGTCCAGGTCGGCCGGGTCAAGGTCGCGCACGAAGTCGCGGCGCATCCGCTCCATGTAGGCCCCCAGAAGCTCGTCACGGTCGGCGAAGAGGCCATAGAGCGTGCGCTTGGACATGCCCGCCTCGGCCGCGATGGCGTCCATGGTGGTGCCGTCCATCCCCGCGCTCTCGTAGACCGCGTGGAGCGCGTCGAAGATCCGCTCCACCCGGTCCGGGACCGTCATGACCCTTGGGCGGCCCCGCGTCCGGCCCGTACCGGCCTCCCGGTGCGCGTCCGGGGTGTTCTGCGCTGCGGCGTTCCGCTCTTGCACACTCGCTCCAACCGATTTAGGGAACCATGCAGTTTCCTATCCTGCGGCCCCCCGGACATCAAGCGCCCCCGGCCCCGCCCCGAACGAAAGAGCGACATGGCCAGCCTCCTCCGCCACGCGGCCGCCGCCGCGATCCTGGGCCTCGTCCGCGCCGGCGCCGGCGCCGCGCAGGACGCGCCCCCGCCCGCCGTCACCGTCGAGACGCTGGAACCGCAGACGGTGACCCTCACATCCGTCCTGCCCGGCCGCGTGCGCGCCTCCGCCGAGGCGGAGGTCCGTCCCCAGGTGAGCGGCATCGTCACCGAGCGGCTGTTCACCGAAGGGGGAACGGTCGAAGCGGGAGATGTCCTCTACCGCATCGACCCGGTGAGCTACGACGCCGCCGTGGCCCAGGCCCGCGCCGCCGTAGCCCAGGCCGAGGCCACCCTGCGCGTCGCCGAGAGCGAGGCCGAGCGGGTGCAGACCCTGAGCGAGCGCGGCATCTCCTCTTCGGCCAACGAGGAGAGCGCCGTCTCCACCCGCGACGCCGCCGCCGCCGGGCTGGAGGCCGCCCGCGCCCAGCTCCAGACCACCGAGATCGAACTCGACCGGACCGAGGTCCGCGCCCGGCTGTCCGGCCGGATCGGCTTTTCCGAGGCGAGCCAGGGCGCGCTCGTCACCGCCAGCCAGGCCACGCCGCTGGCGATCATCCGCACCCTCGACCCCGTCTACGTGGACGTGACCCAGTCGGCCGCCGACCTCCTGGCCTGGCGCCGGCGCGAGGGCCCGGCCGCCGAGGGACACCGCGAAGTGTCGCTCGAGCTCGCCGACGGCTCCACCTACGACGTGACGGGCCGGCTCAACGCGGCCGAGCCCCACGTGGAGGAGGAGACGGGTGTCGTCCTGCTGCGGATGTCGTTCCCCAACCCCGACGGGCTGCTGCTGCCGGGCATGTACGTGCAGGTGGAGATGCCCACCGGCACCGCGGAGGACATCTTCCTCGTACCGCAGGAGGGCGTCTCCCGCGACCGGCGCGGCAATCCCACCGCGATGGTGGCGAATGCCGAGAACGTGGTGGAGGAACGCCCGCTCACGATCCTGCAGGACCGCGGATCGGACTGGATCGTGAGCGACGGGCTGGAAGCGGGAGACCGCGTGATCGTGGCCGGGCTGCAGAAGATCGCCCCCGGTGCGACCGTCGCTCCCGAGGAGCGCGATGAAGAAGGCTCCGGCGAGCGCGGTGCGGACGAGAGCGCCGAAAGCGCCGTGCAGGAGGGCAATGCAAGCGCCCCCGACCAGCGCGCCGGGGACGAAGCCGCGCAGGCCGGGGGAGCAGCCGCCGCGTCCCAGGACCTGGCCGAGGCCGAGGCCGAGCCCACGGACGGGGAGCGCTAGGCCATGGCGCGTTTCTTCATCGACCGGCCCGTCTTCGCCTGGGTGATCTCGATCCTCATCATGGGGATCGGGGTGCTGGCGATCCGCACCCTGCCCATCGCCCAGTATCCCCAGATCGCGCCCCCCACGGTGGAGGTCAGGGCGACCTATCCCGGCGCTTCGGCCCAGACCGTGGCCAACACCGTCACCCAGGTGCTCGAGGAGCAGATGACCGGCCTCGACGGTCTGCGCTACTTCTCCTCCACCTCGTCCTCGGCCGGGACCACCTCCGTCACCCTGACCTTCGAGACGGGGACCGACCCCGACATCGCCCAGGTCCAGGTGCAGAACAAGATCAGCCAGGCCACCTCGCTCCTGCCCGAGCCGGTGCAGCGCCAGGGGGTCACGGTGCAGAAGTCCTCCTCCGGCTTCCTGCAGGTGGTCTCGCTCATCTCGCCCGACGGCAGCTACGACCAGGCCGACCTGTCGGACTACCTCGCCTCCAACCTCACGGACGAGATCAGCCGCATCGACGGGGTCGGCAACGTCCAGGTCTTCGGCTCTCCCTACGCCATGCGGATCTGGCTCGATCCCTCGAAGCTGTCGGCCTACGGGCTGACCGCGTCGGACGTGGTCGCGGCCGTGTCCGAGGAGAACGCCCAGATCTCGGCCGGGGCCTTCGGCACCCGCCCGACCGAGAGCGGCCAGCAGCTCAACGCCACGATCACGGCCCAGTCGCTCCTGCAGACGCCCGAGGACTTCCGCCAGATCGTCCTGCGCGCCGATACCGGCGGCGGGCTGGTGCTGCTCGGCGACGTGGCGCGGGTGGAGATCGGCGCGGAGAACTACGCCTTCGAATCGCGCTACAACGGCAACCCGGCCGCGGGCATGGCCGTGAGCCTGGCCCCCGGGGCCAACGCCCTCGACACCGCCCACGCGGTGGAGACCCGGATGGAGGAGTTCGCGCAGTCCTTCCCCGAGGGGATCGAGTACGTCATCCCCTACGACACCACCCCCTTCGTGGAGATCTCCATCGAGGAGGTCGTGCACACGCTGGTGGAGGCGATCGTGCTCGTCTTCCTGGTCATGCTGCTGTTCCTGCAGAACCTGCGCGCCACGCTGATCCCCACCCTGGCGGTGCCGGTGGTCCTGCTGGGCACGTTCGGCGTCCTCGCCGTGGCGGGCTTCTCCATAAACACGCTGACCATGCTCGCCATGGTGCTGGCCATCGGCCTGCTGGTGGACGACGCCATCGTGGTGGTCGAGAACGTCGAGCGGGTGATGGAGGAGGAGGGCCTGTCGCCGCGCGAGGCCACCCACAAGTCCATGGGACAGATCACGGGCGCGCTCATCGGTATCGCCATGGTGCTGTCGGCGGTGTTCGTGCCCATGGCCTTCTTCGGCGGCTCCACGGGCGTGATCTACCAGCAGTTCGCCATCACCATCGTCTCGGCCATGGCGCTGTCGGTGCTGGTGGCGCTGACGCTGACGCCCGCGCTCTGCGCCACGCTGCTCAAGCACAAGTCCGGCGGCGCGGCGCGGCGCGGCCCGTTCGGGTGGTTCAACGCGGGATTCGCGCGCACCCTAGGCGGCTATTCGGGCCTGGTGAGCTGGATCGTGCGCCGGCCCGTGCGGACGGGCATCGTCTATCTCGCCCTCGCGGTGGCGATGGTGTTCCTGTTCATGCGCACGCCCACGGGCTTCCTGCCCGAGGAGGACCAGGGGATCCTGTTCACCATCGTCCAGGCGCCCACCGGGGCCACGCTCGACCGCACCGTCGACGTGATCGAGCAGGTCGAAAACCACTACCTCGAGACCGAAGGCGAAGCGGTGGAATCGGTGTTCGGCGTGGGTGGCTTCGGCTTCGGCGGCGCGGGCCAGAACATGGGCCTCGCCTTCGTGCGGCTGAAGGACTGGGAAGAGCGGACCGACCCCTCCCAGAGCGCGCAGGCGCTGGCGGGGCGGGCCTTCCCAGTGTTCTCGCAGATCCGCGACGCCATGGTGTTCCCGGTCGTGCCGCCCTCGGTGATCGAGCTGGGCAACGTGTCGGGCTTCGACGTGTACCTGCAGGCGCGCGGGGGACAGTCCCACGAGGAACTTCTGCAGGCGCGCAACCAGCTTCTGGGGTTGGCGGGACAGTCCGACCTGATCGCCTCGGCGCGGCCCACCGGGCTGGAGGACGCGTCGCAGTTCAACATCGACATCGACTGGCGCAAGGCGGGCGCCATGGGCGTGTCGGCCACCGACGTGTCGAGCCTGCTGTCCACGGCCTGGGCGGGTTCCTACGTCAACGACTTCATCGACCGGGGCCAGATCAAGCGGGTCTATGTCCAGGGCGAGGCGGAGGCGCGCTCAACGCCCTCGGACATCGAGAAGTGGCGGGTGAGGAACGACGGCGGCGGGCTGGTGCCGTTCTCCAACTTCGCCGATGGCGGCTGGAGCCAGGGGGCGCAGGGGATCTACCGCTACAACGGCATTCCCTCGATGCAGCTCCAGGGTTCGCCCGCGCCCGGCGTGACGAGCGGCGAGGCCATGGCCGAGATGGAGCGCCTGGCGGGCGAGCTTCCCGAGGGCTTCGGTCTGGCCTGGACCGGCCTGTCGCTGGAGGAGCAGGAGTCGGGAAGCCAGGCGCCGCTTCTCTACGCGCTGTCGCTGGCGGCGGTTTTCCTTTCGCTCGCAGCGCTTTACGAGAGCTGGACGATCCCCTTCGCGGTGATGCTGGCGATGCCCATCGGCGTGCTGGGCGCGCTGGTCGGCGCCTGGGCGGGGGGCTTCGAGAACGGGGTGTTCTTCCAGGTGGGGCTGCTCACGGTGATCGGCCTGACGGGCAAGAACGCGATCCTGATCGTCGAGTTCGCCCGCGAGCGGATGCAGGAGGGAGAGGCGATCCTGACCGCGGCAGTGGAGGCCGCCAGGCAGCGGTTCCGGCCCATCGTGATGACCTCGATGGCGTTCTCGCTGGGCGTCCTGCCGCTGGTCCTGAGCTCGGGCGCGGGCGCCGGGGGGCGCAACGCGATCGGGTCGGGGGTGCTGGGCGGCACGATCTCGGCCACGGTGCTGGGGGTGCTGTTCGTGCCGCTGTTCTTCGTGGTGGTGATGCGCCTGTTCGGACGCCGGGGGCGCACCGCCGCCCCGGCCCGGGCGGAGGCCACGCCGGCCGAGTGAAACCCCGCGGGGCGGAAAAACCCGCCCCGCAAGCGCCCCGCCCATGCCGCGCCCGCGCCGGCGTTTCGCCCCGCGCGCGCCCCGCGAGCGCCGGGCATCCGTCCCGCCCGTGTCGGGACGGCCCCGGAGACGCGGGAACGCCGGCCGGGCACGGATACGTCGATGGCGGGTAAACGGGCCGGACGGGTCGGACGGGCCGGCCCAGGCGCCGCGCGGCGCGGAGAGGGGGCGGCGCGCGCCGCCCCGCCCCCTCGGCCCGCGGTCAGGCGGCGCGCGCTCGGCGCAGAAGCCCCAGGCCGCCCAAGGCCAGCCCCATCAGCCACAGGGAGGCGGGCAGCGGAACCGGAGCGGGCCCCTGCCCGGCCGCGAGCGTCTCGTAGCGCAGGCCCTCGGCCTCGCCCGCGTCGAAGCCCAGCCAGTCGGACGGGTCCATTCCCGCGAGGTCGAGATAGGCCGCGCGGGAGGCGTCGCCCTTCAGCTCCAGGTCGAGCCAGGCGGTGAGGAAGTGCTGGGCGACGTTGTTCATCCGCACCGTGTCGAAGGCCGCGTCGGTGTAGTGCTCGGAGACCTCGAAGCCCAGCCGCTCGTTGAAGTAGAAGCTTTCCTCCGGGGCGGGGATCGGGGCGGCCGCGTTGTGGCCCGCGCCCTCGAACGTCAGGAGCGACCGGTCGACGCCCGTGGTCTCCTCCCAGATGGCGCGCACGCCCTCCTCGTAGAGCGAGGTCGCGTCGTCGGAGCCGGCCATGAACAGCATCGGGATCTCGACGCCCTTCAGCGTCTCGGCGTCGAAGAAGCCGCTGTTGCGGCCCCAGGGGCCGATCGCCACGGCCGTTTCGAGGCGCGGATCGGGGCGGGCCTCCTGCACCGGGCTGCCCTCCCGGTTGACCGAGAGCGTGTCGAAGGGCGCCCGGCCCGAGGAGCCTTCGGTGACGCTGGCTCCCGCCGAGATCAGCGCCCCGTAGCCGCCCATGGAGTAGCCCACGAGCCCGGCGCGCTCGGCGTCCACGAGCCCGTTCAGCGGGGAGGAGGGTTCGCGGCCCAGGCGCGCCATCTCGTCGAGGACGAAGGACTGGTCCTGCGGGCGGTTCACCAGGGTCGAGGCGAAGTCCGCCTGGGTGCGGTAGGTGGAGTCGGTGTGGTCGATGGAGGCGACCACGTAGCCCTTGGAGGCGAGGTTCTCGCCCAGGTGGGACAGCAGGTAGCGGTTGCCCGGATAGCCGTGGCTGAGGAGCACGAGCGGGAACGCCTCGTCGGTGCGGGCGGGCGCGGCGTCGCGCATGGCGCGGCCGGTCAGCGTCACCTCGGTGGTGCCGTCGCGAAGGTAGGTCCGGAACGAGGTGACGCCGGTGGCGTCCGGCGCGGCCGGGTACCACACCTCGGTCGGCAGGGGCCGGTCGGTGCGCGGCAGCTCGGCGGGACGCTCGCCGCCCGCGTCGATGCCGACGATGTCGACCTGATCGCGGTTCACGAGGTCGAGCGTCCGCACGCCCACGGGGCGCGCGCCGTAATCCGCGAGATCGGGCGCCAGCGCCGATTGCCCGTCGATGCGGTTCTGCGCCGCGAGCGGCGTCGCCGCCGCCGCCGCGACCAGCGCGGTGGTGATGATCAGTCGGTTCATGGTGTGTCCCCCTCCGGTTTTCGGCAACTATTAGGCGATTGCCGCCGGATTGGAAGCCGCGTGGAAACGGCCTGTCCCGATCACGATGATGTTCACCTGCGGGCATCCCCCGTCACCGGCGGCGCCCTTTGGCCTAGTATAGGGGCGAACGCCGCTCCGGGACGGCCCCGGGCGACGCCCAGAGGAGGGACCCGACATGGCACCGATCATCCGACCCGGCCGACGCGCCCTTATCGCCACCGGCGCCGCCGCGGCGGCCGCCCATGCGCTGGGGCTGGCCGCGCCCGCCCTCGCCCAGGGGGTGGCGCCCACGCCCAGCATGCGGGGCGGCGCGAACAACTACCGCCCCGGCGCGCCCGTCGTGGAGCGCATCGGCGGCGGCGGCTTTCGCATGTCGGGGACCGTGCGCCGCGCGGGCGACGGTGCGCCGCTCGAAGGCGCGCGCATCCAGGTCTGGGCGCACACGACCGAGGGGCACGAGCGCGACCCCCAGAGCCACGGCGCCACCCTGACCGGCGCCGACGGCACCTTCGTGATGGACATGCCCCAGATCGTGCCCGCCTTCGGGCAGGCCCACGGGCACCTGGCCTATGACAGCCCCGGCTTCGAGACCGTGTTCCTACGCCCGGTGATGGACGATCCGGGCGCCGACAGCCTGGAGGCGCATTTCGTGCTGCAATCGGCCTGAGCGGCGTGGGGCGCCTGCGCCCGGCCCTGGCCTGGGCCGCGCTCGCCGCCGCGGTCGCGGTGCCGCTGGGCGTGGCGGCGACGAGCCCGCTGCTGGAGTGGCGCGGGCCCGTCTATGTCGTGGCCGGGTTCGCCGGGATCGCGGGGCTGGCGCTCCTGCTGGTGCAGCCGCTGCTGGCGGGGGGCTACCTGCCGGGGCTGGGGATGCGCGGCGGGCGGCGCGTCCATGCCTGGGTGGGCGCGGGGCTGGTGGCGGCGGTCGCGGTGCATGTGGCGGGGCTGTGGATCACCAGCCCGCCGGACGTGATCGACGCGCTGACCTTCACCTCGGCCACGCCGTTCGCGGCCTGGGGGGTGGTGGCCATGTGGGCCGTCTTCGCCTCCGCCGCGCTGGCGGCGCTCCGGGTTCGGGGGGGCTTGCGCGCGCGGCCCTGGCGGCTGGCGCATACCGCGCTCGCGGTCGTGATCGTGGGGGGCAGCGTCGTTCACGCGCTTCTGATCCGGGGCACGATGGGCACCGCTTCGAAGGCGGTCCTGTGCGCCCTGGCGGCGGCCGCGCTCCTGCGGGTCCTGGCCGACCTGCGGGTCTGGCGGCTTGTGCGGCGGCCGGGGCGCTGAGGCGCGGCTTGAAACTCGCGCCGCGCGATTAAGTCCTCGCGGTGCGGGCAGGATCGCCCCGCGCCATGGACAAGGAGTGACCCCGATGAACGTCGCCCCCCTCCCACTTCTCCCCGACGACGCCATGGAGCTGTTCACGCGCACCCGCGCGCGCTCCGGGGCGCTGGCCGCGCCGCTGGCCCCCGAGGACATGATGCTCCAGAGCATGGAGGACGCCTCGCCGGCCAAATGGCACCTGGCGCATACGACGTGGTTCTTCGAGGAGTTCGTGCTGAAGCCGCGGCTGCCGGGATACATCTCGCCCGACGACCGCTTCGCGTTCCTGTTCAACTCCTATTACACCCAGGCGGGGCCGCGCCACGCGCGCGACCGGCGCGGCATGATCTCGCGCCCGGACGGCGCGGCGGTCGCGTCCTACCGCGCCCACGTGGAGGAGAGCCTGGCGGAGCTGATGGCCGCGGGGCGCGACGACACCGACGAGATCGCCGCGCTGGTGGAGCTCGGGTGCCACCACGAGATGCAGCACCAGGAGCTTCTCGTCACGGACCTGCTGCACGGCATGAGCTTCAACCCGCTCCTGCCGGCCTACAAGGACCCCGAGCCCCTGCCCGTCACCTCCGAGGTGGCGCTGTCGTTCACCCGCCACGACGGCGGGCTGGTGGAGATCGGCCACGACGGAGACGGCTTCGCCTACGACTGCGAGGGGCCGCGGCACCGGGTGTGGCTGGAGCCCTACGAGATCGCCGACCGCCCCGTCACCAACCGCGACTGGATCGCGTTCATGGAGGACGGCGGCTATGCCGACAGCCGGCTGTGGCTGATGGAGGGGCATGCCGTGGCCCAGCGCGAGGGCTGGGAGCACCCGCTCTACTGGTGGCGCCAGGACGACGAGTGGTGGACCTATACCCTGCGCGGGCCGCAGCCAGTGGCGCTCGACGCGCCGGTGGTGCATGTGAGCTACTACGAGGCGGAGGCCTTCGCCCGCTGGGCGGGGGGGCGCCTGCCCGGCGAGGCCGAGCACGAGGTGGCGTTCCGCGACGCGGAGCTGTCGGGCAACCTGATGGGAGGTGCGGGCGGCCCCGGCGCCCTGCGGCCCCTGCCCGGCCCCGGCATCTGGGGCGACGTGTGGGAATGGACGGCGTCGGACTTCGCGCCCTATCCGGGCTTTCGCCCGCCGGAGGGGGCGCTGGGGGAGTACAACGGCAAGTTCATGGTCAACCAGAGGGTCCTGCGGGGCGGCTCCTGCGCGACGCCGGCGGAACAGATGCGCCCGACCTACCGGACCTTCTTCTTTCCGCACCAGCGCTGGCAGATGATGGGCCTGCGCCTGGCCCGGGACGCGGCGTGAACGGCGGCCCCGCCGGGGAGGTCCAGGACCCGGCCCTGCTCGCGGACGCGCTGGCGGGGCTTTCGGCGCGTCCGAAGTCGCTGCCCCCGAAATGGCTCTACGACGAGCGGGGCAGCGAGCTGTTCGAGCGGATCACCGCCCTGCCCGAATACCACCTCACCCGCACCGAGACGGAGATCCTGCGGGACAACGCCGGCGCGCTCGCCGGGCTGGTGCCCGGGGGCGGCGCGCTGGTGGAGCTGGGATCGGGCGCGTCGGTCAAGACCCGGCTTCTGCTGGAGGCGGGGGCGCATTTCGGGGCCTATGTGCCCATCGACATATCGGCGGCGTTCCTGGAACGCACCGCGCACGACCTGCGCCGCCGCTATCCCGCGATCGAGGTCGTTCCCTGCACCGGCGACTTCACGGGGCCGGTGGCCCTGCCGGAGGCCGTGCGGGGCCTGCCCAAGGTGGGATTCTTTCCCGGCTCGACCATCGGCAACCTGGCGCCGGAGGCGGCGCGCACGCTGCTGGCGCGGGCGCGGGGCTGGGAGGGGATCTCGGCCTTCGTGCTGGGGGTGGACATGGTCAAGGACGAAGGGGAGATGGTCGCCGCCTACGACGACGCCCAAGGGGTGACGGCCGCCTTCATCGGCAACCTGCTGGTGCGGCTGAACCGCGAGGCGGGCGCGGATTTCGACACCGGGGCGTTCAGCTACGAGGCGTCGTGGACGGCAGGCCCCGCGCGCATCGACATGCGCCTGGTGTCGGACCGGGCGCAGGAGGTGCGCCTTCCCGGGGCGCGGATCGCCTTCGCGGCGGGCGAGGCGATCCATGTGAGCGCATCGCGGAAATACACGCGCCAGAGCCTGGCGGCGCTGGTCGCCTCGGCGGGGTGGACAGTGGCGCGGACCTTCGCGGATGCCGACCGGCGGGTCGTCGTCGCCGTGCTGGTCCCCGGGGAAGACGGCGCTGGAGCCGACCGGCCCGGCCCCCTACGCTGACGAGACCGCGGCCGGGAGGAGACACCGGGACCGGGGCACCTGCGCGAGGGGGGAGGCGCCACATGCTGACGAGGCGGGAAAGCTACGACGAGACGCGCAAGGCGTTCCGGTGGGACGTGCCCGAGCGGTTCAACATCGGTGTGGACATCACCGACAGGTGGGCCCGGCGGGACCCGTCGCGCACCGCGCTGATCGACGTGGCCGAGGACGGCACGGCCACGCATCACGACTTCGCCGCGCTGTCGGCGGGCTCGAACCGGCTGGCCGCCGCGCTCGCGGCGCTTGGGCTGGGTCGGTCCGGGGATGCCGCGTGCGGCGACCGGATCGGGGTGCTGCTGCCACAGTGCGTGGAGACGGTGCTGGCACATGCCGCGATCTCGAAGACCGGGGCCGTGGCGGTGCCGCTGTTCACCCTGTTCGGGCCCGAGGCGCTGGAGCACCGGATGGGCGATTGCGGGATGCGCGCCCTGATCACCGACCGCGCAGGGTACGAGACCGTGCGCGCCCTGCTGGACCGCCTGCCCGCGCTCGAGACCGTGATCTGCACCGAGCCGGACGTGGCGGGCACGCGCCACCTGGAGACGCTGGTCGCCGAAGCGCCCGACGCGTTCGAGGCGGTGGACACCGCCGCCGACGACCCCGCGATCCTGATCTATACCTCCGGGACAAGCGGCAATCCCAAGGGCGCGCTCCATGCCCACCGGGTGCTGCTGGGCCACCTGCCGGGCGTCGAGATGAGCCACAACTTCCTGCCACGGGAGGGCGACCGGCTGTGGTCGCCGGCGGACTGGGCCTGGATCGGGGGACTGCTGGACGTGATGATGCCCGCGCTCCACCACGGGGTGACGCTGGTGGCGTGCCGGTTTCGCAAGTTCACGGCCCTTGCCGCCGCCGACCTGATCGAGCGCCACGCGATCCGCAACGCCTTCCTGCCGCCCACGGCGCTGAAGATGATGCGCCAGGAGCCCCGGCTCGCGGGGCGGCACCTGGCGATGCGGTCGGTGGCCAGCGGCGGCGAAACGCTGGGGCCCGAGCTGCTGGACTGGGGCCGCGAGGTGTTCGGCGTGACGATCAACGAGTTCTACGGCCAGACCGAGTGCAACATGATCGTCTCGGCCTGCGCCGAGCTGGAGGCGCCCGAGCCGGGGGCCATGGGCCGCCCCGTGCCCGGCCATCGCACCGCCGTCATCGACCCGGCCACCGGCGAGGAGGCCCCGGCCGGGCAGGAGGGCGAGATCGCGGTCGCGGCACCCGACCCGGTGATGTTCCTGGGCTACTGGGGCAAGCCGGACGCGACGGCGGAGAAGTTCGTGGACGGGCCCGATGCGCGCTGGCTCCTGACCGGGGACAGGGGCCGGCGGCTGGAGGACGGGCGGCTGGTGTTCGTGGGCCGCGCCGACGACGTGATCAGCTCGGCGGGATACCGGATCGGGCCCGCCGAGGTGGAGGACTGCCTGATCCGGCACCCGGCCGTGTCCATGGCCGGGGTCGTCGGCGCCCCCGATCCGCTGCGGGGCAGCGTGGTGGTGGCCTTCGTCACCCTGGCCGAGGGGCATGCGCCCGGCCCGGAGCTGGAGCGCGAGATCGCCGAACACGTGAAGCGGCGCCTGGCGGCCCACGAATATCCCCGCGCGGTGCGTTTCGTCGACCGGATGCCGATGACGGCGACGGGCAAGATCATCCGCGCCGAGCTGCGCGAGATGGTCCGCGACGGGATCGGGGCCCCGCCGGAAGGCTGAGGGAGCCGCGGGATCGTCGACCTCGCGAGGCGTGGGCCCGGGGTCACCGACGGTTCGCGGCTCGAGCCGCGGCCTTGCCTGCGTCGGAGGACAGGGCGCGGCGGGAGTTCGACTTGGTTGTCGGAACCGGCGTTCATACATGGAAGGCATAGATCGGGTTCTTTCAGGCAGGCGGCGAATTCGCGGCAACCAGGGCATGGCCGCCCGGCCGGAGCCTCCGGCGGCGCATCTCGACGCCGAAGGTGCCGCAGGTCCCGGATTGGCCCCTGATCGGGTATCACGGCGGAGCGACCTCATGGCCGACGAAAGCACTGGACACCGCGAGTGGCGGGTGACGGGCATGGATTGCGGCGCCTGCGCCGCGAAGGTGCGCGGCGCGGTGGAGCGCCTGCCCGGTGTCGGTGACGTCGATGTCGCGCTGATGGCCGAGCGGCTGCGCCTGACCCTCGACGAGGGCCAGACCACGCCCGGGAAGGTCGAGAAGGCCGTGCGCAGCCTCGGCTTCGGCATCGCGCCCAAGGGGGAGCGGCCGGAGGCGCCGAAGGGCGGCTTTGTCCTGCCGGACGGGGCCTTTCCAGACGGTGCGGAGAGCTCGGACCCCGACGGCGGGCCGGGGGAGAGCGGCGAGCCGGCCGAAGAGGCGCCGACCTCGTGGATGAAAACCGCCAAGGGCCGGTTGGTGATCGGGACCGGCGCGCTGCTTGCCGCGGCCTGGGCCTCGCGCCTCGCGGTTCCGCCGGACCTTGCCCATTGGGCCTTCGTCCTCGCCACCCTGACCGGCCTCGTCCCCGTGGCGCGGCGGGCCTTCGCCATGACGCGGGCCGGCATGCCCTTCACCATCGAGATGCTGATGACCATCGCCGCCGGCGGGGCGCTGGTGATCGGCGAGCCGGAGGAAGCGGCGCTGGTCGTCTTCCTCTTCGCCGTGGGCGAGCTTCTGGAAGGCGTCTCGGCCGGCAAGGCGCGCGACAGCATCCGGGCCCTCTCGAAGCTCGTGCCGAAGACCGCGCGGCTCGAAGCGGACGGCAGGACACGGGAGGTCCCGGCCGGGAAACTGCGCGTGGGCCAGGTCGTGCAGGTCCGGCCCGGCGACCGGGTCCCCTGCGACGGGGAGGTGATAAGCGGCATGTCGGGCGTCGACGAGAGCCCGGTTACGGGCGAGAGCGTCCCGAGCCCGAAGGAGCCCGGCGCAAAGGTCTTCGCCGGGTCGATCAACGCCGAGGCGCTCTTGCGCGTGCGGGTGTCGAGGTCGGCCGAGGACAACACCATCGCCCGCATCGTGCGCCTCGTGGAGGAGGCCGAGAGCGCCCGCGCGCCGACCGAGCGGTTCATCGACCGGTTTGCCCGCGTCTACATGCCCGCCGTGGTCGGGGTCGCCGCTCTCGTGGCGGTCGTCCCGCCGCTGGCCTTCGGGCTGGCCTGGGGCGAATGGGCCTATCGCGCGCTGGCGCTGCTGCTGATCGGGTGCCCCTGCGCGCTGGTGATCTCGGTGCCGGCCTCGATCACCTCGGCGCTCTCCACCGGGGCGCGCAACGGCCTGCTGATGAAGGGCGGCGCGGTGATCGAGGCGGCGGCCCGCACCACCCACGTGGCCTTCGACAAGACCGGAACGCTCACCCATGGGCGCCCGCGCGTGACCGACATCTCGGTGCCGGGCGGGAGCGAGGACGCGCTCATGGCCCTTGCGGCCGGTGTCGAGAGCGGCGCGAGCCACCCGCTGGCCCTGGCGATCTGCGCGGAGGCCGACCGGCGGGGCGTGAGTGCCCCTGCGGCCACGGGCGGCCGCGCGCTGCCCGGCAAGGGCGCGGAGGCGTCCATCGAGGGCGTGACGGTGTGCGTGGGGTCCCCGCGGCTGGCGGAGGAGCGCGGCGCGCTCACGGACGATCTGCGCGGCCGCGTGGCGGCGCTGGAAGCCGAAGGAAAGACGGTGGTGATCGTGCTGCGCGAGAACGTGGCTCAGGGTCTCGTCGCGCTCAGGGACGAGCCGCGCGCCGATGCGGCGGAGGCCGTCGCTGAGCTGCGCGCCCTTGGAATCTCCTCTGTCATGCTGACCGGGGACAATCCGCGCACGGCGCAGGCCATCGCCGAGGGGCTCGGGATCGAGCACCGCTCCGAACTCCTGCCGGAAGACAAGGTGACCGCGATCCAGGGTCTGACGACGGACGCCCGGGTGATGATGATCGGCGACGGGATCAACGACGCGCCCGCCCTCGCCGCCGCGCATGTCGGCGTCGCCATGGGATCGGGCACCGACGTGGCGCTGGAGACGGCCGACGCGGCGATCCTGCGGAACCGCGTGACCGACGCGGCGGGGGCGATCCGCCTTGCGCGCGCCACCATGGCGAATATTCGTCAGAACGTCGCCATCGCGCTCGGCCTGAAGGCGGTCTTTCTCGTGACGACCGTGTTCGGGATCACCGGCCTCTGGATCGCGATCCTCGCCGATACCGGCGCCACGGTGCTTGTCACGATGAACGCCCTGCGGCTGCTTTTCTTCCGGCCCTCGGGGGCCTCTGCGACGGGGCGCGCCCGTCGAGACGCCGGGACTGTCCGCGCCGGACATGCATCCGCGACGACCTGAAAGGAGACACCCATGACCCTCACCCGACGCGCCATGATGGCCTGCGCCGCGAGCTTTGCCGCTGTCGCCCCGACCGCCGGGCCGGCGCAGGACGCCCCTTCGATCCACGTCCTGAAGGACCCGAATTGCGGATGCTGCACGGCCTGGATCGAGATCCTGCGCGAGGACGGTTTCGCCGTCACGACCGAGCGCAGCTTCGGCACCCTCCTGATGCGGCACAAGCTCGAGAACGGCATCCCCCGCGAGATGACCTCCTGCCATACCGGCGAAATCGCCGGCTACATGATCGAGGGGCACGTGCCGGCCGCCGATATCCGCAGGCTTCTCGCCGAACGGCCCGAGGCCGTCGGTCTCGCCGTGCCGGGCATGCCCTACGGATCGCCCGGCATGGGCCCCGAGGACGCGCGCGAGGCCTACGAGGTCTTCCTGATCCGGAAAGACGGCGGTACGGAGGTCTTCTCGAGCTACGCCGCCGCGTGAGGGCGGGATCGCCGCCGATAGCCCGGCTGGCGCGTTCGCAGCGGTGCACCCTGCTCGACCGGAACCGTCAATCGCGGTGCGAGAGGCCTTCGTACATGAAGGTGAAAGGTCTCGGGCCGGGGGCATATCCGGTCTCGAGCCGCGCGGTCCGCAGGCCGCTCTCCTCCACCATCGCGGCGGGATCGCGGTCGAGGTGGCAGTTTCCGGCGCAGCGGCACCAGAGCGGTGTCAGCCGGCGCTGCCATTTGCGCACCCCCGCCTCCGGCGACAGGCCGTGTTCGACGAAACCGAACGTGCCCCCCGGCTTGAGCACGCGCCGGATCTCGGAGAGGGCCCGCCGGGGGTTAGAGACGCTGCACAGCGTCCAGGAGGCGATCACGCAGTCGAACGTCGCGTCTTCCAGCGGCAGGTCTTCGGCGGCGCCCCTGACGAGATCCACGTCGGGAGGGGCCTTGCCGGATGCGGTGTCGATCAGGCCGAGCAGTTCCGGCGAAGGGTCGAGGCCGACCACGTGCTCTACCGCGTTGGGGTACAGGGGCAGGTTCAGGCCCGACCCGATGCCGATCTCGAGAACGCGCCCCTTCGCGCCGGAGACGGCCCGGAGGCGGTAGGGAAGCAAGAGGTCCTGACGCATCGCCAGATGCGTCAGTCGGGGGAGGATATACCTGTCGTAGACTCGCATCCGCTTCTCCGATCCGTTCCGGTGCCGGAAGGGGATCGAGCGGCCCCTGTGGCGACGCGCCCGCCCCTCCGGTCCTCGTGACGAGGCCCACCGGGATCATGGAGGCCTTCGCGGCCGACCGCCACGCCGATCCGGAACGGGGACCGCGCGGCCTCGCTGCCTGGCGCGGGGGGTCCGCGTTTTTCGCAAGGACCCCGGGCGGCCTCGTATTCCGGGAGCGGTGGCCTCCCTCGCGGTCGTCCATGCAAAACGCCGGAAAGACCGGCCGTTCGGTCCGCGCAACGGGATTGGCCGTGCGAGCGCGTCGCACGGCCAATCCGATCAGCCGGAGGCGTCTTCGAGCCACGTCGTCATGGCGTCGATCTCTTCCTCCTGAACGGCGATGATCTCTTCGGCCAGGCTGCGCATCTGTGCATTCTCGCCGTGGTCGAGCACCACCTCGGCCATGTCTATGGCCGCCTGGTGATGGGCGATCATGCCGCAGGCAAAGGCGATGTCGGCGTCCTGCTGCATCATGCCCCGGCGCATGGCGGGCATGGTCAGGAGCATCTTGCGCATGTTCTCGCGGACATGGTCCGGCATCATGTCGTGTCGGGCGTCGCCTTCGCCCGTGTCCATGCCGTGATCGGTGTCGTGATCCGTGTCGTGGCCCGTCGTGGTGCCGGGCGTATCCGGCCCATCCATCCCGGACATGGCCATTCCGGAGCACTGCTTGGGCAGCTCGAACATCTGCTGATCCTGCGAAAGCGCGGGGGCGGCGAAGGCGAGACACGCGAAGGCGCTCGCCGCGAGGGTCGTCTGGGGGGTCATCGGGACGTCTCCTGTGGGAATGAGCTGTCGTCTGGGCTGCACAGGAAGCCGGGGCGGAGGTGTCAGAACCTCCGTGGCCCTGCCCGGCCGGCCCCGCGCCGGATCGAGATCGTGCCGATCCGCCACGCCCCGAGCGGCCATAAGCGCGCTCGCCGTGGCAAGCTCGGGGTGGCAGAGGGTCATCGTGCAATCGCCCGACATCCCCGGGCCGCAGAGACCGCAGGTTTCGCCCTGCCCGGTCCCGTCGGAGGATCGCCCCTCGTCGCTCGCATGGGACATGTGGGAGGGGTTGCCGATCCCACCGCCGGTCGCCGTGCCATGCGCTTGCGCCAGCGACGCCGCAAGGATCACGGCGGCGAGCAGAACCATGGAAAGGCACCGGGCGAGCACTGTCATGGGGCGATTTCGGCCAGGGTCATGTGAACCAACATACCCGAGACGTGCCGTGCTGTCCCGCGCCGCTGCCGCCGGGTCGCCGGGCGGTGAATGCCCGTGAGGAGCCTCGTCGCGACGGGCCGGCGCTCAGGAAGCGCCGGGTGCCGCGCGCCCCGACTTCGCGAGCATCCTTGCCGCGAGGGGCGAGGTGATCATCTGGACCACGGCGAAGAACGCGGCCGGAACGGCGACCTCGGACGGCAGGCCCGACGCGGCCACGAAGGCGGCCGCGATGCTGAATTCCTTCTTGCTGGTGATGAACAGGAAGGCGATCAGCTCCTCCCGGTCCGCGGCGAAGAGCCTGGCGGTCATGCCCACGGCATAGCCGATCAGGTTCAGCACCAGCGCCGCCAGGGCGATCGGGACCGCGGACCACCCGTAGCCGAGGATCGTCGCGGCGTTGGGTCCGACCACGGCCAGCAGCAGGGCGAGGTAGAGCACCGAGCCGAGCGCGGGCCAGGCGACGTCGAGGCGCGAGACCCGCGCCGGAAAGCGCGTGCGCAGCCATACCCCGATCACCGTCGGCACCAGAACGACCAGGACCAGCTCAAAAACCACCGCTCCCACGGGAACGGTCAGTTCCAGCCCCGTGACCCACAGGAACAGGAACGGGATGACGAAGGGCGAAACCGCGGTGTTGACGGCGTTCAGCACGGCGGCCAGCGCCACGTTTCCGCGCGCGAGCAGGACGAGAAGGGGCGCCGAGACGTCGGTGGGCAGCATCCCCACCAGCGCCTGCCCCGCGGCGAGCGGCCCGGTGCCGAAGAAGAGGCGCCCGGTCAGCCAGCCCGCCAGCGACATCGGGCCGTAGACGAGCCCGAACGCCCAGAGCTGACGGTCGGGTCGGCGAAGCACGATCCGCACCGCGCCCGCGTCGAAGGTCAGGCTGATGACCAGGATGAGCAGCGCCAGGAGCGGGCCGATCGCGGGTTCCAGCACGATCCCCGCCGCCGGAAAGACCAGGCCGAGCGTGGTGGCGCCGATCGCCAGGAGCAGCAGGTTGTTCTCGATCAGCTCCAGGGCGTCGCGCATTTCCGGGGCATCCACCTTGTTCCCGATATCCGTCCGGGCCGATGTGTAAGGTGCCGATGCGGCGATGGCACGCCTTGTCGGCCGCGCTTTCGGGTGTCGCGGAGGAACAGCGGAACGGCGCCTTCCACGGCATTTGCGGCAGCGCCTCCGCGTTTCGCGCCGGGCGCCGGGATCGCACCGGGTGGCGGATGCCCTTCTTGACGGCAGGCGGGGCGACTTGTTTATCGAAACCCGATATCGGATTGCGAAGGTGCAGGCTTGCCGGACCGGATGGAGCACCATGATCTGCCGTCAGGCCTCGTCCGGCTGCACATCCTGCATCCCGCGGAAGAGCACCCGGTCTACGGCCAGTGGATGATCGACGAGCTTGCGCGTCATGGCTCCCGCATCTCGCCCGGAACGCTCTATCCGATGCTGGCGACGCCGGAACGTGACGGCTGTCTGACCGGCGAGACGGAGCGCGAGGGTCGCACGTCTTGCAGGTTCCACGCGATCACCGGCAGGGGGCGTGGCGGACTGGCCGTCGCCCGCGCCCGACCCGACGAGCCAAGGGGAAAGGCGGGAGCGGAATGACGGACGAGACCGACGTGGCCTCTCTCCAGGGCAGTCCGGGCGAGGTGTTCGCGGCCTTCCTGAAGCTGGGCCTGACCGCCTTCGGCGGGCCGATCGCCCATCTGGGCTATTTCCGGGACGAGTTCGTGACGCGGCGCGGCTGGCTCTCCGATACCGCCTATGCCGACCTGGTGGCGCTGTGCCAGTTTCTTCCCGGCCCGGCGTCGAGCCAGGTTGGCTTCGCCCTCGGGCTCATGCGCGCGGGGTGGCTGGGGGCGCTCGCGGCCTTCACTGCCTTTACCCTGCCCTCCGCCCTGCTCCTGCTCGTCTTCGCCCTGACCGCCGCGACGATGTCGGGGCCGATCGGGACGGGCGCGCTGGACGGGCTCAAGATCGTCGCCGTGGCCATCGTGGCGCAGGCGGTCTGGGGGATGGCGAGAAACCTGTGCCCGGACCGGGAACGGGCGGGCATCGCGGTCGCCGCGGTGGCCACACTGGCGTTCCTGCCCGGCGCCCTGGGGATGGTGGGGGCCATCTGCGTCGGCGCCATTGCCGGCCTGATCCTGGGCAGGGGAGCCCAAAAGGAGATCGGCCGTCACGTCCCGATGCCCGTCCGCCGCCGCCAGGCCGGCCCCTGCCTCGCGGCGTTCGCAGCTCTCCTCGTCGTTCTGCCGCTCGTCGCGGGCGGATCGCAGACCCTGGCCCTCGTCGACGGCTTCTACCGGTCGGGGGCGCTGGTGTTCGGGGGCGGTCATGTCGTCCTGCCGCTCCTCCAGGCGGAGACGGTCGCCCCCGGCTGGGTCACGCCGGACGCGTTTCTCGCCGGCTACGGTGCGGCCCAGGCGGTGCCCGGCCCGCTCTTCACCTTCGCGGCCTATCTCGGCGCCGTCCTCGGCCCAGCGCCGAATGGCATCGCCGGGGCGGCGATCGCGCTCGTCGCCGTGTTTCTCCCGGGCTTCCTGCTCCTGCTCGGGGTGCTGCCCTTCTGGGACCGGTTCCGGTCCAGGCCCCGGGCGCAATCGCTGATGCAGGGGGCCAATGCCGCGGTCGTCGGCATCCTCGGGGCGGCGCTCTATTCCCCCGTCTTCACCGGTGCCATCGGCGACATGCGGGACTTCGCGCTGGCGCTCCTGTGCTTCGTCCTGCTCGCGGCGTGGAAGACGCCGCCCTGGGCGGTGGTGATCGTCGCGGCCCTCGGCGGTGTCGGGCTGGCGCTGGCGGCATGAGGGGAGGCATGGAGGCTCGGCATACCGGCTTTCGACGGCAGGCCGCCCCCGCGGTCGGCGCGGCGGGCGGCCCCGCGTGGGCCCGTGCTGCAGCGCCCGGCCTCAGATCCGGCCCTGGTTCACCCGCTTCGACACCGCCCCGGCGCTCTCGACCCGCTCGGAATAGCGATCGGTCAGGGCGGCTCGCCCGCGCGTCATCAGGGTGAACTTCATCAGCTCTTCCATGACGTCGACGATGCGCATGTAGAGCGGGGAGGCGCGCATCCGGCCGGCCTCGTCGAACTCGTCCCAGGCCTTGGGAACGGAGGACTGGTTCGGGATCGTCACCATCCGCATCCAGCGGCCGAGGATGCGCATCTGGTTGACGGTATTGAAGCTCTGCGAGCCGCCGCAGACCTGCATCAAGGCCAGCGTCTTGCCTTGCGTGGGCCGCACGCCGCCGAGCGAGAGGGGTATCCAGTCGATCTGCGCCTTCATGAGGCCCGACATGGCGCCGTGCCGTTCGGGCGAGGACCAGACCATGCCTTCGGACCACGTGGCCAGATCGCGCAGTTCCGCGACCTTGGGGTGATCGTCGGGCGCGCCGTCGGGCAGCGGCAGGCCGGTCGGATCGAACAGGCGCACCTCCGCCCCGAACCACGTGAGCAGTCGTGCCGCCTCCTCCGCGGCGAGGCGGGAATAGGAACGGGCGCGCAGGGAGCCGTAGAGGACCAGGAGGCGCGGCGCATGCCCGTCGTCGCCGGGCGCGGCGTAGGTGGCAGGGTCGATCCGGTGCAGGTGGTCCGGGTCGATATTGGGCAGATCGGGCAGTCCGGTCACGGGCGCACGACCTCGCCGTCTTCCTTGGTGAAGGGGCCGGTGCCGGGGCTTTCGAGGACGCCCAGGACCTCCTCCGATGGGCGGCAAAGGCGAGCGCCCTTCGGCCCGACCACGATGGGGCGGTTGATGAGGATCGGGTGCGCCATCATCGCGTCGATCAGGTCCGCATCCGTCAGCGCGGGATCGTCGAGCCCGAGATCGTCGTAAGGCGTGCCCTTGCGGCGCAAAAGCGCGCGCGGGGCGATCCCCATGGCGGCGATCAGCGCCTCCAGCCGGTCCCGCGTGGGCGGCGTTTCGAGGTAGAGGATCACGTCCGGCTCGATCCCCGCATGCCGGATCATGGCGAGCGTGTTGCGCGACGTGCCGCAATCGGGATTGTGGTAGATGGTGACCATGGATCAGGCTCCTTGGAAGCGGCACCGGGTGCGGTTGGCGAAGGCCACGAGCGACAGCATCACCGGCACCTCGACCAGCACGCCCACCACGGTGGCGAGTGCCGCGCCCGAGTTGAGGCCGAAGAGGCTGATGGCGACGGCGACCGCCAGCTCGAAGAAGTTAGACGTGCCGATCATGGCGCAGGGCGCGGCGATCCGGTGCGGCACCTTCATCGCCCACGCGGCCCCGTAGGCCAGCGCGAAGATGCCGTAGCTCTGGATGAGGATCGGCACCGCGATCATGGCGATCACCAGCGGGCGGTTCAGGATCACGCCGCCCTGCAGGCCGAACAGGATCGCCACCGTGGCGATCAGCCCGATGGCCGACAGCGGCTTCACGCGCGCGGTAAAGGCATCGATCCGGTCGCGGCTCCCGAGGGCCTGGCGTGTCGCGACCCCCGCGATCAGCGGCAGCACGACGTAGAGGATCGTCGCGAGCAGCAGCGTCTCCCACGGCACCGCGATCTCGGTCACGCCGAGCAGGAAGGCCACGATGGGCGCGAAGGCGACGATCATGATCAGGTCGTTCACCGAGACCTGCACCAGCGTGTAGGTCTCGTCCCCGCGGGTGAGCTGGGACCACACGAAGACCATCGCCGTGCAGGGCGCGGCGCCGAGCAGGATCAGGCCGGCCACGTATTGCGCCGCGTCCTCCGGCGCGATGAAGGGCGCGAAGACGACCTCGAAGAAGAGCACCGCCAGCGCCGCCATGGTGAACGGCTTGATCAGCCAGTTCACCGCCAGCGTGATCATCAGCCCCTTCGGCTGCTTCGCCACCCGGGAGACCGCCCCGACATCCACGCCGACCATCATCGGGTAGACCATCGCCCAGATCAGCACCGCGACGACGAGGTTGATCGAGGCGATCTCCGCCGCCGCGACGGCCTGGAAGAGGCCGGGGACCAGCGAGCCGAGGGCCAGCCCCGCCAGGATGGCCAGCGCCACCCATAGCGATAGCCAGCGCTCGAACGCCCCCATCGGGGAGGAGGCGCCGGATGTCGCATCGGTCATGATGTAAGCTCCCTTCGGCCTTTCAGCAGGCGCAGGCGATGTCGTCGATCAGCGGCTGGCAGAGCGCAGGCTCTCCGCCGCAGCAATCCTCGAGCAGAAAGCGCAACAGCTTCGAGACCCCGTCGAAATCCGCGAAGTAGCGGATCGAGCGTCCCTCGCGCAGGTTGCGCACAAGCCCGGCGTGGCGAAGCACCGTCAGGTTGGCCGACAGCGTGTTCTGGCGCACCTTCAGCACCTCTCCGATCCGCCCCGCGCTCATACCCTCCGGCCCCGCCTTGATGAGAAGACGGAAGACGTCGAGCCTCGTGGGCTGGCTCAGGGCGGAGAAGGCAGAGAGGGCATCGCGATTATCCATATATCATGTATCGTTGATATTAAATCCGTGTCAAGTCTCCGGCAGCGGCTTCGAGCGCGACGGCCAGCCGGCCTACGGCGACGCCGCGATCCAGGCCTGTCCGACGATCGAAGTCCGGTTCGGCCTGCCGCATCGTCATCCCGTACCGCTTCTCGACCCTCGGCATGCCCGTCACGGCACGCGTGGCCGGAGCTATTCGGAGTAAGGGAGAAATCAGCCTTCAGGCGTTCCGTGCCACAGAGCCACTTGCAGTGTAAAACGAACGTTTTACATTGGCGCAATGGACACCGAAGGAGGCTCGCCATGGACATGACCCGCAAGCTCACCGCCGCGGCCGAGCGGCTCTTTGATCGTCACGGTTACATGGCCACAGGAATGGACCGGCTGACGGAGGCGGCGGGGATGTCGAGCCGCACGCTCTACAAGCACGTCGGCAGCAAGGCGCAGCTCATGGCGCGGGTGCTGACGGAGCGGGACCGTCGCTTCATGGCCCGGATCGAGGTGCGGAGCGTCGACGCGCTGTTCGCCGCGCTCGAAGACTGGGTGCGGGTCGAGGGCACGCGGGGCTGCCTGTTCCTGCGGTCCAGCGCGGAAACCGGGGGCGACACGCCGGAGATCGCCGAGGCGGTCGCGGCGCACAAGGCGGCGTTTCATCGACGGATCGAGGAGGTCGTCGCGGCGGACCTGGAACGCGAAGACCCGGTCCTTGCCGAGCAGGTGCTGGTTCTCCTGGAGGGAGCGACCCATGCGGCGGTCTACCGGGGCGCGGACGCGGTGTCCGCCGCCCGGGCGGCGGCCGGCATCCTGACCGAGAGGGCGCGCACATGAGCCCCGCCCTTCGGATCGGCGCGACGGGCTTCGGCCTGATCGCGGTCTGCTACGGTTTCGCCCGCTTCGCCTTCGGCCTGTTCCTGCCGCAGATCGACGGCGACCTGGGGCTCGGCCCCTCGCTCGGCGGCATCATCTCCGGCGGCTCCTTCGCCGGCTACTGCATCGCCATCGTCGCCTCGGCGGTGCTGACGGAACGGATCGGCGCACGTGCGGTCGCCGTCGGGGCGGCCATCGTCGCGGCCGTCGGCATGGCCGGGATCGCGCTCGCCCCGTCGCCGTCGATCCTCGCCGTCGCCGTGGTGGTGGCCGGTGCGAGCACGGGTCTCGCCTCCCCGCCCATGGCCGCGGCCGTGGCGGCGGCGGTGCGCCAGAGCCGCCAGGACCTGACGAACACCGTGATCAATGCCGGGACGAGCGCGGGCGTGGCCCTGTCGGGACCGATCGCGCTGGCCATCGCCGGGCAGTGGCGGCTGGCCTTCGGCGCGTTCTCCGCGGTCGCGGTGGTCCTTGCGATCGCGGCCGCGATCTCCCTTCCGGCTTCCTCCGGCGGCAAGGGTGCTGGCGGCCTGCCCCCCATGACCGGCCCGGTGGTGCGCCTGATCTCCGCGTCGTTCCTGATGGGGGCGGCGAGCACGGCCCTGTGGTCCTTCGGCGGCCAGCTCGTCTCGCAACAACCGGGATGGGGGCCGACCGGGCCCGGTATCCTGTGGGCCTGCATCGGCGCGGGCGGCATTGCCGGGGCCTGGGCGGGCACGCTCGTCGGCCGGTTCGGTCTCGACCCCGTTCACTGGAGTTTCCTGGGCCTGATGTCGGCGAGCATCCTCGTGGTCGGATCGGGCATCGCCCCTCCCGCGCTCGTGTTGATTGGCGGCGCTCTCTTCGGCGCGGCCTATGTGATGCTGACGGGGGTCTACCTCGTCTGGGGCACGCACGCCCTGCCGGACCGTCCCGCGACAGGGCTCATGGTCGGGTTCCTGACCATCGCCGTGGGCCAGACTGCCGGCGCGCCCCTCTTCGGGTTTCTGATGGCGGGACCGGGCGCGGGGCCAGCCGTGATGTGCTTTGCCGCCGTCGCGCTTCTCGCCGGAGCATTCCGGGCAAGGAGCGCGGACGATGGATTGCCTGCGTAGGCTCGGGGGAACCGAGCGCCTGCGGCCCCCACCCGATGCGGGGACGGCACCCCGAGACCCGTCGAGCGTCTGCTCGGGCAGCCCGGGATGGACGGCACCGTCCGCCGGCGCGGCGTCGCGTCAGGAGGCCACGAGAGGCGTGCTGGCGGCGATCGACCACGCCAGGATGACGCCGAGGGCCAGGCCCACGGATGTCGGATCGCTGCGTGCCCGGACCCACCGCCCCGCGAGGCCGTAGACCAGCCAGAACAGGATCGTCACCGGAATCACCGTGAACGCGATCCCGAGGGACGGCGCGATCAGCATCGCGCAGAGCAGAACGGCGGGTGGCAGGACCCGCTGCAGCCCCGCCGGGACCCAGCCGGACCGCGCGACGACCAGCATGTCGGCGACGCAGAACGGGACAGTCCCGAGCATCAGCATGCCCATGAGCCATAGACGCGGGCCGGTGGGCACGAAGGCCGCACCGTAGCGGTCCAACGCGAGAGCGAAGACACATAAGCCCCATATCGTCAGAACGGCGATTGGGGTGAGGCGCGGCCGGTTCGGACGCACGCCTTTGAGCCAGAGGACGGCAAGCTGGACCACGCCCCACGTTCCGAAGAATGCGGCGAGTGCGCCAAAGGCCAGGATGCGTCCGGCGCCGGCCGGAACCACGATGGCTGCCAGCAGGGCAGGCAATACGGGCGCCAGGAGGATCACGATTGCGCGGCGGCCCAGTCGCGGCAGGCGTGGTCCAGGCGACCCCATCATCCGGCTGATCGGCCACATCAGCAAGACGAGCGACGACAGGAGGGCCAAGATCCACGGACCGATCCGGGACGGCGCGCCAGACCGTACGCCGTCGGTCGTCCCGGAGATCCAGTCTCGTATCTCGTCCAGCGCGGCCGGGCTGTAGAGGACGCCGACATGGCCGACCCAACGGACGGAGACGGCGCGGCGTTCGACGGCACCGCGCGTGACCGTTTCGCCCTCGGTCGCGCTCGGGTCGAGCTGGCGCAGCCGATCGAGCGCCACGTCCCGCAACCGGCCCTCCTGCGCGCCGGACACGATCAGCAGCCGCTCGGGCGCGCCTGGCGTGACGGCATCGGAATACATCGAGACCGCGACGACCGCATCGGTGCGGTCGATCCGGTCCGCGGCGCGGATCACGACATCCGTCGCCATCGAGTGGCCCACGAAGGATACCGGCCCCGTCGCGCCCGGCAGATCGCCCGCGGCCCGCGCCACGGCGACCGTCTGGTCCACCAACTGCGCCGTCGTCCCTTCGATCGAGGTGATGTCACCTCTCATCGGGGCCTGATTGCGGCCATGACCATAAAAGTCGAATGCGACGACGACAAAGCCCGACCGCGCCAGGGAGATCGAGATCGGCTGCATCATCTGTCGCGATCCGGCATAGCCATGTGCGACGACGACGAGCGGGCCACTCACGACGTCGTCGGATCGCCAGATCGTCACAGGGGTCGACCCTAGGACCATTGTCTCGGACGAAACGCCGCCGCGCTGGCGTTCGAGCATGACGACGGACAGCACGACGAGACATGCTGCCAGCACCAGGGCTCCTGCCGTTCTTCGATCGATCCGCATCGGTCCAAGTGTAGCGCGCGACCGAAGAATGGCCGTGGCGATTCCCCTTCAATGTCGCTCGGTCGCGAAGAATGCCGACCCGGCGTCGCGCGGCGGCCGCTCAAGGTCGCGGAGGCACCCTCGGGAGGCGGTCTCCGTGCTCTTTACGGGGCGAGCCACCGGGAGGGCCGGTCCCCTCGCGGCGAAAAGCGACATCTGGTAACGAGTCGGACGCACCCGGATGGCGCGGCTACCCTTGGAAGGACGTGTGATGGATCTGTCGGAGATTTTCTACCAGGGCTGGGAGGGAATCCTGCGCACGATCGTCGTGGGTGTGCTTGCCTATGTCACCCTCGTCGCGGTCCTGAGGATGACTGGCAACCGGACGCTGTCGAAGCTGAACGCATTCGACCTCGTGGTCACGGTCGCGCTCGGCTCAGTCCTGGCGTCGATCCTGTTGTCCAAGGGCGTCGCGCTTGCGGAGGGGGTGACGGCCTTGGTGCTTCTGATCGGATTACAGTACCTCGTGGCGGTGCTCTCGGTTAAGAGCAAGGGCTTTGCCAAACTGGTGCGATCCGAACCGCGGCTTCTGCTCCGCGATGGCGAGCCGCTGTCCCAGGCGATGCATGCCGCCCGCGTCACCCGCGACGAGCTCGACACGGTGATGCGAACCTCGGGCTATACCGACCGATCGGCGATCTCCTCCATCATACTGGAATCGGACGGCTCGTTCTCCGTGGTCGGCAAGGGCGACAAGGCAAGCGAGCGGGTCGAGGTCGGACCCCCTTCGACGTAGTATCGACGCGTTTCGGGCCGCATCCGCGGGGACCAGTGGTCGCACGATCTCCAGCGTCTGGAACAGCGTGCGCGAAGCGGACCCGGCAGGTCGCCAGAGGCGCGGCACGACCTCCCCCGCCCGATGGCAAAAGGCGGAAAACCAGGTAATGCGCGGCGAAGCTGGCCCGAAGTCCCTGGCCTGAGCCGCGACTCTCCTCCGGCCATTAGAGGGTCCGCGGGTTGATGGCCGGGGCGACGCGGCGCGTATTGCCAGCCCCTTCCGGGCACGGGCTGCCGCCTCTCGGCCGCGACGGCCTTCATCGCGGGCCGCGCCTCGGCATCATCCGGGTGCACGCTGCGACAGCACAGGCTCGACCGGTTCACAGCCAAGGCCCTGCACGCCCGGCGCTGGGCGACGCCGTGGATCTCCACGACATGCGCCGCCGCCCCTCCGCTTCACGCCGCCTTGACACACGGCCTCGGAGCCGAGGAAGGATAGCCATCCACAAGCGAAGGAAACTACATGACACGCTCAACAGCGTTTGTTACTGTCGTTGCGGCACTTGTGCTTGTGCCGGTGACGGCCTCCGCAAGCTATGGCCTGTATGTGGGACGAAACCTCACCGAGAACGGCGAGGTCTTCATCGGCGGCACCGGCGAAGAGGTCTCGAGCCACTACCTCCGCATCGTGCCCGCCCGTACGCATCCCGAGGGCGCGACGATCACCGTCGGGGTGACCGGTGACGCCTTCATGCCCGGCGAGCTCACCGAGATCCCGCAGGTCGCGGAGACCAACAAGTTCATCTCCATGACCTATACCGAGTATGAGGGCTTTCCGCCGCCGCTCACGAATGGCGGGCTCAACGACAAGGGCGTCGCCGCGCGCGACATCTGGTCCCCGTCGCGCCAGGAGCTCATCGACATGACCGACAATCCGCAGACGGGGCCGCAATACAGCGACCTTTCGCGGATCGTCATGGAGCGCGCCGAGAGCGCCCGCGGCGCCGCCGAACTCGTCGGGGAGCTGATCGACGAACACGGCTTTTCCACCTATGGCGGCAACTCGCATATGTTCGCAGATGCCGAGGAGGGTTGGGTCCTCATCAACTTCTCCGGCAGCCAAGGGCTGTGGGTGGCCGAGCGCCTCGGCCCCGACGAGGTCCGCATGTCGTATCCCGGCTATATCGGCGAGATCCCCGACGACTATCAGGACGACCCGGACTTCATGGGCTCCGACAACCTGATCTCCTTCGCGGTCGAGCAGGGCTGGTACGACCCCGACGCCGGCGAGCCCTTCGACGTCCACGAGGTCTACGGGGCGCAGGACGCACCGATGCGCAGCGAGGGCGTGATCGAGATCGAGCGCAAGCTCGGGGAGCTGGCGGGCGACATGACCTTCCGCGAGTTCATGGACGTGGTTCGCGATCCGTCGATCTCGCAGGATTCGAACGGATACGGCCAAGCTGCCCGCCTTGCGCAGGACGTTGCGCACCCGGATCTGCGAACGTTGTGGGTGGCGCCCACAGGGTCGATCACGGCGCCGTTCGTTCCGTGGCGCATGGGCGTGACGTCGGTACCGCCGGAGTTCCGCAAGCACCGCTACCTCACCAAGGGCTCGGCCACGACGTTCGTGACCGACGAGGCCTCGCTTCAGGAAGCGACGGAGTTCGCCGGGCGGCTCTACAAGCGGGTGATGTACTATACCTGCTCGAATCCGCAGAAGTACCTCCCCGAAGTGACGGAGGCGCTGACCGCGTTCGAGGATCGTTCGCTCGAGGAGGTTGCGGATGTCGAGGCCACGGCGCTCGCGCTCTACGAGGCCGGCGAGGATCGCCTGGCGCAGCGCTACCTGACCGAGTACAGCCACGCCCGCGCCGGGGAGGCGATGGATCTCGGCCACGATCTCGTCGGCAGCCTGGAGGCGCGCGTCAAGCTGCTTTCGGAAATTCCGGTAATGGAGGCCGAGTCGATGGGCGAACTCGATTACAGCATGGTCGTTTGCCGTTGATCCGATCGGCAAGGGCGCTCGAAGCGCCTTGACCGAAAGGCGGCGATGCCGGGGGCTTTCAGTGTCCGGCAGGCCAAGGGCGGTCATACATGTTGCGCAGATCAGCTGCCGGCCGGACTACCCCTTGCCACGTCGGGACTTGTCCCACGGGCTCTGTGAGGGGTGCGTTCATCCAGAACGGCGATACGGACCTAGCACGCGGCGACCCGGGGATCGAAGTCCCTCGCCATGGAGGCGCCGGCCCAGCCGTTTGGCTGCGCGGACCTTCGGGTCACGCGAGGCATCTTCGTCACGATCCGGCTCCGGCGGTGGTATCCGCTCCAGTTCTGCCAGGTCGCGCGGCCGAGGTGTTTCGATGGGCGCCGCGCCTCGTTTCCGGCCCCTGCGCTTGGCGGTGACGCTCTCGATTTCCTCGTCGGCCGGGATCTGGTCGAGCAAGTCAGGGCGCACCGGCGCGCCGCCCATATGACGTCCGGTGACCTCGACGGCCCGGGCGTCCGGGGTTTGCTCGTCAATCACAAGGGGGACCTTACGATAGGCAAGCCCTGTCGCGCCAATGGTCCGAGCGACAATGGCGAACCCGTTTGGGGCGGGCATGCTTGCGGGCATGCCCCTCGCCTTCTCCCTCCGCCGTGATGCCATTCGGCATCGTCCTCGAACCGGTGGCGGACCATGCCTCGTTGTCCGCTAGCAGATGCACCGGGCCCACGGAGCCACGGTAGGCAATGTTCACTGCCAGCGTCTTCCGGCGGCGGCATCGCCGTGGGTCTGCAGGCGGCCACGCCTGCCCGTGGGTGCCGCATCCCGGATCGTCTCGGGGTCAAACCAGGGCGTCGGCGAGGCCATGAAACGGCGCGCTTGAGCGCCTGGTTGTAGGCTCGCCAGTTCCGCGTCTCGTAGCTCGGCGGTGCGGGTCTGCTCATGGCATCCGGCTACCACGCTGGATTCACGAGACGAATTCCTCATGGAATCCGTACAACATCTAGGGCCGTCCCTTGCGCAAGAGCGTTTTTCGAAGCTTCGTCTGCCGCGTCAAGGGTGCTTACCTGTATCCGGCCGTCTGTACCGCGGGCCCGTCTGGTGGTCGGGGTGAGATATCTAACGCGATCCGACGTGGCGCAGGACATCCACGAGGACCTGCAACGTCGCGCGTGCCGCCTCGGGCAGGTCGCTGCGGGGTCTTCGATCAACGTGATCCGCCGACGCATGCTCGCGGCACCCTGCGGGACGATCTCGGTCCGGTGGCCACGTCATGCCGAAGTCGTGCTTCCAGCACGACGCGTCGATCGTCCGGGTGCGCTGCCGGATCAGGAGCTCGCGGAGGCGAGACACCGCGGCCATGCCCCGCCTCTCATCACTCCTCACCGCCACGAACCGCATGTTCGGTCGCTGGTTTGTCACCTTCCATCGATCCACCGGATCGATGCGCGATCGGTCCGAACCCTCGCAGATCGCTTCGGGGTCGGCCGGGGCTCTGTTGCAGGGAACTTCTGAAGGCGGATCTTCCCCTTCCCCCGCCGAGGTCAGACGACGGGTTGAGTGACGGGGATGCCGAGGGCGGTGAAGCGGTTCAGGATGGCGATGCGGACCTGGAGTTCGGCGGTCTGGCGGTCGAAGTCTCGGGCCATGAGCTTCTGGCCGAGCAGCTT
>CANMTR010000024.1 GCA_947500825.1 uncultured Paracoccaceae bacterium | reverse complement strand
ACCGACCCATCCGCGGCCGCCCCATGAAGCTGAAAGACCTGCTTCGCCAGGTCAACGCCGATGATCTTTACGTCCTTCATAGCAAAATCCTCCCGATCCTACTCGGATCACACTGGCACAAAGTGCCGTCAGGAGGGGCTACCCAACCCATCATCAAAGACCTACGGTGGCCAAGCGAGATACTTCGTAACCGTCGCGTCGATAGCATAGGCGGCGAAGATTGCAGCCGCATCCTCCACGCTTGGACGCCGGAGATAATGATATCGGTTCCGTGCCCTCCCGAACGACTTTCCGGCTTCGCCATAAGGTCTGCGCCCGTCGGGCCACCGACTGATAGGAAGTAGCAGCGTCCGGGGCTCGTAGCCTCAGGTCCGAACCGGAGGGACGGACCGCCGGATCGACCACTGGGGAGCGCAGACCAGCGCCAGGGTCACGACGAGCCAGACGATCCGCCCCTGGTAGCGTCCCGCGGGGGCCGAGAGCGCGCCGCAGACGAAGGCGTTGGCCAAAAGCCCCGCGGCGAGCAGGACGACCGGCGCCCGGAGCGCCGGCACCCGCCAGGCAAGCGCCAGGAGCGCCAGGGCCGACAGCGAGACGGAGACGGCCTGGACCCGCTCCAGCCCCTGCATCAGCCACGACGGCGCGCGCCGCAGATCGAGCCGGACCCTCAGCGGGCCGAGGATCTCGTAGCCGGCCAGGCGCATCTCGGAGAAGCCGATCCGGAGGAATTGATCCCCCGTGTTCCGGGCCATCGCGCGTATCTGCGCCAGCGGGGCGTAGAGGATCACCTCGCGGGCCAGCGCCATCTCCTCGGCGGTGACGCGGCGCATCTGCGCCGGAGTGGCGAGGGAGCGGACGTTGTCCTCCCCCCAGAGGACCTCGCGGGAGGTGTCGGGAAACCCGTCATCGTAGACCTCGCAGATGGCGAACCCGTTCTCGGGGCAGGTCTCGGTCAGGTAGCGGATGGCCGCCCCGTCCTCGAACAGGCGGGCCAACAGGACGGGGACCCGCCCCGGCACGACGCTGAGGCCTCCCGACTCCTCCGCGGCCGGACCGCCGGACCCGGGAGAGCCGCCCCCCCCGCCGGTGCCGGCAATGACGACCGACATTGCGAGGTTGATCGCGACGGCGACGACGAGCGGAAGCTGGGCGACAAGCGCGGCCCCGGGCCGACGGCGCGCCAGGAACCAGACCCCCAGGATCGTGCCGGTCGCCGCGGCCAGGGGGATATGGCTGTAATGGACCAGGATCGCCGCCACGGCCGCCAGGAGGAGTGCCGCCGAGAGCGCAGGCCCCAGCCGCCCGTCGCGGCGCATCACCACGAGGGGGATCGCGATCAGCCACGCCGCCTGGATATCCGGCATGATCTGGGCGGCGTAGAACGGCATCGTGGTCGCCAGGGCCGAGCCCGTACCGACGGCGAACCGCACCGAGGGCCGCAGGGGTGCGGCCATCAGCCAGATCAGCCAGGCGGTGACGAGCGCCATGGGCACCACCGTAGCCATCGGCCCCACCACCCGCATCGCCACGTTCACGAACACGGAATAGGGGACGGACCGGACGTCGGTGGCGACACCGTCGGATTGCCCGCCGCCCTCGCCGGCGGGACCCGCACCCTCGCCGGGCGTGCTTCCGCCCAACAGGCCGTCCAGCCCCGTGCGGTCGAGGAAGAACCCGACGGCACCGCCGCCGCTTGCGTAGTAGTTCACGGTGTCTAAGAACGCCGTCGGCGCCCCGGACCACAGGGCCGGCCAGAGCAGCACGAGCGTCAGCAGGCCGATCCCCGCCACGTGACCGGTCCGGCCGTCTTTCGCGTCGCCCATGGTACCGCCCTTGCATGCCCGGGGGCTTTGCAGCACAGGATTCCCCTCAAATCCAGTGGCCATGCCTGACCGGACCCACGTTTCCGGAAGGATATTCGCCCGGGGAGGACGGATGACGCCGGAAACGGACGAAGAGCGGAACCCCGCACCCGCGGAGGCGGCGATCGTCGTACCGAGCTTCGCCAGGCCGCGGCAGCTGGAGACCTGCCTGGCGCATCTCGCAAGGCTCGAGGGAGGCCCGTGGCGGGTGATCGTGGTCGACGACGGATCGCCCGAGCCGCTTGGGCCCGTCTGCGCCGCCGCCGGCCCCGGGGTCACGTCCCTGCGCCAGGAGAATGCCGGCCCCGGCGCGGCCCGCAACGCCGGCGTCGCGGCGGCGGGGGACGCGCGCTGGATCCTGTTCACCGACGACGATTGCCGCCCCCGCCCGGACTGGGCGCTGCGGCTGGTCGCGGCGCAAGGCGGCGCTGCGGGGCGGCTGGCCGGCGGCCGGATCGTGAACGCCCTGGACGGAAACGCCTATTCGAGGGCCAGCCAGACGTTGGCGAACTACCTCACCGACCGCTACGCGGAGCGCGACGGCGGCATGGCCTTCTTCACCACCAACAACATGTGCTGCCTGCGCGCGGACTTCCTGGCCGCGGGGGGCTTCGACCCGGCCTTCCGGCAGGCGTCGGAGGATCGCGACCTGTCGCTGCGATGGAAGGACCGGGGCGGGAGCCTCGTCCACGCCCCCGACGCCGTGGTGGACCATGCCCATGCGCTGGACCTGCGCGGGTTCTGGCGCCAGCACGCGAGCTACGGGCGCGGCGCCCGGCGGCTCCACCGGCGCATGGACGGCTCCGGCGACCGGCGCGCCAAGTTCGAATCGCTGTCCTTCTACGCGGGGCTCTTCTCTCGCCGCAGGCCGGTGGAGGCCGCCCTCCTGGGGTTGAGCCAGGTGGCCACCGCGGCCGGATACGCGCAGGCGCGCCTGGCCGAGCGCGGCCGCGGCGCCGACGGGGAGCGCGCGCCGTGACGCAAGACCCGATCTGGTGCCTGACCTGCGTGGGGGTGGCCCACGACCTCGCGCTTTTGCCCCATTGGCTGCGCCACTACCTCGCGCTCGGGGTCGAGCCCGGGCGGATCGTAGTGATCCTGAACGCCACGGACCCCGCCGATCCCGGGATCGGGCGGGCGCGCGAGATTCTCGCGGCCGCCGGCGTGACCCATCCCCCCGAGATCTGGATCGCCCCCTACACCTCCGGCACCATGTGGGCGAAGCGGGGCGAGGTGCAGGCGCGGGTCTGCCCGCCGGGCGACTGGGTGCTGAACGCGGACGTGGACGAGTTCCACCGCTGGCCGGAGCCGATGGCCGACTGCCTCGGCCGGGCCGAGGCGCTCGGGGCCGACTGCGTCCAGGGGGTGATGATCGACCGGCTGGCCCCGGGCGGCGCGCTCGCCCCCGTGCGGGAGAGCCCGCCCGCCCTGGAGCAGTTCCCCCTCCGCGCGGAGGTGGCCGCCTCCATCGGCGGGACGAGCGCGGCCCATGGCCGTGGCGGCACCGTCAAGATCATGGCCGCACGGGGGCGTCTCCTCCCCCATCGGGGCGGCCATTGTCCCGTGGCGGTCCGGGAGGCGCGGTACCTCTATCGCCATCCGCTGGGCTCCTTCCGGGAGATCGACGACCCGGCCTTCCGCTTCTCGGTACCCACCCAGGTCGATCACGTGCATTGGACGGACACCCTGCCCGACCGGCTGGAAAAGCGCCTCGCGACGCCGGGGGTCAGCCCCGCCGGGGCCGAGTACGGCCGCCGGCAGCTGGACCACTTCGCCCGCAACGGCGGCGGCGTCGCCCTGTCCCGGGTCGCGCTGGAGGAGGAGGTCGCGCCGCCGCCCGCCCCCTGGCCCCGCAGGCTGGAGGAGTTGCGCCGCCTAGGGCGCAGAAAGCCCCTGACCGAGCCGGTCCTGCGGGTCCGGGACCGGTTCGCGGCCATGTCCGGGGGGCTGCGGCGATGAGCGGCTGGCGGCGGCGGCAGCTCACCTTCGGCAGCGACCGGGGCGTGGTCCATGCCCACAGCTATTACGACATTCCCGTCTTCGACGCCGCCGGTGCCCGCCTCGCGGCGCTGAGGCACGCCCACGCGGCCACGCGCCATCCCGCCCCCGGCGACGCGGTCGAGGTGGGCCTGGTGGAGGCCGACCGGCCCGGATCGTGGCAGCCGCTGGGACGCTCGACCGCCTGGAGCTGGCAGCAGGGGCCGATGGCGCAATGGGTGCCGCGGGCCGAGGGAGGCCCCGAACGGCTGGTCTGGAACGACCGCGCGGAGGGGCGGTTCGTGGCCAGGCTCCTCGACCCGGCGGCGGGCGGCGCTCCCCGGACCCTGCCGATGCCCATTTACGCGGTGATGCCGGACGGCCGGTCGGGCCTGTCGGTGAACATGGCCCGCCTCCAGGCGCTGCGCCCGGGCTACGGCTATGCCGTGGAGGGGCCGGAGCCGGCGCTGCCGCGCTGTCCCGGGGACGACGGCGTCTGGCAGGTGCCCCTCGACGGATCGGCGCCGCGGCTGCTGCTGCCCCTGTCGCGGGCGGTGGCGTTCCTGATGTCGCGGCTCCCGGCGGTGGAGCGGCTGCGCCACCGGGCGCTGCCCTACCATTACTGGTTCAACCACGTGAAGATCGCCCCGGGCGGCGGCCGCGTCACCCTGAAGCTGCGCTGGCGGCGGCGGACTGGCCCGTGGTCGGGGCGGATGGGCGTCAGCCTGACCTGCGACACCGGGGAGGGCCGCGACCTGCGCCTGCTGGGCCGGGCGACCTCCCACGTGATCTGGCTCGACGACGACCGGCTCTACTACTTCGACGAGCGGCGGCGGGACATGCCGATCGTGCGCGACACCGCGCCCGAGGGAACGCGGACGGGCCTGATGGGCGGCGGCCTGTCGGCCAACGTGCATCTGCGCCACCTGCCCCCCGCCCCGCCCGGGGCGGGCGCCCTGCCCCGCCGCATCGTCTACGACACGCCCTACCGCGAGGCGCCGGAATTGTGGGAATCCGGCCCCGGGGGCGAGGACCGGCACCGAATCGCCGCCTTCTCGGGTCACGTCCCCGCAAAGGGGCCGTTCCGCTGCGACCTGCACCCCGCCCCCGACGCGACGGGGCGCCGCCTGGCCATCACCTCCACCGAGGACGGGGGCCGGCAGATATACCTTCTCGAGCGTACCGAATGACCGCGCGCGCCCGCGTCAGCGTCGTCCTGCCGGCCTACGATGTGGCCCCCTTCGTGGAGGGGACCGTCGCTTCGCTCGCCGCGCAGGACTGGCCCGAGATGGAGCTGGTCGTGGTCGACGACGGCTCCACCGACGGCACCGCCGCCGCGCTCGGCCGGGCGCTCGAGGCGTTCGGCCGCTCCGGGCCGGGGCGGCGGACCGAGCTGGTCTCGCAGGGCAATGCCGGGCTCGGCGCGGCGCGCAACGCCGCGCTAGCGCGCGCGACGGGAGAGCTGGTCCTGTTCGCCGACGGCGACGACCTGCTCGATCCCGGCGCGCTCTCCGCCTTGGCCGGGCGGCTTTTCGCCGCGCCGGGGGCCCGCCTCGTCTTTCCGCGCTGCCGCTACATCGACGAGCGGGGCACGCCGCTGGGCCTCGAATCCGGGCGCCGGGAGTCCCCCCTGGCGGCGGCGGATCTGCTGTTCGAGAACCCGATCCATACCGATACGGGGGTATTGTTGCGCCGCGAGACACTGGACCGGGCCGGCCCGTTCGATTCGTCCCTGCCCTCGGCGATCGGACTCGACGCCTGGATCCGGGTGGCGGCCGGCGGAGGCGACTGCATCTCCCAGCTGCCGCAGGTTCTCGTCTCCTACCGGAGGCGGGGGCGGCAGATCACCGCCGACTGGCGCCGACAGCGCGCCGGCTGGGAGACGGTCGGCGCCCGCGCCCGGGCGCGCGGGCTCCTGGGGCCGCGCCGCCTGGCCCGGGCGCGGGCGCGGGCGATGATGGTCTGGGCGGCGGGGGCCTATGCCTCGGGCGAGGCGGCCGATCTGCGCCGCCTCATGTGCGGGGCGGCCTTACGCGACCCGGTCGCCGTCCTGGGGGAGGATCACGGCCGCCTGAAGCTGGCCGCGGCCGCCGCCAGCCTCCTTCCCGCCCCCTGGGAGGCCCGCCTCGTGGCCTGGCACGCCCGGCGGGGGGGGGCCCATACCGGGGAAGAACGGCGTTGACCAGCCGCCCGGATTGAGAAATCCCGTCCCCGTATCAGGGTTGCGATCGACCTTTTCCGGGGATGGACTGTCCCGCACCGGTTGACGCGACGGACGTCAGGAAGGACACGACCATGGCCCCGGCCTCCCAACGACCCGATGACGGACGCGATGTCGTCATCATCGGCGGCGGCCCCGCCGGGCTCACCGCCGCCTACGAATTGCAGCGCACGGCCCCCTCGGAAGGCGGTTTCACGCCCCGCGTGTTCGAAGCCTCGGGCATGGTCGGCGGCATCGCCCGGACCGAGACCTCCAACGGCTACCGGTTCGACATCGGCGGCCACCGCTTCTTCACCAAGGTGCCCGAGGTGGAGGCCATGTGGCACGAGGTGATGGGAGACGACTTCATCACCGTGCCGCGGCTGAGCCGGATCTACTATCGCGGCAAGTTCTACTCCTACCCCCTGCGCATCTTCAACGCGCTGGAGAACATCGGCCCCTACGAGGCGACGCGGATCATGCTGTCCTACTTCAAGTGGCAGGTCCGCCCCCACCGGGTCGAGGACACGTTCGAGGAATGGGTGATCAACCGCTTCGGCGGGCGGCTCTACATGCACTTCTTCCGCTCCTACACCGAGAAGGTCTGGGGCATCCCGCCTGACCAGATCCGCGCCGATTGGGCCGCGCAGCGGATCAAGAACCTCTCGCTCTCCAAGGCGGTGTGGAACGCGATCTCGGGCGCCAACGACACGACGAGCCTGATCGAGGAGTTCCAGTATCCGCGCCTCGGCCCCGGCCAAATGTGGGAGAAGACGCGCGACCTGGTGCGCGAACAGGGCGGCACGGTCGAGATGAACCGCGCCGTCACCCGCGTCCTGCGCGAGGGCGCGCGCGTCACGGGGGTCGAGACCACCGCCACCGACGCCGACGGCGGCACCGAGATCCACCCCGTGGGGACGGGCGGCGTGATCAACTCCATGGCGCTCAGGGACCTGATCCACGCCTTCGACCCGCCCCCCCCCGAGGAGGTCGTGGCCGCGGCCGACCGGCTGAAATACCGCGACTTCCTGATCGTCACCCTGGTCCTGAACCGCGCCGACCCGTTCCCCGACAACTGGATCTACGTCCATGCGCCGCAGGTGAAGGTGGGCCGGATCCAGAACTTCCGCGCTTGGTCGGCCGACATGCTGCCCGACCCCGACACCGCCTCGATCGGGATGGAGTATTTCTGCCAGGAGGGCGACGGGCTGTGGACCATGTCCGACGCGGAGCTGCGCGAGCTGGCCGGCCAGGAGCTGCAGCAGCTCGGCCTCGCCTCGGCCGACGAGGTGATCGGCGCCGCGATCATCCGCCAGCCCAAGGCCTACCCGGTCTACGACACCGAGTACGGCGAGGCGCTGGCCACGGTGCAGGACTGGCTGAAGGGGCTGGAGAACTTCCAGACAGTGGGGCGCAACGGCCTGCACCGCTACAATAACCAGGACCATTCCATGCTCTCGGCGATCCTCGCCGCGCATAACGTGGCCGGGGCGGAGCACGACGTGTGGAACGTCAACGTGGAGCGCTCCTACCACGAGGAGTTCGAGGTCAAGGACAAGGACAAGAAGGCGCCCGAGAAGCGCCTCACCGGCGCGTCGTGATCCGCGCCCAGGCGTAGCCCGCCCCGCCGCAGGCGTAGTGGACGGCGAGGAGCGGCACCGCGAGGAGGGCGAGACCGGCCCCCGCCTCGCGCCGCAGGCGCGACAGGAACGGGCCGTTCACCGCCGCCAGCACCAGGAGCGCGGCACCCCCGAGGCCCGCCGCGCCGAGGGGCCGGACGAGAAGGCCCGGCAGGCACAGGAGCAAAACCCCCGCGCACAGCACCGACGCCCGCGCCGCGGGCGCGGTGTTGAGCCCGCGGGGCAGCGCGGCGCCCTGCGACAGCAAAAGCCGCGACCAGGGGATCGCCCGGTCCAGAAGGTCGGTCCGTACCATCCCCGCCAGCGACCACGCCTTCAGATGCGTGCCCTGAAGGCGCGGATCGAGCTGGATCGCGTGGCCCGCCCGGGCGAGCGCCATGCCGAACTTCACGTCCTCCATCATCCGCTGGCCGGGATCGAACCCGCCCGCCGCCTCGAAGGCACCGCGCCGCACGGCGCCGAGGCCGGTCCAGAATGTCGCCGCCGGGCCGGCATTCTGCAGGTGGACATGGCGGTGCAGCAGGTTGCGGAACCGGCTGACGGCGCCGGGCGCGGCGGGGCGCGCGTCGTAGGCGCCGAACACGGCCGCCACTTCCCCGCCGGCCCCCAGGACCTCGGCGATCACCGCGCGCGCGTCCTCGCCCGGCACCACGTCGGCGTCGACGAAGACGAGGATCTCCGCCCCCGCCCCGATCGCCGCCCGCGCGCCGGCGTTGCGCGCCGCCGCCGCGCCGCGGCGCGGGCCCGACACGACCCGCACGCCCGCCTCCCGCGCGATCCCGGCGGTGCCGTCGGTCGAGCCGTCGTCGACGACCGTGACCTCCCCGGGCGCGAACCCGGCCGCCCTCGTGCCCGCGAGGCAGGCGGGCAGATACGCCGCGGCCTGCCGGGCGGGGATCACCACATGGATCGCCCCCGGCTCGGCCGTGGACGGAATTGTCCCCCCCGTCGCGGCCGGGAACGTGGCGGAAGCGGTCTTGGCCATGGCGGCATCATGCGGCAGGGTCCGGTCTCGCTCTCCTGTGCCCGATCGGGGCGCACCACGCAACGCAGGTCGCCATGATCGCCACCTATCGCCGGATCCTGTCGCTCCTGTCCCGGCGCGACCGCCGCAACTTCGCCATCCTGGTGGGGCTGATGCTCGCCGCGGGGGCGGCCGAGGTGGTGGGGGTGGCCGCGATCATCCCGCTCTTCGCGGTGATCTCCGATCCCGCCGCCGTGACCGACAACGACCTTCTCTCCAGGCTCTACGCCTGGGGCGGGTTCGAGGACACGCGGGGTTTCCTCGGCGCGCTGTGCCTCGCGGTCTTCGCGGTCCTGCTGGTCTCCGTCGCGGTGCGCGTCGTCACCGTCTACGCCACCGCCCGCTTCACCCGCGGGATCGTCCTGACGCTGGCCCAGTCGCTGCTGACGAAATACCTGCGCAACCCCTACGAGTGGTACCTGTCGCGCCATTCGGCGGACCTGGCCAAGACCCTCCTGGCCGAGACGCGGGAGGTGGTGAACGGCTCGATCACGCCGGCCATGCGGTTCATCTCGGACGGCATCGCGACGGCGACGATGGTGCTGTTCCTTGTCCGGCTGGAACCCCTGGGCGCGCTGATGACCGCGGCGCTCGTGGGCGGGGCCTTCGCCCTGCTCTACTGGCGGCTGCGCGGACTCCTGGAGCGGATCGGCGAGGATCGCCGGGTCGCCAACCGGGAGCGGTTCCAGATCGCGCAGGAGGCGCTCGGCGGCATCAAGGACGTCAAGGTCATGGAGCTCGAGGAGGGCTACATCCGGCGCTTCCACGACCCCTCGCGGCGCCTGGCCCGGCACCAGGCCTCCATGGATCTCCTGGCCGAGCTGCCGCGCCACGGGCTCGAGGCGATCGGGTTCGGCGGCATGCTGCTGTTCCTGTTCTTCCTGCTGTCGACGAGCCAGGGCGACCCGGGAACGGTTCTGCCCGTCTTCGGCGCCTTCGCCCTGGCCGGGCTGAGGCTGCTGCCCACGGTGCAGACCCTGTTCCGGTCGAGCACGCAGATGCGCTTCAACCGCACCGCGCTCGAGGCGCTGTTCAGGGACCTGCGCGAGACCACGGCCCCCGCCCCCCGGCCCGCCGGCGACCGGGTTCTGCCCCTCGACCACGCGCTCGCGCTCGAGGGCATCCGCTACAGCTACCCTGGTGCGGCGGGGGCCAGCCTCGAGGGGATCGACCTGACGATCCCCGCCCGCACGAGCTGCGGCTTCGTGGGCTCGACCGGCGCCGGAAAGACCACGCTCGTCGACATCGTCCTGGGCCTCTTGCCGCCGCAGGCGGGGCGGATCACGGTGGACGGCACGGCGGTGGACGGCACCAACCTGCGCGCCTGGCAGCGCTCGATCGGCTACGTGCAGCAATCCGTCCACCTGGTGGACGACACCATCGCCGCCAACATCGCCTACGGCGTCCCCCCGGGGGAGATCGACATGGACCAGGTGGCCCGCGCCGCCCGCATGGCCAAGCTCGACGCGTTCGCCGACACCCTGCCCGACGGGTACATGACCAAGATCGGCGAGCGCGGCACGCGGCTTTCGGGCGGTCAGCGGCAGCGCATCGGCATCGCCCGGGCGCTCTACCGCGACCCGGAGGTGATCGTCTTCGACGAGGCGACGAGCGCGCTCGACACCGTGACCGAGCGCGCGGTCATGGACGCGATCGGCGCGCTCAGCGGCCGGAAGACGGTGCTGATCGTCACCCACCGCCTCTCCACCGTCGCGGCCTGCGACCAGATCGTGGTCCTGGGCGGGGGACGGGTCGAGGCGACGGGCTCCTACGAGGCGCTGTCCCGCGGCGGCGGCACGTTCGGCAAGCTCCTGGAGGGCGCCGGGGCCGCCTGAGGGCCTGTCAGACGTCGCCTTCGTAGGGCGACAGGAAACCGTGCTCCGCCACCGTCCGGGCCACCAGCGCGCGCTGGTCGTCGCGCCACGACACGCCGTCCCGGCTCCGGCGGGTGCTCGGGCGGACGATGGCGGCGGCGCGCTCCTCCCAGCCCGGGTCTGGAGAGAGGCCGAGGAAACCCGCCAACCGCGCGAGCTCCGCCTTCGGGGCGGCCGTGAAGCGCTCGTAGACGATCTCGTGCCAGTTTCCGGCCGGCACGCGCGCCTTCATTGCCGCCGTCGCCGCGGCCAGGGCGCGGTAATCGGCGATCATCGCGTCGTCGACCTCCGCGGCGATCCGGCCCTCGGACTGGGCCGCGCGGAGCGCCGCGCCCTCGTCGCCACCCCGCGCGGCGATCCGCAGGCGGTCGTAGCCGCCCCCGCGCCTGAGGGACATGGTGGCGATATTGTCGGCCGGGTGGCGCGTCACCAGGATCCAGCGGCAGTCGAGCGGGGCGCCGGCCTGCAGGCGGTCGAGGAGGGACGGGTCCGCCGCCGACCAGCGCGTGGCCCAGTCGCCCTTCTTGTCGCCGACGACGCGCAGGTGCCGCCCCGGGCCGTGCGGCGCTTCCGGGACGGCGTAGCAGAACCCGTTCCAGTGGCGGCCCGCCCCGGTGAAGGCGGCCGCGTTCGCCAGGCACATCGCGGGCAGGCGGTGCGCGGGAACACCCTTGCGGAACAGGCCCATCGCGTCGAGCTCGTGGGCGACCGCCGCCTGCGGGTGGGCGTCGATCAGGGCGCCCACCAGCGAATGGCCCGAGCGCGGCCATCCGGCGAACTGCACGAAGGTCTCCGCCCCCGCCAGCGCCGCGCGGTACCGCCACGACGCCCAGGTCGCCTCGGCCCGCAGCCGGAGAAGGCCGCGCCGGACATGGTAATGCGACCTCGTCCCGTCGAAGACCGGAACGGAATGGTCCTGCAGCCGCGCGGCCCGGCCTGTCGGGGCGGCGTCCTCCGGAGGGGGGAGAGGCATGGGCGGCGTCCTTCTGCGGCGGCTCGCCCATGTGTCACGCCCACGCCCCCTTCTGCAAATCCCTCCCGTGCGGGGGAGAAGGCGGACGGGTGGATGTTCTCCCCCGCGGGCCCCATGTCGGGCATTCCCGCACGAAGAAGCCGAGAGAGACGCATGGATGGCAATCGCGACGAGATCGACCGGCTGATCGTGATCGCCGGGGCCTCCTGCACCGGCAAGACGACGCTCGTCGAGGGCCTGCGGGGGGCGACGCCCCGGCCCGCCCTGCCCCCGGAACTCGGGTCGTGGGACATGTCCGGCTTCACCTTCGTGGACGCGATCGGCCTTGCGGACCCGAAGAGGGCGCCGCTTCCGCGGCGATGCGTCCTGCACTACGACATCTTCCGGCCGGTGACGTTCCACGACACGACGGACTTCGACAGCGACCCGGCCCTGGGGCTGCTGCGGCGCTCTGCGCGCCTCGATGTCCTCACCCTGTGGGAGGACCCCGCCACGCTCCTCGCCCGGTCGCTCTCCCGGCGGCGCCGGCTTTGGCGGAAGGTCGCCCGCCGTTCCAGCCTTTCGGCGCTCGGGCGGAACGTGCGCAACTACCGGGGCGCCAGGGCACGGCGGCGGAAGATGCATCCCTGGTTCGCGGACCCGGACCGGCTCTGGCAGCTCTACGAGGGGTGGTTCGACGCCGTCGAGGCGGCGCGGGCCGACAGCCACCTCGTCGTCAGGCCGTCCGAGGGCTTCGAGGTCTCCGACCCGGGCAGGACGACCCCGCGGACGCCGCTCTGGCCGGTCGACGCGTCCCCGGGCGCCCGCCCCGGGCGGGAGTGAGGGCACGGGGACGGCACGCCGACGGGGCGGCCGTTCCCGGCAATGGAGCCTTGCGCGCCCCCCGGACGTTCCCGCCGCGACGAGGGCGGGCGCCGCATGGCCCCCGCGCCCGGGACCAACGCGGGGGACGGACGGAGCATGGCACAGGACCCAGCACACGGCGCAGGGCGCCCCAGGCGGCACGACCGGGACGCCGCCCTCGACGCGGCGATCGGCCTTCTCCGGGCGGAGGGGTTCGAGGCCGCCTCGATCGGCGAGCTGCTCGCGGCGATGGGTCTGAGCCGGTCGAGCTTCTATGACGCCTTCGGCTCCAAGCGCGAGCTGCTCCTCGCCGCGCTCCGGCGCTACTCGGCCCGGGGGCTGGAAGCGCTGGAGGCGCTGGCGGCGGACGACCGGCGGCTCCGGGAGGCGCGGCTCCGCGCGCTGGTCGAGACGCTGGCGATGATGGAGGAGCCGCGCGGCTGCCTGCTGGTGAACTGCATGGCCGAGATGGCCGCCAGGGACGCGGACGTGCGCGCGGTCCTGCACGCCCACAACCGGGCGGTCGAGGACATCCTCGGCCCCCTCGCGGGCGGCGCGGCCGCTGCGCGGGGGCTGATGGCGGCCGCCTACGGCGCGACCCTGATGCGGAAGGCCGGAACGCCCGTGGAGGTCCTGCGCGACGACCTGCGACGTCTCGTCTCCTGATCCGGGGCCCGGGCACGACACGCGGAACCGGCGCCCGGGAAGGGTCGTTCCCGGGGAGATCGGAACGATCGTTCCGATATTCCATCCAGGTGACGGAGCGCCCGATGACAGCCGACGGCAGACACCGCGCCGCGGGCCCTCGTGCGCCCCGCGATCACTTCCCGGCGGACCGGATATCCGCCTGACCCCGAGACATTCCCCAAACGAGAGCGACAAGATGCAAGTCCATGGATACGGCGTGCCGGAGCACGGCCAGCCCTTCGTCCCCGTCAGCTTCACCCGCACGGACGTGCGCCCGGGCGAGGTGGCGATCGACGTCACCCATTGCGGCGTCTGCCACTCCGACCTCCATTTCGTCGACGACGACTGGGGCGCGACGGTCTATCCTTGCGTGCCCGGCCACGAGGTCGCCGGCGTGGTGACCGAGGTCGGCGCGGGCGTGACCAAGTTCAAGGCGGGCGACCGCGTGGGCGTCGGCTGCATGATCAACTCGTGCCAGGACTGCGACGCCTGCGCGCGCGGCGACGAGCAGTATTGCGAAGGCCCCCATAGCTGCACGCTGACCTACAACGGCCCCAAGGTGCCCGACGGCACCAACAGCTACGGCGGCTATTCCACCGCCATGGTCGTGCGCGAGGAGTTCGTGCTGCGCATCCCCGACGCCATCGGCAACGAGGACGCCGCGCCGATCCTGTGCGCGGGCGTCACCACCTACCAGCCGATGAAGCATTTCGGCCTGAAGGCGGGCGACCGGATCGGCATCGCCGGGATCGGCGGCCTGGGGCACATGGCGATCCGCATCGCCAAGGCCATGGGCGCCACCGTGGTCGCCCTGACCCGCAGCCGCGACAAGGGCGACGAGATCCGCGGGATGGGCGCCGACGAGGTGCTGGTCACCACCGACGAGGCGGCCATGGAGAAGGCCGCGATGAGCCTCGACATGATGATCTCCACCATCCCGGTGAAGCACGACATCAACCCCTATGTCGGGCTGATGAAGCCGTCGAGCACGCTGGTCCTGGTGGGCAACATGAACGGCTTCGACGACGTGCAGACGGCGCCGCTCGTCTTCCACCGCATCGCCCTGGCGGGCTCGCTGATCGGCGGCATCGCCGACACCCAGGAAGTGCTCGACCTGTGCGCCGAGCACGGCATCACGCCGGAGGTGAAGTCGATCCCGATGCAGCAGATCGAGGGCGTCTACGACGAGCTCAGGAACGGCAATCCGCGCTACCGCCACGTCATCGACATGCAGAGCCTCAAGGACGACGCGGACGCCAGGGGCCGCGCGCAGGAGATCCCCGCGCCCGTCCGCGGCGAGGCTGCCCGACGCTGACCCCCCGCCCGTCCCGCGCGCCGCGCGGGACGGGCCAAGGCAGGCGCGCCCACGGCGCCACCCACCCATCGCCGGAGGAGAACAGACATGAAGGACCCCATTCCCTACAGCGACGAGCTGGAGAGCGTCGACGCCACCGAGGCCGAGACCATCCGCGACATGAACGACACGATGGACACGATCCTCGAACGCGTGGCCGAGGACGAGGGCCACGCCTACCGCTCCGTCCACGCCAAGAGCCACGGCGTCATCGCCGCGAGGATGACCATCCCCGACGGCCTGCCCGGTGAGCTGGCCCAGGGGATCTTCGCCCGCCCCGGCGCCCACGACGCGATCCTGCGGATCTCGACCAACCCGGGCGACCTGCTCGACGATGCCGTCTCGGTCCCGCGGGGGCTGGCCCTGAAGGTCGTGAACGTGGAGGGCGAGCGGCTCGACACCGAGGACGACAGCACGTCCCAGGACTTCGTGATGATCAACGGCCCCGCCTTCAGCGCCGCCTCGGCCGAGGACTTCGCCAGGACGCTGAAGCTGCTGGCCGCGACCACGGACCGGGCCGAATGGGGCAAGAAGCTCCTGTCGAAGGCGCTTCGGGGCGTCGACAAGGCCCTCGGCCCCTCCCCCACGCTGCAGACCCTGGGCGGCGCGCCCAACACGCACCCCCTGGGAGAGACGTTCTATACCCAGACGCCCTACCGCTACGGCGGCTACGTGGCCAAGGTGCAGCTCGTCCCCGTGTCGGACACCCTCACCCGCCTGACGGGGCGGGAGGTCGACACCTCCGGGCGCCCGGACGCCCTGCGCGAGGAGATCGACGCGGCCATGCGCGAGGCGCCCGCCAAGTGGGAGCTGCGCGTCCAGCTTTTGCGCGACGTGGAGGCCCAGCCGATCGAGGACGCCACCGTGGTCTGGGACGAGGAGGTCTCTCCCTTCCAGACCGTGGCCGTCGTCGAGGCCACGTCCCAGCCGGCCTGGAGCGAGGCGCGCGCCACGGCCGTGGACGACGCCATGCGCTTCGCGCCCTGGAACGGGATCACCGCGCACCGGCCCATGGGTTCGATCAACCGGGCGCGGAAATCGCCCTACGACCATTCGGCCCGGTTCCGCGAGCGGGTGAACCGCTGCCCGATCCACGACCCCCGGGCGGCCGACCTGCCGGCCTGATCACGAGATCCGGTCGGGGCGGGAGAAGACCTCGTAGTCCCCGCCCCGCGCCCGGGCCACCAGGGTCAGCCCCGCCGCCTCGGCCGCCCGGACCGACAGCCCCGTGGGCGTCGAGACGGCGATCAGCATCGGCGCGCCCATGGCGGCGCATTTCTGCACCAGGTCGACCGAGACGCGGCTGGTGGTGACGACCGCGCCCGTGCCCGGGTCGGTGCCGCCCCTCAGGAGCGCGCCGCAGACCTTGTCGACCGCGTTGTGGCGCCCGACATCCTCGCGCGCGAGCACGATCCCCGCCCCCGGCCGCAGGAAGCCCGCCGCGTGCAGGCCCCGCACCCGGTCGCGCAGCGGCTGGTGGCGGCGCAGCGCCTCGGTCGCGCCCGCGACCTCCGCCCGCGTCAGGCGCAGCTCCGCAGCTTGTACCCCGAGGCCTTCGCGCAGCGCCTCGTGCAGGCTGTCGATACCGCACAGCCCGCAGCCCACCGGGCCGGTCATCCGCCGCCGCCGCCGGGCGAGGGCGTCGGCCCGCTCGGGCACGAGCCAGAACCGCGCCTCCCGGCCCGCCTCCCCGTGGTCGAGGACCTCGAATCGCTCGACGTCGCCCGCGCCGTCCAGGAACCCTTCCGTCCGGGCGAAGCCCCAGGCGAAATCGGCCAGGTCGCGGGGGGTGGCCATCATCACCGCCTGCGCGCTGCCGTTGCAGGTGATCGCCACGGGCGTCTCCTCCGGCAGGTCGGGCACGGCGGGAAGACGGGCGGGCTCGGCCATCGGGGAACGCGCCTCCATGAGGGTCTCTGGGGCTCAAGACCCGCGGGCCGGGCGGGTTCCGGGCGGGGCCCCCGCGCTTCGGCCTCCGTATCTCGGCCCCCGGAGAGGCGCGGGCACCTTTTTCCTCGCACGGGCGTTCTTGGAACGGATCGGGGACGACGAGCCGCCCAGGAGGACCACATGGCCGAAGACGACATCCACGACGACCTGCCGCGCGAGAGCGGCCCCGCCGGCGGATGGGGGTCGATGCGCGGCATCGCCCAGGTCTTCGGCGAAAGCTGGCCCACGCCGGGCGTGCTGGAAAGCCTTGGGCGGCAGAACAAGCCCGGCGGGTTCATGTGCTCGTCCTGCGCCTGGCCCAAGCCGGCCAACTACAAGGCGTTCGAGTTCTGCGAGAACGGGGCCAAGGCGACCCTGTGGGAAAGCACCACCGCCCGCTGCCGCCCCGATTTCTGGGACGACCACACGGTCGCCGAGCTTCTGGACTGGACCGACCACCAGATCGAATCCACCGGCCGCCTGACCCACCCGATGCGCTACGACGCGAAGACCGACCGCTATGTCGAGGTAAACTGGGAGGAGGCCTTCGCGGACATCGCCGCCAAGCTGGGGGAGCTGCCGCCAGACGACGTGGTGTTCTATTCCTCGGGCCATGCGGGGCTCGAGGCGTCCTATCTCTGGGCGCTGCTGGCCCGCCTCTACGGCACCAACAACCTGCCGCAATCGTCGAACATGTGCCACGAGACGACGAGCGTGAACCTGCAGAAGGTGATCGGCTCGCCGGTGGGAACGGTGATCTGGGAAGACCTGGAGAAGACCGACTGCTTCTTCTTCTTCGGCCAGAACCCGGGGACGAACTCGCCGCGCTTCCTGCACCCGCTGAAGGAGGCCAAGGATCGCGGCGCGCGCATCGTCACCTTCAACCCCGTGCGCGAGCAGGGGCTGGTCTCCTTCGTCGATCCGCAGAACCCGCTCGACATGGCCATGGGGCGCGAGACGACGATCTCGGACCAGTACCACCAGCTCAAGGCGGGCACCGACATCGCCGCGATTCTCGGTGTCGCCAAGGCGGTGGTGGAGGCCGACGACGCGGCCGGCGGGACGGTGATCGACTGGGACTTCCTGCGCGAGCACGCCACTGGCCACGAGGATTTCATCGCCCATGCCCGCGCCGCCGACTGGGGCGCGATCACCGCCGAATGCGGCCTGGACGAGGGCGCCCTGCGCGACGCGGCCCGGGTCTACATGGAGGCGCGAAGCGTCATCGGCGTCTACGGCATGGGGCTCACCCAGCAAGCGCACGGGGCCGACAACATCGGCATGCTGGTGAACCTGCTGCTCCTGCGCGGCAATATCGGCCGTCCCGGCGCGGGCATGTGCCCGGTCAGGGGCCATTCCAACGTCCAGGGGCAAAGGACGGTCGGCATCGCCGAGAAGGCAGACCTCGTCCCCCTGGACCGGCTGGCGGAGATGTTCGACTTCGACCCGCCGAGGGAGGACGGAACCCATGTCGTCGACGCGGGGCAGGGCATCCTGGAGGGCCGCATCCGCGCCATCCTGTGTCTGGGCGGCAACCTGCTGCGCGCCCTGCCCGACACCGGCCGGCTGGAGAAGACGTGGCGCGACCAGGACCTGACGGTGATGGTCTCCACCAAGCTCAACCGCTCGCACCTCTATCCCGGCCGCACGGCCTACATCCTGCCCTGCCTCGCGCGCACCGAGGAGGACGAACAGGCCACCGGCAACCAGTACATCTCCATCGAGGACAGCTTCTCGATGATCCACGGCTCCCAGGGGCACCGCTCCCCCGCCTCCGACCACCTGAAATCCGAGCTGGCCATCGTCGCCGGGATCGCCCAGGCGCTGACCCCCGCCAGCCCCAGGCGCCCCTGGGCGGAGTGGGTGGACGACTATTCCCGCGTCCGCGACCTGATCGAGGCGACCTACCCGGACGATTTCCGCGACTTCAACGCGCGGTTGAACCGCCCCGGGGGCTTCTGGCGCGACAACCCCGCCCATCACCGGATCTGGAAGACGGAGTCGGGACGCGCCGAGTTCACCGTGCCCGAGCGGCTCAACGCGCTGTCCTTCGAGCCCGAACCGGGGCGTTACACGCTTCTGACCATGCGCTCGAACGACCAGTTCAACACCACGATCTACGGCTATTCCGACCGTTTCCGCGGCATCGAGGGGACGCGCGACGTGCTGTTGATGAACGCCGCCGACATGGAGCGCGAGGGGCTCTCCCACGGCGACCGGGTGGCGCTTCTGGGCGATGCCGGCGACGGGGTGGAGCGGCGGCTGGGCGGGCTCGAGGTGATCCGCTTCGAGATGCCCGAAGGCACGGTCGGGTCCTACTACCCCGAATGCAACGTGCTGGTGCCCATGGGCCTGCACGACCGCGCCTCCAAGACGCCCGGCTCCAAGGCCGTGCCCGTGCGCATCGCGCGGGAGGCGGCGGCGGGCTGAGATCCGCCGCCCCGCTTGCACGGGGCCCGCGCACTCCCTAGCTTGACGAGCATATCCGTTGGGGTGCCCCGTCGAGGGGCTGAGAGGCGACACGCCGACCCATCGAACCTGATCCGGGCCATGCCGGCGGAGGGAACGGAGACACGCGACGGGACCGACAGGTCCCCCGCCCCCCTTCCGTCCACGGCATCGACGGCCCGCACGCGGAAGGGAAAAGCAATGGCACGGGTCGCGAAACTCCTCATCATCGCGGGCTCCGACAGCGGAGGCGGCGCCGGGATCCAGGCGGACCTGAAGGCCGCCTCGGCCCTGGGCGTCTATGCCGCGACGGCGATCACCGCGATCACCGCCCAGAACACGAAAGGCGTCCAGCGGGTGGAGACGCTCGCCCCCGACCTGGTGGCCGATCAGGTCGCCTCGGTCCTGTCGGATATCGGCGCCGACGCGGTGAAGATCGGCATGCTGGGAGCGGCCGACATCGTCGCCGCGGTGGCCGACGCGCTGAGGGGCTACGACGGCGCGGTCGTGCTCGATCCGGTCATGGTGGCCAAGTCGGGCGACCCGCTCCTGCCGGGCGACGCCGTCGCCGCGCTGCGCGACCGGCTCGTGCCGCGGGCCACGGTGCTGACGCCCAACCTGCCCGAGGCCGCGAAGCTCCTCGGCTGCGAGGCCGCCGCGTCCCCCGGGGAGGCCGCCCGCCAGGGGGAGGCGCTGCGCGCCATGGGCCCGCAGGCGGTCCTGATGAAGGGCGGCCACGCGGACGGGCGGACCTGCCGCGACATCCTGGTGGGCGAGAGCGGCTCCGAGACGCTGGAGGCGCCCCGGATCGCCACCCGCAACACCCACGGCACCGGCTGCTCGCTGGCCTCGGCGCTCGCCGCCGGCCTTGCCCGTGGCGAGGGGGTCGCGGCGGCGACGCGGCGCGCCCATGGCTGGCTGCAGGGCGCCATCGCCGCCGCCGACGGGCTGGATGTGGGCAGCGGCCACGGCCCCGTCCACCATTTCCACGAGCTCTGGGCATGAGCGAGGCGATCACCGTCCTGGGCGCCGGCGTGGCGGGGCTGGCCGTCGCCTACGAGCTGGCCGCCCGCGGCGCGGCCCCGCGGCTGGTCGATCCGGCGGGCGATCCCGGCCCCCATGGCTGCTCGTGGTGGGCGGGCGGCATGCTGGCCCCCGACTGCGAGGGCGAGACGGCCGAGGAGCCGGTGGTCCGGCTGGGGCGCGAGGCCCTGCCCTGGTGGCGCGCGGCCGGAGCAAAGGTCGCGCAGGCCGGCACCCTCGTGGTGGCGCTGGGGCGCGACCGGGGCGAGCTGGACCGCTTCGCCCGGCGCACCGGCGGCCACGACTGGCTCGACCGGGACGCCCTGGCGGGTCTGGAGCCGGATCTGGCCGAGCGATTCTCCCGCGCGCTGCACTTCCCCAATGAGGCGCATCTCTCCCCCCGCGACGCCCTGGCCGCGCTCCGCGCGGGGCTCGCGGCCCGCGGTGTCGCGGTCGACCCCGAGGGGGAGCCGGCGGGCACGGTGATAGACTGCCGCGGCCTCGCCGCCCGCGACCGGCTGCCCGACCTGCGCGGCGTGCGCGGCGAGATGGCGGTCCTGCGGGCCCCGGAGGTGGGCATCGCCCGCCCCGTGCGGCTCCTCCATCCGCGCCACCCCCTCTACATCGTGCCCCGCGGCGGTGGTGTCTTCATGCTGGGCGCCACCCAGATCGAAAGCGACGGGCGCGGGCCCGTCACGCTGCGCTCGACGGTGGAGCTTCTGAACGCGGCCTTCGCGCTCCATCCCGCCTTCGCCGAGGCCGAGGTGCTGGAGCTCGGCGCCGACGCCCGCCCCGCCTTTCCCGACAACCTGCCGCGGATCGTCCGCCAGGACGACCGCATCCACGTCAACGGCCTCTACCGGCACGGTTTCCTCCTCGCGCCCGCCCTGGCGCGGCGCGTGGCGGACCTGGTGCTGGAGGGGCGACCATCGGAGGTCGTGCAATGAGGATCACCGTGAACGGAGAAACGGCCGAGATCCGGTCCGCCACCCTCGCCGCCGCGATCGAGGAACTGGGATACGGCGAGGCGCGCGTCGCCACTGCCGTGAACGAGACCTTCGTGCCCTCGGCCCTGCGGGAGGGCCACGAGCTCTCCCCCGGCGACCGGCTGGAGATCCTCGCACCCCGGCAGGGAGGCTGAGATGACCGCCTTCTACGGCACCGAGATCGCCTCGCCCCTGATGCTGGGCACGGCCCAGTACCCCTCGCCCCGGGTCCTGTCGGAGGCCTTCCGCCGCTCCGGCGCAGGCGTCGCCACCGTGTCGATCCGGCGCGAGGCCTCGGGCGGCGCGGGGAGCGGCTTCTGGAACGTGGTCCGGGAGCTGGGCCTGCCGGTCCTGCCCAACACCGCCGGCTGCCACAGCGTCCGCGAGGCTGTGACCACCGCCCACATGGCGCGCGAGCTCTTCGGCACGCCCTGGATCAAGCTCGAGGTGATCGGCCACGCCGACACCCTCCAGCCCGACCCGTTCGGCCTGGTGGAGGCCGCGCGGATCCTCGTCGAGGAGGATTTCTGCGTCTTTCCCTACACCACCGAGGACGGAATCGTCGCGGGCCGGCTGCTGGAGGCGGGCTGCGAGGTGCTGATGCCATGGGGGGCGCCCATCGGCACCGGGCTGGGGCTGAACAACCCCTACGGCCTGCGCACCCTGCGCGCGCAGTTCCCGGACGTGCCCATGGTGATCGACGCCGGGCTCGGCCTGCCTTCCCAGGCGGCGCGGGCGATGGAGATGGGCTTCGACGCGGTGCTCCTGAACACCGCCGTGGCGAAGGCGGGCGACCCGGCCGCGATGGCCGAAGGGTTCGCCCGCGCGCTCGAGGCCGGGCGCCTCGCGCGCGCCGCCGACCCGATGGAGCCGCGCGACATGGCCGCGCCCTCCACCCCCGTCCTCGGGCTGGCGGTGCTGGAATGAACCTCGACCGGTTCTACCCCATCTTCGACGATCCCGGCTGGCTGCCCCGCGCCCTGCCCCTGGGAGTGCGGCTGGTGCAACTGCGGCTCAAGGACCTCTCGGGCGACGCCTTGCGCGACCGGATCGCCCGGGGGCGCGACCTGTGCGGGCAAGCCGGCGCGACCCTGGTGGTCAACGACCACTGGCGCGAGGCGATCGACCTGGGCTGCGACTGGGTCCATCTGGGCCAGGAGGACCTGGACGGGGCCGACCTGCCCGCGATCCGGCGCGCCGGGCTCCGGCTGGGCATCTCGACCCACGACGAGGCGGAACTGGAGCGCGCCATGGCCTGCGCCCCCGACTACGTGGCCCTCGGCCCCGTCTGGCCCACGATCCTGAAGAAGATGAAGTGGCACGAGCAGGGGCTGGACCGCGTCCGCCAGTGGAAGGCGCGGGCGGGCGAGACGCCCCTCGTGGCCATCGGCGGGCTGTCGGTCGCCCGGGCGCCGGAGGCCTTCGCCGCCGGGGCCGACATCGTCTCGGTCGTCACCGACATCACGCTGAACCCCGATCCGGAGGCGCGGATCGCGGAATGGATGGAGGTGACGCGATGAGCCGCTACGCCCGCCAGGTCGCCGTGCCCGGGATCGGGGCCGGGGGGCAGGCGCGGATCGCGGCCGCCCGCGTCCTCGTCGTAGGCGCGGGCGGGCTCGCCGCACCGGTCCTGCAATACCTCGCCGGCGCGGGGGTGGGCGCCATCCGCCTCGTCGATCCCGACCGCGTGGAGGAGGGCAACCTCCACCGCCAGACGCTCTTCGGCACCGATGACATCGGCCGCGAGAAGGTCCGTGCGGCACAGGCCGCGATCGCCCGCCTCAACCCCGAAACGGAGGTGGAGCCGGTCGTCGCCGCCCTCGGCCCCGGCAACGTGGCCGAGCTGGCCCGGGGCATGGACCTCGTCCTCGACTGCGCCGACAGCTTCGCGGCGAGCTACGTGGCCTCCGACCATTGCCTGGCCGCGAACCTGCCCCTGGTCAGCGCCTCCGCCCTGGGCACCGACGGCTACGCGGGCGCCTTCTGCGGCGGCGCGCCGTCCCTGCGCGCCGTCTTTCCCGACCTGCCCGAGCGGCTGGGCTCCTGCGCCGAGGACGGGGTGCTGGGCCCCGTGGTGGGCGTGGTGGGCGGCCTGCAGGCGCAGATGGCGCTGGCGATCGTCGCCGGGTTGTCCCCCTCGCCGCTCGGCCGGGTCGTCAGCTACGACGGGCGCGCCCATCGCACGGGCGGCTTTTCCTTCGCGGGCGCGCCCGAGCCCGCGCGCGCGCCCCGCTTCCTCGATGCCGCGGACATCGCCCCCGGCGACTGGGTCGTCGACCTGCGCGCCCCCGAGGAGGGGCCCCTGCCCCGCGCGGGCGCCCGCCGCCACGAAGTGGAGGCCTTCGGCCCCGGCGGCCCGACGCCCGCGCCGGGGCAGCGCGCGGTGCTCTGCTGCCGCTCCGGCCAGCGGTCGTGGACCGCGGCCGAGCGCCTCCGCCGCCACTGGGACGGCGAGATCGCCCTCGTCGCCCTCGGATCATCCCCGACAGGAGACCCCGCATGACCCGCCCCGCCCCGTGCCCGCTGACCCTGGCCGTGATCGTGGCCGAGACCGCCGGGGGGCCGCGATGAGCTACGGGCGCACCTTTCCCCTGTGGCGCGACGCGGCCCCCCACTGGGCGGCCTATACCCGCCACGCCTTCGTCGCCGGGATCGCCGACGGCACCCTGCCCCGCGCGGCCTTCCTCGACTACCTGGCGCAGGACTACCTGTTCCTCGTCCACTTCGCCCGGGCCTGGTCGCTGGCGGTGACCAAGGCCGACACGGTCGCCGAGATGCGCGTCTGCGCGGCCACCGCCCGGGCGCTCATCGACGACGAGATGGCGCTCCATGTCCGCATCTGCGCCGAGGCCGGGATCGACGAGGACACGCTCCGCGCGACGGAGGAGCGCGCGCCCAACATCGCCTATACCCGCTACGTGCTCGACGCGGGCCATGCGGGCGATTTCACCGACCTCCTCGCGGCCCTCGCCCCGTGCGTGCTGGGCTACGGCGAGATCGGCTGCCGGCTGGCCGACGAGGCTGGCGAGACCCCCTACCGCGACTGGATCGAGACCTATGGCGGGGCCGAGTACCAGGAGCTCTGCGCCGAGGTGGGGGCGCTGATCGACGGCGCGGTCGCGCGCCGCCTGGGCGAGCGGCCCGAGGAGAGCCCCCGCTGGGCCGCCCTCAGCGACCGCTTCGCCACCGCCACCCGGCTGGAGGTGGGGTTCTGGCAGATGGGGCTCGCCCCGTGAACGCCGCCGGACCGGGGCGGCCGGGGCCGGGTCAGTCCGCCCCGCCCCGGCTGTCCTTGAGGTAGCGGCCGTAATCGGTCTTGGCGAAGATCTTCGCCCGCTCCATCAACTGGTCCCGGTCGATCCAGCCCAAGGCGTGGGCGATCTCGTCGGGGCTGCCGGTCTGCAGGCCTTGGCGCTCGGTCAGGGTGCGCACGAAGTTGCCCGCGTCTAGGAGCGAGGCGTGTGTGCCGGTGTCGAGCCAGGCATAGCCCCGGCCCATCCGCTCCACCGACAGCGCGCCCTCGCCCAAGTAGCTCTCCAGCAGGGTCGTGATCTCCAGCTCGCCCCGGTCGGAGGGCTCGACGCACCGGGCGCGGTCGGGCGCGGTGCCGTCGAGGAAGTAGAGCCCGGTGACGGCGAAGTTCGACGGCGGCACCTCGGGCTTCTCCACGATCCGGGTGGCCCGGCCCTCGCCATCGAAATCCACCACGCCGTACCGTTCGGGGTCGGCCACGTGGTAGCCGAAGACGGTGCCGCCCTCCTGCCGCGCATCTGCCGCGGCCAGCATCTCGGGCAGGCCGTGGCCGAAGAAGATGTTGTCGCCCAGCACCATGGCCGAGGGCGCCCCGTCGAGGAAATCCTCGGCCAGGAGATAGGCCTGGGCGAGCCCGTCGGGGGAGGGCTGCTCGATGAAGGTGAGCGACAGGCCCCACTGGCTGCCGTCGCCCAGGGTCCGCTCGAACTGCTCGCGGTCCCGGGGCGTGGTGATGACGGCGATCTCGCGGATGCCCGTGAGCATCAGCACCGTCAGGGGATAGTAGATCATCGGCTTGTCGTAGATCGGCAGGAGCTGCTTCGACACGCCCATGGTGATCGGATAGAGCCGCGTGCCGGAGCCGCCGGCCAGGATGATGCCCTTGCGTTTCGTCATGGAAGGTCCTTTCAGGTGGCGCCGAGCTCGGACAGGACGGCGTCCAGCCCCTGCCGCCAGTCGGGGCGGTCGATGCCGAAGGCCGCCAAGGTGGCGGAGCAGTCGAGGCGGGAGTTCAGGGGCCGCGCCGCCGGGGTCGGGTACTCGGCGGTCGGGATGCCGGTGACAGTCACGTCGCGCCCGGCCCGGTCGAAGGTTTCGCGCGCGAAACAGGCCCAGCTCGCGTCCGGCGCACCCGAGAAATGGTAGACGCCGGAAAGCCGACGGGAGTCCGACAGCTTTCCGACGATGGCCAGGCAGGCCGCGGCGATGTCGGCGGCCGGGGTCGGGCCGCCCACCTGGTCGTCCACGATCGACAGCGCGTCGCGGCTTTCCGACAGGCGCAGCATGGTCTTCACGAAGTTGCCGCCATGGGCCGAGAACACCCACGAGGTCCTGAGGATCGCGTGGACGCCCCCCGCCGCGCGCACGGCCTCCTCCCCCGCGAGCTTGGTGCGGCCATAGGCCCCGAGCGGCGCGGTCGCATCATCGGGCGAGAACGGCGTTTCCCCTTTCCCGTCAAAGACATAGTCGGTGGAGACATGGACGAAGGGAATGCCCAGCTCGGCGCAGGCCCGGGCCATGGCGCCGGGCGCCTCGCCGTTGACGCGCCGCGCCAGGTCCTCCTCCTCCTCGGAGCGGTCGACGGCCGTGTAGGCGGCGGCGTTGATCACCGCCCCGGGGCGATGCTCGCGGATCGCCGCGGCGCAGGCCTCCGGGTCGGACAGGTCGGCCGCGTCGCGCCCCAGGAAGGTCGCGTCGGGGGCCTGCCGGGCGAGCTCGGTCGCCACCTGGCCGGTCTTTCCGAAGACGAGGATCACGACGCCACCCCCAGCCTCTGGCCCACGCCCCTGCGGTCTAGGAGCGCGCGCCACCACGCCTCGTTGGCGAGGTACCATTCGACCGTGCGGCGCAGCCCCTCCTCCACCGTGACGGAGGGGCGCCAGCCCAGCTCCTCGCGGATGCGGGCGGGGTCGATGGCGTAGCGCGCGTCGTGGCCCGGACGGTCGGCCACGAAGGCGATCTGGTCGGCGTAGGAGCCCGCCGCCTTGGGGCGCGTCTCGTCGAGGATGGCGCAGAGGGTGCGCACGAGGTCGAGGTTGCTCATCTCGTTCTCGCCGCCGATGTTGTAGGATCGCCCGACCCGCCCCCGCTCCAGAACCGTCAGGAGCGCGTCGGCGTGATCCTCGACATAGAGCCAGTCGCGCACGTTCGACCCGTCCCCGTAGATCGGAAGCTCCTTGCCGGCGAGGGCGTTGAGGATGATCACCGGGACGAGCTTCTCGGGGAAGTGGTAGGGGCCGTAATTGTTCGAGCAGTTGGTCAGCACGACCGGCAGGCCGTAGGTCTCGCCCCAGGCGCGGACCAGGTGGTCGGACGACGCCTTGGAAGCGGAATAGGGCGAACGGGGGTCGTAGGCCGTCTCTTCGGTGAACTTGACGGACGGGTCGCCCGGCAGCGAGCCGTAGACCTCGTCGGTGGAGACGTGGTGGAAACGGAAGGCCTCGGGCCGGCCCCGCCCCGCCCAGTGCTTCCGCACGGCCTCGAGGAGGTTGAACGTGCCGGTGACGTTGGTCTCGACGAAGTCGGCCGGCCCGTCGATGGAGCGGTCCACGTGGCTTTCGGCCGCCAGGTGCATCACCGCGTCGGGCGCATGGGCCTCGAGGACCCGGTCGAGCGCCTCGCGGTCGCGGATGTCGGCATGCTCGAAGGCGTAGAGCGGGCTGTCGGCCACGGCGGCCACGTTGGCCTCGCAGGCGGCATAGGTCAGGGCGTCGAGGTTGACGACGTGATGGCCGCGGGAGACGGCAAGGCGCACGACCGCCGAGCCGATGAAGCCCGCCCCTCCGGTGACGAGGATCTTCATGCCGTACCTCCGGTACCGAGGATCTTCATGCTGCCTCCCACGCGAAGGGCGTATCGAGTTCCGCGAGGCGCGGCGCGGCGGCGTCCTTGTCCGACAGGACGGCCTCGTCCGTCACCGGCCAGTCGATGCCGATCTCGGGGTCGTTCCACAGAAGCGACCCTTCGGTCTCGGGCGCGTAGACGTCCGAGCACTTGTAGACAATCTCGGTATCGGGCTCGAGCGTGGCGAAGCCATGGGCGAACCCCGCCGGCACCAGGAGCTGGCGGCCGTTCTCGAAGCTGAGCTCGGTCCCCCACCACCGGCCGTAGGTCGGGCTGCCGCGCCGGATGTCGACGGCCACGTCGAAGAGCCGGCCGCGCCCGCAGCGCACGAGCTTGTCCTGGGCATGGGGCGGCGCCTGGAAGTGCAGCCCCCGGACCGTGCCCGGCGTGGCAGAGAGCGAGTGGTTGTCCTGCACGAAGTCGATCCCGATCCCCGCGCGGGCCAGCTTCGGCCGCGACCACGTCTCGGAGAAGAAGCCCCGGCTGTCGCCGAAGCGGGGCGGCGTGATCATCTTTACGCCTTCGAGCGGCGTGTCCTCGATCTGCATGTACTCTCTCTCGCTGAGGGTCGGGGGCGTCTCTAGCAAGGGATGCGGGGAATGTCGTGACCCATATGCGGGCTGGCCCGGACGCGAAACGTCCCCGCCCCTATCCCGGGATCGTTGACCGCACGGAGACGCGGGGCGCCCCTGGCGTTGCCTCGGGCCGCCCTTGGACGGCCTCCCCCTACGGGGCGTGTTCACCGCGGCCAAGTCGAATGGAGGTCTCGTACGCCCCGGCTCGCCAGTTCCGGGGCCTTTCCGAAGGAGACCGACATGGCATTCCGGAAAATCCTCTCCCACTCCCATTGGCATTCCCAGGCCCGCTACGCAGCCGAGGACGAGCAGGAGATCCAGATGGTGAACTGCTCGCGGCTGGGCCAGCTCGCCTGGATCACGACCGACGACGACACGATCCCGGATCTCTCTCCCTACGAAGCGGCCAAGGTCGCGGTGGGAGAACAGGGCAGCCTGGTCCTGAAGCCCGGTGAGCGCCTGTGGCTGGCCTATCCCAGCCTAGGCCCGGACACCGCCAACGTCACCCTGCAGTACTGAGGTCGATATGCCCAAAAGCTTTGCATCGATGAGATTCTCCGGCAGGGGCGGGCCCATGAAGGCGGCCGACCTCGAACTGCTCACCTTCGTCAACGGCGAGAAGGCCTCGGACGGCACCCCCCTCGCGGAGGGGGATTCACTGACTTTCGACCTTAAGGGCTTCGTGCCCGGACGCTCGATCTGGGGCCATGGCGTGACGCTCGAGATCGACGGAAAGAAGGGTCCGAGCCTGAGCCCCGAAGATCTGCGCAATGGCACCGCCCTGACGGCTCCGGCCTTCGACACCTCCCTGAGCGGGTGCCTGGGCAGCGGCCGGGACGCGGTCTACGGGGCCACCTTCGTTCCCGCCGCGGCCGAGCCCGCACCGGACCCCCAACCCGAACCCGAACCCGAACCCGAGCCTGTTCCCGAACCCCAACCCGAGCCTCAACCCGAGCCCGAGCCCGAGCCCGAGCCCGAACCGGTCTCCGCCCCTGTCGCCAAGGGAGCCCTGGACGACCTGATCCTGGTCGAAGGAAGCGAGGCACGAACGGTCGACGCAGCCAGGGATTTCGTCGGCGACAACCTCGTCTACGCCCTCGTCGCGGCCCCGTCGGGCGTGTCGCTCGAGGCGGCCACGGGCCTCGTGACGATCGATCCCGACAAGAGCGGCCTGCTGTCGGGCGCGACCGTGGTGATCCGGGCCAGCAACGCGGCCGGTAGCGCCGACAGCGCCTTCTCCCTAACCGTGGAGGCGCCGGCCAACACCGCCCCCGTCGCGGTGGGCGACAGCGCAACCGTCACCGCCGGCGCCACCGTGCGGATCGACGTCCTGGCCAACGACCTCGACCTGGACGGCGACACCCTGCAGGTGACCGATGCGAGCGCAGATATCGGGGCCGTTTCCGTGGGGCCCGCCCCCGGCTACCTGATCGAGTTCGACGCCGAGGGCCTCTCTGAGGGCGATCTTGCGACAATCTCATATACCCTCTCCGACGGCATCGATACCGCGATGGGAGAGGTGATCGTCGCCGTCGAGGCTTCCAGGGGCGACCTCTATGAAAGCATCCTGGCGCTGAGTGATCCGGCTAATGCGGGACGCTCATCTACCGCGCCCTTGACGGCAGTTGACACGGCAAACCCACCTGCGGGGACGTACTGGCGCGGCGACATTGACGAGTTGATCGTCAATGGCAAGGATCTGATCTTCGAGGACATCGACTTCCGCGGGCTGCACGTCCAGGTCGAAGGATCCGACCTCGTCTTTCGCGACTGCCTGTTCGGCTATGCCGAGGGCGAGGCCTCGGGCCCGGGCAAATACTACATTGCGCCGGGCAGGAATGCCTCGAACATCTTGTTCGAAAACTGCACGCTCGATGGTGGCGGCGCCGAAAGCGGCCGAGGGGGCTGCGTAGTCTTCGACGGAATCGCACCGGACGGCGCGAAAGACGTGACCTTTCGCAGATTCCGCTGCGTTAACGTAGCCTCCGATTACGTAAAGCCCGGGGGCGTCCGAACGGTTTTCGACCAAGTCTACATGGGCCTTGCCCGGAATGTCCCCGCCTCCGCGACGTACCACGATCCCACCCAGTCCTACTCAAAGGGCGATTACGTCCTTTACGACGTTGGACAGAGCTACCGGCTCTACAAGGCACTTCAAGAAACGCCTATCGGGGAAAATCCTTCTGGTGGGACCAATCACGCAGACACGGAGTACTGGACGAACATCGACAAGCATCTCGATGGCTTTCAGGTCGCTTCGTTCAAGGACATGACGATCCGCGATACGCTGATCGAGATGTTCTCGCACGACGAGGACGGCAATCTGGTTGCCATCGGCGTGACCAACGCCCTGCGTTTCGCACCGAATACGAACCGAGACCGAACCTACGAAAATCTGCTGATTTCGGGAATGGTCGTGCGAGCCCCCTATGGTGGTTTCTATCCAATCAGCTTCTCCACCAATATACGTGAATGGCAAAGCGGTTTGGAATATTCAACTAATGTGCAGAAATACTGCCGGGTCGGACGTGCCGTCTTCGAATCACAGATCGACGCCAACCGGGGCAACGACCCGACCACCAGCCCATCCGCATGGAGACCGGTGCGGGACTTTGCCATGCCTGGACCTCTCAGGGTCGAGGACGTCTGGGTGTCGGAGGGTAGGAACGGCGCGCGAAGCCTGTTCGGATCGAGTTCGTCCTTTCCGATTTCCTCAAGTGTCCGGCTCGACCCGACCGGTGACCCGTTCCCCGACAACGCGCGGCCGAACCTCGAGATCATCGAGGATCGGCCGGCCTCCGTCTCCGCCACCCGGGGCCTGGCGACGGATGATATCCGGCATGAACGGTTCGCCCCGGCGCAGGAATTCGTCATAACGCCCTTAGCGTACAAGACGGTTCTTTGGGCCGGTGAACGAATCTCGGCAGTCCCGTTCTATGTCGGCGGGATCGGCGTCGCGGCGATCTGCGAGAACGGAACTCTTCACACGGTCGACGGAGAAGGCGTGACCCTCGTCGACAACGGGGACGGAACGTTCTCCCTGACGCTCTACGACCACTTGGGCGAGGCCATCGAAGGATCTCTCCAGATCCCGGCAGGTGCGGCCACAGTTACTTCGCGAAACGCCAGCGTGCCGTCGGGGGGCCCGGCATGGGGACACGTTGACAATATCGCTCCCACCCTGTCCGGCCTTACGACGGATCAGGACGCAAACCGGATCAACTGGACGGTCGAAACCGACGAAGGCAGCGGAAGGTTGTTTGGTATCCTCCTCCCGTCAGGGGCGCCCGCACCCTCCGGGGAGGACGTCGTCGCGGGAACAGACGGTGAAGGGAATGTGGCTGAGCGCGCCTTCGACGTCGAGGTCGTATCTGCCGGAAAACTGTCGGGGTCCATTACAGGTCTCCCAAAGGCGACGGAGTACGACCTGCACCTTGTCCAGCGGGACGAAGCCTTGAACGTCGGAGTTTGCGAAAGCGCGGCGGCCCACACAGAGACTTCGGAAGGCCTCGCAACATCGCCCGCAGATGGCATGAGCGCGCCCAGGATTACCATCCCGAACGGATTGGCCGCCGATGGCAAAGGTGAAATCACCGTATTGGTCCGTATGACAATTGGGGACGCCACCGCGGTCAACACGGTTCATCGCTTCATCGAAGCGCATGGCCGGGAGTTCGCATTCCTGCTCGACCTAAGGGGCAACAATTCCTATCGGCGCGCCCAATTGAGTGCCGAACAGGGAGGGTCGAACAGGCAGTTCATCAACGTCTACACGCCCGACCACATCTTTGGAAAGGTTCCCGCCACATTTGTGGGTTCCATCACGCTCGACGACGGCGCCGGCAACGCCATCGGCAGAGTCTGGAAGAACGGAACCTTGATCCGCGAGACGATCAGGCCGGCAGCCACGAACACGTCTTGGTCGCCGCGCGATATCTACATGGACTTCATGTCCTCGGTCGAGATCGCCGTGAACGACTTCGCCGTATGGCGGGCCTTCACTGCGGACGGAAGCCTTCCCGACGATTCCGTGTTGGTCGCCCCGCGACTGACCGGGGGCGCGACGGTCTTCAACGCCCCACCGGCGCCCTACAAGAAATCGGGTTCCGACTTCGTGTGACGACCGGGCTGGGGGCGATCATGGTACCGCCCCCCTCCAAATAGACATGACCTGGCTTCGGCTTCTGTCCACTTTCGAAAAACGAAGGTGGACAGAGGCATTTCCGAACCGGTCGCCGGGCGATCTTGTCCCCCTTTTCCCGTCTCGACCCCAAATTAACAAAGTTCACGGAATATACGACCGGCCGACACCGACCTTGACCTTCGACACTTGGCCCGGGATGGACAAGCGGAGACCCTAAACCGTTCCCCGAGGACCCCGCCATGCCAGACCCCCGCCGTGTACTCATCGTGGTCGAGAACCTGCCCGTTCCCCTCGATCGGCGGGTCTGGCTTGAGGCCACGACCCTGACCGAGGCGGGCTACCATGTCTCCGTCATCTGCCCCACCGGGCGGGGATGGGACGCGGCCTACGAGGAGATCGACGGGGTTCACATCTATCGCTACCCCGAGCCTCCCGAGGCCCATTCCGGCGCCAAGGCCTATGCGATCGAATACGGTCAGGCTTTGCGGCACATGTTCCGCCTGGCGAAGACGGTCCATGCCGAACAGGGCTTCGACGTGATCCATGGCTGCAACCCGCCGGACCTGATCTTCCTCCTGGCCCGTGCCTGGCGGCGGAAGGGGGTGCGGTACCTCTTCGACCACCACGACGTCTGCCCCGAGCTGTTCGAAGCGAAATTCGGCAAGAAGGGGATGCTGCACCGGGTGATGCTTCTGTGGGAGCGGATGACCTTCGCCACCGCCGACGTCTCCATCGCCACGAACGAGAGCTTCCGCCGGATCGCCGTCGAGCGGGGCGGCATGGATCCCGATGACGTCTTCGTCGTCCGTTCCGCGCCCAAGGTCGAGAAGTTCGTCCCCGGCCCCGGAAATCCGGATCATCGCCACGGCGCGGGAACGGTTCTGGGCTACGTGGGCGTGATCGGGCAGCAGGAAGGGATGGACCTGCTCGTCGCCGCGCTCGACCATCTCGTGAACGAGATGGGCCGTACGGACGTGCATCTGGTCATCGTGGGTTTCGGGCCGCAGGTCGAGGACGTGCAGCGCGACGTGTCCAGGCGGGGGCTCGACGCCCATGTCACCTTCACCGGCGCGCTCTACGACCAGGCGCTTCTCGAGGTTCTTAACGTCATCGACATCGGCGTGGCCCCGGACCCGTGGAACGCGATGAACGACATCTCCACCATGAACAAGGTCATGGAATACATGACCCTGGAAAAGCCGGTGGTGCAGTTCGACCTGACCGAGGGCCGCGCGAGTGCCGGGGAGGCGTCGCTCTATGCCGAGGCCAACGATCCGAAAGGTTTCGCTGCGAAGATCGCCACGCTGATGGACGATCCCGAGCTGGGTCGCCGCATGGGTCGTCTGGGACGGGAGCGGGTGCTGGAACGGCTGTCCTGGTCCCATTCCGCGCCGAAGCTTCTCGCCGCCTACGACCGGATCTTCGACAAGGTGCCCTGACCAAGGTCTGATCGGCAGCATCCTTCGCGTTTCGCACATCCGGGGCGCGGAATTGCCACAAAGCCGTCACGGTTCGATCCGATCTCTCCCTTGGCCCTATGGAGAGGCGGACCGGTCATGATCATCGCATATCTCGTTGCCGGGTTGGCTTGCGGAGGGCTTGCGGCCCTGACCCTGCTCTTGTCCGGCGCGGGGATCTGGCTCGCATTCCTGGCCTATTGCGGCGTCGGCGCGCTCGGGATCGTGCTTGCGGCCGGTCTCGCCGTGGCCCTGACCTCCCCGGAAAAGCCGGCAATCGCCCAAGCCACCTGACATGTGTTTCGCGCGCGAAACATTCGGGCCCCCTACCCTTTCACCCGCTTCACCAGCCACTCCTTCAGCGCGGCCTTGAGTTCCGGATCGAGCGCCCGTCCGGACAGGCTTATGCTGCCGTCGGGATCCTCCACGAAATTCAGGTCCGGGCCGATCCGCGTCCGCTGCGGCGCGGGCCGCTTCGCCTTCGGCTGCGCCGGGGTCGCAAGAGCGGCGGACAGGAGCGCCTGCTCGGCCTCGGCATCCGCCGGTTCGGCTGCATCCAGGCGGCTCGTCAGGGTCTTCGCGAGGCCCGCGTCGCCCTCCAGGGCCTGGGCCAGGCGCAGGCCCAGCCTTTCCCCGATTGCCACGGGATGGCGCAGATGCCCGTCCAGGGACGAGACGACGGTGGCGAAGCTGCCGATCTTGGAACGTTTCGCACGCGACGCCGCATAATAAAGCCCGCGAAGAGCGGCGGACAGGTCGGGATAGACCCCCTGCTCCACCGCCTTCACCGCGATCCGCGCGCGCTCGTAATGGCTGAGCCCGACCCGGATCTCGTTTTCTTCGACCATGGCGAGATAGGCGTCCTCCGCCTCCCGCGGGGCCCGGAGGAGCGCCAGGGCGGTGTCGCGCCCCATCCGGCGTAGCGCCTCGATCCGGCGCCAGCCGGAGATCAGCCCGTAGCAACCGTCCCCCAGATCCGCGACCTCGACAGGTACCTGCTGGCCCCGCGCCTCGAGCGAGGTCATGAGAGCCTGCATCTCCTCCTCGTCGACCGAGAGGCGGTCCCGCACGAGATAGGCGGGGTCGATGACGGAAAGGGGCAGGTCGACCATCATCCGCCCGGATTCGCGCGCGTCGGTCAGGGCCTGGGCCATCTCGGCGGCGGCAGCGCTCTGCGCCGCGTCGCCGGCGATCCCGGCGATCGGGGCAGGGGAGGTGCGGGGCGCCTGGGCCTCTTCACCGGAGGACAGGAAGTCGGGACGGGCGGAGGACAGGCGCTTGCGTCGAGCCATCTTTCAGGTCTCCCTCGAGAATGTTTCGCGCGCGAAACGGATCATTCCGCCTCGGCGGCCTTCTGGTCGCGCCGCCAGGCCCCGACGATCAGGCTCTTCACGGCAGCATAGGTCGCATCGAAGGTCTCCCGCCCGCGGGCGTAAGTTTCGCGGTTGAAGTCGCGGTAATCGGCCTCGTAGATGCCCTGCACCTGCTCCCCGGCCTGACCGATGAGCGCCGTGGTTCCCTGCCGGTGGGGCGAGAGGGTGGTGCCGAGATAGGCCTGCATCAGGGCGGCCAGCTCGGCCTGCTGGCCGCTGTCGTAACGGGTGATGACCGCCCTGACCGCGTCCCATTCGAACGAGACGCCGGGGCGGCCGAGCGCGCGGGCGGCCACGTTCTCGCCGTCCTCGATGGAGCGGAAGGTGGTGGCCAGCATGTCGAAGAAGCGGCCCGTCGAGTCGAATTCCAGGAAGGAGGCGCCGAGGGGGACGAGCAGGATGTCGGCGGCCGAAAGACCGTTGATCGTCAGGTAGCCCAGAGCAGGGGGGGTATCGAGCAGGACGATGTCGTAGTTATCCAGGATGCCGTCCGCGGCCAGCCGATCGCCGAGCGCATCCCACAGCTTCCAGCCGCGTCCCTGCATCCGCCAGACCGGCACCTGAAACTCCGCCCAGTAGAGGTTCAGCTGCGCGCCGATGAGGTCGATGTTGGGCCAGTGGGTGGATTGTACGATGTCCCGGGCGCCGATCCCCATCGCCTCGTCCAGCGTCTCGTCCAGGGGTTGGGGGGCCTCTCCGCGATCGACGGCGCGCTGGTTCTGGGCACGCAGGTACTCGCCGTAATGGCGGGCAAGGAGGGGGAAGACCGTTTGCCATTCGTCGGCCACGTGGCCACCGAAGATCGAGGTCATGGATCCTTGGCTGTCGAGATCCACCACCAGCACCCTATAGCCGTCGAGTGCCGCCGACATGGCCAGGTGCGCGCAGGTGGAGGTCTTGCCGACGCCTCCCTTGAAGTTGGCCACCGCCACGATCTTGGCCGGAAGACCCTCGGGGCGGAAGGGGAGGTAGTTCTTCGATTTCGATCCTTCTCGTCCAAAGAAGGCGCGGAGTGAGAGTACCTCGTCGAGGGTGAACCACTTGGCGCCGCCTTCTGTCTCGGAGCGGCCCTGCGGCAAGTGGGGGTTCTGTTTCAGGACGCGGCGGAAATGGCCCTGGGCGACGGGGATCAGGTAGCGGCAGATTTCCCAGGTGGAAAACATCCGCAGCTGGCGGTTGCCTCCTTCCCCCATCCCCCTCGAAGCCAGGTCGTCTCGTCCCCGAGCACAGGCCGCTGCGATGGAAGCGAAACTGCCGGTCGAGGCGGCAGCACCGAGCTGGGACAAGGCTTGGTCGGGATCGATCCCGAGATAGGGAGGAATATCCGCCATGAAGTCCTATTCTCGTAATGTTCTACGTTTTCTGCAAGGTACCCTAAAACAGGGAACATGGAATGGAAAAAGCAACATGTGCCGGAATTTCCTGCTGGATCAGGGGTGTATTCTCGGGATTTTGAGGTTCCGCACGTGGTTCACCGCAAAGCCTGCTGTTATTTGAGTTAGTATATACGTTACGGGTTTACCGCTCCGGAAAAAACCGCCTTCTTTCAGCAAGATCGGGCGGTTCTGGTTAGGGTATCCGACTCTGATACCACGTTAGTCCGACTCTGATCCCCCGTTTTTGCGACTCTGATCCGCCGAAGTTTGATGGACGGACATGCCGTCCCGTCGTTAGGGTGTCACCGAACCCCCGAAAGAGGGATGCACACGCATGGGCAGGTCGACGGGGCAGGGGTTGATCCCGGAACGGTATCCGGCGCCGGATTTTTTCGTCTGCGACGTCTTCGATGCATCGCCGAAGGATGATCTCGGTTCGATGGAACATCCGATCTTCTCGCTCTCGACGCGGCCCGACAGGCGCATGTTGAGTTACTCCCACAACGGGGTGACCATCGACATCACGCCGTCGGTCCGCGGGCGGGCGACGATCCACGACAAGGACGTGCTGATCTATTGCATCAGCCAGCTCATGGCGGCGGTGAACGCGGGCCATGACGTTTCGCGGACCTTGCGCGTCACCGCCCACGACCTGCTCGTGGCCACCAACCGCGACACCAGCGGCGATGCTTACCAGCGTCTGCGCGAAGCCTTTGAGCGACTGGCCGGCACCAGGATCACGACGAACCTGACCACCGGCGGGGTCGAGACCACGCAGGGCTTCGGCCTGATCGAAGCCTGGGAGATCCGCCGCCGCAGCAAGGGCGGGCGGATGATGTCGGTTTCGGTGACCCTGTCGGACTGGCTTTACCGGGCGGTCCTGGCGAAGTCGGTGCTTACCCTGAGCCGCGATTACTTCCACCTCAGGAAACCCCTTGAGCGGCGGGTCTATGAGCTCGCCCGAAAGCATTGCGGCCGCCAGCCGGCCTGGACCGTCTCGGTCGAGATCCTGCACCGCAAGTCGGGATCGACGGCGCCGCGCCGCGTCTTCCGCGCGGCCTTGCGCCGGATGATCGCCGAGGGGCGGCTGCCCGACTACACCCTGTCCGAGGAGCCCGGCGACCTGATCCGCGTCACCCGCAATGCCCGCCGGGCAGAGGCCGCCGAGCCGCGCTTCGATGCCGAGGTCTTGGACGCCGCCCGCGACCTGGCGCCCGGCTTCGACGTCCACGCGCTGGAGACGGAGTGGCGCTCCTGGTGGATCGAAACCGGGCGGCCGAAGCTTACGGCCCCCGACCGTGCCTTCCTCGCGTGGGTGAAGGGCCGGGCAAGCCGGGGATAAGAGTTGGATTTGTTACATGAAGCTTTCCCAAGATCCACAAAGCAAGCACAACAAGCTTATTCCAAACCGCTACCGCACTTTGAACTGGTCCACTAAGAGCGCCTAACAGAACCGTCTGATCTGGTTGGTGCAGATTATGGCGACTGCGGGGGTGGTAAAAGTTCTGTGGATGTCGGCGCGGCGCTCGTAACGTGTGGTGAGGCGACGAAACCGGGTGAACCAGTGGCCTGCACCTATCGGGTGGTCCGGTTTCAGTCTTAGTGCATGCCGGGTCTCGGTGTTAAGGCGGATGCCTGAGGTGGGGGTGATCCGGCCTCGCGAGACGGCAAGTGGATAGCCTCTGGCGCCGGCGGCCGATATCCCAGCGACGAGTGTGGCCGCGCGGTATTGTAGTGGCCACGCCATGCCTCGATCACCACGCGGGCTTCGGCGAGGGAGTA
>CANMTR010000023.1 GCA_947500825.1 uncultured Paracoccaceae bacterium | reverse complement strand
TCTTTGTCATGGTCCATGCTCCTGTCGGTCTCAGCATGGACCGGCGGGGTCATACACAGAAGATCGGACACTCCCCATTGGCATTCTGAAGGAGCATCAAGCCGGGATAGGCGCTGAGGAACTCCGTGGCGCTCAAAGTCGTCCAGGCGCCGCCGGTCGATCCGCCGCTCGCGCAGGTTGGCCGGCCGGATACGACCTCCGAACGCGTCCCCATCGGCTTCGACCTCGCCGTCAACACGGACCTTCCGCGTCTTCGCCGTCATGGCGCTCGCGCAGCTTGTGAATGAGCACGAACGCCGTCTCGTGCTGCCCATCCAGGTCCCGCAAGAGCTGCACGGCCGACAGGCCCTTCGACGCGTTCGCGAACAGGCGGATCGCGGCCCAGGCAGATCGACGAAGGAAAGTTCGCGCGAGGCGAAGACGGTCCCCGAGGTCACGCCCAACCGGCAATGTGGCCTACCCCTGAAAAGTGGTCCTCCCTGAAGCAGGCTTTCGAGCCAGATGGAGGATGCAGAGATGGGAGGGAAAAGGCCCAGGTCGGAGAAGATCGTCGCGAAGCTACGGCAGGTCGGCGTGCTCGTATCGCAAGGCCGATCGGTGGCCAAAGCGGTGCGGTCGATCGGGGGGGAGGCATGAGCGCGCCATCGATCCGAGCGCGAAGCCGAACCGGTTCACCTGTTACCGCTGGCGCAAGGAGTTCGGGGGCTGAAGACCGACCAGGTGAAGCGGCCGAAGGAGCTGGAGAAGGAGACCGAGCGACCGCGGAAGGCGGTCTCCGATCTCACGCCCGAGAAGCTGATCCTGAGGGAGGCTGCCTCGGGAACCGAAGGTCCGCGCAGCGAAGTTTCCGAGCCCCGCCCGCCGCCGCGCATGCATCGACCATGTCAGGCAGACGTGGCAGGTATCCGAGCGCCTCGCCTGCCGTGCCCTGGGTCAACATCGCTCCACGCAGCCAAAAGGCGCCGCGGGGCTGTCCCGCGAAGATAAGCTGACCGCGGACATCATCGCGCTCGCCAGCCGATATGGGCGCTACGGCTACCGCCGGAGTTGCCAGTGGTTGCGCCACCGGTCCGAGCGACCACTGACGACGCCATGCTCAGGGATGCCGGATGGGCCGTCAACGTGAAGCGGGTCGAACGCGTATGGCGACGAGAGGGGCTGAAGGTGCCCTCGAGACAACCCGGGAAGGGCCGGCCCTGCCTGGGTGACGGGTCCTGCATCCCTCTCCGGCCCGAGCGGCCGGACCACGTCTGGTCCTACGACTTCGTCGAGAGCCGGACCGTCGCCATCGTCACTCTGACAGATGGCGCGACACGGCGACCGGCAGGACGTTCAGGATGCCCAACATCATCGACGGGTTCACCCAGGAATGACGCGTCATTGTCCGCCATCGGTCCGAAGACGATGGCGCGTGCCGTCCGGATCGACCGAAAGCTGAACTCGACCGCCGTGATCGATGTGCCTCGACCGCCCTGTTCATCCTCCGCGGCGTGCCTGGACATGTCCCATCGGATAACGGTACTGCGTTCGTCGCCAAGGCGGTTCGGGGCTGGATCGGGTCCGGGGGAGCGAAGACGGCGTTCATCGAACCGGACAGGCCCTGGGAGACCGGCTATCGCGAGAGTTTCAACTCGAAGCTCCGCGGCGGGCTGCTCAATGGCGAAATATTCTATTCCCTCGCCGAAGCCCGCGTGGTGATCGAGGCATCGCGGGTTCATTACGACACAGCGCGGCCTCCCTCATCGCCGGGCTACCCGCCACCAGCGCCGGAGGCCGTTCGACGGCCCTCGCGCGACGCCGGGTCACCTTCACCTCAGCCAGCCGCCTTGGCGCCGAGACACGTCATGCCCTACCTGTTCCGTCCCGTCTGATCACATAGACCCTCGCCGGACTTCTCTGTTCGTGGGAAGGTCGCTTCTGCGCGAGGTTCGGGACGGGATGCGAGCATGCTGATCTCTCTTCACAAGCAAGCGACGACCACGCCGAAGATCCGGGCCGCGATCCAGGCGAACACCGAGCCGGTCTGGATGGTGGCGGAGCGCTACGGCATCTCCGAGCAGACGGTCTGGAAGTGGCGGAACCGGGACAGCGTGCATGACCGCAGCCACACGGCGCATCGGCTGCAATCGACCCTCACGCCTGCCCAGGAGGCGGTGGCGGTGTCGCTGCGCACGACCCTGCTGTTGCCGCTCGACGACCTTCTCTGCGTGGTGCGGGAGTTCCTGAACCCGAACGTCTCACGCTCCGGGCTGGACCGCTGCCTGCGTCGGCATGGCGTGGGCAGCCTGCGGGCGTTGAGGCCCGCAGCGCCACGGCCTGCGCACAAGCCGTTCAAGGCCTACGAGCCGGGCTACCTCCATATCGACGTGAAGTACCTTCCGCAGATGGCTGGCGAGGGACTTTGTTGCACGAAGGCTGCCCGGGATTCACATCATGAGTCCAGAGGCATAGCTGGGCGGCATGTCCAAGCCTGCGCCCATCCGCTACCGCACCCTGAAGTGGTCTGCCTACAATGCCTCGCTGCGTGAGCGCGGCTCGCTGACGGTCTGGTTCGACCCGTCGACGCCCTGGCACGCGGCACCCTCAGGCAAGCGCGGGGCGCAGCCGATCTACAGCGACGCCGCGGTTCAGGCGTGTTTGACGGTGAAGGTTCTGTTCGGCTTGCCGCTCCGCCAGACCACGGGCTTCGTGGCGAGCCTGCTGCGGCTTGCGGGTCTCGACTGGCCGGTACCGGACGTCTCGACGCTCTGCCGACGCCAGAAGACGCTGGCCGTGCAGCTGCCCTACCGGAGCTCGGGCGGGCCGTTGCACCTGCTTGTGGACAGCACGGGCATCAAGGTCCGGGGCGAAGGGGAATGGCACGCATGCAAGCATGGCGGGGCCAAGCGGCGCGTCTGGCGCAAAGTCCACTTGGCTGTCGACGAGGCGACGCTCGAGGTCCGAGCGGTCGAAATCACCGGCAGCGGGGTGGGCGACGCGCCGATGCGATCATCCCACCGCGCCGCAACGCCAAGCCCTGGAAAAAGGACAGCCCTGGCGCAGGCGCGCGGACCGAAGCACTGCGGGCTATCGAGCGGCTCGGCCGCACGATCTGGCGACGCTGGAGCGGCTACCACCGGCGCAGTCGCGTCGAGACCAAAATGAACTGCATGAAGCTCCTCGGTCAGAAACTCGCCGCCCGCGACTTCGATCGTCAGACCGCCGAACTCCAAGTCCGCATCGCCATCCTCAACCGATTCACGGCCCTCGGCATTCCCGTCACGCAGCCCGTCGGCTGAAATCAGGCGGGAAAAGGGGATCTCTGACCTTCAGACGCTTCGTGCAACAGCGCCGGCCTGGAGTGTAAAGAGGCCCGTCAGCATCATGTCGAACTGGTCGACGATTTCATCCGGGTCCTCGTGCCACCAGCCTTCGCGCTCGGCCACCTCGAGAACCGCGCGCTCGAATTCCGGGTCGTCGATCCGATTTCTCCCCGGCGTGCTGCTTGCGGCGTAAGGGTGGGCGGAGGTGGGGCGTCAGAAATTGGAGGAGGGGACGGCTCCTGCGGCAGCGCCGCGACGACGGCCGGTCCTGTGGGGCTCATCTGGCGGGCCAGCATCTCCGCCTGCGCCCGCAGCGCCGCCGCCATGTCCGCCATGGCGCGCTCGACAAAATGCTGATCACTCATCCCGTCCTCCCCAGCCATGGCGGCCTCTATGCGGCGCCGCTGCTCCTCGAAAAGGAGGTTCAGCGCGGCGACGCGGCGCCCGGCCTCCCTCGGGCAGGGGGTGCGCAGGCTGAGGGCGAAATGCCCGGGTCCGCCGACCTTGCTGTCCCCGGCAGCCGTGCTGGCCTCGTCAGTGCCGGGGGAAGGTTGCGGAAGAGTGAAAAGCGGTCGCCGCCGGCGCCACCAGAACACGTGTCCGCGCTTCACGAGGTAGGGGACCTTCGGCATCGTCGACCGTCTCCGGGCACGGGCCCGGGGCCACAGCCGCGGGCACAGGCATGGGCACAGAGGACGGATAAAGTTGTCCAGAGTCGCAGTGGGTCAGGACAACCCTATGATCTCGCGAGATTTTCTGAAGTATTGGCTCCGGCGGTAGGGATCGAACCTACGACCAATTGATTAACAGTCAACTGCTCTACCGCTGAGCTACGCCGGACCAACGATGGGGCGTATAGCAATGGTGTTCGGGGCCCGCAAGGGCGGGGCCGGGAAAATTATTGCCTCGCGTAGGGCGTTCCCAGGCCGGGGATGCCGGTGGGGGCGATGCGGTCGCGGCGATGGAGATCGATCATGTGGGCCAGCACGTTGCGCTCGGCCGACGGCAACAGCTCGGGGGGGAGGTCTGCGTAGATGCGGGAGGCGACGTCGCGCGCGGTCAGCGGGCCCGCGCCCAGCGCCTCCAGGACCTGTGCGTCGCGCGCCTCGCGGTGGGCGATCAGCCACCCGATCCGGGCTTGCGGGTCCGCGACGGGCGCCCCGTGCCCGGGATAGAGGATACGGGGGCCCCGCGCGGCCAGCGCTCGACACGAGGTCATGAACCGCCTCACGTCACCGTCGGGCGGCGATACCAGCGAACTGGCCCAGCCCATCACCAGGTCTCCCGAGAACGCCGCGCCGTTCCACAGGAAGGCAAGGTGGCTGCCCAGGTGGCCGGGCGTCCAGATCGCCTCGATGGGGGTGCCGTCGACCGAAAGCGCCTCGCCGTCGGCGAGTGTCTCGTCGGGAGCGAAGGCGTGGTCGAGCCCCTCGCCGCCGCCGATCCCCTCGAGCCCGGCCATTTCGGGCGCGCGGCCCGCGCCGGCCCCGCCGAAGGCCAGCACCGGCGCGCGCGTCCGGGCGGCCAGGCGCGGGGCTAGCGCGCTGTGGTCGAGATGGGCGTGGGTGACGAGGATCGCCGCGACCCGCGCGCCTTCGAGAGCCGCCAGGATCGCCTCCAGATGGGAGGGGTCGTCGGGGCCGGGATCGATCACCGCGACCTCGGAGCCGCCCACGAGGTAAGTGTTGGTGCCGCGTTCGGTCATGGGCGAAGGGTTGGGCGCAATCAACCGCCGCAGGCCCGACTCGAGCGTCGTCGTCTCCATCTTCCGCCTCCGCCCCGGCCAGTCTAGCGTGCGTAGCATGACATTCGGTTGGCTCAAACGCTATGCGCCGCGATCGCTCTATCTCAGGGCGGCCTTGATCCTCGTCCTGCCGGTCGTGGTCCTGCAGACGGTGCTGTCGGTGGTCTTCGTCCAACGCCTGTTCGAGGACGTGACCCAGCAGATGACCGACAATCTCGGGGTCGAGCTGGGCTATCTCATCGACCTGGTGGAGGCGGCGCCCGACGAGGCGACCGCCCATGCCTGGCTGGGCGCCACCGCCGACGAGCTGCGGATAGATTGGGAGCTTCCCGACCCGGACCCGCTGACGGCCAGCGCGCGCTCGGTGTGGGACCTGTCGGGGCGGCTCGTGATCCCCACGCTGGAGGACGCGCTGCCCGAGCTGCGCGGGGTGGACCTGGCCGGCGACAGCAACGTGGTCGACCTGACGGTCCAAACTTCCAAGGGCCTCCTGGCCCTGTCCTTCGACCGGGACAGGGTCTCGGCGGAGAATCCCCACCAACTTCTTGTGATCACCTTTCTCACCGCCATGCTGATGACCGGCGTGGCGTTCCTGTTCCTGCGCAACCAGCTTCGTCCGATCAAGCGCCTCGCCGACACGGCCGCCGCGTTCGGGCGCGGCCGCTCGGTCCCCTACCGGCCCACGGGCGCCACCGAGGTGCGCGAGGCCGGCGCGGCCTTTCTCGACATGCGCCACCGGATCGAGCGCCAGATCGAGCAGCGCACCACCATGCTGTCGGGGATCAGCCACGACCTGCGCACGCCGCTCACCCGCCTCAACCTCGGTCTGGCCATGATCGACGATGCTGAGGCCGAGCACATGCGCGCCGATGTGGACGAGATGCGCCGGATGCTCGACGCCTTCCTCGACTTCGCCCGCGACGGGGCCCTCGACGAGCCCGAGCCGGCCGACCCGGCCGCCATCGTCCGCGACGCCGCCGAGAAGGCGCGCCGCGGCGGTGCGTCCGTCGAGGTGGGAGAGATCGCGGCCGTGGGCCGCGTGCCCCTGCGGCCCCTGGCCGTGGGCCGCGCGGTGGAGAACCTCGTCTCCAACGCCCTGCGCCACGGCGGGCGCTGCGCCGTGTCCCTGGGTGCCATCGACAGCGCGGTGATCTTCACGGTCGAGGATGACGGGCCGGGCATCCCCGGGCCCCAGCGCGAGGAGGCGATGCGCGCCTTCACCCGGCTCGACCGGGCGCGCAACCAGGACCGGGGCGGGGGCGTGGGGCTGGGCCTCGCCATCGCCCGCGACGTGGCCCGACAGCACGGCGGCACGCTGCGCCTGGGCCGCTCCGACCGGCTGGGGGGGCTGCGCGCCGACCTGGTGCTGGCGCGCTGACCCCGCCCCTTACTCCGCCGCCAGCAGGTCCGCCAGGCCGATGGGAAAGCGGCGCACCCGGGTGCCTGTGGCATGCCACACCGCGTTGGCGATGGCGCCTACCGTGCCGGTGATGCCGATCTCGCCCACGCCCTTGATCCCGAGAGCGTTCACGTGGGGGTCGTCCTCCTCCACCGTGATCACCTCCAGCCCCTGGACGTCGGCGTTCACCGGTACCCGGTACTCCGCGAGGTCGGCGTTCAGGATCCGGCCCGAGCGGGGATCGTGCACCGCCGCCTCGTGGAGCGCGAAGGACAGGCCCCAGATCATGCCCCCCATGAGCTGGCTCTCGGCCAGCCGCGGGTTGACGATCCGCCCCGCCGCGAAGGCGCCCACCAGGCGCCGGACGCGGATCTGGCCCAGGTCGGGGTCCACCGCGACCTCGGCGAAGACCGCCCCGTGGGAGTTCATGGCATAATCGCGCGAATCCGCGTCGGGGCGCGAGGCGCTGCCCGAGCCGGTCAGCTCCGACAGGCCCGCGCGCGCCAGGATGTCGGCGAAGGCGTCGCCGCGGCCGTCGTCGCCCGCGATCTGAAGCCGCCCGCCCCGTGCCTCGAACGTGGCGTTGCCCGCGCCGAAGAGGGGGGAGTCGGGCTGCCCGGAGGCCAGCTCGCTTAACTGCCGGACCACGTCGCCCCCCGCGGAATGGAGCGCGCCGCCGGCGGTGGCCGTATGGCCCGAGCCGCCCGCGACGCCGCCGTCGGGCAGGGTCGACAGGCCAGAGCGCAACTCCACCCGGTCGAGGGGCAGGCCGATCCCGTCGGCCGCGATCTGCGCCAGCGCCGTCCAGGCGCCCTGTCCCATGTCGGCGCCGCCCGTCTCCAGGGTGGCGGAGCCGTCGGCGCGCAGGGTGGCGCGCGCCTCGGCCGCGAACATGGGCGAGGGGAAGAACGCCGTGCCCATGCCCCACCCGACCAGCTTGCCGTCCGTGCTCCGCATCGTGCCGGGACGCGCGGGCCGGTCCGCCCAGCCGAAGGCCTCGGCGCCCCTGGCGTAGCACTCGCGCAGCGCCTTGGAGGAATAGGGCTTGCCGGTGCCGGGCTCGGTCTCGGCGTAGTTTCTCAGGCGGAACTCCAGCGGGTCGATCCCGGCGGCCTGGGCCAGCTCGTCCATGGCGCATTCCAGTGCCGCCGAGCCCGACGCCTCGCCGGGCGCCCGCATCGGCCCCGGCGTTCCCACGTCGAGGCGCACGCCCTGGTGGGCCGAGCGGATCGCGGAGGAGGCGTAGAGACCCTGGCTCGCGTTCGACGCCGATTCGAGGAACGTCTCGAAGGTCGATGTCGCGGCCAGTGTCTCGTGGTCGATCACCGTCAGCCGCCCGTCCGCGTCGCAGCCCAGACGCAGCCGCTGGCGCGTGGCGCCGCGATGGCCCACGGGGCCGAACATCTGCCGGCGGGTAAGCGACAGCTTCACCGGGCGCCCCGCCTCCCGCGCGGCGAGGATCGCCAGCACCATGGGCCCGTTCGGGATCGCCTTCGATCCGAAGCCGCCGCCCAGGTAGGGGCTGCGGAGCGTGATGTCCGCGGCCTCGATCCCGAACAGGTGGGCATAGGCGGCGCAGGACATGGCCAGCGCCTGGCTGGGCGTGTCCAGGGTCAGCCGGTCGCCGTCCCACTGGGCCACCACGGCATGGCTCTCCATGGCGTTGTGGTATTGCGGCGGCGTGTCGTAGGTGGCGTCGATCGACGTGGCGGCGGCCGCGTGGCCCGCCTCCGGGTCGCCGTGGACGGTGTCGCCCGGCGCGCCGAATCCCGGTTCCTCCACCGCGAAGGGGGCGTTGTCGTCGAGCCCCGTGCGGGGCGGCTCCGCCTCGTAGCGTGGCGCGAGCAGGCGCGCGCCCTCGGTCGCCGCCTCCAGCGTCTCGGCCAGGACCAGCGCGATCGGCTGGCCGGCATAGCGCACGGTATCGTCCTGCAGCACCTCGATGCGGAACGAGAACCGCGTCGGCTTGGCGTCGGGATCGCCGGGCAGGTCGGGCCGGTTGCCCGGCGTGATCACGTGGGTCACGCCCGGATGGGCGCGCGCGGCCTCCACCTCCAGGTGGGCGACGCGCCCCCGCGCGATCCCCGCAGGGACATAGACGGCGTGCAGCATCCCCTCGGGGTGATTGTCGGCGGCGAAGGTGGCCTGCCCGGTAACCTTGGCGATCCCGTCGCGGCGGGTGGTCGGCTGGCCGGAATTGGAGCCGAAGCGGGTAAGCGTGTCAGGCATGGGACAGATCCTCCGACAGGGAGAAGGGAGACGCGGGCAGGGCGGGCATCCGCTCGGGCGTTCCGGCCGCCGCCGCCGCCAGCGCGCGGGCGGCGGTGCGCCGCGCGAGGTCGATCTTCCAGCCGTTGCCCTCGGCGGGCGCGGCCCCGGCCAGCGCGGCCTCCGCCGCACGGGCGAAGAGGTCCGGGCCGGGGGGCTGGCCCGCCAGCATCTTCTCGGCCGTCCGGGCGCGCCACGGCTTCGCCGCGACCGCGCCGAGCGCCAGCCGCGCCTCCGCGATGCGCCCGCCCTCCAGCCGCATGGCGGCGGCGGCCGAAACCAGCGCGAAGGCGTAGGACGTCCGCTCGCGCACCTTGAGGTAGCGCGCGTGGCCCGCGAACGCCGCCGCCTCCGCCGGCAGGCGCAGCGCGACGATCAGCTCGCCCGGTGCCAGCGTCGTCTCCCGCTCGGGCGCGTCTCCGGGCAGGCGGTGCAACTCCTCCAGCGCGATGTCGCGCGCGCCGTCTGGCCCCTCGACCTCCACCACCGCGTCGAGCGCGGCCAACGGCACGCACAGGTCCGACGGGTTGGTCGCGATGCAGGACGGGGCGTGGCCCAGGATCGCGGCGTTGTCCCACGCGCCCCCGATCGCGTCGCATCCCGTGCCGGGCGCGCGGCGGTTGCAGGCCGCGTCGGGCTCCATGAAGTAGGGGCAGCGGGTGTGCTGCATCAGGTTGCCGCCCAGCGTCGCCGCGTTCCGAAGCTGGCCCGAGGCGCCCGCCAGCAGCGCCTCGGCCACCATCGGCGCCCGCACCGCGAAGTCCGCGTCGCGCGCGAGATCGGCGTTGCGGACCAGCGCCCCGATGCGCACCGCGCCGTCCGCCGCCACTTCGATCCGGTCGAGGCCGGGCAGGCGGGTCACGTCGATCACGCGGGCGGGCTGCAGGGCGCCCGTCTTCATCAGGTCCACGAGGTTGGTGCCGCCGCCCAGATAGGCCGCGTCCGGCCCCCATTGCGCCACTGCGTCCCGCGCCGAGCGCGGCTGGACGAAGTCGAAGGGTTTCATGCCGCGTCTCCCTTGGGGTCGTTGTCCATCTGCCGTGCCGCCTGGCGCACCGCGAGCGTGATGCCGTGATAGGCCGCGCAGCGGCAGATGTTGCCGCTCATTCCCTCGCGGATGCGCTCGGGGTCGTCGCCGGCGGTGCCTTCCGCGATCAGGCCCACGGCGCTCATGATCTGCCCCGGCGTGCAGTACCCGCACTGGAGCCCGTCGTTGTCGATGAAAGCCTGCTGGACGGGATGCAGCGCGTCCCCGCGCGCCAGCCCCTCGATGGTGGTGACCTCCGCCCCGTCGAGCGTGGCGGCGAGCGTCAGGCAGGAATTGATCCGGCGCCCGTCCACCAGGACGGTGCAGGCGCCGCACTGGCCGCGGTCGCAGCCCTTCTTGGTGCCCGGCATCTCCAGCCGTTCGCGCAGCAGGTCGAGCAGGGTGACGCGCGTGTCGTCGAGCGCGATCTCTCGCGCCGTCCCGTTGAGGGTCAGGGTGATCTGGAACGACATTCGTCCCCCTTTCGCAGGCGTGGCGGTCGCGGCCCTCGCGCCCGGGCGCGGCGGCCTCTATGGTCGGACATAGGAAAGCGGGGCGCGCTTCCGGGGGTAAATATACGGAGGGCCCCTCCGTTTGCAAGGGACGAGGTCGCGAGGGTGGAGAACCGCAAGCGCAGGCCGCGCCGCGACGCGCAGGAGAACCGCGACCGCCTGATCGCGGCGGCGCGCGGCGTGCTGGGCGGCGGCGGGCCGGGCGCCAGCCTCGAGGCCGTCGCGCGCGAGGCGGGCCTGGGCACGGGCACCCTCTACCGGCACTTCCCCACCCGCGAGGCGCTGTTCCACGCCGTCTATCGCCACGACCTGGAGCGCCTCGTCGAGCGGGCCGAGGCGCTGGAGGGCGCGCGCGACCCGCTCGCCGCCCTGCGCGACTGGCTCCATGCGAACGTCGTCCTGGTGGAGACGAAGCGCGGCCTCCTCGGCGCCCTGTCGGTCACCGTGACCGACGAGGCGAAGGCCTCCTACGGCGATCTGTCGGGGCGGCTGGTCGGCGCGCTCGACGCGCTGCTGCGGCAAGGGGCCGCTGACGGGCGCCTGCGCGACGACGTCACCGGCGAGGACCTGATCGAGACGATGTATGCCCTGTGCTACGCGCGCGTGCCCGATTCCAACTGGCGGGCGGCGGTACTGCGCCGCCTCGACGTCTTCCTCGACGGGCTGCGCGTGGGGCCAGGCCCTGGATAAGGGGCCGGGAGGTCTGGTGCGGGCGGCGAGACTCGAACTCGCACACCGTTAAGGCACGGGAACCTAAATCCCGCGTGTCTACCGATTCCACCACGCCCGCATGTCCCGCGGGGGGACGGGTCCGAGAGGTACAGGATGGGCCCGCGGGTGCAACATCATTCCGATTGCCCCCGAAACGCGAACGGCCGGCGACATTTCTGCCGCCGGCCGTCCTAAACCTGTTGGTGGAGCCGAGGGGAATCGAACCCCTGACCTCGTCATTGCGAACGACGCGCTCTCCCGACTGAGCTACGGCCCCATCCGTGCGGCGACAGATGGGGGATGGCCCGGGCATTGTCAAGCAAGGAACAAGCAAGGAACCGGTGCGATCCGGGCGACGTTGCCGGCCGGTATGATCGGCTCCATTCTCTGGAAATTCAGGCTCTTCGCGCGACGTCTCTGGGTGCGCGCCGTGCTCATCTCGCTTCTCGCGATCGTGGCGGCATTGCTCGCCCCGCTGTCGGATCTGCTTCCCTTCAGCTTCAAGACCCAGATCGACGAGACCAAGCTCCAGAGCCTCCTCGACATCCTGACCAGCTCGATGCTCGCGGTCACCACGTTCTCGCTGTCGATCATGGTCACAGCGCATCTGGCAGCCGACAGTTCCGCCACGCCGCGCGCCCATCGCCTCCTGCAGCAGGACAGCCGCACGCAGACGGTTCTGGCGACCTTTCTGGGCGCCTTCGTCTACGCGCTGACCCTGACCATCCTTCTCTCCACCGGCCTCTTCGCCGACGACGAGATGGCGCTGATCTACCTCTTCACCGTGGGCGTCATCGGGCTCGTGGTGGTAGCGATCCTGCGCTGGGTCGGCCACCTGGACGGGCTGGGTTCGGTCGAGGCCACGATCCGCCGCGCCGAGGAACGGGCGAAGGCCGCCGTGGCCATCCGCGCCGAGGCACCGTTTCTGGGCGCCCACGCGCTCACCGGGCGCGTCACGATCCCGCCCGAGGCCCATGTCCTGACCGCCACGTCCGCGATCTTCGTCAACCGAATCGATACCCGCACCCTGTCCCACAAGGCCGGCAAGTGGGGCGGCACGGTCTATCTCCGCGTCTCCCCCGGCGACTGGGTCCTGCCCGGAGATCCCCTCGCCATGGTCTCCGTGTCCGACTGGTCCGACGCCCGCGCCACCGAGTTGCGCGCCTGTTTCGCCACCGACGAGACGCGCGAGCACGGGCAGGACACCGCCTATTCCTTCGTCGTCCTGGCCGAGATCGCGGAGCGCGCCCTGTCCCCGGGCATCAACGATCCCCGCACGGGGACGGACGTGGTGGGCCGTCTGACCCGGCTCTTCCTGTCCCTCCCGGCGGAGGTGGAACCCGACGAGGTCGCGGCCCCCAACGTCTATGCCCCCGGGCTCGACCCGGTGGAGGTCGTGCGCAACAGCCTCGACGCCATCGCCCGCGACGGGCAGGGCTTCCACGAGGTGCTGATGGCGGTGCAGGGCGCCGCCCGGGCGCTCTCGCGCCACCCCGATCCGGGCCTGGCGGCCGCCGCCCGCGCCCTATCGGGCCGCGTGCTGGCCTATGCCCGGAGCGGCATTCTCTTGGTGGAGGACCTGGAGCGGATCGGGGCGGCCGGGGCAGCCTCGGGCCCCGCGCCCCGGGCCGAGGATGTCTCCGAGGACGGGATCGCCACCGCCCTGGGCGAGACGACGGCGCGCAGCCGCTCCGCCGCCCGGCCCTGAGGCGTCACTCGGCCGCCTCGCGGTACTCCTCCACCGGCGGGCAGGTGCAGATCAGGTTGCGGTCGCCGTGGACGTTGTCGACCCGGTTCACCGGCGGCCAGTACTTGTCCACCCGGAAGGCGCCCGCGGGGAAGCACCCGGTCTCGCGGCTGTAGGGACGGTCCCAGTCGCCCACCAGGTCCTCCACCGTGTGGGGCGCGCGCTTGAGCGGGTTCGCCTCGCGCTCGCCGCCCGTCTCCACCGCGCGGATCTCCTCGCGGATCGACAGCATCGCGTCGCAGAACCGGTCGAGCTCGGCGCGCGTCTCGCTCTCGGTGGGTTCCACCATCAGCGTGCCCGCCACGGGCCAGCTCATCGTGGGGGCGTGGAAGCCATTGTCCATCAGCCGCTTGGCGATGTCGTCCACCGTGACGCCCGCCGACTTCTCGAACGGGCGCACGTCGAGGATGCATTCGTGCGCCACGAAGCCGCCCTGTCCGCGATAGAGCACGTCGTAGGCCCCCTCCAGGCGCTTGGCGACGTAGTTCGCGTTCAGGATCGCGACCTTGGTGGCCTGGGTCATTCCCTCGCCGCCCATCAACCGGCAATAGGCCCAGGAGATCGGCAGGATCGAGGCCGAGCCATAGGGCGCCCCGGACACCGCGCCGGACGCCCCGTCCGCTGCCTCGCCGAAGCCGGGCAGGTGCGGGGCCAGGTGCGCGCGCACCCCGATGGGGCCCATGCCGGGCCCGCCGCCCCCGTGGGGGATGCAGAACGTCTTGTGCAGGTTGAGGTGGCTCACATCCGCCCCGATCTCGCCGGGCTTCACCAGCCCCACCATCGCGTTGAGGTTCGCCCCGTCGAGATAGACCTGGCCCCCGTGGGCATGGGTGATCTCGCAGACCTCCGTCACCGTGTCCTCGAACACCCCGTGGGTCGACGGATAGGTGATCATGCAGGCCGCGAGCCTGTCGCCGGCCTCCTCCGCCTTGGCGCGGAAATCCTTTACGTCTATGTCGCCCCGCGCGGTGCAGTTCACCACCACCACCTTCATCCCCGCCATCTGCGCCGAGGCGGGGTTGGTGCCGTGGGCGTTCACCGGGATCAGGCATACGTCCCGCGTCGTGTCGCCGTTGGCGGCATGATAGGCGCGGATCGTCAGCAGCCCCGCATATTCCCCCTGGGCGCCCGAATTGGGCTGCATCGACATGGCGTCGTAGCCGGTTATGGCGCAGAGCCGCCGCGACAGGTCGTCGATCAGCTCGGCGTAGCCCCGGGTCTGGTCGGCGGGCGCGAAGGGGTGGATATTGGCGAACTGCGGCCAGGTCACGGCGGCCATCTCGGCCGCCGCGTTGAGCTTCATGGTGCACGAGCCCAAGGGGATCATCGCCCGGTCGAGCGCCAGGTCCCGGTCGGCGAGCCGGCGCATGTAGCGCATCATCTCCGTCTCGGCCCGGTTCATGTGGAACACCGGGTGGGTGAGGTAGTCGCTTCGGCGCGCCAGCGCCTCGGGGATGCGGTGCCCGGCCTCGGACGCCTCCTCGGCGCCGAACGCCTCGAGGAGCCGCGCGACCGTCTCGGGCCGCGTGGTCTCGTCGAGCGTGATCCCCAGGCGGGTGGCGCCCACCTTGCGCAGGTTGATCCGCCGGTCGGCGGCGGCGCGGAAGATCACCTCGCGCAGGGCACCGCACTCCACCGTCACCGTATCGAAGAAATGTTCGGGCCCCACGTCGTAACCCGCCCGCTCCAGCGCCCCGGCCACGCCCGCGGCCTTGAGGTGGATGGACTGGGCGATGGCCTTCAGCCCCTGGGGGCCGTGGAACACCGCGTAGAACGAGGCCATCACCGCCAGGAGCGCCTGGGCGGTGCACACGTTCGACGTGGCCTTCTCGCGGCGGATATGCTGCTCGCGGGTCTGCAGGCTGAGCCGGTAGGCGCGGTTGCCGCGCGCGTCCACCGACACGCCCACGATCCGCCCCGGCATCGAGCGCTTCATGCGGTCCCGGCAGGCCATGTAGGCGGCATGCGGCCCTCCGTATCCCATGGGCACGCCGAACCGCTGGGTGGAGCCTACCGCGATGTCGGCGCCCATGGCGCCCGGCTCCTTCAGGAGCGTCAGCGCCATCGGGTCCGCGATGACGATGCCGATCCCGTTCGCCTCGTGGAGCGCCGAGATCTCGCCCGAAACGTCGCGCAGGCCACCGTGGGTGCCGGGATACTGGAACACGCCGGCGAAGACCTCCGCCGCCTCCATCTCCGAGGGGTCCCCCACGATCACCTCGATCCCCAGGGGCGCGCAGCGGGTGCGGATCACCTCGATGTTCTGGGGGTGGCACCCCTCGTCCACGAAGACGGCCCGCGCCTTGGACTTGGACGCGCGCCCCGCCATGGTCACCGCCTCGGCCGCCGCCGTCGCCTCGTCGAGGAGCGAGGCATTGGCCACGGCGAGCCCGGTGAGGTCGCAAATCATGGTCTGGAAGTTCAGCAGCGCCTCGAGCCGGCCTTGGCTGATCTCGGGCTGGTAGGGGGTATAGGCCGTGTACCAGGCCGGGTTCTCCAGGATGTTGCGCTGGATCGCGGGCGGCGTGACCGTGCCGTGGTAGCCCTGTCCGATCATGGACGAGAACACCGCGTTGCCGTCCGCGAGCTTGCGCAGCGACCACACGAGCTCGCGCTCGGTCATCGCCGGCCCGAGGTCCAGCGGTGCGTCCTGGCGGATGCCCCGGGGGACGGTGGCGTCGATCAGCGCGTCGAGGCCGGACATGCCGAGCGCGCCCAGCATGCCCTCCATCTCGGACGGCGAGGGGCCCACGTGGCGCCGGTTGGCGAAATCGTAGGGGTCGTAGTCCGTCGGCTCGAACGCCATCGCGCATGTCCCTTCCGCTGGGTCGGTATTCCGGTCCGGAATCCCGGTGTCAGATGAACTTCTTGTAGGCCACCTCGTCCATGAACTCGTCGAGCGCGGACATGTCCTCGACCCGAAGCTTGAAGAACCAGCCCGCTCCCAGCGGGTCCTCGTTCACCAGCCCCGGATTGTCCTCCAGCGCCGAGTTCACCTCGACGATCTCCCCGTCGATGGGGGCCAGGATCTCGGAGGCGGCCTTGACGCTCTCGATCACCACGACCTCGTCCTCCTTGACCACCGTGCGCCCCTCCGCGGGCAGTTCGACGAACACCAGGTCGCCCAGCTGTTCGGCGGCGTGGTCGGTGATGCCCACGGTGACGACGTTCTCCTCGTCGTCCTCGGGGCGCAGCCATTCGTGCTCTTCGGTGAACTTCATCGGGAGGCCTTTCATCGCCTGTAGGTTGGAGCGCGGAAGGGCAGGGCGACGACCCGTACCGGCAGCCTGCGACCGCGCAGGTCGCCCTCCAGTGTGGTGCCGACATCCGCCTGGTCAATATCCACGTAGCCCATCGCCAGCGGCCGCTCGATCGAGGGGCCGAACCCGCCGGAGGTGATGCGCCCCACGGCCCGGCTGCCCGCGAACAGCTCCACGCCCGCGCGCATCGGCGCGCGCCCCTGGGGGAGCAGCCCCACGCGCAGCCGGGCCGGCCCGTCGGCGATCTCGCGCAGGATGCGCCCGGCGCCGGGAAAGCCGCCCGCCCGGTCGCCGTCCGACCGGCGGATCTTCTGGATCGACCACACCAGGTTCGCCTCCACCGGCGAGGTGCCCGCGTCGATGTCCTGCCCGTGCAGGCACAGGCCCGCCTCGAGCCGCAGCGAATCGCGCGCGCCCAGACCCACCGGCTCCACGCCCTCGGCGTCGAGCATGGCGCGGGCGAGCCCGTCCGCGTGTTCGCGCGCAACGGAGATCTCGAACCCGTCCTCGCCCGTGTAGCCCGAGCGCGACACCCACAGCTCGCCGTGGTCCGATGGCAGGGCGCGCACGTCCATGAACGACATCTCCGCCGCGCCGGGCGCGATGGCCTCCAGCACCGCCTCGGCGCGGGGGCCCTGCAGCGCCACGAGCGCGCGGTCCACCCGCGCCACCTCGCAGCCCGGAAGGCCCGCGCGCAGATGGGCGATGTCGGCTTGCGCATTGGCGGCGTTGACGACCACGAACAAGTCGCCGTCACGGCGGGCCACCATCAAATCGTCGAGGATGCCGCCGGACTCGGTGGTCAGGAGCGCGTAGCGCTGCCGCCCCGCCTTCAGGCCGGCGACGTTCTGGGGCACCAGGGCCTCCAGCGCCCGCGCGGCGGCGTCCGGGCCGTCGGGATGGGCGATCGTCACCTGCCCCATGTGGCTCACGTCGAACAGCCCCGCGCCGGTGCGGCAGGCGACGTGCTCGCGCATCACGCCCATGGGATACTGCACCGGCATCCGGTAGCCGGCGAATTCGGTCATCCGTGCGCCCAGCTCCTCGTGGAGCGGGGTCAGCGGCGTGGTCATCAGGTCGGTCATGGCGCCCCCGTTCAGCCAGGCCTCGTGCCAGGTTCGGGCGCCCCCTCTGTCCATTCGCCTGAGATCGCTATCCCTTCGGCGCCCCGGGCCTGGCCCGGGATCTCTCCAGAGTGTTCTGTCGCGCAAGGTCCTGGGGCCTGAGAGTTTCGCGGGGCGCGCTTGCTCCTTCGGCACCGGGCACGGCCCGGATTCTCCCTCGTCGCGCGCTATGGGTGCCACATCGCGCGGGCGGCGGCAACGCCCTTGCCAAGGGGCGCGAAAGGCCCCACACCGCGCGCCCATGACGGACCCGCATTTCTTCGGCTACGGCTCGCTGGTCAACCGGCGCACCCATGTCTACGCGCCCGTCCACCGGGCCACGCTGCCCGGCTGGCGGCGGATCTGGCGGCCCACGGGTCTGCGCCCGGCGGCCTTCCTGACCGCGCGGCCCGCGCCGGGGAACCGGATCGACGGCCTGGTCGCGCCCGTGCCCCACGGCGACTGGGCCGCGCTCGACCTGCGCGAGGCGGGATACGACCGGCTGCCCGCGGGGGATGTGGCCCACCGGATCGCCCCCGCGCCCGAGATCGCCGTCTACGCGATCCCGCCCAGGGCCGACGACGGCAGCGATGCGCCGATCCTCCTGAGCTATCTCGACGTGGTGGTGCAGGGGTACCTCACCGAGTTCGGGGAGGCGGGCGTCGCGCGGTTCTTCGAGACCACCGACAACTGGTCGCTGCCCGTGGCGGACGACCGGGATGCGCCGCTCTACCCCCGCGCGCAGGAGCTGGCGTCCGAGGAGGCGGCGCTCGTGGATGCCTGGCTGGCCCGCCAGGGCAGCCGGATCGTGCCGGTGGAGCGGACCGAGCTGGGCCCGGACGCCGCGCCCTGAGGGCCGCGGGCGCGCCGGGGTATTTGAGAAAAGGGTGAGGGGCAGGGGCGCGTGCCGCCCCTAGCGCAGCGGCACCTGGAACAGGGGCAGGACGGTGGCCATGTCGGGGCCGCGCTCGAGCCCGGTGACCGCGCGGCGCAGCGGCATGAAAAGCGCCTTGCCCTTGCGGCCTGTGCGCGCCTTGACGGCCTCGGTCCACTCGCCCCAGGCGTCCTCCCCGTAGGGATGGGGCGGCAGCAGCGCCATGGCCTCGTCCACGAAGGCGCGGTCCTCGGGGGCGACCTGCGGGTCGGGGCCGTCGCGGAACAGGTGCCACCACGGCGCGATCCTCGCGCGGGTCCCGACGTTCTCGCGGACCGCCTCCCAGAAGGCGGGGGCGATGGCGTCGGGGACGCCCGCGGCGCGGATCGTCCCGGCCATATCGGCGTAGGGCCGCGCGGAGAGAACCCGTGCGGTCAGCGGCTCCAGGTCGGCGGGGTCGAACTTGGTGGGCGCGGCGCCGAAGCGGGCCACGTCGAACCCCTCGACCAGCTCGTCGAGCGAGCCCCTGAGCTCGACCGGGTCGCTCGACCCCAGCCGCGCCATCAGCGACAGCACCGCCATCGGCTCCAGCCCCGCCTCGCGGAGCTGGCGCAGGGAGAGGGTTCCCAGGCGCTTGGACAGGGCCTCCCCTTGCGGGCCGGTCAGCAGGGAATGGTGGGCGAAGTCGGGGTGCCCGTGGCCCAGGGCGGCCATGATCTGGATCTGGGTCGCCGTGTTGGTCACGTGGTCCGAGCCGCGCACCACGTGGGTCACGCCCATCTCGCTGTCGTCGACCACGCTCGCCAGGGTGTAGAGGATCTGGCCGTCGCCGCGGATCAGCACCGGGTCCGATACGCTCGCCGCGTCGATGGAGACGGGACCGAGGATGCCGTCGGCCCATTCGATGCGCTCGTGGTCGAGGCGGAAGCGCCAGACGCCGTCGCCGCGTTCGGCGCGCAGGCGCGCGCGTTCGTCCTCGTCGAGCCCTAGCGCGGCCCGGTCGTAGACGGGGGGACGGCCCATGTTGAGCTGCTTCTTGCGCTTGAGGTCAAGCTCGCCGGGCGTCTCGAACGCCTCGTAGAAGCGGCCCGCGTCCCGCAACCTGTCCGCGGCCTCGGCATAGCGGTCGAGGCGCAGGGACTGCCGTTCCTCCCGGTCCCAGGTCAGGCCCAGCCATTCCAGGTCTTCGCGGATCGCGTCGGCGTATTCCTCCTTCGAGCGCTCGGGGTCGGTGTCGTCGAGGCGCAGGATGAAGGTGCCACCCGCCTTGCGCGCGATCAGCCAGTTGAAGAGCGCGGTGCGCAGGTTGCCGATATGGATGTGCCCCGTGGGGGAGGGGGCGAAGCGGGTCACGGTCATGGGGCGGCCTTTCGGGTCTCGCCGGCGTCTGAACCACAGGGACGGCGCCTTGTCCAGAAACCGCCCGCCCCTTGCCGGGACACGGGACGCGCGCCATGTGCCCCGGCATGACCCGCGTCGATCTCCTCCCCCCCGATCTCGGCGAGATCGAGGCGCTGGCGCACCGCGCGCGCGCCGACTTGCCACAGCGTTTTGCCGCGCCCGCCGCCGACGTCGCGATCCGGGTCGAGGATTTCGCCCCGGACGAGATGCTCGACGCGCTGGAGATCGACGATCCGCTCGGCCTGACGGGAATCTACGACGGCATCCCCCTTACCGAGAAGTCGAGTATGGACCAGCCCATGGGGCCGGACACGATCTGGCTGTTCCGCCGCGCGATCCTGGACGAATGGGCCGACCGGGGCGACGTGTCCCTGGGCGACCTCGTGGCCCATGTCTACGTCCATGAGCTGGCCCACCACCTGGGCTGGTCGGACGCCGACATCGCCCGCATCGACGAATGGTGGACCTGACACGAAAAACGCCGCCCCCCGGGAGGAGCGGCGCATCGGTCGCAAGAGGCGGCGATCGTTACTTGATCTTGCCTTCCTTGTACTCGACGTGCTTGCGCACGACCGGGTCGAACTTCCGGACCTTCATCTTCTCGGTCATGGTGCGCGCGTTCTTCTTGGTCACGTAGAAGTGGCCGGTATCCGCCGTGGAGTTCAGACGGATCTTGATCGTGGTGGGCTTCGCCATGGTCTCTCTCCTCGGTCGGACGGCGCACCGTCCGGGGCGGCATCGCCGCCCGCTGTCCTTTTAATCCTGAACCCGCCTTCTACGCCGTGGGGCGGGCGTGTCAACAGGTGCGCGGACGGCCTGTAAGCCGGATCCTGTCCCCGGGGTCGCCCCCGGGGGGTGGCCATTCCTCTGGGCCCGTCGTTGCCGGCGGGCTCTAGCTGCCTACCCGGGTCCCTGGCGGAAGCGGCCAGTTCGGGACCCCTATTCGGCATTGCTCCCGGTGGGGCTTGCCATGCGGGCGCCGTTGCCGGCCCCCCGGTGGGCTCTTACCCCACCGTTTCACCCTTGCCCCGGCCGGGGCCGGGGCGGTCTGTTTTCTGTGGCGCTTTCCGTCGGGTTGCCCCGCCCGGGCGTTACCCGGCACCGTCGCTTCCTGGAGTCCGGACTTTCCTCGCGTCCCCCCCGAGAGGGAGGGACACGCGGCCACCCGGCCATCCGCGCGGAGGCGTGCCTAGGCCATGGCGGCGGGGCGGTCAATCGGCCTGTCCGGCGAGCCCCGCGGCGATGCCGCGGTCGCGCGCATCAGCCGGGCCGCGGGCCCGGGGCCGGTGGCGCAGCCTGAGTGCGGCGAGGCAGGCGTCCGCGTCGTCGCTCCCGGTATAGCCCGCCGCCCGCAAAAGCGGCGCGATCTCTCCCCCCGCGCAGCCGGGGGGCGTGGGGGCGGCCAGCCCCCGCCGCGCCAGCCGCATCCAGTCGAAGCGCGGCCCCGGGTCCGCCTTGCGCCCCGGCGCGCAGTCCGAATGGCCGATGACGCGGGCGGGGGAAATGGCGTGGCGCGACAGGATCGCCGCCAGCAAGCTCTCCAGGGCGTCCATCTGCGGCGCGGCGAAGGGGCGCGTGCCCGTGTTGCAGATCTCGATCCCTATGGAGCGGGAGTTGACGTCCCCCACCGGACCCCAGGCCCCCGCGCCCGCATGCCAGGCGCGCCGGTCCTCGTCGACCATGCGCACCAGCGCCCCGCCGGGCTCGATCAGCCAGTGGCAGGACACGCCGCTCTCGGGCGCGCTCAGTCGCGCGATGGCGGCGGCGTCCGGGGCCATGCCGGTGAAGTGCAGCACCACGATGTCGGGGCGGGCGCCGTTCCGGCGCGGCCCGTGGTTGGGCGAGGGGATGTCGCGCGTCGGCAGCGCCCCGTCAGCCCTGTCAGCCCCGCGCCGCGCGGAACGGTGCCGGGTTCCATCCGCAGGCATAGCCGTCGCCGTCGGGGTCCACGCCCAGCCGGTCGCGCTCGGGTCCGCCCCGGCGCAGGAACTCCTGCTGGGCGATGTCGGGCGAGGCGAAGCCCGCGCAGGCCGACCGCGCCCGCCGCTCGACGAAGAGGCCGCCGCGGGCATGGACCTGCTGGCCCACCGGGTGCGAGGTCGCCAGCGCGTAGCCCACGATGTTGGGCCCGGCGTCGCCCTGGCGCACCGGCACCGCGCGCGGCGCCACGGTGGTGTAGGCGGCGCGCTGGCGTTCCAGCCGCGCCGCGTCCGATTCGATGCTCTCGCGCGACGATACCGCCGCGAAGCTCTGCTCGTCCGAGATGCCGGGATTGTTCGCCGGCGTCGACGGGCCCCGCGTGGCGGGTGCGGCGCTGGCCTCCGGCCCGCCGGTGCGCGAATCGGTGGCGTCCTCGAACGCGTCATCGATGGATCGCGTGGGCACAGGCTCGGCGGCGGGCAGCCCGCCCGCGCCGGCGCCCGGTCCCGCGCTCGTCCCGTTGCCTCCCGAGGGCAGGCCCGCCGCACGCAGATCGTCGGCCGAAATCGCCGGATCGGCGGCCGAGGCCGGCCCGGTGCCGGGCCCGCCGACGGGGGCGGGGCGCCCGAGCCGGCGCGCCTCGTAGTCGGCGTAGCTGCCCGCGGACCCGCCACCGACATAATCGACGGGGGCAAGCTGGTTGCCCGGCGGCGGCACGCAGGCCGGCAGGGCGAGAAGGAGGAGGAGGGGTCGCAGGATCGGTCTCATCGCGCGCTCGTCGCTTGGCGCCGCGGAACGTCGCGGCAGGGATACGCTACCACCAGCGGTCCGGCCTGGCCACAAACCCGGCCTGCCGTTCCAGCGCCCCGGCCACGTTCAGCAGGTCCCCCTCCTCGAAGGGGCGCCCGATCAGTTGCAGGCCCAGGGGCAGGCCGCGCGCGTCGCGCCCCGCCGGCACGCTGATCCCCGGCAGCCCGGCCAGGTTCACCGTCACCGTGAAGATGTCGTTAAGGTACATCTGCACCGGGTCGGCGTGCTCGAACGCGCCCAGCGGGAAGGCGGCGGAAGGCGTCGTGGGCGTCAGGATCGCGTCCACCCCGTCCGCGAAGACCTGGTCGAAATCGCGCTTGATCAGGGTGCGGACCTTGCGCGCGCGGTTGTAGTAGGCGTCGTAGAACCCCGCCGACAGCACGTAGGTGCCCACCATCACGCGGCGCCGCACCTCCGGGCCGAAGCCTTCCGCGCGGGTCTTCTCGTACATCTCGGTCACGCCGTCGCCGGGCGCCAGCTCGGCCCGGCGGCCGAAGCGCACCCCGTCGTAGCGCGCCAGGTTCGACGACGCCTCCGCCGGCGCGATCACGTAGTAGGCGGGCAGGGCGTACTTGGTATGCGGCAGCGATACGTCGCGCACGGTCGCGCCCGCCTCTTTCAGCATCGCCCGCCCGTCGGCCCACAGCCGGTCGATCTCCTCGGGCATCCCGTCCACCCGGTACTCGCGCGGCACCCCGATGGTCTTGCCGCGGATGTCGCCTGTCAGCGCCGCCTCGAAATCGGGCACGGGCACGTCCGCGGAGGTCGAATCGAGCGGGTCGTGCCCGGCCATGGCGCCGAGCAGGATCGCGCAGTCGCGCACGTCGCGCGCCATCGGCCCCGCCTGGTCGAGGGACGAGGCATAGGCCACGATCCCCCAGCGCGAGCAGCGTCCGTAGGTGGGCTTCAGGCCCGTGATCCCGGTGAAGGCCGCCGGCTGGCGGATCGAGCCGCCGGTGTCGGTGCCGGTCGCGCCCGGGCACAGCCCCGCGGCCACCGCCGCCGCCGACCCCCCCGACGAGCCGCCCGGCGTCAGGCCCTCGCCCCAGGGGTTGACCACGGGCCCGTCGACGCTCGTCTCGTTGGACGAGCCCATGGCGAACTCGTCCATCGACAGCTTGCCCAGCATCACCGCGCCCGAGGCCCAGAGCTTCGAGGTGACGGTGGATTCATATTCGGGCCGGAACCCCTCCAGGATGCGGCTGCCCGCCCGGCTCTCCACGCCCTTGGTGCAGAACAGGTCCTTCACCCCCAGCGGGATGCCCGTCAACGCGCCGCGCTCGGGCGCCGCGTCGGCCGCGCGCGCCTGCTCCAGCGCGATCTCGGGCGTGGCGCGCACCACCGCGTTCAGCGCGCCCGCGCCCTCGATGGCGCCCAGGCAGGCCTCGGTCAGCTCGACGCTGGTGGTCTCGCCCGCCGCCAGCCGGTCGCGCGCCTCGGCGATGGTCAACTCGTTCAACGCGGTCATCGGATGTCTCCCGGCCCCCGAAGGCCGCCCGGGGCCTTCCTTGCTTTTCTCAGATACGCGTGGCGCCCGGTCTGCCGTCCGGCGCGCCCGCGGGTCTACTCGACCACCTTCGGCACGGCGAAGAAGCCCTCGCGCGCGTCCGGTGCGTTCGCCAGCACCTCCCGGGGGCGGCCGCCGTCGGTCACCACGTCCGCGCGCCGGGTCAGGCGCTGGGGCGTGACGCCGGTCATCGGCTCGACGCCCTCGACGTCCACTTCCTTCAGCTCGTCGATGAAGCCCAGGATCGCGTTGAACTTGGCGGCGAGCGCGGGCAGCTCGTCCTCCTCGACCCGGATCCGGGCCAGTCCGGCCACCCGCCGGGCTTCCTGTGGGTCGATGGACATCGCTCTCGCCTCCGGCGCCTCTTAGGGTTCCGGACCGCGCTTTACCCCCGCGCCCGTCGCGGTTCAAGCCGGTGGCGGCGCAGCACCGTGATCATCCAGCCCAGCATCGCCGCGTTCACCAGGTGCCAGGCGAAATGGGTGCCGAGGGGCAGGGCCGGGCAGAGCGGCCCGTCGAGCGAGCGCGCCACGATCGACACCGCCAGCGCCGCCGCCCCGATCCACAGCCCCGTCGAGACCTGGGGCAACGGGCGGCGCAACAGCGCCGCGTAGCCCGCGATCAGCGCCGCCACCGGCCAGTAGGGGGCCGAGGCCGCCAGCCCCGGCACCCCGGACAGCAGCGCGCCCACCCCGCCCGCCAGGACCAGCGTGCCCAGGGCAGCGCCCCCGGCCATGGGCGCGGACCAGCCGAGGAAATGCCGGTTCGCGGCATGGAGGTAGAGCAGGACGAAGCCCGCGATGGGCACCACGTCGGCCAGCGCGGCCCAGGTCGTGGCCAGGGTGTGGAACAGGCCCGAGCCTACCCCGATGGCGAAGAGGATCGCGGCAAGCCCCCGCTCGACCCCCGTCGTGCGCGGCCAGAGCCACGCCGCGACCGCCAGGAAGGCGAGGTTGGTCGCCGCGTTGGCGGGCTCGGCCCAGACCCCGGGGCCCAGCCGCTCGCAATAGCCGTCGATCTGCGCGGTCCAGTCCATCCTCGGGCTCTCGGGCAGGGGGCATCAGGGGCATCCAGATGGCCCGCCCCCCGTGCCCCGGCCAGCAAGTGCGACGATCGCGCCCTATCCCAGGACGCGCCCGGCGACCGCGTCGAGGCGGGCGACCACCTCCGGGTCGCGCATCTCGGGCGCCGTCATGATCGCGTGCTCCAGCGCCCGGTCGCAGCCGTCGGGACACTCGCGGTGCCCGCCCGACAGGCGCACGGCCAGCCCGCGCACCAGCGCCCGGGCGTTGCCGGCATTGCCCTTCAGCGTGGCGATGATGTCTGAGATGTCGACGGTGCCGTGGTCCGGGTGCCAGCTGTCGTAGTCGGTGATCATGGCTACCGAGGCATAGCACAGCTCCGCCTCGCGGGCGAGCTTGGCCTCGGGCATGTTGGTCATGCCGATCACGTCCGCGCCCCAGGCCTCGCGGTACATCCGCGATTCGGCTGCGGTGGAGAATTGCGGCCCCTCCATCGCCAGGTAGGTGCCGCGATGGTGGAGCCGCACGCCCGCCTCGGTCGCGGCCTCGCGCACGGCGGCGCCCAGCCGCCCGCAGACCGGGTGCGCGACCGAGACATGGGCCACGCATCCCGTGCCGAAGAAGCTCGAGGCGCGCCCCGTGGTGCGGTCGATGAACTGGTCGACGAGCACGAAGTCGCCCGGCGCCATCTCCTCCCGGAACGATCCGCAGGCCGAGACGGAGACCACGTCCCGCACCCCCAGCCGCTTCAGCGCGTCGATATTGGCGCGGTAGGGCACGGTGGCGGGGGAATGGACGTGGCCGCGCCCGTGGCGGGGCAGGAACGCCATGGGCGTGCCGCCCAGGGTGCCGGTCAGGATCTTGTCCGACGGATCGCCCCAGGGCGTCTCCACCTGCTGCCAGCTCGCGTCCTCCAGCCCGTCGATGTCGTAGATCCCCGACCCGCCGATGATGCCGATCCTGTCCATGCGCGTTCCCTCTCGTTTCCGCGCCGCAGCGTAGCAACCGCGGCACGCCGGGGGAAAGGGGGCGTGGGCGGCCGACGTTCCGCCGGCGTACTGGGAGAAGCAAGGACAGGGGGCCTCAGTCCCGCCGCACAATCCCCGTCACGGCCGCCGCGCCGAGCGCGGTGACGACCCAGCCCAAGAGGTTGAGGATCGGCGACAGCGCCCAGAGCCACCATCCCCAGAGACCCCGCGCGGTCGAAGGCTGCCATGCCTCCACCTGGCCGAACGGAATCAGCGGGATGACCACGTCCGCGGCCCAGATGTAGCGATTGAAGCTTTGCCAGTCGTGACCGGCAAGCGCGATCTCGCTCCACGCGGCGGCCGGATTGGCGTACCATGCGGCGGCGCCGTCGATCTCGGGGTTCGTCGCGCGCCATTCGGGGGACGTCAGTATGACGGGCGATGCAGGGGCGAAGTGGCCCGCCTCCCAGGCGAGATGGGCCAGCGTGGTCGCGGCCAGGAAAAGGGCCAGAAGCACGGCCAGACTGCGGAAGGGCCTGTGTCCGTATCCCACCGTCCAGCGCAGGAGATGGTCCCAGGCAAGATGCCCCAGCCAGAGCGCATCCTGCCAAAGACCATAAAGCCTGTCGCCCCACGACCCGCCGAGCGAGGTGCGATACCGCGACCGAGCGTCTCGCCGGATCAGCCTGTCGCGGTGATAAAGGACCGTGCGCGCCTCCGTCTCGTGCCCGGCGTTGCGCATGACCATTGCGAATTGCGTGTAGGGTTGGGGGTAGAATGCTCCGTCCACGTGACTGCCTCGCGCGAGCCATGCGAGCCTGACGTCGACGTTAGGCTGGGCCGTGGCGAATCCATGGTAGACAAATCCGTCAAGGTTGAATGTCTCGGCCCGCGACCAGATCGAGAGGACGTCCGCCAGGACGGTTGTCCGGGCCGAGTCGAAGTTGGCCGACGCGAATCTGACATCGCCGCGAAGAAAGACACCGCCATCGATCTGGGCGCTTTGGAGATCCAGCGCGGTGCCTTCAGAAAATTCGAAGTGGGCGTCGTTCGCAGAAAGCTGGCCGCCGATGGTCGATCCGACGAGGGAGACGGCGCCGGCGCACCGGGCCCCGTCGAAGAAGATCCCGCCCGTGACATGTGCGCCCTGGGTATCGAGAGCCGTGCCTTGGGTGAACCAAAGGTGGGCGCCTTCCAGGACAAGCTGACCGCCGATCCTGGATTCTATGAGGGAAACGGCGCCGAGGCAGCACATATCGTCGAGAAACACTCCGCCCTCAATGCGCGCGCCCGCGGCATCGAGGGCTGTACCCCCGTCGAACTCGAAGCAGGCACCTTCCGCCGTAAATTGACCGTTGATCGTGGCTCCGGGGAGGGAAACGGCGCCGGCGCAGCGGGCGGCATCGAGGGAGAGTCCGCCATCGACCCGCATACCGTCCCCGACCAGCGCGAGGTTTCGGCTGTGATCGAGGGAGAGCGCGCCGAGACGGGCAGCGCGCGCGTGGATCGCCTCCTCGACATGGCACGCGTGCAGGGCGATGCGGCGTCGGGCGCTCTGATGGTCGAGGTCGAGGGTCCCCTCGATCCAGGCCCCCCTCACCTCGACCCCGGCGCCGTGGACGCGGCTCTCGACGCAGCCGCCGAGAATGAAGTACCGCAACACCTCGGCCCGCAACAGGTTCGCCGGCGTCCGTGCCTTGGGCGCCGCCTTTTATCTTTCCCTTGGGACGTCACCGCTTGCGGAACGTCTCCCCGGAGAGCCTGCTGTGTGGGATGTCCGGGTGGGGATTGGGCCGTCGCCGCCTGGGTCTTCCAGGGCCGAAGGAGAGCAGGGCCGGTCCCCAATCTAGATTTGGGCCTGAACAGATGATGGGGAGTCTTCGATGTCCCGGATAAAAGGTAAGGCACTATCCGTTCCGCGACATAGTGGTGGGACAACCGTGGGAATCGACGTCAGCAAGGGATGGCTTGATGCCGCTGTTCATCCTGCGGGAGACCAGATCCGGGTCCGGAACGATCCCTCCGGCTTTGAGCAAATTCAGAAGCTCGGTACTGCCGCAGGGGCCGACCTGGTCGTGATGGAAGCCACGGGCCGCTACCATCGCGAGGCTCATGCCTCTTTGCATGGGGCGGGTTTCCGGGTCGCCGTGGTCAATCCGTACCGGTCCCGCCGCTTCGCGGACGTCATGGGCCAGTTGGCGAAATCCGACCGGATCGACGCCGTGACGCTGGCGACCTTCGGCGCCACCATGAAACCGGCGCCGAGCGAACCGCCGTCCGAGCTCATGGCAGAACTGGCCGAGATCTCCGTCGCGCGTCGCCAGATCGTCGACGAGCGCGTCGCCCTGGAGCAGCAGTACGGGGAAGCGATCCTCGGGACCGTGAAAGCGCAGATCGCGGACCGGATCGCGTTGTGCAAGCGTCAGTGCAAAGATCTGGAGGCCGCACTTCTAGAGCGCGTCCGATCCGATCGACACGTCGCCCGCAAGTTCCGCGTTCTCACCTCGATCCCCGGGATCGGACCTGTCACTGCCGCGACGTTGCTCGTCGAGATGAAAGAACTTGGCCACGCGAACGGGCCCAGGTCGCGGCACTTGCAGGCGTGGCCCCGATGAACAGGGATTCCGGTAATCTGCGGGGCCGTATGACGATCAAGGCGGGCAGGGCCGCGGTACGCCGCAGCCTCTACATGGCCGTGGTGGTCGCAATTCGCTGGAACCGTGACTTCAAGAGCTTCTACGGTCGCCTTCGCGCGGCCGGAAAGCCCTCGAAAGTCGCGATCACGGCCGCAATGCGGAAGCTGATCATCTTGGTCAATACGTTGCTCAAGGAGGACCGCCTTTGGTCTCCCACGCCACCCTAGTTTGGCCTTTCGCTGCGCCGTGCCGAAAGGGTCGAAGCGCGGGACGAAGCCGACATTGCTGTTCCAAGTCCGCCGCATGTACTGCGGTCTAGAATAGATGATCGGAAAGCCCATGGCACTCCTGATACGACCGGCGCGGAAAGCCGATGCCGAGATGGCAGTGGATGTCTTGCGCAACTCCATCTCGGAACTATGCCACGAGGATCATCAGAACGATCCCGCTGAGATCGCGTCCTGGCTGGAAAATAAGACGGTCGAGACCTGGTGGCTCTGGGTGGAGAATCCCAGCGCCTCGGTCTTCGTCGCCGAGGAAGACGGCATGGTGCAAGGGGTCGGCATGGTGCGGTCGGATGGTGAGATCTTGCTGAACTACGTGTCGCCCTACGCGCGCTTCCGCGGCATCAGCACTGCAATCCTGTCCGCCCTGGAGCGAGAAGCGTCCGCACGGGGAGCTGCCTATACAACCCTCGAAAGCACCCGCACCGCTCAGCAATTCTATCTAGCGAACGGCTACGCCGTCGAAAGCGATTTGGACACGTTGCGGATGAAGAAAACGGTGCTCCATGTTGAAGCATAGAAGGTTGGGGGTGCCCATTTACCGTCCGACGCTTGAACGGACATATCGCGGGGACGAACCGGGCATTCGGCATCTTGCCGTCTGGCAGCGGGATGGCAGATCGGGAAGATGAGCGCCTACCACCTTCCCGAAGAGTTCGAGACTGAGAACCATTATCTCCGCCGGTCGAGCGTGGAGGATGCGGTCGCGATCTTCGCCGCCTATGCCACCGACGGGACGGTCACGAAGTATCTCGCTTGGAGACCGCACCGGGACGTGTCGGAGACTGCCGCTTTTCTCGATGCCACCGCCGCCGACTGGGACCGGGGAAAGCGATATGCCGTCCTCGCGTTCCATCGCGATCGCCCGGGAGATCCGCTCGGCATGTTCGATGCCAGGCCGACCGGCTTCGCGGTTACCTACGGATACGTGCTGCGAAGCTCGGCATGGGGCCATGGAACCGCATCCGAGATCATGCGGTGGATGGTGGAGCACGCCCTATCCCATCCGGCGATCTTCCGGACGGAAGCCCTTTGCGATGTCGAGAATCCCGCTTCTGCGCGCGTTCTGGAGAAGGTGGGGATGTCCCGCGAGGGACTTCTGCGTCGCTACCTCTTTCATCCCAACATCTCGGACGAGCCACGCGACTGTCTCGTTTATTCACGGGTACGATAAGGGCTCTGAGCCGCCGATCACCGCAGTGAGGACGAGCAGCAGTTCTTGTTTCAACGCCCCCTGACCGGACCTCCGATAATCGGAGGTCTCCGGTCCGGTCAGGCTCGTCGCGTCATTTCGGGGCTTGCGCTCAAGACAGATGCTCTCCTATGAGACACGGTTCTCCCTCCGAACACGACGCCCGCAGGTTATCCTCCGCTTCCGTCGCGCCGCCGAGCTTGTCGGCGACGTCGGACCACTGCGCGATGATCGGCATGGGCTTCTCCCTTTCCGTTGGGGAAGCATAGCCGCATCTCCGCGTCAGATCGACAGGCAGATCTTGCCGAAATGGGCGCCCGACTCTTCGTGGCGGAACGCGTCGGCGATCTCGCCGAGGGCGAAGGTGCGGTCGATGACGGGGCGGATGCCCGTGATCTCCATGCCCCGCACCATGTCGCGCTGCATGGCGTGGGAGCCCACGATAAGCCCTTCGAGTCGCTGCTGGCGGGCCATCATCTTGGCCGTGGGGATCTCGCCGCCCCGGCCCGTCAGAACGCCGATCAGCGCCATGTGGCCGCCGATCCGGGTCGCGTCGATGGACTGGGGCAGGGTGGCGGGGCCGCCCACCTCCACCACGTGGTCGACGCCGCGCCCATCGGTCATCCGCGCGATCTCGGCGCCCCAGTCGGGAGTGGTCTTGTAGTTGACCACGCCGGCCGCGCCCATCTCCGAGAGCCGCTCGAGCTTGGCGTCCGACGACGACGTGGCGAAGACCCGCGCGCCCATGGCCCGCGCGATCTGCAGCGCATAGATCGACACGCCGCCCGTCCCCAGCACCAGCACGTCGTCGCCGGCCTTCAGGCCACCGTCCACCACCAGCGCGCGCCAGGCGGTGAGGCCCGCGGTGGTGATCGTCGCGGCCTCCTCGTGGGACCAGCCCTCGGGCGCGCGGGTGAAGTAGCGCTGCGGCACCACCACCTCCTCGCGGGCATAGCCGTCGATCCCGTCGCCGGGCGTGGTGGTGAAGTCGGCGATGGGCGGGGGCCCGTCGGCCCAGTCGGCGAAGAACACCGACACGACCCGGTCGCCCGGCGCGAACGCCTCGACGCCGTCGCCCACCGACACGACCTCGCCTGCGCCGTCCGACATCGGCACGCGGCCGTCTTCGGTGGGCATGGCGCCCGACACGATGCCGTAGTCGTGGAAGTTCAACGACGAGGCGCGCAGCCGCACGCGGATCTCGCCCGGGCCGGGATCGCCCGCCTCGGGCATCTCGCCCATCTTCAGCGCGTCGAGGCCGCCGGGGGCGGCGAGACGGATTGCCTTCATGACATGCTCCTGTTTCTTTCGGGGCGGATGTATGGCGCGCCGCGCCGGCGTCACGCCCCAGCCCCGGAGACAGACATGCCGCTCCTCCTCGACCGCCGCGCCTTTCTCGCCGGCACCGGCGCCGCCGTCGCGCTCCACCCCTTCGCGCTGCGCGCCCAGGCGAACCAGGCGCATCTGCGCCTGATGGAGACCACCGACATCCACGTCCATGTCTGGCCCTACGACTACTACGCCGACGCGGCCGTCGAGACCGCCGGGCTCGCGCGCACCGCCGCGCTGGTGGAGGACGTGCGGAAGGAGGCCGCCAACGCGCTGCTCCTCGACAACGGCGACTTCGTGCAGGGCAACCCCTTGGGCGATTACGTGGCCTACGAGCGGGGCATGGAAGGGGGGGCCACCCACCCGGTGATCGACGCGATGAACGTCCTCGGCGTCGATGCGGGCACCCTGGGCAACCACGAGTTCAACTACGGCCTGCCGTTCCTGGAGGCCGCCCTCGCCGGCACCGACTACCCGGTCGTGTGCGCCAACGTGGCCGTCACCCCGGGGCCCACGCCGCTCGAGGACGAGACGCTGGTGCCTCCCTACGTCATCCTCGACGCGGAAGTGACCGACGGGGCGGGCGACAGCCACCCGATCCGCGTCGGGATCATCGGCTTCGTGCCGCCCCAGATCATGCAATGGGACCGCCAGCACCTGGAGGGCCGTGTCACCGCGCGCGACATCGTCACCACCGCGCGTGCCTGGGTGCCCCGGATGCGCGCCGAAGGGGCCGAGATCGTCGTGGCGCTCGCCCACACGGGCATCGGCCCGGCCGAGTGGACCGACGGGATGGAGGACGCGGCCATCCCCCTGGCCGCCGTGCCCGGCATCGACGCGGTCCTGACCGGCCACCAGCACCGCGTCTTCCCGGGGGAGGATTTCGCGGGAACCCCGGGCGTGGACGCCGAGGCCGGCACGATCGGGGACACGCCCGCGGTCATGGCGGGCTACTGGGGCTCCCACATGGGCTTGATCGACCTGATGCTGGAGCGGGGCGAGAACGGCTGGCGCGTGGCCGAGGCCCGGGTCGAGGCGCGCCCCATCTACCTGCGCGACGACGCGGGGGAGGTCGAGCCGACGGTCGCCTCGGTGGACGCGGTCCTCGACGCGACCCGGGCCGCCCACGACGAGACGCTGGCCTATGTCCGCCGCGCCGTGGGCCGCACCGACGCGCCCCTCCATTCCTACTTCGCGCTCGTGGCCGACGACCCCTCGGTGCAGATCGTGTCCAACGCCCAGGCTTGGTATATCGAGCGGATGATGGCGGGCACGGAGTTCGAGGGGCTGCCGATCCTGTCCGCGGCCGCGCCGTTCAAGGCCGGGGGCCGGGGCGGGCCCGACTACTACACCGACGTGCCCGCGGGCGACGTGGCGATCCGCAACGTGGCCGATCTCTACCTCTATCCCAACACGGTCCGCGCGGTGAAGGTGACGGGCGCGGGCGTGCGCGAGTGGCTGGAACGCTCCGCCGGCGCCTTCAACCGCATCGTCCCGGGGGAGGAGGGCCAGGAGCTTCTGAACCCCGATTTCGCCTCCTACAATTTCGACGTGATCGATGGCGTGACCTACCGCATCGACCTTTCCCAGCCCGCGAAATACGGCCCCGAGGGCGAGGTCGCCAACCCGGAGGCGAACCGCATCCAGAACCTGAGCATCGACGGCCAAAAGATTGACGATGAACAGGAATTCATCGTCGCCACCAACAACTACCGCGCCGGCGGCGGGGGGTCCTTCCCGGGCCTCGACGGCGCCGCGACGGTGTTCGAGGCGCCCGACACCAACCGCGACGTGGTCGTGCGCTACCTCGCCGAGCAGGGCACCGTCAGCCCCCGCGCCGACGCCAACTGGTCCTTCGCCCCGATGGAGGGCACCACGGTCCTGTTCGACAGCGGCCCCGCGGGCATGCGCTACGCGGATCGGGTCGAGGGCGTCGCGATCGACCCCGTGGGAGAGGCCGAGGGCGGGTTCTACCGCTACCGCATCGCGCTCTGACGGCGGCAGGCAACGGGGAGCGCCCTCGCGCGTTGCCCTTCTACACCGGGCCGGCGGACGGCTCGGCACAGACGGAGGATACCATGGCGACCTGCGACACCTGCGGCAACGACTACGCCAACCCGATGCGGATCGAGAAGGACGGGCAGACCTTCACCTTCGACAGCTTCGAATGCGCGATCACCAAGATGGCCCCCACATGCCCCCAGTGCGGCGTGCGCGTCATGGGCCACGGGGTCGACCGGGACGGCACGACCTACTGCTGCGCCCACTGCGCCGGGGCGGCGTGATGCCTGGGGCCGGCCGGCGCGTCCGGCCGGCCGCTCAGTGCAGCTTCAGCGCGGGCCGCGTCGCCTTCGAGATCTCCGACGAGACGATGTGCACCGGCCCGCGCAGCCAGCCATGCACCGACAGCAGGTGCATCCGGTAGAGCGACATGTAGGCCAGCCGCGCCAGCCGCCCCTGGATCGCCATCTGCCCGCCCACAAGGTTGCCCATGAGCGACCCCATCGTGTCGAACCGCGCCAGCGACACCAGCGCGCCCTTGTCGCGATAGACGAAGTCGGTCAGTGCCGCGTCCTTCTGGACGCGAGCGAGCTGGCCCAGGACGTGGTCGGCCATCTGCTGGGCGGATTGCGCCCGTGGCGGCACCGGCGCCTCCGTCCCGGGCAGCACGCAGTGGGCGCAATCCCCGATGGCGAAGATGCGCGGGTCGTCCTTGGTGCGCAGGGTGGGCTCGACGACGATGCGGCCCTGCCGCGACAGTTCCAGGTCGGTGATCTCGGCCATCCCGTGGTCGCCGCGCACGCCCGCCGCCCACAGGATCATCTTCGCCTCGACCGGGTCGGCGTCCTTGGTCTCCACCCGCCCGGGCGCGATCTCGGTCACCATCGTGTCGGTGCGCACGTCCACCCCGAGCCGCTTCAGCTCCGTCTCGACCTTGCCCGAGACCTCCTCGGGCAGGGCCGGCAGCAGGCGCGGCCCCGCCTCCAGCAGCGTGATGCGGATGGCGCTGTCGTCGAACACCTCCAGCCCGTAGGAGCGCAGCGCCTGGGCCGCGTGGACCAGCTCGGCGGACAGCTCGACGCCGGTGGCCCCGCCGCCCACGATGCAGATCGGCAGCTCGGCCGCCTCTCCCTTGTGCTCGCGCAGGTCGTTGACCCGCAGGCACGCGTTCAGGAGCTTCTGGCGGAACCTGTCCGCCTGGGGCCGGCTCTCCAGGAACATGGCGTTCTCGCGCACGCCGGGGATGCCGAAATCGTTGGCCACGCCGCCGATCGCCAGCACGAGCCAGTCGTAGCGGATCTCGTGGCGGTCCACGACGACCTCGCCGTCCTCGTCGTGGAGCGGCGCGGTGATCACCTTGCGCCGTTCGCGGTCCACCCGTTCCAGCGTTCCGTTGAAGTAGCGGTATCCCCACCGTACCGCGTGCCCGCCATAGCCGATCTCGTCCACGTTGGGGTCGAGCGACCCGGCGGCCACCTCGTGCAGGAGCGGTTTCCACACATGGGTGCGGTTGCGCTCGATCAGGATGATGTCGTGGGTCTCGCGCGGATATTTCGCGCCCAGCTTTCGCACCAGCCCCAGCCCGGCGGCGCCGCCGCCCACCACGACGATCTGGATCTTCTGCTTGCTCATGGCGCATTCCTTCGCGTCAGGCTGGACGGACCCTTCCGCTCCTAGCCGTTCGCGCGCGCCTTGTCAGTCCCCAAGTCAGTCCCCGTGCACGCCCCGCGCCAGCGCGGCCACGAAATCCAGCACCTCGTCCAGGGGCTTGCCGGTGGCGTGCTCGGCCACGATGGCCGATCCCACCACGCAGCCGTCCGAGACGCCCGCCATCTCGGCCGCCGCCTCGGGCGTGCGGATGCCGAAGCCCACGACCACCGGCAACCCGCCGGCCTCGCGGATGCGCGCCACCTCCGGGCCAACTTCAGCGGCCTGCGCCTCGGCCGAGCCGGTGATCCCCGTGATCGACACGTAATAGACGAAGCCCGAGGTATTCTCGAGCACCCGCGGCAGCCGCTCGGCGTCGGTCGTGGGCGTGGCCAGGCGGATGAAGTCGATGCCGTGCCCCTTGGCGGGGATGCACAGCTCGTCATCCTCCTCGGGCGGCAGGTCGACCACGATCAGCCCGTCGATCCCCGCCTCGGCCGCCTCCCCGAGGAACCGCGTCACCCCGCGCGAATAGATCGGGTTGTAGTATCCCATCAGGACCACGGGCGTCTCCGTGTCCTCCTCGCGGAAGGCGCGCACCATCTCCAGCGTCCGCGCCAGGGTCTGGCCCCCGTCGAGCGCACGCCGCCCCGCCTCCTGGATCGTGGGCCCGTCGGCCATGGGATCGGTGAAGGGAAGGCCCAGCTCCACCACGTCCACGCCCGCCTTCGGCAGCCCCTTCATCAGCGCCAGCGACCCCTCGTAGTCGGGGTCCCCGGCCATGACATAGGCGACGAAGGCCTTGCGGCCCCGGGTCTCCAGTGCGGCGAAACGATCCGAGATGCGGCCCACGGCCCCTCCTTCACCCTTTGTCCAAATACCCCCGGCGGGGGGGGCGGCGCCCCTCGCGCCCCCCGATCTGTGGCTGAGGGGGCGGGATTGTGCAATGGCCGCGAGATCCTATCTTGGGGGGCATGAATTACGTTCTCGCACTCTTCCTGCCGCCGTTGTCGATCCTGCTGCTGGGCCGGCTCTTCCTCGCGATCCTGGTCTTCCTGATCTGGGTGCCCGCGATCCTGATCTCGGGCGGGCTCACCCACCCGATGTTCATCGTTCTGGCCTGGATACTCATCTACCAGGACCACGCGGACCGCCGCTCGCGCTACTGAGCCCCCCCCCGGCCCACCGTCGTCTTGCGCGTCCCCCGCCCGCGGCTTAGAGACCGCCGCGAACACGTGCGGCCGCAAGGACCGCCGCGAACCAGGCGAACCGGGGGCGAGATGGGCTTCAAGATGGGCATTGTCGGCATGCCGAACGTGGGCAAGTCGACCCTCTTCAACGCGCTGACACGCACGGCCGCCGCCCAGGCGGCCAACTTTCCCTTCTGCACGATCGAGCCCAACGTGGGCGAGGTCGCGGTCCCCGACCGCCGCCTCGACACCCTCGCAGGCATCGCCGGGTCGCGCGCGATCGTTCCCACCCGCATGACCTTCGTGGACATCGCCGGGCTGGTGAAGGGCGCCGCCCAGGGCGAGGGCCTGGGCAACCAGTTCCTGGCCAATATCCGCGAATGCGATGCCGTGGCCCATGTCCTGCGCTGCTTCGAGGACGACGACGTCACCCATGTGGACGGCCGCATCGACCCGGTGGAGGACGCCGCCACGATCGAGACCGAGCTGATGCTCGCCGACCTCGATTCGGTGGAGCGGCGGCTCCAGAACCTGTCGCGCAAGGTGCGCGGCGGCGACAAGGACGCCGTCCAGCAGGAGCGTCTCCTGAAGGAGGCGCAGGCCGCGCTCGAGGACGGCCGCCCGGCCCGCTCGATCGAGGTCGCCGCCGACGATGCGAAGGCCTGGCGTCTGCTCCAGCTCCTGACCTCCAAGCCCATCCTCTACGTGTGCAACGTGGCCGAGGACGAGGCCGCCACCGGCAATTCCCAGTCGGCCCGCGTGGCCGAGATGGCGGCGGGGCAGGGGGCGGGCACCGTCACCATCTCCGCCCGCATCGAGGAGGAGATCGCCCAGCTCGACCAGGAGGAGGCCGCCGAGTTCCTCTCCGAGCTGGGGCTGGAGGAGCCGGGCCTCGACCGGCTCATCAAGGCCGGGTACGACCTTCTGGGCCTGCAGACCTATTTCACCGTCGGCCCCAAGGAGACCCGCGCCTGGACGATCCCGCGCGGCACGCTGGCCCCCCAGGCCGCCGGCGTCATCCACGGCGATTTCGAGCGCGGCTTCATCCGCGCCGAGACGACGGCCTACGACGACTACGTCGCGCTCGGCGGCGAGGCAGGCGCCAAGGACGCGGGCAAGATGCGCGTCGAGGGCAAGTCCTACGAGGTCAAGGAAGGCGACGTCATGCACTTCCTCCACAGCGGCTGATCGCCGCCGCCCGCGGCGCCGCGTCCCTCGCCCCTTCCGCGCCCCGCCCTAACTCGAGGCCCAGGCACGAGAAGGAGGCCACCATGGCCGACACCGACGCGGAACGCACCGAGATCCTCAACTTCGCCACCCAGGTCGGCAACCCCGACACGCCCCCCGAGGACACGGCCAGAAGCCGCGGCTGGCTCGACGACGCGGGCGAGATCACAGACGACGGCCGCGAGGTCCTCAAGAGCCTCGAAGATCAGGGCGGCACCCGCTCGGCTTTCCGGTAGGAAGACCGTCGCGGCCCGACCGCAAGGGCGCAATGTCGCGGCCGGTCCGATCCGTCGGACCTGAGATGGTCCGCGCCTCTCGGACCGCCGCGGCCCCGGTTTCGGCATCGGCTCTCCCGACCTGCCGGAGCGTCGTCTAGGCCCCCCCGGCTTCGACGGATGGAGCCTGACGGGAGCCGTGCCCATGGACCAGCTCCAGCGTGAAAACCGCGTCCCGCTGCGTGGTGCGCCGGAGAACGGACTTCGGTCGCCTGTTCCTCACGCGATCCGTGGACAACGCGCGCGAACCATCCCATACCCGGGACCATGACCGAGCTCTCATATATCCGCAATTTCTCCATCGTCGCCCATATCGACCACGGGAAGTCCACGCTGGCCGACCGGCTGATCCAGCTCACCGGAACGGTGGCCGAGCGCGACATGAAGGACCAGCTCCTCGACGCGATGGACATCGAGCGCGAGCGCGGCATCACCATCAAGGCCAACACCGTCCGCATCGACTACCCCGCGAAGGACGGCCATACCTACGTGCTCAACCTCATCGACACGCCCGGCCACGTGGACTTCGCCTACGAGGTGTCGCGCTCCATGCAGGCGGTGGAGGGCTCGCTCCTCGTCGTGGACGCCTCCCAGGGCGTCGAGGCGCAGACGCTGGCCAATGTCTATACCGCAATGGAGGCCGACCACGAGCTCGTCCCCGTCCTCAACAAGGTGGACCTCCCGGCCGCCGATGTCCCCCGCGTCAAGGAGCAGATCGAGGACGTCATCGGCATCGAGGCCCACGACGCGGTGGAGATCTCGGCCAAGACCGGCATCGGCATCCCCGACGTGCTCGAAGCCATCGTCAAGCGCCTGCCGCCGCCCCCCGAGGGCGACGCGTCCGCGCCCCTGAAGGCGATGCTCGTCGATTCGAAGTACGACCAGTATCTCGGCGTCATCGTCATCGTGCGCATCATCGACGGCATCCTGAAGAAGGGCGACCGCATCCGCATGATGAAGACGGGCGGCACCTACGACGTGGACGACGTGGGCGTCTACCGCCCCGCCATGACGGCGGTGGAAAGCCTCGGGCCGGGCGAGATCGGCTACCTCAACGCCTCCATCAAGCAGGTGCGCGATACCAGGGTGGGCGACACCATCACCCACGAGAGGAAGCCCTGCGCCCAGGCGCTGCCGGGCTTCAAGCCCTCCGTCCCGGTGGTCTTCTGCGGCCTCTTCCCCGTGGACACGAACGACTTCAACGACATGCGCGACGCCATCGAGAAGCTCGCGCTCAACGACGCCTCCTTCACCTACGAGATGGAGACTTCCGCGGCCCTCGGCTTCGGCTTCCGCTGCGGCTTCCTCGGCCTCCTCCACCTCGAGGTCATCCGCGACCGGCTGGAGCGCGAGTACAACATCGAGCTCATCACCACGGCGCCTTCCGTGGTCTACCACCTCCACATGAAGGACGGCGAGCGGCGCGACCTCCACAACCCCGCCGACATGCCCGACATGACCTATGTCAGCCACGTGGAGGAGCCGCGCATCAAGGCCACCATCCTCGTGCCCGACGACTACCTCGGCGACGTGCTCAAGCTCTGCCAGGAGCGGCGCGGCATCCAGGAGGACCTCACCTATGCCGGCTCCCGCGCCATGGTCGTCTACGACCTGCCGCTCAACGAGGTCGTGTTCGACTTCTACGACCGGCTGAAATCGGTGACCAAGGGCTACGCCTCCTTCGACTACCAGATCCTGGGCTACCGCGAGGACGCGCTGGTCAAGATGCAGGTCCTCGTCAACGACGAGCCGGTGGACGCGCTGGCCATGATGGTCCACCGCGACCGGGCCGAGATGCGGGGCCGGGCCATGTGCGAGAAGCTCAAGGAGCTGATCCCCCGCCACATGTTCAAGATCCCCATCCAGGCCGCCATCGGCGGCCGCGTCATCGCGCGCGAGACGCTCTCGGCCATGCGCAAGGACGTCACCGCCAAGTGCTACGGCGGCGACGCGTCCCGCAAGCGCAAGCTCCTCGACAAGCAGAAGGCCGGCAAGAAGAAGATGCGCCAGTTCGGCAAGGTCGAGATCCCGCAGGAGGCGTTCATCAACGCGCTGAAGATGGACGGGTAGGTTTTAACCGTATATGCCTTCAAGGAATCCGAAAGAATTTCCCGCCAAATTGTACAGATATAGATCACCCGACTACATAAAAAGAGAAATCGAAGAGTTATCGAAATCTGTACCGCGCACATTTTTTCGTCATGTAGTGAGGTATGACGACGATGACGATATGTCACCAAAAATTTGCGCGAGTCCGCAGGAGGATATGGGTAGATTTCTGCGTGAATATATCCCTCTTAGAGAGCAATTTTATGGAATAGATTATTTTCTGAATAGATGTGGAATGAGTAATCGCTTATATCGTAAATATTCCGACATTCCGTTGCAAAGCATCCCCGCTCTTATACGTGAATTAAGATCGTATACTCAATATCTATTTGATGCTACGCGTAACTCAGCGCAAATTGCTTGCTTTGTTGATAATCCTATAAACCGCCGCATGTGGTCGCAGTATGCATCCGGAGCGTCGGGGGTTTGTCTCGAAGTTTCGTTACCAAAAGACATTGAAAAAATAAACGCAATGGCGAGGTTCAATTTTAATAGGATCGCGTTAGTTGGCGTAAATTACAATTATAAGCGTGAAGAAGTTTCAGAGGTGGACATTCTTCGTGGTTTAATAAGTCAAGGACAAGATCCAGAAGTGTTTACTAAAGAAATGATAGACAGTATTTCTGGAAATACTCAACTGCACGACAGAGTATTTGCTACCAAGCACAAAGACTTTGAGGATGAACGTGAGATTAGAATGCTGAATTTTGATGCTGATGATTATAAGCCTATTGCCCCATATGTCTTGTCGGCAGTTTACATGGGGAAGCGGATTGATCATGAGAATATGGTCTTGCTGAGAGAGTTATCTAAGAAACATGACTTTGATCTTTATCAAACTGACCCAGATGCTGAATATGGGTATTAATTCATACTGCTTAGGTCATGTTGACAAATGGCGTAGCCAGAGGCGGATCGACGTGATGTCGACGAAGCCCAGGAAGCTCTCTGCGGTC
>CANMTR010000022.1 GCA_947500825.1 uncultured Paracoccaceae bacterium | reverse complement strand
AGACGGACTGATCAGCTCGGCCACGCCGACATCCGTCGGGCCTGCCATGAGCTACACCACCAGATGGGACACGATCCGACGGCGCCTGAGCGACGACCGTGCCATCATCATGCTCCGGGACTCGATGCTGGATGATTTCGCTGAAGGCGGGTTGGGTTTCACGCCGGAGGATGCCTACGCCTTTTCCAGCTGGAGCGGCTACCTCGATCCCAACGATCTAAGGTCTGCATGGGCTCGGGCCCATACTGCCGGCAGCAACACGGTCAAGATGCATACGTCGGGCCATGCCAGTCCGGCAGACCTTGCCCGTTTTGCAGCAGCGATTGCACCGAAAGCGCTTGTACCGGTGCATGGCCTTGCCTGGGATACACCGACCATTCCTTTACCGCCCGTCCGCCGGCTCGCCGACGGCGAAATCTGGTCTTTGCCCCACGCTGCATGATGCCGGTTCAGTAATTCGGCTGTATGTGAGTGCGGCCTGACGTTCTAAGCGGCTTGGATGCGCGCCCTGGTTTGATCGCCCCGCCCCTGCAGAAGCCCCTCGATGGAGATGTCCTCGTCAAGGTTATCCCAATGCAGCCCTCTCCGGCTCAACTCCACCGCTGCGCGGTCCTCTTGAGATGCATGCAGGAGCCGTGGAAACCAGGCGAGCGGGACACCGATGGTACGGCCGTCCTCAAGTTCGACCCACATGCAATCGTCGTCGAACTTTACCGCTCTAGGCGAAATACTCATGCCAGGCCCTTTCCAGCGTACTCCGGTGCGCTTCGACAAGCTTCTGGACGCGGTTTAGCGCACGTGCGTTCAGGCCGTCATTGTAGGCGAGCGAAACCGCTGGTGTCAGCCAGAACTTCGCTTCATCGCGGCCGTCACAAACATGAATATGGGGCGGTTCCCGAGGATCCCCTTCGTTCGAGTAGAAGAGGAACCGTAGATTGCCATCCCGAAAAACGACCGGCATCAAGCCGTTCCCCGGATAACTTTATACCCTGCCCCATCCACGGTCATCCTTTCCGTTCATAGGCGTCCATGAGGATCGTCAGCATGTCGGCATAGGTCCGGCGGTCATCCTTGCAGATGCCGCGGAACCTCTCGATCACGTCGAGCGGCGCCTTGATGCTGATTTGCCCGTCCCGGATGGGTTCACGGCTCGGCCAGCGTTCGGGGGATGTGGGGTTAGCCACCGTTGTACGCTCCTCGACGTCCGACGATGCGGGCTCGAACTGCTTCAGGCGATTGAGATCAAGCGACCGCGGCATGGCGTGTCTCCTCCAAGATGTCGATGACTTCGGCTGCAAGGGCCTGCGCGTTCGCGATAGCCTTGTCGATTCCGTTGACTTCCTTCGGATCAAGTTGCCGAAGCCCTCCCCCAGCGTTGTGAAGCGAGGAGAACGCCGTGCGGCGGTGCAGTTCGGTCTCGAAGACGCGCGTAGCGCCACGAAGCTCGCTATTAATGTGTTTTTCCAGCTTGCTCTTCACCGCCGCGTTCGTCCGGGCGAAAAGAACGGCTGCCGGGATGGCACGTCGGCGCGCCCTGCCCTCCATGGCGATCTGCGCAAGTGTTTCTACGGCTTCGTCGGCATCCTGCTGCTCGTCGCCCGCTGGCACGATGACCAGGTCGGACTCGGAAACTGCAAATGACGTAAGGCGGGATGCGGAGCCCTCTAAGTCGATCAGAACGAACGTCGCACGGCTTCTGGCTGAGGCAATCTCGTCTTGGATCGCCCGCTCGCCCCCGCTGGGGATGACCTCGATGCCTGCAGGTATTGAAGCGAGTTTCGACCAGCGTGTGAGCCGCCCGGCCGGATCCGCATCAATGAGGGCGACATTCGTGCCTTGTGCGAGTTCCGTGGCAAGAACAATCGCAGACGTCGTCTTGCCGGCGCCGCCTTTGGACGACGCAAAAGATATGACGGGCATTTTCGTGCCTTCCTGTTTCTGCTCGTAACCATGAGTATCCATGGCCAGGCATTCCAAGGGAAGCACATGCAGAGCATGTCCAGCCTACCCTGTGACCGCCATGCCATGCGTAGGGTATAGTACCGTACTTTTAGGTACCTTTTGGTAGATCCTCACATTTGTCGATCTTTCGAGCCATCGGGACTGTATGCATACTAGATCCGTAATCGGCATGGTCCTCAACCCATTGCTATATTTCGGCAATTTACGGGACCTTCAGTACCCTCACGCGTTGGCAGGCGGGAGGACGATCCATGGCAAAGCAATTCGTGAACGCTCCAGAGGCTCTCGTGGACGAAGCGATCGAGGGCCTTCTGAGGGGATCCGGGGGCACCGGCCTCGCGCGGCTCAACGCGCCGGAGGGGATCCGGGTCGTGCTGCGCGACCCTCTTCCCGAGGGCGAGGTGGCTGTTCTCTCCGGCGGCGGATCGGGCCACGAACCGGCCCATGCGGGATTCGTGGGCGACGGTATGCTCACTGCTGCAATCTGCGGTGATATCTTCGCGTCCCCACCAGTTGAGGCCGTTTTGGCCGGTATTCGGGCAGTGACAGGACCCCAAGGGTGCCTCCTGATCGTCAAGAATTACACCGGGGACCGGCTGAATTTCGGGCTGGCGGCCGAGCGCGCGCGGTCCGAGGGACTGAAGGTCGAGATGGTGATCGTCGCCGACGACATCGCGCTGCCCGACAATGAACAGCCCCGCGGATTGGCCGGAACGTTGTTCGTTCACAAGGTTGCCGGATGGGCGGCCCGCGAGGGCAAGCCCCTGGACGAGGTCGCCGATCTGGCCCGGCGGACGGCGGATGGGGTACGCAGCATCGGGCTCGCGCTCGCCGCTTGCACCGTCCCAGGTGCGTCGGACGAGATCCGGATCGCGGCCGATGAGGTGGAGCTTGGCCTCGGCATCCATGGCGAACCTGGGGCCGAAACGGTAGGAATGGAGCGGCTCGACGGCTTGGTGCGACACCTGACGGAGCGCCTGTCCAAGACGGCCGGGGACGGGGAACTCGCCCTTCTCGTTAACACCCTCGGGGGCGTTTCGTCCTTGGAGGAGCTAGCCTTGGCGCGCGCCGCGCTTACAAGCCATCTTGCCGAGCGGGTGGCCCTGGTCGTCGGACCGGCCCCCGCGATGACCTCCCTCGACATGCGCGGGGTCTCCCTGACCGTCCTGCCGCTGCAGTCCGACCTTCGCACCGCTCTCATGGCCCCGGTCGGACCACGTGCCTGGCCCACTGCGCGGGAAATGGCCGCGCCCCGCCTCGTGGAGATGCCGGACGCCCCCGAGACGGCAGCGGACACGCCCTCCGACCATCCCGAACGACGGGCCCTCATCGAAGCTGCCTGCACCGCGATCGAGGAAATGGCTCCTGATCTCGACGCACTGGATGCCAAGGTCGGGGACGGGGATACGGGCGTGACCTTCGCCGCCGGGGCACGTGACATTGCTGGCCGCCTCGACAAGCTGCCGCTGGACGATCTCCCAGCCCTGTTCTCGGCCATCGGCCGGGCGCTGTCGGCCCGGGCAGGCGGGTCCTCCGGCGTCCTTCTATCGATCCTGTTCTCTGCCGCCGGGCAAGCCGCCGCCGATGGGGCATCTACTGCCGATGCGCTGATGCACGGGGTCTCGCGCATGAAGGATCTCGGCGGGGCGAACCGCGGGGACCGCACGATGATCGACGCCCTAGAACCGGCGCTGGACGCGCTTGCGGATGGCGACCTCGAAAGGGCGAGCGCCGCTGCCCGGAAAGGTGCGGACGAAACTGCCGGGATGGCCAGGGCCGGCGCAGGCCGCAGCGCCTATGTGCCGGAAAGCGACCTCAAGGGAACCAAGGATCCCGGCGCGGAAGCCGTCGCACGTCTCTTCGAGGTCTTGGCCAAACGATAGGCTCCTGTCTCAAATGGATGCTTCGTGCTGCCCGACTGTGCTGCGACGACCATAATCTAACAAATCTACAATATGGTACAGTACTGTACCTTTGGGTATTCATTGGTACCTTAGGGTACTTCCAGCCGCTTCTTGCTCCATCGAAAAATCGCATATGGGGCAGGGGCCTACGCTGCCCCACGCTTGGCAACCCACTTGGCGACGAAACCCATAAAGGCCGAGTCGGGGTTCTTGGGAGTTTCCTTTGCCCATGACCGCCATTCCTGCTCGATGTAATGGACATCCCATCCCTGGGCGATCTCGCGGGCATCGTCGTAGGTCTCAGGGTCCAAAGGTGGAAGCTCGATCCCCTCGGCTACGTCCACTGGAACCGTTCCCCGAGATCGAAACACCACACAGTCGCGGTTCTCGCTCCACTCGATCCTGTAGTCCGGCATATGACCGTGTTCCCGGTCTTCATTGATGATGGAGGTCATCAACTCGCGGAACTTCTTAGGCTGAGAGTTGGAGCCGCATTTCTTCTGCAAGACGTTCAGACCAATGCGCCATTCTCGTTGCGCCCCGCAGTGCTTTCGCGCCAACTCGTAGAGGCGCCGCTCTAAGGGCTTGCGCAACCTAAAATAGTCCCGGCTGAGGGTAAGCACTTCGCGCGCCTGAATTGCGTTGAAGACCCAATCCGAGAGGACGATCTCGACCTCCTGCATTCGACCTTCCCGGGTTTCACGCACAATGCGAGAGCGTTCGACCAACCCGAAATTCTCGAATATTTCCTGCCCCCCGGTCGCGATGTTCGTGGAAATGCGCGTGCCGGCAAGGCGCTCCAATGCTGCCTTGAGCAACTCATAGCCGCGCCCGGTCGTCATCCGGTTTGTCGCCTTGAGGAGATCTGAGGCATGAAAACGTACCGTCCGTGAAACCTCGCGCCCATCGTTCGCGGCCCGGACAATCTGGCTAATGCAGTAAATCAGAATATCCCGATCATGGACTGTGGCGAGTCCCTCGGCCGACGGCACGATCTTTACGGTGACACCCCGGTGCTCGTACGTTCTGACTGCTGTGTCAGGCTTGGTGGAAAGCGAGAATATTGGATGTTCCATCGACGCCATATCCCCTTTGGGGGCCGCATCGAAGATGTCGCACACGAAGAAATCTGGGGTGGGATGTCTATCCGGAAGGAGGGGCGCAACACTCATGAAACTTCTCAATCGACACTTCAGGGGCAAAAGCAATGAAACGACACTTCAGGGGCAGGGTCAACCAAAACGACACTTCAGGGGCTAATGAGGTGAAACGACACTTTAGGGGCAGAGTGAGGTGAAACGACACTTCAGGGGCAGCGAATCACCACTTTGGGGGCGCCGAATCACCACTTTAGGGGCGGGAGCTTTTAGTAAGGCACTGATAGTTATAGTAAAATCAGGTGTTTTTTGATCCGTAACACAGACTCTAACACCTATTTAACACTCTAAGGCTGTGGATAACCGGGCATCAGGTGCTCATACGAAGACGGCGGGCCCTTCGCAGGACCCACCGTTCGTCACTCGTACAGTACTAAACTGAGAAAGCCTCAGGCGGCCTTCTTCGCCGCGGAGGACGCCTTGTCGGCTGCGCCTTGGGCGTTCGCGGAGACCTTGTCGCCGAGTTCCTGACCGGCTTCGGAGGCCAATTCGGTCGCCTCGTGGGCGCTGTTCTGCGTCACCTCGGCGTAGCTCTGCGCGGTGCGGGTGAAGAGCTCGGCCTGCTTCTGCACGAAGTCGCTGTAGGCCTTGCCGTAATCGGCAACCTCATCGCGCGTCTGCGAGACTTCGCGGATGTTCGACAGCGCTTCCTGCGTGGTGCCCTGGGCGATCTCGGTCGTCTTCGACGCGGCATCGACCATCATGCCCGTGACGCGCTCGTTCATCTGCGCCCAGGTCTTGAAGATGTCCTGGTAGCCCTTCGGGTCGAAAAGGCTCTGGATGTCGTTCGCGGCGGATTTCGCGTTCTGCTGCTTCGTGGCCATGTCGGGGCTCCCTTCAGGAGTGAATGTCTGTGTCTCGCGCTGCTGTCTGTGCTGCGCTGTTATCCTTCCATGTAATGCCGCTGCGCAGCATTTTAACCGGGATACGCTGCAGTGCAGCGAAAAGAGTGGCGGGGCTTCGGCCCGGCTTGTTCCCGGAGCAGGGCAGAGAGAGCCGGGATCGTGGCGGACGTATCTCCCATAAGACCACAGGTCCCGCATCCGGCCAGCCGGCGAACCACGGGGTCGGGTTCGAGGGGGGAGAGGTCATCCCCGGACGGCCACCGGTGAGACCGGAGCAGGGAAGGGGGCCCGGGTCCGACCAAGCGGGACAGGGCCGGATGCGCCCGGTCCGGGCTGCCCCTGGCCGGGGAACCGGGGCCTCACTTCTCCGCGGCGCGCCAGCCGGCGGCCTGCGCCACCCCCTCGTCGCAGAACCAGCGCTCGCCCCTGGCCTCACTGATCTTCGTGCGCCCGTACCAGGGGGACCAGAGCGTGTGGTAGATCCGCTCCCCGCTCCGGGCGATGTTGCCCTTGATGGGACAGCCGCCCGGGGCTGCGGCCACGGCGCGGCTCCAGCGGTCGGCGCGGTAGTCCCAGGGCGCCTGGGCCGGGGCCTGCCAGACACCGCGCTCCTCGGCCTTGGCCGCCGCCTCGATCTCCACGTAGTCGGTGCTGTACTCGACATAGGCCCAGGCGAGACCGGCGGAGGTGATCTCCGTGGCCAGGTCCCGGCCCTTTACGGCGCAGGAAGCCACGATGCGCCCGTAGCCGTCCCGGTCCCGGGCGGTGCAGAGAACCTCCTCTCCGCCCGTCAGCGCCTCGAGGAAAGCCGTTGCCTGCTTTCCGCAGGCCCAGGTGCCACCAGACGCCTCGGGGCAGTCCTGCCCGGCCTCTGGCGCGTCGATGCCGTGGAGGCGGATCGCCACCGGCCCGATCTTGAGCCCGTCGCCGTCGACCACCTCGGCCGGCCCAGCAATCGTCGCGGTCCCGGGCCCCGGATCCGCTGCCACGGCGAGGCTGGGCAGGGCGAGCGACAGGACCATCCCGAGACGGAGGCCCGAGCTCCACGCCCGGGGACCGCCTATCCGTGTCATGCGTCATCCCTTCCATGGGGCATCTGGTCGAGGACCGCGCGCCCGGCCCGGGTCTCGCTCCAGGGGCGGGGCCGCGACGTGCTACCCGGCGTCTCCAGCCACCGTGTCGCCGTATCCGGCTGGCGGTGGATGCGCAGGCGCCGCTCGACGAGGTGCACGACATGCCAGGCCGCCTCGACCCGCGCCCGGTCCGCAGACCCCTCCACGTCCCCCATCGCCGCGTGGGCGCGGCGCCGCGCCGTCTTCCAGGCGTCCTAGCCGTGGACCTAGATCAGCCCGGCCGCCTCCCGGCGAAGGGCGGCCCGGCGGGCAAGGAGGGATCGGACAGTGGTGATGAGCATGCCCGGCACGGTGGCATCGGGACATGGCCGCACCGTGGCAGAGGGTGGGCGCAACCGGGACCGATACGGGCACTTCGACGGGACGGGTCCATGCCGCTATCTCGAGGCCCGGAGGAGCGCGCCGATGTGCAACCTGTACCGCATGACCCGGAGCCAGGACGAGATCCGCCGGCTGTTCCCGGATATTACCGACCGGGCGGGCAACCTCGCCCCGCTGGAGGGCATCTACCCGGATTACGCGGCGCCCATCGTGCGGACCGCCGAGGGGGCGCCGGAGCTTGCGATGGCGCGGTGGGGCATGCCCTCGCCAGCGGTCGCGCTGAAGGGCAAGAAAACCGACCGCGGGGTGACGAACGTGCGGAACACGGCAAGCCCGCACTGGCGCCGGTGGCTTGGGCCCGAGCACCGCTGCCTGGTGCCTCTCACGGCCTTCTCGGAGCCCGAGACGCGAAAGGGAAGGGGCCGGGACCCGGTCTGGTTCGCCTTGGGCGAGGACACGCCGCTGGCGGTCTTCGCCGGAATCTGGACGCGCTGGACGAGCGTGCGGAAACTGAAGGAAGGCGAGGTGACCGCGGACCTCTACGGGGTCCTGACCACGGAGGCTAATGCCGAGGTGGCCGAGGTCCATCCCAAGGCCATGCCGGTGATGCTGACGAGCCCCGAGGCCCGCGACACGTGGCTCCGCGCCCCCTGGGACGAGGCGGCGGCGCTGCAGCGGCCGCTGCCGGACGGGACACTGACGGTGCTCGACGCCCCGGGCTAAGACCGGCCGACCCGCCCCGGATCCGCAGATCGCACCTGACAGGGCCGCGAAGAAAACGCCGCCGGCCCCGGCGACCCCCTGGACAAACCGCCCGGCCGGACTCGCCTTCACTGTCCCGACTGGCGTCATAGGTACCGCGAGTGTTGCGCGCTCCCCGTCGGCTTCGAACGTCTCGCCCGTGATCGAACAGAGGAGACGCCCGTCGCTGTGCCCGGAAGCGGGTGTCGATACCTCCCGGCAGATCGTCTCGAAGGAGGCGGACAAACCGTTGGAGGCAACCGCCGGGCTGGACATACCGGCCCGTCGAGAGTCGCCATGTCGTTACGCAGGTTACGCAGGTTACGCAGGTTACGCAGGTTACGCAGGTTACGCAGGTTGTGCGCCTTATTCATCCCGCGCGCTTTATGCGGTCTGCGCCGCATGCGCGGCCTGCGCACTTTGCGCACTTTGCGCGGTTTGTTCAGCCGATGCAGGTAATTCACTGATCGAGATCGTCTGGAGGCCACACAGGGCCTCTGAGGGGCCTTCCTGTTATCTTACCTTGGCAGCCCCATCCGGAGTCGCCTTGGGCGTTGGGTGCCTTTCTCTGGCGCTCTCAGGCACTCTTCGGTGTCAATCCGTCGATACTCCATCGCCGGGGCAATATTTGAGCCGCTACGGCTATCAACATCTTGACCACGTGGGAGGAATTGTGTGCGGTTGGTGGGAGAGTACTTGGCAGGATATATTCAAAAGTAGAACTTTTGAATAGTAGCAGGCGAAGAGGGGTCGGAAGTCCATCGTGGCGAAGAGTTCGGATCAAGACCCAGCCTGGAAGGCGCGGCGCCTTGAGGGCGGCGATTGGGTCGAGGCCGTGGCAGATGCACCGGTCAGGCGCGCCGAGAAAACCGTCTCGGTGAAGATGACCGAGGCTGAGCTTTTCGAGTTCGACGCGCAGATCGCCACCCTCGGCATCAAGCGGAACCGCGCGTTGCGGATCGCGGCACGCCGGATCGCCGGGTTCGTCGAAGTCGATCCGGTCGAACTCGACACGCTGAAAGACGCCACGCGCCAGCTCGGCGGCATCGCGAAGAACGTGAACCAGATCGCGAAGGCCGCGAACCGGACGCGCGATCCCGACTACCGGGCCTTCATGGAAGAGCGCGCCGCGCTCGGCCGCGAGTTGGTTCGCGTTGAAGGCCGGCTGCAAACGATCCTCGATCTGGCGGCCCGGCGCTCCGATGGGCTGGAACGACTCTCGCGAGAGAGCGAGACGTGAGCGAAGTCGCGAGCCTGCTGGCGCGCGGCCGCAAGGCCAAGCCCCACGTCTCCGCGCTGGATGCCGTGATGGGCAAGGATTGGGGGATCATCTTTCCGGGCAGGGCCCGAAAGGTCCGGGAGGCCAGATCGGGCCTGAGGATCGCGCACCAACAGGATGTCACCCGGTATGGTGGCGGCGGTGGTGCGCCGGGGCGCAAGCCGCAGGCGGTGGTGAAGATGATCCGGAACGGCGGGGCCTCCAACGTGAAGGGTCTAGGGGCCCAGATGTCGTACTTGTCCCGCCAGGGCCGGGAGCCCCTCGAGCGGTCGGAGCGGTACATGGGGCTGGAGGTCGACGAAGATCAGGCCAGGGCCATGGAGCGGTCCTGGCGGATGCCGAACGAAGGCGAGGGCAGGGCGGACCGCACCTCGCATTTCATCGTCAGCTTTCCCGAAGGCACGAACAAGCGTGACGCCCACCAGGCGGGGCGGGACTGGGCCGAGGAGATGTTCGGGTCGGGCAAGTACGGCGGCGACTGCTTCGACTACTACACGGGGTTCCACACCGACCAGGCGCATCCGCACATGCACGTCGTTGTCTACCGGCGCGGGCTGGAAAACGGGGAATGGCTCAAGGTCTCGAAGCGCGGTGACATCAACTACGACCGGATGCGGGAGGAGCTCGTCCGGGTGGCGGCCCGGTCGAGGATCGAGCTGGAGGCGTCGACGCGCTTCGCGCGCGGGCGTCACGATCGCCCCGTTCCGGATGCCGAGTACCGCAAGGCCGCCGCCGAGCACCGCGCGCCGCGCGCGCCGGATCACACGCGGGAGACGGCGATCCGCGCGGCCGCGGCCATGATCCACTATTCCCGCGAGTTTGCCGCCAATGCCCGGAAAATCGAGCGCGAGGCCCCGGAGCAGGCGGCACTTCTGCGAGAAGCTGCCGAGACCATCGAGCACGGCCGAGAAATCAAGATGCGGGTCGATTCCGACAAAGCCGCGAGACAGGAGAGAACGACGGCAAACCCGCGTATCGAAGAGATGCGCGTCGCGGTTCGAGACAACTTCAGGGAGCTGGATCGCAGCGCGGCGGAGGTCGACGATCGCTGCGCCCGGATGCGGCTTCTGCGCCAGATCGAGGGCATGAAGGCCGAGACGGCGCCGCTCTTGCGTGACCCCGGTGACCTGCGCGCCTTCACCGAGAAGGACGAGAGCGGTCGATACAGGGGCCTGGACGGTTCGACGGAGCCGCGCGCGGCGGAGAAGACGCACGCGGACGACAGGGTGCGCGAGGTGGCCGGTCGATACGGGGTCGATCGCGAGGCCACGATCGAGCGCCATTCCGGTTTGACGCCGTCCAGGGGGCTCGCGCAGCAGTTCGGGGAAGCGGAACAGGAAGAGCGCAGTCGATACCGTGCCGAGCGTGGCGAGCGTGTCGAGACACCCGACCAGCAACGGACCGCGCTCACGCGGATGCACACGGAGATCGCGGCGATCTACCAGGAGAGCCGGGATCGCCTGAACGGACGCCCGTACGATCGCAGGAAGCGGCCCGCAGAGCCTCGATCGCGGCCCTCCGAGGCCCCGCGCCGGGCGCAGGGTACCGACGAGGCCGACGATCTTCCCGACCGCGTGCGCGACCGCATGGAGCGCGATGCCCAACGCGCCGAATTGGCAAACCGGGTCTGGCAGAAGCGGGACGCGGAACACCGGGCGACGCAGGACCGCGAGGATGCTGCACACCGCCGGGAGGCCGAGCGGGACGTCCGCAAGCGGGGCGACGACGACCGGGACGGGACGCGCAAGCGGTGAGGTAAGATCATGCCCCGGCTTCCCGGGAAGCACTTCGCGGGGAGTCGGAGACCGACCGCTGGATCCGGGAGCGCGAGGAACAGGAGCGCAGGACCGCGACGGCGGGCGCGGGCGCTGAGGGGTGGTTCAGGGGAGAGCCCTGTCGGCCGTGACGCGGTCCCGCCGCGTCCGGGGCGTCACTCGGCCAGCTCCTCCGCGCTTGTCCTCAGGTCGATGTCGGGGGCGATCTGCTGCGGCTTGAAGGTGACCCGGTGGTGGTAGACGCCGACATCGGCGGTCTCCATCTGCTCGGCGAAGTAGGTCACGTTGTCCGACAGGCCGAGGTAGTGCTTCTTGAACCGGTCCTCGGCGATCTTGCAGGTGACTTCCAGCTGCCGGTCGGTCCCGTCGGCGACGATCGAGCACCGGCCCTCGACGGTCAGCATGTAGGTGTCGGTGATGCCGTTGTAGAACACCACCCTTCGGACGATCTCGAAGTTGTCGGCGGCCTTCGAGAGGTTGCGCGAGGCGATGTCGGCATCGTCCTCGCAGGCGGCGAGGATGCCCACGGCGCAGAGGAGGGCGAGGGGAAGGCGGGGTGTCACGGGAAGGCGTCCTCTCCGGGTGGATATCGGGGCTCTTTATCGCCGCCCCGTGGCCGGGGCGTCCAGCTGGCCGAAGGGCAGGGGATCGACGCGCAGGCATGTATCGACGGCAGCGGACGTGGTCTCCCGGAGCTACGCGGCCATCTCCTCGGCCCGCGCCACGATGCGACGGGCCCGCATGAGCTCCGGCTCCGGGTCGTAGGGCTTCAGGACCTGGCCCTTCAGTACCCACTCGATCTCTGTGGTGAGGTCCAGCGTTCTCGCCCAGGCGTCGCGCATGGCCAGCGTCGCGGTAAGGCCGCTTTCCCGCTTGTCGAGATTGGCCACGAGGCGGTCGAGCCGCCCCCTGTTAGGCATCTCCCGGAATAGCGCGGCCCGGGGTAGGGTCGTTTGCAGGACCGGCGCGCCAAGCGCCTCGACCATCTCTTCCCGGGTCGGGGCGGGATGGGACAGCGCACTTGCGACGCCGAAAAGCGAGATGTCGCGATCGGCCGAAAGCTCGATCCGGTTCAAGGAATATTCCGCTTCCAGCAGGCCGAGGAAGGGGACGAGGATCAGATCGGCGGCCTCGAGGCAGGTCGCGAGCCGATCGGTACGGCGGTTGGACGTATCGAACAGCACGATGTCGATCCCGCGACGCCGGGCGCGGCTGAGAAGATCCTCCAGCGCGTCGTCCGCGTCGAAGGTCTCGATCTCGAGCGCGTCCTCGGCCAGGCCGTCTTCCACGAGGAGGCTTTGCCAGCGCTGCAGGGTAACGCAGACCTCGACGTGACCGCGTTCGGTCCCGTTCTCCGTCCCGTCGACGATCAGAACGCGCCGGCCCTTCGCCACGAACGCCATGGCCAGCGCCATCGTCACCGTCGTGCGGCCCGTGCCGCCCTTCATCCCCAGCATCGTGATCGTGTGCATGTCACCCCGCATGAATGTCTTTTAAAACCGGTAGAGCTATAACCGACAAAAGCCAAGCTGCGAGGCGTGAAGCGCACGCCGAAAAGTCCTCTGCGGGACGTCCTTGCCCGCAATCTCCGTCGCCTGAGGGCAGAGCGTCAGTGGTCCCAAGAGAAACTCGCGCTGGAGAGCGGTTTGAACCGCACGTATCTCAGTGCCGTCGAGCGATCCGAACAGAACATCTCTGTCGACAATATCGCACGCCTGGCCGACGCGCTCGCGGTGGAAGCGTGGATACTTTTAACCCCCGGGGTACGGGTGCAACACGATGCGTAGGAGGGGGTGGCGATGAGCGTGCTGCAGGACCACATGCACCCCGGCGAGGTGCTGAAGGAGCTCTACCTCGATCCGCTCGACCTGAGCGCCATCGGCCTGGCCAAGCGCCTGGGCGTGCCCAGGACACGGATTGAGCGGCTGGTGAAGGGCCGTACGGCCATGGCGCCGGACACGGCCCTGCGGCTTGCGCGCGCCTTCGGAACCACCCCCGAATACTGGATCAACATGCAGACCGCCTTCGACATGGTCAGGGCTGCGGCGTCGGTGGACGTTTCGGGCATCAAGCCGATCGGGGCGTAGCAGCCGTGCACCGACGCTATGGTGGCGTTCGCTAAGGTTCCGGCGTTCGCTTGAAGATGGCGTAGTCTGGCTGGATCGATTTTGGCGTCGGCGCCAGCAAATCCGATACGGGATCACGCAAAGCAACACACCGTCCAAGCAGGATCTTCCATGGAGCCAAGGCCGCTCCGGGCGCCCCAGTTAGATCGTCTACAGGACGACACGCTACCTGGTCCCGACTCCCGCGGACAGTTGACGGCCCGCGCCTTCTGGAGGCTCATTCCGGCGTCAACGTCGAGGAAGGTCGTGTCGAAGAAACCGGATCGCAGGAGAGGAAACGTGGTGTCCATGAAGGGGCACCGCAGGCGGCGGCCGACCAGGCGTCGCCCCTTCAGGCGGTGGGCTGAAACGCTCATCCTCTTTGCAGCCCTGGCGGTGGCCTTGGCGTTCAACTTCGACGAGCTCTCGGCCGATCTCGGCTCCCTGATCGGGTTAAGGGAGCCGCGCAGGGCCACCATCGGTGGGGCGGACCTGGCGGGCCGCGTTACCCACGTTCGCGACGGGGATACCGTCGAAGTCTCGGGCGTCCCGGTCCGCATCGCCAATCTCGACTGTGCGGAAAGTGGAACGGCCGCGGGCGAACGGGCGACGGAACGGATGCGGCAGCTCGCCCGTACGGGGCCTTTCTCCTGCGACCTCGAGGGACGCATGTCGTACGATCGCCAGGTGGGAACATGCCAACTCGCGGATGGCCGCGACGTGGGCGAGGTCCTGATCGGGGAGCGCCAGTGTGGGCGCTGGTACTGATCTTCGCGGGGATCTGAGCGAAGATACCTCGACCCGCAATCCACGTCCGCTGCGATCCGTGCCGCCGGTTCGACCGGTACCGACCCGGGGGGGCACTCAACCCTTGGCCTAGTCCCATAACACCCAATCCGGGCGGACGCGCGGTGTTCGCGGTTCGTTGTCTAACCATTATATAACTTTAAGGTTGAAATTTCGGTTCTTCGAAAACCACTCTGCTTACTCAGTCCTCGCTAGGAAAAGTTCGTGCGCAAAAAGAATGTTTACTATAAGTATTACTCTAATAATTCCGATTTTCTAACTGATGCAATTGTTTCTGCGGTAAATAAAAAATATTATTTCTCCGACGTTACCCAGGTTAACGATCTAGAAGAGGCAGTATACAATCCCAAAAGGTATTATGGAGACAATCTAAAAAGATTGCACATTAATTCCCTTAATAGTCTGGGGGTGGCAAAGCGCTTAGGCTTATGGGGAGCCTTGAAACTAAACTTCAATGAATTTAAAAAATACAACTTATTAGAATCAGAGCAGTGGCAAGAAGAGATGATTGACCACATGCAATATGCCGGGAAACAGATGACGATGTTTTGCCTTACGCAAGACCCCAAAAACCGTCACATGTGGGAACACTACGCCAACTTCGAAAGAGGTTTATGTATCGAGTACGAATGGAATTATGTTGATACAACTGTTAGCATTAATGCGCCGAAGCCAGTTAAATATATGGACAACCCGCCAAGAATCTCGGTGAAGACATGGATGCAATTTGAAAGAGACCTAAGATCTATAGGTTCTACAAACCCATCAATTAACGGTATTTCCAAATTTGTCGATACGTTATTTCTTTCAAAGCTAAGAAAGTGGGAGGACGAAAAGGAGCATCGCAGTGTTAATTTAGAGGGGGGATCAGGTTACAAGAAAATACATAGCCTCGAAATGCGGAGAATAATTTTCGGGAAATTCTCTTCAGAAGATCTTATTAAAGAAGTGCTTAGACATGTGCCCCACATTAAAGCTAGTAAGGTAGCAGAAAATAGCGAATTAAGTAATTTTCATACCTATCCCATCGCCCCCTAAAATTTTATTGGCGTGAGCTAACGCCGTGCAGCAGTGCCGCTATCGCTCCAGCCCCCCTCCGCGATCCCGGCTCCGCAGCCGCGCGGCTTCGCGCTGTCTCAGATCTTCCCGCTCCCTTTCGCGTTTCGCCTCCTCGGCCCGGACCCGTTCCGCCTCTCGGTCCTTGGCCCGCTCCTCGGCCTCCCGAGTCTCCCGGTGGGACCGCATCTTCTCGGCGAAGTCGTCCCGGTCCAGCCTGTCGAAGGCGCCGCGGAGCCGGTCCACGAACCCGGCCGGGTCGTCCCGCTCTCGCTCCCGGTCTGAGCTGTGCGCCTCCGCCTGGGGTTTGTGCCCCGGCTCCGCTCCCCTGAGCCGGGCGGCCAGCCCGGACCAGTCCAGCTCTTGTGCCGGCTGGCCGGCCGCGGCCAGGTCGGGACCCGGGTGGTCTGCCGGTCCAGCCAGTCCCGGACATGCCCGCCCAGCTCCTGCACCGCCTGGGAAACATTGCGGGCATAGGCCTTCGCCTCGTGCCAGGCGCGCACCGTGCCCACCTCGTGCCCACGTTCCTTCATCTGCCAGGCCCCGGGGGAGAGCTGCGGCAGGGGTGGCCGGTCGAGCGAGATGGCCCGAACCGTCTCCTGCAGCTCAATGGCTTCATCGCCGCGATCCCGCGCTGCGCTGGCCCGTTCCCAGGCCTCGACCTTCTGCGCCTCGAGGGTGCAGTGGTCGATCCGCTCCTCGTGCCCCGATCGCTTTATCGCCCGGTTCGCGGAGTGCGACCAAGCTTCCCGCCAGCTTTCCAAGACCCTGGTTTTGTTCCAGTCGCGGTCCTTGGTGGTGAACCCGTCCGGGCCGACCCGCCGGGTGGTGAGCGCGGTGGCAAAAACGACCGTATAATCACGCGGGATGTGACACCTAGGCGCTTCTGTGGAGAAAGGCTCGGGTCTACTCTTTGGAAGTAGCCATCTCGTATAGTAAGTGCATACACCCACGCAAAGATTTGGAGGACAAGATTAATTGCAGGAAACTAAAAATAGTCATCATGAAATTTATCTCCGCGCTGCCGGAGCGGTCGCGTTCATCGCTGTAGAAACCTTCGATAAAATGCCGGGCCTGGGGTCTTGCTTTCATATTGGAGAAGGAATTTTTATTACTGCGCGGCACGTTGTTGAGCGGACAAATATTATCGCGATAGCTACAACTAAATCTGTTCGTCTGGGAGATGAGGCTCGTGGCAAAGTCGTTCCACCGCGCCGCCTCAAACTGATTGATGGGCCCCACTACGGCCCTGACGATCTGGATATTGCGATATTCAAGGTCGATCTCGCAGGTAATGCACTGCCGAGCATCTCTGTTAGTGCACACACCGAGTTCGATCTCGATGAGCACGACTTTATTCTAAGAGATGTGGTTATAATTGGTTACCCTAGGGTTCCGATGACCACTGTGCCAGTGCAAGTTGCCACTATTGGTCAGATTAATGCAGTAGTCCGGCTCTGGCACTCAAGCGCTAGTCGCTTTCTTGTTTCTACGATGGCTAGGGGTGGATTTAGTGGTGGTGTAGCTCTGAACCAAAATGGCCAAGCTCTAGCTCTAGTAACCGAAAGTTTGGGGGAGGCCCACTCACTCGCGGAAACCGGTTATACTAGCCTTTTATCAATTTCACCGGCGGTTGATTTGGCTGCGGAGAGGTACGGATATAACCTTTACGGGTTCCTTCCTGGCCGTGATACGGAGGACCTGATAGGCTTTAGGTTTCAAACTGAAAATAGTGCAAGTTTAAGTTCATACGCATATGACGCATCTGTATATGTTTACGATGATAATCGCGACGTTTTAGTTCAAATCACTTGTGAAAGTGAGGAAGCACTAAAATGCGCAATCGCTGCATTCGATTCTGTAACCCCTTTGAGAAAGGAAGACAGTGCACCGGATCGAGATATATTTTTTCCTGCTGGAAATCCGCCGCCCAAACTACTGATTGCCGCTGCCGAGGCAGCGCGGGATGCTCTGATTCGAGTTGGCTATCGAGTGGTCGTGGAAGATCGGAGCAATTGGCAAGTCGATACTTGGGGAGAGCAGTGATCTCAAAAGGCATAAATATTTTTACCTAATTTTTTACCATGCTGAGCCATGAGGATATAGTTTGGGCAAAAATGGCCCTTTCCGCCGGTGACATAAACGGTTGAGTTTTAGCGCGTCCTGCGGTGCGGAGAAGGTCCGCAGGGAGCCCAATGGCACTGATGCTGCATCAATTTCGGCTCTGGGAAGAGCTAGATCTCAGTCCAAAACCCGCTAGAAAGCCCAAACACTACGTATTTAGAAAGCAATTATATTGACAGCCAGCCCTTTGATGAAGTCATAGCTATAGTCCAAAGGCCTAATCCAGTGGGCAAAGCCAAGTGCCATCCGTACAACAGTGCTTTATCAGACCAAGATGTGAGGCTCGCAATTTTATCTATGGGACGGTTTTCGCACACAAACCTAATTGCTTTTCTTGCCATAAGGGAAACGATAACTGGGTGGTCAATGGCTGTGTGGTATCCATCCTGATCGGGAGTTATCCGCGCTTCAATTTCGTTACTATAAGTTTTCTCAATAAAGTCGTTCATCGAGTTGATTTCGCCGGGGCGCGATTGCAGGTTTCGGAGGAAGCCGTTGCGATCATTCACCCAGTTCAATACGTGACCGACAAGTAAAAACGAGACCATGACAACTGATAAGAACTCTAAATCATCGTCGTTCATCTGCGTAGAAGCTATGAGCGGCAAGTCTTTTATGGGAAAAGCCAGAAAAACTGATGCTAAAATGAGAATGCAGCTTATTGATAGTAAGCGACCAGAATTGTGTGTTGATCGAGAAATTAGTTCATCGGTTCTCAAATGGGATCCTCGTTCTGCGCTACGAGCACTTGCAACCAAGCATACCGTATGGGGTTTATGTTGGGTAGTATGTGAAAACTAAGAAGCAGCCATTTGCCAGCTTCCCGTCAGTGCCCGGACTGTCCCGCAGTCCGGACATAAACCCCCTGCCAGAACGTATTCGCCAAAAAACGGCCGTTTTAGAACGGTTTCTGCCTTCCCTGTCCTATCAATATGTTGACCCATCCACAAACCCCGTTCCAAATTGGCAGGGTTTTGGAAGGTTTATGGAAGGGTTCATGATGATCCTGGGCTATGCGCGGGTGTCGACCGAAGGGCAAAGCCTTGAGGCACAGCTGAACGCCTTAGAGGCGGCTGGCGTGGAGAAGGTGTTCTCCGAGAAGGTCTCGGGATCGAAGCGGGCTCGGCCGGAACTAGACAAGCTGGTTGGTGAACTCCGCGCCGGCGACGTCGTGATTGTGACGAAGTACGACCGCCTATCTCGGTCACTCCAAGACCTCCTCGGGATCGTTGAGGATATCCGCGCAAAGGGGGCTGGCTTCAGGTCCTTGGCGGAGGACATCGACACGACCACCTCCGCCGGTCGTCTCGTCTTCCACGTCTTCGCCTCCATCGCCCAGTTCGAACGCGAGCGGATCTCGGAGCGGACGCGGGAGGGGCTGGCGGTTGCCCGGAAGGTGGGTCGGATCGGCGGCAGGCCCCCTGCCCTGTCCCGCCAGCAGCGGGACGAGGTCCGCCGCCTGCGAGACGACGAAGGCCGCCGCATCGCCGAGATCGCCAGGCTGTTCAAGGTCAGCCCCAACACGGTCCGCCGAGCATGACGCCGGAGACAAGGTGGTTCGTTTCCTCCCCACTCTCGGTGTAAAAGAGCCGCTTAAAACATCATCGCCGTTTTAGGTTCGGGTTGAGATGCGCGTCCAGGTTGACGTATGTCCGGGCGGTCCTCGACCGTGCTCGCAGCATATCATCTGCAAGCTGACCGTTACGGGGATCGACCATGTCCGATACCGAGACCTCCCAGCCACCCAGCCGGCCCGAGGAGGCTGGAACCGGGTCCCGGTTCAGGCTGCCTGATATCTACGTCATTCTCTTCGTCTTCATCGCCCTTGCCGCGATCTCGACCCACTTCCTGCCAGCAAGTCAGTACAACCGCGTGCAGCTCGAGAACGGTCGTACCGCGATCGACGCGGAGTCCTTCCGGTACGTGGAAGCCGACCCGGTGGGCATCGTCGAATTCATGACGGCCATCCCGCGAGGCCTCGCCGATGCGTCTGTCGTAGTCTTCTTCACGTTCATCATCGGCGGCATGTTCATGGTGATCCGGCGCACCGGGCTCATCGAGGTCGCCGTGGAGAAGCTGACCCGCCGCTTCGCGGAGAGGTCGGTCCTGGTCGTTCCGGTCCTGATGACGACTTTCGCCGTGATCGCCACGCTGATCGGCACGCAGGAGCTGTCGCTGGTCTACGTCCCCGTGATCCTGCCCCTCATGATCGCCCTCGGCTTCGACTCGATCGTCGCCGTGGGCGTGGCGCTCTGTGCAACCACGGCCGGTTTCACGGCGGGCGTCCTGAACCCGATCAACACGGGCCTCGCCCAGACCATCGCGGGCGTCCCGCTGTGGTCGGGGATCTGGCTGCGGGTTTTGCTCTTCATCTGCCTCCTGGTCGCGGGGGCAGCATATGTCATGCGCTACGCCAGTCGGGTACGCGCAGATGGGGCAGCGAGCCTGCTGGCCGATGACCCGGAGGAGGAAGAGAAGCGGCGGGATTACCTTGGCGGGACGGGCGGTCCGGCAAAGAGTTTCTCATCGCGCCAGATCGCGGCCGGTTTCACCGCCCTCGCGTTCTTCGCCGTCATGGTCTGGGGCGTCCTTGCCCAGGGCTGGTTCATGACCGAGATGTCGGGCCTGTTCATCCTGATGGGGATCACCGTCGGCCTGGTCGCGGGACTGACCACCCAGCAGATCTGCAACGGGTTCAACGCGGGCTTCCGGGAGGTCCTGGTCGGCGCGATGATCGTCGGGATCGCCCGGGCCGTGGCCGTGATGTTTGAGGATGCCCAAGTCCTCGACACGTTGACCCACGGCTTGGGAGAGCTGGTCGGTGGCTTCCCCCAAAGTGTTGCCGCCGTGGGCATGTTCCTGTCCCAGATGGGGTTCAACTTCGTGATCCCCTCCGGCAGCGGGCAGGCACTGGTGACGATGCCGGTGATGGCCCCGCTCTCAGATATCGTCGGTGTGACCCGGCAGACGGCGATCCTCGCCTACCAGATGGGGGACGGCTTTTCGAACATCCTCTTCCCCACGTCGGGCTACTTCATGGCGACGCTCGCCTTGGCCGGAGTGAGCTGGAGCAAGTGGGTCAGGTTCTTCCTCCCGCTTTTCGCCATCTGGGCCGTGATCGGGGTCGCGTTCATGATCTTCGCCCAGGTCATTCAGTGGACCGGGTGACGGAAGTAGGCTTTCGGGCATGCAGCGTAGAGGAGGCTCTGCCACCGGCGATTGGGTGTCACGATAGGCCCTGCGTCACCGAGACTGTTTGCGAACCATCTTCCTGAGAGCTGGAAGGTCCTGCCAGACTTGGCTGCACATGGCCTTCCGACGATCTAGCCGGGCTGTCCGTTGAGCGATCCCCAAACGTACAGCCTTAGACATCCTATATTCAAATATTTCTGACCCAATTAAGGTGGTTATTTCCTATAGCGTTATTGATTGATTGATCAACCGTAGCTCCCTGAAATGCATAGCTGAAATTAGAAACGAATATTTCGCTTAAGGACCGGGCCACTCCAGCTGCCGTGGGCCTGCCCCAATAGTTGCCTCCTGACAAATTTCTAACTCTCTGCACGGGCAGCGAGTTAGGGGAAAATCTGGTATTTTGAGTTGGGGCAGTAACAAAAGAGTATGTTATGCAGTTTCCTCTGAAATTGTTCACTGAAACCTGGCCTTCGCCAATCGTCACTCCAGCCCCGTGCAGGTTTCGAAAATTATTACCTCGGAATTGATATATCATATCCCACAGCATTGCAATTTGTGCATTTTCGTTCCAGTTAGTCTTGCACTGAATTATTCCATACTCAATATCATTAATGCGACGTTGAACTTCGGTGTCCAAGTCATGAATATAGTTTGGACCTGGCGCCGGAAATCTCATGTTTGTAGGAAATATTGCGACGGCAAGATCGGTTTCTTTGTTAGTTTTAGTATTTCCATGCCAAACTGACGTTGCCATTCGAAAGGTTGAAGGGCAAAGATTGCTGTTGAGCTTTAAAGCAATGCCATTGGTCCCGGAAAGAGCCATATTAAGATATACGAGAACCAAGTTTTCCCAAATATAGCCTGCTGTTGAGACGCCCCCATGGTTTCTGACTCCGAGGGCCCTTGCTAGAAAGAAAATGTCAGTCAGGTGACTTCCTAGTGCATGAATTTGTGATCCGTTAGTTAAGTTTGCCGTTAGGCGATGAATTTCAGGAAGAAATAAGTCCTGCCAATGCAATTGAAGAGATTGGCTTTGATGGAGGTAGTTGCCGATAATTTCTCTATAGTATTCTGTTGTCATGGTAACCTATTTTTTCTTTTGAAGCGCCCTGGCAATCGAGGCAATAGCGAAATGTTCGCGGCGTTTTGTGCAGGATTATACTGCGCTGTGCTCGATTAAATTTGAGGCGCAGCAGGTAGGTTGGGCGCCTGTACTAGGACATGGGTGACCTTTCTGTATTAGATGCACCAGGCTCTTTTTATAGACCCATAGTATAATTCTTACCTTGTTATTTCGGTGAAGTCTTCGAAGGATCTTGCAAGATCAAGAATCTGCCTGGCGTATTTACTTGACGGCTCTTTTAGTTGGATCACGAGAGTATCAATCGGGCGCGTGAGAGCGATCATGCCCCACTGCCAAGCTTCCCGGGTCGCAGCGGTCTCGATATCTAGTAGCGCCTCGCCTTCTTCCTGTGTTAGCCCATCAGCGCGTTTGCGAGCTTCAACTCCTTCAAGGAATTCATCAAAGCCATCGAGCACCACCGTCCAGCCCTCTAGTCCACGGCAGGACGCGTATTGGACGATCCGTGCCTGCTCGCTCGACCGGGCGAAATCCAGCCTCTCCCCGGCGTCCACACCGTCCCACGAGTCCTGCCCCCAGGAAGAAAGCAAGGTCGACATGCCGCTCACGGCCGTCGATCCATCACGGGTCACGCCCCGGGGCGGCACGCAGAACAGCATGTCGACGGGGGCATTGCCGTCGCCCCGCAGATCCTCGACAAGCCTGTCGTGGAGCTCCTTGGCCCTATCGTATGGCTTGCAGAGCACGATGAGCCGTCCCCCGCCTGCTGCAGGGTTGGCTCTTGCGTCCCACCCCGTTCCCGTCTTCGCCGCTAGTTCCTCGACGAAGAGCGACAGGTTGCGCTTGAGGCGTAGGCACGTGGCCAAGCCCTGCGTCGTGCGTTCTCCGCGTGGGATCTTCGCTCGCCAGTCGGCCCGCTGCCCGCGTATCACTTGGTCGATGCCGTCCGCGACGCATAGCCGGGAAGGGTCGTAGACCGCTTTCAAGAAAGCGGTTTCCCCTCTTGGCCAGTCCTGCCCCTCGTCGACGAAGACATGGTCGAAATCGAACGTTTCCGGTTCCGCGGTGACGATATTCTCGATGTCCTGCGTCGTGACGGCGCCGCTCGCCACCATCTTGACCGCTTCGTCGCACAATGCGGGGTAGTCGGAGTAATCCAGCTCCTCTTCCCCCAGCAGATGAAGCCTCGAGAACCATTTGTAGAAAAACGACATGACCGTCGCGATCTCGATGCCGCCATCGTCCGGCGACGAGGGAATAGCCATGAGCGCCATCAGCCGTCGCATGTCGGCAGCGAGGGCCAAGTTGTAGGTCAGGATGAGCGTGCGCCTGCCCTCGGCCTTGAACTGCTTGTAGGCCGCTTGAAGTAGAAGCACGGTTTTCCCGGTGCCGCCGTAGCCGCGCAGGAAGACGGTACCGGACCCGAGCCTGTCGAGGAGCTCTTCTAGGGCCGGGCTTTTCGTGGCAAGCCGGTCCATGCGTTCGCGGTCGAGACGCGTCGGGCGTACCGGTCGGAAAAGGGGAGAGGCGAGGACTTTCTCGACCGCGGGCGGGCTCCCGGCAGAAAGAACGCCCTGGCCCTGTCGCTCGAGCACCGGCGATGGACTCGCGATCGCGCTGATGAGCTGTTGACCGCTGAAGTTGGACGCGACCGCGCTCGGCGCCGTGATGTCGGGAAGGCTCGGAAAAATCATGCACCGGCGCACGAAGACATCCGCGTGCTGGTCCGAGAAGTACGCTTTCAAGGTATGAAGCTGGTCGACGTTCTGGTCAGTCGCGCTCTTCCACTCGATTTTCCCTGATCTCGAGTAGCGGACCTGGACCTGGTCATCGTTGACCCTGACCCCCCTGTCGTCTTGGTCCTTGACCTCCAAGGCGACGACGAAGCTCTCCACGACGAGAGGCCGGTTGTTGAGGCGGTTCCCCTTTCCTCCCCTGACGACCCGGGTGGGCCGTACGTGCCGGGGGCGCGAGAAACGCCCCGCCAAGACGATGTCGATGTCCTGGACCCTGTACCCCGAGATCTTCACGCTGGCGGCGATCTTCACGTCGTCTTCGTCGACCGGCGAGGAGCTGATGCCCGGCCACGCAGATTCCAAGGCGTCGCGTACCATGAGAGCCGCCTTGTACTCGCTGGAGCCTTCCGTTCCCACGAGCTCGATCATTACGCCCCCAGCATCTTCACGACGTGGGATTGCGGGGAGTTCGCGAACTCCCTGATATCAACGAAGACGACCTCGTGGTCGGACCCGTGGTTGGCCCTGAGCACGGCTTTCGCATCGTGCTGCCGGTCATGGGCAGGGCCTTCCTTCGTGGTGTACCAAAGCGGGTGCGACAGGACGAGCGATAGGCCTGGCTTGCGCCGCGTCACGGCGTAGAGGCTATCGGCCCTTTCCGCGAAAACACTGCCCCGCTCCCGATCACATAGATCCACGAAGCGCTTGGCGATTTTCGTGGCGTTGCCCAGCCAGCGATCTGTTTCCAACGGGTGGCCGAGAACGAGTTCAGCGACATCGAGCGCGAGCCGCCAGTCGAGCGCGGCATGTAGGAACCGGTTGTTGTAGTTCCTGAGGCAATCCGGGCATGACCTGTCGCACAAGGCATGCTCGTCGGCCTCCCACTCGGGTTTCCGGAGTTCGTAGTGGCGCTCTAGCAATCCCTGTAGGCGGTCCGGATCGCAGATATGCCGCGTGTACCCGGCCCCGTTCTCGAGGGAGTCCGCGACGAATATCTGCCGGGTCACGCAGCTCGGGGTTCGCCATCTCTGGGTGCCGACCCTGAGCTCCGACGGGTCGACGTCGAGCTCGACGGCTGCCGCGAGCTTCACGAACTCCCCGAACGATACCAGCGCGGCGGTGGCTGCCGGCTGGTTGTCGATATCGAGGACACCGTTGTAGCCAACCCCTGGCAGCCGGTCTGGCAACATGGTCATGACGTCGGTGTTGAACACCGCCCCGATCGCCCCGGTGGCCTCGGGCTCTCCCTGCAGTTCCCCGTAGGGTGGATCGTCCCGGTAAAGGTGATCATCGTTCACGATGATCGAGTTCACCTTCCGCCTGAACTTGAAGAGCTCCCCGCCGGCATCGTTCACGAGCGCGATCGGTTCATCCGAGGTCAAGGCAACCTTCATCGTCCCGAGATCGAAGCCCGTTTCGTAGTCCGGCTTGAATGCCAAGACGGGCGGGTTCAGCGCGGGCCCGCGCTGCCGCTGGCCGTCGTAGTCCCTGGGCCGCCCGGAAGTCATGAACCCCTTCGGCTGGTACAGGTCGAAGGGAGAGGCCATGGCGTCGCAAACATCGCAGGTTTCAACCGCGCCCTGCATGATGTTCCCACACGTTTGTTCTTCGCACTTCGAGAAGGTGAGCGCGGCGCCGAGGGGATAGGGATCAGCGATGATCTTGCTTCCTGCCTGCTTCTTGTGCTCGAAGCCGCAGGCCACGTGGATCTGCTTGTCCTTCGGGATCTCGGAGCCCGGTGAAAAAGCCCAGACCGCGTGGTCGAGCGGACGGTCCGAGATCACCATTTCATCGACTTTCGCCCCCGGCTTGTACCCTAGGAGGCTCCGGGTCTGGGTCGGGAACCCGAACATGGGAAGGATACCCGCGGTGGCGAGCCGTTCGCTTAGCTCATCCTGGATGTACCGGTCATTTTTCGCGACCGCGGAAACATGTTCGACTAGCTCCTCCCGGCAGTAGCGCTCGATCTCGTCCCGTTTCCCCGGCTGGAGAGGAGCATGGGAGCACAAGCCGTCCACGACCTCGCCGACTTCCCGCGAGGTGGCCAACCACTTGGTAACGGCGGCCTTGTGTTCCGGCTCCCAGCTGCTCGTGTTCCCGAATGCCCCGTGGGTGCTTCCGCCCCGTGCCGGCGGGGCCTCGAGCGTCGCGAAAGCCCTGCGAAGCAACTCCGCCGCTGCCACGCGCTTGATGATCTCCGGCCGCGACAGGTCCAAGTAGGGCTGGGGCGGCGTATCGCCGGTAATACGCTCGGGGTTCGAGTAGTAGAAATCGTCGTGCGAGCCTCCCCGGCAGATCGTGAGCGCGTAGGAGAAGCTCTGCCCGGCGCGGCCCGCCCGGCCTACCCGTTGCTGGTAGTTGAAACGCTGGGGTGGCATGTTCGCCATCATCACGAGCTCGAGCGAGCCGATATCGACACCGACTTCCATCGTCGTCGTAACGCTCAGCACGTCGATCCCTTGGACACGCTGGTCTTCGCCCTCGAGGAACGCCCCCTTGAAGAGGCGTTGGCGCCTACGTTGCTCCGAGAGGGGCTTGGTTTGTCCCGTCAGTTCCTCGACGTTGAGGCGGTGTGCCGCCTCGCCGGAAAGCCAGCGGTAAAAGTCGTCCTCCGGCTCGTCGATCGGTGAGAAACTCGCAGAGTCGCAGCGAAGCGAGGTGCAAGCCTTGACTTCGGTGTTGGCCGATACCCGTGAACATTGATCACAGCGGGCAAGGCCTTTCTGGATCGGCGCGAGCTCGAGCTTCAAACTCCCGTACCGGGTCACCTGCAAGACCCAGTTCTCGTTCATGATGCCCGCAGTTCGTAGGAAATCACCGACCGCGTCGGCCAGCTCGACCGGGTCCCGGTTCACCCTCGGGGCGGCTTTCTCGAGGTATTTCTTCACGGCGGCCGGCGTGCTCGTGCTCGACTGGCTGCTGCCTCCACCGTAATAGAGGCGCGCTTGCCCGAGTAGCCGGACAACGTTGGACAAGATGCATTCGGCTACCCCGGGCTCCAAGGCAAGCTTGTCCGAGTACTCGCCGGTGGGCCGCATGAAGGCCAGGCCAAGGGTCTCGAGGTCACGCCCTCCGCCGTCGAACAATGCCGCGGCGATGTTGGAGGAGAGGCTTTCCCGTATGGTTTGCCGGCCAGCCTCCAGTATCGATGGCTCGAGCTGTTCCGCTCCGGCAGGCCGTGTCTCGTCGAAGAATAGCCACCACGGTTCGTTCTCGACCGTCTGTTTCGAGGCCTCTGTTCCGCGCGGGTTTTCTCCAAGCGCCAAGACACGCGCAAGGACACCGGAGACGAGCTGGGCCCATGAAACGGCGGGATTGCCGAGAGCGTTCGCGGCGAACTCCTCGACGAGGCCTTTCTGCGCACTGTTAGCCATCCCGATGGATTCCATGAGAAGGGCAGGCATGAGCTGCGGGCTAAACGCCCCCACGCTTTTGGCGATCTCGGCTTCCCGGGGAGTAAGCGCGTCCTCGCTCTGGACCTTCTTGGCAACGGCCTTCGCGTCCTCGAGCGTGAACTCCTCCCCCGGCTTCAACTCGGCGAAGACCAGTTGCCTCACGAGCGAGCGGAAATGGTTGAGCTCCAGCCCGGCGGCGACGTCGGATGCGTCGTCCCGGCTATCGGTGAACGCGATCATCGGGGCGGCCCGGTCAGGGGAGCCAAGGCTCGAGGTAGCGCGGTCCGCGATCACCTGTGTCGTCACGTTCAAACCGGTCCGGAGGCCTCGGATCGGGCTGTTCACCCGGCTTCCCGAGAAGAGCGCCTTCAGTATGCGTCTCTGGCTCCTCGCCGACTGGCAGGCTGGGCACCGGCCTGGCAGGCCCGGCACGTTGGCTTTCTCAGGGACCTGGTAAAGCGTGCCGGTAGGATTTTCCCCCGGCTGTGCCTTTCGAAGATGCCCGTAGGAATGGGAGTAAACCGCGGGACTAAAACCGAGGGCGACAGGTTTCCCCGTGGCAGGGTTCTTGTGTTGCCAGGAACTCGCGGCATCCGCGTCTACCACCTTGCCGGGCCAGTACCAGCGAAAGCGGCTATGCGGACGTTCGTTTACGAGGCCCGGGACGGAAGTCGACAAGTCGGTAGGTCCCGACTCGAGGAAAACCTCGCCGTCTTCCATGCCTTCGACGCTGGGAGTTACGTAGCCACCGAGGTAAGCCTCTCCGCAATCGTAGCAGTAAAGGAGCTCGAGAACTTGGCCCCCGCAAGGGCACTTGATCGCGGGTTGCTTAAAGACTTTCCCAATGTGCCGGTCCCGGTGACGGTACTTCGCGTCTACCTCGGTGCATCCCGGGTTTGAGCACGCCCACATCCCCTGGATCTGGCGAAGGAACATGTGCGCGCGGAACGACGGCTTCGCTTCCTCGACTGGGGGCTTCTCTTCGGCGGCCGCCTGCAGCACGGCCTTGAAGGAGGAGTCTTCTGCCCCCGGTCCAAGGAGGGCCTCCTTGACCCGCGAGAGCCGGGCGGGCGCAACGTCTCCATCGTCTTTCCGGCCGGCTAGGAGGCAGGCCGCTCCCAGTGCTTCCCGGGGTGAAAAGCGAGAAAGCACTTCCCGGATCGCCCCGCTGTTTCCCGTAGCGATCTCGGTAGCCTTGTCGGCCACAACCGCTCTGTCTACCGGCAACGCAGAGCTGGGTTCGCGGGGCTTACCGGGAAGGACGTCGAACGTGGTCTTGTCGACGCCGAAGAACTGCTGGAGGTATTCCTGCCCTTCCTCTCCGTTAAGTGACGCGCTGGTCCCGAGGCACCTAAGCTGTGGCGAGCCAGATTCGAGTCCGAGCCTCAGGAGCAAGTTCCGGATGACGAGGGCCACCTCCGTACCGGCCGTTCCACGGTAGCCGTGGAGCTCGTCGACGATGAGCGAGAAATGGTTGTCTGGGGAAGATCGAAGCCACTCCCTTGTCGCCTCGAAGATCGGATCCTCGTGGTCACGCATCAGCATCACGTTCAACATCGAGACGTTCGTGATCATGATGTCCGGGGGGGCCTCGACCATGTCCCAGCGTGACAGCATCTCGCCACACTCGGGGTCTTGGAACTGGCACCGGAGTTCTTCCTCCCGGTTGCGTAGACGGTCCGCCTCCCCGGCGATCTCCCGGATTTCCCGCGCCACATCCTTGATACGAGCGCGGTCGCCGGCGCGCAGGTCGGCAGCCGGGAAGTACGTTCCGCCGGGTGTGGCCCCGGTGTACCTGCCGAAATAGAACAGGGGAGACCCGTGGATCTCCCGGGCCCGGAACGCGGCGCCGCGCAAGCGGGAGACTTGGTCCTCGACGAGTGCATTCGTCGGGTAGAGAAGCAAGGCGCGGACCGCGGGCCGGGGACCGCCGGAAATCCCGGACCGTATCCCCGACCAGGACGTTTCGTGTGACCATGGCTGGTCCCACCAGCGGTGGAGGGACCCCGTTCCGACACCTTTTAGGCGCTCCGCCAAGAGCCGGGCGATAACCGGGAGGAGGAAGCTCTCGGTCTTGCCGGAGCCGGTACCCGACGTGACGACGACGTTTCTCTTTGCCGCGTCGTTCGGGGCCAGGGACGTCACCAGGGATCTTGCCTGGTGCTCCCTCAGTGCAAAATTCTTGCCAAACACAAGGCGACCCAGGTGCTCGGCGACACCCTCGGGGAGCTTGGCCTCCTTGCACGCCTCCTCGACCGAGACCTTGGACGGGTAGGCAAGGACTGCCTCTAGGAGAATTTCCTGCGCCGTAAGGCCACCCTGCTCGAGGAGCGCGCGTCGCTCCTCCATGAGGGCTCCGTCTCGCAGCCAGAAAGCGCTATCGTAGTACTTGTGGTAGGCTTCCTGGATGTAGTCCAAGACCTCTGCCGGCGTTGTCTTACCCAATCTCCCGGTCTCCCCCGTAAAGTTTTTCCAAGACTGCGTTCGCCACGGATGGGTCCACGTTGGCGTAGACCACCCGCCCTCCCTCCCGGGCCGGGAGCATGCCCCCCGAGGCAACCAGCGCCCGTGCAAAAAGCCCCGGCGGCTCTACTCCCAGCGCCGCCGTGAAGCGACCGGTCCTCATATCGTAGCCGTGGAGCCTGGTCCCCTCTGCGCGCGCGGCAAGGATCTTTGCCAGGCGGTGCCCGAGCTGGCGGGTGGTGCCTTGCCCGTTCCTGTAGAGGTAGCGGGTTCCGTGCAGCCCGACCCGGTAGGCTCCTGGCGCGTCCACGCGGTCAACCCGCGTCCAGCGCGCCCGTGCAACGTCGAAAAGCGCTATCCCGTCCGCTTGCTCGACGTGCATGGGAGTCGCGTCGACCCAGGCCGTTTCCAAAGAGGGTAACTGCCCGGCGATGATCGCGCCGAGGCCGGTTGCGACCGCCACGGCACGACCATGGGGGTCGGAGAGCCCGGAAAGTAACTTCTCTAGATCAAGCCCCGAAAGCCCCGACCAGCGGTGGACGGTCACCTGCCCGGGCGCCGAGATAGGATCGTGGCTGGCGCCTCCCGCGGTGAGCGCCTTGTTTATTTCGTCGAGCAGGGCGCGGGAATGGAAACCGGAGAGAAAGGCACGGCCGTCGAGCCCGATGACCAAGACCGGCGGCGGGATGAACCACTCCGTCGTCGTAGAATGGAACGGGTCGGGCGTCTCGACGTGGCCCAAGGCAAAAAGTTCCGATGCGAAACCGTGCGCGAACCAGGCCTCGGAAGAGACCGCCGAGGCCAACCGCTGCAAGGTCTTCCACTTCCCGTGGCCAAGGTGGCAAAGACCATCGAACACCGTGTCCGGCGAGATCGCCGCGTTCTCAATGGGAGCCTGTCCGGGCAACACGGTCGCCGCCGTGAACCGCGTTCGTCTTGGGCGAGCCGGCTCGTTTCGCGAGATCTTCTTACGGTTTCCTTTCGCGGTCTCACGTGTCCGCGAAAGCGCTCTCGCGTTGCAGGTCCTGCACTCCGCCATCTTTGCATCGAGGACGTCGTCGTCCTTCTCGAAGGGCTCGTAGACCCAGTAGTGGTATCTCCGGATCACGCAGCTTTCCGCCAGCGCCTGCCCGGCCTCGAGGGAATGCTTCCACTCTGCCTTGGGCAGCCCCTCCTCGTCACCTTCCGGAACCTCGACGGTAACCTCGCACGGCGCGCCTGGTAGCGCTGGCGCCAGGTCACCGTGGGCGAGGCAACCTTCGAGAGCCGCCCTGTTCTCGTGGTCGCTCTCGCTTGTGCCGGTAGAGAACCCGCCCGGGCCGACCACGTGGACTATGCGCCCTGCCAAGGGGCGGGGTATCTCCGCGCTCCGCAGCGAGAAGGACGTTTCCGCGAGCTCGGTCGACTTGGTCCTGACGACGGCCCTGAGGTTCGTCCCCGCGGGGATCTTGGTATCCTGCAGTGCCACTTCCATGAGGTCGCCGCTGGCTGGGGCTTCGGCGAGAACCTCGTCTTTCTCGCCGAACTGCTCCCTGAGGATTTCGAGCTTGCAGCCGGAGCGCTCGGAACTCGCCTCGACGCTTGGCGGGGCGTCCACGTGCCAAGCCCCGGGGCCGAGCTTCAAGCCGCCCACGCAGGCAATCGCGGCGGTACTTCCGATCGGGTTCAAGGCATGAAAGTTGTCATGCGCCGCATCGACCGGGCGAACGATTTCCACGCCCCTCAGGATGCACCAGTCGCTGGGAATTCCGCGCATTTCCGGCGCTCGAAGGACCACGTGCCCGGGGCGGGCGCAAAGCGCGAGGTGAGCCTCTACCTTCTCGAGCCAATCCTTGTGACACAGGATGGCATGCTCCTCGAAAAGGCTCACCCGAGACACTTCCCTGTAGCTTGCCCCGTCTATCGCCCGGGCCAACGGGATGATCGGTTTCGCGACGTAGTCGTAGAAAGTTCCGGTTTCGGCGCCGGTGAAGCTCAACGATTTCAGGAGCAAGAGATCGAGGTTTATTGCCTCGACGGGCCCAAGGAACTTCACGTCCGGTTCCGGCCCCGGCTCTAAGAACGGTTGCAACTCCCCGCCTAGCGGACCGGGCTCCAGCATCTCGGCATGGCCGCCACGGGTGACGACAAGTGCTAGGCGCGCCCTTTTCGAGGGGAATCCTGAGAAACCGAGTTGCCACTGTAGGCGCGCGCGGCGCGGACCGGCTGTCGCCATGACCCCGGCCTCCGAGCGCTCCTCCCAGGTCTCGAAAGCGTCGAGCGCCCCCGAAACGACGCGGCTCCGAAGTTCGCCCGAGCTCCAGAGCTTGCGGAGCCAAGCGGTTGGACCGCTCGGACCGCTCTTCGTCATCCAGTCATTGAGCAGGAGCGTCATTTCGGCCGTGGGGACGGGTTCGCCCGACGCTAGGTCGTAGGTCTCGAAAAGCCCCATGAACCGCTTCCGGTCAGCATCCCTTACAAGGGCCTGCGAGAGGGCGAAGCTCGCGTATTGCCAGTTCGTGAGAGGCTTCGCCGTGGGTCGGCCAAGTAGGAAGTCATTCTCGGCAAGCCACATGTTCAAGGCGCGCCATAGGGGCCGCGTGGATTTCGCGTACTGCCGAAGCTTGTTTTGGTTGGTAGTGCCAACAACCCCGAGCAACTCGAAGAGCCGCTCGTAGTAGTTGTTCGCGGAGAAGTTCTCGTCCGCGCCCATCCGTTCCGCCGCGATCGACAAGGCACAAAGTAGCACGGTGAACGGGGGTGGCTCGCGTCGCCCCTCCTCGCTCCAGCTAACCAACCATTTTGCTTGGTCCGTGTATGGATCCAGCTTGTCGAAGCGCAGCGACCGGGCAGCGGTGAGCCCGATGAAATCGTCTAGCTCGTCCAGGTCCATGTCGAGCGCCGCTACGACGTGCTGTCCTGCCTCTTCCTCCAGGTCGAGGTAGACGGGGAGCATCTCGAAACGGCCTTGAAAAAAGTAGTCGTTCAACGCCCTGTTGAGCGACTCGTACTCACTATCCCACATGCACGTTCTTATAATTTTTGGGCACTGGCCCCTAGTTGAACTTTTTTTCTGTTTTCACCCTAGGGTTTGCAAGGCCCCCTTGTAAAGCGCGCGCCCCCTTGTGGAGCTTTGCTTTCGCAAGAAGCTGGGCACCACTTTCCGGTAGCTACGAAGCAGTATGCCACGAGGGGAGCTAGGCGATCTTGTCGCAATCGGCTTTACCAGGCATGCCCACCTGGCCCCCGCGTACGGGATGTGATACTTAAGCAGCGAGCGACACATCTGCAGGCAAAAACTATTATGCTACAAGAAGATACGAGGAGCAAGAACCAGGAATCAGGCAATCCCGAATCCGGGGAGTACCAAGACAAGACCGGGCTCTACACGATGGTTGACCTGTTCGCCGGGTGCGGGGGTCTCTCCATGGGGTTCGAGAACGCCCGGTTCACCCCGGTCTTCGTAAGCGAGCTCGACAAAGATGCCCTCGGGACGTACCTGGAGAACCGTCACCACGAGCTCGGCGGCGAGAAGTTCGCCGGGAATGTTGCCCTGCACTGCAACGATGCCCATGAGCTGCAGGGAGAGCGCCTTGAACAGCTCGTGAGCGACCTTTCGGCGATACCGGAAGCCGGCTTTCAAGAGGAGAATGGCTCCGAGGAGAAAGGTGCGGGAAGCACCCTCGACGTCCTCGCGGGCGGCCCTCCCTGCCAAGGTTACTCGGGGATCGGGATCCGGCGCTCCTACGCCGTCGACCGGGAGAAGATCCCGTCGAACAGGCTTTACGCCCGGATGGCACAGGTCATCCGCCGGCTTCGCCCCCGGATCTTCCTGTTCGAGAACGTGCGCGGCTTGATCAACGCGAAATGGACCCGGGAAGGCGGGGATTCGATCTGGGAAGACGTCAAGGCGGAGTTCCGGGCGATCCCGGGCTACGAGGTCCGGTGGTCCCTCGTCTACGCGAAGGATTACGGCGTTCCCCAGAACCGCCCCCGCGTGCTTCTCGTCGGGATCCGAAAGGACATCCTTGAGAAGTGCCCGAAAGACCTCGTTGATCCTGATGCTGACCCGGAGAAGGAAGACGCGGTAAAGTGCGGGTTCCTCCCAGCCGGTGAGCCCGGGAGCTTTCCCCACTTGCAAGATCTTCTCGGCGACCTCGTCGACCCCGACGTTGCACACGCCCTCCGCACGCAGGAGTTCCCGGCCGGGCGCTTCGAGACGAGGGCTTACCCCCGTAGACCCCGCGCGGGGATACAGGAACGCCTCCGCACGCCCCCCCCGTGGGATCCCGGCCTACGGGTCACGTTGACCGAGCAAGAGTACTCGAAGCACAAGCGGGGCGTGGTCGAGAAGTTCGACCACATGCTGGAGAACGGCGGCGAGATCCCGGAGCATTTCAAGACGCGGAAGTTCTCGCAGCGTGTCCTCCGCAAGCACTGGGGCAACGGGGAGCCGAACATCACGGCCACGTCCCTACCGGACGACTACGTGCATTACTGCCAGCCCCGGGTCCTCACGGTCCGCGAATGGGCCCGGCTCCAGCTTTTCCCGGACTGGTACCGCTTCACCGGGAAGCGCACCACGGGCGGGTTGCGCCGTGCGGGTAACCCCCTCGAGGGCGTGTTCGACCGAGAGGTCCCGAAATACACCCAGATCGGGAACGCGGTCCCGGTCGGCCTCGCTGAGAAGGTCGGGCGCCATTTCAGGGGCATCCTCGACCAGGCCGTGGGGAGACGGTAAGGGGGGGCCATGCCCCTCCGACCACTAACGGACATAGAGCGGGACCGGATCAAGAAGCTGACCGCCGAGTCCGTGGACCTAACCCTCATCCAGCCGACCCGCACGGGGCTGGAAAAGGGGATCATGGACGCCACGGCGCCGGTTCGAAACTATCTCCGCGAGAAGGGCGTGCACGACTTCGACCTGCAAGGCCGGGGGGGCCGGGAGCACGGCGTCAAGCTCGGGGCCCGGGTACTGGACGGGGGTAGCAGCACCTCCACCACGGTCTCGCTCTACAAGCCAAGCGCGAAACCCACCCGGGAGGGAGATCCCCGGATCTGGTTCTACGGGCTCCCCTGGCATGCCGGCCCGGACGACATGCTCGCCGTCATCGTCCACGACGGGGAAATCTTCGCCCTCAACATTACCCGCGTCGACGTGGCCCACGTCCTCGATACCCAGCGATCTGGCCCGCTCTGGGACCTCTTGCAATCGATCGGGAGCAAGGCCACGGCCGTCGCAGGCGAGCTCCTGGGCGAGCTGCGGGACATCGCGCGGCGAGGCCTCGTGCCCTCCGTGATGAACACGCGCGCCGATACCGCGGTCGGCCGGACGCTGGAAACGGAGCTCGGGATCGCGATCAACTCGGCGAAGGAACCGGACTACCGCGGCATCGAGCTCAAATCCTACCGCCGGCGGCAGGGGGCCCGCGAGAACCGGAAGACCCTCTTCGCGCAGGTGCCGGACTGGAGCATCAGCAAGTTCAAGAGCAGCCGGCAAATCCTCGAGGCCTTCGGCTACGAGCGGGGGCCGGACTTCAAGCTCTACTGCACCGTCAGCGCGCGCGGGGCCAACTCGCAGGGCCTTTCCTTCGACCTGGACGGCACGGCGGGTCTCCTGAACGAGGTCTCCGACAGGAGGGATATCGGGGCGTTCGCCTCGTGGAGTCTCCGGGACCTCCGCGAGACGCTCGCGCGCAAGCACAACGAGACGTTCTGGGTCAGCGCCGACGTGGAAAACATCGGTGGGCTGGACCATTTCCGATTCCGGGACGTGATCCACACGCGGCAGCCTATCGCCTCGCAGTTCGACATCCTCGTTGAGCAAGGCGAGATCACGATGGACCACCTGGTGAAGAGGAATGCCAAGGGGCGGGTCTCCGAGAAGGGCCCCTTGTTCAAGATCAACGGCTCCTCGCTTGACCTCCTGTTTCCCCCGAGCAAGACCTATGCCCTTGCCTAGCGGGGCCCGCCCGTCCCGCCGCGTTCCCGACCCGCTGTCCCGTGGCGACAAGCTGCGTCTCACCCGCCTACGGAAGTTTCTCCTCGGCTGGTACGCGGACCATGGCCGGTCCTTGCCGTGGCGGAGCGAGAACGCGACCGCGTTCGAACGCGTCTGCGTGGAAGTCCTGCTCCAGCGCACCCGGGCCGAGACGGTCGCCCGCGTCTACCCGGTCTTTTTCGGCCGCTTCGCGTCTTGGGATGACATCGCGGAGACCCCGGTTGAGGAACTCGAGGAGCACTTCAAGCCGATCGGGCTCTGGCAACGCCGTGCACGCTCGGTGAAAGCCCTCGCGGGATGGGTGACTTCGCACGGCGGGGAATTTCCCGCCACGCCGGAAGGCTTGGCCGAGGTGCCCGCGGTGGGGCAGTACGTTGCGAACGCCATCCTGCTTTTCCACCACGGGCAACATCGCCCGCTTCTTGACGTGAACATGGCCCGCCTCGTCGAGCGGTACGTCCGGCCGCGCCGGCTGGCCGATATCCGCTACGACCCGTGGCTGCAGGAGGCCGCGGCGTGGCTTGTCCGGGGCGATGACCCCGTGACCACGAACTGGGCCACGCTGGACTTCGCCAGCGCGGTTTGCCTTGCGCGAACGCCGCGGTGCGGGTCCTGCCCACTCTCCTGGACCTGTCCCGCCTCGCTGGCATGATTCTGCTGTGACCCCCAATCTTCATCCACCCGAAGCCGGAGCCCGGCGGTCAGCTTGGCGCGGGTGCGCCGGTGGAGCAATGGGCGATCCGCGCAGCGTTTCAGGTGCGCGGAGCGGATCGTCCATTGCGGTGAGCTTGGCGGCATAGGCCGCCGGTGGCATGTAGCCGAGCGCTGAATGCGGCCGGCGTAAATTGTAATCGGTGACCCAACGGGCGGTGGCATCGCGAGCGTGATCGAGGCTGACGAATAGGGTTTCGTTGAGAAGCTCGTCGCGCATTCGGCCGTTAAACGCTTCGCAGATCCCGTTCTGCATCGGCTTTCCCGGCGCGATGAAATGCCAGGGCACGCCGGTCTTCTGCGTCCATTCGAGCATGGCGTTCGAGGTGAATTCCGTGCCGTGGTCGCTGACGATCACGCCGGGCGAGCCGCGGGTGGCAACGAGGCCAGACAACTCCCGAGCCACTCTGCGCCCGCTGATGGACGTGTCGACGACGGCCGCCAGGCATTCCTTGGTGACGTCGTCGATCACGTTCAGGATGCGCAGGCGCCGTCCGGACGTGAGCTGGTCATGCACGAAGTCGACCGACCAGCGGGCGTTCGGCACTGCCTCCACGAGGAGGGGTGCCCGCGTACCAGTGGCCTTCTTGCGCCCCCGCCTGCGCTTCACCGACAATCCCTCCTCGCGATAGATGCGCTCAGTCTTCTTGCGGTTCTCCACGAGGCCCTCCTGGCGCAGCAGAACGTGGAGCCGCCGATAGCCGAACCGCCGGCGTTCCCCGGCAAGGTCGCGCATACGATCCCGGAGCGCGGCATCCCCCGGTCGCCGGGCGCAATACCGGATCATCGATCGATCGGCGCCGATCAGGTGACACGCCCGCCGCTCGCTCATCTCGTGCGCTTGCACAAGCCGAGCGACCGCAAGCCGCTTCGCGGCGGGCGTCACCACTTTCGGCCGAGCAAATCCTTCAGCGCAGTATTATCGAGCATCGCATCCGCGTAGAGCCGCTTGAGCTTGGAGTTCTCTTCCTCGAGCGCCTTCAGCCGCTTCACGTCAGACACATCCATGCCGCCATAGCGGCTCTTCCAGGAATAGAACGTCGCGCTGCTGATCCCGTGCCTGCGGCAGACGTCAGCAGTCTTCGCGCCCGCTTCCTGCTCCCGCAGAATCGCGATGATCTGCTCTTCGCTGAACTTCGATCTCTTCATCTTCCGGTCCTCTTATTGGGCCGGACTCTACCATCCGATGGAGGGAAAATCGGGGGGCACAGCAATTCCACCTTGCTAGGATTGGCTTGGAACCACGCTTGGGGAAAGCGGCCTTTCTCCGGCGCGCCGGGGTCACGGTACTCCTGCGCCCCGGAAAACCGCGATCATCTCCTTGTTGGAAATTAGCTTTTCCATGCTGACGTTGATGCAGGCAGTCCAGAACCTTGTCCCGTTGGAGGGATCGACCTGGCCCGTCTCCCACCTGGCGCCCTCGCGGTCGAGCGTCTCGAGGTCGATGCCCCCTAGGATAAAGGCATGCGTAAACCGGCGAACGTCGCTCCCTAGCCCCGCTGAGTCTCGGAGCAGGGAGACGAAGTAGTAATAGTCAGGTCTTTGGTGCTCGTGGTTATAAGCCGGGACGGAGTTGTCGTAGTCGATCCGCGGCCGAACGGTCCTGTCCTTGGTTTTTACCTCGAGGGAGAGCTGGCCGTTTACCTCGTAGTCGCGGCTCGTGCTTTCGCGGTGATCAACGTAAGTGACCCCGTGTTTCTCTAGGAATCTCTCGAAGACGACCTCGCCAATACATCCGACAACGTTCGCCTCGAGCTTCCTGTGCGAGCCTTCGAAAATGGGCAGAGACTGCGCCCGGGCGAACGCCTCTTGGCGGATCTCGTCAGTAAGCAGGACCTCTGCATAGGACGTGGCCATGGCTTAAACGGCCTGCATGGCCATGTCGGGATGGATGTCTACACTCATCCGCTGCAAACCCCTTGCCTATGTTGGTTGGGTCATCTTGTCAGCCGACAAAATGAACGAAGAACTTACTCTCGATCAAAGGTTTCCCCGGTGCGGCCGGGCCTGTCTCCCCCCATCACCTTGCTCCCGCCGTCTGCTCCGAGCTGAACACCACCGCCCACTTCTGGTATTCAGGCAGCATCCGCCCCTTCCTTGGTGTTGCCCTTGGCCGCGTTGCAGAGGCTACAGGCGACTTGTCCGTTGGAGACCGTCGTTTCTCCCCCTTGCGAGTGCGGAACAACGTGGTCAGCGTGCCAGTCGCCCCAGCCGAGTTTTCCACCATCGCACTTGGATCGCAGTTGGCACCGACCTCCGTCGCGCCGGAAGATCGCGAGGCGCTGCTCATGGGTAAAGCTGCGTATCTCGTCGATCGTCGGAATGTCCGGGCAGGCGAGGAAGAATTGCTTCTCCAGGTACTCTAGCCGCCCCCGGATCGACTCCTCGCCGTCGGTCGAGTAGCTGGTTAGCCGGCGATACTCGATCAGCTGGTTGTCGCGCTCCTCCTCTTGCAGCTCGTCCTGCTTTTTCCTCGCGACCTCGAACCCGATGAACCAGTCCGCGAGCTGTTTTTCGGTGTCGTAGTGGACGTACTTCTCGATCAGCGTTGAGACGAGGCAGTACAGGGTAATGACGTTGTAGCGTTCCAGCTCCGGCGTTTTCTCGGGGAATGCGCGCAGGAGGTAATCGAGCACGCGTCGGACCTTCTTCGCCTCCGGGCTCTTGGCGTCGAACTGCCGGTGCTGGTCGTACATGCGGTTAAGGTCGCTGTCGCGAACGCTGGCCGGTCCTCCGGCAAGCTCCAGCTGGGTAACCTGCGCGGCGATGTGGTCGAACGTGAAGCGCGAGTTGCTGAACCTGCAGTTCACGAACAAGGGATGCTGGGCAACATCCTTCACAAACTCCCGCATCTGGCCGGGCATAGCGTTGCGCTTCTCCTGCGCTTTCAGCGTCGTCCCGTTCTGCAGGCGCAGGAACATGTCCCGTACCGTAAGCATCCGGCGCGGGCCGCGGTCAGGCGGCTTGGCGACGCTCTGTGGCTCGCCAGTTCCACGGCAGCAGATCCGGCACCTGCGAGGCGGTCATGTCGGGCAGCCGGCCGAGGACATCCGCCAGCCATGCCTGGGGATCGATGTCGTTCATCTTTGCGGTGACGATCAGGGAATACATGAAGGCGGCGCGGTCGCCGCCGCGCTCGGAGCCGACGAAGAGCCATGACTTCCGACCGAGGGCCACGCCGCGCAAGGCCCGTTCCGCCGCGTTGTTCGTCAGGCAGATCCGGCCGTTGTCGAGAAAGCGGGTGAAGGCCTCCCAGCGGTCCGTTTTGAATATGTAGGCGATCGCCTTGGCGACGGGGTTGTGCCTGGACATCGTGTCCCGCTCGGCGCGCATCCAGTCGTGCAGTTCGTCGACCAGCGGCCGGACCAGGCGCTGCCGGGCTTCGAGCCGCGCCGCGGCGTCCAGACCGGTGATGCTGCGCTCGACATCGAAGATCGCGTCGATCCGGGTGACGGCCTCCAAGGCCACGGGAGAGATGTCGTGGGTCGGCTTCCTCTTGCGGGCCTTCTCCTTGATGTCGGCGAGTTCGAAGAACTTCCGCCGGGCATGGCTCCAGCACAGCGCGCTGCTCACCGGACCGGGGTCACGATTGCCGCGGTAGAGGTCGTTGTATCCGCCATAAGCATCGGCCTGGAGCACCCCCTGCCAGCCTACGAGGTGCCGGTTGGGATGCGCCATCTCGCGGTCGCGGGAGAAGTAAAACAGCGCCGCCGGCGGCGCGCCTCCCGAGAACGGGCGATCATCGCGGACATAGGTCCAGAGCCGGGCCGTCTTCGTTCCGCCCTTCGCCAGGAGCGGAACAGTGGTGTCATCGCCGTGCAGCCGCTCGGCTCCCAGGACATGCTCGCGGATCAGCGCATGGATAGGCGCGAGCGCGGCGGCGCAGGCACCGACCTGGTCGGCCAGGGTCGACAGGCTGAGGTCCACGCCTTCCCGGGCATAGCGCTCGGCCTGCCGGTTCAGAGGCTGATGTTGGCCGAACTTTTCGAAGAGGATCGTGGCCAGCAGGTTCGGTCCAGCCCACCCTCTTGGGGTTGCATGGAACGGGGCCGGCGGTTGGCTGATCTTCTCGCAGTGCCGGCAGGTGAACTTCTCACGGACGGTCTGGATGACCTTCCACTGCCGGGGGATCATCTCCAGCGTCTCGGTGATGTCTTCTTCCATCTTCACGAGACGGTCCGAGCCGCAGCACGAACACGCCGTCGGCGCCTCGACTACCACGCGTTCCCGCGGAAGATGCTCGGGGAAGGGCTTGCGAGCCGGGCGGCGACGTTCGAAGCCGACGACCGGGGTTGTCTTGGTCGCCTTCTGCGCGGTGATCTCGTCCTCGGTGGCGGCGGCTTCAAACTCCTCGAGCTGCAAATCCATCTGGTCGAGCAGGCGGGCACGGCGTTCCGAGCTATAGCCGTATTGCTCCCGCCGCAGCCTGGCGATCTCGAGCCTGAGGTGCTTAATCATCGCCTCGGAGGTCGAGACGACCGACCGAGCTTGCGCCAGCTGTCTCTCGGCGGCCTCCGCCCGGGCCTCCACGGTCTCCACGCGCGCCTTGGACGCCGCGAGGGCGGTCCGCAATCTGGCGATCTCCAAGGCGGCATCCGACATGCCATATTCTACGACAGACCGCGAGAAAGGCCCAACAAAATAAGGCTATGAGGTCAGTTTATCCTGCTTTTGCGGGCCGCTGCGTCCAACGCGGATTACGCCAGTCGATCCCCTCGAGCAGGTAACCGAGCTGAGCCGCCGAGATCGGCACCGCCGCGCCCGAGGCGCTCGTCGGCCAGATGAACTTCCCGGCCTCGAGCCGCTTCGTGTAGAGCGACATGCCGACCCCGTCGTGCCAGAGCAGCTTGACCAGGTCGCCTCGCCGCCCGCGGAAGCA
>CANMTR010000021.1 GCA_947500825.1 uncultured Paracoccaceae bacterium | reverse complement strand
GGCATAAACACCAAGCTGCACGCCATCTGCGACAGCCAAGGGCGTCCGCTGGACCTGTTCGTGACCGCCGGCCAGGTCAGCGATTACATCGGTGCCCGGGCGCTGCTGAGTGGCCTGCCCAAGGTCGAATGGCTGCTGGGGGACCGAGGCTACGACGCCGACTGGTTCAGAGAAGCATTGGAAGACAAGGGCATAAGCGCCTGCATTCCAGGCCGGAAGCAGCGCAAGACACCGGTCAAATATGACAAGCGCCGATACAAGCGCCGCAATCGTATCGAGATCATGTTCGGAAGGCTCAAGGACTGGAGGCGCGTTGCCACCCGCTATGACAGATGCCCCAAGGCCTTCCTCTCGGCGATCGCCCTCGCCGCAACCGTCATCTACTGGCTCTGAAACTCAATGAGTCCAGACCCTCATGCGACCGCCCAAGCGATAGCCGCCCGGCAATGTCGGATCGGCGGAAGTGTGAGTTCGGCTCCGCCTCGATCTTGCGGCTGCGGCGAATGTCGGGTTCGGCGGGCCGCGCCGCGGCATCGGGAGCGGCGGTGAACGGCGGCTCTGGGCCGCTTGGAACGCTGCGGTTTCGCCCGCAACGATGGTCGGCGATGCGGTTTTTGCTTCAAGGTGGCTGAGACGCACGAATGGATGATTAAAGAGAGGTATGGCAGTCTCCCCGGTCAGCCATGCTGCCTCCCCGTCGCCGGTATCATGGTGGTCGGCCGGACCACGGAGATCCGGCCTCCGTTCTGACCAACCCGATTGCTCCATCGATCCGACCAGTGCTTCAATGAACATAGAACAGGCCCAATCGGTCACTTGGCGTCGGTCGCGTCATGCTGGACGTGACGCAGGATTGCTCCCGCTCTTGTGCGAGCGCTTCGGTTACGATCTGTCAGAGTCTTCTACCGAGGTTGATTGGCGGACAGTTCGTCCACAAGACGGTGGTCCGAGGGGGCGGTGTCGCCGTGCTGCAGACCTTATCTCTCCTTTCTTGTTGCCGGTAACTGCAAATGGCTGACGAACGACCGTCGAACGACCCGGACCGCGAGCATCCTTCTGAAGGTGTCGGCGATGCGGATATGGGTGAGCCGGAGTTCAGTGCGGACTGCCGGGATGAACTCGCCTACCGCCTGCGCCAACAGGAGCTTATCGCCGATTTCGGCCTGTTTGTCTTGAAAGCGGCAGGGATCGACGAGGTGATGCACGAGGCGACGCGGGTTGCTGCGTTCGGCATGAACGTCAAGTTGTGCAAACTGCTCGAATACCGTGAAGAAACCGACGATCTCCTCGTTCGCGCCGGCGTCGGTTGGCGACAGGGGACCATCGGTGTGGCGCGGCTGGAGGCAAACATCGGAAGTCCGGCCGGTTATGCCTACCGCGATCAGCAAGCCGTCCTGTCGAACCATCTGAGTTCGGAGGATCGCTTTCGCACGCCACGATTGCTTAAAGCGCATGGCGTGCGCCGCGCCCTCAACGTGCCGGTCAAATACGTCGACGCTCCCTATGGCGTCCTGGAAGTGGATTCCGACAATTCGGGCAAGTTCACCACCGCCGATATCGCTTTCATGCAAAGCATTGCCAACACCCTGTCCGTGGCGATCGAGCGCCATGCCGACGAGCGCGAGCTTTCCCTTGTGCGCGAACGCGAGGCGCTCTTGGCCGCTGAGATGCGCCACCGGGTAAAGAACATCCTTGCCGTCGTCTCGGCCCTGATCTCCATGACCCGGCGCGAGGCAGTTCCGAACGCGAACGCGTACGCGGACCTTCTGGAGGGCCGGATCGCGGCGCTCTCGTCTGCAACGGATGCCGGCTTGGGCGAAGACAGGGATCAGGCGAACACCGAAGGTATCGACCCGGTTGACTTGAGCCGCCGCGTTTTGGCGCCCTACGGAAACCGCATCAGCGTAACGGGAGAAACGCGGTACATCTCAAGCGACGATGCCACGCCGCTCGCTTTGGTCATTCATGAACTGGCGACGAATTCTATCAAGTACGGGGCTCTGTCCGGCGCTGAGGGGCATGTCCATCTCGAGTGGGATACCGTTGACGCCTCTGCAAGACTTCAATGGATCGAAAACGATGGTCCCCGCATCGAAAAGCCCCCCGTGTCGGACGGTTTCGGCCAACGCATGATCAATCGCATGCTCCGACCCATCGGCGCGACGATCGAGCGCGACTGGCGCGAAAGTGGCTTGGTGGCCGTGGTGACGCTTACTTGAAGCCGGTTCCGGTATTCCGTTGATTGCCGCAAGAACACTGGTGGAGCGTGGAACGCGGCGCGGACGAAGTGCGCTCCGTTCCAGGTCGGAGCTCAATATCCAACGCGTTTCTGGGGTCAGGTACCGATGCCCGCTTCGGGTATGCCGCATTGCAGCGGTCGGCGATCTCGCGAAGGTCCGGTTAGGGCCGTGAGCGAAGGATTGTTCAACCACGTAAGCGCGCGTCACCTCGCGCCTCTTCATAGCGGCTTTAGGCTCTTCGCAGCCGTCGGTACCTTGCCGAATTTCCTGTTTGGTGGAGGTGGCAGAGCTATTCTGAAGCGGGGGAGATCCATGGACGACGTGCAGATAGTCAAGCTCGGCGCAGCAGAACTACCGCTATTTAAAGCGATCCGCTTAGAGTCTCTGCGTTGCGCTCCCTCTGCTTTCGCCAGCACGGAAGCGGACTGGTCCTCGCTTTCGAACTCGGAATGGCTCAACCGGTTGAAGACCCCCGTTTACGCGGTGTTGAGAGGTGACGAGCCGGTCGGGATTATGGGGCTGTTGCTCCAGCACGGTGAGAAGAAGGCGCATCGCGCGACGCTTATCATGGCCTACCTGCGCGAAAGCGAGCGCGGAGCCGGGCTTGCGGACAACCTACTGAGCGGGGTGACCGCTTTCGCCGTGGAGAACGGCGTTCGACAGCTTGAGCTGAACGTCAGCGATCACAATACCCCTGCAATTCGCTTCTACGAGCGCCATTGCTTTGAGCAAGTAGGCAGGGTTCCTCGGGCATTGATCGAGGGGGGCCGGGAAGTCGATGAACTGATAATGGTCCAAAGATTGTCGTAGCTGAATGGCAGCTCCGTCCGCGTTGCCGACATTCGGGTAAGCCGCGACTGACGGCTTTACCACCACCTGGGAGGGCCCGTTTGGGTTTACCCTGCCGAAGCATCGGCGCGAGACGCGTAACGTGTCTCGTTTGAGTTGCCGTTCGTCTTTCGAGACAGTATGCGGTGATCATCTAGACCCCAACAAGACAATTGGCCTCTGCGACGATGCTCTACGGGTATGCCCGCGTCAGTACGACCGATCAGGACCTCTCCGTCCAGGAGGCCGCCTTGCAGAAGGCAGGATGCACGATCATCCGCGCCGAGAAGAAGAGCGGGTCACGCAGGGACGGCCGGACCGAACTCGGCATTCTCCTCGACTTCCTGCGCCCGGGCGACACGCTGGTCGTGACGCGGATCGACCGGCTCGCCCGGTCCATGAAGGATCTGCAGGACATCGTCTCCGAACTGAAGGAGCGCGTCGTCAGCCTGCGCGCCACCGAGCAACCCGTCGACACGGCTACCGCCGCCGGTAAGGCCTTCCTCGACATGCTGGGCGTCTTCGCCGAGTTCGAGACCAACCTGCGGCGCGAACGGCAACTCGAAGGGATCCAGGCCGCCAAGGCACGAGGCGCCTACAGGGGCCGGAAGGCAGCGATCGACGCCGACGAGGTGCGCCGGCTCCACCGCGAGGAGAAGCTCGGCCCGACGGCCATCGCGAAGCGGCTGAAGATCGGCCGAGCGTCCGTCTACAGGCTGCTGGGCAAAACCGAAGGCGCCTGACCCGCAGATCGTCACTTCTACCCGATATTGCGAACGAACAATGATTGACACAAATCAGCTAGCAAAGCGGCCGTTCGGGCAGGGGGCGGCGAACGGCTGGAAGGAGCCCACCTCTTTGGTTGCTGCGGTCGACGTGAATGACCGAAGCGACTTTAGCAGTCTCTGCGTTCCGGTTGCAGGCGATAGCTTAGGCAACCACACAACGCTATGAATGCGCATGGGTAAACGCGGATGCTCAAACCATGTGGCCTGACTTGCTGAGATGAGCCGACGTCGGCATATCGAGCGGCTTCTGCCGGAGCTGAAAGCCTATGCCTACTCGATCAGTGATCGGCGCGAGGATGGGGACGATCTCGTGCAGGACGCCGTGGCCCGGGCCCTGCGCGCGGACTCGCCGCCGCGGCGTCTTGGCGAGTTCAGACCCTGGATGTTCCGGACGATCCGCAACCTGAACACCGACGAATTGCGCAAGCGCCGCGTCCGCCGGGAATATCTCGAGCGCGAGACACGTCTGTCCGGTGAGATCTCCGATGATCCGAAACACGAGCGGGATATGCATGTCCGTGCGGCCTTTGCGACCTTATCTAGCGAGATGCGGGAAATTTTGACCCTGATCGACATTCTGGGCCTCAAGTACGACGAGGCAGCGCGCGTCATCGACGTGCCGCGTGGAACGGTGATGAGCCGGATCAGCCGCGCACGCCGCGCGCTTCGCGACCGGATCACCGGAGTCGAGAGCGACAAGCGGAGCACACCGTGACCGATCCCTGCAACGAGGACTGGGAGATCCTGAACGCCTATCTCGACGGCGAGGTGTCAGGCCGTGAGCATCGTGCCTTCGCCCGGCGCTTGGCCCGGGAACCGGACCTGGCCGCGGCCGCGGCCGAGCTGCGCGCCCAGTCCGAAAGCCTGCGCCGGATGCGGCCCGTCGCCGATGCGGGATCGCCCGTCTGGGTGCGTCCCGTCGCTTGGGGCGGAGCGATCGCGGCAACCTTGGCCCTAGTCGCATTTCTTGCGATGCCCGGGGCGGACCGAACAGACTTGACCTCGATCCACGAGACCTTCCTCAAGCAAAGTTTTCCGACCTCGGATGACGCCCTCGCCGAAGTCGGCTTCAATGGGGGCGGCCTACTTCCCGACTTGTCCCCGGCCGGACTGGCGCTCGTGGCCGTGCGCGAGGTCGAGGGTGGCATCGCCGGCCATTACACGGGACGCAACGCCTGCCGTCTTACGCTTCTGAGGCTGGAGGACGGGAATGTGGACGGACCCGATGCGCCGGATGCCTGGGTCGTCGATGGACGACGCTACGCCGTCCGAGCCAAGGGCATGAAGTCCGACCGCCTTGCGGCGATCGAGACGTATCTCAAGGCCGTGACCGACCCCGATGGTGGTAGCGCGGACCGCCTGGCCTTCGCGCGCCAGGTCGCGCGAACCGCGACCTGCGCCTGAGCGGCGGGGGTCTTAGCCCCCGTTGCCAGCTACCTCCGCGACGTAGGCCGAGACCGTCTCGATCTCCTCCTCGCTCAGGGTACCCTCGAAGGCGGGCATGACGCCCACCCCGCTGGTGACGGCCGCGCGGACCTGATCCACGCTGGGCTGAAGCTCGTCGAGGTTCGGCCCGACCTTGCCCTGGGCCTCCGCCTCGGCGAGGACGTGGCAGAGCGCGCATTGAGGCTGCGCGGTCTCGGTGAAGATCGCCCGGCCCGCCTCGGGATCGGCCTCCTGCGCGGCGAGCGGTGGCGCAAGGAATGCGAGGAGAACGGCTGAAAGGGCTGTCGGACTGCCGGGGGAATTGCGTAGGAGTTCCGTGAGGTTAATTTTCATCGTCTCTTCCTTATCCGACCGTCACGTCGACGGCATGGCCGCGCCAGCCGTTATGCCCATAGCCACGCTCGTTGGGCTCGAACTCTTCGGGCTGCGTATCGCCGTTGCCGTTGGTGGCCCGGCTCGCGAGAGTATGGGTTCCCGCGTCCAGGTCGGCGACAATGACGAAGGGCCGCCAGGCATAGGGGCCCATGTCCGGGCCGAGGAGTTCGGCCTCCTGCCAGCTCCCGCCGTCGTCAGTAGAGACCTCCACCCCCGTCACGGCACTGGTGCCACCCATGGCGAGACCTTCGATCCTGACTTGTCCGGTATTGGCATCCTCAAGCGGGCCGGTGATCCAGGACTTGACGCTCATCTCGTACATCGAGGGCTGGGACGGGTCGCCCGAGACGCCCACAGGCCGGACGCGGTAGCCGGTCTGCTGAATCTTGGCGGGACTCTCCTCGGCGGTGAAGGCGAGCCGCTTGAGATACTTGACGTTGTTGACGCCGTAATAGCCCGGAACGATCAGCCGCAGCGGGCCGCCATGTGCCAGGGGAACCGGCTCGCCGTTCATGTCCCAGGCCAGGATAGCCTGCTCCATCGCCTCCACGGGCACGGAGCGTTCGACCTGGATGCTCTCGGGCGGCAGGCCCTCGGGGATCTCCTCTCCCCCGGTGCCGGTCAGGAAGGCCATGTCGCCCGCGACGCCGCCCATGGCTTCGGCCACGGCGCGGACCGGAACGCCTGTCCAGATCACGTTGCCGGCCGCGCCGGTTGCCCATTGCGACCCGCTCGCCTCGTGATCGAAGAAGGCCCTCCCGTTGCCCGAGCATTGCAACACCGCGACCACGGTCTCCGACCCGAGCAACTTCAACGCACCGAGTGTCATCGTACCGGGCTCGCCCACGCCTTCGACCGAGACCTCCCACGCATCGCGATCGGCGACGATCTCGTCGGAGGGCGCGGGCAGGTTGTTGCGGATGTAGAGATCGCTCGAGGGCGTCACGAGCGCGTCGCCTTGCGCGGCGCGCGTGGTCTCCAGCGTCTCGGAGGTATGGACGATCATGTCGTCCGCGTCCTTCCAGGCGACATAGGCGGGCAGTTTTCCGCCTTCCTGCGCGATCGCCGGCAAACCTGTCACGGCTGCGCCGGCAAGACCGGCCGAGCCAATCAGGAACTGGCGGCGTTTCACCGGGTATACAGTGGTCATGATGTCCTCCCTTCACGTTCTGAGCCGCATCGTGCTCGATGGAAGGACGGTCACCCCGCACAGATTATTCCCTCGCGACGAATAATTTCCGCCGCGAAGTTCCTAGCCGGGGGCGCTTATCTTTGCCAGCCTTCGGTGGCCATGAGTTCCTGCGCCTCATCGGTCACGAGGAAGTCCAGAAAGTCCTGCGCCGCCGGGTCCGCGTTCGGGGAAATCACCACGTTCACGTCGCGCCAGATTTTCCGGGCGTCGTCGAGTTCCACCATTTCCAGTACGTCCTGATGGGTCAGCGGCCAGTTCGGCCAGGTAATCCACGCATCGGCATCCTGGTCCTGGAACTGTTGGAAGCTCGCTCCTGAGCCGAGTGCGTAGGCGACGATGTTTTCTCTGAACGCCGCGATGTCGTCGAGCCGCCCGAGACGGCCAGCGACGTCCTCCCAAGTGCCCGTGCCGGAAGTGTTGTAGACCCCCGCCCCTTCGGTCACGACAATACTGATGTCCTCGCCGAGAAGATCGTCGAAGCCCTCGATACCCTTCGGGTTACCCGCCTTCACAGCGATGACGGCGGGGCGGATGTAGATCGGCTCGACCTCTTCGTGATCGAAGGCCGGATAGGTCAACAGGAACGCGGTCATCGACTGCTCCGACGTGCCCCACATGATATCGGCATCGGCCTGAGCGTCAGCACTCCAGTCCGCCTCCGGTCCGGCAACGATCTCGACTTCCGTGCCGGTCTCTTCCTGCCAAACATCGGCGACCTTTTGGAACGCGGTATGCGGCCCGCCCGCGCCATAGAGTTTGACGATTCCGTCCTCGGGCGCGTGGGTGATACTCGGATCGGCGAGATCCGTTTTGCCGACACGGTCGGAGAACACGTCGGCAGCCGCCGGCAGAGCCACGAGTGTCGTGGTGGCGATGAGCATAGTGAGACGGATCATGGAACTACCTTCATTGGGTATCTTCGACGGTGATTTGGCTCCGTCATAGATACTGACGGCAAAAGGGCGCGGCCTATTCCCGGACAGAGACTCACAGTCGCGTCATCAGAGGATATGAAGAGCGATACAGAAAGCCGCGGGAATACCCGGCCCGGGTCGCACGTCTGTTGGGTGCGTGTCCCTGAGTGGGACGAGCCAATATTCCGGCAATGATACGAAAGCCTTCAATGACGGACACCACCGCCGATGCGGGGTCAAACAGATCGATCTGGTTTGGCCTCGCCCTCACCGCCCTGATTGCCGCCGCTGCCTTTGGACTGCGCCTCGTCCCCGGGATAGACGCGCTCTCGCCGCTGATCCTGTCGATCCTTATCGGTATGGCGCTGCACAACACGATGGGTACGCCGGGCGCGGCGAAGCCCGGCGTCAACGTATCTCTGAAGGTCATTTTGAAGGCGGGGGTTGTGCTGCTTGGCCTGCAACTCACTATCGGTCAGGTTATCGAGGTCGGCCTGCGCGGCGTGGGTATTATCGCGGCCGCGCTCATCGCGACGTTCCTTTTTACCAAGTGGCTCGGGCGGCAGCTCGGGGTAGGCACCAAGCTCACCGAGTTGATCGCCGCCGGCACCTCGGTCTGCGGTGCCTCCGCCGTGATCGCCACCAACACCGTCACACGGGCCTCCGACGAGGACGTGGCCTATGCGGTGGCCTGCGTGACGGTGTTCGGCTCGCTGTCGATGGTGTTGATCCCGGTGGTCGAGGCGACGGTGCTCCATCTCGGCCCCGATGCCTACGGGCTCTGGACCGGTGCAGTCATCCACGAGGTCGCTCAGGTCGTCGCCGCGGCCTTCCAACAGGGCGATGCGGCCGGGCATACGGGGACGATCGCCAAGCTCACCCGGGTGATGATGCTGGCGCCTCTGGTTCTGACGCTCGGCCTCCTGGCCCGGCGGCGAAACGAGGGGGCCTCGGGTGCCGGCGCCCCGATTCCGTGGTTCGTTTTTGGCTTCGTCGCCATGGTGGGGATCGCTTCGTTGGGGATCGTGCCAACGGCCGCGGAGCCTTGGCACAAGGGCCTGACCCAGTTCCTCCTGGCCATGGCGCTCGCGGCGATGGGGCTCGAGACGGACATTCGCAAGCTCGCGGCCGAGGGCGCGCGACCCGCGCTCCTCGGGGCGGCGTCGTGGCTCTTCATCGTCGCGCTCGGGCTTGGTCTCGTTCTTCTTCTCGGGCCGAGCGGATGACGGAGGAACTTGCAAACGCCGCCGCCAGGTCCCGGCGCCTTTCAGCTTTGGATGCGCCGCACATGACCGCGCTCAACACCTATGCAGAGGGCCTGCGCGCGGAGGGTCGCGACGTGCCATGGTTCGATCCGCACGACGGCGGTACGACGGCACGATGCCTGATCCTGCTGGAGCGGCCCGCGCGGCGCGGGGACGCGCCTCGGTTCGTTTCGTGTGACAACCCTGCACCGGCGCAGCGCAACCTGCGGCGGTTCTTGGCGGAAGCGGGTCTGACCCGTCGGCGGATCGTGATCTGGAACGCCGTGCCCTGGCTGCCGCCCGCGGACACGGTGCGCAACACACCGTCCCGCATGACCGAACTACGTGATGGGCTGGCCCATCTCCCGGCGCTTCTGGGGCTCCTGCCCGCGCTACGCGCGGTCGTTCTGGCCGGACGCTCTGCCGGACGCGCCTCGCCCCTCTGCGCGGTCCCCGTCTTGCGAGTTCCGCACCCGTCGCCTGTCTATGTAAACGCAAACCCATCAGCGCGAGGTCGAATCGTGGCTGGGCTCTCTGAAGCCGCTTCGAAAATAGAATGTCCGACGACTGGCCGTCACTAGAGCACGGCACTGGCAGATTATTCGGCTCCGCCAATCAGTTCCTTGAAGCAGACATACATATACGGCGCAGCGAATGACTATTCCGTCCGCGTTGCTGCCCCCCCGGCAAGGCGTAGCGAATGGCCGGTTCATCTGCTTCCCAGAGGCTTTGACGGCCAATCCGTGAATCTCCGGTTTGCTGGCCGAGACCGTCTCGGCCATGATGCGGAACTCCGCGACCTCGATCCCGGCCGCCGCGATCTGGCTCTTCTGGTTCTCGGTGGTCTGCCCGGCGGTCGAGACGCGCAGGTAGGCGAAGACACGTGCCATCGCGCCCAAAAACCTCCGCTCTTTTCGGTCATGCCCAAAACACGACTAGGGCATACTTATGGACAGGGTCCACAGAGGGTGTCCGGAACCGGTCGATTTCGGCCATAGCGGTGCAGCTTGTCAGAAGTTTACCTTTTCTTGGGGTAGCAAGCCGAAAACGGTTCTATGCAAATAAGCCGTACCATTTTCAGCTCGTTCGCTCATGCGACGAACCCAGCCGCCGGGACATCGGACACGCCCTCCGCGGTCTTGGGACTGCGCGTCTGCGAGAAGCACGAGAACCGCAGCCCCGACCGGTCCAAGTGCAGATTGCGCTTGTGCCCAAGCGCTTGGGCTGACGTCGAGCGCTTGCGCCCGCTGGTAGGCTGTACCGACAAGATTGTGGAGCGAAGGCCGCCCGTGCATGCCCATAGCGACGTGCCAATCTTCGGGAGCGATCTTGAGGATCATGTCGAGCGTGACGTGCTCTAAACCGCTCTTTGGTTGATCCTGCTGGGCGCTGTTTTGCCCACAGTCCTTCTTATTCTCCGCAGGTATCGTCGGATTACAGGAGTCTGATAGATCCTGTTCGGTAGTGTATTGTGCGTCAAAATTTGAGGGTCGGTCCTCAAATATTTCGCTACGATCACCCCCGTTTTTTCTTCGCGTCAGGTCCGCTTTCAAGTTCTTGACCACAGCTATGACGCGCTGCAACTCCGCGATCGTCAACTTGGTGAGCCGCGCCGGGAGGCTTGCCCAGGTTGTGACGATTCCAGCATCACCAAAGGCAGCCACTAGATGACCCATCCCGCGACGCAGGCGGGAAATGTCGTGACGAAGGCGTGTATGCTCGGTATGGGCGGCTCGGACAGCGTCGGCCCGTTCAGCGAGTTCAGCTGCACGCCGCATCATTGGCTCAAAGCTGATCCCGTAAATCTCAATGATCCTGCCGTTACGGTCTCTGAGGCAGTGCCGGCGACCGTTGGCAAGACAGCGGTTCTCGACAAGGCCGAACTCGATCAGCCTGTTGATCCGGTAGGTGAGCGATCCGTCTTTTATGCCAAGAGTCTTGGCTAGCCCGTTTACTTCCGAAGGGCTTGTTGGATGGGGTGCACCTCTCGGGATGCCGTTCACAAGCAGCTCTGCTGTCCGGAACAAGCTTGGTTTTAGTTCCATGACAAGTTCCGCATCTTTCAACGTGCGGTGGATTTCGGCAAGTATTTGCCGACGCTGTTCCTGGCCGTTTGTAGGGGCCGGTTGTATACGATTCATTAACCTTTGCTTCCGGTAGAGCCGGAAGGCGAGAAGTCACACCTTCACTGGTCGCCCAAGGGCGTTTCAGCTTGCGATCTGTCGCGAGAGGGGATAAAGATGTGCATAGCATCTGTAGCAACGCGGACCGGCAAGTCCGTCTTGATCCCCCCTCGGTGGCTTCGGCCTCCGGGGGTTTTTCTTTTTTGGCCCCTGGTATCGCTTCTGACACCAGCATTGGCCTGCTCGACTCGGCCTCCTTCTACATTTCGTACTTCCACGCGAAGCGTAACGCAGGTTCAGCGTTCGTGCCAGTGGTCCTTTGCGTTGTGCATACAACCGACCCTTGTACGGTTTATCTGCCTCCTATTCCGCTATGTACCCTCCACAACACTACCGGCATTTCGGTACCCTAAGACGCGTGTAGAACACCTACGGACATGATGACTGTACATGGCGCAAGTAGAATTTTGTAGCGCCTGTATCCTACAGGTTGACTTATATATGGCTACCGTAGAAGGTGGAACTTGATTGAGGCAACTGGCGGCTGTGCGCTACTCGTCCCTGCGATGGAAACAAAACCATGAGGGGCACGAGCGGGATGGCCGGCCAAGAAGACGAGAAGCGACTCTATGGCGCGCACGTTCGCGGATATGTGGAATCAGACGGGGGAAAGGTCATCTACAAACCCGTCGACGTCGGAGCCGGGCGTATTGAGTGGGATGTTTTTTTGCTCCGGTACGATGGCGTCCAGAAGCCAGTCTTCATTAAGTCTACAGACGAGCAGAAACGCATCAGAAGCGCCGACGCTCTTTTCAACTACCACAAGTCGCTTTACCCGGATGGGCCAACGCTGGAAGTCCCGTATTTTCGACCGGATAGCGCATCCGACTCAGAAGCAAACGGAGGTCCAGAAGACGACTGAAGAGTTTCCTGGTCAGCGTCGCAATAAAATAACCGACTATGCAGAAAAGGCTTTGTCATGGGTGGCTGTCCATGGCGCCAAGTACATGGTTTTGCCGTACCTTGCGGGTCTTTGGGCATTTGGGGTCTACGATAGCGAGATCGCGAAGCCCTGGACCCTTGGCTGGCTCATGCTTTGGATGGCAGTCGGTCCTCTAGCAGCAGTCATCGGCGTATGGCTGTGGGTGACTACGCCTGTTTTGTCCGCCATCGGTATTGTCGGCTTGGTTATTGCCGTGCCGTATTATCCGCAGGCGATCACTGTGCTGGTGACGCTGGCTTTCGCGTTCTTCATCACTGCGCCGTTCATCTGGATACCGCTCGCCGGTCTTATCCTGATTACGACGGTGATTTACTACTGGAACACTGGGGGGATTGGTCTGTGATCCGCACCGCCGCCCTTGTTCTTTTATGCGTGCCTGCTTTTGCTCACAGCGAAGTCTACGAGTATGGCCGCGATGGCAGCGTGACCATCAAGGACGGGTCAGGACCAGCACAGCAGCCGCAGGCAACTTCCGAGCCTCGGAGAACCCAGATTTCAGCATCGCGGGCCGGGTATCGCAACTTAGCGGAACAGGTAGCCCTTCGTCATGCTGGTGGGGCTGGTCCGCGCCGTGCCGGGCTCGATGCGATGACCTTCGCACGGGTTGTCGTCGAACTGATCCGCGCGGAGAGCGCATTCAACCCACGCGCGCTCTCACCAAAAGGCGCGCAGGGCCTTGGTCAGCTCATGCCGGCCACGGCGAGGATGCTCGGGGTGCGGGACCCGTGGAAGCCTGAACAGAACCTCGACGGCGCTGTGCGATACTTCTCGGCCCAGCTCGCGCGTTTCGGCAGCGTGCCTCTTGCACTTGCAGCCTACAACGCGGGCCCGCACCGGGTCGTGGAATACGACGGCATTCCCCCGTTTCGCGAGACCCGCGCCTACGTCGCGAAAATCACGGCCGCCGTCGGCGCTCTGCCGCCCACGGATCGCGTCTCTGAGCCACTGCGCCAGGGACATCCTGTCGTCTCTACCAAAAACCCGAAAAAGGACCTATCGGTATGGCAATATTGACCCCCTCGCACCGTCGCATCGCAATGGTGGCCGCGGCCCTCACAGTGGCCGCGTCCCCTGCACTGGCGCAGGACCTCTCGCCGCTCACCAACTTCTTCACCACGATCGGTGACGCGATCACCGGCACGCTCGGCACCGCGATTTCCCTCGTGGCGATTGCCGCGATCGGTCTCATGTTCCTCATGGGCCGCATGAACTGGATGTTCGCCGGTTCCGTCATGGTGGGCGTCGCCATCCTGTTCGGCGCCGGGACGATCCTGTCGGGCATGGGCAGTGCGTAACCCGTGCTTCCTGGCACTTACGCGACCGGTCTCGATCGCGGGCTTGCCGATGACCTACGTCATGATCCTGTTCATGGTAGTTATGGGCGGGTTCGTCGCGTTCAAATCGTTCGTGTGGCTGCCGGTCAGCCTCGGTCTCGGCTACGCGGCTCTGCGCGCGCTGGCGAACTACGACCCCCGTTTCCTCGACGTGATCTTTGTCAGCCTTGGGCAGACGCCGCCGACCCCGAGCTGGTTCAAGGGCAAGGGAATGATCTACCATGCTTGACCTGAAACAGGGACGCGGCCGCAAGGCCGTCGATCCGCCGGGCCTGAAGCGCGAACACATGCTCGCGTCCTACCTGCCCTACGTCACCGGCGTAGGCGACGACGTCATCATGCTGCGCGACGGGGACGTGATGGCATCCTTCGTCGTGGCCGGGATCGAGGCGGACACGGCGGACGAGACGTTCGTCGCGGACGTGGCTCGCGCCTTCGGTACCACGGTCGCGCAGGCCCGGCCGGATATCGCGTTCTACGTCCACCGCATCTCGCACGAGACCGCCCCCACGATGCCGCCGGTTCCAGGCGATGGACTGGCCGCCGAGATCGACCAGCACTGGCAGGGTCTGATTTCCGGGGGCGGATTGCGCGAGCGCGTCTCCATGGTCACGGTCGTGGTTCGGCCGGGGCGGCTGGCCGGGTGGTGGTCCCGGATCACCGGCGGCTCGAAGCGCGATCTGCGCGCAGAGCGGGATCGCCGGATCGCCACGCTCAACGAGGTCACGCAGGACCTTATGCAGGCCGTCGGGGCCGCCCGCCCGGAGCGGCTGACGCTTTCGGACGGGCGCTGGCTCGGGCTGCTCCGGACCACCGTGACAGGCAAGTACGATCCACTGACGCCGGGAGCGTCCTTCACGCCGCTCGGCAACCTGCTGGTCGACAGCCGCGTCGATTTCAGGGGCGACAAGTTCATTATCATGGGGACGGACGAGGAAGATATGCGCTTCGGCGCGATGTTCACCTTCAAGAAGTACCCCACGGTGACGTCGCCCGGTTTTCTAGACCGGCTCGACTTGCCCGGCGACCTGATCGTCACCCATTCCTTCACGCCGATCGACCTGGTGCCGGCGCTCGCGCGCGTGCAGCGCACGGTGCGCCAGATGAGCGCCGCCGACGATGCGGCGCGATCCGCGCAGGCCGAACTTGTCGATGCCGCCGACGATCTCGCGTCCGGGCGGATCAGCTTCGGCCAGCACCAGGTGTCCGTGATGGCCGTGGCGCGCACGGAAGAAGAACTCGACAGGCTCGCGGCCGAGGTCCGGACACAGGCAAAACGCTCGTTGGCGGTGGCGGTGCGCGAGGACCTGGGCGCGCGAACGGCATACTTCTCGCAGGCGCCCGGCAACTACAGCTTCCGGTCGCGTGACGCGATGATCTCGTCGGCCTGCTTCGCGGATTTCGCCGCATTGCATACGTCCGGACGGGGCCTCGTACCGGGCACCGAGCCATGGGGGGCGCCGATCACGACCCTGCCGACCGAGACCGGCGAACCTTACCGCTTCAACTTCCATCTGCCCGGCGAGGCAGGCGATCTTCCCGTGGGTCATACGCTGGTGATCGGCCGCACGGGGTCGGGCAAGACGTTCGGCACGGCTTTCCTGCTGGCCCAGGCGCAGCGGGTGAACGCCCGTATCATCGCCTTCGACAAGGATCGTGGCCTGGAGAGCGCGCTGCGCGGACTCGGCGGCAGCTACTCGGCCGTTCAGATGGGCGTCGATACCGGCTTCAACCCGTTCCGGTCCGAAGCGGACCTGCGCGGAGTGGGCTGGCTCACGGACTGGCTGGAGATGCTTCTGAAGCAGGACGCTCCGGCGCTGAGCGGCGACCAGAAGGAGGCATTGGCGCAGGCGGTGAAGTCGAACGCCGATTCCGACCCGTCCCTCCAGACCCTGGCGCATTTCCGCAGCCAGCTTTTTGCGGTCGATGACGACGGTGACCTCCACACCCGTATGGGGCAATGGGACGATGGCAAGCACCACTGGCTGTTTTCCGGCAAGGATGCAGACCCCCTGACATTCCGCAACCGGATCACGGGATTCGACACGACCGAGATTCTCGACAGCCCGACGGCGCGCACCGCGTGGCTCAGCTACGTGTTCCGGCGCATCGAGCGCACGGTGGAGGACGGCGAGCGCACGATCATCGTCCTCGACGAAGCCTGGAAGATGCTCGACGACCCGTATTTCCAGACGCAGCTTAAGGGCTGGATGCTGACCATGCGCAAGAAGAACGTGGTCGTCGTCATGCTGACCCAGCGTGTCGGCCACATCGCGGAGAGCCAGGCGGGCGGGTCGATCTTCGAGAGCTGCGTGACGCAGATCCTGTTCCCGACCTCGAAGAACACGCCGACCGAACTGGCGCCCCTGAACCTGACGGATCGCGAGGAAGCGTATCTGTGCACGTCCGCCGCCGGGGCGCGGACCGCGCTGGTGCGCTCCGGGGATTCCAGCACGGTGGTCGATCTCGATCTTTCGGTGCTCGGTCCGATCCGCGCCACGCTGGGCGGCGGCCGCGTCGATGACCGGTCCGAGGACGATGACGACGATGCCGTCGAGACCAGTCACTACGAGGAGGCCGTCTGATGATCAGGATCGTCACCGCGCTCGCCATATCCGCTCTTCTTGCCGGATGCGCGACCTACACCGAGCGCACCTCGCCGTGCGTGTGCAACTGGGAACCCATCAACGCCACGGGAGAAGCGACGGTATGATTTCGACACTCCGCATCACCGCGGTCGCCGTGAGCCTCGCTACCGGCGCGGCGCACGCCCAGGGCGTGCCCACCTACGACGCGGCCAGCATCGCGCAGGCGATCGCGCAGCTCGACCAGATGCGGCAGGACTACGCCAACCAGCTCGAGCAGCTCGAAAGCATGACCGGGGACAAGGCGATCGCCGGCATCCTGAACTCCGCGCCGGACATCGCTGCGCGCGAGTCGGCCGACAGCCTGTCCTCGATCATGTCCGGTGCGATGACCGGATCGTCCATTCCCGGCAATTCCTCGGGGCTGACGGCCCGGATCGACGAGTTGAAGGGGACGTTCGCCCTGCCCGACATCAACGCGTTCCTGACCTCGGACACGCCGCAGGACAGGGCGATCGCCACGCAGGCCGGGGCGGGACTCGCCGCCGTGGCGACGGCCGAGGACACCTATGCCCGCGCCAACACGTCGATGGGCCGGGTGAACCAGCTTATCGGCCAGATCGACGACACCGCCGACCTCAAGGCGTCGGTGGATTACAACACCCGGATGCTGGGCGAGATCGCGGTGCTCCTGAACGAGAGCCTCCGATTGCAAGCGGCGCAGACCAACGCGGCCGGGACGGAGGCTCTGCAAGCGGCCCGTGAACAGGCGGCATCCCGAACCTTCATGCGCGCAGGAGATAACTGACAATGCGTTCGATCCTCTTCGCGGCCAGTGCCGCTCTGACCTTGGCGACGCCGATGGCCCACGCGGCTGGCGGCTCCTGGCAATGCGAGAACCAGATGGACATGGACCGCGAGGAGGCCCGTGAGATCGCGGGCTCCAACAACGGTCTCTACCAGATCCTGATGAAGACCCGGGAGAACTGGGACATCGCGCACATACGCGAGCAATGCGAAGCCTATGCGGAGGGGCGGCCCTACGAGATCTCCTGCCTGAACGATCGGCGGGACTGGGACGAGATCGAGGCGATGGTGCCGGAGGAATACTTTGGCATGGCGAGCGCGGACCTGACGCCGCACTTCCAGGCGATCCAGAACAATACCGATGAAGCCATCGCGGTCATGAATTACTGCCGCGACGTCGGCGCCATCGAGTAGCGAGGAGCCGGACCGATGGCGACGTATGTCGAGAACACCCTGTCCCTGGTGGACACGTCGATCAGGAATTACGCGGAGAGCAGTTTCGTCGCGTTCGCGGGACCGATCGCCACGGTCCTCCAGGCTATGGGCCTCGTCGGTCTTGCCTTCATCGCGGTCAATACCCTCACGCAGATGACGCCGATCCGCTTCGGCGAGTATCTCAAGTGGGGTCTGCGCTACGTCATTCTCACCGCGGTCGCGACGAGCTGGGCGCAGTTCGAGCCGATCTACGACATCGTCACCAACACGCCGGGCGAGCTGGGCGCGAAGCTCATGGGCAATGTCAACGCGCCCAATCTCAACACTGCGTTCGACCAGATGATATCGACCATGTACCAGTTCTCGGACCGGCTTGCGGACCAGGCCAGCATCATCTTTGGCGTCAGCTTGGCGTCGATCACTGTCTGGGTCATCGGTTCGCTGATGGCCGCCTCGGCGATCATCGTCATCGCGCTCGGCAAGCTCGGGCTCGGCATGGCGATCGCGCTGGCGCCGATCTTCATCCCGGCCCTGATGTTCAAGGCGACGTCCAATCTCTTCGAGAGCTGGGTGCGCTTTACCCTCGGCTTCGCTTTGATCCCGCTGGTGATGGCCGGCGTCGTCGGCGCCATCGTCGGGATCGGGCAAGGCATGATTTTGGAAGCGAGTGGTGCAAGTGATCTTGAGGGAGCCGGAGGCTTCCTCATCGTCGGGGTCGGGGCGATCTTCATGACGCTCATGGTGCCGACGCTGGTCAACGGCCTGTCCGGCACGATCACCGCGACGGCCAACGGCGTCGGAATGGCGATGGGCGCCGCCGGGATAGCAGCCGGAGGGGCGGCGGTCGCGACTACTGCCATCAAGAAGGGCTACGATACCTTGTCACCGACGGCGGGTAGGATGCTTGAAGTCGGAGCCGCCGGGAAACGCGCGGGGGCCGCCGGCGAGAACGCCGTCGAGGCCCGGAACGCGGAACGCCAGAGACAGAAGCAACACCGGCTCAAATACGCCCAGGGCGCCAGTGAGCGCGCGGCCTACCACGGCAAGAAAGCTAGTGCCGGCGACAGGTTCGCAGCCGCGAATGCCGGTCAGCGGCACGAGAACCGCAAGAGCCGTCGCGGGCGCCGAGACGGGGACGACTAGCCGAGTTTTCCGAAAGCAGACGGCTGACGAACCGGCCGACGTAACGACACGCACAAGACGACACCCCCATGTTCCGCACCCCTCGGGGCGCGGCCCGAAAGGAGTCTGCCGGTATGGCAAGGAAAACGTCCGAACAGACAGCCGAAGCCTTCGAGAACGAGGTCTTCTTCTCGCTCCGGCGACAGCGGAACGCGGGATGGATCGTGGGAACGCTGGGCATGGGCATCGGGATGGTCTCGGTGGTGGTCCTGGCCTTCACCGTCCCGCTCAAGGAGGTCCGCCCCTATGTCGTGATGGTGGATCGCGCGACCGGGGAATCCGAGCAGGTGGTCTCCGTCCGGCCCACGAGCCTCGCCGACGAGCGCGCGGTGCTGGAAGCCGAGCTGGTTCGCTACGTGACCAATCGCGAGACCTACGACCCGAGCGACAATCCGCAGCGTATCCCGCTCGTGGACGCGATGTCCGTGGGACAGGCCCAATCGTCCCTCCGTAGTGTCTGGCGGAGCGGGTCGGAAGATTACCCTCCGACAATCTACGGCAGCGAAACCGTCATCACGGTCCGCGTCCGGTCGGTGTCGATCCTCGACGACGATACCGCGCAAGTCCGCTTCGTTCGCCGCCTGGAGCGACCGGGCACCGACCCGATCGAGCGCGATTTCGTCGCCGTCGTCAGCTACCGCTTCGACCCGCGCACCGAGCGGACCCTCAACCAGGTATGGCGCAATCCGCTGGGCTTCACGGTCACGGGCTACCGGATCGACGCCGAAACCCTCGACCCGAGAGGCTGAACCATGAAATACACGTCTGCCCTTCTCGCCTCGGTCGCCTGCATCGCCTTCAGCGGGACCGCCGCGGCCGAGACACAGCCCCGCCCCTTCCCCGAGGACAGTCGCATTCGATCGTTCGTCTACGAGGAACACGAGGTCTACCGGCTCGACACCTTCATGCGGTTCATCACCTCCATCGAGTTCGATCCCGGCGAGAACATCGAATCCGTGCAGGTGGGCGACAGCGAGAGCTGGCAGATCGTCCGGCTCGACCGCGGCGACGTGTTGTCGGTCAAGCCGTTGATCGAGGGCGCCTACACCAACATGACGGTCTACACGACCGAGCGTCCCTACACGTTCGAGCTGCGTGCCCGCCCCGGACAGGTCGGGTCGCCGAACCTGAACTACCGCGTCAGCTTCACCTATCCCGAGGACGAGGCACGGCAGCGCAACGCCGCCATCGAGCGCGCCGAACGTCCGAAGGATTTCGACTACTACGCCGCCGGGGACGCGACGTCGATCAAGCCGATCCAGGTCTATGACGATGGCAAGCGCACGATCTTCGTCTTCCCCGAGAATACCCGCCGCCCCGCCATCTTCGCCGTCGGGCCGGGCGGCCGCGAGAGCATCGTCAACGTCCGCCACCAGGACAACATGGCCATCGTCGATCGCGTCTCCGATCTCTGAACGATCCGGATCGGAGACGAGGAGCTCTGCGTGGCGCATGGCGACGTGATCCGCTCGGTGCCGGGCGGGCGCAGGGCGCCGCAACTCAGCCAGGGCTACGGCTACGATCCCGATATCCGTGGCGACGTGGTGTCGAAATGAGCGATGAGTTCAAGAGCAAGCGGGACGAGGTAGTCGCCAGCCGTTCGGGTGGACGCGCCAAGCTGCTGGCTGGAACGGCCTTCGTGGGAATGGTCGCTGTGGTGGGATATTTCCTCCTCGTTCCGGACGCGGTGGATACGAGCGGCCCGGACACGTCCCAGACGGAAGAGATGCAGACCCGCGAAGATACATCCGGCGTCGATACGCGGATGACGTCCAATCAGGATGATGGGCCTCCGGAGACAACCCCGGCCGAGGCATCGCCCGAGACGCAACAGACAACGGAAAACACCGAGCAAGAGACGACAGAAGACGACGATCAGGATGTCGACGACCAGCGCATCGCCGATCTCGAAGCGGACCTGGAGGCGCTTCGGCAGGAGCGTGACGACATGCGGACGCAATACCAGCGTGAGCGGGCCGAGGCGGAAGCCGACTACCAGCGCCGCCTTGCCGAGATAACGCAGAACGTGTCGTCCGGGCAGGACACGAGCGAGGCCGAAAGGGAGGCGCGGCGGCGTCTCGAAGAGGAGCGTCAACGCCGCGCCGCGATCAGGGAAGCGCAGATCATGTCGGATGGCATCGTTCTCGATTCTTCCGGCGAACGGACAGGCAGCGCGTCCGGAAGCGGCGGAAGCTCGACCGCCGGCGCGGGCGGCTCGGGTGGCGCGGGTGGCGCGGGTGGCGCAGGTCGTACCCTGTCCTCGAACGAAGCGTTCATGGAAGACGCCAGCACGCGCAGTTACGAGACCGTGCGGGCCACGCGCATCGCCAATCCCGGCCGGACGATCGTGCAGGGCACGACCCTGAATGCCGTGCTGGAGACGGCGGTCAGCACCGAGCTTCCCGGCGTCATCCGCGCCGTCGTGACAGACGACGTGATGAGCTACGACGGGATAAACGTCCTGATCCCGAAGGGCTCGCGCCTCATAGGCTCCTACAACTCGGATGTCTCGGTAGTGCAGGACCGGGTGCAGATCGCCTGGAACCGGGCCGTGACGCCGGACGGGGTCAGCGTCGAACTGGGGGGCTATGGATCCGATGCGCTCGGCCGGTCCGGCCAGGCGGGTTACGTGGATTCGCGGTTCCGCGAACGGTTCGGGTCGGCCGCGCTGATCTCGCTGATCGGTGCGGGACCGGAAGTCGTCATCGACCGGGAAGACAGTGCCGCCACGTCCGATGCTGCACGGGATGTCGGCGACGACCTGTCGAACGCGACGCGTGGCGTGGCCGGCGACTACCTGGCTGCCGGGCCCGTGATCTACATCGACCAGGGCACCTACATGACCGTCTTCGTCAACAGGGACCTCGTCCTCTGACCCCTATCGCCGGCCGTACCAGCCTGTCGGACCAGGAGAATAGATGACCACTCCCGCCAGCTACGCAGAACAGGGCCTTGCGCCCCTGCGCGCCCTTCTCGTCTCCGACGAGGTGAACGAGGTCGTCATCAATCCCGACCGGAGCATCTGGGTCGAGTATGCCGGTGAAGGGCACATGCAGAAGTGGGACGGGGCGATCCCGCCCGACCGGCTCATGCGGCTGGGTAGCCATCTGGCGGGCGAGACGGGAAACCAGCTCGGGTCCAAGAGCCCTATCGTCTCGGGCCGTATCCACGTCTTCGGCCAGTCCATGCGGGTGCAGGTGATCGTCCCCCCGGCAATCGAGGCCGGTGTGTCGGTGTCGATCCGCAAGTACGTCTCGCGTATCCTGGAGGTCGAGGAGGTGGGCTTTCTGAGGGGCGGCGAGGTCGACGTGGAAGCGCAACGGCGCGAACGCCTGGCGCGCCTTCGCGAGTTGGCCGAGGCGGGCGACCTTGCGACGCTCCTGCGCCTCGCCGTGGACCAGAGGCTCAACATCCTCATCTCCGGTGGTACGTCGTCCGGCAAGACCACCTACGCGCGCGCCGTCATGTCGCTGTCGGATCACGGCGAGCGCATGGTCACGATCGAGGACGCGCCCGAGCTGCACCTGCCGCATCCGAACACGGTCGGCCTGGTCTCGGACCGGCGGACGGACTCGCAACGATCCCCTGCCCGTCTGCTCGAAAGCGCGCTCAGGATGAGGCCCGATCGCCTGATCCTCGGCGAGATCCGCGGGGCCGAGGCGTTCAACTTCCTCGAGGCGATCAATACCGGGCATCCGGGCTCCATCAGCACCATCCACGCGGACTCTCCGCACCTGGCACTGGAGCGCATGGCGATGATGGTGCTGCGCGCCGGGCTCAACCTGGGCCGGGAGGACGTGATCGACTACGCGCGCTCGACCATTGACCTGGTGATCCAGATGGGACGCCACGACGGCCGTCGCGGCGTCCTGCAAGTCTTCATGCCGGCCCTTTAGAGTTCAGGCGCGGGCCGTTCGCATCGCGCGCCGAGTTCAGAAGCGCTGTGATATCCTCCGCTGACGTCCCGGCGTCGAGGTCTTCTGCATCGTCTTCGTCAGGGTCTTCGGGCTCGGAATCTGGGTTGGACGAAGCGCCGGTCCCGGATTTCAAGCGTCTCTTGTTGCGCTGCGCCATCTCGGCGAGGTACGTGCCTGTACCCTCCAATGTCGCTTCTTGCATCGTCAGCATTCGGGTCAGCCGGTTTTCGACCCGTGTCTCCGTCTTGGCGTCCATGTTGTCGTCAGGGTGTCCGGAATCCGAAACCGCGTCGGTATTCGGACTTGCCACGGCCGGTTCTGCTTCAGGTGGCTTTTCGGTTGTGCGGTCGGGCCCGTCGGACGCGGGAGCGTCTTCGACAGTGTGGCTCCGATCCACGGTAGCGGGATCGTCGAGATGCGGCGGGGTCGGAACCAGCTTGGCGAGGTTGGCGGCATACGCTTCCTCGTAATCGTCGGGAAGAACCGGTGGATCGGGAAACTCGCCGCTCTGGTTCTTCCAGATCGGGGCAAGGTTGCGATCCTTGAAGTAGCTCACCCTGTTCGTCTTGATCGGGGACATGCCCCTGACGAGGATGAGGACCTGCTCGCGGCCGAGCTTCTTGATTTCCTCGGGACGAATGAGCCGGGCGCCTTCCTGACGCTCCTGATAGGAGGTCGACAGGTCCCCGCCTTTCCACGATTTCGACCTCTGGGAGCGCGTGTAATCCCCGATGGACGAGCTGAGGTATTCGGGCGTCTCCTTGTCGTTGGGAGACATATAGACCTGGATATCCGAGTTCGAGATGAAGGTCTCTGCTCCGAAGCGCCCGTAATTTTCGTAGAGGTTCGCAAGGTTCTGGATGACGATCATGAGCCGGCCGCCGTGGCCGCCGACCGCGGTGATGGCTTCCAGAAGCGAGTCCATTTGCCCCAGGGATCGGAACTCGTCGAGAACGAAAAGGACCGAGTAGATTTCTCCGGCATCCATGTCCGGCTCGGACAGGGATAGCTGGTTGATGATCTGTTGGAAGAGCACCCGTACCAGCGGTGCCATCCTCGCCAGCTGGCCTTGCGAAATCACGAGATAAATCGAGGCCGGATTGCTGCGAAGGTCCGTGATCGAGAAGTCGGACTTGGACGTGACATCCCTGACCAGCGGATCGTTCCAGAGCCCGAGACCGGCATCGTTCATGATAGAGAAATACGAGGAGAGCTGCTCGTCCTCGTAGCCCGAGAACTGGTTGAAGACGCGTTTGGCTTCCGGGTTCAATGCCTCGTTTCCGAGGCGGCGGAGGACTTTCGGCAGATCGTCAGGCTCGGTGAACATATCGTAGATCGCCGAGATCGTGGGCGTGTCGCGCTCAATGGCCAGAAGAGCGGCGGCGGCGAAGAGGAGTCGGCAACCGCCTAGCCAGTCGGAGCTTCCGCCGCCATTCGCGCCCTTGTTGGCGAGCATACAAGCCGCCAGGTCCGACGCGGCGGCCCAGCGAAAACGCGGGCGTGCAGCGATAACGGGTTCCATGGGGTTGAAGCAATGCGTCTTGCCCTCGGCGTTGTAGGGCTCGATCTTGAAGACCTCGTTACCCATGGCCGCACGAACTCGCGCCGTATGCCGATAGTTCTCGCCTTTGATATCGACGCAGACGATCGAGCCCAGATAGGTCAGGAGCGTCGGTACCACGATCCCGGCGCCCTTGCCGCCGCGTGTCGGCGCGACAATAAGCGAGTGCGGCTGGGGTTCGCCTTGTCCGGTTACGTAGAGGCCGTTGCCACGGGGCCCGCCGAGCTTGGCGAAGATCGGCGCGTCCAGATCCCGCAAACGAGCGGCCATGCCTGCTTTCTTGGTGTCGGACCGCGACTGCCATTGAGCTTTGCCGTAGGAATCGTTTTTTGGCCTGAAGGCGACGGCCGGTACCGCAACAGTCGTCGCAAGGATGGCGGCGGCGCCGACCTTGAGCGAAGTAAAGAAGGGCTCGTAATACGGGACGAGCTGATAGGCTGGCGGCATGTAGTCGAAGATCGTACCGAATCCGACATTCGCTATATCGCCGCCGGTGGCCCAGGTTGCGTACCCTCCGGCGGCAAGAAGGGACAGGGGCGCACCGAGCGCCAGGCCGGCCGCCGATAGCTTGGCGAGTTCCTTGGGAAGTTGCTCCATGACCCGTCCTTACCTCTTGCGTCCACGCTTGCGGGTTTCGTCTTCCGGGTCGTCGCCCCCCCGTTTGCGAACGTCCCGATCCTCGGTCTTGCGGTGGGCCGCGTCCTCGCGCTCCTGCGCGGCGCGATGCTCTGCATCCCGCTTCTGCCAGACCCGGCTCGCCATCTCGGCGCGTTGGGCATCGCGCTCCATGCGCTCCCGCACGCGAGCAGGCAGTTCTTCAGCTTCACTTTCACCGCGCGCCGGGCGCGACGTCTCGGCAGCACGAGCGCGTTGAGCATCGCGTTCCATACGCTCCCGCAAGCTGGCAGGCAGTTCTTCGGCCTCACTTCCACTACGCGGCGGGCGCTGCGTCTCGGCAGTACGAGATCGCGGCTCCTCCGATCGTTCCCGTCGCTCGTCCGTGCGTCCGTCCAGTCGGTCTCGGCTTTCCTGGTAAATCGCCGCGATCTCGGTGTGCATCCGCGTCAGCGCAGTCCGCTGTTGCTCGGGCGGCTCGACACCATCACCGCGTTCCGCGCGGTGGCGGCTTCGTTCTTCGCCTTCCGCTTCGGCGAACTGACGCGCAAGACCCTTGGAAGGCCTCGATCCTGCATGCCGCTCTATCGTGGCCTCGCGATCGACCCCGTATCTCCCGGCCACCTCGCGCACCTTGTCGTCGGCGCGGGCCTTCTCGGCAGCGCGTTGTTCCGTGGAGCCGTCGATGCCCCTGTACCGGCCGCTATCGTCTTTCTCAGTGAAGGCGCGCAGCTCCCCGGGCTCCCGCAGAAGCGGCGCCGTCTCGGCTTTCATACCGTCGATCTGGCGCAGCAGTCGCATCCGGGCGCCGCGATCGTCGACCTCGGTCGCGCTGCGATCCAACTCATTGAAGTTGTCTCGAACAGCGACGCGCTTCTCTTCGATACTCGGGTTTGCCATCGTTCTCTCCTGTGTCGACGTCCTCGCGGAATCGCTCCGCGCTTTCACTTCCCGGCCATGCTTGATGTCCTCCGCAGCCTTGCGCAGAAGTGCCGCCTGCTCCGGGGCCTCGCGCTCGATTTTCCGGGCATTGGCGGCGAACTCGCGCGAGTAGTGGATCATGGCTGCAGCGGCGCGGATCGCCGTCTCCCGCGTGTGATCCGGCGCGCGCGGTTCGCGGTGCTCGGCGGCGGCCTTGCGGTACTCGGCATCCGGAACAGGGCGATCGTGACGCCCGCGCGCATAGCGCGTCGATGCCTCCAGCTCGATCCTCGACCGTGCCGCTACGCGAACAAGCTCTTCCCGCATCCGGTCGTAGTTGATGTCACCGCGCTTCGAGACCTTGAGCCATTCCCCGTTCTCGAGACCGCGCCGGTAGACGACGACGTGCATGTGCGGGTGGGCCTGGTCGGTGTGGAACCCCGTGTAGTAGTCGAAGGTGTCGCCGCCGTACTTGCCCGATCCGAACATTTCCTCGGCCCAGTCCCGGCCCGCCTGGTGGGCGTCACGCTTGTTCGTGCCTTCGGGAAAGCTGACGATGAAATGCGAGGTGCGATCCGCCCTGCCCTCGCCTTCGTTCGGCATCCGCCAGGACCGCTCCATGGTCCTGGCCTGATCTTCATCGACCTCCAGCCCCATGTACCGCTCCGACCGTTCCAGCGGCTCCCGGCCCTGGCGGGACAGGTACGACATCTGAGCCCGCAAGCCCTTCACGTTGGAGGCTCCGCCGTTCCGGATCATTTTCACCACCGCCTGCGGCTTTCGCCCCGGTGCCCCGCCATTTCCGCTGTACCGTGCGACATCCTGACGATGCGCGATCCTTAGACCCAGTCGGGCTTCCTGCGCCTTTCGGGCTCGGCCCGCCGAGAGGATACCCCAGTCCTTGCCCATGACGGCATCCAGTGCGGAGACCTGTGGACCGGCCTTACGGCCACGCGCCAGAAGGCTCGCGACTTCGCTCACGTTTCGCTCTCCCGCGAAAGCCGCGCCAGCCCGTCGGAGCGCCGGGCCGCAAGATCGAGGATCGTCTGAAGCCGGCTTTCGATCCGGACCAGTTCACGACCGAGCGCAGCACGCTCCTCCATGAAGGCCCGGTAGTCGGGATCGCGCGTCCGGTTAGCGGCCTTCGCGATCTGGTTCACGTTCTTCGCGATGCCGCCGAGCTGGCGCGTGGCGTCTTTCAGCGTGTCGAGTTCGACCGGGTCGACTTCGACGAACCCGGCGATCCGGCGTGCCGCAATCCGCAACGCGCGGTTTCGCTTGATGCCGAGGGTGGCGATCTGCGCGTCGAACTCCGCGAGTTCGGCCTCGGTCATCTTCACCGAAACGGTTTTCTCGGCGCGCCTGACCGGTGCATCTGCCCCGGCCTCGACCCAATCCCCGCCCTCAAGGCGCCGCGCCTTCCAGGCTGGGTCTTGATCCGAACTCTTCGCCACGATGGACTTCCGACCCCTCTTCGCCTGCTACTATTCAAAAGTTCTACTTTTGAATATATCCTGCCAATCTCTTCATCCAAACCACACACTGTTCCTCCAACGTGGTCAAGACATTCAGAACCACTATGGCACTGAAGGCGCCACGATCAGAAGACATCGAGAGGTTGAGGTGGGCGATGCGCTCAGAGCGCCGGAGAGAGCCACAGAGCGCCAACGTCAGTTACGGACGGGGGTAACAAGGCTCAAAGCAAAGAAGGCCTCTCAGGAAGCTCTGTACGTCTTCCAGCCATCTCAAATCGGTGAACTACATGAATTAGCTGAATAAGTAGAGCAGAATGAACAAAGCGAGCAAGCTGAACAATCCGCGTAAAGCGAACTTTCCGAACAAGTTGAACGGTATGAACTATCCGACCTTAGTGAACGGTGTGAGTTTTAAGAGCGTAGTGAACTTTGCGAACCTAGTGAACTGCGCGAACTTTTTGGCCCAGTGAACCGCGTGAACTTTCCGAGCGCGGCGAACAAACCGAGTTAAGTGAGCAGACCGAACAAAGTGAGTGTAGCGAACAGGACGCACTATCTGTATAAAGTGAGTAGAGTGAGTGCACCCTATTAGGTGAACAAAGTAAGCCGTGTGAGTAAACGGAGCGAACCGAGCAGACTGAATAATATGAGCAGGGCGAGCATAGTGAATAAAGTAAGCGACCTGAGCGAAGTGAACTGGCACAATCGCCGTTCCACGAACCGAGCCAGTGGCAAGGAAGCGGGGCGATGAAGCTCGTTAGTTTTGCCTCTCTGAAAGGAGGCGCCGGCAAGACCACGGGATTGATGGCGGCCGCCAGCGGGCTGCGCCTGAGGAAGGTGCGGGTCGCCCTGTTCGAAGCCGACAAGAACGATCCGTTGAAGTTCTGGCGCGAAAACGCGCTGGAGAACGACACCTGGGATGAGGATTGCAAGATCTTCGAGGCATCGTCGGCGAAGCAATTCGAGCAGTCTTTCGCGGACGCCCAACGTGCCGGCTACGACTTGGCTCTTCTGGACCTCGAAGGCGGAGAGTCCGAGCTGAATACCACCGCGATCGTCAGTTCCGACCTGATCCTGATCCCGGTCTCTTTGACGGCTTTGGATATCGAGTACGGAATCCAATCCTTCCAGTTCGTGCGCCGGGTCCTGCAGGACAACGACTTGAGCACTCCCGTCGCGTTTCTGATCTGCCGCTTTCCGTCGGGGAAAGACAAGCTGACGAAAGCCGACAAGGAAAGCCTGGAAATCCTGTCCAAGCTGCCGCAGGTCTCAGCGCGCATACCCACGCGAGCTGCCTATGCGGACCTGGCGGTCTCGGGGATGCTGCATCTCTACTATGAGGGACTGGCCGAAGACCCCGCGCTGCGCGTGATGAGGTTCTCCGTCCGGCCAGCGATGAAGGAAGCCGAAGAGCTGGCTAAAGATATTCTCGATGGTCTTGCGATGGAGCCTGCGGATGCCAATTCGTAACAGTAAGGTGTCGAGCGAGGAGGCGTTCTCAGTTCATCGCAAGGCACGGCTCTCCAAGCGATCCGCCACGAAAGATCGCTCGAAATCGCAAGATGCGAACGAGGTCGACGACACGGAAGCGGGTTCTCGTCAGTCGGAGCCGGAGGCCGCTAAAGAGGCACCGCTGCCTCCTGCAAACGAAGATCACAGTCAGAAACATGACGCGGCTCCCGAACAAGGCAGGCCAGCACCGGCCGGCGACGAAGCTGGCTACGGGCAGGAGGAAAAGCACAGTGTCGAGGGCTCTGCGGTAGAACCGGAATCCGACGATTCTCCGGTGCTGCCACGCCAGAAAGCCAAACCCGGTAGGCAGAAACCGCGCAGCGATGCCGGGACGGGGCAGGTCCGGCTTCAAATGATTATAGCCTATCCAAAGCCAGGGGCGAGCGCGACGTTCGACAACCTCGTCGAAATGCAGGGCAAGAAAGTAGCGTTCCGCCTTTTTCTGGGGAAGGCCCTTGAGTTGTATGCGGCCGCGGTCATTGACGGCACCATAGACAACGTCGCGACAACGTATCCCGAAGATACCCAGAAAGCGGATACATCGAGGGTGTTCTCGAAGGAAGCCTACGACAAGCTGTCGAAGACGCTGGACCCGGCGGGGCTGTTACCCGAGCGCGTCATGGCCACAACGATCGCGCGCCGTGCGCTGGCAGCGTTCATCGCCGCCAACAAAGGTTCAATTTGATGGACGAAATGCGAAACCGGCCTGACCGGCCGGTGGGCGTTTCTTCGCGATCCTAGAAGCTTTTCCGGCCTTCGTTCTTCTTTTCTCTCGGTCGCAACGTCTTCTTAATCAGCGCCGTGCTTCATGGCAGGGCATTGTTCGAGTCTAGCTCTTCAACCTTGCATTGACCCCGCCGCGAAGCCGCGGCGGGGTCGACCTGGGAGGTCCGCAGAATGTGGATGCCCATGGCCCGCGATGCCGGAAAGGCGTCAGGGGGCCTTCCTACTTTCGCCGCGAGACCACGCCATCGGCGGTGATCGCGTCGATCTGGTACTCGGTCCGGCGGGACAGCTGTGCGCCGTCCCCGGAGACGAGGATCTCGGTGTCCGGCCCGAGACGCTTCATGGCACCATCGGCTTCGATCCAGGTCGTATCCTCGGCGCCCTGGACGACACGTTGGACGGACCCGTCGGCGCGGACCGTGACCCACGTATCGCCAACCTTCACCGAAACCTCGGAATGACCCGCGACAATGCCGCTCCAGCCGGCATCGCTGTCGTCCCGGCGCAGGACGAGATTGTCGGGATGCAACTTGATCTCCACGTCGCCGGCATCCCCGTCGCCCTTCACCACGACAAACGCCTCCTTGTCCTCGGGGTTTTCGGGCAGGCGGGCGGTCGCGTCATTCGGGCGCCACATCAATGGTTCGTCCCGTTTCTGCTTCTGCTTGGTCCGGTGAAAAGCGATGAGGAGCTGCGCGGACTTCCAGGCAGCCTTGATCGGGGCAGGAGTATTCATGGCGCGCTCCTTTCCCGGGACGCCTGGGCGGCCCGGATCATGTCGGCAACGGTCACTTCGCGACCGCGCCGTACCAGGCTGCCGGCGAAGCGGATCGTCGCCGTTCCGTCGCCATGGCGCTCGATCAGTTCGCCCCGGATCGTGGAGCCGATGGCCTCGCTATGAATGGCTGCTGTGGTCATCGCATACCCTCGGGAATTGAGGTGGATCGGATCGCCCTCGGGGCGCTGGTGACATGGCCCGATTCTATCAGGACGCGGCCCATTCCACCAATGAAACAAGGGGGATAGTCGGATTCTGGGGACCCGTTTACAGGGCCGTTGCGGGTTTGCGTCGGTCCCGGTCGCGGGCCAGGCGGAGCAATGCCCGACCGTTCGGTTCGTCGGTTTGGATTGTCACCGCATCGACGAGCCACGCATCCGACAGGTGATCGATCCGGCCGGTGCGAAGATCACGGACCTGGGCGAGATGCCCGCCCGCGATGCGCTTGGTTACGAACCGGCCTCGCTCGACGGCGGCGTAGTCGCGGGGCAGCCACGCCTCGACCTGGACCTTGCGCCCCTCGATCAGAACGATGGCGCCGACCGGGATAGTGCCCACATCGCGGACGCGGCCCCCCAGTTCTATGCGGCGATGGCGTTGGGCGCGGTATTGGCGGATCACTGGCCAATCTCCTCGAACAGGGCTGCCACGCGGTTCTCCATCTCCTGATCTTCCGTCACGTCCCGCCACGGATATTCGGAGACCGCGTTGATCCGCTCGCAAAGCGCGTCGATCTGGTCCGCGTCGAGCCTCTCGAAATCGCCTTCCTCGGTCGCGATCTCCTCGATGGCCTCGGGTAGGGCAGGGGCCTCCTGGAGCAGGCGCAGGGCGGCGAGGATCGTTGCCAGTTCGTATCGGTCGATATTGGTGATGTCGGTGCAATGCAGGGGCATGGCGGTCTCCGTTGGTGCCAGGGCTTTCCGATCCGGTCAGGATCGTTCCGAGGCGAAGCCGTCTTTCGCCTTTCTCTGCCCGGCCCGAAGGGCCGTAGGGTCGGAGCTGTCCCCATGGGTCGAGTCGGACGCGCCATCATCCAGCGAAGGGAGACGAGACCCTTGTGGTCAGGTCCGACCTGCACCGGCGGTCGTCACCCGGAGGGCCGAGAGCGGATGTTCCGACCGACCATGCGGCGGCGGCGGGATGTGGCTCCGGAGGAGACGGATCCCGCCGCGGTCAGCCGCAGGGAGGACGGAGCGTCCGGGCTCGGGGAGGTCCGCGCGAGGCGTGGGCCGCGTAGGGCGCCAAGCGCACGGCGAAGGCCGTGCGCGGAGGGGCCATGATGTTGCACTTCGTCTCCCGGCTCGTCCCGGTTCACCACAGTCCCTCGCTCGATCCCTTTGGTCTCGCTCGGGCCTGCTTCGCTCCGGCCTTCCGCTCCCAAGGTCGCTTCAGACCGGAGTGGATAACCGGGTCGGCCTGACCGTGCCCCCGGTTGCAAGCCGGACAAGGTTTCGCCGCTGATGGAGGGGAGGGAGGGGGCGCGGAACGCTCACCCGACCGGACCGCAATCAGCGGCGGGACCGCGGGTTGAGCGGCGCGCGAAGGCTGGAAACGGCAGACGCGGCCCCCGAAGGGGCCGCGCTCGCGGGGTCAGAAGGGGCAGGCTTCCTCCGCTTGGGGCGCCGTGGGCACGACGATCTTGCGTCTGATCTCGCGCATCGCCGCGGCTCTTCTGTCGAGCCAGTCGGTCAGGAGGTCGCCGTCGAGTTCGGTGAGGTTGTCCAGTTCGCCGTATTCGGGAAAGTCGTCGGTATTGCAGATCGTCGTGGCCATGAAGCATCTCCGGGATTGCTGCTCACGCTGGATTGCCGAGCATGTCCCGGTCCCCTGTCGCCGAAGCGTGCCGGGTCAAGGACGCGAAGCGCCGGCGCTGGCGCCGGACGGAAAAGTCTTCGCAGGAACCGATTGCAGCTCTCGCGACGGCGGGTAACGGGATCGACAGCGCAACTCGCGCGCCGGTGCCGAAGAGTTTTCCGATCCTTGAGGCGGCGCGCTTCGGGGGCGCATCCGGAGGATATGCTTGGCATTCCAGTGTGTGCGCCCTCGACCAGCAGCCGGCGGCGGACGCGCGGTGGAGGGCTGACGCGGAGACGGCGATGGAGGGGAGGGAAGGGCGCGTCAGCGTCCTGACCGGACTGCAATCGGCGGCTCGGCGACAGACCGGAGCCGCCGCGGCCGCCTCGGCTGCGGGTGCCAGGTGCAACGCCGCGCGACTGCGCGACGGGGCGCAAGCCCCGTTCCCCACCCGACACGCGAAGCCGAGGGTGGGGGCGACGGTGGCAACCAGGGCGGCGGCGATGGAGGGGAGGGAGGGGCTCAGACCCCGACCATCCCGGAATCGTCGCGGCGCGACCCCTGCCGCGGTGCGTCACGCTCGCCACGCCGGTGGCCGGGGCGCCAGCCCCGGGCACCGGAATAGAGGGAATGGCCCGCATGGGCCTCTACAAGGTCTTTCGCGACGGGAGATGGCAGAAAGCCCCCGTCGAAGCGGGGGCAGGTCTGTCCGCCTAGAACGGGATTTCCTGCAGATCACAAAAGGGACAAACATGCCGCGGATAGTCCGACGGCAAGCCGTGACGGCATGTGCCGGGTGTGTTGAGCTGTACGCTACGGACGATCCCGTCCCGTTCGAGGCGTTCCACGACGTGGTATTGCCATCCGCCCGGAACCGCTGCGTCCATCAATTCGGCTACTTTGCGGTTCCGCTGGATCTGCCAGAAATCTAGCAGGGCTTGGTGGGACTCGCCCGGGCGTGACTGCGCGGCCGCGTAGGCCGCGAACGTGTCCAGATCGAAACCCCTCTCGCCGATCTCGAACGGCGTCCGGGGCGGTGTCCTGCGGGGCCGGATACGGTCGATGAGGCGAGCGACGGGATTGGTGGAAGGCATGTGGCTTCATCCTTTGATCGGTTGGGGTGATCGGGCTTTCTCGTCGTCCACCGCGATCACTCTTTCCAAAGCCGTCTTTCTCTCGGGCCCTTGCCGTCTCCGTCGCCATTCTCGTTCGCCGCATGGCCGCGACCGCCAGGTCGTGGCCCCGCGCGGGCAGCGCACGTCCTGTCCTGGCGGGGGCGACAGTCCCCGGCAGGGCAGGACTACCTCGACGGCTTCAGCCGCCAGGGCGACGGTTCCGCCCTGGGCACCGGGCGCACGAAAAAAGGGCGACCCTTTCGGGCCGCCCCTGTGGCGTTAGACTGGCGCGACGGGTCAGACGTCGCGGGGTTTCTCCGGGGCCGGGACGCGGGCGACGTGCAATCCCTTCGCCTCGGCCTTCTCGGCCAGATTGAGGCCGATCCCGCCGCCGCCGAAGAGGATTGCGCCCTTGATCTTGGCGGTCAGCATTTCGTCGTTTGCGCGGAACGGCGCGGCCTTGTTGTGGGCGGCCCAGTTCGGGCGGAACAGGATTTGCGGCACCTTGCGCGACTTCGCCCACGCGGCGGCGATGCGCTCGGCTCCGCGCGATCCCTTGTGACAAAGCACCATGTCGGGGCATTTCGCCAGCGCCGCGTCCAGACGCCGCCAGATGGGGGCGCTGTCGATCCAGTCGGACGCGCCCGCGACGGCGATCTTCGTTCCCGTGACCTTGTTGCGCTCGGCGTCGGCCCGGTCCGCGGCTTCCAGCAGCTTTTTGGCCTCGAATACCGCGCCCGTCTCCATGGCGCGGCGCGTGGTGCGGTCGCCCGTGACGGGGGTATAATGCTCGCCGGTTTCCTGCTCGTAGGCTTGGGCGGCGGCCTCGGCCATGCCTTTGAGGGCGTCGGCCTTCTCCTGCAACATGGTGTAAAGGCGGGTCGCCTCGTCTAGCTCCTGCTCCGCGATCTCGCTGCCGTCCTGCGTCCCGACAAGCGACTTTATCTTGACCTTCTGGCGGTCGGCGGCTTGGTCCAGCGACACGGCCCGGCGCTGGAACATGGTCGCGAAGGCATGGGCGAGGGGTTCCACCTCGGACCCTAGGCCGGTGCCTTGGATGGTGCCGAAAATCGCCTCGAACGCCTCGCCAACGGCGCGGCCCTGCAAGTCTTCGTCGTTCGGGATGGGCAGGTCGTCCGCACCGTTTTCCGTGAGGCCGAACAGTTCGATTTCGTCATAAGGCGTCAGCATTGGGATCGTTCCTAATTGTGCGCCGGACATTTCCGGCTTTGGCGAGGGGCGCCATTCGCTTCCTCTGCATCCTTTTTACTAATTAAATCGGACCTAAGCTAATGCTTTATCTACATTTTCCGCTAATTGTTTCCTTGCCTCAATTTCCTTTATCCGTTTGTTTTGATTCCTGCTGTCTGGCGCACATCCCGAATTGGTTGCAAATCAATTCGGAATAAAAAGAGTGGCGCTATGGCGCTTCCTTATTCTTTATTACGGACAGGCCCGTCGGGGCACCGTTTGTTCGTCATCCCGCAGCCAGTTCGCACGGCCAGAACAGGGCGGGGCGGAAGGTCGGGGGCAACGTCAAATGCGGAGGGTCCGCCCCGCAGGGGTGGAAGCCGTATTTGTCGTTGGGGAGCGCATTGCGCGACCGGACCGCCGGCCTTCCGGTCCGTCAGGTTCGATCAGGCCGCGAACGGAGCGGGATGACGGACGGACGGCGCCCTGGGCGATGGTCCGGAATAAAGCTCCGCCCGAGCGGCGTTCGTCGCGAAGCGGCGAATCCCCGAGGGCGGCGGTGCAGCCTGGCCAGACGGAGGGGCGTTCGGCTTGTCCGAACCCCCGGCCCGTGGCGTGATGCCTGCACAGCTCGCCCGCACCAGTCCGGTCGTCATCCGCAGGGCCGAGACACGGGCCGCTGACCGACCATGCGCGCCGCGACGGCGGGCGGCTCCGGAGGAGACGGCCGGCGACGCATCAGGCCGCAGGGAGGGCAGGGGTTCGGGGCTCGGGGAGGCGCGCGCGAAGCGTGGGCCGAGTAGGGCGGCGGTCCCGGCCGCCGCAAGCGGGCGGGAGGTGCCCATGGCAACAGGGCTGTTATCGGATGAATCCTCTCGAAGAGCGGCAGTATGGCCGCATGCCCCGAACAGGCGTATTTTGCCGCACGACGAGATTGCAGAGAAGGAGCCGATCGTGCCGGACGAGACACCGATGATGGGCATAATGGTCAGGGCGGCGGTGGAGGCCGGAGAAGGGGCGCCTGTCTACATCCCGATCGACATGGGCGATCACATGGAATGGGAAGTCCGGTTCCGGAACGTGGACGGCTCGGAGCGTCCCGTTCTCGTGAGGACCGGGGGTTACAAGCGGTTGAAGACAGCAAAGGCCCTGGTGAACTACCACCTGAGCTATTTCCCGGACGTTGGCAGCGTGACGGTCCCGGTCATCCCCGGCAAGATATCGGACTGACGCACCGGAGAGGTTGGACCTTACCGGCGTTCGTGCAACGTTCTCGCCATGCCCATCACCATCGCGGACATGATCGACGAGGACGCGGAGCTTGAGATCCACTGCCTGAAGTGCGGCAAGATTTCGGTTCATCGCGGGCGCACGCTCCTGTCCCGGTTCGGGCTGTCGACACGGGCGCGCAGCTTGCAGCGTAAGCTGCGGTGCCAAATTTGCGGCATGACGGGCGAGGTGCGCGTGACGTTTCCCGACGAGGTCCACAAGCGCGAGCGCCTGAATCACAGGGTCGATCTGCACGCGAGACTGCCGAACCGGGAGAAGAAGTCCGCGCCGTAGGGCGCGAGCCCGACGATCAGCAGTATCCGGGCAGCTCGTAGATGTCGGAGAGGTCCTCGCCGTCGGCCCGGGCCTGCATCTCGGCCGCGCGGTAGCGTCCCCCGGAATACCGCGGGCAGTCGCGGGCGTAACCGTTCCTGATGAGGGTCGCGCCGAGGTCCTGGCCGCCGAGAGTGCAGATCCCGACAGGACGCCCCCGCGCGGTGGAGCCGTCGAGGCGGCACGTCACGGTCTCGCCATCGACGAGTTCAGAGAGCGCGCGCGTGGCGGCCGGCCCGCCGTCGTCGACGCGGTAGGAATTGTCCTCCGGCGCGGCCACACCCTGCATCCGGATCTCGGTGCCACGGATGACGATGCCGTCGCCGTCCTTGGCGGTAGCGCGGCCCTCGATCACCTCGCCGTTCTGCCACGCGTTGGCCGGGCCGGCGAGAACAGCGCCTGCGATAAGAAGGACGATGGCCGTCCTCGTACGGGAGACAGGGGTCGCGGACATGGTGGATCGCTCCGTGTGTGGGTCGTCGGTGGTCATGGAAAGGGCGCGAACCGCAAGGTCCGCGCCCGATGGATCGTGCCGTGTTGGGCCGAAAGGATCAGCGGCTGCCGGCACCGATGGTGATGCGATGCGTCTCGAACGCCGTCTGGGCGAGATGCTCGGCGTAGTCTTCGCCGTAGATGTCGCCCTGCCGTTCGATCACGACCCCCGCCCGGTTGACGATCTTGAAGGAATAGACGCGCCCGGTGATGTATTCCTCGTAGGTCAGGAGCTCGACGAGCAGCATGTTCTCGGCGCGCTTGACCTCCTCGGGTCCGATGTCCCCTTCGACGCCGAACTCCAGTCTCAGAAGGTCGTAGGACGCGAAGGCGTATCCGGCCACGGGCCTGTCCGTTCCCTGGAGAACGGCCAGTGCCTCCCGTCTCTCGTCGTCGCACTTCCGCAGGCGGTAGATCAGGTAGTCCTGCGTCTTGATCGAGGAGAGGAAGTGGTCGCGGCTGCGCCACTTGTGCGGGTCGCCGAGACCGGGCGTCCAGGTCACGATCTCGAAGAGATTGTTCTCCGAGACCCGCGGGTTCTTCGGCTTCGACTGCGCGGCCATCGTCATCGTCAGGCCGGTGTCCTTGTCGTTCATCTCCAGCATCGCCTGCCCCCATATCTGGTGTGTTCTTGTTTTGTTTACACCGCATGGGGGAAGCGTGTCGATCTTTTATCGCCCCGTGAGCGAGAAAATCGCTCGTGGGGGCGGGCTTATTCGACGATCCGGCGCAGGGGCACGCGCGTCGGGCCGAGCGAGTGGCCGATCTCTTCCACGAGGGCCGCCATCTCCACGATCTGCGCGGGAAGCGGACCGGCTATCATGACGCGGCTTTCGTGGTTTCACCCACGTCGAACACGGCGAAGGCGTCGGCTGGGCCAAGCGCCTGGGCGTAGGCCGCACGCTCCTCGACCACGTCGTGGTCGGCGCGGAACGCCTGCACCTCGCCCGTGACATGATCCGGCCAGGCGGTGACGCCGCCGTTACGATGCTTGAACACGCACCACTTGGGCAGCCGCTCAGGGTTGGCGCGCTCTTCCAGCACCAGTTCGGCTGCGACGAGGCGCTTCACCTCGAACGAGTGCGCCCCGTCCCGGATGGAGGGATGGCAGGGCGGATGAAGGTCGCCCCGGTCCTCGAAGAGGATGAAGGTCGATCCGGGGAACCGCTCTTCGAGGAGACGGCACAGGATCTGTGCGGCCCGCGCCGAGGGGGCGTTGGCGACATGCGCCTTGGGGCGTGTGTCGTCGAGGAGAACGCAAAAGGAGGTCATGCCAGCGCCTCCCGGTAGATCGTCAGGGCCTCGTCGAAGGGCAGGCGGTTCAGGATCGCGGCGCCGGGATACCGTTTGCCGATCCCCGCGATCGTCTCCTCGGGCTTCCCGCGGTGCTTGACCGAGTAGACGTGGCCGTCGCCGGGGTCGCGCATGAGGATCTTCGTCTTCATGTCGCGCTTCAGGTCGCGGGCGATCAGCCAGCGGTCGAGGAGCCTCGCGCAGCAGGTCTCGATATTCGCGTCGAGGGGGTCTCGGCCGTCGAAGACGATCTTCGGGAGGTTGGCCCGGCACCACGCATCGGCCGCCGCGTAGGCTGCCTGGTCGCCGTGGAAGCGGTCGCAGCCGCCGTGGCCGTCGTTGCTCACGACACCGATCTTCTTGCCATCGACGTAGAGGCTGGCGCTGTAGCAGGCCGTTTCCTCTGACGAGAAGGCGGCGTATTGCACGTTCTTGAGCTCGATATTCACCGGGAGGTCCTTTCAATATCGGCAGGGGGCAGGGCGATAGACCGCGCCAGGGCGCGATCGAGCGGGAAGCGTTGGCCGGCAGGGTTCTCGATCTGCACGGTCGGGGCGTCCGGATCGTCCTCGACGATACGGTGGACGGCCCAGTCCGGATCACCGGCCCGGAATGGCGTGTCTGCCGGGCCGAGCGCGTACCAGTGATGGAGAAGGGACGGCGCGCTCATGGCGCGGCCGACCCGCTTTCGCGGGCCTCCCGGTTGATCCGGGCGACTTCGCGGCGAAGCGCGGTCAGGGTTGTCTCCCCGGGATCGAAAGCGCCACCGCCGGGCAGGGGCAGGACGCCCCGGAACCCGGTCATGTTGTAGTAGAACGGATCGCCCCACGGCTCGCCGTTGAGACACACCTGCCATCGCTTGTGCGTCTCGAAGAAATGCGTCGAGGGTTTCGAGCGCAGCGTGATGCGGAAGCTCATGCGCTGGCCCTCCTGATCTCGCGGGGGGCGCTGGTCCACGCGCTCGTCCGGACGCGCAGGGCGTAGTGTTGCTGGAGCCTGTCGAAGAAAGCCGTGGCCCACGCATCGAGCCAGTGCCGGGCCAGCGCGTCGAGGTCGTCCAGCCCCTCGCGCAGGCCGAAGGTGACGTGAATCCGCGCGTAGCTGTCCTCGACCAGCCAGACCTCGTGGAGGCCGTTGCGCGCGACGATGCGCTCGCCCCGGCCGCGCCATGTGCGGCCCATGGGCTCCCACCTTGCCCCGAGGCAGTCGCGGATCGTCTCTACGAGATCGTCGTAGGCATCGCGCCAAAGCGGCTCGTCCTGCGGGGCGAGATGCTCGAAGGGCTCGGCGTAGGCCGTGCGGCCGTCGTCGCTGCGATAGAGGCCTTCACCCATGGCGCACCCCCGCGCCCCGGCGTAGCGCCCGCCGGGGATCGCCCGTCGCCTCGGCCAGGGCATCGAAGACCTCGGCGATGACCGCCTCGGTCATCAGGCCCATGCCGCAGGTCGGGTAGTAGCCCCTGTACTGGCCGGAGAACTCCTGCCGGAGCATCCCGCAGGCGTCGTACCAGGTGCTGTTCTTCATATAGAGGCGCACCTCCTGCACCTTGATCGCGAGGCGGCTCGCGGCCGTGGCCTCGGCCGCCGTGGCGATCGCGCGCTCGCAGTCGATGTTGGTGGTCAGATCGGTCGTCATGCGTCGGTCCTTTCCGAGCTGGGTGGGATCGCGCACGAAAAGGGCCGCACCTTGCCGGTGCGGCCCTCGAAGTGTCGTTCCGGTGCCGGATCAGGCGACGACGGCAAGATCCGTGCTGGCGTAGGCCACGATCTCGTAGGTCCCCTCGTCCTGCTCTGGCCGCGCCAGCCCGTTGGCCCGGTGGAGGCCGCCCTGCGGGGACATGAAGGCGATCGAGAGATACTCGGTGCCCGTGCGCTCCGAGGTGGCCTTCCAGATGGACCCCATCCGGATCAGGACGCCGCCGGGGCTGCGCGCCTCGATATGCCAGTCGGGGTGGCTGGCCTCGCGCTTGTGCGCGTTCTCGACGGCCGCGAAGTCCATGTCGAAGTCGTAGGACCCGATGAACCCCGCGATGTTGCCGTCGTCGAGAAGCTCGACCTTGCCGGTCAGGGCGATGGCCTCGGTCCGCCCCCCCGCGAGCGGCACGATCTGCCACTGGCCCTCGGGCGTCTCCTCGTTGCGCACCGCGTTCATGCGCCAGGTGCGCCCGTTGCGGTCGGTCAAAGCGAGCGAAAAATAGGCGTTGCCGGACTTCTCGCTGACCGCCTTCCACATGGAGCCCACGCGCATCTCGCGGCCGCGCGGGGTGCGGAAAACGAGCTGGTAGTCGGGGTGGTTGTCGGCCGCCTTGTGCGGGTTCGCTACCACCGACAGGCGCGGGATGTCGAAGCTCATCGTCGAGACGGAGGCGGTGAAGGTGTCGTTGGCCGCGTTCTGGGTCAGGGTGCCGGTGATCATGTCGTGCTCCTTGGGCTGGATTGCTTTCCCGATCCGGATCGGATCACACCAAGGCGAAGCCGACTTTCCCCTCTCCCGGACCTCCCTCTCCGCCAGGAAGCCCGGCTGCGCCACTTCGAGGCCGCTGCAACCGGGCTTGGTCCATGGCGCGGTTCCTCACGCGGCGCTCGGGGCCGCGCTCCCGGTCCGGATGCACTCGATCACGCCCGGCGCCGCGTCCCCCGCGGGCACGAACACGCGAAGCTGGTGGGCGATGATCTCGGAAAAGCACCCGGCGGCCTTCAGGCCCGCCACGCTACCGGGGGCGAACCCTTCGACCTCCAGCCGCTTCGCCCCGGCCACGCGGCGGGCGCGGAGCGTCAGGCCCCGGCCGAGGTCGGCCGTGCCCTCTCCCGCGAGGACGGTCGCGACCAGTTCGTCGGCCGTCTCGGGGGCCGCGCCGCTGAAGCGCCCCTTCAGGACCAGCGCCTGGTCCGTCGAGATGGCCCGCCCGATGAGCGACCCCCGGCCTTCCGGCTCGACGCGCCAGATGCGCTCGTTGTCCGAGGGAATGGATTTCCAGATCGGCAGAAGAAGCCCGGTCAGGAGAACGATGGTCTCGACCTGCACCTTCGGCAGGGCTTCGGACTCGGCGTCCCAGAGCGAGATGAACCTGTCCCGATCGACCGGCTCCCACCGGGAGGCGGCGAACTCGTCCTCGGTCATCGAGCTGCGCCCCGTGGGACGGCGCATGTCGCGCATCTCGGTGAACACCGGGCCCTCCGGGCATTGCCTTCCTCGGATCGCTCCACCGGAGCGATCCGCCGCCCCTTGGGCGACCGGGCGGCAATCATCATAGACCTGGTGGGCGCGCCTGGAGACGAGGGCCACCTTGCCCGAGGCGGCGTTGCGCATCGGGCGGAGATAGCCGTCGAAGTCCGACAGGACGCCCTCACCGGACGGGACGTGCACCTCCGTCTCCGTCTCCAGCGTGACGGTGCGCGTGACCGACCCGCTGCGGGGGCAGGTCCAGATGTCCTCCTCGGCCGTGACGTGGATGCGGTCGGCGCGCAGGGTCTCGATCCCGACATCGAGGGTTCCGGCCGCGCGGGCCATCTCGGTCTGCGCCTCGATCCGCGCGGTGAAGGCGCCGAAGAGGGCGTTCTGCATCTCGATGGGCAGGGCGAGGAGGCGGTTGAGGTAGCGCTGGATCGGCGGCAGGTCCTCGAGAAGGACCCCGTCGTCGCCTGTGAGGGGAAGGGCGGTCCAGTCGAGGAACGTCTCGTAGACCATCGCCTCGCACCGGTCCGAGGCAAGCTCCCTGTAATGCGCCACGAGCGCCCGGCGCGCCACGGGGCTTTCGAGATTGTCCGAGGCGCGGAACATGTTCTGCGATCCGGTCTGGCGCTGGCCGCGCGTGAGCGCGCCGAGCGTGTCGAGCCGCCGCGCGATCGTCGAGGTAAACCGCTTCTCGCCATGCACGTCGGTCGTCACCACGCGAAAGAACGGCGGCTCGACCTGGTTCGAGCGGTGCGTCCGTCCGAGGCCCTGGATGGCCGCGTCCGCGCGCCAGCCCGGCTCGACGAGGTAATGCCGTCGGCGCGCCTGGTTCGCAGCACTCCGGGCCGCGTGGTAGGAGCGGCCCGTCCCGCCTGCATCCGAGAAGACAAGGATGGACTTCGCGCCCGACATGAAGGCGGCGCTCTCGGCGGAATTGGCAGAGCCGGAGCGCGGTGCGATCTTGATCGTGCCCGAGGGCGTGCGGACCGGGCGCTTGGACCGGCCCGTCACCTCCGCGATCCGCTCCTCCCCGAAGTGCCAGACGAGCTTGTCGAGGACCGACGGGATCGGCGCGATCGTGTAGAGTTCCATCAGGGCATCCTCGCGCAGCGCGACGGCCTCGCGCGAGACGACGCGGTTGCCGTCCCCGTCGAGAAGCGGCTGCGTCACGATCTGGCCCTCGATCTCCACGAGTTCCTGCGCCTCGACGGGGAACGCGGTCTCCAGCCAGTGCACCACCGCCTCCTTTGGCGTCAGGTGCGCCTCGGTCAGCTCGTCGCCCTCGACCAGCCCCTCGATGGCGCGGTCGAGATGGCTTTCGCCGGTGGAGACGATCTGCACCACGGGCGACCAGCCCTGCGCGAGGTCCGCTTCCATCGCGGAGATGAGCGAGCTTGCCTTGAAGCCGTTGAGAACATGGCCGAAGAACCGCTGCTTCATGCTCTCGAAGCGCGA
>CANMTR010000020.1 GCA_947500825.1 uncultured Paracoccaceae bacterium | reverse complement strand
CCCTGGAACTGGACGCCCGACATCCAGGTGCCGCAGGCCGCCGCCTAACAGGCAGCCGCGGTCCTCATCGGTCGGTTGCAATGGACTGGCCCAGCCGTCGGGTTCTCTCTCGGCGGCTCTCGAACACGTCTAAGGCGGACTCCTGCGCCGAGGCGCTCGACGAGGCGACCCGACTGCACGGCCCGCCGGAGATCATGAACACGGATCAGGGATCTTGCCGATGCCCGTGGAAAGCTGGACGCTTGGCGTCGAGACTACGAGGAGGCCAGACCGCATAACGCGATCGGATACAACGCTCCGATCGACCTGCGTATTCCCTGGGGCGCAACCAGCCCGTCGCCGTGATCACAGCCGGAAACTCCAGCCGGCGGCGGTCCAGGGTCGGGGAGCAGGATACCTTGGGTCGGACTCTATCTCAGACTGGTGGAGGAGGAAGGGGCTCGGGTTACCCAACATGATCCCGGCGGACCGGGTGGAGGGCCTGATCGGAACGCTCCGCCCCACTGACCAACAGGCGAAGGCCTCATGAAGACTGTGTGGCGATGCAGTTCGTTTTCTTGTCGCGAAAGGCCAGTGCGGGAGCGACGATCATTTGCATGACCCGTTCGTCCACCACCGTCAGATCATCCATGGCGAGATGGTAGATATTGACGTACCACCAAAGGTACCGGATCAGAGTGTCTTCATCGAGTTTGGGGCGCAGGGCCTCGCAGCCAAAGACCATGGAAGTCAGATCGGTATGTTCATGGCACGCGTGCCGGTAGTCGGTCTTGCCAGAGACATGCACGGGTAGACCTTGCAGAAGAGCCTCGGCTCCGACACCGGAATTGACCACATAGACGGCGTCGACCACCGCGAACAGGTCGTAGATGGACGCTTGTGTAATGCGGACATGGGCCTGATCAGCGGCCCATCTCAGGAATGCGGTGGTGCGTGGATCGCGGCAGCGGGGATGTCGTTTGATATAGACGGTTGTGCCAGTGTCGCGCCATCCCTCCACGATACTGCGGAAGTAGTCGAACATGGGCACGAAGGCGAGCCGTTGGACCGTGTCTCCGGGAATCTGCAGCGCGCAGAACACCGCGTGGCCGCGCGTCCGGTCGAGGTTTCTTCGCGATTCCTGGGCATATTTCGATAAATTCGAGGCCATCCTGCCTCGGCGTTCCTTGTCGAACCATGCGCGAGCGGTGACGATGTCGATATCCGACAGCGGCAGGTCGGCAAGGGTTCGACCGGCGCCGCTCGCCCATCCCGAATAGCCTTGGGTGTCGATGAGCATTGCGCCCGGAATCGAGCCGAGCTTGACATGGCGGACGTTCTCGCCCCCAAAAGTGTGAAATGACACGCAAATATGGGCTCCTGCAGCTTCTTGCGGAAGCCGCCGTGCCGGTGCCGGAATTGCTCCGATCGAGAGGCCGGCTTTTCGGGCGAGCGCGAAGGCACGACCGTATATGACCTGCATGCTGGCGCGCTCGACGGCGGCAGATCCATCGACGAAATGGGTGCCGGAATTCCAGGGAATGGCGAAGAGGATGTCACATTCCGGCGTCTTGCCGGTTTCTCCCGAAGCTTGTTCCTCGACAGCGAAATCGTAAAACGCATGGAAATCGGGGTGAACACCCCTGACCACCGTGACGTAATGGTCGATTTCGTCGCGCTCCGGCGCGGAAGTTGGCAACCTTTCCGAGAGTGCTAGCGCCGTCGCCGGGTCGAAGCGCTGCAGAAAGGCTCGTGCGAGTTTGAGGACATCTCGATTGGAATACCCGCTTTGACGCGCGGTTTGCAGCACTTCCGTCGCGATGATCCTTAGTGTTGCGGCAGGTGCGACTGTCCTGCCCGCCATGGCGTAGGCCTCGAGTTCCCTAATTCGTAAAGCGGCAAACTCCGCGGAAGTACCGTGGTTCGCGGAGCGAACGCGGATGGCAGCGATATCAGCCGCGAGGTCGAGGTCGAAGACCGAAGTTGACAAGCTTGCCGCATCGGTGAGCTCGCTATCGGACATGGTGCCGACGTGATCCCAGTTCTGCAGAAGTAATTTGTGGGCATCGTCTGCGTTGCCTGCAAACCATGAAAGACGCCATTCCCATTCGGCGCGAGCATCCGGAAAGCGGATTTCCATCAACTTGCGCGCCATCTCGACCTCACCGGCCTCGGCGAGGGCGTGTGCGAACGCGTGAGCATCCTTTTGAAGCGTATGCTCCCCTACATACTGTCTATGATTGATCAACAAGCTCTTGGCGTCGTCGAAACGGGATGACGCGATACCGATCCCGGCGAGGGCAAGGACAACATGTGTTGGTGGGATCTTCGTTCGATACGTCAGCCTGAACGCGCGGAGGGCGTCGTCAAAGTGTCCGGAAGTTCTCACCAGCGTTCGCTCGAACAGCCGTCGCATTCTGTCGTCGCCGGGGCGAATCTCCATCGCCGACGCAACGAGCTCAAGCGCTGATCCATATTCTCCCAGCCGGTATTCGAGCTGAGCTAGAAGGCGGAGATTTCGAAAATTACGTGGATTGTGAGAGAGTGCGGTCTGAGCGCATTCGTGGGCCCTGGAGGTCCGTCCACGCTTGTGGTGCAAAACTCCGATCAATCGGAATGCCGCAGAACGCAAGTGTAGGACCGATATTCGCATGGTGGAAGCTCGCTCCTTTCGAATTTCCCATCGACTTGGCGACGAACCTACCCCAACGAAGGGCCGGAGTCAGTCTGCCATGCGCTCCATGTCCGCCGAGCCATGATGGGTGTGACCGCAGAGGTGGCTCGGTTTGGCTGAACAGCGTCCGGGCTTTTGCCAGGTGGATCTCCGCGTCGGATCTGCCGCCGCCGGGGTTGGCGATGGCTGGCTTAACCATGCCCGATCGGGCGTCTGCCCGGCCGAGCGACGAATGGGGCCGGGTGCCGCTCTGGAAGCCCAGGCAGCGCCTGGTGGAGGCACGCGCCTCGGAGACCCTGGCATCCTTCGGCCCCCGCATGACGTCGACGCTGGTGAACGGCGACCCCTGATCCGTCTTGAAGGTCTCCGGCTTGCCATGGCGGCGGCCAGATAGAGTGAGGCATCGGTCGCCATCGGGTCGAGGCCGATGCCGAACGCCTCGCGCCATGGGGAGGTGGGCGATCTCCATAGCCCGGACCTGGTCGGGCCGGGTCACGGCCAGGCCCCCCAGTAGGTAGGGATGGGTCTCGCGCCCCGGCCTGCCGGACGAGGCCGAGCCCGTGGCTCCGGTCGATCATCGCCTTGCGCTCGGAAAGGAGACCCGCCCCCCGGGCGCGACGGAGATCAAAGCGGGGACCGTGGCCCCTGCGAGGCCCCACGAAGCATCGTTCTCGAGCGTCAGCCCGACGAGCTTCGCGGGCAACGTCTTCACGTCGACAGACGGGGTGGCCTCGGCGGCGGGCGCGGCCCCGACCACACCGGACGCCCCCGCGAAAAGCCGGTGCGCCACCTGCGTGATCCGGGTCTGATGGGGGTCAAACCGCCCGGCCAACTCGGAGAGCGTCCGCTCTCCCTCGATCGCTGCAAGCGCCATTTTCGCCCCGAAGGCCGGGCTGCGGGCTTTCGCGGTCGTTCGGCCAAGATCTCTCTTCGGCATCGTGCCGATCTCGCGCCGGTCATCCACTCATGGCCCCTGTTCGGATTTCCCGGACCACCTCGATCTCTTCCGGCTCCTATTCGAAGACGAGAAGATCTCACATCGTGGCTTTCGCCGGTGTCCGGTTTCCAGGGAACACCTCAGTCGTCCGATATCGCCATGTGGCCGCAGCCCGGGCTCGCCGTCGATATGGCGGTTCGGGCGGGCCCGTGCCCCCGGGCGACGAGGTCCGCCCCTGGTTCGAGGATGATTCCGCCGCCGGTTCCTCCCGGGTCGACCCAGGGGCTTGCGGGGCCGGACAAGACCTCCCCCCGAGATCGAGAACGGCACGTCGACGACCGGACCGGGCCCTCGGCGGAAGAGCTCGCAGCCGCCATAGAAGCGCGCTGGCCGCGCATGCTCCGACCGGCTTCCCGCGCGCCTAGGGCTCTCCCACGCCGTGTCGCCATCAGGCCTTCCCCGCCGCCCTGAGAAGGCCCATGATCATCTCGATGGACGGGCGCGACCATGGCGCGCACGTGGCGCTTGCGTTTCGAACGCGCCGCGCCGGGCGGCGTCAGGGCCGGGCCGAGATACCCTCTCGGCAGGGTGGCGCGGTTGCGCGCGACCGGTCCGCCTTCATGCAGGGGGTTGGGCCGGGCCCGGGACGACAGGCGCGGATCGGCAAGGTCGTCGGGGCGCTTCGCACGGATCAGATCGCCGTCGACGGACACGAGCATCGCCCCCTCCCGCGGCATGTCCCCGTCGAGCATCAGGACATCGCCCTCCCCCAGAAGCGCCGACCGCACCCGTCGCTTGGCCCCCACGGGTTCCAGCGCCTCGATCAGGAGCCAGCCGGGAAGGAACGGCAGCGATCGGACGCGCAGCGCCATCCGCCCGGAGTATCCAAGGCGATCCGGCAAGGACCGGACGACGCGGTGGGCGGCGTCGGGTTCCAGTGCGAGCCAGTCCCCCGGGACGAGCGGCGGATTGGCGGAGAGGAGGCGGGCATGCGCCTCGATCCGGCTCGCCGGTGGCCCGCCCGGCCTTCGAACGGCTCGCGCGGGCGTCGCGGGGCGCTCATCGGAACCTCGGATCGTCGAGGAGCGCGCCGGCCCATCTGCGCCGCGCGTCGGATGCCGATCCCGGCACCGACGAGGTCGCGACCTGCGAGATCTCGCGCCGCATCGCGATGGTCGCGCTCGACGAGGGTCTCTACGAGCTGGCCGCCGAGACGCTCGACGAGGCCCGCCCCCCGGGGGAACGACAGGGCCGATCTCATGTGGACGAACTACCGCCTTCTTCTCGCCGAGCGGCAGGGGCGTCTCGACGCCGCGGCGCTCCTCGACCGGATCGAGACCGCCCGGGCTGAGGTCGTGGCAGCCCGTCTCCGGACCGCGACGACCTCGGCCCCGGAACCGGGCGATGCGACGGCCGCCGCCGGCCTTGCCGGGATCGCCGCCGGGCTGGTCGACAGCTTTATCTAGCCGACGCATGCCCTCCGCGACGTCTTCGCGGTCCAGGCCGCCCCGCCGCCCACCGGGCGCGAACGGCCTTCGCGAGATACCGGTCGTTCCGCTGTCCACGCTGGCCCGCGCCATGGAGGGCGAAGACCGCGAGATCCTCGCGGTGGCCGGATGCGACGACCGCGTGGTCGAATGAGCCGGCCTTCCCTTGGACGGTGCGCCGGGAGGATCGGCCGGTAAGACGCAAACCCGGCCTCAACCGCACGGGCGGACGCTCCCACCCCCGCAGGCCCGTGACACGATCAGCGGCGCCGCGAAGAATACCGCCCCGTTCCAGGCCGAACGGGGGGCCAGGTACCATGCCGGCCGCCAGCCCGCCAAGAAGGACAGACACCCGCGAGGTAGGGCCCCCGGCGCGTTGCAGGGCCGAGGGGCGCAGGGCTGCCGTGGCCGAGCGCGAGCGCGCCCCATCGGGTGCTACCCGGAGGAGCAGCCCCCGGCGGCGCGGTGCCTCGAAGACAGCGATCGCGAGAGCCCACCGGTCCACGGGACCGGCAAGGCCTTGCATGCCGGGGGTTATGCGGCCGATACTGGCCGCGCCCCGGAGACGATCCGCGAGATCGACGCCGGGCAGGGGCGATCGACGAATACCGGGGCGGCGGGACCGAGCTGCCCTCCGGTTGCGGCCGCAAGTCCGGCGTTGGCCGGACGAAGAGGCTCGACGCCCGTACCCGCGCCAAGGTCCTCACGCTCGCGGCCCGAGGCGCGACTTTGCCGGCGGCCCGTTCCGGGCCCCGGCCACCAACGAAAATGATCATGCGGAGGATACCATGACCCGTCACGACACGCTCCGACCGACCCGCCGCGGCGTCCTCGCCGGGGGTGCCGCCGCTACCGCAGCCGGCCTGATCCTGCCCGCCCGTGCGCGGGCGCAGTCGGGCCCGCAGAAGGGCGGCACGCTGCGGGTGGGCTTCACGCAAGGCTCGACCTCCGACAGCCTCGACCCGGCGACGTTCAACAACGACTTCATGTTGGCCTCCGGTTACGCGGTGTTCAGCACCCTGACCGAGATCGCCCCCGACGGCAGCGCGCGGCCCGACCTGGCCGAGAGCGTGGAGCCCAGCTCCGACGCCGCCACCTGGACGTTCCGCCTGCGCGACGACGCCGCCTTCTCGGACGGCAGGACAGTGACGGCGGCGGACGTGATCGCCTCGATCCGCCATCACATGGGCGAGGACAGCAATTCGGGCGTCAAGCCGCTCCTGGAGCAGATCGCCGACATCCGAGCCGACGGCGACAAGGTCGTGATCTTCGAGCTGGAGACAGGCAACGCCGACTTTCCGTTCGTCTTCAACGACTACCACCTCGGCATCCGGCAAGATACCGGCGACGGCACCATCGACCCCGACAGCCGCGTGGGCACGGGCGGATACGTGATCGAGGCGTTCGAGCCCGGCGTTCGCATCGAACTGGTCCGCCGCGACGACTACTGGAAGGCGGGTGCGGCCCATTTCGACCGGGTGGTGATCCTCAAGGTGGGCGACGCGGCGGCGCGGATGAACGCGCTGATGACCGGCGAGGTGGACCTGATCGACCGCCCCGACCTGAAGACGATCGAGCTCCTGGGACGCAATCCGAACGTCAAGATCCACACCCAGGACGGCACGCTGCACTACACGATGCCGATGCATTGCGACGCCGCGCCCTTCGACGACGTGAACGTGCGCCAGGCGCTCAAATACGCCATCGACCGCGAGCAGATGATCGACACGGTGCTCCGGGGCTACGGCACGGTGGGCAACGACCACCCGATCGCGCGCACCATGCCCTTCTACAACGGCGATCTGGAGCAGGTAAGCTACGACCCCGAGCGAGCCAGGTCGCACCTGCGGCAGGCCGGGCTCGACAGTCTCGACGTGACGCTGCACACCGCCGATGCCGCGTTCAACGGGGCGGTGGACGCCTCGGTCCTGTTCTCGGAATCGGCACGCGCCGCGGGTATCAACATCGAGGTCAGCCGCGAGCCGGACGACGGCTACTGGTCGAACGTATGGCTCAACCGTCCGTTCTGCTGCTCCTACTGGGGCGGGCGTCCGACGCCGGGGCTGATGTTCTCCACCGGCTACGCTGCGGGCGCGGACTGGAACGACACCAACTGGGACAACGCGCGCTTCAACGAGCTGCTGGCCTCGACGCGCGCCGAGCTGGACCAGGACAGGCGCGCCGAGATGTACGGCGAGATGCAGAAGCTCGTGAAGGAGGACGGCGGCGCGCTGATCCCCGCCTTCGGGCAATACGTCTCGGCCATGAGCACCAGCGTCGCCATGCCCGAGGAGATCTCGGAGATGTGGGACCTCGACAGCCAACGCTTCGTCGAGCGGTGGTGGTTCTCCTGACCCGGAACCCGGGCGGCCCACGCCGTCCGGGACGGTCTTTTCACCCGCCCCCGACGGGGCGTCGTGCTCACCTCCCCCGCACCGGGGGTGCCGGAGATATCGCCCATGTCGAAGATCCAGAGGCTCGTTCTGGGGCGTCTCGCCCTTGGCCTGCTGACGCTGTTCGCCGTCTCGCTGCTGATGTTCGCGGGCCTCGAGTTCCTGCCAGGGGACCTCGCCCAGCAGATCCTGGGCCAGTCGGCCACGCCCGACACGGTGGCCGCGTTCCGCGCCGAGCTGGGCCTCGATCAGCCGCCCCATATCCGCTACCTCGACTGGCTGGGCGGCGTGGCGCGGGGCGATCTGGGCAATTCCCTCGCCTCGGGCCGCCCGGTCACCGACCTCATCGGGCCGCGGCTCGCCAACACCCTGTTCCTGGCGGGCTATGCCGCCGCGATCGCGGTGCCCCTCGCCGTGGGGCTGGGCCTGATGGCGGCCCTGTGGCGCAACACCGCCTTCGACCGGGGCGCGAACCTGGGCGCTCTGTCGGCCATCTCCATGCCCGAGTTCTTCGTCGCCTACCTCCTGATTCTGTTCCTGTCGATCAAGGCGGGCCTGTTCCCGACGCTCGCGCGGATCGACATGGCCAGCGGCCCGGTGGATGCGCTCCACGCGACGTTCCTCCCCGCCCTGACGCTGATCCTGGTGGTCGTCGCCCACATGATGCGGATGACGCGGGCCGCGATCATCAACGTGCTGGCCTCCCCCTATATCGAGATGGCCCGCCTCAAGGGGGTGTCGCGCCGGCGGGTGATCCTGGTCCACGCCCTGCCCAACGCGCTGGCGCCGATCGTCAACGTGGTGGCGCTCAACCTCGCCTACCTGATCGTGGGCGTCGTGGTGGTGGAGGTGGTGTTCTCCTATCCCGGCCTCGGCCAGCTCCTGGTGGATGCCGTCTCCAGCCGCGACCTGCCCATCGTGCAGGCCGTGGGGCTCGTCTTCGCGGCCGTCTACATCACCCTCAACGTCCTGGCCGACATCGCCTCGATGATCGCCAATCCCCGCCTTCGGCACGGGAGCTGATCCGATGAAATCCCTGCTCCGGTCCGCCCCGCCCACCGCCCTGTTCGGGATGGTCGTGCTGGCGGCGGTGGCCATCACCGCCGTCTTCGCCCCCCTCCTCGCGCCCTACGGCGAGACGGAGGTGGTGGGCAGCGCCTACCAGCAATGGACGTCCGCCCACCCCCTGGGCACCGACAACCTCGGGCGCGACATGCTCTCGCGGATGATCTTCGGGGCGCGCAACACGGTGGGGCTGGCGCTCCTGACCACCGTTCTCGCCTTCGTCGCGGGCGCCACCCTGGGCATGGTCGCCGCGCTGAAGGGCGGCTGGGTGGACCAGGTCCTGGCCCGCGCGGTGGACGTTCTGATGGCGGTGCCGCCGCTGATCCTCGCGCTGATGCTGCTGGCCATCGTCGGCGCCTCCATCCCCAACATGATCGCCGTGATCTCGGTCATCTACCTCGCGCCGGTGTTCCGCCTCGCCCGCGCCGCGGCGATGAACGTGGTGGGGCTCGACTTCGTCGAGGCGGCGCGGCTCCGGGGCGAGGGGCTGGGCTGGCTCGTGGGCCGCGAGATCCTTCCCAACATCTGGTCCACCCTGGTGGCCGAGTTCGGGGTCCGGTTCTGCTTCGTGTTCCTGTTCATCGCCGCCCTGAGCTTCCTCGGGATCGGCATCCAGCCCCCCACGGCCGACTGGGGCTCCATGGTCAAGGAGAACGCGACGCTGATCACCTTCGGCGACGTGACGCCGCTCATCCCGGCGGCGGCGATCGCGCTCCTGACCATCGCCGTCAACCTGATCGTCGACTGGATGCTGCACCGCGCCAGCGGCCTCGAAACCTGAAAGGAGAGGACGACGATGGGCAACCTTCTGACCATTCGGGGCCTGGCGCTGGAGGCCGGGCCACGCCGCAGCCCCACCCGCCTTCTGCGCGGCATCGACCTCGACCTCGACCGCGGCGAGGTGCTGGGCCTCGTGGGCGAAAGCGGCGCGGGCAAGAGCACCGCCGGGCTGGCCGCCATGGGCCATGTCCGCGACGGGGTGCGCGTGGCCGCCGGATCGGTGGAGTTCGACGGCCAGGACCTGCTGCGCCTGCCGCGCGGGCGGCTGCGCCGCCTCCACGGGCGGCACCTGTCCTACGTGGCCCAGTCGGCGGCGGCGAGCTTCAACCCCGCCCACCGGCTGATCGACCAGGTGACCGAGGCGCCCCGCCTGCACCGGGTGGCGAGCCGCAAGGCGGCTCAGGCCGACGCGGTCGCGCTGTTCTCCCAGATGCACCTGCCCGACCCCGGCGGGATCGGGGCGCGCTACCCCCACCAGGTCTCGGGCGGCCAGCTCCAGCGCGCGATGACGGCCATGGCCATGACCTGCCGGCCCGGCCTGATCGTGTTCGACGAGCCCACCACCGCGCTCGACGTGACCACCCAGATAGAGGTTCTGGGCGCCATCCGCGACGCGGTGGAGGAGCACGGCACGGCGGCGATCTACATCTCCCACGACCTGGCCGTCGTGGCCCAGATGGCCGACCGGATCTGCGTGATGAAGGACGGCCTCGTGGTGGAGACCGCCCCCACCCGCACCATGCTCGACGCGCCGCGCGAGGACTATACCCGCTCGCTGTGGTCGGTGCGCTCCTTCCGCCGCCCCGAGGCGGAGGCCCCCGCGCCCGAGCCGCTCCTGGAGGGGCGCGGCGTCACCGCCGCCTATGGCCGGGTGCGGGTCCTGCACGGTCTGGACTTCGCCTTCGCGCGGGGCCGAACCACGGCGGTGGTCGGCGAATCCGGCTCGGGCAAGTCCACCCTCGCCCGCGTCCTCGCGGGCCTGCTGCCCCCCGAGGCAGGCGAGGTCGTCTGGGGCGGCGAGCCGATGGAGATGCGCCTCGCCCGGCGCGGGTCCGGCACCCTGCGCCACGTGCAGATGATCTACCAGTCGGCCGACACGGCGCTCAACCCGCGCCACGCCATCCGGCGCATCCTGTCGCGGCCCGTGCGCCGCTTCACCGGGCGGCGCGGCGCGGCGCTGGAGGCCCGGGTGGGCGAACTGATGGACCAGGTGGAGCTCGACCGCGCCCTGCTCGACCGGCGCCCCGGCGAACTCTCCGGCGGGCAGAAGCAGCGCGTGGGCATCGCGCGCGCCCTGGCGGCCGAGCCCGAGTTCGTCATCTGCGACGAGGTCACCAGCGCCCTCGACCAGCTCGTGGCCGAGGGCATCCTGCGCCTGCTCGTCGGCCTCCAGCGCGAGCTGGGCCTGACCTTCATGTTCATCACCCACGACCTGGCGGTGGTCGAGGCCATCGCCCACCACGTGATCGTGCTCGAGAACGGGCGTATCGTCGAACAGGGCGGCCGCGACGATATCTTCGAGCGTCCCCGGCACCCCTATACGCGCCGCCTCCTCGCTTCCGTCCCCCGCATGGACCCGGACTGGCTCGACCGCGCCCGCACGCGCGACCTACAGCCCCATGCCTGAAAGGCGGCCGCACGCGCCGGGGCCGCAGCTGCCTCCGCCGCCCCGTGTGGAGGGAGCCGCCCTCCGGGGCGCCTTGCCGGGAACGATGCCGCCGCGTTGGACAACGCGCGGCGAGACGGTATGAAGATTTCTGAAAGACGTATGTCTCCGAACGCGGGAAGATGATGGCGCGACCGACCATTCACGACGTGGCCCGCGAGGCCGGCGTCAGCCTGTCCACCGTGGACAGGGTGCTGAACGGACGCACCTCGGTCCGGGCACCGACCCGCGACCGGGTCGAGGGGGCGATGCGCTCCCTGGGCTACGTGCGCAACACCGCCGCGGCCAACCTGTCCCGGGGGCGGACCTACCGCCTGGCCTTCGTGCTGCCCGGCGGGGCCAACAGCTTCATGCGGCTCCTCGAACGCGAGGTCGTGTCCTATTCCGACCCGCTCGCGCCCGACGGGGTGGCCGTGGAGATCCGCACGATCCCGCCCTTCGACGAGGCCGCCCTGCGCGACGCCCTCCTCGGTCTCGACGCGCGGAACCTGGACGGGCTCGCCTTCGTCGGGATCGATTCCCCCGCCGTGCGCGACGCCGTGCGGGGGCTGCGCCGCGAGGGCCTGGCGATCGTGACGCTGGTCTCGGACCTGCCCGCCGAGCTGCGCGACCACTTCATCGGGATCGACAACATCTGGGCTGGGCGCACCGCCGCCCGCCTGCTGGGGCGGTTCTGCGGGCCGGCCCCGGGGCGGATCGCCATCGTCGCCGGCTCCATGGTCGTGCGCGACCACGCCGAGCGGCGGCTGGGCTTCGAAGCCGTGATCGGGACCGACTTTCCCCACCTGACGGTTCACCCGCCGCTCGAAGCGCTCGACGACGCCGAGACCGCCGAGCGCCTCCTGGGCGACCTCCTGCGCGCCGATCCCGACATCGCCGGGATCTACAGCCTCGGCGCCGGCAACCGCGGCGTGGTGGCGGCCCTGTCGCGGCGCGACACGCTCCCGCCGGTGGTCATGCACGAACTGACCGACCAGTCCCGCCAATGGCTGCTCGACGGCACGATCGACGCGGTGATCCGCCAGGACCCGGAGCGCGAGGCCCGCGCCGCGATCCGCACCCTCCTCGCCCTGGCCGACGGCAAGTCCTTCCACCGCGAGGAAAATCGCGTCGGCATCGAGATCTTCGTCCCCGACAACCTGCCCTGACCCCGGCTTTGCGAGACGTCTTGCCGATCCCCCTTCCCCGATGAGTTGTTTTGACATACGGTAGTCAAATATGGGGGCCGCGGGTCGCGTGTCCTCGAGGGAGGGGAACGCCATGAGATTTCTAGCGACGACCGCATTGACCCTGACCGCGTCCCTGGGGGCCGGCGCCGCCTGGGCGCAGGAGGGCGAGGTCACCATCCTGCGCGTGCAGCCGGGCGACGAGGAGGAGGCGTTCTACGCCGAGGTGGAGCAGGCCTACGAGGCTGAGCATCCGGACGTGGACATCGTGTTCGAGTACATCGCCAACGAGGCCTACAAGTCCAAGCTGCCCACGCTCCTGCAATCGGACGCCCGGCCGGACCTGTTCTATTCCTGGGGCGGCGAGGCCCTGCGCGAGCAGGCCGAGGCGGGCTTCGTGCGCATGATCGACGATCTCGTCCCCGAGGACGTGCGCGCGACCTTCCCGCAATCGGCGCTCGACGCCTTCACCGTCGACGGCGCGCTCTACGGCCTGCCGCTCTATGCCACCGAGGTCGTGTTCTGGGTCAACACCGACCTCACCGAGGAGGGGGGCGTCGATCACACCGCCATCGAGACCTGGGACGACTTCCTCCAGGCCGTGCAGACCCTGAAGGACGCCGGCGTGACCCCGATCGTGGCCGGCGGGCAGGACAAGTGGCCGCTGCACTTCTACTGGAGCTATCTCGCCCTGCGCGAGGGCGGCCCCGACGTGGTCACCAGCGCCATGTCGGGCGACGGCGGCGGGTTCGAGAACGAGGCCTTCGTGGCCGCGGGCGAGGACCTGAAGGAGCTCGCCGCGCTGGAGCCGTTCCAGCCCGGCGTCATGGGCACCACCTACGAGACGTCGTCGGGCATGTTCGCCGACGGCGAGGGCGCCTTCTACCTCATGGGCGACTGGGACTACCTGCCCATGCGCGGGCGCGCCTCGGACGGCGAGGGCCTGTCGGACGAGCAGCTTGCGATCATGTCCTTCCCCACCATCTCCGACCCGGTGGCCGAGGGCGGCGCGGGCGCGACGCTAGGCGGCATCAACGGCTGGGCGGTCTCCCGCGACGCCTCCGACACGGCGGTGGACTTCCTGACCTTCATGCTCAACCGCGAAAACCAGGAAACCATCGCCGAGCGCGGGATCTTCATCCCCATCGTCGAGGGCGCGGACGAGGCGCTGACCAACGCGTTCTTCCAGCGGGTGGCCAGCGACATCTCCGGATCGGACTACCACCAGATCTTCCTCGACCAGTTCCTGGGCGCCTCGGTGGGTGCTACGGTGAACGACGTCTCCGCGGACCTTGTCGCCGACGCGACCACGCCCGAGGAGGCCGCCGCCCGCGTCCAGGAGGCGTGGGACTTCCGCTGAACCGTCCCCGGCGCGCCCGCGACCCGGGCGCGCCGCCGTTCCGACCGGAGCTGACCCGATGACAGACACGACGATGCCGCCGCCGGAGGACCGTCCGGCGTGGGGGGAGAGGTTTCGCCGCGTGGCCACCAACGGCCGGCTCACGGCCGTCCTGATCCTGCTGCCACCCGCCCTGATCCTGTTCACGCTGTTCGTGATCCTGCCGCTAGGCGAGTCGGGCTGGTACGCCTTCTACGACTGGAACGGCTACGGCACGCCCGAGGATTTCGTGGGCCTGCGCAACTTCGAGCAGATGGCGGGCCACTCGGTCTTCGCCACGGCGGTGGGCAACACGGTCAAGATCATCGTCGTCTCGCTTCTGGTGCAGATGCCGCTGGCGCTCTTCCTCGCCCTGCTGGTCTATCGCAAGACGCCCACCAACGCCGCCTTCCGGCTGATCTTCTTCGTGCCCTACATCATGGCCGAGGTCGCCGCCGGCCTGATCTGGAGCTTCGTCTTCGACGGCAACTACGGCGTCACCGCCTCGATCGCCACCACGCTCGGGATCGAGCGGTTCTTCGTCCTGGCCGACCGCGACCTCGCCTTCTACGCCGTGATGACCGTGATCGTGTGGAAGTATTTCGGCTTTCACATGATGATCTACATCGCCGCGCTGCAGGGCGTGCCCGAAGACCATATCGAGGCCGCCCGGATCGAGGGGGCCAGCCGCCCGCAGATCGTGCGCCACGTCCAGATCCCGCATATCCGCCCCGCCATCGCGGTCAGCGCCTTCTTCGCCATCATCGGCGCGCTGCAGGTCTTCGACCTCATCATCCCGCTGACCAACGGCGGCCCGTCGAACCAGACCCAGACCATCGTGACCTACCTCTACGAGTTCGGCCTGACCCGTCTCAGGATCGGCTTCGGCAGCGCCGTGGGCGTGGTGCTGTTCGTCGCAGCGGTGCTGGTCGCCGTCTTCTACCAGCGGATCTTCATGAGAAAGGGCACGCCATGACCGGTCCCCATGTCTGGCGCAACGTGGCGCGGATCTCGCTCCTGCTCGTCGTGGCGAGCTTCGTGCTGGCCCCGCTCTGGGCCACGGTGATGGGCGGGTTCAAAACCAACGCCGAGATCCGCACCTCCGCCTTCGCCCTGCCCGATACGTGGAACCTGGAGGTCTACGGCTCGATCCTGGCCGACGCCGCGTTCTGGCGCTACCTGGGCAACTCGCTCCTGATCTCGTGCACGGCGGTCGTGCTCACGCTCCTCGTGGGCTCGGCGGCGGCCTACGTCTTCGCCCAGATCCGCTTCTTCGGGTCTGAGTTCCTGTTCTCCTACCTGCTCCTGGGGATGATGTTCCCCTTCGCCACGGCGATCCTGCCGCTGTTCATCAAGGTCCGCGACATCGGCCTGCTGGACACCTACTGGGCCGTCATCCTGCCGCAGACGGCCTTCGGCCTCAGCCTCGCGATCCTGCTGTTCCGCACCTTCTTCCAGCAGCTTCCCAAGGAGCTGTTCGAGGCCGCCTATATCGACGGCTGCGGCTACGTGCGGTTTTTCCTGCGCTTCACCCTGCCGCTCTCCACGCCGATCCTGGCCACGGTGGGCGTCTTCGTCTTCGTCCAGAGCTGGAACAACTTCCTGCTGCCCCTCGTGGTGCTCAACTCGCGCGAGGTGTTCACCTGGCCCCTGGGCATGATGCAGTACCGCGGCGAATACGTGACCCAGTGGAACCAGACGCTCGCCTTCGTGACGCTGAGCCTCGTTCCGGCCGTCGTCTTCTTCCTCGCCGCCCAGAAATACATCGTCGCCGGGCTCACGGGCGGCGCCGTGAAAGGCTGAACCATGAAGATCCGCAACCCGATCCTGCCCGGCTTCAACCCCGACCCCTCGATCGTCCGGGTGGGCGGCGACTACTACATCGCCACCTCCACCTTCGAATGGTATCCCGGCGTCCAGATCCACCATTCGCGCGACCTGGCCAACTGGCGCCTCGCCGCCCGCCCGCTCGACCGCGCCGCCCAGCTCGACCTGCGGGGCGATCCGGATTCGGGCGGCGTCTGGGCACCCTGCCTGAGCCATTCGGACGGCCTGTTCTGGCTGATCTACAGCGACGTGAAACGCCGCGACGGCGCCTGGAAGGACAGCCACAACTACCTCGTCACCGCCCCCGCGATCGAGGGGCCGTGGTCCGACCCCGTCCATCTCAATTCCTCGGGCTTCGACCCGTCGCTGTTCCACGACGCCGACGGGAGCAAATGGCTCCTCAACATGGTGTGGAACCACAACCGCACCGGCGGCGACCGTTTCGGCGGCATCGTCGCCCAGGAATATTCCGTCGAGGAGCGCCGCTTGGTGGGCGACATCCACAACATCTACCGCGGCACCGACCACAAGCTGGTGGAGGGGCCGCACCTCTATGCCCGCGACGGCTGGTACTACCTCGTCACGGCCGAGGGCGGCACCGGCTACGACCACGCGGTGACCATGGCCCGCGCGCGCGACCTCCTCGGCCCCTACGAGACCGATCCCGCGAAGCATGTCCTGACCTCGAAGGACACCGATCCCCACCACCTGCTCCAGCGCGCGGGCCACGCCGACATCGTCGAGACCGAGGCGGGCGAGCACTTCATGGTCCATCTGTGCTCCCGCCCCCTGCCCGGCACGCGCGCCGAGGTCGCCGGGGCCGGCCTCCACGCCGACGACCTGCGCCGCTCGCCCCTGGGGCGCGAGACGGCGATCCAGCGGCTCGTCTGGGACGAAGGGCAGTTTCCCCGCCTCGCCCATGGCGGCAACGCCCCCGCGCCCGAGATCGACGGGCCGGACCTTGCCGAGACGCCCGTCGATCCCCTTCCCGCCCGGCGCACCTTCGACGGCGCCCTGCCGCCCGAGTTCCAGTGGTTGCGCACCCCCGAGCCCGAACGCCTGTTCTCGCTCACCGAGCGGCCCGGCGCCCTGCGCCTCTTCGGCCGCGAGAGTCCCGGCTCGCAGTTCGAGCACGCCCTCGTGGCCCGGCGCCAGGACGCGCTCGCCTTCCGCGCCGAGACGGAAGTGGAGATCGCGCCCGGCGACTACCAGCATTTCGCGGGCCTGATCGCGTGGTACGGGCGCGACAAGTTCCACTATCTCGCCGTCACCGCCGACGAGGCCGGCGCCCGCGTCCTGACGGTCTATTCCTGCGCCGCCGACTGGCCCCAGGCCCGGATCGCCTATCCCCTGGCGCCCGTTCCCCTGCCCGCCACCGGGCCGGTTCGCCTGGGCTGCGACGTGGACGGGGCGGAACTGCGGTTCCGCTACGCCGCGGGCGAGGAGGGATGGACCGATCTCGGCCTCTCGCTCGACCAGTCGGCGATCTCCGACGAGGCCGGCAACGGGCCGGGCAACAATTTCACCGGCGCCTTCGTCGGCATCTGCGCCCACGACACGTCCGGCCGCGGCCGGACGGCCGATTTCCTGTCCTTCACCTACGAGCCCCGTCATGGCTGAGGTCCGCCTCGAGAACGTCACCAAGTCCTTCGGCACCCTCACGGTCATCCCCGACCTGTCGCTGACCGTGCCGGACAAGTCCTTCACCGTGCTGGTCGGCCCCTCGGGCTGCGGTAAGTCCACGCTTTTGCGCCTGATCGCGGGGCTGGAGCGGCCGAGCTCCGGCAGGGTCCGCATCGGCGAGGAGGACGTGACCGGCAAGGAGCCCTCCAAGAGGGGGATCTCGATGGTGTTCCAGTCCTACGCCCTCTACCCGCACATGAGCGTGGCGCGGAACATCGACTTCGGCCTCAGGATCAGCGGCACACCCCACGAGGAACGCGAGCGCCGCCTGGCCGAGGCCGCCCGCATCCTGGCGCTCGAGGACTACCTCGACCGCAAGCCCGCGGAGCTCTCGGGCGGGCAGCGCCAGCGCGTGGCCATCGGCCGCTCCATCGTGCGCAACCCCAAGGTCTTCCTCTTCGACGAGCCGCTGTCGAACCTCGACGCCGCCCTGCGCACCCAGATGCGCATCGAGCTGGCCGAGCTGCACCAGTCCATCGATTCCACGATGATCTACGTCACCCACGACCAGGTCGAGGCGATGACCCTGGCCGATCAGATCGTGGTGATGAACAAGGGTCGGATCGAGCAGATCGGCTCGCCCATGGATCTCTACGACACGCCGGCCTCGGTCTTCGTCGCGGGCTTCATCGGCTCGCCGAAGATGAACCTGCTGCCCGGCCGCGCCGTCGGCCAGCCCCAGGCGCAGACCGTGGGCATCCGCCCCGAGGACGTCCGCGTCTCCGAAGGCGAGGGATGGGACGCCACCGCCCGGGTGGTCGAGACCCTGGGATCGGACACGATCGCCCATCTGCGGCTGGCCGAGGTCGACGACCTCACCGTCCGCCTTCCCGGCCACATGCGCCTGAAGGAGGGCGACCGTCTCAAGGTCAGCCTCGACCCCGACCGCCAGCACCGCTTCGACGCCGAGGGGCGCCGCATGGCGACGGCCCCCGCATGAGCGACACCGGCATCGGCATCGTCGGCTGCGGCGTCATCAGCGGCGTCTACCTCGCCAACATTCCCCGCCTGCCCGGCCTCGCGCTGCGCGCCGTGTGCGACCTGTCGCCGGACGCGGCCCGCGCGGCGGCGGAGGCCCACGGGGTCGAGGCCCTCTCCCTCGACGACATGCTCGCGCGCGACGATATCGACATCGTCGTCAACCTCACCACCCCCGCCGCCCACGCCTCCGTGGGACGCCGGGTCATCGAGGCGGGCAGGCACCTCTACCACGAAAAGCCGCTCTGCGCCTCGCTGGCCGAGGCCCGCGAGCTGACCCGCCTGGCCGAGGCCGGCGGCCTGCGCGTCGGCTGCGCCCCCGACACGGTGCTGGGCGGGGGCTACCGCGCCGCGCGCGCCGCGCTCGACGAGGGCCGGATCGGGCGCCCCCTGGGGGGCACGGCGACCATGATGGTCGCGGGCCACGAACGCTGGCACCCCGCGCCCGACTTCTACTACGCGCGCGCCGGCGGCGGGCCCCTGATGGACATGGGCCCCTACTACCTCACCGCGCTCGTCCACCTCCTCGGCCCCGTGCGCGAGGTCGTGGCCCTCTCCGCCCGCCCGCGCGCGGAGCGGCGCATCGCCGCCGGCCCCCGCGCCGGCGAGAGCGTTTCTGTGGAGGTCGACACCCATCTCGCCGGCGCCCTGTCGTTCGAGGGCGGCGCCCTCGTCCAGATCGCCATGAGCTTCGACGTGGCCGCCCACTGGCACGCCCCCATCGAGATCCACGGCACCGAAGGATCGGCGAAACTGCCCGATCCCAACCGCTTCGACGGCACGGTGGAGCTGTCGGGCGGCGACACGCTCGATGCGGTGGACTTCCCCTGCGGGGCGGGGAACTGGCGCGGCCTGGGGCTGTGCGAGATGGCCGCCGCGATCCGGGAGGGACGGCCCCACCGGGCGGACGCCGCCATCGCCCTCCACGTGCTGGAAACGATCGAGGCGCTCCACGAGGCCGCCCGCACGGGCCGCTCCGTCGCCGTGGAGAGCCGCTGCGACAGACCCGAGCCGATGCCCGCAAAGGAGACCACATGAAACCGTCACGCGCGCTGATCTTCTGGGGCGGCTGGGAGGGGCACGAGCCGGCCGCCTGCGCCGCCGAGGTCGCGGAGATGCTCCGCGCCGAGGGAATGGAGGTCGACACGGTCCAGGGCACGGAGGTTCTGCGCCGCGACGACCTCGCCGCCTACGACCTCATCGTGCCCATGGCGACGCAGGTGCCGTCCGACCCGGACGGGATCGCGCGGCTCTGCGACGCGGTGCGCGGCGGCACCGGCCTTGCCGGCTTCCACGGCGGCATGGGCGACGCGTTCCGCGACGCGCCCGCCTACCAGTTCATGGTGGGCGGACAATGGGTGGCCCATCCGGGCGACATCATCGACTACCGCGTCGACATCCTCCGCCCCGACCATCCGGTCACCGAGGGGATCGAGGGGTTCGACTACCGCTCCGAGCAGTATTTCCTGCACGTCGATCCGGGCAACGAGGTCCTGGCCACGACGACCTTCTCGGGCGACCATGCCCCGGAGATTGCCGGCACCGTCATGCCCGTCGCCTGGACGCGGGTGTTCGGCGCGGGCCGCGTCTTCTATTCCGGCCTCGGCCACCGGGCCGCCGAACTTTCCCACCCCCAGGCGCGCGAGATCCTGCGCCGCGGCCTGGTCTGGGCCACCAAGACACCACAAACGAGGGACACTCGATGACCTATTTCTCCGACATCTCGCCGCTGCCCCACGACCCGCAGGCCGATGACCTCGCCTTCCGCCACTACGACCCCGAGCGGATGGTGATGGGCAAGCGGATGGAGGACCAGCTCCGCTTCGCCGTCGCCTACTGGCACAGCTTCGTGTGGGACGGCTCCGATCCGTTCGGCGCCGGCACGTTCCAGCGCCCGTGGTTCCCCGCCGACACGATGGACCTCGCCCGCCAGCGCGCCGACGCGGCCTTCGAGATGTTTCGCATCCTGGGCGCGCCGTTCTTCTGCTTCCACGACCACGACGTGCGCCCCGAGGGCGGCAGCCTGGCTGAGAACCACAAGCGCCTCAACGAGATCGCCGACATCTTCGAGCGCAAGATGGACGAGACCGGCACCCGCCTGCTGTGGGGCACCGCAAACCTCTTCACCCATCCCCGCTTCATGTCGGGCGCCGCGACCAATCCCGACCCGGACGTCTTCGCCTGGTCGGCCTCCAGCGTGCGCGCCTGCCTAGAGGTCACCCACCGCCTGAAGGGGGAGAACTACGTCCTGTGGGGCGGCCGCGAGGGCTACGAGACGCTCCTGAACACCGACATGGGCCAGGAGCTGGACCACATGGGCCGGTTCCTGTCGATGGTCGTCGAGCACAAGCACAAGATCGGCTACGAGGGCCAGATCCTGATCGAGCCCAAGCCGCAGGAGCCCACCAAGCACCAGTACGACTACGACGTGGCCACCGTCTACGGCTTCCTCAAGCGCTACGGGCTCGAAGACGAGGTCCGCGTCAACATCGAGCAGGGCCACGCCATCCTCGCCGGCCACAGCTTCGAGCACGAGATCGCCCTGGCCCAGGCCCTCGGCATCTTCGGCTCTATCGACATGAACCGCAACGACTACCAGTCGGGCTGGGACACCGACCAGTTCCCCAACAACGTGCCCGAGGTGGCGCTGGCCTATTACGAGATCCTCAAGGGCGGCGGCCTGGGCCGCGGCGGCACCAACTTCGACGCCAAGCTGCGCCGCCAGTCCATCGACGCGCGCGATCTCGTGGCCGCCCATGCCGGGGCGATGGATGTTTGCGCCCGCGGCCTCGAGGCGGCGGCGAAGATGCTCGAGGACGACGCCCTCGAAGGCCCCCGCCGCGAGCGCTACGCCGGCTGGGAGGGCGAGGAGGGCGCCGCGCTCCTGGCCCCCGGCGCCACGCTCGATGGAGTTGCCGACCGGGCGGAGGAGCGCGGCGTGAACCCTGCCCCCCGCTCCGGCCGGCAGGAGATCCTGGAAAACGTCGTCAACCGCTACGTCTGAGCCCACGGGCCCGCGCCAGGGGGCTTTCCCACCGGGAGCCCCCTGGCGCACGGACGCCCGCCCGCTCAGGAGATGAGGCGCTCGGGGATCTCCGGCGCCGAGCGTCCGGCCTCGGCGCCCACCGCGGGCGGCAGGATGTCGGCGATCGCCTTGAGCAGTTCGGGCCTCTGGATCGGCTTGACCAGGAACTCATCCATCCCGGCGTTCAGACCGTTCTCCCGGTCTTGCTTGAAGGCGCTCGCCGTCAGGCCCAGGATGATGCAGTGCCCGCTCTCGCGGGCCCGGATGCGCCGCGTCACCTCGAGCCCGTCCATCCGGGGCATCGAGACATCCATCAGGATCGCGTCCGGACGATGGGTCTCCCACGCCGCGATCGCCTCGACCCCGTCCTGCGCCGTCACCACCTGCGCCCCGGAGGGCGCGAGGAAGCGCTCGACCAGGAAGCGGTTCGTCCGGTTGTCGTCGACCACGAGGATCACCCGGCCGGACAGGTCCATATCGGGCGCGCCCCTCTCGCGGCACGGCGCCGGCGGGGCGCTGGTCGCGGCCGGCAACGGCACCCGCAGCGTGAAGGTCGACCCCTTCCCCCGCCTGGACGCGACCGTGAGGGCTCCTCCCATCCGCTCGGCGGCCAGCCTGCTGATGGTCAGGCCCAGGCCCGTCCCGCCGAAGCGGCGCGTGATCTCGCCATCCTCCTGGATGAAGGGGGCGAAGATGGCGTCGAGCCGGTCGGCCGAGATGCCCGTGCCGGTATCCTTCACCGAGATCACGCCTTCCCCGTCCGTCCAGGACACCCCGATGGCGACGGACCCTCGGGTGGTGAACTTCACCGCGTTTCCCACGATGTTGACGAGGATCTGGCGCAGGCGCGTGGCGTCGCCCTCCACGTGGGCGGGCGGGGCCGCCTCCACGTGGAGCGAGATGGAGAAGCCCTTGGCCCGCGCGAGCGGTTGCAGCAGGTCCATCACCCGCCGGATCGTCCGGTCGAGGTCGAACGGCGCGACGTCCAGCTCCACGGCCTTCTCCTCCAAGCGCGTGACCTCGAGCAGCATGTCCACGAGCTGCAACAGCCCCTCGGACGATTCCGCCACCGTGTCCACGTAGGTCTTCTGCGTCTCGTCGAGGGAGGTGTCGCGCAGCAGGTCGAGCGCGCCCATCGCCCCGTGGAGCGGCGTGCGCAATTCGTGGCTGATCGTGGCCAGGAACCGGCCCTTCGCCCGCTCCCCTTCCTCCGCGACCATCTTCGCGCGGTCCAGCTCCGCCTCCCTGGCCTTCGCCTCGGTGATATCGCGCGAGACGTTGACATGGCCGGTCATCCGGCCGTCGGGCTCCAGGAGCGGGACGATCATCATGTCGAGCCATATGCGCTCGCGCTGGAGGTTGAGGATCGCGCATTCCGTGCGGAACGACCGACCCGCGCACAGGGCCGCCGCGATCTCCTCGCGCTTGTCGTGGCTTCTCTCCAGCCTGTCGAACAGGTGCTGGGCCGTCACGCCCTTCACGTCCTGCGCCCCCAGGCCGGTCAACTTCGTGAAGGTCGTGTTGACGTATTCTATCCGGCCTTCGGGGTCGGTGATGAAGACGCTGTCATTCGCCGTTTCCACCACGAGCGACAGCCGCTTCAGCTCTTTCATGCGGTCGGCGAGGTGCGCATGGGCGCGGGAGATCTCGCTGTTCTGGCGGACGATCCTGCGTTGCGCCTCGACCCCGCGCTCGAACTTGCGCGAAAGGTCGCTGATCGCCAGCCAGATCAAATGCCCGGCAAGAACGGTGGCGGAGCCTTCGACGAGAAGCTGGGGAAGGGTTTCGGGCCGCGCGAGGTAGGACAGCCCGAACAGGAAGAACAGCGTCGCCCCCATGAGCGACAGCCGTATCCATGTCAGGCCCGGAACGTACGAGATGCTCAATCCGGCATTGAGCACGGCGCCCGCGACCATCGCGACGATCAGGATATGGCCCGACGTCCCCTCGAGTTCGACCGTGAAGAGGGCGAGCCCGGCGGAAAGCGCCAGTGTCTGCAGGGCCGTGCTCGCGCGGACGACCGCATGCATCCTGCGGCTCAGGTCGCCCTTGGGACGACGCCGGATGGCCTCGGCCAGTATGCGGCAATCGAGATAGTCGGCGCTCGCCGCGAGGATCAGCGCGATCAGCGGGTAGATCGGGTCGATCAGGAACGCCAGCGCCGCCGCGCCCGCCAACGGGAAGCTCTGTCGCCACCAGTACGATGCGATGCGACCCCGCGCGTAGCGTGCGAACAGCCCCTGCGGGGAGTTGCGGGCCTCGAAGCGGTCGAGATCGGTTTCCAGGGAGGTGGTCACGGCGGTGCTTTGCCTTTTGGGGTCGCACCTGTCTGGCTGTAACCGGTAAACGCGGGATGAAGCCCCTCCGGCCTCGTGCGGGCGTTCGGCGCATGCAAGGGCCCCAGTTCACGGCCCCACCACGCAGACGTGTCGGCACGACGCCGCGTTCGCGCAGCCTCAATCCGACGGAGCCTCTTGTTACATTGGCAACGTTCGTGGATGAAAGGTGTCACAATTGATCAACCGACCGGATATTCCCGCATAGAGACATGCCACGATAACGCTCGCCAGGGATCGCCGCCCCGCCCGGGGGCGCGGCCCCGCCGTTCCGCGCGGCGCGTCGGGGCCGCGCCCCAGTCGCGCCTGTCCGAATGTGGCGCACGAATGAAACGTTTACCAATCCGCAGCCAGAAGACCGCATGAGCCCGCTGGACACCACACTCCCCCAGGAACGGATCGCTCCTCTCGCAACGGGGGGGTATCATATCGCCTTGCGGGTGGAGTTCGCCTTCCCGGCCTTCGAGCACAATTCGCTGCCCGGGGAATGGGTGCGCGCCTACACCCAGGGCGGGTACATGCTCGACGACCCGATCACGAGGTGGGTCTACGAGAACACCGGGATCGTGCGCTGGAGCGCGCTCGACTACCCCGATCCCCGCGGCATCCTGGACATGGCGCGCGATCACGGCCTGCCCTTCGGGGCGGCCGCCAGCGTGCGCGCCGAGGACGACCAGGGGATACGCTCCTATGCCAGCCTGGCCAGGACGGACCGGGAGTTCACCGACGCCGAGCTGGACACTCTCCTCGGCCTTCTCACCGAGCTCCACGAGACCACCGTTCAGCCCTGCCAGCTCACCGACGCCGAGCTCGAGACCCTGCAGCATCTTGCCGCGGGGCTGATCATGAAGGAGATCGCCTACCGCCTGGGCATCAGCGAGAGCGCCGTGAAACAGCGCCTGTCGAGCGCCAAGTCGAAGCTCTCGGCACGGACCACGACACAGGCGGTGATGCAGGCAACGCAGCTCGGCTGGCTGAGGTAACGAGCCACTGGACACTCGCATAAGTTGCGGATGCTTCTTAACCCCGTAGGAGAAGGTCGTCTCGACGATACCTTCCATCACTCCGAGGGAAAAGATAGCAATGACCACCCAAATCACCGCCGCCACGTTCAATTTCTGCAACCTGCACCAGCACGGTAGCGCGTTCTTCGAGTTCCTTGCCCTGCGCAAGCGGTTCTTCGTCGACACCCTGGCCTGGAACATCCCCCACGACGACCGCGTCGAGATGGACCAGTACGACAACCCTACGGCGCTCTACTCTCTGGCGCTCTCGAAGGGCCGGGTCGTGGCGGGCGCGCGCCTGATGCGGTTCGACGACCGCTGGGGCCAGCACGGATGCATGCTGAGCGACGCCGCCCGGGGCCAGCTGCCCGACATCCCCGCCGAGGCGCTTCCCGCCGACAGGTCCTTTTCCTCGGCCTCCGAGTGCACCAGATTGGTCCTGTGCGACAGTCTCACATCGGCCCCCGAGCGCGAACGCGCGCTGAAGACCGTCGTCGACGGGCTGGTGGATATGGCGTGCGACCACGGCTCGGACGAGCTCGTCACCCTGACCGTCCCGTCCTTCGTCCGGATCCTGCGCAAGATCGGCTACGACGCGACCCAGGTGGGGGAGCGGTACAGGGGCCACCAGGACGGGCGGAACTACGCCGTCCTGCGGATGCCCGCCTGGCGCGAGGAATATGGCCAGATGGGGTGGACGGCTCAAAACACGGGCGCTTGAGGCCCGGACGCGTTAAGGGAACTGGAGCGGTCTTTGGTACATGGCTCTACGATCTGCGAAAGACCCACATATCCGAACGGATCGCAGGCGAGGAACAGCCCATTGCATAACATCGTGCAGCAGACCAAAGAGTTCTACGACGAGTGGGACATGACGATCGCGCTCAGTCCCACGGCGAACCTGAACAGGCCGGTGAAATCCCGGCCTGTTCGGCTCCCCGGCGCCGACGGAGAGCGTTGATACCGCCCCGGTTGTGATACATAGATCGGCAGGAGCTGGCGCCGAAGGCCGTGGCGGGGCAATGAGAGGCGAACGACGTTTATGAACTCGGACGATGATCTCAAGGAGCTTCTCCTGCGCCTCAGGGCGTTGGCACCGGCCGGATTCGCGGCGGCGTTCCACATCGATTTCATCACGCCGCGCTACCTGTTCCAGACCTACGCCTGGAGCTGGAAGAGCTACTATTCCACCAACGGTCTCGTGCTGAAGGACCCGGCCGTCAAATGGGGCTTTCGCAACGACGGCGTGGCCACCTGGTCCGAGCTCGTCGCACTCGACACCGAAGGGGTCTTCGCCGCCGCCGCCGAGCATGGCCTGAATCACTGGGCGGTCGTCGCCACGTCGCGCTCGAAGCTCAAGAGCATCGGCGCCTTCTCCCGCGAGACGGAGGCGTTTTCCTCCGCCGAGACGGAGGAGATCCGCGGCCTCTTCGAGTGCATGGACGAGTTGACCCGGCGCGGGATCGACATCGACCCCGAGTTCGACCAGATGCTCACCGCCCTGTCGGTCAACCTGACCCACCACGACCCCCGCGCCTGACCCTGCGACAGCCCGTCGCGGGGAGTGCACCGGGCCGGCCCGCCCCTTTCGGAGCAGGCCGACGGCGCCCGCGTGGGACGCGCCTCCCTAGCGCAGATGCGCCAGGTAGTAGGCCAGGGTCTCCATCTCGTCGTCCGACAATTCGCCCGCGATCTCGACCATGGCGGCGCGGGCGCCGATCCGGCGTTCGGAGGCATAGTCCTGCAACGACGACAGGATATAGTCCTGCCGCTGGTTCCTGAGCGGCGGCATCTGCTCGCCGCCGAGGTACTCCGATCCATGGCAGGTGCCGCAGCGATGGGCGTCCGACAGCGCGGCGCCGGCCTCCATCCGGGCGGCGTCGGGGGCCTCGTCGGGCGGCGCGGGCCGTTCGAGCCCCGCGATCCAGTCCGAGGCGGCGCGCAGGTCGTCGTCCGACATCCCCTCCACCATGGACATCATCACCGCGTTGTCGCGCTCTCCCTCGCGAAAGGCCACGAGCTGCAGGAGCGCGTAATAGGCGTCGATCCCCCCCAGGGTCGGGGCCCCGGGCGTGGCCTCCGCCTCGCCCGCCCCGTGGCAGGCGACGCATTGCTCCTTGCGCTCCTCGAACGTCTCCTGCGCCGCGGCCGGCCCCGCGATGGCGAGGCCGGCGACGACGAGGAGGGCGCGGCCGGGATCAGCTCTCCTGATCGGCATCGTAGCTCACGCGGTAGATCGCCCCGTTCCAGTCGTCGGACACGAGCATCGAGCCGTCGGGCATCACCGCCACGTCCACGGGCCGGCCCACGTACTGGTTGTCCTGGATGAACCCGGTGAGGAACGGCTCGGTGCGCTCCACCCCCGTCTCGCCGTCGAGATAGGCGACCGAGACCTCGGCGCCTTCCTTGTTGGTCCGGTTCCAGGGCCCGTGCTTGGCGATGAAGATCTGGCCGCGATACTCTTCCGGGAACGCCTCCGCCTCGTAGAAGCGCATCCCCAGCGGCGCGGTGTGCGGCCCCAGGAGTGCCGCGGGGTCGGTGAACTCGTCGCAGCTGCGCCCCCAGCCGAACTCGGGGTCGGTGAAGTTGCCCGCGTGGCAATAGGGGAAGCCGAAATCCTGCCCCTCCTCGGTCAGCACGTTCAGCTCGTCCTCGGGAATGTCCTCGGACAGCCAGTCGCGCTGGTTGTCGGTGAACCACAGCTGCCCCGTCTCGGGGTGGAAGTCGAAGCCCACGGTGTTGCGCATCCCCGTCAGGATGGCTTCGGCGCCCGAGCCGTCGAGGCCCATCCGCCGCACCTCGCCGAAGCCCTCTTCGCGCGCGCAGATGTTGCAGGGCGAGGAGTTGGAGACATAGAGCATCTCGTCCGGCCCCACCTCCAGGAAGCGCCAGCCATGGGGCCGCGGCTCGCCCAGCTCGGAATAGATCTCGCGCAGCTCGGGCGGCTGGTCGAGGTTGTCCATGATGTTCTCGGCCACGGTGATCCGCGTGTGCTCGGCGATGTAGAGGTCGCCGTCGTGCAGCGCGATGCCGTTGGGCCAGTCCAGGTCCTCGTAGATCTTGCGCGGCTCGCCGCCCTCCGCGGGGATCACCCAGACGTCGTTGCCCTCCCAGTTGCCCACGAACACGGTGCCGTCGTCGGCCACGCGCATCGAGCGGGCATTGTCCACGCCCGCGGCGAACACCTCCACCGAGAAGCCCTCGGGCACCTCGAGCATGTCCACCGGAAGCTGGTCCTCCGGCGTGGACAGGGGCGGCGGCGTCTGGGGCGCAAGCTCCTGCGCGGCCTCGGTGTCGGGTTGCCCCTCCAGCGGGCCGCCGGAGCTCTCCTCGTCCTGCGCCCATGCGGCAGTCGAGATCATCGCCGGTGCGACAAGGCCCATGGCCAGGATCCGTTTCATCGCCGTCATCGTCGTCCTCCCTTGCTCGCGGGGCCGTCCCGTCCGGCCGGTTTCCCGCGTCATGGTTGCATCCTCGCGGCTCGCGCGCCCGAGCACAAGCCGCCGTCGGCGTGGCCCCGCCCCGGGCGCGATGGCCCCGTTTCCCCGGCAAAAGGCGAAAAGCCGCTCGCCCGTCTTGCCCACGTCACATCGCCGCCGTTTACTCGCCCCGATTGCGCGGGCCGTTGACGGACCCGGGACCAATGACGGGGAGTTCGCCGAATGAACGACGAGATGCAGACGTCCGCCACCGAGGCCGAGCGGCAGGAGGCCGCGACGCGCGCCGCCGCCACCTCCCTCGTGATCAACGAGGTCGACAGCGACACCGACGGCGTCGACACGGCCGAGTTCGTCGAACTCTTCGACGGCGGCGCGGGGAACACGGCCCTCGACGGGCATGCGCTGGTCTTCTTCAACGGCAACGGCGACGCCTCCTACCGCAGCATCGACCTCTCGGGATACGCGACCGGCGCCGACGGCACCTTCGTCGTGGGCAACGAGGGCGTCGCCGGCGTCGATGTCGTGATCCCCTCGAACGGGCTGCAGAACGGCGCCGACGCGGTCGCCCTCTACGCCCGCCCGGCCGCCGACTTCCCCGTCGGCACCGCGCCCAGCACCGACGGGCTGGTCGACGCGCTGGTCTACGGCACCGGGGACGCGACCGACGCGGCCCTCCTCGCCGCCCTGGGCCAGGACGTGCAATACGACGAGGACGCGAACGGCCAGAAGGACACCCAGTCCCTCGCCCGCACCCCCGACGGCACCGGCGACTTCGCCGCGCGGGCCCCCACCCCCGGCGCCGCCAACGGCGTGCCCGCGCCCGAGCCGGAGCCTGAGCCGGTCGAGACCCGCGACGTGCTGATCTCCGACATCCAGGGCAGCCCCGAAACCCAGGGCGAGGACGATTTCGGCAATGCCGGCGCCTCGCCCCTCCTCGACCAGGGCGTGCGGGTCGAGGGCGTGGTCACCGCGTCCTTCCCCGCCCTGGACGGCTTCTTCCTGCAGGAGGAGGCCGCCGACAGCGACGGCGACGCCGCCTCGTCCGAGGGGATCTTCGTCTATGCCCCCGGCATGGACGTGTCCGAGGGCTACACCGTCTCCGTCACCGGCGTGGTGGGCGAGTATTTCGCCAAGACCCAGATCGGCGACGTCTCCGCCATCGACATCGTGGACGCGGGCGACAATCTCGGCCTGATCGACGTGCCCGCCCTCACCCGCTCGGATTTCGGGGCCAACGACGACCCCGCCGCGCTGGAGCGGTTCGAGTCCATGAAGGTCGCGTTCGACCAGCCCATGGTGGTATCGGAATACTTCCAGCTTTCCCGCTTCGGCGAGATCACCCTCTACGAAGGCGAGCGCCCCTACCAGTTCACACAAGCGAATGAGCCCGACGTGGAGGGCAACGCCGCCTATCTCGCCGACCTCGCGAGCCGCCGCATCATCCTCGACGACGACGACAACCAGCAGAACAGCGCCCTGCCCGACGGCACCGTCTACCACCCCCGGCCCGACGGGCTGTCGGTCGACGATACCATCCGCGGCGGCGACACGGTGGCCGAGCTGACCGGCGTGCTGGACTGGTCCTTCGCGGGCGCGGGCGCGGGCGGCACCGACGCATGGCGGCTGCGCCCGACCGAGGCCGACCCGGTGGCGTTCGAGCGTACCAACCCCCGCACCGACGCCCCAGAGGATGTGGGCAACTCGCTCAAGGTCGCCTCCTTCAACGTGCTGAACTATTTCACCACCATCGACGACGGCGAGGCCCGCACCGCCACCGGCCTCGAGCCGCGCGGCGCCGACAGCGTGGCCGAGCTGGAGCGCCAGACCGACAAGATCGTCTCCGCCCTGGCGGAGATCGACGCGCAGGTCTACGGCCTGATCGAGGTGGAGAACGACGACGGCGCCGCGACCCAGGCCCTGGTCGATGCCCTGAACGTCCGCACGGACGGCGGGACCTACGCGGCCATCGACACCGGCGTCATCGGCACCGACGCGATCAAGGTGGCGATGATCTACGACACCGCCCAGGTCCGTCCCACCGGCGAGTTCGCGATCCTCGACCAGTCCGTCGATCCGCGCTTCCTCGACGGGGCGAACCGACCCGCCCTGGCCCAGACGTTCGAGGAGATATCTTCGGGCGGCACCTTCACGGCGGCCGTCAACCACCTGAAATCGAAAGGCTCCGTCGCCGACGGCGACGCCGCGAACGGCGACGGGTCGGGCAACAACGACCGGGTCCGCACCGACGCGGCCGAGGCGCTGGTGGACTGGCTCGCCACCGATCCCACCGGCTCGGGCGACGCCGACACGCTGATCCTGGGCGACCTCAACTCCTACGCGCGGGAGGACCCGATCGACGCCATCCGCGACGGCGCCGACGGCATCTCCGGCACGGGCGACGACTATGTCGACCTGCTCCAGCGCGACCAGGGGGAGGAGGCCTACACCTACCTCTTCGACGGCCAGCTCGGCACCCTCGACTACGCGCTCGCCAACACCGCGCTCGCGGGCCAGGTCACCGGCGCCACCGCGTGGCACATCAACGCCGACGAGGTACCGCTCCTCGACTACAACGACGACGTGCAGGACCCGTCCGAGGCGCCGTTCGAGGAGGAACCCTCGGGCAACGACCTCTTCGCCGCGGACGCATTCCGCGCCTCCGACCACGACCCCGTGGTGGTCGGCCTCGACCTCGACCCGGCCTTCACGCCCCTCGCCGGCGCGACGGACGGCAACGACAGGCTCACGGGCACCGACGGGCGCGACCTGATCGCCAGCGGCGCGGGCCGGGTGGACAGGGTCGCCGGCGGCGAGGGTGCGGACCGCTTCGCCTTCGGGTCCGAGACCGCGAACGGCACGCGCGAGCGCGACTTCATCACCGACTACGAGGTGGGGCTCGACGAGATCGACCTCGGCGGGGCCGACATCGCCGCGATCCGCGAGGCCGGGCGCCATGTCCGCATCACGCTCGACGGCGACGGGGACGACATCGTCGTGCGCTTCGTCGACGAGGCCGACGACCTGACCCTGCTCAACGTCGGCAACCCGGCGGATTTCGCCATCGCCTGAGGCGGCGCGGGGGGCATCTGCCCCCCGCGGACATGCGACTGCCGCCCGGCGAGGCCGGGTGGCAGCCCTGCGGTCACTCGGCCGTGATGACCGAGGTCACCAGCGCGTCGTCGACCCGGATCGGGCCGTCCTCGCTCGCCCCCAGGGTGTATTCGAACACGCCCGTCTCCATCCCGCCATCCTCGGAATGGACCATCAGCATCAGCATGTCGCCCGACGCCACGTCTTCCTGCAGGAGGGCGGCCACGTCGGTGTTCTCGCCTTCGCGCAGCGGCGCGTAGCCGACCACGGGGCCTGGGGCCATCTCGGAATCGGTGCGGTGCACCACCATCCAGCCGTTCGCCGGGGCCATCACCATGTCGGCCGAGACCACCCCGTTCGCGACCGCCTGGTCCGACGCGGTGATCGAGGGCGCCATGTCGTCCTGGGCGATCGCGGCGGTGCCAAGGGCGGCCAGGAGGGTGGCTGTCAGATACGTCTTCATCGCAAGGTCCTTCCGGGGTTCTGGAATATCCACGGTAACATACACGCGGTGCGCGAAGACGATGTTTCACTGCACGTCGAGATTAAATATGTAAATTTTTAAGTATCTTGCTCCCCGGTCGCGCCCGGTCGGGCGCACTGCCCTCACCCCCGGAAACCCCTCCCGGCGCCCGGGGCGGGCGCGTGGCCGCGTGCCTGGCGCATCGTTCGGAAACCCCGCGGCCCGGCCGGCGCGGGGCACCCCCGTTCGTGACCGGGCCGGGCGGAACGCCGTGGCCCCTCGCGCGCTTCCGGGCTGACGGGCACGCCGCCCGCTCCCGAAAGGATGCACCGATGACCACCAGCCACGATCCGAGCACCGACATGGACGTGCGCCGCGACAGCGACGCCGTCGACAAGGTCCACGACATGATCGGCAAGGCCCAGTTCGCGATGTTCGGCACATACGACGCCGAAGGCATCTGCCATTCCCGCCCCATGGCCGCCGTGCACCAGGAGCGCGACTCGGATGTCGAGGCGCTGTGGTTCTTCACCCGCGCCGACAGCCGCAAGATCGCCGAGATCGGCCAGGACCCCCGGGTGACGATCGACTACGCCGATCCCTCGTCGCAGAACTACATCTCCGTCACCGGCCGCGCCGAGATCCTAGACGACCGCGACCGGATCGAGGCGTTGTGGTCCGAGCCCCTGCGCACCTGGTTCCCCGACGGGTCGGGCGATCCCTCGATCCGGCTGCTGCGCGTGGTGATGGACACCGCCGAATACTGGGACTCGCCATCCTCGGCCATGGTCTTCGCCTACGGCTACGCCAAGGCCCGTCTGACCGGCGAGCCGCCCTCCCCGGGCGACGTGGCCCAGGTCGAGCTTTAACCTTTCGCCGCCCCCCGCGGGCGGCGATTTTCCCTCCCCCGGAACTCCGACGGGAGTCCGACGGGAATCCGTCACTGCCAGAACCGCGGTCCGACTTTCGGGCCGCGGTTCTTTTTAATGCGTGCGCTTCCTTGCGCACCCACCCATGGCCATCCATATACCATCCACTTGGATGGAGAGAGCGATGCCCAAGATCCACCGCCTGCCCGACCGCCCCGGCGATACCGAGAAGATCACCGTCAATCTCGGCCATGTCGACCTCGGCCGGATCGACCTCCTCGTGCGCGAGGGGTTCTACTCGAACCGCACCGATTTCATCCGCTCCGCGATCCGCGCCCAGCTCACGGCCGAGGCCCGCGCCGTGGACCAGTCGGTGGAGCGTCACCGCTTCGAGCTGGGCCTGTTCGACGTCACCCGCGCCGACCTCGAAGCACTCCGCGACGAGGGCGAGGTGCTCCACCTGCGCGTCGTCGGCCTCGCCCGGATCGCGGACGACGTCGATGCCGACCTCGCCCGCGCGGCGATCGGCTCGTTGAGCGTCCTGGGCTCCCTCCAGGCCTCCAAGAACGTCAAGGCGGCCCTCGCGGACCGCATCACCTGAGGGGGACAACCCCCCGACCTTCAAGGAAAATCAAGATGAGCGACGATTTCGCGACGGCCCTGCGCCGGGCGCTTGCCTCCACGCGCGCCGGCGATCCGGCCGCGGCCACCGCCCTGATCCAGTCGGCCCTGTCGGGCCGGTCGGCACCGGGCTCCGCCCCCGATCCCGAGGCCGAATGCGGCCCCTGCGCCAAGGCCGCCTCCGCCGCGAAGGCCGGGGGCCGTACCGGCGGTATCTCGGGCATGGGCGACTTCTCCGGCCTGCCGGGGATGGACGGGCTCAAGGGGTTCTCGGGCCTTTCGGGCCTTGGGGGCAAGGCGGCCCGCTCCGCCCCCGTCCCCGACGGCGCCCGGGTCGAGACCCGCACCATCGCCGGGCGCGAGGTGCGTCTCTTCACCCCCTCGCCCCGGGCGGGCGGTGTTGCGGGACTGGTGCTGATGCTCCACGGCTGCACCCAGTCGCCCGAGGATTTCGCCCTCGGGACGACGATGGACCTCGCCGCCGAAGCCGCCGGCTACGCCGTCGCCTACCCGGCCCAGACCGGCACCCACAACATGCAATCGTGCTGGAACTGGTTCCGCCCCCAGGACCAGGAGGCAGGCGGTGGCGAACCCGCCTCCCTCGCCGCCATCGCGCGTGAGATCGCGGGCGAGCTGGACGTGGGCGCCCGCGTCTTCGCCGCCGGCCTGTCGGCGGGGGGCGCCATGGCCGCGATCCTGGCCGAGACGCACCCAGACCTCTTCGCGGCCGTGGGGGTCCATTCGGGCCTTCCCGCGGGCGCGGCGGGCGACATGGGATCGGCCTTCGCCGCCATGCGGGGCGAACGGACGGGCCGCCCCCTCGCCCGTCCGGGCATCGTGTTCCACGGCACAGCCGACACCACCGTGTCGCCCCGCAACGCCCACGCGCTCCTGCCGGGCGACGGGGTGGAGACGCGCCACGGCGAGGGCACCCGCACCTGGACGCGCCTGACCACGCCGGGGGGATCGGAGCTCTGGATGATCGAGGGCGCGGGCCATGCCTGGTCGGGCGGCGACGCGGCCGGCTCCTACGCCGACGCGGCCGGGCCGGATGCCTCCGCCGAGATGCTGCGCTTCTTCGGCGAGGTCGCGGCGCGCGGGTGAGCGCCTGACCCCGAAGCACCCCCCGTGCCGCCAGGGCGGTACGGGGGGACGACCCCCGTACCGCGGGCATCCCGCGACCTCGGGGCGCCCCTCTTCTTCGCGTGTTGCGGACCGTTCTTCCCGGACGGTCCTCCCTCCCTCAGATCGCGACCTCCACGAAGGCCGCTCTCCGATCCTCCAGGCAGGCGTCGAGCGCCGCCTTGATCGCGGTCTCTAGGTCGTCGGCCCGCTCGACCCGCCAGGCGGCCGCGCGGCTCGCCCGGGCGATGGCGCAGAGGTCCGGCAGCGGCTCGAGCGACGTCAGGGGGACGTGGTTGGCCCGCGCCGCCGCGCCGTCTGGATACATGTCGAGCACCGATTGCCGCACGGCCCCCCAGCCGCGGTTGTTCAGCACCAGGACGAGCATCGGCAGCTCCAGCGCCTCGACGAGCTGGTGGCAGACGGCGGGATTCGCGAAGAGGTAGCTGCCATCGCCCATCGTCGCGACGCAGAGGCGCCCCGGGTCGGCGAGCCGCGCGCCGATGGCGGCCGGGAACGCCCAGCCGAGCCCGCCCGAATGGGGTTCCTGGAACCACGACCCGTGGGTGCGGCGCGACAGGGGCCCCAGCGGCACGCCGAGTTCGGAAAAGACGCGCGCGGTCGGCGCGCGTCGCTCCAGGGCCTCGCCCAGCACAAGGCCGACGCCGGCCTTGGTGACCCGTCCTGCCGCCAGATCGGCACGGATCGCCGCGTGCTCGTCCTCGCGCCGGGCCGCGTTGCGCCCGGCCAGGGCCGCGGCGCGCTCGGGCCGCCCGGGGCCCAGCCGGTCGGTGGCGGCGATCAGGGCGGGAAGCGTGTCGCGCGTCTCGCCGGCGATGGCGATGTCGTGGGGGAAATGGCGCACCGGCGCGCGCTGGAACAGGGGATCGGGCCCGATCTGGACCACCTTCGCCCCCGGCGCGAGCGCGTGAAGGCCGGGGCTCCAGGGGGCGAGGGCGTCGATCACCAGCACGACGTCGGCCTCCGCCAGGGCGGGGCCGGGATCGGCGCCCGCATGGCAGTCGTGGTCGGTGGGAAGTCCCAGATGCGTGGCCCACCACGACACGACGACGATGCCCCAGCGCGCCGCCCAGTCGGAGAAGGTGGCGAAGCTGGCGGCATCGCCGGTGCCGCGCTGCGCGATCACCACCGGCGCACCGGCCCCGGCGATCCACTCGGCCGCGCGGGCGAGGGCCTCCGGGTCCGGCCCCGCCCGCGCGGGGGTCTGCCGGACCGGCGCGTCGAGCCCCGTGGCGGGACAGTCCTGGGCCAGCACCTCGCGCGGCAGCGACAGGTAGACCGGCCCCTTCGGCGTGGTCTCGGCGATGGCCATGGCCCGGTCGAGGAGGTCCGGCACCTGCTCGGGGAAGCGCAGCTCGTAGTCCCATTTCGCCGCCTCGCGCACGAGGGCGGACTGGTCTGCCATCTCCTGCCCCCAGGAGATCGGGACGGTGCGCGCGCCCGGCCGCCCGGATTCGACCACCGGGGTGCGGCCCGACATCACGATCATCGGCACGTGCTCGCAGCCTGCGTTGATCGCCCCCGCGGCCGCGTTCGCGAGGCCCACATTGGTGTGCAGCATCACCGCCTGGGGCCGCCCCGAGGCTAGCCAGTGGCCGTGGGCCATGCCCATGGCGGCGTGCTCGTGGGCCACCACGACCATGCGCGGGAGGGCGCGGTCCTGCGCGGCGGCCTGGGCCATGCCCTCGATCACCGGCGGGAAATCGGTGCCGGAATTGACGAAGACCCACTCGACCCCAAGTCGAGCGAGGCGGACGAGGACGGCGCCCCCCGCGATGATCGCGTCCGTCATCCGCCCAGGGCCCCCGGCAGCCACAGCGTCAGCGCCGGGAACGCGAGGAGAAGGACCACCCGCACCATCTCGGAGGCGAAGAACGGCGCGACGCCGCGGAACGTGGTCGCCATCGGCACGTCGCGGGCCAGCGACGAGATGACGAAGACGTTCATGCCCACGGGCGGCGTGATCAGTCCGAGTTCCACCACCACCAGGGCGAGGATGCCGAACCAGACCTTCAGGTCCTCGGTGGACATGCCGAAGGCGGCGCTATCGGCGGTGGCGTAGAGGCCGCCGTTGATCTCGCTCAGGACCGGCCAGAAGAAGGGCAGCACCAAAAGGATCATCGACAGGGAGTCCATGAGGCAGCCCAGCAGGATCAGCGCGAAGAGCAGGATCAGCAGCACCGAGATCGGGGCCAGGCCGCTGGCCGATGCCCAGTCCGCCGCGGCCTGGGGCACGCCCGCGCGGGACATGAAGATCTTCAGCAGCTCCGCGCCCAGGAGGATGAGGTAGATCATGCCCGTGGTCCCGGCCGTCTCGAGCGCCGAGGCGCGCAGGTCCGGCAGGCTGAGCTGGCCCCGAACCAGCCCGAAGACGAACACCACGAAGACCCCGATCGCGGCGGCCGGCGTGGGATTGTAGAAGCCCGCGTAGATGCCCCCGATGACGATGCCGAAGACGACGATCGTGGGCACCACGCCCCGGGCCGCGGCCCAGAACTCGGCCCGGTCCGCCGCGCCGTGGGCGGGGCCCGAACCGGGGAAGATCCGCACGTAGATGCCGATGGTGACCAGGAACAGCACCACCGCCAGAAGGCCGGGGAAGAAGGCGGCCATGAACATGGTGACGATGTTGGCCTCGACGATGATGGCGTAGATCACCAGCGCCACCGAGGGCGGGATCAGGATCCCCAGAACGCCCCCCGCCGCCACCGAGCCGGTGGCCAGCGCGGGCGAATAGCCGAAGCGGCGCAGTTCGGGAAGCGCCACCTTGCCCATGGTCGAGGCGGTGGCCAGCGACGAGCCGCAGACCGCCCCGAATCCCGCGCAGGCGGCGATGGAGGCCATGGCCGTGCCGCCCCGCATCCAGCCGAACCAGGCGTTGGCGGCGCGGAACAGGTCGCGCGAGAGGCCGGTCTTGGTCGCCAGGGCGCCCATCAGGACGAACATGGGCACGACCGACAGGTCGTAGATGGAGAACTGCCCGTAGGCGAGCGTCTTGAGCTGGTTGAGGACGACCTGGGAGCCGTTGACCGCGACGATGCCGCAGCCCCCCACCAGGATCATCGCGTAGCCGATGGGCATCCGGATCGCGATCAGGACCAGGAGCGCGGCGAGGCCCACGAGGCCGATGGTGACCGGGTCCATCAGCGCGCGTCCCCCAGCTCACGGCCGAGGGTCGCGAGGGAGGCCAGGAGGAGCATGGCGAGCGACACGAGGATCGGGACATAGGCCCACCAGATCGGCACCTGCAGGATCGTGGTGGCATAGGCGTAGGTCTTCTGGTCGATCATCCCCAGCCACATCCGCCAGATCAGGAGAGCGGCGAAGCCCAGGGCGACGGCCGAGCCGAGCGCCATCAGACCGGCGCGAACCCGCGGGCCCGCGCCGGAGGTGAAGATGTCGGCCGACACGTTCTGCCGCGTCAGCTGGCAATAGGGAAGGAAGGTGAAGACGGCCACGGCGACCCCCATTTCCGTCAGTTCGAAATCGCCGGCGAAGGGCAGGCCGACCCAGGGGCCGACCACCGTCCAGACGTTGACCAGCACGACCCCCGCGAGGAGGCCGCAGCCGGCGACCGCCCACCAGGTGACGATGCGGCCGAAGGCGCCCTCCTCGACGGGCGCCCGGTCCGGCTCGGACGCCTCGCTCATTCGGAGGCGGAGGAGATCTCGGAGCGCGCGCGCTCCACCAGCGCGGTGCCGTCGACGCCCTCGCCCGAGACCTGCTGCACCCAGCGGTCGACGACCGGGGAAAGGGCGTCCTCGTAGGCGGCCCATTCCTCCTGCGACAGCTGGATGTGGGTATTGCCGTTCTCGGTCGCGACCGCGATCCCGCGCTCGTCGGAGGCACGCCAGACCTCACCCATCTCGCGCAGCCAGTCCTCGTCGCTCGCGTCGCGGAAGGCTTGCTTGATGTCGTCGGGCAGGCCGTCCCAGCGGCCCTGGTTCATCGACACCTGGAACACGGACGTGCCGATGCGCTCCTTCTGCGGGCCCTCGATCTGGAAGTCGGTCTGCTCGTAGATCCGAAGCGCCGGGATGATCTCCCACGGGATCAGGGCGCCGTCGACGACCCCCTTCTGCAAGGCCTGGGGCAGTTCGGGGACCGGCATCGCCACGGGCTGCGCGCCCAACGCCTCGATCGCCCAGGACCCCGTGCGGGTGGGGATGCGCAGGGCCGCGCCGGCCAGGTCCTGCGGCGACCGGGCCTCGAGCCCGTTGGTCTGCAGGCCCTGCCCGGCATGCACGTGCAGGAACATCACCTCGAGCCCGCGGTAATCGTCGGCGAGGGCGTCGTCGAACATCGCCGCCATGGCGAGGTTCGCGGCCGCGATGTCGTTCTCGTACACGTTGGGCAGCTCGAACACCTCGGTGCGCGGAAACAATCCCGGCGTGTAGCCATTCAGCGTCCAGATCAGGTCGACGACCCCGTCGCGGGCCTGCTGGACCAGCTCCGTCGGCCGCCCCCCCAGGGTCATGGACGGATAGATCTCGATCGCCACGCGGCCCTCCGAGTTCTCCTCCACCTGCCGCGCCCAGGGCTCCAGCATGTCGGTATGGGCCGGAGCCTGGGGACCGAGGAAATGGTGCAGGGTGAACTCGAACTCCTGCGCGGCGGCTGGGCCGGACCCGAGCGCGGCCAGGAACCCTGTCGCCAGGATTGCCTTCTTCATATCATGACCTCCCGTTCGCCGCCTCCGCGACGCGGGCGGCTTTTCTTGTCGATGCGGACCCTGCCATAGTCCCAGAAATCCATTAAGGTGGAAAGTGCCGCAGGAGGCATACCGATTTGGCTATGCATCGCGGCATCAAGCTGCGGCATCCGAGGATCTTCCCCGCCGTGGCCGAGAAGGGGTCGATCTCCGCCGCGGCCCGCAGGCTGGGGGTGGCGCAGCCCAGGCTGTCGAAGGCCCTGGGCGACCTGGAGACGATGCTGGGGCAGCGCGGACATCCTTTCGCCGGCCCCGGCGCGACGGAGACCGTCCGCGCCAACTCCCTGATCCTGCCGACGCGTTCCGCGATCATCTGCCGCCCCGTGGACGACCTCCTCGCGATGTCGGGCCTTCTCGACCCGGAGGTGGCGGTGGAGACGGTATCGCTGGCCGCGGCGCTCGGCCTCGTGGAGGGCTCGGACATGCTATGGTTTATCTCGCGCAGGATAATGGCGCACGAGCTTGCGCTCGACGCGCCCGTCCTGTCCGGCGCCGTCGGCATCACCACCCGCCGCGGCGCATCAGGCGGACGGGTCTCCGCGCTCGGCGCGGTAGCGGCTGGGGCTGAGGCCATGGGAGCGCCGGAAGGCGCGCGAGAAGTAGGCCGGGTCGGAATATCCCAGGCCGTAGGCGATCTGCGAGACCGGGTTCGTGGTATAGGCAAGCTGGCGTCGCGCCTCCTGCATCACGCGCGCATCGAGGAAGGCCGCGGCCGTCAGCCCGGTCATCGCGCGGCAGATCCGGCCGAGGTGGTCCGGCCCGAGCCCCAGCGCGGCGGCATAGTCCGACACCCGCAGATGCTCGCGCAGATGGCGCCGCACCAACCGCTCGAACGCGCGCATGTGGCGCTCGGACGGGCCTGGCGCCCCCCTTCCGGCGCCGCCGTCCCCGTCCCTGAGCACCGCCACGGCGATCTCGGTCACCTGGGCCCGCAGCCGCGCGGCGCGCAGCACGCGCGTATCTGCCAGCTCCTCCAGGATGGTCTCGAACCGGGCGGCGAGATCGTCCCCCGCGGGCGCGCAGAGGGGCGTGGAGAACGCCGCCGGCCGCTCGGCGCCGGCCCCGAAGAGCTCGGGCATCATGTCGGGCGGAATACTGAGCACGTATCCCTGCTGCCCCTGCGGGAAGCGGAACGCATGAACCACGTAGCGCGGCACCGACAGGCAGACGGGGGCGGTCACCGGTATCACCGTGCCGTCCACGGTGACCGTCGCTCCCCCCGCCCCGATGAAGAAGAACTGGTGCAGGTTGGCGTGGCGGTGGGGATCTATGGCCCAGCCGTGGAGCGCCGCGCGGTCGACGATCCGCTCGCAATGCAGGATGTCGGGGAACAGGCCGCTCTCCCCGTAGAGGCCAAAGGCCGGAATGGCCGTCGCGCCGCGTTCCATGTCGGAAAAGTACCATCCTTTGCCCTGCGCGTCCATGGCGGGCATTCCCGGCGCGCCTAGTCTGCGATCCAAAGCGGAGGAGCGCCATGAAGACCGACGTCGTGATCATCGGTGGCGGGCCGTCCGGCCTGCTGCTGTCGCAACTGCTCAACAAGGCCGGGATCGGGACCGTGGTGCTGGAGCGGCGCACGCGCAAATACGTGCTGTCGCGCATCCGCGCGGGCGTCCTGGAGGGCGGCACCGTCGACCTGCTGGAGCGGGCGGGCTGCGGCGACCGCATGCACCGCGAGGGCGACCCGCATGAGGGCTGCTACCTGTCGACCGAGCGGGGCATGTTCCGGGTCGATTTCCGCGACCTGTGCGGCAGGCAAGTCATGGTCTACGGCCAGACCGAGGCGACGGAGGATCTCTACGCCGCGCAGGACGAGATGGGAGCGACCGTCATCCACGAGGCGATGGAGGTCATGCCCCACGACCTCGACGGCGATCCCTACGTCACCTACGAGAAGGACGGGGAAACCCACCGGATCGACTGCGACTTCGTCGCCGGCTGCGACGGCTACCACGGCGTGTCGCGCTCCGTGATCCCGAAGGGGAAGAAGGAAGAGATCGAGCGCGTCTACCCCTTCGGCTGGCTGGGCATCCTGTCGCGCACCAGGCCTGCGGCGGACGAGCTGATCTATGCCAACCATCCCCGCGGCTTCGCTCTGGCCTCGATGCGCAACGCGAACCTGTCGCGCTACTACATCCAGGTCCCCTCGGACGACGACCCCGAGGCATGGTCCGACGAGGCGTTCTGGGCGGAACTGAAGCGCCGCCTCCCGGGCGAGGTGGCCGAGACCATGGAGACCGGCCCCTCGATCGAGAAGTCGGTCGCTCCCCTGCGCAGCTATGTCTGCACCCGGATGCGCCACGGCGCGCTGTTCCTCGCGGGCGACGCGGCCCATATCGTGCCGCCCACGGGGGCCAAGGGCCTCAACCTCGCGATGTCGGACATCCACTATCTCTCGGAAGGGCTGATCGCCCATTACAAGGACAACGACGGGGCGGGGCTCGACGCCTATTCCGACCGGGCGCTGCGCCGGGTCTGGCGCGCGATCCGGTTCAGCTGGTGGATGACCTCGATCCTGCACCGCTACCCCGAGCAGGACGATTTCGACCAGCGCATGCAGGAGATGGAGCTGGAGAACCTGCGCGACCTCGACGCCGCACGTCGCGCCATGGCGCTCAACTACGTGGGCCTGCCCCTCTGATCCATTCCCGAAAGGGTATGGGCACGACACTCGAAAGGCGATTTTCCTCCGCGCGCGGGCATGGCAACGTGGCGGCGGTCACGGTCCCGGGAGAGAATGGATGAGCGACGGTCACGATCGGGGGATGTCGGTACGGCGGTCCGTTTTGGGGGAGGCGCATGTCGATCGGGCGGAGGCGGGCAAGACGTCGTTTGACGCGCCGTTCCAGGACTTCATCACCGAAGGGGCCTGGGGCAGCGTGTGGGCGGGGGACCAGTTCGCCTTGCGGGAACGCTCGCTGGTCACGCTGGCGTTGCTGGCGGGCCTTGGCAACTTCGAGGAGTTCGCCCTCCATGTGCGGGCCACGGCCAACACGGGCGCGAGCCCCGAGGACGTGCGCGAGGTGCTGATGCACGTGGCCGTCTACGCGGGCGTGCCGCGGGCCAACCACGCGATCAAGGTGGCCAGGGAGGTCTTCGCCGAGATGGGAGTGGAGGTGTGAGCATGGACGGGGTCCGCGAGTACCACCAGCGCGACCGGCGCCGCCATCCGCCCGCGCTGACGCCCGACTACAAGACCACCGTGGCGCGCAGCCCGCGCCTGCCGCTCCTGTCGGTGGAGAACTCCCTGTCGGAGATCACCGGGCCGGCCTTCTCCCATGCCGCGCTGGGGCCGCTCGACCACGACCTGATCCACAACTACACCGGCGAGGGGGCCGTGGGCGAGCGCACCGTCGTCCATGGCCGGGTGACCGACGGGTCGGGCCGGCCCGTTCCGAACGCCCTGCTGGAGGTCTGGCAGGCCAATGCGGGCGGGCGCTACCGCCACGTGAAGGACGGCTACCTCGCCCCGCTCGACCCGAACTTCGGCGGGTGCGGGCGCTGCCTGACGGACGCGGACGGCTTCTATTTCTTCCGCACGGTGAAGCCGGGCGCCTACCCGTTCCGCAACTATTCCAATTCCTGGCGCATGGCGCATATCCATGTCTCGATCTTCGGCGCGGGGCTGGCGCAGCGGCTGATCACGCAGATGTATTTCGAGGGCGATCCGCTCCGCGCCCAGGACCCGATCGCCCAGACCGTCCCGGACGCGGCCGCGCTCGACCGGCTGGTGGCACCCCTCGACCTCGACGCCTCCGTGCCGCTGGGCGCCCTCGCCTACCGCTTCGACATCGTGCTGAGGGGGCGCCGGCAGACCCTGTTCGAGAACAAGCTGGAGGGCGCGTGATGCCGCTCGAACGCCCCATCGAGACCCCGTCCCAGACCGCCGGGCCCTTCGTCCATATCGGCACCCTGCCCCATGTGGCGGGCCTCGCCGCCCATCCCGCGCCCCTGGGCGGGACCATCGCCGCCCGTGGCGTGCCGGGCACGCGCATCGCGATCGAGGGCCGGGTGCTCGACGGTATGGGCGCGCCGGTGCGCGACATGGTGATCGAGGTCTGGCAGGCCGACGCGGAGGGCCGCCACCCCCACCCGGACGATCCCCGCGCGGGAGAGGTCGCGGCGGGCTTCACGGGCTTCGGCCGGGTCGC
>CANMTR010000019.1 GCA_947500825.1 uncultured Paracoccaceae bacterium | reverse complement strand
AGACGGACTGATCAGCTCGGCCACGCCGACATCCGTCGGGCCTGCCATGAGCTACACCATGCAGTGGGACACGATCCGTCGACGAAGCCGACCTTCCACACACGGGAGTGGGGGCAGCGATCAATCACGGGGCTTCGATCTTCTGGGCAGTGCCGCTCGCGTGGTGGCTCACTACACGTCGCGAAACGTCGACGGCGGACATCGTCCGAGGCGCAGCAGCGACGGGCATCATCGCCGGGGTAATTGACTATGGCGTGGTGCCCCGCCGCCTGTCGCCGGGCTGGCACCTTGCGCTTCCCGCAAGGTCGGTCGCGGAAACGTTCGGGGCGCTTGCCGCGGGACTGGCGCTTGGCGCACTACTGACCCGCGGCCCAGGCAAAGTACCATCACGAAGAACGCGCGGGAATGTCTTTGGCCGGAAGCGACCGTGATCCGTCGGCTCGTCGAATGGCAGCTATGGGTCGATCGCAGTCCTGCTAACCGATGACAAGGACGACCATCGCGCCCCGCGTTCACTGTCAGAATTGAGGAAATTGCAGCGGCGCTGACCTGGATGCGAGGCAGCAGCCTTGTCTCTGCTCGCCATCGCCTGGCCCTCGTCCAATCCTTCGTTTGAGGAAGGATAGTGACCGACGAGGAAGACCATCGTGGCAATCGAAAGCTCGGCGAATGGTCGGGGCGAGAGGATTCGAACCTCCGACCCTCTGCTCCCAAAGCAGATGCGCTACCAGGCTGCGCTACGCCCCGACGCCCCGTCCCTATCCAATCGCGACGCCCGAGGGAAGACGGGGTCGCGTCATTCCGGGCAAGGCCAGGCAGCGGCGTCCTGGGGTAGATCGGGGTGGCGCAACTCGGTGCCCGGCGCAATCCCAAGACGCTCGGCCATGCCACCGTTCAACTCAAGCACCGCCAGCACATCGTCGCCCCCCGGAATCGCAGTCTCGTCCAACGGCACGGCTTCCTCGTGGACCCGCATCACCGTTCCACTCCGGTCGAGGAAGATCATATCGAGCGGGATCAGGGTGTTGCGCATCCAGAAACTCACCGGCTGCGGACGCTCGTAGAGGAACAGCATGCCGCTCATGGCGGGCATCGATTCGACGCCCATGAGGCCCTGAGCGCGCTCGGCCGGGTCGTCGGCGACGGCGACGGATACGCGCGCCTTGCCCCAGCCGCCCCGCAGGTCAATCGCTTCGGGAGCGCATCCCTGCGCCGAGGCCGCGGTCCCGGCAAAAGCCACCAAGAGTGCGGCGATCACTCCGCCGCCTCGCTGGCGTGCCAGACCGTCTCGGCCTGCGATTGCGTGATCCCGCTTTCCCATACCGACACCTGCGTCGCCAGCTTGCCACGGCTTCCTTCGGCGACCCGCAGGGCGATGGCTTCGCCGGGTTGCAGATCCGCGAGGGAGGAACGCCGCAGCACCTCCACGTGAATGAACACATCCTCGCCCAGACCGAAGACATTCGCAAACCCAAAGCCCTTGGCGGCATCGAACCACTTCACCCGCGCGGCCTCCAACGGGCCGCCGCGCAGCGTCTCGTCGAAGGGCAGCGCGGACTGCGGCTCTTCGACGTCCTCGTCGATGTCGGGAGGCTCGATCGCGATCACCTCTTGCGCCTGGATCCCGCGATCGGTCTCCACCGCGAGGAGGGTGATCCGGCTACGGTCGGAGATGCTGTTCTGGCCGAAGTTACGCAGGACATTGGCATGGAGCAGGATGTCGCGCGGTACGTCCGGCACGACCACGAAGCCGAAGCCCCTCGCGCTGTCGAACCACTTCACTTTCCCGGTGTAGGTTCGCTCGTCGAATTGACCGGCTTGTGCCATTACCATCCCCGTCGGGCATCCCGCCCGTCATCCGCATGCCCCCGACATCGAAGACGCCCTGCAAATCCGGGCATCAAGTCGCGCAATAGGCACTATTCCTACGCAAGTTTTCGCTAAGGAAAAAGTCTTTTTACATACCACGGGTCTTCCACCCCCTCCCGACTCCATCTTTCCCGGTCGTGCAGGCGGTCGGCGCCGTCGCGCCAGAACTCGATCTCGGTCGGTCTCAGGCGGAACCCGCCCCAGAAGGGCGGCCGCTTCGGATCGTCGCCGTGCAGCGCGCCGGCTTCCTCCACACGCGCCTCCAGGGTCGCCCGGTCCGCCAGCGGGCGCGACTGGTCAGAGGCCCAAGCCCCGAGCCGCGAGCCCAAGCCGCGGGAGCGGTAATAGGCGTCGGCCTGCGCGCCCTCCTCGCGCGACACCGTGCCGCGCACCCGCACCTGCCGGCGCAGGGACTTCCAGTGGATACAGAAGGCGGCCTGGCCCGCCGCGTCGATCTCGCGGCCCTTGGCGCTGTCGTAGTTGGTGTAGAACACGAAGGCGTCCGCCTCGATCTCCTTCAGGAGCACGATCCGCACATTGGGCATCCCGGCGGGATCGACGGTGGCCAGAGCGATCGCGTTGGGGTCGTTGAGCTCGAGCCTCGCGGCCTCGTCCATCCACAAGCGGACCAGCGCGACCGGGTCCGTGGCGTCGAAAATGCTGTCCTGCGGGGTCACGGAAGGCCTCCTGTGCTGCGGTCTTGCAGCCCTGATAGCGATCGCCTATTGGCACCGAAAGTCCGAAACCAGCAGGCGGAGCGGGTCCCATGGCGACAGATTTGATGGCGGGCAAGCGCGGGCTGATCATGGGGCTGGCCAACGACAAGTCCATCGCCTGGGGCATCGCCAAGACCCTTGCCGACCACGGCGCCGAACTTGCCTTCTCCTATCAGGGCGAGGCGCTCAAGAAGCGCGTGGGTCCGCTCGCTGCGCAGCTCGGCTCGGATACGATGATCGAGTGTGACGTCGACGACATGGACTCGCTCGACGCGCTCTTTGCCGCGCTGGAGGAAAAATGGGGCCGGCTCGACTTCGTGGTCCATGCCATCGGCTTCTCCGACAAGGCCCAGCTCCGCGGCCGCTACGTCGACACCAGCCGCGAGAACTTCCGCCGCTCGCTCGACATCTCGTGCTACTCCTTCACCGCCGTGATGAACCGCGCCGAAAAGCTGATGACCGACGGCGGCTCCGGGCTGACGCTGACCTATTACGGCGCCGAGAAGGTGATGCCCCACTACAACGTCATGGGCGTGGCCAAGGCGGCGCTGGAGGCCTCGGTGCGCTACCTGGCCGAGGATCTCGGCAAGGACCGCATCCGCGTCAACGCCATCTCGGCAGGCACGATAAAGACCCTCGCCGCCTCGGGTATCGGCGACTTCCGCTACATCATGAAGTGGAACGAGTACAATTCGCCCCTGCGCCGCACCGTCACCCAGGAGGAGGTGGGCAAGGCCGCGCTCTATCTCCTGAGCGATCTCGGCACCGCCACCACGGGCGAGGTACTGCACGTTGACGCGGGCTATCACGTGGTGGGCATGAAGGCTCCCGACGCGCCCGACATCACCAAGGAATAGCGCGATGGAGGCCGCCCACCTCCTGGCCTTCAACGTCGTGCTGGCGGCCGCGATCCTCACGCCCGGCCCCGCGCGTGTGGCCCGCCTGCACGCCACCCTGATTGAAGGGCGCGTGGCCGGTTTCGCCACCAGCGCAGGGCTGGCGCTTGTGGCAGCGGGATGGACGGGCCTCGCCCTTCTCGGGCTCGACCGGATCTTCACCCTCGTCCCTTGGGCCTATATCGGGCTGAAGGGCGCGGGTGCCTCATATTTCGTCTGGCTCGGCCTGCGCACCATCGCGGACGCCACGGCGCCCCTCGCCGCGCCCCGCGTGCCACGGCACGGGGTGTGTGGAGCTCTGCTGCGCGGGGCGGCCATCAACTTGGCCAACCCCAAGTCGATCCTGTTCGCTGCCTCGGCGCTGATCGTGGTCTTCCAGCCCGACCTGTCGCCCCACGCCATGGCGCTCGTGATGGCCGACCACCTGGCCGTGGAGCTTGCCTTCTACGCAGCCCTCGCCACGCTCCTGTCGCGCCCGTCTGCCCGGGCCGCCTACCTGCGCGCCAAGGCCACCTTCGACCGCGTGACGGGCGCGGCCATGGTGGCCCTGGGCCTGCGCCTGCTGATGGCGCCCCGGTGACGCTCGCGGCGATCGTCGGGGTGGCCTTCGCCCACCTGCTCGCGGCGATCTCTCCGGGGCCGGCCTTCGTGCTGTCGGTGCGAACGGCCGCGTCCGAGGGGTTCCGCTCCGCTGCGGCGCTGGCCTTGGGCTTCGGGCTCGGCGCGACAGTCTGGGCAGGCGCAGCCCTCGCCGGCCTCGCGCTCCTGTTCGAGATAGTCCCGCCCCTGTTCCAGGTCCTCAAGATCGGGGGCGGCCTGTTTCTGGTCTGGATCGCCGTCGGCATGTGGCGCCACGCCCACGACCCGATGCCCGATGCCGGTGCCGCGCCACCGCGCGGGATGCTCTCGGCCGTCTGGCTCGGCTTTGCCGCCCAGATCGCCAACCCCAAGCCGGCGGTCTTCTTCGGCGCCGTCTTCGTCGGACTGATCCCGCCCACCGCCGGACTGGGCGACCGCGCGGTCGTCCTGTTCAACATCCTCTGGATCGAGACGATGTGGTACATCCTTACCGCCCGGCTCTTCTCGCTGCCCCGCCCGCGCGATGCCTATGCCGCGGCCAAGCACTGGCTTGACCGCGCCATGGGCGGCATCCTCGGCGCACTCGGCGCGAAGGTCGCCCTCACCTGACGCGGAGAAACGCGATGCCAGACCGACTACCGCACGAAAAGGGGTTCCACGTCAGCTGGGACCAGCTCCACCGCGACGCCCGCGCCCTTGCGTGGCGCCTCGACGGGACCGGCCCGGCCGGCGAGGCGGGCGAACGGGGCGGCGGCTGGCGCGCGGTGGTTGCCATCACCCGTGGCGGCATGGCTCCCGCGATGATCGTCGCGCGCGAGCTCGACATCCGCACCGTCGACACGATCAGCGTCAAGTCCTACGACCACCAGACCCAGTCCGAGGCCCACGTGCTCAAGGCCCCCGACGAAACCGTCATGGGCGACGGAACCGGCATTCTCGTGGTCGACGACCTGGTGGATTCGGGACGTACGCTGGAGCTGGTGCGCGCCCGCTATCCTCGCGCCCACATGGCCACCATCTACGCCAAGCCCAAGGGGCGCGAACAGGTGGATACCTTCATCACCGAAGTCAGCCAGGACACCTGGATCTTCTTTCCCTGGGACATGGCCATGCAATACGTCCCTCCCTATCGCGGCCAGGACTGAGCGGGGCCGTCCCGGCCCCCCGAGACCTTTGGCCTATGTGATCTCCCGAGGCGAACCGCTTAGGATTCCCACCATGCAGGTCGACAGCCCCCAGACGGATCACATCCATCGCCGCGCCCTGGTGATCGACGATCACCCGCTGTTCTGCGACGCGCTGGAACTGACCCTGCGCAATGCCGCCGATTTCGACGACATCGCCACCGCGGCGACCCTCGCCGGCGGGATCGAGGCGCTGAAGGGCGACGGGGCCCGCCGCGACCTCATCGTCCTCGACCTCAACCTGCCCGACGTGACCGGGCTCGACGGACTGATCCGCCTCAAGACCCAGGCGCCCGAAACGCCGATCATCGTCGTCTCCTCCATGGCCGAGAACGCAATCATCTCTGCCGCGATCGAGGCCGGGGCGGCTGGCTACGTCCCCAAGCACAGCCCCCATGGCGAGTTCCGCGCCGCGCTGGAGGCGATCTTCGGCGGGGCCACCTACCTGCCCGAGAACTTCGTGGAATGCGAGCGATCTCCCAACCGCTCAGACGCCGTGACGCGGCTGGCGTCGCTCACTGCCCAACAAGCCCGCATCCTCGAGCTGATCTGCGACGGGAAGCTCAACAAGCAGATCGCCTTCGAGCTGTCGATCGCCGAGACCACGGTGAAGGCCCACGTCACGGCGATCATGCGCAAGCTCGCTGTGCAAAGCCGCACACAGGCCGTGCTCGTGGCGCAGCAGGCTAAGTTCGCGACCATCTTGCCAAGGTCCGAAACCTGACCCATCCTCCCGTCCGAGGGAGGATACCGCGATCAGGGATTTCGCGAGTAGCAGTACCGACCTGGTCGGAGCGGCCACCGGCGGCGTCTTGATACGCGCCGCGATCCCCGCCTCTGCGCCCATTTCCAACCTCGCCGCACAACTGGGCGACGCGCCACTGGCGCACCTGTTCCTGTTCGTCAGCCCCACCTGCGACTTCGCCCGCGTGGTGGCGGAGGCCCGCGCCGCATTTCCGGGCTGCCGCACCGTTGCTTGCACCACCGCCGGAGAGATCGGGCCCGAAGGATACGTGGACGACACGATCATCGCTGTGGGCCTGCCCGCGCGCCACTTCGCCACCGACGTGGTCGTGGCCCAACCCCTCGACGGCCTGGCCCGGGCCGACCTCGCCGGCGAGGTCGTGCGCCGCCGCCTGTCCCTGTCGGGGGGCGCGCCGCCGCACTTTGTGTCCCTGTTCGGTTTCGCCCTGGTGGATGGCCTGTCACGCGCCGAAGACGTGTTGCTGTCCGAGATCGCGCCGGGACTGGGTCACATGCCCCTCTTCGGCGGATCGGCCGGCGACGGGCGCCGCTTCGAGAGCACCCTTCTGGGCTGCGACGGGCACGTCTATGACAACGCCGCCGTGGTCACGCTCATCGCCACCGATTGCCGGGTCCAGGTCTTCAGCCTCGATCACATGACGCCCACCGAGCGGCGCATGGTCGTCACCGGTGCCGACCCGGCGACCCGCACTGTGCGCGAGATCAACGGCGCTCCGGCCGCGCGAGAATACGCCCGCCTCATGGGGCGTGACCCCGAGCAGCTCGACACCTTCACCTTCGCCGCCCACCCCGTCGTGGTGCGGCTGGGAGAGGACCACCATGTCCGTGCCATCCAGCGGGTGACCGAGGCTGGCGACCTGGTCTTCTTCTCCGCCATCGAGGAGGGGATGGTCCTGTCGGTGGCGACGCCGGGCGACATGACCGCCCACCTGGAGGGGGAGCTGTCGACCCTGTCTGCCACCGGGGCACCCGCAGACATCCTGGCCTGCGACTGCATCCTGCGCCGGATCGAGGCCGAGCACCTCCAGCAAGGCCGCGCCGTCTCCGAGGTGCTGGCCCGGCACCGCGTCGTGGGCTTCTCCACCTACGGCGAGCAGATCGGGCCGATCCATATCAACCACACTATGACAGGTGTGGCGCTTTACCCGCCGGCGGACGGGAACGGAGGCGACGCTCCGTGAGTACCGGCGCCTCCCTCGTCGATCCGGAAGATCCGCCGGAGATCCAGAACGCAAAGCTGTTGCGGATCGCGGAATCGCTCATCACCAAGATCGAGAAGGCGGACGACCAGCCCGGCCTCGCCTATCCCCAGTTCGAGCGCGCGGCCCTCCTGGAGGCACAGGTCCGCCAGCGCACCGTCGACCTGGAACGCACCCTGGAGCTTCTTCACGAGGCCAATTCGAGGCTGGGCAGCGCCAACGCAGCCGCCGAGAAGGCACGCTCCAACCTCGCCGAGGCGGTGGAGTCGGTGCACGAGGGCTTCGCCCTGTTCGACCGCGCCGACGTGCTGGTGATGAGCAATTCACGCTTCTGCCGCGACCTGTCGGACATCGCCCCCTCGGTCCAGCCGGGTTTGCGCTTCGCCCAGTACGTCGACCTCGTGTCGCGCTCGCGCTGCCTCGACCTGCCCGCGGACGAGAGCACGGCGGAATGGCGGGCTGGCCGCATGGCGCGCCATTCCGACAGCTCCACCATCTTCAACGTGCGTCTCACCCGCGACCGTTGGCTGCAGGTGGGCGAGCACCGCACCGCCTCCGGCGGCACCGTCATCCTGCAGACGGACGTCAGCGACATCATGCGCGCCGAGAGGCTCAAGCGCGACCGCCTGATGGACGCCCAGGCGCAGATGGTGCGCGCCACACTCGACCACCTGAACCAGGGCGTGTGCATCTTCTCGTCGGACCTGCGGCTGGTGGGCTGGAACACGCGGATGGAGGATCTTCTCGACCGCCCGATCGACGGCCACCTGGTGGGCATCTCCTTCGACGCCCTCCTGCGCCGGCTCGACGAGCAGGTGGTGTTCTCCGCATTCTTCTCGCGCGAGCATCTCGTGGCCTGGGCCCATCGCAGCCGCCCCCGCCGCCCCATCACCTTCGAGGTGCGCAAGGGACCGCGCACGGTCCTGTCGGTCTTCGCCCAGGAGATGCCCGACCGTGGCTTCGTCATCTCCTTTACCGACGTGACCGCCGAGCGGGAAGCCGAACGCGCGCTTCGCGACATGAACGAGACCCTGGAGCGTCGAGTGGAGGAGCGCACCGACGAGCTGGGCCACGCGCTCGAGGAGGCCCGGCGCGCCAATGCCTCCAAGACCCGCTTCGTCGCCGCCGCGAGCCACGACCTGCTCCAGCCGCTGTCGGCGGCCAAGCTCTTCGTCTCTTATCTGGAGGACCGGGCGGGCGACCCCACCGCCAAGGCCACCGCCGCCAAGGCCGTCTCGGCGCTCGCCTCGGTGGAGGAGATCATCGAGGCTCTCCTCGACATCTCCAAGCTCGATTCGGGGCAGACCGGAATGAGCCTGCAGGAGGTGCCCCTGGGCCGGATTCTCACCTCTCTCAGAACCGAGCTTACGCCCGCGGCGGAGGCCAAGGGCCTGCGCCTGACGGTGCTCGACTCGACGCAGGTCGTCCGCTCCGATCCGGTCTTCCTGCGCCGCATCCTGCAGAACCTGGTGACCAATGCGATCCGCTACACCGACGCGGGCCGCATCCTCGTCGGCGCCCGGCTCGCGGGCAACCGCACCCGAATAGAGGTCCACGACACCGGACCGGGCATCGCTGCGAGCGACCAGACCGCGATTTTTCAGGAGTTCCGCCAGCTCGGTCCCTCGGCCTCGGGCTCCAAGGGGCTGGGGTTGGGGCTAACGATCGTCGAGCGCGCCTGCGCCATGCTGGGCCACCGGCTCGACCTTCGCTCCGCCCCGGGCGAAGGCTCGTGCTTCGCCGTGTCCACGCCGCGCCTCGGGCGGGTGAGCGGCGGCGCCCCGCTCGTTCCGGAGGGGGAGCTTCGCCCCCGCGCCCGCGACTTGGTCGTCCTCCTCGTCGAGAACGACCCCGAGGTCGCCCATGCCCTGACCTTGACCATCGAGGGCTGGGGCAACCACGTCGTCCATGCCGAGGGGGGCGAGGACGCCCTCGCCCTGGTGGACGAAATCGACATCACCCCCGATCGGCTTTTGCTCGACTACCAACTCGGCCCGGGCATCACCGGGCTGGACGTTCTGCGCCACCTCCGGGCGGGCCACGGCGAGATTCCCGCCCGCGTGATCTCCGCCAGCCGGCGCCAGGATATCGTCGATGCCTGCCGCGAGGCCGGCGTCAGGCTTGTGCCCAAACCGCTCGATCACCGCCGCCTGATCGGGCTTCTCGATGACACCGACGATTAGAAACAGTGTCTTTCGAAAGTGCCGGGAACGCTCCGTAAACGCCTTGCGTTGCACGCTCCAACATTCCCCGAACCGTATGCGGGAGGGGTCGATCCAATCGAATTTACAAGGCGCATCCCATGAACCGCTCGCACCCCAAGCCACCGGCCAAACCCGTCCGTCCTTCCCCGCAAAAGCCGCACCGTTTCACCGATTGGGCCGCGATCTGATCGCGGGCGGAACCACGCCGAACGGCGCGGGTTTCCCGCCCATGACACGACATCCCCATTTCGACCGTCTCGACCGGATTGACGGGCTGGCCCACCAGCTCGACAGCGCGTTCCGCATCCCCGGCACCCGTATCCGGCTCGGCTATGATTCGATCATCGGCCTGATCCCGGGGATCGGCGACGCCGCCGGGTTCGTACCCGGTGCCTACATCGTTTACGAAAGCCGGAGGATGGGCGCCCCCAATTCCCTGCTGGCGCGGCAGATATTCAACATCGGCGTGGATGCGATCGTGGGCTCCGTGCCGCTCATTGGCGACGTGTTCGACGTGGGTTGGAAGGCCAACCGCCGCAACGCCGCCCTGATCCGCGAGCACGTGGAGCGCACCCTGCCGCCTGAGGACATCGCGAAGGACGTGACGCCCGGCGACGGCCGCATGGCGTCGCACCATCCCTCGACGCGGGGGCGCCCGACGCGCTAGGTGCCCGGGCCGACCGCCCGAGGAGCTTTTCGCCGTGACAGACTTCGCCGCCACTCGCGCCATGTTCGACCTGCCCGTCGGGGTCGCCTATCTCGATGGCAACTCCCTTGGCCCCATGGCGCGCAAGGTGCCCGACCGGGTCCAGCGTGCCATTCGCGAGGAATGGGGCGAGGGCCTGATCGCGTCGTGGAACGACGCCGGCTGGATGGCCCTGCCAGATCGGCTGGGCGATCGCATCGCCCCGCTGATCGGCGTCTCTCCCGGCACTGTGACCACGGGCGATACCTTGTCGATCAAGGTCTACCAGGCGTTGGCCGCAGGGCTCGCGCTCAAGCCGGGCCGACGAACGATCCTGTCGGACTCGGGCAACTTCCCCACCGATCTCTACATGGTCGAGGGGTTGATCCGCACCCTCGACCGGGGCCATCGCCTCAAGACGCCCCCGCCCGAGGAAGTCGCCGACCACCTCTCGGAGGACGTGGCGATCCTGATGCTGACGGAGGTGGATTACCGTACCGGACGGCGCCACGACATGGCCGACCTGGTGGCCCGCGCGCGTGCCCTGGGCATCGTCACGATCTGGGACGTTGCCCATTCCGCCGGAGCCCTACCGGTTGACGCGGCCCGCACGAGTGTCGATTTCGTCGTGGGCTGCACCTACAAGTTCCTGAACTCGGGCCCCGGCGGCCCCGCCTTCATCCATGTCCGCGAGGGGCTCGCCGACAGGATCGAGCCGGCGCTGGCGGGCTGGCTGGGCCATGCCGCGCCCTTCGACTTCGACACCGCCTACCGCCCCGCCGACGCGGTGCGCCGCCTGCGCGTGGGCACGCCCCCGGTCCTTCAGATGGCCGCGCTCGACGCGGCGATGGACGTGTGGGACATCGCCTCCATCCACGACGTCCGCGCCCGCGCGCTCGAGCTGTCGGAGCGCCTGATCGCGGGGGTGGAAGCCGCCTGCCCCGGCCTCGCCCTCGCCTCCCCGCGCGAGGGCGCGCGGCGCGGCTCCCAGGTCTCGTTCCGCCACCCCCGGGGCTACGCGGTGATGCAGGCCCTGATCGCGCGCGGGGTGGTGGGCGACTTCCGCGCCCCCGACATCCTGCGCTTCGGAATAACGCCGCTCTACCTGGGCGAGGCCGAGATCGATCGTTGCGTCGCGACACTCGCGGAGGTGCTGGACCGGCGCCTTTGGGACGATCCCGCCTACGCCGCCCGCGCCGCCGTAACCTGACCCGCCTTGCCGCCGCGGCGCGTGTCGCTACTCTCGCGCCCGTCCCGGCAGAGAGGCCCCATGACCCGCACCGCGACCGTCGACGACGACGCCCTCTTCGACCTGCGCTGGCAAAGGGCCGCGGCCGACCTGATGGCGCCGCTCTTGCGCCTCTACGGCAAGCGCATGTCGCCCGACGCCTTGCGCGACCGGCTCCGCGCGCTCCTGGCGCGCAAATGGGCGGAGCGGCCCCGCGACCTGCGCGCTCTGGACCTCGCGCGCGACCTCTCCCCCGAGTGGTTTCAGGACCAGTCGATGGCCGGCTACGTCTTCTACGTGGACCGGTTCGCGGGTTCCATGGCAGGCGTGGCCGAGCGCATCCCCTACCTGTGCGACCTGGGCATCCGCTACGCCCATTTCATGCCCTGCCTGATGCCACGCCCGGGCGACTCCGACGGCGGATACGCGGTGATGGACTATGGCCGGATCGACCCGCGCCTGGGCACGATGGACGATTTTCGCGCGGTCGCCGCCGCCATGCGTGCCGCCGGGATCAGCCCTTGCATCGACATGGTGCTCAACCATACCGCGATGGAACATGATTGGGCCGTGCGGGCACGGGCGGGCGACCCTCACTACCAAGGCTTCTACCACCTCTTCGACGACCACGACACGCCGCTTGCCTACGAGCGCACCCTTCTCGAAGTCTTCCCCGACCAGGCGCCGGGCAACTTTACCTGGAACAAGGAGATGGAGAGGTGGGTCTGGACCACCTTCAACACCTTCCAGTGGGACCTCAACTGGGAGAACCCCGAGGTTTTCCTCGCCATCCTCGGCATCGTGCTGGACCTCGCCAACTCGGGCGCCGAAGTGCTGCGGCTGGATGCGGTCGCCTTCATGTGGAAGCGGATGGGTACGGTCTGCCAGAACGAGCCCGAGGTCCACGATATCCTCCAGGCGATCAACCAGGCGGCCTCGGTGGCCGCGCCCGCCACAATCTTCAAGGCCGAGGCGATCGTCGGCCCACAGGAACTTGTTCCCTATCTCGGCGCCGGGCGGCACACGGGCAAGGTGTGCAACCTCGCCTACCACAACTCGCTCATGGTCCAGTTCTGGTCGGCGCTGGCCTCCGGCGAGACAGGCTTGATGACCGACACCCTGCGCCGTCACTTCCCCGACCGCTTCGTGGGCGCCGAATGGGCCACCTATATCCGCTGCCACGACGACATCGGCTGGGCCATCACCGAGGAGGACGCCGAGGCGCGCGGCGTGACGGGGCCCGGCCACCGCAAGTTCCTGTCCGACTTCTACGCCGGCCGCTTCCCAGGCTCCTTCGCCCGCGGGGCCGACTTCCAGGTCAACGAGGCCACGGGGGACGCGCGCACCAACGGCACCTTGGCCTCGCTGGCCGGGCTCGAAGCGGCGACGACCGAGGCGGATATCGACCTCGCCGTGGCGCGTATCCTCCTCGGCCACGCCCTGATCGCCGGCTTCGGCGGCCTGCCCCTGATCTACATGGGCGACGAGATCGGCCTGACGAACGAAACCGCCTATCTCGAGGACCCAGACCTTGCCGGCGACGGCCGCTGGATGCAGCGCCCCGCCATGGACTGGACGCGCGCCGACGCCGCACCTGGCAGCAACGCGCCCTCTGGACGCATCTACCGTGGTACCCGCGAGATCCTGGCGGTCCGCGCAATCACGCCCGCGCTCCGCGGCGACGTGCCCGCCTGCATCCTCGATACCGGCCACGACAAGCTGTTCTGCGTGCTGCGCCCGGGCCGCGAGGAGAGTGTGACGGGGCTTTACAACTTCACGGCCGAGAGCCAGCAGATCGAGGCGCATCGCATCGGACGCGATGCACAGGACGCTCCTCTGGACCTGCTGACCGGGCAACCGCCCGCGCGCGAAGACGACCGCCTGATCCTGCCGCCGTATGCCGCCCTCTGGTTGCATTCGAACGACTAGTGCCGACGTGCCGCATTTTAAGGCTCTTAAGCTAGCGGCTGTTCTGTGAGGCTTTATTGAACGCCCCAGCGGTAACCGCTGCGTCTTCCACTCAAATGGATCAACCAGAGGGTTGAAACACGATTGCGCGATTGACCGCGTTAACCATTATTAATTAACGTAACGTTAGCGACCGATCGAACTCGCCCGGTTGCCGTAGCGGATCTCATGCCGACATCCGCCGTGATTGAAACCCGATCCTGGGGATTTTTGATGAAAAACGCACTTTTCGTCGCGATGCTCTCGCCCGTTTTCGCTGCTCCGGCGCTTGCCGTTCCCGTCGACCTCGAATTGCAGTTGCTGGTCGACGTTTCGGGCAGCGTCAGCGGTTCGGAATTCGCCCTCCAGCGGGACGGGTACGCCGACGCTTTCCGCAGCACCGGCATCATCGACGCGGTCGGGAACGGCGACATCGGTTCCATCGCCACTCAGCTCGTCTATTGGTCGAGCTTCTCGTCGCAGGCCGTCGCGGTGGACTGGACGCTGATCGACGGAGCGGACAGCGCCAACGCCTTCGCGGATTCCGTGACCGCGGCCGCCCGTCCGTTCAGCGGTGGCACCTCGATCGACGGGGCGCTGACCTTCGGCCGCTCGCTCTTCGCCAACGGGTTCGAGGGGACCCGCCTGGTTCAGGATGTGTCGGGCGACGGCGGCAGCAACCTCTTCGCGACCCAAGAGGCGCGCGACCTCTCGGCGGCGGAAGGCATCACGGTAAACGGTCTGCCGATCGGTGGCTCCAGCAGCATCGAGGCCTTCTATACCGACAGCGTGATCACCGCCGATGGCTTCGTCGTTGCGGCCAATTCCTTCGAGGATTTCGGCACCGCCGTCAGCGAAAAGCTGGGGCGCGAGATCGCCGAGCCCATGCCCATGCCCGGACCGAGCCCCGCCCCCGAGCCGGGACCGATGCCCAGCCCGGTGCCGCTGCCGGCCGGCGGTCTCCTTCTGCTTTCCGCGCTCGCCGCGATCGGCAGGCTCGGCAGGCGGCGGAGCTGACCGCGGGCGCGGCCCCTCCGGGGCCGCGCCATCCGGAAAAGGACCCCCCGGCAGGTGGATATTAGCCCCGATTGCGGTCCATGAAGTCTGACGCGCCCCCGCTTCCGTTGTCGACGAAGGTGATGTCTCCTGGGTCGCGGCGGGGCGCATCTATGGACAGGAACGTCACCGGCTCCTCGATCAGCCGCGGGGTGGCGTGGACGACGCCGCGCTCGAAATAGAGCAGGTGGCCCGGCGCGAACTCGGCCTCCATCTCCGGATCCTCCATCCAGAACGTCCCCCGCCCCGACAGGACATAGAGGTATTCGTCACATTGGCGGTGGAAGTGCGCCGGCACGCCCCGGTAGATGCGGAACACCCGGCACGAGGCATCCGCACGGTCCACGAGATACTCGTCGGCGATCATCGCCTCGACGCTCTCGGGCAGGCGCGCGGCCGCCTCGGCGGGCACGAAGCGCGCGGACCTCGTCCCCGCGCCCCGTTCATCAGCCATTCACGTCGCCTCCCTCCAGCCGCTCGAGGAGGATGATGTTCTGACTCTCCAGCTTGCCCGCGAGCGCGGCGAGCCCCTCCTGGATATGGTCGGTCTCCAGATGTGTCTCCAGGTCCTCGCGGCTGTCCCACTCCTCCATGAATACGAAGGTGCGCGGGTCGTCCTGCCCGCGGTTCAGCGCGTAGCTCACGCAGCCCCTGTCCTTCTCGTGGGTGGGGGTCACGAAGGACCGGAAAATCCGCTCCACCTCGTCCTCGTGTCCCTCGTTGGCGCGAAAGACGGCCGTCACGTATGTCCGCATCAAGGCTCCCCTCCGGATCCGTATTCAGGCTTGATGCTGGAACGGGCCCGCGTGCCCGCGCAAGAGCGGCGATGAGAGGGGTTTTCAACTTGCCCCGTCTGTCCTATAGGCGCCCATCCCCCGTGGGCCCACCCTTGGAGGCGGCGGGGGCGACGCAATTTCAGGAGATCACCATCATGGCCGGCGAAACGCCAGACATCATCGCCATGGAACGGACGGGGACAGGCAAGGGGGCCGCCCGTCAGGCCCGGCGCGAGAACCTCGTGCCCGGCATCGTCTATGGCGGCGAAACCGATCCGCTCCCCATCAACCTGCCCTTCAACGAGCTGCTCAAGCGGCTCAAGGACGGCCGGTTCCTGTCGACCCTGTTCAACCTCAAGGTCGACGGTCACGACGACGTTCGCGTCATCTGCCGCAACGTGCAGCGCGATGTGGTCCGTGACCTGCCCACCCACGTGGATTTCGTGCGCCTGCGCCGTTCCAGCCGCGTGTCGCTCTACATCCCCGTCCGCGTCGAGGGCGAGGAAGAGTGCCCGGGCCTGACCGCCGGCGGCGTGCTGACCATGGTGCGTAACGAGGTCGAACTGCGCTGCACCGCGGGCGACATTCCCGAGGAGGTCGTGATCGACGTCTCCCAGAAGGAGATCGGCGACACCGTCCACATCTCCGAGGTGACGCTGCCCAAGGGCACGCGCCCGACGATCGACCGGGACTTCGTGATCGCCAACATCTCCGCTCCCTCCGGCCTCCAGAGCCAGCGAGACGAGGAAGAGGACGATGTCGCCGCCGACGAGGTTCCCGCGACCGAGATGGAAGCCGGCGAAGACGCCGAGGGCCAAGGCTCCGAGAGCTGAGACCGACCGGACCGCCGGTTCGAGACGACGGCGCGGGGCCAGCCCCCGCGCCGTTTGTCTTTCGGCCCGCCGTACTAGTTTTGCCGGATAATCCTGGCGCATCGAATCGCGCCCGCACGAAGATGGCCCCCGACCTATGATCGACCGCGAAGACGACAGCTCCGAGAACGACGGGCGCCAGGCGCATATGCGTTTCGACGACAGCCCCAAACGCTTCCGGGAGGCGAACCCGGACTCACATTTCTCCGGTGCCTCGGGCGTACTGTTCGAGCAGGCCATGGCCCAGACCCGCATGGCGGTGTGCCTGGCCGACCCCGGGCGCGACGACATGCCCATCGTCTTCGTCAACCGCGCCTTCGTCACGCTCACGGGCTACGAGGAAGACGACGTCCTGGGGCAGAACTGCCGCTTCCTGCAAGGGCCCGGGACCGATCCGGAGACAGTCGCCAAGGTCCGGCGCGCCCTGGCCGAGGAGGACGTAATCGTCGTCGAGATGCTGAACTACCGCAAGGACGGAACGCCGTTCTGGAACGCGCTCCATCTCGGTCCGATCTACGGCGACACCGGCGAGTTGATCTACTACTTCGGCTCCCAGTGGGATGTCTCGGACGTCCACGCCGCCCGCGCCGACGAGAAGCACGCCAAGATGATGGCGCGCGAGCTCAGTCACCGCATGAAGAACATGTTCTCGGTGATCGCGGGGCTGGTCACCGTAACCGGCCGCACGCGCGGCATCCGCGCCGAGGCCGCTGAGATCAACGACCGCATCCGGGCCCTGGGCCGCGCCTTCGAGACCACGCTCGACGAAGCGTCCCGCGGCACGGTCGACATCCGTCCCGCCATCGAGGCGGTCCTGTCGCCCTACGATCCCGCCGGGGACCGCATCCGGCTCGAGGGGCCTGCGGACCGGATCGATCCGGCCCTGGTCTCGACCCTCGGCCTTAGCCTGCACGAGCTTGCGACGAACGCGATCAAGTACGGCGCCCTCTCGGGCGACGAGGGTACCGCGACCCTCACCTGGAGCCACGCGGACGGCGTGCTGTCGCTGCGCTGGCGCGAGCGGGGCGGCCCCGCCGTTACCCCCCCCTCCCGTGGCGCGGGCTCGGGCCTGGGCATCGTCGACACGCTCCTGTCCACCATCGGCGGCACCCTGACGACGGACTGGGCGCCGGCCGGGCTGACCGCACAGATCGACATTCCCGAAGAGGCCGACTGAAATGACCGCCCCCACCGCTCCGCCACGCATCCTGATCCTCGAGGACGAGCCGCTGATCCTTATGGAACTGTCCTACGCCGTGGAGGACGAGGGCGCCAATCCCGTGAGCGCCAACACGGTCGACCGCGCCCTCGAAGCGATCGACCGCGCCCGCCCCGACGCCGCGATCCTCGACGTCAATCTGGGGCGCGGCACGACCTGCGAGTCCGTCGCGCGCCGGCTCGAGGAACTCGACATCCCCTTCCTGCTGCACTCGGGCGACCTCATGCGCCAAGGGGAGCTGATCGCGCGCATCCAAGCGGAGCTGATTCCCAAGCCATCGGCCAGCAGCGAGGTCGCCGAACGCGCCGTCGCCCTAGCGGCCGCCCCGAACTGAGGAGCTTCCAATGCGCTTGTTCGTCGGGCTCGGGAACCCTGGCCGCAAATACGCCCGCCACCGCCACAACATCGGGTGGATGGCGGTCGAACGGATCGCAGAGGATCACGGCTTCGCCCCCTTTCGCGCCAAGTTCCAGGGCCGTCTGTCCGAGGGACAGTTGCGCGGCACAAAGGTCGCGCTCCTTCTGCCCGAAACGTACATGAACGAGTCAGGTCGCTCGGTGGGCGCGGCGGCGCGCTTCCACAAGGTGGACCCGGCCGACATCGTCGTGTTCCACGACGAGATCGACCTCGCGCCGGGCAAGCTCAAGTGCAAGTCGGGCGGTGGACATGCCGGCCACAACGGGCTGCGCTCGCTCCATGCCCACATAGGTCCCGACTATGCCCGGGTGCGGATGGGCGTGGGTCATCCCGGCCACAAGGACAAGGTGCCGGGATACGTCCTGAGCGATTTCCCCAAGGCGGACGAGGTCTGGCTCGATGACATGCTGCGCGGCATCTCGGACGGGGCGGCGGACCTCGCCGCGGGCGACACGAGCCGGTTCATGAACGCCGTCTCCCAGCGTCTCGCGCCTGCCCGACCCTCCACCGGCACCAGGCGGCCCGACCCCGCGCCGGTGGCCAAGCCTGCCGCGGGGGCAGAACCGTCGCCGGGCCCCGCGCCCGATGCGTCGCCGGACTCCGCGCCCGAGGACACCCGCTCGCCGCTCGAACGGCTGGTGGACCGCTTCCGCTAGGGCGTGCTTGATCACCCGGCCGGGGGCCCCATCTCCGGACCATGTTCCCGATTCGCGACCACAACCCCTCGCGGTCCACTCCCCTCGTGACCGTGGCGCTGATCGCGGCGAACGTGATCATCTACGCCATGACCGCAGGCCACCTCGACGACCCGCGCTTCCTGGCGCAGTGGTCGCTGATCCCGGCCCGGTCCGCGCCCTGGACCTTCATCACCTCCCAGTTCCTTCATGGCGGCCTGCTGCACCTGGGCGGCAACATGCTGTTTCTGTGGATCTTCGGCGACAACCTCGAGGACCGGATGGGCCGGCTCGGGTTCCTCGCCTTCTACCTGCTGTCGGGCGTGGCCGCCGCGATCGCACAGATCGTGCCGGACCCAGGGTCAACCCTGCCCATGGTCGGTGCCTCGGGCGCCATCGCCGGCGTGATGGGGGGCTACCTGCTGATGTTTCCCCGCGCGCGGGTGGATGTGCTCCTGATCTTCATCGTCTTCTTCAAGGTGATCCCGGTCCGCGCGTGGGCGGTGCTGGCGATCTGGTTCGCCATCCAGGTCCTGTCGGGGATCAGCGCCCCCCCGTCGCAGGGCGGCGTCGCCTACTGGGCCCATGCGGGCGGTTTCGCCGCCGGGCTGGGCATGACCGTGCCGCTCTGGCTGCGGCTCGGGGGTACGGCGTTCTGGGCCAGGGCCCATGGCCTGCCGCCCCATCCCCGCGTCGCACGCCGCGACCGCACCGTGCGGCCCTCCCGCGACATCTGGGTCGCGCCCGAGGCGCCCGGCTCGGCGCCGCGACCGTCTCCCATCCCCAAGTCGGGACACCGCCGATGACTTGTCGCCTTACCTGCCATTGTGGCGCGGTGGAGATCCGCGCGGATCTCCTCAACGGGCTGGCCACGATACGGCGCTGCGACTGCTCGTTCTGCGCGCGCCGCCAGGCCGCGCCGGTCTCTGCACGCGCAGGCGAGGTGAAGGTGGTGCGCGGCGCCGGCATGCTCACGCTCTATCAGTGGGGGACCATGACGGCGGAGCACTGGTTCTGCTCCCGCTGCGGTATCTACACTCACCACCGCCGCCGCTCGAACCCGGCCGAGTTCGGCCTCAACGCCGCCTGCATCGAGGGCGTGGACATCCGGTCCCTGGAGCCGATCCCCTGGACGGACGGGCGTACCCACCCCAGCGACCGCTAGCCCTGCCGGACGAGGTCGGCGAGCGCCGCGAAGACGTTGCCGTTGGCCGCGACCACGGTGCGCGATCCGAACACGTCATCGCCCGCCAGCGGCTCCACGAAGCCGCCCGCTTCGCGCACCATCAACAGGCCCGCGGCCACGTCCCAGGCATGGATCCGCCGCTCCCAGTAGCCGTCGAACCGGCCCGCCGCCACATGGGCGAGGTCCAGCGCCGCCGATCCGGTGGAGCGTACGCCAGCCACCGCGGGCATCACCCGGCCCAGGTCCTTCAACGTCAGCGGCAAGTCCGACCGGCCGCCGAAGGGCAGGCCGGTGGCGAAGGCGCACTCGATCAGCCGCCGTCGCCCCGACACCCGGATGCGCTGGTCGTTCATGAACGCACCCGCCCCCTTCTCGGCCACGAACAGCTCGTCCTTGGCCGCGTCGAAGATCACCCCGGCCACGATCTCGCCCTTGTGCTCGAGCGCGATCGACACCGCCCAGTGCGGCTGCCCGTGGAGGAAGTTCGTCGTCCCGTCCAGCGGGTCGACGATCCAGCGTCGGGTCGGGTCCTTGCCCCGCTCCTCCTCGCTCTCCTCCCCGAGCCAGCCGTAGTTGGGCCGCTCGGTGGTCAGGATCTCGCGGATCGTGGCCTCGGCGGCGGTGTCGGCGCGAGTGACGAAATCCCCCGCCCCCTTCACGCTCACCTGCAGGTTCTCCACCTCGCGGAAATCACGCACGAGCTTGCGCGCCGCCGTGCGCGCGGCCTTCACCATGACGTTGAGATTCGCACTGCCCAGCATGATCCGCTCCTTTGTCCGGCTCCGGCCTATATGCGCCTCGCCGCCGGTTTCCAACCACGCGCGCCCCCGAAACCTGCTATACTGGCGGCGATAACCTGCGGAGTCCTTCGTCCATGCCCTACATCCACGGATTTCTCGCCGCCGTGCCGAGCGCAAACCGCACCGCCTTCGTCGATCACGCCACCCGCGCCGCCGCCCTGTTCCGGGAGGCGGGCGCCATCGCCGTGCGCGAATGCTGGGAGGAGGACGTGCCCGACGGAGAGGTCACCTCCTTCCCCCTCGCGGTGAAGCGCAAGGAGGGCGAGGCGGTCGTCTTCTCCTGGATCGAATGGCCCGACAGGGAGACGGCCGACGCCTGCTTCGCCGCCATGGAGCGCGGTGACGATCCGCGCTGGGCGGAGATGAGCGAGATGCCGTTCGACGGCAAGCGGATGATCTGGGGCGGCTTCACCCCCGTGGTCGAGGCCTAGCGTCGCATCAGCTTCAAGGGCTCGGTCCGGGCCAGGCGCAGCACATGGGCCATCCATGGCAGTCCCGTCTCCTCGCCCCGCGTCGCGGCATAGAGGCGGCGCGTCACGCCACGGGCGGTCAGGGGCCTCGTGACGTAGTCCGATTGCAGGCGGATGTCGCGCAGCACCCAGTCGGGGAGGACGGCCACGCCCCTCTGGCTTGCCACCAGGATCAGGATCATCGCCGTCAGCTCCACCTGCCGCACCGCCGCAGGGGCCACGCCCGCGGGCGTCAGCAGTTCGGTGAACACGTCGAGCCGCTCGCGCGGCACCGGGTAGGTGATGAGCGTCTGGTCGGCGAAGTCCTCCGCCACGACGAAATCCCGCTCGGCCAGCGGATGGGCCGAGGCCGCCACGAGGAGCGGCGCGTAGTCGAAGAGCGGCGTGAACGTCACCCCCTCCAGAGGCTCGGGGTCCGAGGAGATCACCAGGTCCACCTCCTCGCGCTGGAGCGCAGGCAATGCCCCGAAGGCGAGGCCGGGGCGGATGTCCACGTCGACCTCGGGCCAGGCCCGGCGGAACTGCTCGAGGACGGGAAACAGCCACTCGAAGCAGGCGTGGCACTCGATGGCGATATGGAGCCGCCCCGACCGGCCGGCGACCAGCCCCGCGAATTCGGCCTCGAGCGCGGCCACCTCCGGCAATATCCGCTCGGCCGCGCGCAAGAGCTTCATCCCCGCGGCCGACAGCTTCATGGGCTTGGAGCGGCGCACGAACAGTTCCACCCCCGCCTGCTCCTCAAGCCCCTTAACCTGGTGGGACAGGGCCGACTGGGTGATGTTGAGCCGGTCGGCGGCGCGCGCGAGCCCGCCCTCGTCGTGGATTGCCTTGACCGTGCGCAGGTGGCGGAACTCGATATGCATTGACCCTGCGGAACTCATGATGATGTTTAGGATTATGAGTTTGTCTCACACCGCCCCCCGTGGGACAAGCGCCGGACCCGTTTTCCCGCAGGATGCCCGTGACATGACCCGCATCAGCTTCGAGTTCTTTCCGCCGAAATCGCTGCAGGCCTCGTTCCGCCTCTGGGACACGCTGAACGCTCTCTCGCCGCTCTCGCCCGACTACGTCTCCGTCACCTACGGGGCGGGCGGGACCACCCGCAAGCTCACCCACGAGGCGGTGACGACGATCTCGAAATCCACCGGCCTGCGGGTCGCCGCGCACCTGACATGCGTCGAGGCGAGCCGCGCCGAGACCATGGAAATCGCCGAGAGCTACGCCGAGGCCGGGATCACCGATATCGTGGCGCTGCGGGGCGACATGCCCGGCGGCGGCACTTTCGTCCCCCACGCCGAGGGGTTCCGCGACAGCGTCGAGCTGATCGAGGCGCTCGCCGCCACGGGCAAGTTCACCCTCCGCGTGGGCGCCTATCCCGACCGTCACCCCGAGGCCGCCGACGAGCGGGCAGACGTGGACTACCTCAAGCGCAAGCTCGACGCTGGCGCCACCGAGGCGATTACCCAGTTCTTCTTCGAGACGGAGACGTTCCTGCGCTTCCGCGACCGCTGCATGGCCGCCGGAATCACCGCGCCCATCGTGCCCGGCATCCTGCCCATCGAGAACTGGAAGGGTGTGCGCAAGTTCGCCAAGTCCTGCGGCACCGTGATCCCCGCCTGGGTCGACCGGGCGTTCGATGCCGCCCAGCGCGACGGCCGGTCGGAGTTGCTGGCCACGGCGCTGTGCACCGAGATGTGCTCGGACCTGCGCGCCGAAGGGGTCGAGGCGATGCATTTCTACACCCTGAACAAGCCCGACCTGACGCGCGACGTGGTCCACGCCTTGGGGCTCGTCCCCGATCCGGCCCTGCAAAACGTCGCCTGAGGGGCGCGGGGCGCAGGCCTCGCCCCAGGGCAGCGGCGATTGCCCGCACCCCCTGTCGCGCAGCGGCGCGGCGCATAGATCGCGCTTTATGCCAACACCTCTCCTTTCGGTCTCGAACCTCTCGAAATCCTTTCCAGGGGCCGACGGGCCAGTTCCCGTCCTGCGCGGGGTAGGCTTCGAGCTCGGCGCCGGCCACACTCTCGCGCTCACCGGCGAGAGCGGCTCGGGCAAGTCCACGCTCCTGCACGTGGTGGGCGGGCTCGACACGCCCGACGAGGGCCGCGTGGTCTTGGACGGCACCGACGTCGGCGCCCTCGACGACGCGGGCCGCGCCCGCCTCAGGCGCGAGACGGTGTCGGTGGTGTTCCAGCAGTTCAACCTGATCCCCTCGCTCGACGTGGGCCGCAATATCGCCTTCCAGGCGCGGCTCGCGGGCCGCCACGACCCAGACTGGGCCGCGCGCCTGGCCGAGCGGCTGGGCCTGACGGCCCATCTCGCGAAGTACCCCGAGCAGCTTTCCGGCGGCCAGCAGCAGCGCGTGGCCATCGGGCGCACGCTCGCCGCCCGGCCGCGCCTCGTGCTGGCCGACGAACCCACCGGCAACCTCGACGAGACCACGGGCGCGCAGGTCCTCGAGCTGATGCTGGGCCTCGTAGCCGAGACCGGTGCCGCACTCCTCTGCGTTACCCACAGCGCCGACCTCGCCTCGCGGATGGAGCGGCGGCTCCACCTCGCGGGGGGGCGCATCGCATGACCCGCGCCGCCCTGCAGGCGCTCCTGTCCCACTGGGTGCGCGCGCCGTTCCAGCTCCTGACGCTGCTGATCGGGCTGGCCACCGCCACCGCGCTCTGGTCTGGAGTGCAGGCGATCAACGCCGAGGCGCGCAAGAGCTACGATCAGGCTGCGAGCGGCATCGGCGCCGGGGCCGAGGCGGTCCTCACCGCCGAAGGCGGCGTCGCCCAAGCGACCTTCATACGCCTGCGCCGCGCCGGCTGGCCCGTCACCCCCGTTCTGGAGGGACAGATCGACACGCCCGCCGGGCCCTTGCGCCTGCTGGGTCTCGATGCCTTCACCCTGCCCGCGGGCGAGCTTCCGGGCGATGCCGGCGGGACCGGCACCGGCGAGGGCGCGGCCCCCGCGCTCGACTTCATCACGCCCCCCGGACAGCTCCTCGTCGCCCCCGCGACCGAGGAGGATCTCGCAGGCACCGACCTGCCGCCGCGCGTCGCGGCCCAGGGCGTGCCCCCTGGTACCGCCTACGCCGATCTCGGCATCGCCCAGCGCCTTTTGGACCGCGACGACGTGGGCCGCCTCCTGGTCCTCGGCCCCCCCGCGATCGGCGCCCCTCCTCTCGCCGACCTCGCCCCGGAGCTATCGAGCGCCGCACCTGACGCGCAAGCCGATCTGGGACGGCTGACCGACAGCTTCCACCTCAACCTCACCGCGTTCGGGCTCCTGTCCTTCGCGGTGGGCCTCTTCATCGTGCGCGGCGCCATCGGGTTGGCGTTCGAGCAGCGCCGCCAGATGTTCCGCACGCTGCGCGCGCTCGGCCTGTCGTGCGCCCGTCTCCTGTCGCTCCTGACCGCGGAGCTGCTGATCCTGGCGCTCGTCGCCGGGGCCATGGGCGTCGCGCTTGGCTGGCTGATGGCGAGCCTGCTCATCCCCGACGTGGCCGCGACCCTGCGCGGCCTCTACGGCGCGCGGGTGCCCGGCGCGCTGACCCTTTCGCCCTCGTGGTGGCTCTCGGGGCTGGCCATCGCGGTGCTGGGTACGGCCGTGGCCGCCGCCGCCTCGCTCTGGCGCACCGCCGCCATGCCGCTGCTGGCGCCCGCCCAGCCGCGGGCGTGGGCGCGCGCCTCCGAGAGCGCCCTGCGCCTTCAGGGCGCGGCGGCACTCGCCTGCCTCGCCGTCGCCGGGATCGCCTGGGGGGGCTTCGACGGGCTGGTGGCGGGGTTCGTGCTCCTCGGCGCGCTCCTGGTGGCCGCGGCACTCCTCCTGCCCGTCGCGCTCCACCTCGTACTGGGCGGGCTCGCCCGAACCGCCCGCGGTCCCCGCTCGGAATGGTTCTGGGCCGATACCCGCCAGCAGCTTCCGGGCCTCGGGCTGGCGCTTATGGCGCTCCTGCTGGCGCTCTCGACCAATATCGGCGTCGGCACCATGGTCTCGTCCTTCCGCCTCACCTTCGCCGGGTGGCTCGACCAGCGCCTCGCCGCCGAGCTCTACGTGCGCGCCGACAGCGATGCTCAAGGGGACGAGATTCGCGCCTATCTCGCTCCCCGCACCCGCGCGATCCTGCCCATCCGCTCGGTCGAGGCCGACCTCGCCGGCGTGGCGGGCGAGATCGTGGGCGTGGCCGACCACCCCACCTATTCCGAGAACTGGCCCCTCGTCGCCGCCGCCCCCGATGTCTGGCCGCGGGTGAACGCGGGCCGAGCGGTGCTGGTTAACGAGCAGTTCGCGCGCCGCACCGGTCGCTGGCCCGGCGATACCGTGGCCCTGCCCGGCTGGGACGCGCCCATCGCCGGGGTTTACAGCGACTACGGCAACCCCCGCCCCCAAGCCATGGTGGGGCTCGACCGTTTCGCCATCATGTTCCCCGACGCCCCCGACCGCCAGTTCGGGCTGCGCCTCGATCCCGGCGACGTGGCGGACCTGCGCGCCGACATCCTCGACCGCTTCGGCCTTCCCCCTGACCAGGTGACCGATCAGGCCTCGGTCAAGGCGCTCTCCCTGTCGGTGTTCGATCGCACCTTCACGGTGACGGCGGCACTCAACGTGCTCACGCTTGGGGTGGCGGGGCTAGCGATCCTGACCTCGCTCCTGACCATCGCCACCATGCGCCAGCCCCAGCTCGCCCCCGTCTGGGCGCTGGGGCTCACGCGCACGCGCCTCGCACGGCTCGAGGTGCTGCGCGCGCTGATGCTGGCGGGGCTGACCTTCCTCGCCGCGATCCCGGTGGGGCTGGTGCTGGCCTGGGTGCTCCTGGCCGTCATCAATGTCGAGGCGTTCGGCTGGCGGCTGCCCATGCACCTCTTCCCCTTGGACTGGCTGCGCCTCCTGGCGCTGTCGGCGCTCGCCGCGGCGCTCGCTGCCGCCCTGCCCGCGCGGCGCCTGTCGCGAACGCCGCCCGCCGAGCTTCTGAAGGTCTTCGCCCATGAACGCTAGGATCACCCGCCGCACGCTCCTGCTGTCGGCCCTTCCGGGGGCGGCTATGGCGCAGGGTTTCGCCGGGCTGGGAGCCGGGTCGGGCGACTTCGCCGTTCCGCAACCGGGGACCGGCTTCGCCTTCCCGCGCGACCACGGCCCCCACCCCGACTTCCGCATCGAGTGGTGGTACGTCACCGCCAACCTCGCGATGCCAGACGGCACCCCCTGCGGCCTGCAATGGACGCTGTTCCGCTCGGCGCTAGCCACGGGCGGGGGCGCCGGGTGGGCCACGCCCCAGGCGTGGCTCGGCCACGCCGCCGTCACCACGCCCGAACGCCACATGGCCGCCGAGCGGCTCGCACGCGGCGGCATCGGCCAGGCGGGCGTCACGGCGGCCCCCTTCGACGCCTGGATCGACGACTGGCGCATGTCCGGCCCCTCGCTTTCGGCCGTGCGCCTCCAGGCCGCCACGCCCGATTTCGCCTACGATCTGCGCCTCGCGACGGACAGGCCCTTCGTCCCCCAGGGAGAAGACGGCTATTCGGTGAAATCGGCCGAGGGGCAGGCCAGCAACTACTATTCCCAGCCCTTCTACGCCGCCGACGGGACCGTGACGCTCGACGGCGAGACATCCCGCGTCACGGGCCGCGCCTGGCTCGACCGGGAATGGTCCTCCTCGCCCCTCGCGCGCACCCAGACGGGGTGGGACTGGTTCTCCCTCCATCTCGACACGGGCGAGAAGGTGATGGGATTTCGCCTGCGCGACACGGGCGGCGCCCCCTACACCTCGGCCACGTGGATCACGCCCGACGGCACCCCCACCCCCTACGGCGACGGTGCTTTCTCGGCCGAGCCGCTGGAGACGGCGCAGGTGGCGGGCCGCGACATCCCCGTGCGCTGGCGCGTGCGCCTGTCCGACCGCGGCCTCGACGCGGAGGTCGCGGCGATCAACGATGCCGCCTGGATGGATCTGGGTTTCCCCTACTGGGAAGGTCCCGTAGGGATCGGGGGCAGCCATGACGGCATCGGATACCTGGAGATGACGGGATATGACTGAGTGGTTCGAGACCCTCGACGGGCTTTCGGCCCGCGCATGGGAGCACTTGGAGCGGGCGGGCGCGGGATCGAACGGAGCGATGCGGCTCTTCAGCCTGTCCACCACGGGCCTGGGCGGCGCGGCCGAGGCGCGGATGATGGTCCTGCGCGGGGCCGACCGCGACGCCTGGCGGCTCGAGGCCCAGACCGATCGCGCCTCTCGCAAGGTCGACGAGCTGCAGGCCACCCCTCTCGCCACGCTCCTGTTCTGGCACGGCCCCGACAGCCTGCAGGTCCGCGCCCGGGCCCGCGTCACCGTGCGAACGGGTCGCGTGGTGGAGGCCGAATGGGAAGCCGTGCCGGAAGATGCGCGCCACAACTACGGCGGTCAACCGCCCCCCTCCACCCCCATGGGCGCCGCAGGGGAGTACGAGGAAACGGCCGAGCGCCAGCGATTCGCCATCCTCTCGGCCGAGGTCACTTCGCTCGACATACTGCACTTGGGCGACCTGCACCGCCGCGCCCTTTTTGAGCCCGCCCGCGACCCTCGCTGGTTGGCGCCCTGATCCCATGCACGACTGGCCGGCCACACGCGACATCGTCCTCGTCGGCGGAGGACATGCCCACGCCCTCGTCCTGCGCCGCTGGGGTATGGACCCGCTGGCCGGCGCGCGCCTGACCCTGATCAATCCCGGCCCGACCGCGCCCTATACGGGCATGCTGCCCGGCTTTGTCGCCGGCCACTACGACCGCGAAACGCTCGACATCGACCTGGTGCGCCTGGCCCGCTTCGCCGGCGCCCGGCTGATCCTGGGCCATGCCACCGCCATCGACCGTGCCGCGCGCGAGATCGCGGTGGAGGACGAGATCCTGGGGCCCCGCACCATCGGCTACGACGTGGCCTCCCTCGATATCGGCATCCATTCCGACATGCCCGACCTGCCCGGCTTCGCCGAGCACGGCCTTCCGGCCAAGCCGCTGGGCCGCTTCGCCCGCGGCTGGGCGGCATGGCGACGCGAGGGAACCCGCGATCCCATGGCGGTCATCGGCGGCGGCGTCGGCGGGGCCGAGCTCGCCATGGCCATGAGCTACGGCACCGGCCGCGCGCCCGTCACCATGATCGAGCGTGGCCAAGCGCTCGCCGGCCTGTCCCACAGGGCCCGCACCCGCCTCCGCCGGGAGCTGGAACGCAACCACGTCACGGTAATCGAGGGGGCCGAGGTCACGCGCGTCACCGCCCAAGGCGTCGAGCTGGCCGATGGCCGCCACATTCCTGCCCGCCTGGTCACCGGCGCCGCCGGTGCCCGGCCCCACGGCTGGCTCGCGGGTACGGGGCTGTCCCTCACCGACGGCTTCGTCGACGTGGACGCCACCCTGCGCAGCTCCGACGAGGCCCTCTTCGCCAGCGGGGACTGCGCCCACATGGCCCATGCGCCGCGTCCCAAGGCCGGCGTCTTCGCCGTGCGCCAGGCGCCGGTCCTCTTCGCCAACCTGCGGGCCGCCGCCACGGGGCGGTCGCCGCGCCGGTTCCGCCCCCAGCGCGGCTACCTCAAGCTCGTCTCCACGGGCCGCCGCTCGGCCGTCGCCGACCGCGCAGGCCGCACCCTTTCCGGCCCGCTCCTCTGGGCCTGGAAGGACCTGATCGACCGGCGCTTCATGGCCCGGCTCCAAGACCTCTCCCCCATGGCTCCGCCCAGGCCCCCGGCCGAGCATGCCGAGGGCGTGGAGCGGCACTCGGCCCAGATCCCCTGCGGCGGCTGCGGTGCCAAGGTCGGGCGCGGCCCCCTCGCCACGGCCCTCGCCGCCCTGCCCCAGACGAGGCGCGACGACATCGAGGCCGGCGCGGGCGACGACGCGGCGATCCTGGCGGTGGGCGGTGTGCGACAAGTCCTGACGGTGGACCAGATCCGCGCCTTCGTCGCAGATCCGGGCCTGATGGCGCGGGTGGCCGCGCTCCACGCCTTGGGCGACTGTCTGGCCATGGGTGCCACGCCGCGCGCGGCCCTGTCGATCCTGACCCTGCCCCGCCTCTCCCCCCGGCTCGAAGCACGCACCCTGTCGGAGATCCTCGCTGCCGCCTCCGCCGTACTCGACGCGGCCGGGGCGCCGCTGGTGGGCGGGCACACCGCCACCGGCCCCGAGCTGCAGGTGGGCTTCACCGTCTCCGGAACGCTCGACGCCCCCGGCACGCCGCTTTCGGGCGCACGTCCCGGCGACGCACTGGTGCTGACCCGCGGCCTCGGCACCGGCGTGATCCTCGCCGCCGAGATGGCGCTCGCCGCCCGCGGCACCGAGGCCGCCGCCTGCTGGCGTGCCATGGCCACCCCGCAGGGCACCGCCGCCGCCGCCCTGCGCGACGCCCACGCCATGACCGACGTCACCGGTTTCGGCCTTGCGGGCCACCTCCTCGGCCTCTGCGAGGCGAGCGGCACGGGCGCGGAAATCGACCTCTCGGCGCTGCCACTCCTGCCCGGCGCGGCACGGCTCCTGCGCCGGGGTCACCGTTCCACCCTGCACGCGGCCAACCGCGAGGCAGCCAGCGCCATGGACCTGCCCGCCGATCCCCTGCACGAGATCCTGTTCGACCCCCAGACCGCCGGCGGCCTCCTGGCCGCGATCCCCGAGGCCCGTGTCGCGGCGCTGCTGGCCGAGCTCCCGGGCGCGGCGCGCATCGGCACTCTCACGGACGGCCCACCCCGCCTGCGCGTCACCGCCTAGGACAAAAGTCGCGCCACCTCGTCCGCGATTGCCCCGATCTCTTCGGCGTCTAGCCGCTCCGCGTCGATCGTGGCCAGAAGCTCGTCCTCGTCGCGCGACCGCTGCCGCGCGTAGCGGGGGTCATAATGATGCTCCATCAACTCCGCGGCCAGCTCCTCATGTGCACCCGAGACGGCCATCCCGCGCCAAAGCGCCACCCGGTCGTGGCCCTGCAGCCGGGTCATGGAGGCCAGGATCGCGTCCAGCCGCGCGGAATCGGCGTCGAACCCGTCATAAGTCCGCGCCAGGTAGGCCGCCCTCGCCGCCATCGGCGCACGCACCGTGATCCGGGGTGCGGCGCGCATCGCCGCCCAGAGCGCGGGCGGCACCACGCGCTCGCCTACCTTCGACGACTCCGCCTCCACCAGAACCGGGCGGGCGGGGTCGAGCCCGTGCACGATATCGGCCAGCGCGCTCTCGAATCCCTTCTGCGCCGGCTGACCGCCCATGCCGCCGAACAGCGATCCGCGATGGTTCGCCAACCCCTCGAGGTCGATGGTCTGCGCCCCCCGCGCGGCTGCTGCGGCCAGAATGTCGGTCTTGGCTGTGCCGGTGAAGCCGTCGATCAGTACCACCCGCGCGGGGAACGCCGTATCGTAGAGCGCCGCCTTCACCAGCGCGCGGTAGCTGCGGTAGCCCCCCTCCACCACGTCCACCCGCCAGCCGATCTGGCCAAGGATCGCGGCAAAGGAATTGGAGCGCTGCCCGCCTCGCCAGCAATAGACCAGCGGTCGCCAGCCCCCGCCGTGGTCCGCGAGGGGCCCCGCGATATGGGCTGCGGCGTTGCGGGCCACAAGCGCGGCGCCGATCTTGCGCGCCCGGAACGCGCTTTCTTGGACGTAAATCGTGCCGACCTCGGCGCGCTCGGCGTCGTCGAGCACGGGCAGGTTGATCGCGCCCGGCACGTGGTCCTCGGCGAACTCCGACGGCGAGCGCACGTCGATCAGCGTGTCGAAGGGCGCCTCGTGGAGCGCGCGGAGGCTTGTCGGTCTGTAGCTCATGGTGCGCGCCTTACGACAGCCCGTCGCCGTTGCCCAGACAGGCCCGCGCCAGCGCCCGTCCACTCTTCAAGGCATGCCCCGCCTGCGGTCCCAGGGTCCAGTCGCCGCCCAGAAGGCAGGTCTCCGACACCGCAAGTACGGGGCGGCCCAGCGCCGTGGCAGTCCGCGCGTGGCGCCAGCGATGGGCGGCGGCATGGACAGGCGGGGGTAGATCCGACCCCGCCCGGAGCGCCGCGACCAGATCTCGCGCCACCTCGTCGGCACCCCGCTCAAGGTTGGCCGCGCTCCAGTCCGGCCCGGCATGGGCCACGACACGCCCATCCCTCCCCTCGACCGTCTCGAACGGGGCAACAGCCCTCGGCGCAACCGCATCCTCCCAGGCCGCCATGAGGGTCCATTGCGGTATCATCATCACGCCCGACAGGTCCGCCTCGGGGACGAGATCCGCCGCCTGGGGCGCCGGGATCGCCACGATCACCGCCGCGAAGGGACCGTGCGTCTCCCCTTCCGTATCATGCAGACGCCAGCCGCTCCGCTCCTCCAGGGCCACGATCCGCACGCCCCGGCGGATCTCCACCCCCCGTTCCAGCGGCTTCACGAGGCCGCTCATCCCCGGCGTGCCGGCCCAGCCGTCGCCGCTCCGTACCGCCCCGATCACTGACATGGCCGCGTCGAAATCCGCACCGCCATGGGCCCGCGGCGCGCCGTGGTCGAAAGGACCCGGTTCGCCCCTGCGAGTGGCCAGGCGTCCGCCCGTCCCCCGGCTCTTTTCGAAGACCGTCACCTCGCGCCCCGCCGCGACGAGCTCCGCCGCCGCCGTCAATCCGGCCAGCCCCGCCCCGATGATCGCCACGTTGTCCATGGAAAGCGAGGATAGCGCGCCACACCCCCGCTCCAAGCCGTTGGCCAGGTGCCCGTTTCGCGATAGGCTTCGCACAACCTGTCTCGTTCCGGGAGATCCCCCATGCCCCGCCATATCCGACGGTCGCTCCTGGCCGCCCTTCTCGCCTTCGCGCCTGCCACCGGTTGGGCGGCGTTCTGCGCCGATACCGGCGGCCAGTTCGAGCCATGGAAGGAGGCGTTCGCCCGCGAGGCGCGCGCCGCGGGCGTGGGTGGACGCGGCCTGTCGGCCCTTCAGCAGGCCAGCTACGCCACCGCAACCATCGCCGCCGATCGCGACCAGAGCAGCTTCGACTATTCGCTGGAGCGTTTCATGGAGGTTCGCGGCGCCGAGACGATCGTTTCCCAGGGCAGGCAGAGAAAGGCGCAGAACCCCGGATTGTACCAGGCCCTTGAACAGCGCTACGGCGTTCCCGCGGGTGTGCTGATCGCGATCCACGGGATGGAGACGGGCTTCGGCCGCTTCATGGGCGACAGTCGGGTGGTCTCCTCGATCCTGACGCTGGCCTACGATTGCCGCCGATCCGATTTCTTCACCCCCCATGCCCTGGCCGCCCTGCGCCTGGTCGACACCGGCGCGCTGACGCCCGCCTCGGTCGGCGCGCGCCACGGCGAATGGGGCCATACCCAGTTCTTGCCCGGCAACGTGCTGAGCTACGGGGTCGACGGCGACGGCGACGGTCGGGTGGACCTCACCCGCGAAGTCGACGCCTTGGCCTCCACGGCGAACTTCCTTCGCGGCAAGGGCTGGCGCCCGGGGCTGGGCTACGCCGAGGGGCAGCCCAACTTCGGCGCCATCCGCGCTTGGAACGCCGCCGGCGTCTACCAGCGCGCCATCGCGCTGATGGCCGCCCGCATCGACGGCTGACCACTGGAAGGGCGCGCGCCCCGCGCCCTTATCACCCTTTGTCGAAATACCCTCCCCGAAGGGGCGGTCTCATCCCGCCCCGCCATGAAAGGTGTGGCGCGCCCGCCCCGCCACCTTCGAGGCATAGAGCGCGGCATCCGCGTCGGCGATCATCCGGTCGGGGTCCGGTCGCTCGTAGGCGGTGGACAGGCTGATCCCGATACTGGCCGAGATCCGGCATTCCCGCCCGCCGAACGCCACGGGCCGCTCCAACTCGGCTACCACCCGGCCCGCGATCTCCCGCAGCCGCGCGATCTCCACCAGCCCGGGAAACAGGAGCACGAACTCGTCCCCGCCGGTGCGCGCAACCGTGTCGCTGGTCCGCACGATCTCCCCCAGCCGACGGGCCGCGGCGCGGAGCACCGCATCTCCCGCGGCGTGGCCCAGCGTGTCGTTGACAGCCTTGAAGTAATCGAGGTCCACGTGGCACAGGGCGAAGGCGCGCCCCTCGCGCACCACCCCCGCCAACCGCATCTCCAGCGCCCGGCGATTGGCCAGCCCGGTCAGCGCGTCGGTCAGCGCCTCCGCCTCGGCCCGGCTCTTGGCGCCCTGCAGCCGCCCGATCAGGCGCCGCGTCTCGGCAAAGGCCAGCTCCTTGGCCTCCAGGAGGTAGAGCATGTCCACCGTGGGGTCGGTGGGGGCGAAGTCCTGCGCGGTGAGGTCCGCGCCGCCCAGGTCGGGCAGGTCCGAGACCGCCAGCGCCAGGTTCAGAAGGCCCCGCCCGGCCGCGTCCGCCACCAGGTGACCGCGCAGGGTCACCTCGCGTCCCGCCACGATGGTCCGCATCACCAGCGGCCTCCCCGCGTGGGCAAGGAGCGCGCCCGCGTCCTCCACCCCTTCGGGGCGAACCACCCGGAACCCGTCGAAGACGTCGCATCCCGGCGCTGCAGCCTCTCCCGCAAGCCGGCGCAGCGCGCGTCCCGAGGCCATGATCGCGCCATGCGCGTCCAGCGCCAGATGCATGGGCATCAGCGCGTCGAGCGCCCCAGGCCCCAGCGCCGGCATCTCCGCCTCCGGCATCATCGCGTAGCCCCCCCAAGGTGGAAGTCCCGCCCCGCGCTATGGCGCAGCGCGGGCACCGAGACCGCGATGCGGCGCGCAGGCGCGTCCACGTCCAGGACGGCCAGCGCGCCGTAATCGTCCGCCATCGCCCGGATCGCGCCCGCCAAGACATGCACCATCAGGGGCGTGGCCTCGCCGCACTCCACATCGAAGGCCCCGGCCCCCCGCGGGCGGGTGCGCAACCGCGGCAGCACCAACTCCGGGAAGGCCAGTCGCGTGCGGTCGGGAAGGTCGTCGAGCGAGTCGAGGAAGCTCTCGAAATCGGCCCCCCCGTAACGCAGGAGGCGCCGCACCGCGGCCATGTTGTCGTGGGTCACCAGGTAGGTGCCCAAGTCCTCCATCAGGTCGTGTACCTGCCGGCCCAGAACTGCCGTCGAGGTCGCCACGAGCCGCGCGGTGGTGTTCTCGGGATAGGTCAGCAGCAGCTCGAACGAGCTCACGTGTAGCCGGGCCCTGCGCACCACGTCGTGCCACGCGGCCTCACCGTAGGTATCGCAGACGAACCTCTCGATTGCCCGCGCCGCTATACCGTTCATCGCCGTCGTCCCTTCCCTACCCGGGGTGGACGCGGAGATAGCCGACGAGTCTTAATCCTTCCTCACCGGGCGCATCAGGTCCAGTGGACCTGCTGGCCTCCCGGCAGCGCCGCGCGGGCTCGCGCCGGCGCCTCGTAGGCATGATCCCGCTCGTCGCAAAAGGCCACGACCCAGGCATCGTCCATCAGCACGAAGTCGAGTACCGAGCCCAGGAAGTGCGGGTCGCGGGCGCCTGAGCGCACGCTCGGGGCGTCGCTTCCGCTCGCATTCAGGAAAACCGGCATCAGGTTCTCGTGCCTGGCCAGCCAGATCAGCGCGTCCTGTGCCAGCGCCATCGCCGCCTCGCGGTTCATTGTCCTCTCCATTGCGGGAAATACTTTCTTAACAAAATCGCTTCAGATTTAAACACAAGGATCGGGCCTTCCCCCGTCCGACGGCCTTTTACGGAGACAGCATGGCACGGCGTGTCCTGATTGCGGATCAAACGGCAACAGACCGTATTGCGCTCAAGGCCATGCTCGCCGCGGCCCGCTATCAGGTCGTGGCCGTGCCCACCGGCGCCGAGGCTCGCGCCGAGATCGCGGCGGGCAACGCCGACATCGTCATCGCCGATGCGGGCCTGACCGATTTCGCCTCCTCCGGCCTGGCCGAGGACATGGCCGCCACCGGCACCGACATGCCCCCCTTCATCGTGGTCACGAGCCGCAGCACATCCGATCTGCGCGCCGGCTGGCTCGAGGCGGGCGCCGCCGCGGTCCTGAGCCGCCCCATCGACAAGGCGTGGGTCTTGTCGAACATCCGCGCCCTCCTGCGCGCCTACGGCGCCCGGGCCGAGATCGCCCGACAGGTAGGCACCGCGCGCAAGCTGGGTTTCGCCGAGCCCGCGAGCGGCTTCGCCCGTCCGCGCCGGGTCGCCCTGGTGGGCGCCTCGCGTGCCGCCGTTGGACGGGTGATGCAGGGGCTCTCTGCCCATCTCGACTGCCGGATCGAGGCGCTCACGCCCACCGAGGTGCTGGACCCGGCAACGCCGCGCCCACCCGCCGACCTGCATGTCATCGCCACCGAGGACGACCCCGACGAGGCGCTGTGGCTCCTGGCGGAGTTGCGCAGCCATCACGCCTCGCGCCGCGCCGCGATCCTGATGGAGTTCGACGACACCGACCGCTCCGCGGGTATCCGCGCGCTCGACCAAGGCGCCAACGCTCTCCTGCGCCGCGACGCCTGCCCCGCCGAGCGCGCGCTCCTGATCCGGCGCGAGCTTGCCGCCAAGGTAGAGGCCGACGAGATGCGCACCCAGCTCGACCGCACGCTGACCATGGCCGCCCAGGACCACCTGACCGGTCTCTACAACCGCCGCTATGCCATGCACCATCTGGCCGACCTGGTCACCCTTCGCAGGGGCGAGGGGCGCAGCTACGGCGTGGTGCTGATCGATGTGGACCACTTCAAGTCCGTCAACGACCGGCTCGGCCACGCCGCCGGCGACATCACCCTGCGCGCCGTGGCCGAGCGGCTGCAGGGCAACCTGCGCGACCACGATATGGTCGCCCGCTTCGGCGGCGAGGAGTTCCTGGTGGCGCTGAGCGACACCTGCCCGACCGAGGCCATGCAGGCCGCAGAGCGGCTGCGCGCCGCGCTCTCGGGCGCGCCCGTCGTCGCCGGCGGCGAGGCGCTGACGGTGACGATCAGCGCCGGGGTCGCCTGCACCGTGTCGGCCTCCCCCGAGGAGGCCATCGCCGCCGCCGATGCGGCGCTCTACCGGGCCAAGTCCGGCGGGCGCAACCGGTGCGAGCTGGCCGGACCAGACGATTTCGGCCACCCCGCCTTCGGCGACCAGGGCCCGCGCAAGGCGGCCGGCTGATCCTCGCGACAAAGCCGCGCAAGGATGTCGCGCGGGCTATCATCGCCGGGCGCTAGCGGTTACGTGATCTTCGTGCCATCCGGAACGAGTTCATGTTCGACACTACCTCAGACCACGCGGACCAGGCTGTGGAACGCCCCTTGCGTCCCGCGCTCGCCCGCGGTTTTCGCCGCCGTTGCCCCCATTGCGGCGCCGGTCCGCTCCTGCGCGGCTACCTGACGCTGCGCGCGCGCTGCGCCATCTGTGGCGAGGATCTCAGTCACGCCCGCGCCGACGACGGCCCTGCCTATCTCACCATCCTGATCGTCGGCCACGTCATGGCGCCGCTCCTGCACGTGACCTTCGTCGCCTTTCGTCCCGAGCCATTGGTTCTGGCGTCGATTTTCTGTACCTTCACCGCGGGGCTCTCACTCTACCTCTTGCCCCGGATCAAGGGCGCGATGGTGGGGTTCCAATGGGCCAAGAGGATGCACGGATTCTGATCCGTGACGCGGCGACGGTGATCGTTGTCCGTGATGCTGGCGGCGAGCCCGCTCTCCTGATGGGCCAGCGTGGCGCGGCAGCGACCTTCATGCCGTCGAAATATGTCTTCCCCGGCGGCGCGGTGGACGCGGGCGACGCCGCCATCCCCCTTGGCCTGGGCCTCGACGCCACGACGCGCGCGCGGCTCGATCGCCCCGGCCAGCCCGCCCCGGAGGCCCTCGCCGCCGCCGCCATCCGCGAATTATGGGAGGAAACGGGCCAGGTGGCGGGAACCCCCGCCGCTTGGGGCGACGCGCCGCCGGGCTGGCGCGGCTTCGCCGCCACCGGCCACCGGCCCGACGCCTCGCGCCTCGTCTATGCCTTCCGCGCGATCACGCCGCCCGGCCGCACGCGCCGCTTCGACGCGCGCTTCTTCCTCCTGCCCGCCGAGGCACTGGCCACCGACGCGGACGACTTCTCCCGCGCCGAGGATGAATTGCGCCATCTCCACTGGGTGTCGCTCGGCCAGGTGCGCGCCCTCGACCTTCCGTTCATCACCTCGGTGGTGCTTGGCGAGGTCGCTGCACTCCTGCCCGACCTTTCGGCGCCCGCGCGGGTGCCCTTCTTCGTCAACGACGACACCGGCCAAGTGCGCGACGACGCGCGCCCCAGCTGACGCTACCGTGGGTCGCACCATCTCCGCCATCGCCGCGGCCACGTCCCCGCCGGTTGCCATCGGCCGACGGCTCACCTGCGACACGGATCGCAGGAAATGCTTCACCGTCGCCTAGTCACCTTCGCAGTCCGCACCCGCGTCTCCATCCAGAGCCGTTCGCACATTCGGACCTCGCCCTGATGGCAGAATGGGTTTCGGCCACGAAGACGGACGGCCCCGCCCCTATATAATCCGCATCGCAGCCTTGCATCTGCATCAATCGGGTCCTGGCGTTTCCGAAAGGGCGTCGGACATGCCCTCCTGAAACAAGGCTGCGGATCGTGGCGAAGTGCTCCGCGACCGGGGTAACCATCGGCGGGGTGGCACGGCGGCATCGGCCGGTTCCGCCCCAGGTGACGCTGAGCGGCGCCTGAGTCGTGAAGGCCAGTCCGGCTCCGGCTCTGGCCTCGCCTGCCGATCGCGGTGGCCATGCATCCCGCCGATTTCCGGCGTGGGCACGGACATCCGCCGCGCCCATGTCACGATCCAATTTGCCGAGGACGACCGGGTCGAGGCGGACAGCACCCTTGTCGAGATCTGGCTGCCGGTCGCACGAACGCGCTCCTCACGGGAGACGACGAGGCGCCTCGAGCCGGATCGCTTCCACTGTCGCCATCCGCAAGATGAACGGCGTCGAGCCATCCCCCTTGCCTACGCGCCACCCCCGAGACGGTTGCCATGGATATTCACCGACATGGCCGTCGAGGTCGCAGCTTGAGCCGCGGACATTTGGGCAGGCTCGGTGGAGGCGATAGGGGTGAAACGTCGCTTTCTGTTCTGGGCGTTGGCAATGAGGGGGAATTCGCCTTCCGCTCCGGCCGGTCCACTGGGGCACAGCCGGTCGAGCTCCGGGGTTCGCGATCCACGACCCGATCGATCGATCGGATCAGGTGATCCGTCAGAACGTGCTCCTCAAGCAAGAACTCGTGGAACAGAGCGCCCCGTATCGATTGCCGAAACCCCCTCGTCGCCGCCAGAACCCCGACACGGAGGAACTGAATCCGCAGCTAACACGCCAATCAGGCGGACTCTTCCAACGGCATCGGCCCGGAACTGCCGTTCATCGCCGCGGCCGATGCCGCATGGGGGGCCGGCCCGATCAGCCGTTCGCCGCGTTCGCATGGTCAAGCGGCGACCGAACCCGCACCCTGCGGACTTTCCGACCGTTCCACGCGTCGCGCGTTTCCTGTTCTCTGGCCCGCCTCTTTCCGGGGGCCCGGATCGGGCCCCCGACCACCAAGTATCGGTTCATGCGCCCGGGATGATGCGGTCCGCACGGAGCTTTTCGAAAAGGTCGAAGAACGCCTCATCCGTGGCGATATAGCCCGTGAAGCCCCGTTTGCGGCTCTTGGACATGTCGGTGACGACCTCTATCGGTCGACCAAGGTCGGCATCGGTGTGCCACGGCGACGCGAGACGGCCAAGGTCGCGCTCTGCGAGACCGTGACGATCGGCGATCTCGGCCCAGATTTCGGCGTCGCTGGCCATCTGATCTTCGAGTGAGCCTCGGTGCCGTCGAACTCCTCGGCCTCGATGCCGAACCACTCAGCGATGCGGTGCCACATCCAGTTCCAGCGAAAGACATCGCCGTTGACCACGTTGAAGTCCTCGTTCCGGGCCTCGGCGCTCGTGGCTGCCCAGGCCATCTGCGCCGCGAGTTGTCGCGCGTCGGTCATGTCGGTCAGGCTTTCCCACTGCACCTGCGAACCGGGGAAGCGAAACGGGCGCCCGGTTTCACGGCAGATCGTGGCATAGACGGCGAGCGTCTGGCCCATGTTCATGGCGTTGCCGACGGCCTTGCCGATGACCGTGTGGGGGCGATGGACGCTCCAGGAGAATCCATTCTGCTCGGCCGCGGCGAAAACCTCGTCCTCCTGGGCGTAGTAGAAGTTCTCCACGTCCAGCCGGCCCTGATCCTCTCGGAACGGCGTCTTTGGCAGTTCGCCCTTCCCGTAGGCTTCGAAAGGGCCGAGATAGTGCTTGAGCCCGGTCGCGAGCACGACGTGCTCGACCGATCCCGCGGGGCGCAGGGCCGCGAAGAGGTTGCGCAGCATCTGCGAATTGACGCGGATGTTTTCGGCTTCGCTTTCCATACGAAGCCACGTGGTCAGGAAGACGTGGGTAGGGTCGATCCCCTCCAGGGCCGTGCCGAGGCTGTCGGGGTCGAGCAGGTCAGCTGCCACCGGGGTCACTCCAGGCTGCTCCTTGGGCGTCCGGGCGAGGCCAAAGACCTTCCATCCGTCTTCGACCAGTTTGTCCGTCAGGGCGCGGCCCTGGATACCGGTGGCGCCGACCACCAATGCGCGCTTGCTCATGTCGCTCTCCATCGTTCGTGGACAGGTACCTAGGCAGGCAGGTGCAAGCGCGCTAGACGGCACCGAATTGGGACATAGGCACCAGGAGGTAACCATGCAGCCGGGCAGCGACGAGCGGGAATGGCGCGAGGATTGCGCGCCGCGGCGGGTTCTCGAGATTTTCTCGACCAAGTGGACGAGCATGGTCCTTCACACACTCCACGCGCGACACGACGGCCAGGCGCGCACCGGGGTCCTGCATCGCAGCCTGCCGGGGATTTCCAAGAAGATGCTGGTCCAGACCCTGCGCGAGATGGAGGAGAGCGGCCTGATCGAGCGCCATGTTGAGAGCGCCGTCCCCCCGGCGGTGCGCTACAGCCTGACGCCGCTCGGGCGGCGCTTCGTGGATTTGGTCGAAACGGTCTACGATTGGGGGCGGCGAAATGCCGATGCGCTGGACGAGATACAGGCGCGCGCCTCGTCTCGAAGGAATGTCCGTTAGGGCTCGAAGCGACGTTGTCGCAGACCTCCTGCCTGAGGCGTGACGCCCCCTTTCCCCGTCCATGTCAGGCCAAGCGAAGGGTCTCGACGGTGCCGGTGCCCGGGAAGCGGTTCATGAGGGCGACGCGGGAGGTGGGTCTCTGCGGTCTGGCCGTCGGGGATTCTCGCGGCGATGCTTTCGACGCTTGCCTCGAAGCATCGCATCTTCGCCTCGATGCGGCTTCGGGCGTGATATCCGGTCCAGTGCATTGGGAACGCCCGGCCGTGGTGTTGTATGGCGCGCAGCGTTTCGTTCCAAGCCTTTTCGGCCTGGGTAGTTCTCCGTTCAAAAACGCCTGTTTTTCCGAACGAGAATGATCGGGCTGGCGACGGCGCTCCCGGGAGGGAGTACGACCGCCCGGATATCGGACGTGGCTGCGCCCATGGCCAAATGCACCTTGCGCCATCGGCCGTTGGGGCATGCATACGCGCCGGCCATTCGCCATCGCCGAGAAACCTGATCCCGGTACTGTCGACCGGTAGCTTGAGGAGCACCTAGATCGATAGGCGGAACCGGATGGCGGCATCGCAGAAGACGGGTGGTCAGGGCGACCTCAATGCGGCGGCAGCGAAGCAATCTTCAAGTCTACGCAGATCAGCATCGTGTCGCGCTAGGATAGCGCCGAGATCGCGTCTCACCACGTGGCGTGGTTTCTCCTATGACTGACGGATGGCGGCGTGGCCGGGCTACTCCGTCTGTCTGCGTGGCAAACAGGCTGCCGACGGGATCGTTGCAGACCGGTGCCGGGGTTTCACTTCGCGGACTTCCGGTTCCATCGTCACGTATCGGCCGCGCTGACCCGTCCATTCCTCGGTCTGCTCCATCGGGATCGCGCCGGCGAGGCGAGGGATGGCGGCCTCGCTGGAGAGGATGCCGACAACATCTTCGCGCATCTTGATCTTCCTGTTCCGGCGTTCGATGAGGTTCGTCGAGTGCAGCTTCGTGCGATGCTGCCGGGGAAAGGTCATGTAGCCGAGGACATCCTTTTCGGCCCCGTCCATGAGGATGGCGAGCCGGGATAGCGTGCCGCGCATCTGATCGGCGACGAGACGCCACTCGGCATTGGCCGCGGTGTGGTCAGGCCGGGCGAAGGCCGTGGCGATGAAGGTCGGACACCACGCGCAGTTTGCTCCTGCCGGCATGGGCCAAGGCATTCCTATGAAGATGCACCCGCTAGCGCTGCCAGATGGTGGAGAGCGCGCGAGCAACGGTCGCTTTGATACCCTCTTGCGGTATGCCGACAAACAGCGCCCCACGCTGTTTCTCTTCGGAAGATCTGATCATCAGCTTCACGCCCGACAGACCCCGGCGCGCGAGATCGCGCAGGACGTCGGTCCGAAACGTCTCAGCTTCGGACGGTCCAATCGCCTGTAGAGGAGCTCACGCCGGCAGTTTGCCAATGGGCTCGAACCAGTGGCGGCCCACTGTTCGCGGCGACCGCGAGGGTGAGGGCGGCAGACACGATGCGCCCGCCCTGCCGAACCTTGAGACCGGTGGCGTCGATCCAGAGGGAGAGCCATTCGCCGTCGATCGGTCGGGTCAGGAAGGCAACGATCCGCCCGCAGCTCGCCATCGTTCTTGGACCGATGACGGACACCGCTCTTCTTCGCACAGTCGGCTCCCCAAGCTTTGGAGATGCCGGCCCGCCCATGGCCCGCACCGGATCGTCCATAGCTCGCGGCGAGACGCCGTAGACACAGGCCTCCTGGATCACCGCCGTGAGTGACTTCCGGGGCACCTTGCAAAGCTCCGGGAATGACGGGAAGCAGCTACCGACGTGCAGTGCGCAGCTTCACGTTCACGGCCCGGGTCTGCCAGCCACGGTCACGGTAGCCATTGCGCTGAGCTTGCCGTTCCAGGCTCTTCTCGCCGTAGGGCATGCCGGTCCGACCGCGAAGCCGATTGGCTCGCGCAAGAGATCCACGCCGAAATCATGAACCGCTTCTTGGCCATTGGCAGGGCCGAGATCGAGCCCGTCGTCCGAACTTATCGAGGAAGATGGGGAACGCTTTAAGCTGAAATATTATTAAAATCGTGTGAAAATCCGTCCGGTGAATTTCTACTGCAACCATTCTAGATCTTGCCGGTCTCGAATCTGGCCTAACGATGTCTAGTGGAAGACCAGTTGAGGGCTTAACTGGAAGCAGCTTGTGTACACCTGGTAACTTGGTTATCGAACGTTCTTATCCGGCCGAGACGCATCCCTGCAAAAGACTTAGAAATCGTCAATTACGGCAGCTACTTACAAGAGTTTCTAACCCGACGAGATAGAATCACCATGAGCGCGGAAGATGTAAAGAATTATTTCGGTCGGATGCTTTCAAGACAGTAACCCCACGCCTTTCGGGAAGGTTAGGAAAATGACGCTCGACAGCACTTCCGTTTACGAGAAATCAGCACCTCACGTTTCCACTATCATTCCAACTTTTAATAATCTTGATACTTTGCCTGGCGTTATTAATTGCGTCCTCGGTCAAACGTTCACAGATCTAGAGATCATCGTAGTCAACGACGCAGGTGTTGATCCACGTGAGTACGTGGACATCCGGGATCCTAGATTGACTTTTGTTGACTTGAAGGAAAATAAGGGTGTCTCGGCTGCGAGAAATTATGGGTTTTCAATATCCCGCGGAAGAATTATTCACTTCTTGGATTCTGATGACTACATATCATCGAATTTTTACGATATAATGGTTCATGAGCTGGATTCAGGGGGCTACAACGCCGCCTCGTCTGCCCAGATTACAGTTCCAATTGAAGACATAGGAACAACCGAGAATATTTTCGACAACACTGTGGAGCAAGTTCAAACCAGTTATTATTTGCCCGAAAAGTTCTTTCACATTTTCTCAAAAGAAAGTGGTAAGTTCATTCCTTCTGCCACTCTCCTAAGAAGAGAGGCAATTATCAAGAGGCTGGGCACCTCTCCTTGGAATGAATCCCTTAGAAACGGTGAAGATACACTTCTATTTCTTGATTTTTCTGCCGAATATGGAATGGCTTATATAACTGAACCTCTAGTAGTTTATACGTTCCGAGCCGGCAGTCTGTCTAAGGACCAACTGGCGAGTTGGTCTGGTCGCATCGAGGCGATGGATCTATTAGTTGCAAGGATGGAAAAGGAAGAGAAAAGCAGCGGTATGATAAAAGTAGCGAAGGGTATGCGGAATAACGCAGCAAGAAGAGTTGCGAGAATTCTAGCTACGTCAAACAAGAAAAGCGAAGGTCTCAAAGTTATTATATCTGATATTAGAAAGCATCCAAACATCAAATCTTTACTAGAGATTGTTAGGATTTACTCACCGTTCAAAATTTAGGATCAGCGCGACATTGCCGTAGAACTTTCGCCCGAGGTTCAAAGCGACTTATCCCTTTAATAGTAAGCGGCACGAACGATCTCGCAGCTTATGGCCCAAACTCATTGATCTTTAAAGCCAGAAGATAACGGCCGCGGCCGTGGCGACGGCGTACGGAAATATCCTGGCGCACCTGTCGTAGCACGTGGAGATACCACGCCAGTAGCTTTGATGGTGTGACCGCCCCCCCCCGACGGTATCCGATGTACCAAGGTGGGTCAGCGACGATCCACGTGAGGGAGCGGTCATGTTGGAGATTATCACAATCGGGCTCGATCTGGCGAAGAACGTGTTCCAGTTGCATGGGGCTGACGCGACAGGGCGCGCGGTACTCCGCAGGAAGTTGTGGCGGGGTCAGGTGCTGATGTTTCTCGCCGGAGGGCCGTCCTGCACCGTTGAGGTGGAGGTCTGCGGCGGTGCCCATTACCGGGGCCGGGAGATCGGCAAGCTGGGCCATGAGGTCAGGCTAATCCCGCCGGCCTACGTGAAACCGTCCGTGCGCAGGCAGAAGAATGATGCCGCCAGATGCTGAGGCGATCTGCGAAGGGTTCGAGCCGGTCGCGAAGCGATGCATTGATCCAGTGGATCGATGGAAGGTGACAAACCAGCGCCCGGACATGCGGTTCGTGCCGGTGAAGGGCGAGAAGACGCAGGGCGCGGCCGCGGTGTTCCGCGTGCGCGAATTGCTGATCCGGCAGCGCACCCAGACGATCGACGCGTCGTGCTTAAAGCCCGCCTTCGGCGTGACATGGCCATCTGACCGAATTCGGCGAGGTCGTCCCGCAAGGGGCCGCGAGCATGCGTCAGGTCCTCGTGGACGGCCTGCGCCACCTTGATGAGCGGATCGCCGGGCTCGACGTCGAGATCGCCGTAACCGCCCGCTTTGGACCGCGTGCCTGACCTCGATCCGACCGTCTAAGACACGTGCATAACGACGTCTTTATGGA
>CANMTR010000018.1 GCA_947500825.1 uncultured Paracoccaceae bacterium | reverse complement strand
CCTCAAGGACTGGCAGCGACAAAGGCCGGACCTCTTCAAGAAACGACCGTATAATCACGCGGGATGTGACACCTAGGCCGACCAGGCGCAACAGGCTCTCGACGAAGCCGAACCTATAGCGACGCCGCCATACCGAACAGCACTTTCATTGAAAGGCATGTCTGAATAGGCGTTGTCGCTATAAGTCCGCTGCTGGCTACGACTGTCTGTCGGCACGGCATCCCAGCTCATCTTGATGTTAAACCAGATCGTCAGAGAGCCCGGGCGCTTCGGCGATTCGTCATAGGCCGGCCAGTTCCTGATCTTGTAGGTTGGGGTGGAGGTCTGCTCATAGAGCCCAGCTACAATGCTGGATTCACGAGATGAATCCCTCACAGAATTTGTGCAACAGGGCCTCATCGCGTACATCCCCCCTTGATTGGGGGCGTGACAGGCCGCTAGCCACAGATTTGTGGACGTCATTCTGCCGCATCCGCGAAAGCCCCCTGCGACTGCCCACCCGACTTGTGGGGGGTCGAGAAGCGAGGAGACTGGATCGCCTCAAATTCGACAAGATTCTGTAATAAGCTCCCTGGATGGGGAGGCAGAAATTTCTGCCGTCTCCGGCTATTTTGCCGATGCGGCGATCTTTTCGGACCCGAACGCCATTTAGAAAGATTATTGCATGGCTTCCCAAAGACTTCGCTGGATGGACCTGACCCGCGGGATCTGCATCCTTCTCGTTTTGTCCGTCCATGCCTTCGTCGTGGTCGGCGACACGGATCTGGACTTCCCGGCCGCCCTGACGGCGTTCAACCTGTTCCTCGACCCGTTCCGGATCCCGCTCCTGATGTTCCTGTCGGGCATGCTGCTCCACAAGGCCCTGAAGAAGCCCCTGAAGGAGTATGTATGGGGCAAGTTCTGCCTCATCTTCTGGCCGTTTCTGCTGTGGAGCCTGGTGGTCTACGCCGCCGAGGGGCGGCTGACGCTCGAATACATCCTGAAGACCCCGATCAGCGCGCCGTCGGTCCTGTGGTACCTGTGGTTCCTGACGGCCTACTACGTCATCGCGCTCGTGCTGGTGCGCCTTCGAGTGCCCCTCCTGCCGGTCATGGCGGTGTGCCTGGCAGGATCGGGGCTCCTGCCGTCGTTCCTGCGCATGGACCGCTTCTCGGCGCTCCTGATGTTCTTCCTCCTAGGCCATTACGTGGTCGAGCGGCAAATTTCCCTGCGCGGCCGCGGATACCTGGCGCTGCTCGGGCTCGGGGCGGCGGTCGCGGGGGGCGTGATCAGCGTGCTGTCGGGGTCCATCAAGTACGACCCGCTCTATGTCTGGGTGCCCGTCGGGCTGATCCTCGCGATTCTGTGGGTCTCCTCCTTCTACCGCGGCAACGCCGTCTCCGGGGGGCTCGAGTGGATAGGGCGGAACTCCATCGTCTTCTACGCCGTGCATTTCCCCGTCATGATGGTCGCCGCGCGGGTCCTACTCTCCACGACGACCCCGAGCGGCGCCACCCTCTACGTGGCGGCGTTCCTGCTCGCGGTGGTGGCGGGCGCCCTGCTGCAGTTCCTCAGGCTCCGGTTCCGCCTCGCCGAGGCATTGTTCGACTTCCGCGTGGTGGCGCGGATGGTCGGTCTGGCCGGTCCCCAGGCCTCCCGCTCGCGCCCGCAGGACCGGACCGGCCCGGTGGAGACCCGCTGACGCGCCCGTGCCCGGGGGCGCCGTCTCCCGGGGGGCGGGCCCGGGACGCGCTCACCCGTAATGGGCCACCGGCGTCCCCGCGACGGCCGACATGTTGAGCAGGCCGCGCGCCGTGATCGAGGAGGTCACGATATGGGCGCGGTTGCCCATTCCCATCAGGATCGGGCCCACCTCCAGCCCCTTGGCCTTCATCTTGAGGATGTTGCGCACGCCCGAGGCCGCGTCGGTATTGGCGAAGACCAGCGCGTTCGCCGCCCCCGCCAGGCGCGAGTTGGGAAAGATCCGCTCGCGGACGCGGGCGTCGAGCGCCGCGTCGGCGTGCATCTCGCCCTCGTAGACGAAGTCGCGGGGCTCGGCGTCCAGGATCTCCAGCGCGGCGCGCATGCGGATGCCGGTGTCGCAGTCGAAATTGCCGAACTGCGAGTGCGAGCACAGCGCGATCTCGGGCTCGATGCCGAAGCGGCGCACGTGGCGGGCCGCTGCGATCACCGTCTCGGCGATCTGAGCGGGGCTGGGCTGGGGATGGACATGGGTGTCGGCCACGAAGAGCGGACCGTCCTCCAGAATCATCAGGCTGAGCGCCCCCACCGGGTGGTGATCGCCCGAGGCCAGCACCTGGGTGACGTAGTCTAGGTGCCACAGATACTGCCCGTAGGTGCCGCAGATCAGGCTGTCGGCCTCCTCGCGCTGGACCATCACCGCGCCGATGGCGGTGGTGTTGGTGCGCATGATCGCCTTGGCGATGTCGGGGGTCACGCCGCGGCGCTGCATGATCTCGTGGTAGGTGGTCCAGTAGTCGCGGTAGCGCGGGTCGTTGTCGGGCGAGACGATCTCGAAGTCGCGCTCGGGCCGGATCGGCAGGCCCGCCCGCTCGGCCCTGAGCGCCACGATGTCGGGCCGCCCGATCAGGATGGGCCGGTCGGTGGTCTCCTCGATCATGGCATGGGCGGCGCGCAGCACCCGCTCGTCCTCCCCTTCGGCGAAGACGATGCGCCGCTCGGCGGTGGCCGCGGCCTCGAAGACGGGGCGCATGACCAGCGACGAGCGGAACACCGAGGCGTCGAGCCGCTGCTTGTAGGCGTCGAGGTCCTCGAGCGGACGCTCGGCCACGCCGGTCTCCATCGCGGCGCGGGCCACGGCCGGGGCGACGATGCCCATCAGGCGCGGGTCGAACGGCTTGGGGATCAGGTAGTCGGGCCCGAACGAGAGCTGCTCGCCCTGGTAGGCGGCCGCCGCCTCGGCGGAGGTGGTGCGGCGCGCGAGCTCGGCGATCCCCTCGACGCAGGCGATCTTCATCTCGTCGTTGATCGTGGTCGCGCCCACGTCGAGCGCGCCGCGGAAGATGAAGGGAAAGCACAGGACGTTGTTGACCTGATTGGGAAAGTCCGACCGCCCCGTGGCGATGAGGGCGGTGGGCGCGACGCGCCGCGCCTCCTCGGGGTCGATCTCGGGGCTGGGGTTGGCCAGGGCGAAGATGATCGGGTCGGCGGCCATGCGCCCGACCATCTCGGGCGTCAGCACGCCGGGGCCGGAAAGCCCGAGGAACAGGTCGGCCCCCTCGATCACGTCGCCCAGGTCCCGCGCGCCGCCGGGCTGGGCATAGGCCGCCTTCTGCTCGGTCATGCCCACCTCGCGGCCCTCGTGGACGAGGCCCTGAAGGTCGCACAGCCAGACGTTCTCGCGCTTGACGCCCAGCTTGCACAGCAGGTCGAGGCAGGCGATCCCCGCCGCGCCGCCGCCCGTCGAGACGATCTTGATGTCCTCGAACCGCTTGCCGGCCACGTTGAGCGCGTTGGTGGCCGCCGCGCCCACCACGATGGCGGTGCCGTGCTGGTCGTCGTGGAAGACGGGGATGTTCATCCGCTCGCGGCAGATCCGCTCCACCACGAAGCAGTCGGGCGCCTTGATGTCCTCGAGGTTGATGGCGCCGAAGGTGGGCTCCAGCGCGCAGACGATCTCGGCCAGCTTCTCGGGGTCGGGCTGCTCCAGCTCGATGTCGAAGCAGTCGATATTGGCGAATTTCTTGAACAGGACCGCCTTGCCCTCCATCACCGGCTTGGAGGCCAGCGCGCCGATATCGCCCAGGCCCAGCACCGCGGTGCCGTTGGTGACCACGGCCACCAGGTTGCCCCGCGCGGTGACGTCGCGCGCCGTGCGCGGGTCGGCCTCGATCTCGCGGCAGGCCTCGGCCACGCCGGGGGAATAGGCGCGGGCGAGGTCGCGGGCGTTGGCCAGGGGCTTGGTGGCGCGGATCTCGAGCTTTCCGGGCTGCGGCTCGCGGTGGTATTCCAGCGCCGCGGCGCGCAGGGCCGCCTGCCGGTCCTCCTTGCGGGACGCGTCGTCGTCACCCCCCCGGGATGCGCGATCGTCACCCCCCCGGGGTACCTGGTTTCCTCCCTCGCGGGGCGCCTGTTCGTCGTCGCTCATGGGGGTCGGGTTCTCCGGTCTTCTGGCATGGGGGCGGGCATACGGGCCCGCGCCCCCGCGGGATCAGAACGTCAGGCCGAGCGCGAAGCGGCCGAGCGTGTAGGAGAAGAGGGTGATCAGCACCACGCCCACCACGTTCAGCACCGCGCCCCCCTTGGCCATCTGCCCGATCGTCACCGCGCCCGAGCCGAAGACGATGGCGTTGGGCGGCGTGCCGACGGGTAGCATGAAGGCGCAGGTGGCCGCCAGCGCCGCCGGGATCAGCAGCGAGACGGAGTCCACGCCGATGCCCGTGGCCACGCCGCCCAGGACGGGGATGAAGGTCGCCGCCGTGGCGGTGTTCGAGGTCACCTCGGTGAGGAAGATCACCAGGGTCACGACCGCGGCCAGGATCGCGATCACCGGCAGCGCGCCCAGCCCGCTGACCTGCTGGCCGAACCACTCGTCGAGCCCGGTGGCCGCCACCGCCGCGGCGAGGCTCAGGCCCCCCCCGAACAGCAAGAGCACCCCCCAGGGCAGCCCGTCCTCTGCGTCGGGCCAGTCCAGCACCATCCGCCCCGCCCCGTCGCCCGGCAGCAGGAACAGCGCGAGGCCGGCCGCGATGGCGATGGCGGTGTCGTCGAGCACCCCCAGCGCCTCGATCCCGGTGATGTCCGACAGAAGGCCCGGCACGATCCACAGGAAGGCGGCGCTGCAGAACACGGCCAGCACCATCTTCTCGCCCTGGCTCATTGGCCCCAGCTCCGAGATCTGGCCCTCGATCATGTCGCGTCCGCCGGGGATCTCGGCGAGGTCGAAGGTATAGAGCACCCGCGTCATCAGCACCCAGCCGATCAGGATGAAGACGAGGGCCAGCGGCAGGCCCAGCATCATCCAGTTCACGAAGCCGATGTCGCGGCCCAGCTCGTCGGAGAGGTAGCCCGCGACGATGGCGTTGGGGGGCGAGCCCAGCAGCGTGCCCAAGCCCCCCATGCTGGCCGACCACGCGATGGCCAGCACCAGGCAGACGCCGAAGGCCCGGATGTCGGGGTCGTCGACCACGTCCGAGATCCGGCTGCCCGCGTGCAGGTCCTCGCCCACCTCCGAGCCCTGCCCGGTGGCGCGGCTGCGCTCGACCACCAGCGTCAGGATCGACAGCCCGATGGGCAGCATCATCAGCGTCGTGGCGGTGTTGGACACCCACATGGACAGGAACCCGGTGGCCAGCATCATGCCCAGCACGATGCGCTTGGGCTCCACCCCCACCTTGGACAGGGTCTGGAGCGCGATGCGGCGGTGCAGGTCCCATTTCTGCATGGCGATGGCGATCAGGAAGCCGCCCAGGAACAGGAACACGATGGAGCTGGCATAGGGCGCCGTCGCGTCGCCCACCTCCTGCCCCGCGAACGCGGGCAGCAGCACGATGGGCAGAAGCGACGTGGCCGCCAGGGGGATCGCCTCGGTCATCCACCAGATCGCCATGAGCGTGGCGATGGCGGCCACCGCGCGCGCCTCGCCGGACAGGTTCTCCGAGCCCCCGAGCAGCAACCAGACGAGGCCCGCCGCCACCAGCCCCAAAGCTCTCACCCCCCAGGTCCAGCGCGGGTCGCGCCCCCCCTTGCCGTCCGTCTCGTCCGGCTGGTTTGCGGCGGCGTCCTGTCGGATGTCGTCCGGCATGGCCCGGTCTCCCCCTCCTGCTGCGCCCCTCCCCACGGGCGGGCCGCGATGTTCCCTCTCCAGAGCAAAGACATGACCCGGCGGAAGGGTCCAGAGCCTATTGGCGGCCGCGCCCCGGTTCGCCCTTCTTCGGGGGCGGACCGCGGATTCGCCGCTCTACCCCAGGGATCGAAGACGATTCTCCCGTGGAGGGGGATTTGTTCACGGCGAGGCTCACAAGCCATGGATATCAGGTCGGTTTTACTTTGAATGGTTGTCTCGAGGCAGATATTAATAAACCTTAACGCTCGCGGGTATTAGCGCCGCGGAAGACCTCGACCGCCTTTTTCCAAAGTCCCTTTTCCGGACCGTTCATCATGCGTCCCATCGTATCCGTTTTCGTCGCCTTCGCGATCATCGTCTTTTCCGCCATGGCCGGAATCGTCTTCACGCTCGAGACCGACATTCCCAGGCAGGCCTTCGACCGGCTGAGCTACTCGGTGCGCACCACGATGGGACTGGAGAAGTCCTGGCGGTCCGTCCCCGGCCCCGAGCAGGCCGAACGGCGGCAGGCGGTCGCGTGCCCCGATCCCGCCGAGGCGCTGGTGATCGTGACCGGCGGGCAGTCGAACGCGGCCAACGTCGTCCCCGCGAAATACGAGGCCGGCAAGGACGTCTCGGTCTGGTTCGAGGGGAAATGCTTTCCCGCCGCCGATCCGCTCCTGGGTGCCCTGGGGAACGGCGGGAGCCTGTGGTCGCCCCTCGCCGACCGCGTCTCCCAGATCGCCGACCGGCCTGTCTTGCTGATTAACAGCGCCATCGGCGGCACCCAGTTCTCCGACTGGCTCGACGACCGGTCGGGCTATTACGGCGCGCTCCAGGGGCGGATCTCTTCCGCCGCCGAGGCGGGTTACACACCGCAGCTGGTCCTGTGGCATCAGGGCGAGACCGATGCCGCTGTGATCCAAGACGCGGAGGCCTTCGAGCGGGACGTGACGGAACTGATGGACCGTCTCGCCGGCGATGCCCCCCATGCGGAGGTGTACCTGTTCCGGGCCACCCGGTGCATGGGAGCGGAGCGCGTCGACGGCGTCCCCCGGATCAACGCGGTGCTCAAGCGCGTGGCCGAGGCGCGCCCGCATGTCATCCCCGGCTTCGACACCGACACGCTGGGCCGGAACTACCGGTGGGACACCTGCCATTTCAACAGCTACGGCCGCGAGGCGATCGTCGAGCGGGTGGCCCCCGATCTGGTCCGCCACCTGCGGGACGAGAAGACTAACCTGTCGGCAGACGCGAGGGCCGCCGCCACCGACCCTTGAGCCTCCGGGCGCCTCACCCCCGCCGGCGCAGCGCGTCGAGCGAGATCGGGCCCGGGCCTGCCGCGGCGAGGTAGAGAAAGCCGAAGCAGTAGAGCGCGGCCAGCTCGCCCCCGTTCAAGATCGGATAGACCCCCTGCGGCGCATGGGCGATCCAGTAGGCCGCCGCCGTCAGCCCGCTCAGCAGGAACGCCGAGAGCCGCGAGAACAGCCCCACCACGAGGAGCGCGCCGAAGACCAGCTCGATCACCCCCGCGATCCCGCTGAGCGACTGGATCGAGGTGCCGTTCATCGGCCCCGCGGGAATGCCCAGGAGCTTCGTCGTCCCGTGCTGCAAGATCAGGAGCGCGGCCATGATCCGGAACAGCGACAGCAGGAGCGGGCGGTAACGGCCGAGAACAGTCATCGTCTTCCTTTCGGGTAAAAGTTTCCTTTGCCAGGATAGGGACCAGCGGGAGCCCTGTCTCCCTTCGCGGATGCACGGGCCTGGTGCGCTTCGAGCGCGAGGGAGCGGGCCTGCGGCCGCGCGGGCAGCCTCAGCCGGCGAGCCCCGCCACCTCCAGCAGCGTCCAGGCCCCGAGGCCGCCCGACAGGACCAGCACCGCCGCCCCCAGCGTATTGCCCACGGCCCCGTTGCGGTGGCGCCCCAGCAGCCCCGCGCGGTTGGCCACCACCAGAAGGAACGCGGCCACCACGGGCAGCAGGATGCCGTTGGCGGCCTGGGCGAGCAGGATCGCGCGCACCGGGTCCGTCCCCAGAACCGCCAGCACCGTCCCCACCCCGATCACCACCGCCCAGACGGCGCGGAACCGGGCCGATTTCAGGTTCCGCTCCCATCCCAGCACACCCGTGACCGCGTAGGCGGCCGCCAGCGGCGCGGTGACCGAGCTGGTCATGCCGGCGGCGAAGATCCCCAGCGCGAAGACCCACCGCGCGGCGGGGCCCAGCACCGGCTCCAGCTGCCGCGCCATCTGCCCCGCCCCCTCGATCCGCGTGCCCGTGCCGTGAAAGGCCGCCGCCGCCGTGATCAGGATCGCGAGGGTGACGGCCCCGCCCAGCAGGACCGAGGCCACCGTGTCGAACCGCGCCTCGCCCAAGGCCGCGTCGGTGTCGCGCTCGGGTCCCCAGCGATCCTGCACGGAGGCCGCGTGGAGGAAGAAGTTGTAGGTCACCACCGTCGTTCCCACCAGGCCGATGGCGGTCAGGGCCGCGCCCGGCGGGATCCCCGGCACCAGCCCCGCGGCCATCGCGCCCAGGTCGGGGCGCACGGCGACGGCGGTGGCCACGAAGACGAGGCTCATCAGCCCGACCAGCGCCACCAGGACCCGCTCGATCACCCGGTAGGTGCCCGTGGCCAGCAGGCCCGCGGCCGCGACCCCCACCGCCACCGACCAGATCCGCGCGTCCACCCCCGTGGCCCCTTCCAGCCCCAGCCCGGCGCCAGAGACGTTGCCGGTCTGGAACGCCGCCGCGCCGAAGCCGATGGCCACCAGCACCAGCGCCACCATCGCCCACCGCGCGGGCGCCGCGTCGAAGGCGCCCCGCAGCGCCTCGCCCAGCCCCTGGCGCGCCACGATGCCCAGCCGCGCGGCCATCTCCTGCAGCACGAGCGTGGCCAGGATCGAGAAGACCAGCGCCCAGAGGAGCGCGAAGCCGGTGGCCGCCCCCGCCACGCTGGCCGTGGTCACCGTCCCCGGCCCGATGAAGGCGGCCGCGACCAGCAGGCCCGGGCCCATGGCGCGCAGCCGCTCAAGCATCGCCGTCCTCCCCCGCGGTCTTCCCGTCGCCGTTCTTTTCGGCGCCGTTCTTTCCGGCCTTGCGCGGCCCGTATCCGCCGCCCGTGGGCGTCTCGATCAGCACCGCGTCGCCGGGCGCCATCTCCGTCTGGCCGCAGCCGCCCAGGTCCTCGCGGGTCCCGTCGGCGCGGATCACCGTGTTGCGCCCCGCCCGGCCCGGATCGCCCCCCTTCGTGCCGAAGGGGCGCACCCGGCGGTTGCCCGACAGGATTGCGCAGTCCATCGCTTCCTCGAAGCGGATGCGGCGGAAGATGCCGTCGCCGGCGCTCCATTCCCCCCGCCCGCCGGTGCCCCGGGCGATGCCGAACGCCTCCAGCACGACCGGGTAGCGCGCCTCCAGAATCTCGGGGTCGGTCAGGTGCGAGTTGGTCATGTGGGTCTGCACGGGGCTCGCCCCGTCGAATCCGGGGCCCGCCGGCGCGCCCGAGCAGATCGTCTCGTAGTACTGGTGGGTCGCGTTGCCGAAGGTGAGGTTGTTCATCGTCCCCTGGGCCGAGCCCAGCACGCCCAAGGCCCCCATCAGCGCGTCCACGACGCCCTGACTGACCTCCACGTTGCCCGCCACCACCGCCGCGGGCGGCTCCGGCTTGAGCATGGAGCGCTCGGGGACGACGATCTCCAGGGGCCTGAGGCAGCCTGCGTTGAGCGGGATCTCGTCCTCGCACAGGCAGCGGAACACGTAGAGGACGGCGGCCCGCGTGATCGCCGCGGGCGCGTTGAAGTTCGTGTCCTGCTGGGCCGAGGTGCCGGTGAAGTCCACCCGCGCGCTCCGCGCCTCGCGGTCCACCGCGATCTTCACGGCGATCTCGGCGCCCGAATCCAGCTCCAGCCGGAAGGAGCCGTCGGCGAGGCTGTCGATGGCCCGGCGCACCGCCTCCTCGGCGTTGTCCTGGATGTGGCCCATATAGGCCGCGACCACCTCCGGCCCGCGCGCCTCGATCACCGCCAGCAACTCGGAGGCCCCCTTGGCGTTGGCGGCGAGCTGGGCCTTGAGGTCGGCCAGGTTCTGCTCCACCGACCGGGCCGGATAGTCGCCGCCCGAGAGCGTCGCGCGGGTCTCCTCCTCCAGGAACGCCCCCTCCGAGACCAGGCGCTGGCTGTCGAACACGACGCCCTCCTCCTCGATCCGGGTGGCGCGCGGCGACATGGAGCCCGGGGCGATGCCGCCCACGTCGGCGTGGTGGCCCCGGCTCGCCACGTAGAAGCGCAACGTGCCGCCCTCGTCGTGGACGGGCGAGACCACGGTGATGTCGGGCAGGTGGGTGCCCCCGTCATAGGGGTTGTTATGGACGAAGGCGTCCCCGGGGCGCATCTCGTGGCCCGCCTCGATCACCGCGCGCACGCTCGCGTCCATCGAGCCCAGGTGGACGGGCACGTGGGGCGCGTTGGCCACCAGCCCGCCGCCCCCGTCGAAGATCGCGCAGGAGAAATCCAGCCTTTCCTTGATGTTGACCGACGAGGCGGTGTTCCTCAGCACCTTTCCCATCTGCTCGGCGATGGACATGAACAGCCGGTTGAAGATCTCCAGCCGCACGGGGTCGCGCGTCGTGGAGGCGCCGCCCCTCCGCCGGGCGGCCACCCGCTCCAGCACCAGGTCGCCCCGCGCGGTCACCTGGGCCGTCCAGCCGGGCTCGACCACGGTGGTGCCGTTGTCCTCCACCACCACCGCCGGGCCTTCCAGCGCCACGCCCGCGGGCAGGCCGCCCCGGACATGGACGGCCGCGTCGCGCCATTCCCCGTTCATGCGGATGCGCGCCCGCTCGTCGGGCTCGGGCAGCGCGTCTCCGCGCGCCGCGGGGGCCAGGTCGGCCACCGCCGTGCCGCCCCCCGTGACCGTCACCTCGATATGGTCGAGCACGATCCCCGCCGCCCCGCCGGCGAAGCCGAACCGGGTGCGGTGGGCGCGCTCGAAGGCCGCGCGCATCTCCTCCGGGCCGTCCAGCTCCACCTCCAGCGCCGTGTCCGACCCTTCGTAGCGCAGATGCGCGCGGACCCGGGCGCTCTGCCGCTCCGGGCCCACCCCCTGCTCCGACAGGGCCGCCGCCGCCTCCCCGCGAAGCGCCTCCGCCGCCTCCGCCGCCTGGGCGGCGCCCTCTTCGAGGGGGGTGCCGATCATCCTCTGCCGCTCGGCCGAGAGGTCCGCGATCCCCATCCCGTAGGCCGACAGGACGCCCGCGAAGGGGTGGATCAGCACGCGGCCCATCCCCAGCCGGTCGGCCACCAGGCAGGCATGCTGCCCGCCCGCGCCGCCGAAGCAGTTCAGGGCGTACTCGCCCACGTCGTAGCCCCGCTCGACCGAGATCGTCTTGATCGCCTGGGCCATGTGCTCGACGGCGATGGCCAGGAAGCCCTCGGCCACCTCCTCCCAGCTCCGCCCGTCGTCCACCTCGGCCGCGAGCGCCTCGAACCCCTCGCGGGCGGCTCCCGCGTCCAGCGGCCGGTCGCCCCCCTCCCCGAAGATCGCGGGAAAGAAGTTGGGCCGGATGCGCCCCAGTGCCGCGTTGATGTCGGTCACCGCCAGCGGCCCGTCCCGGCGGTAGCAGGCCGGCCCCGGGTCCGCCCCGGCCGAGCCCGGCCCCACCCGGAACCGCCCCCCGTCATAGGACAAAAGCGACCCGCCCCCGGCGGCGACGGTGTGGATCTCCAGCATCGGCACGCGGATGCGCGCGCCGGCCACCTCCGTCTCGGCGCTGCGCTCGAAGCCGCCCGCGTAATGCGACACGTCCGTCGACGTGCCCCCCATGTCGAAGCCGATCACCTTGTCGAAGCCCGCGGCCCGCGCCGTGGCGGCCGCGCCCACGATGCCCCCCGCGGGCCCCGACAGGATCGCATCCGCGCCGCGGAACCGATCCGCCGCCGTCAGCCCGCCCGAGGACTGCATGAACATCAGGTCCGGCCCCGCCTCCCCCGCCGCTCCCAGCGCGTCCGCCACCCGGTCGACGTAGCGGCGCAGGATCGGGGTGAGATAGGCGTCGACCACCGCCGTCTGGCCGCGCGGCACCAGCCGGACCAGCGGCGAGACCTCGTGGGACAGCGACACCTGCTCGAACCCCGCCTCCCGCGCGATCTCGCCCACGATCCGCTCGTGGGCGCCCTCGCGCCACGAATGCATCAGCGCCACCGCCACGGCCCGCGCGCCGCGCGCATGCGCTTCCTCCAGCGCCGCGCGCACCGCCGCGCGGTCCACCTCGCGTACCACGCCCCCTTGCGCGTCGAGCCGCTCGTCGATCTCGATCACCTGGGAATAGAGCTGGCCGGGCTTGTCGATCTTCAGGGCGAAGATGTCGGGCCGCGCCTGGCTGCCGATCTCCAGCACGTCGGCCATCCCGCGGGTGATCGCCAGGACCGTGGGCTCCCCCGCCCGCTCCAGCAGCGCGTTGGTGGCCACGGTGGTGCCCATCTTGACGCCCGCGATGCGGTGGCCGGGGATGTCGCCCTCCACACCCAGCGCGTCGCGGATGCCCTGCAACGCGGCGTCGTCATAGGCCTGCGGGTTCTCCGACAAGAGCTTGGCGGTGGCGAAGCGGCCCTTGGGATCGACCGAGATCACGTCGGTGAAGGTGCCGCCCCGGTCGATCCAGAACCGCCAGCGCCCGCCCTCGTCCGTGCCGTCCATCCGTCGCTCTCCGCCTGGGCCCCGGGGTATCTCGAAGCCTTGCAGCCTACGGCGCGACCCGCTCGCGTCAATGCGGGGGGGCGGTGTCAGGCCGGGGCGGGGGCCAGCCACGAGACAAGGCCCCGGTGCAGCTCGGCGACCGAGCGCACCCGGTGGCTCGCCACGGTGTCGGCATAGCCCACCTTGATGCCGTACCCCCCCAGCTCCTCGGCCAGGGCCAGCATCCCCTCGTCCGACAGGTCGTCGCCCATGGCCACGGGCAGGCGCCCCGGCCAGTCGGCCATCAGCTCCTCCATCGCGCCGCGCTTGCAGATCCGCGCGGGCATCAGCTCCACCGCCATGTCGGCATGGCGCAGGACGTAGTCCGGCAGGTTCTCGGTCAGCGCGTGCAGCAGGCGCACGCAATCGGGCTGCAGCTCGGGCGCGGCGCGGAAATGCAGCGCCAGCGCGGCGGGCTTCTCCTCCATCACCACCGCCTCGTGGTGGGCCGCCCAGGCGCGGGCCACGTCGGCCAGCTCGGACAGCTTCTCGTCGTGGGCCTCGGGCGCGGTCTCGCGCCGGCCCAGGTGGCGCCGCTCGGCGCCCTGCGAGCCCACCAGCGTGCCGCGCCAGCGCGGCAGCCGCCGCTCCAGGTCCGCCAGGGAGCGGTCCGAGACCACCGCCACCGCGCCACCCGTCCGCGTCTCGAGGGCCAGCAGGATATCCTCCAGGTTGTCCGTGACGCTGATCGCGTCGGGCCGCGCGGCAATGTCGACGAGGGTGCCGTCGAAATCTAGGAACAGCGCCGCGCGCGACAGGTCCGGCACCGGGGGCAGGCCCGCCTCGGTCTCCCCGCTCTCGGCGGAGAACCCGATCATGTCGTAGTAGCTGGGGTGGTCCTTCATCTCGCCTCTCCTCCTGCGTCTCTTGGTCCGACAGGTGGGTTAAGAAGCCGCCCCGGGCCATAGAAGCAGGATAACAACGCGCCAGACAAAGGCCCGGCCCGGGCCGCCGGCGGAAATTGGCCGGTGCCGATCCGGGCGCGGCAAGGCGGGCGCGGGGGAAAGACCCGGCTGCTCCGGAACTCCGACGGGAAACTTACGCGATTCCGACACCCGTTTCGGAGCCCGTCCGGCCCGGCAGCTCGATCTCGCGGAAGGCGATGTCGGGGCCTTCCGCGCCCCGCGCCGCCCGGGCGAGGTCATAGAGGCGCTCGTAGCCCGTCACCATCCGCTCCAGGGTGAAGAGCCGCTCGACCCGGGCCCGGGGCAGCTTCCGGGGGATCTCCCGGGCCGCCACCAGCGCCCGCGCCAGGGCCTGCGGATCGGGCTCCGCCACGACCCCCGCCGCGCCCACGACCTCGCGCACGGCGCCGCGGTCGGTGGCGGCCACCGGCAGGCCGCAGGCCATCGCCTCCACCGCCGCCAGCCCGAACGGCTCGTCCCAGTCGGGGGTGAAGAGGAACACGTCGCCCCGCCCCATCCCTGCCGCCAGATCGGCCCCCGACAGGTGCCCCGCGTGGCGGATTTCCCCGCCCAGGCAAGGTCTTATCCGGTCCTCGTAATAGGCCCTGTCCTCCACCGCGCCGAACAGGGTCAGGGGCATCGCGGCCGCCCGCGCCGCCGCGATGGCCAGGTGCGGGGCCTTGTTGGGCGCGATCCGGCCCGACCAGATCGCCCCCGCGCCCCCCCGTTCGGCAAAGGGCCAGACGGCGGGGTCGATGCCGTTGGGGACCACGTGCGCCGCCTCCGGCGCGCCTTCGGGCCACCAGGCCCGCCGCTGCCGCTCCGAGGGGGCCGCGACCCGTGCCCAGGGGGCCGTCGCCCCCCGCACGGCCCGGTCCAGCGGCGCGAAGGGCGGCACGTGGAGCGAGGTCACCATGGCCAGCCGGTCGCGCCGCGCCAGCCGCGGCGGGTAGCGGTGCAGGCAGTTGTTGTGGACCACGTCGAAACCCTCAAGCTCCGGCAGCACCCCCGCGAAGGCCCGGTCCTGAAAGGCGTCGAACCGCGCCGTCCCGCGCCATTCCGCCCAGGGCATCTCGCCGTCGTAGTGGCGCGGAATGACGGGGTGGAGGTCCACGCCCACCTCGCTGTCGCCGGCGGCGAAGAGGGTCACGTCGTGGCCCCGCGCGGCCAGGGCGTGGACCAGATGCCAGCAATGGGCCTCCATTCCGCCGGCGAAGGGCCGCGCGATGGGGTGGCGGATATGGCCCAGGACGGCGATCCGCACGGGCCTACTCGGCCGCGACGCCGGTCAGGCGGGACTGGGCGCGCTCCACCGCCTCGGTGCGCTCGCGGTTGGACTGGCCCGCGATCTCGTCACGCTGCAGGCGGTCGATGACGCGGCGCGTATTGGCATAGGGCATGTCGGGGGCCTGCCGGCAGAGCGCGAAATCGGCCTCGTCCGGCTCGCGCAGAACCGTCAGGCGCCCCTCCTCCTCGCCCACGAGGCCCATGAGCTGGAAGCCCAGAAGCCAGTGGCCCATGGTCCTGTGGCCCCATTTCCCGGCGAAGAGCTCCGCGTTGCGCAGGACCGAGGCCATGTGGTGGATGGGCGGCATGCAATGGGCGTGGTGCTGGTGATAGACCCGCGCGCCGCGGATCCAGGAGATGGGGATGCCCCGCTCCGCCAGCTCGCGGCCGAAATCGGTATCCTCGCCGCCATAGCCGTGGAAACGCTCGTCGAAGCCGCCCGAGCGGTCCCAGTCGTCCCGGTGGAGCGCGAAGTTCAGGGACCAGAAGCAGCGGTAGTCGTCGCAGGGCGCCCGTGCCGCCTCGGGCGGCGCCCGGCGGTCGGAATGGCGCACCGCGACCGCCTCGAACCGGGCGAAGTCGGGGCCTTCGTCCGTGGCCCCCTGGGGCAGGTACATGACCTCTCCCATGACGAGCCCCTCGCCGGGCCGGGCCATGCGGGCGATGTCGGCCACGAAGCCCGGGGCGGGGATGCAGTCCACGTCGACGAAGGCCAGGACCTCGCCCCTGGCCGCCCGGGCGGCGGCATTGCGCGCCGCGGCCAGCGGGAGCTCCCCGTCGGGGCGCGTGGCATGGACCTGCCGGACCGGGAAGGGCACCGCGGGGAGGCCTTCGTAGGGAGCCTCCTGCATGGCGGCGATCACCACCTCGGCGGGGAGCTCGGCCTGCATCGCCAGGCCTTTCAGGACGTTGGCCAGATGCGCCTCGCGGCCCCTGGCGATGGTCAGGACGGATACGCTAGGCATCGGACAAATCCTCCGTGGTCTCTTCTGGGGTGGGGTCGAGGCCCCACAGGCGGCACGACAGGCCCTCGAGCCACCGCGCCGTGGCGGGGGCGGCGTCCCGACGCACGAGGCGCTTCTGCCGCTCGGGGTCGTGGAGGGCCGTGGCCTGCTCCACCGCCTCGCGCCAGCGATGGGCCGAGGCCGGCAGGCGGTCGAGGTGGAGCGCCGCGCCCGCGCGCGCGAGCGCCCGGGCCTTCTCCACCTGCTCGTCGAAATAGCGCCATTCGGGCACCGCGATCCAGGGGCGCCCGGCGGCCAGGATCCGCGCCGTGGTGGTGTTGCCGGTGGAGGCGACGACGAGGTCGGCGGCCGCGATCCGGTCGCCCATGTCCCCGACCCAGCCCGCGTGCTCCAGGTTGCCCGGCAGTGTCGCGTGCCAGTCGCGCCGGACCTCGCCCACGGTGATCCAGCGGATCTCGGGGAAGGTGCGCGCGGCCACGCCCAAGGGGGCCTCGGACATGCCGTCGCCGCCGCCGCCCGAGACCACCAGCGCCACGCGCTCGGCGGGGGCGATCCCCAGACGGGCGCGGGCGAGGTCGCGGCCGGGCAGGTCCGGGTCCACCCCCAGCCCGCCGGCGAAGAAGGTTCTGGCCATCATGCCCTCGTCCCAGTCGGGCTGGGCCAGCGCCCGGTCGAAGGGCGCGAGGATCCCCGCCGCCCCGTCATAGGCGGCGCGGTGGCCCGGATCGCCCCGGTCGCCGTGCTGCAGGACCTTGACGTGGGGCACCGAGCACAGGCGGGAGAGCTGCGCCACCTCGGCGCTCACGTCCGAGATCATGAGCGCCGGGTCGGCCTCGTCGAACCAGCGCGCCATGGCGGCCATGGCCCGGCGGATGCCCGGCCAGCCCAGGGGCGCGCAATGGACGGTGTCGGGCGTGGGCACGGCATCCATCCCCGGGGGCACGGGGCCCTCGGGCTCGAACAGGGACGGGATGCGCGTGATCCGCGCGGTGGGCGGCAAATGCTCGAAGATGTCGTCGCGGGCGCAGAAGACGCGCAGCTCCCGCTCGGGCGCGCGGGCGTGGAGCGCGCGCAGGACCGCGCCGCAGCGCTCGGCGTGGCCGCGCCCCTGGTGGTGGACGAAGTAGCCGAAGGGGCGCGGGGCGAGATCGGAGGCGGGGGCGAGGTCACGCATCGGCGACGCGCCTTTCCGCCCCGGGGGCCGGCGCGGCCAGACCGATCCGCGCCAGCCCCTCCAGCACGCCGTCGGCATGGGCGGCGACCGCGCGGTAGCCCGCGAGATCCGCGATCTCGGTCAGGGCGTTGGCGGGCAGGATCGCGTGGCCGCCGCCCGTGCCGACGGCGGTGAGCATGTCGGCATCGTTGCCGCTGTCCCCGGCGGCTATGCAGCGGTGGAGTCCCACGCCCGCCCGCGCCGCCTCGAAGCGCAGGGCCGCGGCCTTGCCGGCGGCGCGGGGCAGGATGTCGATGAGCCGCCCGTGGGAGGGCACGACCCGCGCCGCCAGCCCCGCCGCGCGCAGGCCCTCTGCGAGCCGCGCGGCCTCGGCCGCGTCGCCCAGGCAGGAGAGTTTCCAGCGGCGCTGCTCGCAAGGGGCCTGCCAGGCCGCACCTGCCCGCTCCAGCGCCGAGGCCACGTCCGCGCGGGGCCAGTCCAGCCCGGCGGCGTAGTCGCGGCACAGGGCCAGGCGGCCCGGCCCGCTCCAGCGCCAGATCTCGCTGCCGCAGGAGGTGACCAGGGCATCGGGGCGCGGCAGGCCCCAGTCGGACAGGACCCGGCGCGCCTCGGTCACGGGCCGCCCCGTGGCGGCGACGAAACGCAAGGAGGCGGGCCGCGCGCGCGCCCAGCGGGCGAAGCGGGCCGCCCCTTCGGCGTCGCCCGTCAGCGTGGCGTCGATGTCGCAGGCCAGGAGGTCGGTGGCGGGGCCGTCCGCGGGCGGAGACGCGTCGAGCTCCGCGGCGATCCCGGCCACCCGCCCGGCCCAGCCGGACCAGTCGAAAAGCGCCCGGGCCCGGGCCTGCGCGGTGCGCATCCGGACGTCGCGGCCCGTCTCGCGCAGGGCGTCCAGGAGCGCCGCGGCGATCCCCGCGCGGTCGGCCGGGTCGACGAGCCGGCCCGCGCCGACCGCGGCCACGATGTCGGCCGGCCCGCCGTTGCGGGTCGCCACCAGTGGCACGCCCGACTGCGCCGCCTCGACGAGGGCCAGCCCGAAGGGCTCGTTGAGCGCGGGGTTGCAGAAGACCCCGCCCCGCGCCGCCAGGGCATAGAGGCCGGCCACGTGGCCCGATCCGTGCCGGGGCGGCAGCGCGACCCTGCCCGCGAGCCCCAGGCGGGCGATCCCTGCCGACAGCGCCTCCCGCACACCCTCGGCGCGTTCGGGCCCCTCGGGGTGCTGTCCGGCCAGGATCACCAGGTTGGCGGCGGCCTGCAGCTCGGGCGAGGCCCCGTAGGCCTCGAGAAGCGCACCGAGGTTCTTCTTGGGGATCGGGCGGGCGACGGCCAGGATCATGGGCCGGTCGGGATCGTCGAGGTCGGGGGCGATCAGCGCCCTGGCCGCGCCGGTGTCGGCCGGGGCCTGCAGGGTGGCGCCGGGATTGATCCGCCAGGTGCGCCCCTCGGCGTCCGCGCCGTAGGCCGCGACCTGGCGCTCGGCCTCGTCGCGGGAGGAGGCGACGATCCCGTGGGCCCGCGCGAGGGCCCGCGTCTCGCGCGCGATGCGGCGCGCCAGCCCCGCGTCGCCCGCGCCGGGGCCCGTGCCGTCGTCCTTGTCGCGGCCCAGCGAATGGGTGGTCAGCAGCCAGCGCGTCCCGAAGGCGGCCTCGGCGGCCATGGCCAGCTCGGCGGCGTCGGCGAAATGGGCGTGGATCAGGTCCGGCGGGCCCTCATCGCGCAGCATGTCCAGGAACGAGCGCGCGAGCGCGGGGATGTCGGCCTCCAGGTCCTCCTTGGAGAGGTATTCCGGCCGGGCGCCCGCGATGCGCCGGATCGTGCAGCCGGGCGCCACCGCCTCGCGCGGGGCGGCGTGGATGCGGCCCAGGCGGGGGTCGTCGAAGGCGCGGGTGACGATATCCACCCGGTCGCCCCGCGCGGCCTGGGCGCGGGCGGCTCCCAGGACATAGGCGATGTGTCCGCCCGTGTCCCCGGTCAGTCCGTAGGAGACGGGCGGCGCCTTGAGACAGCCGCCGAGGGCGATGTGTACGATCCGCATGGCCCCTTCCCGTCCTCAGCCGTCCGGCGGGCAATCCCTCCCCTCCACCTCGGGTTCCGGCTTGCCGTGCCACGGGCCGGTTCTACCCTCGCCATTCCCATGGCAGGGGGAGCGGATGCCGGGCCATCGCTACATTTTCGTGGGCGGGCTGCACCGGTCCGGCACCTCCCTCGTGACGCGGCTGATCGCCGCGCTTCCCGGCGTGGCGGCGATCCAAGGCGCGCCGGTGCCCGAGAACGAGGGCGTCTACCTCCAGGGGGCGATCCCCCATACCGCGCGCCACGGGCGGCCCATGCATTTCGCCACCGACCCCGCCCAGCACCTGGTCGAGGGCGGCCCCCACGACCGGCTGGAGGTGCGCGAGCGGATCGAGGCGGACTGGGCGCGCTGGTTCGCGGACGCGCCCTGGCGGGTGGAGAAGTCGCCCCCGAACCTCACCCGGACGCGGCTCTACCAGCAGCTCTTTCCGCTGTCGCAGTTCGTCGTGGTCCTGCGTCACCCCGAGGCGGTGGCGGCGGCGACGCGCAAGTGGGTGGAGGCGGACCTGCCCGAGATGGTCGACCACTGGATCGCCGCCCACGGGCGCGTGGCCGGTGACCTGCCCTTCCTCCATTCGGTGCTGGTCCTGCGTTACGAGGACATGGTGGCCGACCCGGGCCGGACCATGGCGATGCTCGCGGCCTTTCTCGACGTGGAGGCGGCGCCGGTGCCCGAGGCGGTGCGCGACGGCAACGCGGCCTATGCCGGCCGGGTGAGGATGTCGCCCGCCCAGGCCCGGGAGGCCGCCCCTTGGGGCTACGGGCCGGGGATGGAGGTGCGCCCGCGTGCGGTGCAGGTCGCCCATCCGCTCTGGTCCGTGGCCCATGCCGTGCGGATGCGGGGCGGGTAGGCCGGCCCACGGTATCCCGGACGGGAAAATCCCGTGAGACCCGCCGGTTGCACCCGCTTTCGCGGATCTCGCAAGGCCGGGGCATGGGAAAGGCCGGGAAAGCCGGGCCCGGCGCGGGAGACGCGGGACGGCCACGATTTCCCGGGCGGTTCCTTTCCCGCAAAAAACCGTTTCGGGCCAGCGGGGTGCGCCGGCGCCGGCGGGCCGCGCAGGGGCCGGGGCGCGGGAAAGGGTGGGACGGGCCGGGACACCCGCGCGGCAAGCGGCGTTTCTCTCGGCCCCGGAACGGGTTAGATCCGACAGGGACGGGATCGGGAGGAGTGCCCATGCGACTCGAGGATTGCCACAACCATGAGGATTTCCGCCGCCTGGCGAAGAAGCGGCTGCCGGGGCCGATCTTCGACTACATCGACGGGGCGGCGGACGACGAGACCACGATGGCGCGCAACGCGGCCACTTTCGGCGAGGTCGACCTGATCCCCAACGTCCTGCGGGGCGTAGAGGAGGTGGACCTGTCGGTGGAGGTCATGGGCCAGACGCTCGACCTGCCCGTCTATCTCTCTCCCACGGCGCTGCAGCGGCTGTTCCACCACGAGGGCGAACGGGCCACGGGCGCGGCGGCGGAGGCGTTCGGGACGATGTTCGGCGTCTCGTCGTTGGGCACGGTCTCGATCGAGGAAATGCGCCGGCGCCATTCCACGCCGCAGGTCTACCAGTTCTACTTCCACAAGGATCGCGGGCTCAATCGCGCCATGATGGAGCGTGCCCGCGAGGCCGGGGTCGAGGTGATGATGCTGACGGTGGATTCCATCACCGGCGGCAACCGCGAGCGCGACAAGCGCACCGGGTTCTCGATCCCGTTCAAGTTGAACGCGCGCGGCATCGCCCAGTTCGCGGCGAAGCCCCGCTGGGCGATCGACTACCTGCGCCACGAGAGCTTCTCCCTGCCCCAGCTCGACGAGCACGTGGACATGGGGTCCGGCGCGGCCTCGATCGGGCAGTATTTCACCGAGATGCTGGACCCGGCGATGGACTGGGACGACGTGGCCGAGATGGTGGAGTTGTGGGGCGGGCCGTTCTGCCTCAAGGGCGTGATGGCGCCCGAGGACGCGGTGCGCGCGGCCGAGATCGGCTGCCGCGGCGTGGTGATCTCCAACCACGGGGGGCGCCAGCTCGACGGGTCGCGGTCGTCCTTCGACCAGCTCGACGAGATCGTGCAGGCGGCGGGCGACCGGCTGGACGTGATCCTCGATTCCGGCGTCACCCGGGGCACCCACGTGCTCAAGGCCCTGTCGCTGGGCGCCAAGGCGGTGGGGCTGGGGCGCTACTACCTGTTTCCGCTCGCCGCCGCCGGCCGGCCGGGCGTGGAACGCGCGCTTACGCTCATGCGCGACGAGCTGGTGCGCGACATGCGCATGATGGGGCGCACCCGGCTCGACCAGCTCACCCGCCACAACCTGCGCTTCCGCCGCCCCCTTTAGAAGGATCTCCCATGAAACTCCTGCGTATCGGCGCGCCCGGCGCGGAACGGCCCGCCATCCTCGACGGCGAGGGGCGCGCCCGCGATCTCTCCGGCATCGTCGACGACATCGCCGGAGAGGCGCTGACGCCCGCGGGGCTGGACCGGATCCGGGCCGTCGACCCCGTGACCCTGCCTCTTCTGGAAGGGCGGACGGGCGCTTGCGTGGGCAGGGTGGGCAAGTTCCTGTGCATCGGCCTGAACTATGCCGACCACGCCGCCGAGAGCGGCATGGAGCCCCCCGCCGAGCCGATCCTGTTCATGAAGGCGACATCGGCCATCTGCGGGCCCCACGACGACCTGCTGATCCCGCAAGCCGCGCAGAAGACCGACTGGGAGGTGGAGCTGGGCGTCGTGATCGGCCGGCCCGGCACCTGTATCGCCGAGGCCGACGCGATGGACCACGTGGCGGGGTACTGCGCGGTCAACGACGTCTCGGAGCGCGCCTTCCAGGCCGAGCGGGGCGGGCAATGGGTGAAGGGCAAGAGCGCCGACACGTTCGGCCCCCTGGGCCCTTGGCTCGTGACCGCGGACGAGGTGCCCGACCCGCAATCCCTCTCGCTCTGGCTGGAGGTGGACGGGCATCGCCACCAGGACGGCTCCACCGCGACGATGATCTTTGGCGTGCGCCACCTGGTCCACTACGTCAGCGGGTTCATGTCGCTACAGCCGGGCGACGTCATCTCCACGGGCACGCCGCCGGGGGTGGGCATGGGGCAGGACCCCAAGGTGTTCCTCAAGGGCGGGGAGGTCGTCCGCCTCGGGGTCGAGGGGCTGGGAGAGCAGCGCCAGCGGGTGCGGCGGGCCTGAGGAAGGTCACTTGGAGGGAGCGGCCGGCCCGGGGATCGCCGACCGGACCGCCCGGCCCAGCCGGGCCGCGGCCCTCCCCATCCGCAGGCGACCGGCCGGGGCCCGCCGGGGCGGGAGAGCCTGCCCGGCCCTGCGCGCACCCGTATCGAGAACGGAAGAGGCCGCCACCGGGGCCGGAAGGGCCCTCGGGGCGGCATGGCAGGTCGCGATGTCGTCCTCGAGCAGCGCGCGGAGCGCGCAGGCGGTGTGGGAGAAGCCCTGCGCCTCGGCCAGCTCGGCCCCGAGCCGCGTCCTGGCGGCGAAGTCGGTATCGGTGCTCTCCATCCCGGCTCCTGTGGTCGGTGCGTCGAGAGCAAATCTAGGCACGTGCCCCGCGAAGGCGGCGCGGAATCTTCGCCACACCCCGGGATGGGCGGATCTTCGCCCGTTCAGGCCCGCTGGACGTGTTCCGCCAAGCAAGAGGCAGCCAATTTCTTGCTGCGCTGCGGCGTATGCCCCTTGTCCATGCCGCGACGCAGCATTACTTCTAGGTCAACAGCGAACGAAAGCAGCCGAGGAGACTTCAGATGGCCAAGCAGAACGCGAAATCCGCCACCACCGACATCCAGAACATGTTCGACCCGAAGGGTTACCAGGACGTCTTCAAGACCTGGGCGAGCACGACCGAGCGCATGACCGCGATCGCCGTCGAAGCCGCCACGCGGTCGACCGACATCGCCAGCGACGCGGCGAAGGAGACCTTCAGCAACCTGCGTGACGTGACCACCGTGCGCGACGAGGCCGCCGACTACGGCAAGGCCTACAGCGACTTCATGCAGAAGCAGATGGACCTGACCATGCGCACCGCGCAAGGCTTCGCCGAGGTGAACCAGAAGGCCGGATCCGAGACCACCGACCTGGCCTCGAAGACCGGCGAAGAAGTTGCCGACAAGGCCGCCTCCAACGTCGAAGGCGCCAGCCAGAAGGCCAGCTCGGCCGCCAAGAAGGCCGCCTGAGCCACGCTTCAAGGCACGGCCTGACGACCAGAAGGGCGGGTCCCCGCGAGGGGCCCGCCCTTCTGCGTTCGGAAGGAGCCGTCAGCGGGTCGCGGGGATCGCGAGAGCGGCGACGAGCCCGGCCAGGAAGCCGCCCAGATGCGTCTCCCAGGCCAGGACCCCGTCGAGGGCCACGAAGCTCGCCACGTTGGCCGCGAGGATCAAGGCAGTGCGCAGGGCGATCTCCCCGGCGACGATTCCGCGCCGGACCCCTATCTCCAGCGCTTCGCGCGCATCCCAGACGATCCAGACGGCGACGAGCCCCATGACCGCGCCCGAGGCGCCGACCATGGGCGCGGTCTGCCGTGCCAGGAAGGCGAAGCCCACGCCGCCCCCGATCACCACGATGGCGTAGAGCACGGCGAAGCGGCCCGGCCCGCAGCGCTCGCCCAGTGTGCGGCCCAGCCAGACCAGCGCCGCCACGTTGCCCAGAAGATGGCCCAGGTTCGAATGCAGGAAAGCGTGGGTGACGAACATCGCCACCGGCTGCGAGGGGTAGTTCGGCGCCCAGCCGAAGAGGAGCCCCACCCAGAAGGCGCCGTTCTGGTAGGCGATCGCGCGCCAGCGGACCGAGCCCACGAGGCCCCGGTCCGCCAGGACGAGCGTGCCCTCGATCCCCACCAGCACGAGAAGGATCGCGATCCAGACCGCGTGGGAGGAGGACCTGCGCCCTTCTGAAACCCTCGCCACGCTCACCGAGGCGCGCGGTGGCCGCCCTGCCCCGTCATTCGGGGATGAAGCGGGGCAGCTTGGGCAGGAGTTCGGTCATCATCTCCTGCATACGGGCCTCGGCCTCGGCCTCGCCGTTCTCGATCGGGGTGACGAAGCGCACCAGGGCGCCATCGGTCCGGCCACGGGTGAAGCTGTCCCAGACCACGCTCATCTTCGCCATGAAGTCGTTCGTCATCCGCTCCCCGCGCTGCTCGAACCAGTAATAGACGAGCTGGCGCGACGTGCCCTTCTGGATCACCGCCCGGTTCACCGGGAAGGTGCCGTAGGTCGTGTCGGGGAACGAGATCTGCTTTTCCTCGATGGAGTAGATCTCCCAGCCGCCGACGGGCAGGCAGACCTCGGGCGAGTGGATGCCGGTGCCGTCGGTCTGGTTGGCGTACCAGGCCGAGAAGAAGCTGACATAGGGTTGCCCCGGAGCCTGGTAGACGGCGTTGACGTAGTCGGAGGCCTTCAGCACCTGCTCGACTTCCGGCTCGAGGTTCCGGAAGGTCCCGGACCATTCCCCCACGTCGCGCGGGAACAGCTCGAAGCTTCCACGCTCCACGGGCTGCGCCTCGGGCCGCGGGATGCCGACCCAGAGCCCGGCCACGACCACCGACAGGACCGCGGCAGTCACCAGGCCCTTGGCGGGGCGGATCGACAGGATGCGCGACGCCTCGCGCCCCAGCCCGTCGAAATCGAGGTCGATCGTCTCGCCAAGGGATTTCGGGTTGCGGGTGGTCTGCTGCAGCAGAACCGCGGTCAGGAACAGGATGATGATGCAGATGCCGAAGATCACCCAGCCTTCGAAGGTATGCAGGAACCCTTCGGCCTGCTCGATGCCGTAGCTGTTCACCAGGATACCGATCACGCCGATGCGGAACGAGTTCATCACCACGGTGAGCGGCGCGGCCATCAGGAACAGCAGCGCCTTGTGCCAGAACGGGCCGCGATAGAGGATTCCGAAGAGGTAGGAGAAGGACAGGATCGGGAACAGGTAGCGCAGGCCCGAGCAGGCCTCGGCCACCTGCAGCTTGTAGACCCCGAGGTCGATGATGTTGCCCTCGAGGAAGACGGGCACGTCCGCGAGCCGGATCAGCCAGACGCCGAGCTCGGACGAGATCAACTGCAGCTGGATCGTCAGCTTCCAGTAGAGGAATTGCGGCAGCGGCAGCATGAACACCAGGTGCAGCACGGGCAGCTGGTGGCGGATGCCCCTCTCCCAGCCGAAGCAGGTCAGCACCACGCCGCCGGTCCAGACGATGAAGGCGTAGGTGACGATGTCGGGGATGCGGACGATGTTGCCGAAAATCCCCAGGAAAAGACCCAGGAGGACGATGGCGATGCCGGGGGTCCGGTTGACCCGTGCATGGGGGTCCACGGCCGGCGCGTGGCGCAGCTCGCGCAGGAACAGGTAGAGCGAGATCAGCGGGATCAGCGGACCGTGGCTGTATTCGGGCGTCGTCCACGCCTGGAACAGGGAGACGAAGCCCAGCCAGAAGACCGGGATCGAGGCCACGACGAGAAGTCCGAACCACAGAAGGCCGGGGCCGTTCATGTGGTCCCAACCGGTGCGGCCCCGGGTCGTGTCGAAGGTATCGGCCATGTCAGCGCTCCTCAAAGGGGCCCGGGATTCCGCCGGCGTAAATGAACGGGGCCTCTATACGCGATCACCGGGGTCGAAGCGAGACACGGGCGCGCTTGTACGTCCCGAGTTGACGATTCTGTCAGAAGCGCCAGTCGAAGCTGCGGCCCAAGGTGACGTAGATGCTCTCCGAGCGGGCCCAGTCGTCGCCGTCTTCTTTGAGGAATGTCGCGTTGGCACCCGCCGTCACGGCCCAGTTCGGGTCGAGAGCGCGGCTGACCGAGACACCGAGGGACAGATCGCTGGTGGTATCGTCGTCGCCCGTGTCGGTGGTCGAGGCGAAGGAGGCATTGGCCGACAGGGACGTGAGCGGCGTCAGTTCCCGTGCAAAATTCGCCGAGAACACGGTGACCGTTTCGCTTCCGTCATCGTCGCCGTCGAGGCCGACATCGTCGCCGCCATCGGTGAAGGAGCGTTGTCCCTGAACCGAGAGTACGCCCTGCGGGCTGGCGCGGGTATAGTTGACCGACCCGATCAACCCCAGATCGCCGCTGCTGCCGCGGCTCACGCCGAGCGTCGCGCCGATTCCGCCCAAGGGGCGCTCGCGGTCGATCCCTGCCGAGACCGACACGCGGGTGCCGTCATCGGTCTCGTTCACCCCCAGGGAGGCGCTGATCCCACCGCCGGGCCGGTCCAGGGACAGGGTCGTGTCTAGGCCAAGATACGTGCCCAGCTCGGGCTCGGACGGGTCCTCGTCCTCGATCCGGGTATAGCTCAGATCCGTGGTCAGGGTATGGACTTCGGTCAGCAGGGCCCGGGTCTCGAGCCCCACTTCGGTGCGCCGCTCGTCGAACAGGCCCGACGAGGTCGTATCATCGTAGGTGGTGTCGGTCAGATCCGCCCGGGCCGTGATCGCGAAGGGAGTGTCTTGGCGCAGCGCGAGGGAGACGCCGTAACTCAGGGTCCGGCGGGTACCGGTTCCCTCCAGATCGTCCAGATCGTCGATATTCTCGGGAATGACCAGCCCGTCGTCCTCGTCGAAGAACCCGTCGAGCCGACGCAGGGTGGAGACTTCCGTTTCCTGCAGGGAGGCGTTGGCCGAGAAGCGGGCGCCCGGCCCCGTCCGGACATAGCCGATGGAATAGGATGGATCGGCAAAGCCGAAGGACTCGCTGTCGTTCTCGTCGGGGGCATCAATCCGGCGCAGGGCCCCGCCCAAGCCCAGGTCCAGGGACTGGCCCCGTGTCACGCTGCGGAAGTCCAACGACAGGCCCGTGCTGGCGATGTAGGTCGCGCCCTCGGAATCGGGGTCGAGATCGTAGTTGCTGGTGGCCTCGAACCGCTGGGACAGATCGAAGCTCAGGGTCTTGCCGCCTTCCTGGGCGCGGAGGGCGCCGCCGCCCATCGCGACGGCGAGGCCGCAGATCGACGCGGCGCCGAGGCGGATCGGCACCGCCGTACGGGAGGGAAATGGGCGCACGCCGGGGAGCCTACTCGAACAGACCGCGCTGGGGGACGAGGATCACGTCGCCTTCGCGCATGGCGACCTGCCCATTGGTGCTGGTGCCGTCCTGGATCGCCTCATAGTTCAGCACGTAGATCTGCTCGGATCCGGTCGCGGGGTCGGTCCGGCGCAGCTGCACCCGCTTCGTGGCGGCGAAGTTGGTGAACCCGCCCATGCGCGAGAAGGCCTGCAGGAGCGTGGACCCGGGGCTCAGGGGGACTGCGCCGGTCGTGTTGGCCTCGCCGATCACGAAGATCTCGATCGTCGGCTCCTCTTCCGGAAGCTGGACATCGCGATTGGCCAGTCTGGAAATACCGGTGAAGACGTTGGGCGTACTTGCGAAGTTCGGCTCCAAAGAGGCGGTCAGGGTCGAGTTGATCTGACCGAGCGTCCGTCCCCCCGCCTGGATCGATCCGGCAAGGGGGAACGAGAAGGACCCGTCCGGCAGGACAAGAACGTCGCGGTTGAGGCTCTCGTCCTCGATCACCTCGACCCGGATGACGTCCCCGGGCTGGACACGATACCCGTCCTGCGCCACCGCGGGACCGACGATCACCACCAGCCCCGAGAAAATAAGGGCGAAGAGGGCGCGAAACTTCCACATGATGATGGATTCCCTTCAATATTCGCCGGCATCCTAAACCGGGATACGGGCGTGTGCATCAGCCTTTCGGCACTTCGACACAAGGGGTGTCGGCAAGATCACAGGTCGGGCTCGCGAAAACCGGCCGGTCCGACCCGGGAGCGTCCCGGACCGGACCGGTCGCAGTCCTCAGAAGCTTGACAGGGCGGCCTCTGCCTCGGCCCTCTGGGGCACCTCGGCGTTGTCCCCGGCAAGCTCCAGCCCGCGCTCGATTTCCGTCCGGGCCGCATCGGTCCGGCCCGCGGCGGCGTAGGCCAGCCCGAGATGGAACGCGACGGAGGGCGTCTCCGGCATCCCCCGCGCGGCGAATTCCAGGTCCGAGATGGCCTCGTCCTCCTGCCCCCTGAGGTGGCGGATCCAGCCCAGCGTATCGCGAAAGGCCGGAACCTCGGAACCGTTCAGGCGCCGCGCGATGGCGAAGGCGCGCTCCAGATCCTCTTCCCCGGAGCGGGCGGTGGTCAGAAGGCTGGCAAGGTTGTTCGCGACAACCACGTCGTTGCTGTTTGCCTCGTAGAGCCGCTCGTAGATTTCGATCGCGCTCTCGGGTTCGCCGATCCGTTCCAGCCGGCTGGCCTCGAGAAGCTGCAACCGACGCGCATCGGGAGCCGCGGCCGCAGCCTCCTGAACAACCTCGTCAGCCGCTTCGGCTTCTCCCTGGGAGCGCAGGAGCGATTGCAGTTGCAAGGCCACGGACTCCGCGCCCGGCTCGTTCTCGAGTATCTCCCGATAGGCTGTCTCGGCGGCCTCGACGTCGCCCGAGGCCGCCAGGAGCAGGGCGTCGAGTCGGCGCGTCACGCGCTGGAGATTCTCGTCGTCGGGGGCCTCGGCCATCTGCTCGTCGAGAAACGTGCGTGCCTCGTCCAGGCGACCGGAAGCGATCTGGGCGCGCAGGACCTGAATGATCCCCTCCAGGTCATTTGCCCCATCGATACCGTCCTGCAGGGCCTCAAGCCCCTCCTCGACGCGGTTCTGGCGAAACAGGATGGCGGTTTCGACCGATTGCGCGATCTCCGCGGCACGGGGGTCGTCCATCCCCTGCAGCGTCCCGACAAGGGACCGGGCCTGCGCCCAGTCCTCGTTGCGCACCAGCACCTCCCCCAGAAGGGAATAGCTTTCCATGGTCGGCTGCTTGATGCCGGTCAGCACGGTCTGCGCCAGCCCGCTATTGTCGCGGTTCATCAGGAAACGGGCGTAGCGCATGGATTCGGCAGCGGCGTTGTTCGAGATCTCCACCGCCAGGGCCAGCTGCTCCTGCGCCAGCTCGGGGCTGCCGTCGCGCAGATATGCCTCGGCCATGGCGGCCAGGGTCGCGGTGTCGCGCGGCGCCTGATCGAGTGCGGAGCGCAGGTCCGCGATGGCCTGTCCGGGGCGGTCCTCGGCGACGAGCCGCGCGGCGCGCATCTTCAGCGCCTCCACGTTGCCGCCATCCTCGTCGAGCACTTCTTCGATACGCGCGCGCGCACCGACTTCGTTGCCGGTCGCCGCCAGCATCTGCGCCTGCATGATCTTTATGCGCCGGGTCTGGTCCGAGGGCTCGGCCTCCTGCAGAATCGTCTCGATAGTGTCGATCGCCTGCTGCTGCTGGTCTTGATCGAAGTCGAGGGCGGCCAAGGTCGCCCGGTAGAGACCGGCCGCCTCGCTATCTTCGGCCGCCTCGACCAGGCTTTCCAGCTCGGCACGGGCCGCCTCGCCCCCTTCGGTCTGGCGCAGGAGGCGAACCACGGCAAGATTGCCGTCGGTATCCTCGGACGGCTCGCCGGCCTCGCGGCGCAGGAAATCCAGCGCACCCGCGAAATCCTGCTGCGACAGGTACCAGCTGCTCAGCGCCTGCGAGATCCGTTCATCCTCGGGGAAAAGCTCGTACATCCGTGCCAGATGCGTACCCAGCTCTTCGATGTTCCCGGTCTGCTCCAGGTACTGGGCGCGCATCATGTTCAGATCGAGGGATTCAGGCGTGACTTCCAGAGCGGCCTCTACCTGGGCCAGGGCCTCCTCAGCGGTCCCGTTCTCGACGGTCTCTCCGATCAGGACCCGTCGCGCGGTCATCGAATCCGGCTGCTCCTCGACGATCTGGCGCGCGTCCTCCACAGCCTGGGCGCGGGCTTCCCCGTCGCGGGACTGGACCGCCTCGCGATAGTCGAGCACGGCGGCGATCGCCCTGCTGCGCGGCGCGTCGGGCGCCATTTCGATCGCTTCGCTGCCGTGTCGCTCGGCCTCGTCCCAGCGGCCGAACTCCACTGCGAGCTCGGCCAGCCTGGTGCGTGCCCCCACGTCGTCGGGATACTGCTCCACCAGCCGCAGAAGCTGGCTGTAGGCACCGCCCCTGTCTCCCTCCTGGAGGAGAAGGTCGGCATAGAGCTGGCGTGCTTCGCGATGGAATCCGTCGCTGTCGAACACGTTGCGCAACTCGATCTGCGCCCGGTCGATATCACCCTGCTCCACGTAGGTGAGGGCGGACTGGTAGTACTCTTCCGCCCGCTCCTCGTCGCTCTGGCAGGCCGCCAGGGCGAGGGTTGCGGCGAACAATACGGTCGAAACGCGGAATTTCATGGAGCTGCGCTGCCTTGGTCTGGATCCGGCTTCCTCATAACCGTGGAACCGGGGCGGGACAAAGCCGCGAATGTGACCGATTTCAATAATTTTACAGGCCGGGGATCAGTGCCCGGTCGCCTTCACGATGACCCGGACCGTGGAGGACAGGATCCGCACGTCCGTGGGGAAGGAAAGGTTCATGTCGTAGTCGAAGTCGAACTTGGCGCGATCCGCAAAGGTGGACAGGTTGCGGGCCGAGACCTGCCACGGGCCGGTAATGCCCGGGCGGAGCCGGTAGTAGCTGTCTCCAGAATACAGGATCTGCTGCTCGGGCATCATCGGGCGCGGCCCCACGAGGCTCATGTCGCCGCGGAGGACATTCCACAACTGCGGCAACTCATCGAGCGAACTGCGGCGCAGGAAGCGGCCCACGCGGGTGATGCGGGGATCGTCCTTGAGCTTCTGCGTGGTGTCCCATTCGGCGCGCGCCGCCTCGTCCCGGGCCAGGAGCCCGTCTAGGGCGGCCTTGGCGTCGGGCACCATCGTGCGCAGTTTCCACATCCGGAAGCTGCGCCCGCCTGCGCCGACACGTTCCTGGAGGTAGAAGGGATTGCTGCCATCGATTGCCACGAGGATCGAGAGCATCACGATCACGGGCAGGACGATCGGTGCCGCGAGCAGCACCAAGGCCAGGTCGAGAACCCGCTTAGCAAAACGACGGTAAAACCCCGGTGCGACGGCCGGAGCCGTCTTGGGTGAAATCGCGCGACCGGAGGCAGAAAAACCTTGCAGTGTCCCGGTCGTCACATCGTAAACCGGGAGCACCTTTCTGTAATTCGCCATATCTTCCCCTCAAGCAATACCAGTACGAACGAAGCGTCCTCCACCCCAGTCGAAGCTCCGCCAACCCTCAGTGGTCAAAATATCCACTTCTTGGACTAGGTTCCGGCAGGTTCCGCCGTGTCACCTTTTTTAGTCACTTTTTACACGTCGCAAGCTAGCAGAAGACCCTTCGAATACAACGCAAATCGGAACATTCGCCCCGGCTCCCCCAGTCCGGGAGAAGATCGTGAACAATACGCTGCGGGCGGGCATTTCGCCCCCCAATCCGGAAACGGAACCCAGATTTCACCCCGATCTGGTCGCGCTAACGATTTGTCACCTTCTCGGGCCTAAGGTATGCCTCGTTGCTCACAACGTGCTGACATGCGGTTTGTCCGACAGACGGCAGGAGCCCTCGCCGAAAGCTCGAGAATGGAAATTTACACCGCCCATTTCGGACTGTCCGGTCGGCCGTTCACGCTGGTCCCGGATCCGGACTTCATGTTCTGGTCGCCGGCCCACCGGCGCGCGTCCGCGATGCTCGAATACGGCGTCCTGTCCCATGCGCCCATCACGCTCATCACGGGCGAAGTCGGCGCGGGCAAGACGACGCTCCTGCAGCATTTCCTGCGCGGCCTCGACGAGGATGTGGCGGTCGGCCTGATCTCGAACGCGCACGGGGACAGGGGTGAGCTCCTGCGCTGGGTGCTCATGTCGCTCGACCAGAAAGCGCCGCCCGGGTCGGACTATGTCGACATGTTCGCCCAGTTGCAGGACTTCCTCATCGAGGAATATGCCCGCGGCGGCCGCACCCTCCTAATCTTCGACGAGGCGCAGAACCTCAGTCGCGAGAGCCTCGAAGAGCTGCGGATGTTCACCAACATCAACACCAACAAGGACGAACTCCTGCAGCTCGTCCTGGTGGGACAGCCCGAGTTGCGCGATCTCGTCCGCCGCCCCGACCTCACCCAGTTCGCGCAACGCGTGGCCGCGAATTTCCACCTGCCGTCGATGGACGCGGAGACGGTGGCCGAGTACGTGCGCCATCGCCTGTCGGTGGTGGGCGGCGATCCGGATACGTTCACGGACGCCGCGCTGGACATGGTCCACGAGGCCACGGGCGGCGTTCCGCGGCTGATCAACCAATTGTGCGATCTCGCGATGCTCTATGCCTTCGAGGCGGACGAGCAGCATGTGGACGCAGGCACGATGAAACAGGTATTCGACGACGGGGTATTCTTCGGGGCCGGCGGCGAAAGCCGTTCGCCGCGGCTCGTCCATCGCGCGGACCCCCAGGCGGGATCCGACAGGAAAGTGGAGTAAAGATGGATATCGGCTTCTATTTGCGCATATTCCTGCGCCGGCTGCCGTACTTTTTGGTGATTCTGGTGCTCGGCACCGCGGCGGGCCTGTCCCTCGCGGTGATCCTGCCACCGGTTTACCATTCGCAGGCGACCCTGATCGTCGAGTCCGAGCAGATCCCGGAGGATCTCGCCTCGTCGACCGTGCGAACGGGGGCGATTGAGCAGCTCTCCATCATCCAGCAGCGGATGCTGAGCCGCAGCGTCCTTCTCGAGATCGCCAACGACCAGGGCGTCTATGCCGGCGAGCCGCCGATGGCCGCCGATGAGAAGGTGGAGGACATGCGCCGCCGTGTTTCGATGGAGACCTCCGGCGGTGGCGGAGGCCCCCGGGAGCCGCAACGGGCTATCGTGGTCGTCCTGCAGTTCAGCGCCCCCACCGGCTCCATGGCGGCCGACGTGGTGAATGCCATGGTCACCTTCATGCTCCAGGAGAACGTCGAGATGCGCCGGACCACGGCCGGCCAGACCCTCGACTTCTTCACCGACGAGACGAGCCGCCTCGACCGGGAACTCAACACCCTTAGTCAGCGCATCCTCGACTTCAGGGCCGACAATCTGAACGCCCTGCCCGATTCCCTGGAGTTCCGCCGCTCGCAGCAATCCGACCTGCAGGAGCGCCTGAGCCAGCTCGAGCGCGAGGAAGCCACCTTGCGCGACCGGCGCGACCGGCTGCGCGAACTTGTCGAGAGCGGCGCCGCGGTCAACCAACCCGAAGACGCAGGGACGCCCGAGGCCCAGCAGCTGCGCGAGTTGAAGAACCGCTATTCCAACTCCGTCGCCGTACTGTCCGAGGACAATCCCAAGATGACGGTTATGCAGCGCCGGATCACCGCGCTGGAGCAGATCGTCACGGAGCAGCAGGCGGCCGATGCCGGCGTGGAAACGACTGATGGGCAAGCTCCGTCCGCGGCCGAAATCCAGCTCTCGGACATCGATGGGCAGCTTGATTACATCGCCGACCAGAGAGACGTGCTTTCGGAGCGCATGGCGGCACTCGACGAGACGATCCAGGCGACGCCGGGCAATGCCAGCACCCTCGAAACGCTCCAGCGTGATTACGACAACATTCAGGAGCAGTACAACCGCGCCGTCGCCGCGAGGGCCCGGGCCGAGACCGGCGACGTTATTGAATCGATGTCCAAGGGGCAGCGGATCAGCGTCGTCGAGCAGGCCACCACGCCCAGCGAGCCCGACAGCCCCAACCGGCCCTTCATCGCCCTAGCCGGCATCGGCGGCGGGTTGGCGGGCGGCTTGGCACTGGTGGTCTTGCTCGAGGTCCTCAACAACGCCATCCGCCGTCCGGTGGAGATCACCAACAAGCTCGGTATCGCGCCCTTCGCCACAGTTCCCTACCTGCGGACCGCGGCCGAGATCCGGCGGCGCAGGTCGATCATCCTCGGGACGGTCGCGGCCATCTGTATCGGCGTTCCCGCAGGCCTGTGGTTGGTCAACACTCAGGTGACACCTCTCATGCCGCTCTTTGACGACCTGATGTCCCGCCTCAGCGTGGCCTCGATCGACACCGCCGGCCCCGGCCTCGTGGCCTGAACAGGAAAGCGACATGGAACGTATTCAATCCGCCATCGCTAAGGCCCGGGAAAGCCGTGGAGACCAGGGCAACGCGGGCTCGCGCCGGGCCCCGCAATCGGACACGCCCGAATTCCCTCCTCGTTCCGAGGCCTGGGCGGCGATCACCCCCGTCGAACTCGACCGCCGCACCCTGAAAAAGAACCGCGTCGTCGCCCTGAACGGGGGAAAAGACGTGACCGCCTTCGACATCATGCGCACGCGAACCGTGCAGCAGATGCGCCCCAAGGGCTGGAAGCGGCTGGCGATCACCTCGCCCACTCCCGGTTGCGGCAAAAGCATGCTCGCCGCGAACCTCGCCCTCAGCCTGACGCGGCAGCCCGAGACCTCGGTCATCCTAGTCGAGATGGACATGCGCCGCCCCAGCCTGGCCCGGACCCTGGGACTCGACGTACGCCACTCGGTAGCGGACCTGATGGCGGGACAGGGTGAGATAGAAGACAACGCGGTCCGCGTCGGCAACAACCTGATCGCCCTGACCAGCCATACGCCGGCGCAGAACCCCTCGGACTTGCTGCAGAGCGCATCGATCGGCCAGTTCCTGGCCGAGCTCGACAAGCGGTTCGACCCCACCTTCATCATCTTCGACACGCCCCCGCTCCTGGTGAACGACGACACACTGGCCTTCCTCGGCCACGTCGACTGCGCGCTCTTGGTAGCGGGCGCTGAGGCGACCTCCATCAAGGAGGTCGATCGCTGCGAACGTGAGATCGCGGCACATACGGACGTTCTCGGCGTCGTCCTGAACAAGTGCCGCTACATGAGCGGCGAGAACCCCAGCGAATACTACTGATCCCGGGGTCGCGCCGGCGGCCCCGTCTTTCCATGGAGCCCCGGTCCCCGAATGCCGCGACAGAGACGCCTGATTGACCGCGTGGCTCGGCTACTGCGATCCTTCTTCGACCCGGCCCTGCTGCTCCATCCGTTCCGGATGCTGCATTATTACGGTTATACCCATGTGACCGAACGGCGGAAGCTTTCGCTCGGCCGGGACGTGCGCCTCGCTCCCAACGTCTCCTTCGCGCATGGCGAGCGGATTGCGCTCGGGGACGAGGTTCAGGTGGGCGCGCGTTGCACACTCTGGGCCGGACGAAGCACCGGTCGGATCGAGGTCGGCGCCCGCACCACATTCGGGCCCGACTGCTTCGTCACCGCCGCCGACTACGGGCTGAAGGCCGGCACCCGGATCACGGATCAGGAGATGGTCGAAACGGACATCGTCATCGGGCCCGATTGCTGGATCGGGACCAAGTCGGTGATCACCGCGGGCGTCACGCTGGGCGAGGGCTGTGTCGTCGGCGCGGGGTCGGTGGTGACCAAGGACGTCCCCCCCGGCGCCATCGCCGCAGGCGTTCCCGCCCGCGTTCTCAGGATGCGGGACTGATCCGGCTCAGATGTCCCGTCCCATGGCCTGGGCGAGCATCCATCCCGCCCGCCTGAGCCGGAGTTTCGTCAAGGTGGCGAGGGCGCGCGCCTTCTCGCCACGATCAAGTTCAGGATGCCGCAGGACCCGCGGCGCATGGACCACGACGGAGGCGGGCATCGCCAAGGCCCGCGCGGCCCAGAGCCCCCGCCCTCGCAGATCCCGCCGCTCGAGGCCCCAGGCCTCTTGCGTAAGGCGGCGCCACTTCTTTTTCAGGGCAGGCCAATTCCCACGGGTCGGATGAGCGACTCGAAGCGAATCCTCGTGTACCAATCGGTACCCGGCCGCGGTTGCCCGGCGGCACCATTCCAGGTCCTCGGACAGTCCAGGTCGAAACCCACCGACCGTGTCGAAAACGGAACGGTGTGTCAGGAGATTCGCGGTGACGGAAAATCCCTTCCGCTCCACGTATCCACGATTGTCGAAAGCGAAGACGGTCTCGAAGGCTTCCGCGCCCGACCTGGGCTTGGGGCTCTCGTCGAAGACGGTCACCGTACCGCCGACGAGATCAGCGTGACCGGCCACTGCCCTGGCCCGTTCGAGCCAGTCGTCGGCGGGTACGCAATCACAATCGAGAAACACCAGAATCGGCGCCGTCGTTTCTGCCACGCCACGGTTGCGTGCGACCGCGGCACCCTTCGCGGTTTCAACTACGAGACGCACCCCTTCCGGCAAGTCTGGGGAATAAGGCGATGCGTTATCGACGACGACGACCTCGTCCGTATGGCAGACCTGTGGTAAAAGCGCTGTAACGCAGCGACCCAGGCGCTCGTGGTCGTCGTAGTGCGGGACGATGACGGATATTCGATGGGCTGGCATGTCTTCCCTATACGGGCCCAGATCCGGCGGTGGTATCCCAGATTGCCCCCGTCGAAGGCAGAGACATGCCTGCTTGCGGATTCCGCGAGATCAAGGAACTTGTGACCCTAGACCGAGTGGCCTTAAGACACGCTTAACGGACCACGCCTGTGCGCCCGCGTCCCGGCACGTCGACCCTAAAGCTTTTCAGAATAGCGCGATTCTCTGCATGAAAATTGGCTTGGCCACCGAAATCGATATCCGTCGCAAGGAAGCTTGGTCGGGAACGATCCTGCACATGGTGCGGGCTCTGGAGCAAGAAGGCGCCCACCTCGAGATGCTGGGCCCCGTCTGTGAACGCGAAACGATCACTTTGCGCCGGATCGACAAGGTTCTGCGCAGGCTTATCGGCGAAGATCCGATGTTGAACCGGACGCGGATGATGACCCGGCGCAAGGGACGCCAGGTACTCAAGCTTGCCAATTCGAGCGCGGTCGACGTGCTTCTGGCGCCTGTCGGGTCCACGCTGATCGCTGATCTGCCTCCAAGCGAGATCCCCGTGGTTTACTGTTCCGATGCGACGGTTCGGCTGATGCTCGATTACTACGATTGGTACGGGGCACCGTCGAAAACGGCTCGCAACAGAGCGATTGCTTCAGAGGGCGCTGCGATGCAGCGCGCAGACTTGCTTACTTTTCCAACTCACTGGGCAGCACGGTCGGCGATCGAAGATTACGGGATCGATCCTTCACGCGTTTTCGTCCAACCCTTCGGCGCAAACATGGAACACCCGCCAACCCGCGAGGAGGTTCTGGGTCCTCGCGAACCAGGGCCGTTCCGACTTCTGTTTTGCGGTGTACAGTGGAAACGAAAGGGCGGCGATATTGTGATCGAAGCTGCCGAACGGTTGGTTGCGAGCGGCGTAGATGTCGAGTTGACGATACTGGGCTGCACGCCACCCAAGGATTGGGTGCCGTCGAACGCGTTGCGGCGTGTCACGACAGTGATCCCTTTCCTTGACAAAAATCGCATGGACGAGCGAAAGCGCTTCAGAGACATCTTTGCCTGCGCGGATCTTTTCGTGCTGCCCACGCAGGCGGAATGCTACGGTGTCGTCTTCTGCGAAGCAGCCGCCTTCGGGACGGTCTCCCTGGGCACTGCGACCGGAGGCGTACCGGAAGTGATCCGTGAAGGCGAGACCGGCTTCACCCTGCCCCCCGGATCGAACGGGTCAGACTACGCCGCTAAGATCGAAAAAATTTTCGCAGACCCGCAACGACTAGAACAAATGCGTTACGCCGCCCGTGCCGATTTTGAACAACGGCTCAACTGGTCAGTCTGGGCTAAAATGTTCCTAACGCGATTAGAAAGTTTATAAGACTGCTGAAAACCTATGCGACAAGAATGCCTTCCTGCGACCCATGGAGAGGCTCTTCTCTAGAACGGCGGGGCTTTTCGCCTGTGCTGTGCTCCCCGATTTTGGACCGCCGAGACTTGGAGTTTTCCGGCTGTCTCACGATGACGGGCTGGTGACGCCACCGGGATAATGCATGGCAACCAAGACGTTGTAATCAAACGCGCTGTGTGGCCGAACCTCGTTGTAGTCTTTGCGCCAGTTTTCCACCTTTTCGCGGGCATTGGCAAGGCTCAGGAACCAGTGCGCGTTCAGGCATTCGGCGCGGAGCTTCAAATTAAACGCCTGATGAAGCTATTGTCGATGAGCTTTCCGGGCCGAGAAAGTCCAGTGTAAGGTCGTTGGCGTAGGCCCACACGTCGAGATCCCGGAAAATGAATTCGCTGCCGTTGTCGACCCTGAGTGTCTTCGGGTATTCAGCGAGTTCGACCGCGCTCATAGGGATTTCTTGTGAGCAGGGTGAATCACAGGTCGTAAGCCGATAGGTCGAGATTGTGCGCTGTGTACGCATCCAGTCGCCGGTTGCTTTCTGCGTAGCGTCCCGCAAAGGTCTTGCGTACGTGCTCGCTGAGCGGACGATAGCGGGATAAAGCGCGCTTCGTCACCTGCAGGCGCAATAGGTAGCCGGCGATCTTATAGAGACCATAGGGCGTTCGGCCGAGGGATATGATCGGAACCGGGTTCAATACGCCGTACTGGACGTGATTGATCCGCCGCAGTACCGGCACTGCATATTCGGGATAGCTCGGTGATTGAACGGATCGATCCTCTTCGCTGAGCCGCTCAAATTGAACGTTTCCCGCGAAGCCAGCGATCTGTCGCGATACCGCGTTCATGTCGGCCTTCAGGGCCTCTTGCGTAACGACGAGGACGTTCTTCGCTCCGAAAAGCTCTTGATATCGCGACACCAGCCGATCGTACTCGAAATGCAGCGGATCGAACCCGAAATACCCTGGTTCCTCGACCCCGGCAAAAAAGGTTCGGGGGGGCATGGTTCCACCCCGCAGGAGGTACTGCATGTAGATCGAGGGCAGGATGCGCATCTGGTTGCGGATCGAGATCAGGATCCGGGCATTCGGCGCGATGGCTTTGATACGCTCGGCGTGGACGTCACTGTCTTGGCCCGCATAGAACGGGTGGCCCGAGAGGATTTCGGAAGAGACCACCGGGGCGAGACCTTCGGGCATTTCCCGGCATCGTTCAGCTAGGAAATCGCGCATCGGCCCGGGGTCGAAGTGCAAACCGTGGGGGCGCACGATCCGGTTAAAGACGTCGCCGTGATCCGCGACCTGCTGGAACCCGTTCCGCTCGGTGAACAGGCGCTTCTGCATCCAGGTGGTTGCGGTCTTGTGGTAACCGACGTGGAATAGGACGGGGTGGGACATGGGAGAACCTCGGGCTTTCACCGGCGCAGGGCGTAGCGGCGCAGATCGCCCATGGCCATCCCCACAAGCACCAAAAGCGCGGCGAGGAGAGCCCAGGCCCAGAGAGGCGCGACGGCAGGGGCCGTTCCGTTCGAAGCGACTTGGTCCAAAAACGCGACCGTGCCCAGAAGAGCTGTTACGCTCATCAGCGTCGGGAACAGGAAGCGCAGGGACATTCCCACCCTAGCGCGCACGAGGCTCAGCGAGACCAAGTAGCCCAAGAGTTCGCCTGCGGCAGCGATCTGGATGATGAGCAGCAGGTCCCCCGTCGTGGCGGCCACGTACCAAGCAAGGGGCAGAATGGTGATCCGGCAAATGTTGGCGATCATCGCGTTCGATGTGTGCCCTGCCGCCAGAGCCACGATGGACGGCCCGGCCTTGGCCACGCGCAGCGCCTGCATTACCGCAAACCATGTCAAATAAGGCAGCAGCGAGAGGTACTTCTCTCCCAGCAAGAGATACACGACGGGTCCGCCGAGCAGGTAGACGCCAGTGGCCAGCAAGACCCCGGCTAGGAGCGGGACCTCGATCACCGCACGTGCGGTTCTGGAGAACCTGTCTTTCTGCGGCGGCTCGGCGCTCCACAACCGTGACAATTGAGGGAGAAAGAAATTCTGCGTGCTCTTGGCCAGCACGAGCGTGGGGGTCAGGGTCAGCGTCATGCCCATGGAGAAGATGGCCAGCGTCTCCATCCCGATCTCGCGGCCAACAAGGATGCGGTCTCCGTTGAATACAGCGAAAAGAAGCAAATTGTTGACGAGAAGCGGCCAGCCGAAACGCAACGACCCCGATATGACGCGACGATCAAACCGCAGCCGCCAGGGCCGTCTTGCCGCCAGGTGAGAGGTCGCGACCCCCATTGCGGCTTGGACCAAGATGCACCCGAGCATCACTCTGTAGTCTCCGAACCAGACTACGAAGGGCCATACCAGCGCGAGCGAGAGCAGGGCCGGGGCGAACTGCATCATGAGCAGCGGGCCGAAGACCATTTCTCGATTCAACCGATGGACGTCGAAGTGCTGGAAAGCGTTGAGCACGGGGACAAGCGCGACGACCCGGTACGCCCAAGCGACCTCGGGGACGTTCATGAAATCGGCCACCGGCCCAGCCAGCAAGAACAGGGTCGCTCCCGACAGGATCCCGCGCAGAAGCTGGAACCCTTGCAGCGCGGCCTGAAAATCGGGGTCATCCCCCTCCTTAGACTGGACAATCTGCTGCTGCAGCCCGAGAGCCGACATCATCTCGAGCAGTGACACGACGAGGGCGAAGGTTGCGGCAATGCCGTAATTCTCGACCGAGATCAGGCGCGCGACGGCGAGGTTCCGCACGAGCAGCACCATCGAGGCGGCCGCGTTGCCCGACAGAATCAGGAGTGCCGTGCGGAGCATGGAGAACTTTCCAGATTGGGGTGCGGGACCGCTTCTTCCGCGACAGGGCGGCGTGGTCAAGGTGGAGCGTAATCGCTAAGAGACCCTTGAATCGCGCCAAGAAGAACGACCGCTCCAATATGCCCCATGCCGCTTCGGCCAGTCCCGCTCTCACCCGCGTCGCGCGCGGCAACCTGTGCGCCGGGTGCGGCGGATGTGCGGCTATCGCCCCCGACAAGGTGCAAATGCAGGTTGCTGCGCCGGGTTACCTCAGGCCGATCCAGCAGGCACCGCTCTCCCCAGAGGAGGAGAGCGGAATTGCCGGGATCTGTCCGGGCCTCGGACAGAACGTCGATCCTGGAGGCAGGACGGATACCTCCCTCTGGGGCCCATACGTATCCGTCATGACGGGATGGGCCACGGATCCGGACACCCGCTTTGCAGCGTCTTCGGGCGGGGCCTTGTCGGCGATCCTTGTCTATCTGGTCGAGAGCGGCCGGGTCGAGGCCGTGATCCAGACCGGCGCCGATCCAAACCTGCCCATTGGCAATGTAGCCACCGTCTCGATGGGGGCGGAGGACATCCGCGCCGCCGCGGGGTCGCGCTACGCCCCCTCGGCCCCCCTAGCGGATTTGCCTGCCCGGCTCGAGGAACACCGGGAAACGGGGCGCCGCTTCGCCTTCGTCGGCAAGCCCTGCGATGCGGTCGCGCTTCGGGCCTGGGCACAGCGTGATCCCGAAATCGACCGGGCTTTCCCGGTGGTAGTGTCGTTCTTCTGTGCCGGCGTGCCGTCGCATGCCGGGGGGCAGGCGGTACTCGAGGCGCTTGATACGGACCTCGCCTCGACGCGCGCCTTCCGCTATCGGGGGCGGGGCTGGCCCGGCCGGGCGACCGCCACCTCGACGGACGGCACCGATCGGTCGATGACCTATCACGATAGTTGGGGAAAGATCCTGTCGCGCCATGTGCAGCACCGCTGTAAGCTTTGCCCCGACGGAACCGGTGTAGCGGCCGATATCGTCTGCGCCGATGCTTGGGAGAGCGACGAGCGGGGCTATCCCGTCTTTGACGAGGCGGACGGTATCAGCCTGGTCATGGCGCGGACGGAAAAGGGCGAGGACCTGGTCGCGGCCGCACGCGGGGCCGGGCAAATCGAGACCCGGGATTTCGACATCACGGCTCTGGCCGCCATCCAGCCGGGCCAGCGCGAGCGACGCCGCGCCCTTTTTGCCCGTCTTGCAGGCCAGCGCGCGGCCGGGCGGCCCGTGCCGCATTATCGCGGCTTGCATCTTCTCGCGGCGGCTAGGCAAAACCCACTGGCCCGCAATCTGAAGAACTTTCTCGGAACGCTCCGCCGAAACCTGCGCGCGTCAACGGCGCGGTAACGGGACAACGATAGGTGTCATGACTATGAGCGATCCACTTCGTATTTGCCTGATCCAGCATTCGACACGCTCCGACAACATGGGTGTCGGAGCGCTCACTGCCGCGCAGGTAGATATCCTGCGAGGTGTTGCGCGCGATCTCGATCGTGGTTTGAAGATCACCATCATGGATTGGAAGGGACCGCGCGCCCCCTATATCGAAGGCCCAAATATCGAAGTGATCGATATCGACCGAAAGGCGCTTTTGTCGCCATCGGGTTTCTTTACCGTGGTCCGCCGATCAGACGCTGTAATCGATATCGGCGCGGGGGACAGCTTCGCCGATATTTACGGTACATCCCGTCTAACCCGGATGTTCTGGATGAAGGCACTGACCCATCTTTCGGGAACGCCGCTTATCTTAGCGCCGCAAACTATTGGACCCTTCACCAAGTCCTGGTCTAAGCGTCTCGCAAGAATGACCATGCAACGTTCGGCTTTGGTTGCAACCCGTGATCGTCTCTCGACCGAGCATGCGCATGAGCTCGGATACAAAGACGTAATCGAGGCTTCCGATGTCGCTTTGCGCCTTGCTTATGACAAACCATCGACTCGCGATCCGCAAGGGGTACCGAAGGTCGGAATAAACGTCTCGGGTCTCCTTATGAAACGGGGTTATACTGGCAAGAACGAGTTTGGTATTCGAGCTGATTATCCTAAGCTAATTCGCGATCTGATTCGTTTCTTTCGTGCAGAAGGCTGCGAAATCCATCTCGTCGCCCACGTCTATCCGGAGACCGAAGATCGCACACATGGTGAGGACGATACCGCCGCTAATGCTGCTTTAATCGAAGAGTTTCCAGACGTAATTGCGGCGCCGCGATTCACCTCTCCTTCGAAAGCGAAAAGTTATATTGCGGGGCTCGACTTCTTCATGGGGGCGCGGATGCATGCCTGCATTGCTGCCTTCTCGTCGGGGGTGCCCGTGGTCCCTATGGCCTACAGCCGTAAGTTCGAGGGTCTGTTCGGGACGATCGGGTACGAGCGGACGGTCGATTGCACCTCGGAGACGGCCGAGGCGATCGAAGAAAATATTCAGGCGGCCTACGCCAACCGGGAGCGACTGGCCGCGGAGATCGAAACGGCTTGCCGACGCGGTATAGAAAAGCTCGCCGTCTATGAGGATCGCCTGCGCGCCCTTCTGGGCTGACGGCGTCTAGGCAAGGGGGAATGCGGCTTTGATGGTGCCCCCCCCCCGACGGCATCCGATGTGCCAAGGTGGGTCAGCGATGATCCACGGGAGGGAGCGGTCATGTCGGAGATTATCACGGTCGGGCTCGATCTGGCGAAGAATGTGTTTCAGCTGCATGGGGCTGACGCGACAGGGCGAGCGGTACTGCGTCGGAAGTTGCGGCGGGGTCAGGTACTGGAGTTTCTCGCCGGAGGGCCGTCCTGCACCGTCGCAATGGAAGCGTGCGGCGGCGCCCATTACCGGGGCCAGGAGATCGGCAAGCTGGGCCGTGAGGTCAGGTTGATCCCGCCGGCCTACGTGAAACCGTTCGTACGTAGGCAGAAGAATGGCATAGCCGATGCGGAGGCGGTCTGCGAGGGTTCGAGCCGGTTGCGAAGCGATCCATCGGTCCAATGAATCGATGGAAGGTGACAAACCAGCGTCGGCGTATGCGGTTCGTGCCGGTGAAGGGCGAAGAGATGCAGGGCGCCGCCGCGGTGTTCCGGGTGCGCGAACTGCTGATCCGGCAGCGCACGCAGACGATCAACGCGCTCCGTGGCCACCTGACGGAGTTCGGCGAGGTCGTCCCGCAGGGGACCGTGAGCATGCGCCGGTTGATCACGGTGATCGAAGAGGCTGGCAGCGATCTGCTCGAGACGGCACGCGCGACGTTGCAGGTTCTCGTGGATGGCTTGCGCCACCTCGAGGAGCGGATCGCCGGGCTCGACGTCGAGATCGCCCGTCGTGCGCGGGAGGACGACCTGGCGCGGCGACTGATGACGGTTCCCGGCATCGGTCCGCTGATCGCTACCGCGCTGGCGACACTCGCCCCGCCGCCGAAGATGTTCCGGAAGGCGCGCGACTTTGCGGCATGGCTGGGGCTCACATCGAGGCAGCATTCCACGGGCGGCAAGCAGCGCCTGGGAGCGACGACGAAGATGGGTGAGCGCTCGCTCAGGCGGCTCTTGATCCTCGGGGGCCGACAGCGTGGTGATCAAGCGCAGCACCAATCCCACGGCGCAGCCGGGCACCTAGCTCGGCGGGCTGCTTGCACGCAAGCCGGGGAGGCTGGTGCGGGTGGCGCTTGCGAACAACGAGCCATTATTCGCCATTGGTTCGAGAACAATGGCGAGTGCGCGCATCGTCTGGGCCCTGATGGCCCGGGGCGGCGTCTACAGAGCTCCGGTCGCGGCGGCGTAGTCCGCCGCGGCAGGGGAACGTCTGAGCGCAGGAGGGCAAGGAGCGGTATGGCGCAATCGTCGTGAGACAGGACCGGGACACTGAATAGCCCCGCGTTTCTTAGACGCCCTCGTGCCTCAGTTTCTGCTGCCGCTCGAACTCGAGGGGCGACAGCATTCCGTTCCGCGCGTGCTTGCGCTTCGGGTTGTAGAACATCTCGATGTAGTCGAACACGTCCCGCCGCGCTTCTTGGCGGGTCCAATAGGTGCGTCTCCTGATCCTCTCGCGCTTTAGCAGGTCGAAGGAGCTCTCGGCGACGGCGTTATCGTGGCAATTGCCGCGCCGGCTCATGGAATGCTCGAGGTCGTAAGTTTTCAGGAAAGCGGCCCAATCCATGCTTGTGAACTGGCTACCCTGATCCGAATGGATCAGCACCTCGGCCTTTTCTTTTTCCGCCAAGTGGCCATGAGCAGAGCCTGGAGCACGACGTCGGTGGTCTGGCGCTACTGCATGGACCATCCGACCACGCGGCGTGAAAACAGGTCGATGACCACCGCCAGGTAAGCGAAGCCCTTTTGTGTCCGGATGTAGGTGATGTCAGTCACCCAGACCTTGTCAGGCGCCGCCACGTCGAACTGCTGATCCAGGGGGTTGTCGACCACGGCCGAGGGTTTGCCACCATACTTCCCGGGGTGGCGCTTGTAGCCGATCTGTGCCGTGATCCCCGCCAGCCTGGTCAGGCGCGCAACGCGGCGCGGTTCAGACAAACGTCTTCGCCCTGCTCGAGAAGATCGTCGTGCAGCTTGCGGTGCCCATAGACCTTGCCACTTTCGACCCAGGCCTCCTTCAGCAGCTCGGTCTGGCGGGCGTCTTTCTGGGCACGCTTGCTCAACGGCGCCTTCAACCGCGAATAGAAGCAACTCGGCTGGATGCGCAGACACCGGCACATCGCCCGGACGGAGAACTGCCCGCGATGCTCGGCCACGAACGCGTATCTCACTTTGCATCCCTGGCGAAATACGCGGTGTCCTTCCTAAGAAACACCCGCGCGGTCGAGTACGGGCGCCAGTTCATAGCCGAGGGTTTTGGCGCGGCGCTGAAGGTTGGTGAGGACGCGTGTTCGATGCCGCTCA
>CANMTR010000017.1 GCA_947500825.1 uncultured Paracoccaceae bacterium | reverse complement strand
CAGACGGACTGATCAGCTCGGCCACGCCGACATCCGTCGGGCCTGCCATGAGCTACACCACCAGATGGGACACGATCGTCAGAGCGATCTGCGCCGTGATCGGCGTGTCTGTGAGCGGTTATTATGCCTGGCGGAAACGTCCCGAGAGCAAACGTAGCATCGAGAACCGAGCCCTTCTGAGCGATATCCGCCGGGCCCACGCAGAAAGCGGTGGATGCTACGGTGCGCCGCGCGTTCACGCCGTTCTACGCGCCGCAGGTCGTGGCGTCGGTCGCCACCGTATCGCACGGCTCATGCGGGCGGCGGGCCTGCGAGGGCTGGCCGCGATCTCGCGCCGCGTTCGCACAACCGACAGCCGTCACGACTACCCGATCGCGCCAAACAGGCTGCGGAGAAACTTTACGGCAACCGCGCCGATACCCGCGTCTGGCTGGCCAATCTGACCTATATCCGGACCGGCGAAGGCTGGCTCTTTCTCGCGGCACTCATCGACATGCATACGCGCAAGGTCGTCGGCTGGAGCATGCGCGAGACCCTGCACGCCTCGATCGCTCTCGAGGCGCTCGACATGGTCGTTAAACGCCAGCGGCCAGCTCCCGGTCTGATTCAGCATTCGGATCGTGGAATCCAATACGCCGCAGACGAGTATCGCCAAGCCCTTGCCGCCGCGAAGATAACGCCCTCGATGAGTCGCAAGGGGAATTGCCTGGATAACGCGCCCATGGAGAGCTTCTTCCACACGCTAAAGGTCGAGCGCGTTCACCACCGGGTCTACGCCACCCGGGACGAGGCGCGTCGGGATCTGTTCGCCTACATCGAGGGCTTCTACAATTCACGGCGCCTGCATTCCGCGATAGGCTACAGATCACCGGCCGACATGGAGCGCATGGCGGCCTGACCCCGTCCACTTTTTCGGGGCAGGATCACCCCGAACGTCTGCCGGACACGCTCGACGCAGGCCCGGCGGCGAGCGGGGCTCAGAAGTTTCGCTGCGCGGACCTTCGGTTCCCGAGGCGGCCTCCCGGAGGATCAGCTTCTCGAGCGTGAGATCGGAGACCGCCTTCCTGAGCCGCTCGTTCTCCTTCTCCAGCTCCTTCAACCGCTTCACCTGTTCGGTCTTCAGCCCCCGAACTCCTTGCGCCAGCGGTAGTAGGTGAACTGCGTCACCCCGATCGATCTCACCGCCTCGGCCACCGATCGGCCTTGCGATACCAGCACGTCGACCTGCCGAAGCTTTGCGACGATCTCCTCCGGCTTGTGTCTCTTCTGTCCCATTCATTCGTCCTCCCTCTCGCTCGAAAGCCTACTTCAGGGAGGACCACTTTTCTGGGGGCAGGCCGAGGCTGTTATGCGTGCGCACATATTATCGCCCGTGGAGCTTGCGACAGACAACTAATAGATATGCCGCGGGGCGATAAGACGCCTCTATGGTCCCTGCCCAGCCGTCAGAACTGGGCAGGGCTACCTTCAGGTCTTCGACCGCTGTTTACGGACAGCGGCCAAACCTCCCATGGCCGCGAAGAGAAGGACCCCTGAAGCAGGAAGGGGAACCGGGGCCGGCGCCGCGGCCCCGTCCAGATCGAACGTGTCGATGAAGTCCCCCGCCAGTATCGAATGGACCGCGGACGTCTTGTGGGCGCCATCGTAGTTGATGATGTCGCTGCAATCCGCGTCGGGCTGGTTGATACAGTACTGGGAGGGATCGTCGGAATACGACAGGAAGCCGTTCTCGCCCGAAGACGCGATGATGTCCCGGATGAAGCCGTCGACATCGAACAGGCTCACGCTCGAGGCCAGCGAGGCATCCAGTTCGGGCACGAGATCCGCGAGAATGGTATTCAGATAGTTGCCCGATGCATCGTTCAGCTCCGGATTCTGAACACCTTCGGCCTCAGGGTCGAGATCGGGAAGCTCCCACGGCGCGGCACTGTCCGACAGAACCGGGCGCGTGGTGCGATTGGCGACGATAGTGTTCTGCGCGCCCAACTCGTCCAGATCGGCAACGGCTTGCGTCAGGTTCTGCCGAACCCGGGTGGCGGTATCCTTCACGTCCCCTTCGTCGCTCTTGTCGAGGGCCTCGAAAGTCAGGTCCGGGGTCGAGAAGCTTCCGACGAGGTCGTTGGACCCGGCCCAGAGGACGTAGAGCGCATTCGGGTCGGCCCGATCGCCGCCCAGGCGCGCCTCGAACTCGTCGATCTGCTGCTGGAGGCCCGTCTCGACCGCCGCATCGCCTATGATGTTGTAACGCCCGCTCTGAGCGCCACCCCAGCCGAAGTTCAGTTGTTCCACGCCAAGCCGGTCGGACAGGTATTCGGGGATGATCGGCCCATCCGAGGATCGTCCGCCCACCGTGTTCGGAGGAGGTAGGATGTCATCCCCGTCGTAGGTTTCCGGGGACGCCGCGCGTCCGATGTCGACGTTGCTGTCGCCGAAGAACGTGAGGCTGCTGATCGTCAGAGCGCTCGCCTGGGTGCCGATCATGATCGCCCCACCCAGGATCAGCGGCAGTTGAAGTCCTCGAGCCATGGTTTTCCTCCCCAATGGACTCGAATGGTTACGCGTTCATCCTTCGGTGGCAAGCGCTCACGGGCCAGATACTCGTTCCCGCGACGCGGGCAGCGCGGCAGGGGCAATCGAGGACGGCGGAATGCTGAGATGCCCGCAATCTTCGGAGAAGGATTGGCACGATCCGAAGTGCCTGACCGACCCATCGGACCTGCCTGATACGGCCGAGAATGACGTTGAACGTAGTGAAAGAAGGATTGGCGGATATTGGTACGGCGTTCGTACCGAGCGCCGAACCATCGCAGGATCGAGGATCATATCGATTGCCCCGCAGAGGAATACGCTATGACCGTGCGTTCCGACCGGGTGATCGTCGAACGGTTGATCCGGTGGTCCGGGGCGGACGCCATATTGCACTTTCAGGCTTTGCCGGCCGCCAACCCGGCGCCCAAACTCACGGCTCGGACGATGCGCTCAGCGCCCAACTCTGCGCCATCGCTTGCAGATCGGGCCGAAACTTGCGGCATTCGCCGGGTATGCGGTCAGCGGGTGGCGGAATTTCAAGTGCAGCATTGGCGCTGCAGCGCAGAATGCCTAGATTGTTCGACGGGACACAGGGCCCACCTCCTCCCGGGCCCGACCCCAGACGGCGACCCCTCCTCCTCCCTTGGGGTCGCCGTCGCCCACGTCTCTCTCCCATGCGAACGACTACACCCAATTCAGATGCCTTGGGCAAGGACATCGTGCTGGCGCACACCCTGCCGACCTCGGCTCAGGTGGCACCACCCTTGCGAGCGACCGGGTGATGATCGGCAGAGCCGCCCCGACAGGCATCTCGGCGAGAAACGGAATCGCCATGGAGTATTCTTGGCTTGTCCGCGAGACCAATGATCGACCTGTACGCTTGCTGATACAGCCCCGTCTCCCGGAGACGGACGTGTCGTTGTATCCGCCTTCCGCCACCCCCGGCTTATGGGGGCCGTCCGGCCCCGTGACTTACAGCGCCCCCAGACCCCGCGCGGCCTCGAGCCTCGGGTGCAGGTCCGTGGGGGCCAGGATGGCGAGGGACCGCTTCGCCCGGGTGACGGCGACGTAGAGCAGCCGGTGGCCTTCGGCATCCTTCTCGTCACGGCTTATCATGTCCCGCTGGACGGGGTCCGCCGGGTGCTCTCCCGGGTAGAGGGAGGAGATCCCGTCGAGCAGGATGACGTGGTCCCATTCGCGCCCCTTGGACCCGTGCGATGTACTCGCCTCGACACTCGCGCCTTCCGGGCTGTCGATCGCCCGCGCGAAGGCGCCTATGGAGCGGCCGAACGGCTTGTTCCTGGCCGCGAGGAGGACCATCGACCCCGGGGCCCGGCCGGCACGGGCGTCTTCCTCCCAGGCATGGCGCGCCATCGTCGCGACCTGGCGCTCGAGGAAAGCCCGGGCCTCCTCATGCCACTCTTCCTTCTTGCGACCGAACTGGCTGATGTCTCCGGTCTTCACGCGAATCCTGCCCTCGCGGGAAAGCCCCGCGACGGCTTCGTGGCCGGTGTCGGGTTTCATTACGCGGTTGCCCAGCTCCACGATACGCCGCCCGCAGCGCCAATTCGTGTGCAAGGGAAGGTTGAGCGCGGCGGGGTAGCGTGTCTTGAACCCGTCGAAGAAGGACAGATCAGCGCCCATGAAGGCGTTGATCGACTGCCAGTCGTCGCCCACCGCATTGAGCACGCAATCGGGATTCCGCGCCATCACGCCCTGCGTCAGCTCCTCGAAGGCGGCCGAGAAGTCCTGGTACTCGTCGACGAAGAGAAACTGCAGCGCGCCGGTCAGCCGGTTGAACCTCGGTATGTCCTCCGCGCCGGACAGGATCCGCGCGGCCTCGCGCATGCCCGCCTCGCCGTCGAACACGCCCGTCTCGTCGAGGCGTTTCTCGTAGGCCTCGACAACGCGGGAAAGATGACTTGTGACAGGTGTCCTCTTCGCCCGCCCCGGCGTCCCGCGGCGGGCGCGGTAGAGAGACGACGCCCCCGTCACGAACTCCCTCACCGACCTGTCGAAGTCGGGAAATTTGGTCATGAAGCCGAAGGTGGTCCCCTCATAGCGATCCTTGTATGCTTTGAGATCCCGCGGCGTCGTCTCGGCGCGCACGGTCCTCTCGAGATCGGACAGCTGGTCCTTTTGGCTGCGATCCTCCTCCCGGAAGACGAGCGTCCTTTCGCGGGTCTCGGGAAAGCTTTTCAACACGTGGTAGGCGAGACTGTGGAAGGTGTTCACCCCGATCCTGCCGCCCGTCTCGGGTCCGAGGGTTGCGTGGAGCTTGGAGACGAGATCGTCCACCGCACTCCTGTTGAACGTGAGGATCTGGATGGCTCCGGGCGGCACGCCCAGACCGTTCACCAGGAAGTCGCACTTGATGACGATCGCGGTCGACTTGCCCGACCCGGCCCGCGCCCGCAGACGGATATTGGGCGACACGAGGGACACGAAGTCCAAAAGCCCCCTGTTCACGTCCAGACCCGACCTCGGGGCGTCATGCTCCACCGCCGGCAGAGTGCGGTCGATGGCCTGCGCCGCGAGATCCCGGAACGGCGCACGCTCGCGGATTGCGGCGCGCTTGAGGATCGCCGGCCGCTTGCCCGGATCTTCACGCTCGAGGACGGCCCGAAGCTTCCCGACGACCGTGCCGATCCCGACGTCTCCTGTCAGGATCCCCTCGCAGCGCTGGACGTGGCTGTCGAAGAACGACGGGCTGCGCGGCGCTTCGATGTTCACGGCGGGGTCCTTCCTAAGAGCGAGAGGAATTATCGAGGAAACAACCGCCGGACGGTGCGGGGAGCACACTGAACGTGTCCCGCGCTCTCTTCAAGTCAGGGTTCCCTCGGCATCGAGCGTGGTGGCGAGGTCACCGCGCCAGCCGATATGCCCGTCCTGTCGCTCTGTTTACCGGAGACGCTGCGCCGCCGGGGTCCCTGCCCTGCCCGCTCCACGGCAGGACCCGGCTTGCTCCTCCAGCCAGCGTAACGCCGTATCCGGCTGTCGGCGGACCCCGAACTGCCGCTCGACGAGGTGGCCCACGGCCTTGGCATCTTCCGCCCCCGCGAGGCCCTCCGGATCATCGCGGAGCGCCTCGTTCGCCCCGTTCCGCGGCACGCGTACACCCTCCTCGCCATATAGCGTGATCAAGCGCATCGCCTCGGCCCGGCATGCAAAGCGCGAGGATCGGAGGCTGAAGATCCACATTGGCCAGGTCTCTGCTCCAGGTCATGGCGGGACCGGGACGAGCTCGGGGTATGGCAAAGGCAAACCGGGCAAAGTACGCATATGGGGGCGATCCTGCCGGCAGCCCGAGGGATTGCTGACCGATACTGCAACCTCGAGAAACCGACGGCTTCGAAGGCAACCCATCTCGTTCTACCCTGGGATATCGCGGGCGATACGGCGTCGTTGCCTAAATCTTCTGGGGAAAGATTCACGGCCCGGAGCCATGAGGTTAGGAGGGCGGTATGAGCAAGCCGTCACCCGCCCGCCACCGCACGACAAACTGGTCCCGCTAAAACGCCGCGCTCAAGAAGCGCGGCTTACCCCGTCCGGCTCGACAGGGACACGACTTGGCTCGCACCGGGTGAATGCAGGCCTGGTCGGCCACCCGCCTTCTCTGACGCGGCGATCTAGGTCTGCCTGTCGATCAAGATGCTTTTCCGTGCTCCCGGTGCGACAGACCGCCGGGATGGTGGACAGCCCTTTGCAGCAGGCCGCGCTCGACTGGCCAGTACCGGACGCTTCGACGCTCTGTCGCAGGTAGAAGATGCGGATGATCCAAATCCTCGATCGTCGGTCCAAGGGCCCGCTGAACCTGCTCCTCGATAGCACCGGCATCCAGTTCCTCGGCGACGGTGAGTGGCAGGCCCGCAAACACGGGGGGGGCGAGGGCGCCCTCAGGGGCGCAAGGTCCACCTGGCCATGGACCCGGCGACCTCCGACATGCGCGCCGTGGAGTTCACCCCGAGCCGCAACGGCGACAGCCCCGTCCCCCCGATCTGCTCGATCAAACCCCTGGGGACGAGCCGATCCCCACGGTGACGGCCGATGGCGCCTACGATACCCGCCGCTGCTACACGGCCATCCCCAGCCGGCGGGCCGCTCCGATCATGCCGATCCGCAAGAACGGCCGGCCGTGGAAAGAGGATGGCCCGGCGGGCCGGGTTTGAAACGAGACCCTGCGCGCCAAGACGGTAGGGCGTTCTCAAAACGCTGGACAGGCTACCGCAAGCGAAGCCGGGTCGAAGCCAGGATGCGGTGGCTCCAGGCTTTCGGGGAGCGCACCGCCGCACGAGACCCCGACCCTCTGACCGCCGAAGTTCACATACGCATCGCTCTCATGAACCGCTTCTCAGCCCTCAAGCACCGTCAAAATCGTTCATGTGTCTTGACCCGCCGGAAAAAGGCGGAAGCATGTCTTCAGTCCGCTTTTTGCAACAACCCCGGTTTAAGTATCGAAAAGGCCGAAAAGCCGGATGGAACTAAAGGCGCTCAACCGAGCGATGCAAGGTAACTGCGCCAATCTCCAAAAGACGTTATATCTCTTGCCTGCGGAGTCTCGATCGCCTCACAGACGAAGCCCGTCACGTCTCGACCGTCTTCTAGACTAACGCGGCCGAGGCCAAGCGGGGCGGGTATTTCTGATAAGAATTTTCCAACTTGGGGCAGCGGCAGTGCCCAAAGCTCCAAGCCGATCGATGCCCCGTCAGTTTCCCTTACTAGGCCGGGTCTCGCAGGTGGATCGCCTGCCAATGCATAGAACCGGTAAGCCGGAGCCGTGCGAATGCTCTCGAGAAACCGCCCACCACGCGCCGTGAGGCTGGAATTGAGAGGGAGGCCTGACATATGCGCCCCGCAAACCGCGATCGTCAATTCCGATGGCTCTGCGCTGGCTTTCGCGTGCTTGTCTTGACCGTGGGTAAGTAGGCGAAGTGCTTCCGACGCTAGTTTGGCATCTGCGCCGGAAGGGCCGATCAACGTCACGCTCGCTGGGCGGCCGTCTGATCGGGCACCCGTCGGGACGGTGAGCGCACATAGGTCAAGAAGATTCACGAAATTCGTGTAGGTCCCTAGATTCGCGTTCGGGACGAGCGGATCTTCGGCGAGTTCAGCCATGGAGTAGAAGGTCGGGATCGTCGGAACGCAGAGTATGTCGTAAGTTCCGAGGGTAGGCTCGCAAACCCGTCGCAGCTCCGCCAGGCGGTAGATGCCTCGGAATGCGTCCGCTGCGCTCATGCCGGCGGCGGGTTCGACGACCTTCCGCGTCACGGGATGTACCGCTTGGGGGTCGCGTGCCAAAAGCTCCTCGATAACTGTCAGGCGTTCCGCCAGCCACGCACCTTCATAGAGCATCCGGGCCACGTCGTAGAACGGCGTGAAGTCGATTTCCTCAACTCGCGCTCCTGACGCGGCAAGCGCGGCGCAGCTCCCTGCGAAGGCGTCTGCCTGAACGGTGTCGCCAAAGGTCATCAAGCTCTGAGGGTCGGGGATCGCGATACGCGGTGCGGGGAGCGGGGCAGCGAGCGCGGGGGACGGGATCGCGCGAGAATAGGCGTCCGCAGGATCGTAAGCGGCGGCGATTCGAAATACTTCGTGTGCGTCGGCGATCTCGGTTGCGAAGATCGAGATCGTATCGAGCGTGCGGCAGGCCGGAACGACGCCGGACGCGGACAAGGCACCAAGCGACGGCTTCAACCCCACGATGCCGTTGAGCGCCGCGGGTACGCGGCCTGATCCCGCCGTATCTGTCCCAAGGGCAAAGGGAACGATCCCGTGCGCGACCGCGACGGCCGAGCCGGAGGAGGAACCGCCAGGCACGATCTCCGGATCGAGGGCGTTCAAGGGGGGGGAATGGGGGCTTCGGGTACCTACAAGTCCGGTCGCGAACTGGTCTAGATTGGTCTTTCCCAGCGGGATGGCGCCCGCTGCTCGCAGGCGCGCGACGACGAAGGCGTCCTCGACCGGTGTGTAGGCGTAGGCCGGGCAGCCAGCCGTCGTCGGCATCATGGCCACGTCGATATTGTCCTTTACTACGAACGGGATGCCCCAAAGTGGTTTCGCAGGATCACGCCCGCCGAGTGCGTCCGCCGCTGCCAGGAGTTCCGCGTCGGGAAGACGGTGGAGGAAGATGCCCGGGTCGCCTACGGCCGCGATCCGCGCCAGCGCCTCTTCCATGACCGCGCGAGCGGGCAAGCCGTCGGCGAACGCGGCGCGCAGATCTGGCAGGGTGAAGCGCAACGCGGCGAGTGGGCGGTCGGTCTGGTCTTTCATGCATCGGTCCGGCTGCTGGAGTTTTGGATGAAGCCCGGTCTCATTCGGCGGCCTCGGTTCGCGACAGGGAATCGCAGGACGTCGGCGCGGCGCTCAGAAGTGCGCGCGTGTAGGGATGCGACGGTGCAGTCATCACTCGTGAGACTGGGCCATTCTCGACGATTTCGCCGGCCTTCATGACGATGACATGGTCGCAAAGCAGGCGAACGACGTTCAGGTCGTGGCTGACGAATAGATAGGTCATGCCCAGACGCGCGCGCAGATCGGCCAACAAGTTCAACACGACAGCCTGTATGGAGACGTCGAGCGCAGCAGTCGGCTCGTCCAGGATGAGGAATTTCGGGTCGAGCGCGATCGCCCGCGCGATGCCGACACGGGCCTTCTGACCACCAGACAATTGATGGGGAAAGCGGTCCAGAAGCCGGCCGGGTAAACCGGTCAGATCGGCGAGTTCGACGATCCGCGAGTCGCGCTCGGCCGCCTTCATACCGCCCAAACGCCGCAGCGGTTCGGCGATAGCGTTGCGGGCCGTGTGACGCGGATTGAGGCTGTCGGTTGCGTCTTGGAACACCATCTGGATCGCACCGCGTCGCTTATCGCGCGTGAAGGCGTCGGCGGGCACCCCGCCGATATCCTCTCCCTCGAAGAGGATCGTGCCTGCGGTCGGATCGAGCAGTCGGACCAGCATCTCAGACGTGGTGGATTTGCCACACCCCGACTCCCCCGCCAGCCCGACGCTTTGCCCTTCGAGAAGGTCGAAATCGATCCCGCGCACGGCATGGACGGGGCCGGACTTGCCCGCATAGGTCTTGGTCAGTCCCCTGACCGCGACCAAGGCCCCCTGCCCTACTTCGTGCGGCGGCAGCGGGCTGCGCGCCCTGGCCGGCAGAAGATCCCGGACATGCACCCCCGGCCGCGGGGTCGCCGCGACAAGCTGCACGGTGTAGGAATGGCAGGGGTTTGCAAAGACTTCCGCTGCCAGTCCCGTCTCGACGATCTCGCCGTCCTTCATCACCGCCAGGCGGTCGCAGTACTCGGCTGCGAGACCGAGATCGTGGGTGATGAGGATGGAGGACATGCCGCGCGCCCGGATGAGGTCGCGGCTGAGATCCATCACCGCTTTCTGCGTGGTGATGTCGAGCCCGGTGGTCGGCTCGTCGGCGATCAGCAGGCGCGGATCGCAGGCCAGTGCGACGGCGATCACGATGCGTTGGCACATGCCGCCGGACAGTTCGAAGGGATACGCCTCGTATCGTGCCTCTGCATCGGCGATGCGCACGTCCTCAAGCGCCCGAATGGCCTTTTCTCGCGCATCCTGGCGCGTCGCGCGGCCGTGCTGGCGAAGCACGTCCTCGATCTGCCGGCCTACCTTGCGGATCGGGTTGAGGGCCGCGCGCGGGTTCTGAAAGATCATCGAGATCTCCCGGCCTCGAATGTCCCGCATGTCGCGCTCATGAGCACGGCGCAAGTCCATCCCGCCGTAGACGACGTCCCCTGCCGAGATCCGGCCCCCGGCGTCGAGTATCCGCATGAGGGCGTACGAGGTCACGGACTTGCCGGAGCCACTCTCACCCACGATGCCCAAGGTCTCGCCGGCGGCAACGTCGAAACTGATGCCCCGCACCGCCTCGACGGTGCCGCGGCGGGTCCGGAAATCCACCGCGAGGTTCTTGATCGACAGCATGGGTCAGGTCCTCCGACGGGGATCGACCAGATCACGCAATCCGTCGCCCATCAGGTTGAAGGTGAAAACCGCGAGCATCAGCCAGAGGCCGGGAAACAGGGCGACCCACCACTGGCCAGAAACGATGAAGTTCGCCCCTTCCGCCACCATGATTCCCCATTCCGGCGTCGGTGGGCGAACACCGAGGCCGATAAAGGAAAGGCCGGCCGCGTTCAGGATTGCCCATCCGAGGTTCAGCGAAACCTGCACCATCATCGGCGGAAGGGCGTTCGGGATAATGTGGAACGCGACCACGCGGGGATGCGAATTTCCCGCAAGGCGGGCCGCACGTGCGAATCCGGCATCGCGCCTCACGTTGACCTCGGCGCGCACCAGCCGTGCGTAGAAGGGGATATTGATGATCGCGGTGGCGTAGATGATGTTCTCCACCGAATTTCCGAGCGCGGCGACGATCCCCATAGCCAACACGAAGAGTGGAAAGGCCATGATCGTATCGAAGAGACGGTTGAGCACGATATCCCACCACCCGCCCCAATATCCCGCAATCGCGCCCAAGACCGTACCGATGAAGAAGGAGATCGCGACGGCGAGTATCGAGATCGTCAGATCGAGCCGCGTTGCGACGATCACGCGCGAGAATACGTCGCGCCCGAGGTTGTCGGTTCCAAACCAATGATCCCAGCTTGGTGGTTGCAGAGCGCTTGTGGCATTCGTCGCAAGCGGATCGTAAGGGACCAGCGCGGGACCGAAGACCGCGGATATTGCAAAGACTGCGAATAGCCCGAAGGAGACAAGTGTAACGGGATTGTCGCGCAATACGTAGACGAAATGCGACCAGCCACCGGTTCGGATATCTATGGACTGGCTCATTTCTCGGTAAATCCAATACGGGGATCGATCAGCGCGTAGCTCAGGTCGATCAGCAGGTTGAGAAAGACGAAGAGGAGCGCCATTGCCAGAACGAACCCCTGCACGGCGGCGTAGTCCGAGGCGACCAGTGCCTCGACGGCGTACGACCCGATCCCTGGCCAGGCGAAGACCTTCTCCACAAGGACATTGGCACCCAGTACGAAGGAGAACACCATTCCGAGTGTGGTCACCACTGGCAGCAGCGCATTGCGGAACGCGTAGCCGTAGAGCACCTTGCGTGGTCCGAGACCGGCGGCGCGCGCCGTGCGGAGATAGTCCGACGACAATGCGGTAAGCATGGCGGCGCGCGTCATGCGCGCGATTGGGGCAAGGGTGAAGAGGCCCAGCGTTATACCCGGCAAGGCGAGCTGGCGCAGCGAGGCGAAGAATACCTCCATGTCCCGCGCGAGGAGACTGTCGATCAGATAAAAACCAGTTACGCGAGGCGGCGAGAGGTATAAGAAGTCAAGCCGCCCCAACGGCGACGGCGCCCAGCCGAGCAGGTAGTAGAAGACGTAGATCAGAAGGACGCCGGTGAAGAAGGTCGGTAGTGATACGCCAGCGGTTACGAGCACACGGCACAAGTGATCCACCCACGATCCTTGTCGTACCGCCGCCCAGATGCCCAGAGGAACGGCGATCAGGCACGAAAGGACGAGCGCAGTGAGCGTCAGTTCCAGGGATGCGGGAAGCCGCTCTGCGAGGTCCGTCGCAACCGGGCGTCCGGTACTGATCGAGCGCCCCAGATCGCCCTGAAGCATGTCCCCCACGTAGAGGAAGAACTGCTGTATCATGGGCTTGTCTAACCCGAGCGCCTCACGCGTGGCTTCGATGGAATTGGCATCTGCCATGACCCCGGCGAAATACGCCGCCGGGTCGCCGGGAAGAGCCCGGGTGAGAACGAAGCTGATGATGACCACCCCGAGAAGGACGGGAATGGTCTGCGCAATACGCAGGCTGATTGCTTTCGCTTGCGAACTCAAGCCGACACCCGCTCCAGCGGGCGGGCATCGAGTTGGCGATGAAACCAGAATTCGTATCCTGCCGCGCCGTTCATCGCGACGTTGAGGGCCGGCTGATAGAGGGGAATACGCGGCAGGTCCTCGATAGCTATTTCAAACAGCCGTCGGATCTTTTCGCCATAAGCAGGATCGTCCATCGGCATATGTAGCGTTTCAGAAACGAGCGTTTCGACCTCTGGATTGCCGTAGTTGGAGGAATTGAAGAGGTTTCCTTCAACGTAGGCCCAGAAGAAATAGTAGTCGGGCGTGTCGAGCCATCCGCCGAAATTCTCAAGGTGAAGCGGCAGCGATTTCTCCACGAGTGCCTGGGTCCGCCAGTTGGCGCCGGGGATCTTGTCGATGGCCGCGTTGATACCGATCTCGGCCAGCGCTTCCTGCAGGAGAAGCGCGGTGGGCTCCATCCAGTCAGCGAGGTCGAGACTGATCGATAGCGGCACGTCGAATCCGTCGGGGAAGCCCGAGGACGCCATATGCTCGCGTGCCTTCGCCAGATCGGTAGTGTAGGGGAAAGGGCGCGGCCATTGCGTTCCCTCGATCGTTTCGGCCCCGTCCCAAAGCGGCCGACCTCGTCCATAGGCGGCGGTCTGGAAAATATCGGCGTAAGGAATTGCGTAAGCGACGGCCTTGCGGACATCCGGATCGCGGAACGGCTCGAAATTCGTGTTCAGCGCAACGCAATGCATGCAGTTCGCAATCGGGGTGGAATTGACCTTCAACCTGCCATCGAGTTCAGCGGCATCGCGGTCCGGGATATCGAATGACATCTGCACGTCGCCCCGCTCGATAAGCGCTCGGCGGGTCGCTTGGCTCGGCACTTCACGCACGATCACGCGGCTCAGGGCCGGTACCGTGCCACCGACCCACTCGTCGTTGCGCTCGTAGACGAGTTGCTGTCCTTGGTCCCAGCGTGCGACCTTGAAGGCTCCAGACCCCGCTGGAGTGGTATGCAGGTACTCCATTGCCCACGGATCGTCCTCGGTCGCGTTCGCCTTCGCGACCGCCGAATTGATGACGAAAGGCACGGGAACGGCGAGGTCGGGAAGCGCCAGTTTCGACGGCTGGTCCAGCGTCACGGCGAAGGTCTCTTCGTCCAGGGCCTCGAACTGGTCCGTCCGTGTCATGCCGCCGGCTGCCATCTGCACGGTAGGAAAGCCGCCGACGCTGACGGCGCGGTCGAAAGACCACTTGACGTCTTGCGCGGTGACTTTGGAGCCATCCCAAAACCGGGCTTCCGGCTTGATCTTGAAGGTCAGGACAAGACCATCATCCGAGACCTCCCAACTTTCCGCGAGCTCGGGCTGGATGTCGGAATAGTCGAAGGACAATTCGCCGGAAGGAAGCGTCTTGGTTCCGAAGGTGAGCAGCCTGTCGTAGCAGTTGACTGCCACTTGGTAACTTGCCCGGTTGGTGCCGGTCCGATGCAGGTCGAGACTGTTGATCGTCTGCCCTGTCACCACAACCAGCGACCCTTCCGCTTGGGCACGCGCCGGCAGGACCCTCAGGAAGGGGAGCGTGGCTGCACTTGCAGCCGCAGTCTTGAGGAGGGTGCGGCGAGTGGTCATTGGCGGCTCCATGAGATGCGATTCCCGTCACCGCATCATGTCGCCTTCCGCAGATGTTCAGGAAATGCTAATAAGGCATACGACTGGTGCGAAAAATGCACCGCAGGGGATCCATGCGCTATCTTGAGACTTTTCGCCTGATCGAGGCCGTCGCGCGCGCCGGTTCCATCCGCAAGGCAGCGGAAGATGCCAACATTACCGCCTCGGCCCTCAACCGACGCATCGCGCGGTTCGAGGAAGAGTTCGGAGCCCCCCTCTTCGAGCGGCTTTCCCGCGGTGTGCGGCTCAATCCGGCAGGGGAGCTGGTCTTGCGGCATTACCTCGCGCAGCGATCGGACCTTGCGCGGGTCAAAAGCCAGGTTGCGGACCTTTCGGGAGAGCGGCGCGGCCACGTGAGCATTGCCTGCTCACAGGCCCTGCTCCCGTACTTCCTGCCCGAGCAGATCGCGCTCTACCGTCGTGAACATCCGGGCGTCTCCTTCGGGATCAATGTTCGCGACCGGGAGGCGGCAGAACGCGATCTCGAAAATTTCGCCAGCGATCTGGCTCTCGTCTTCGAGCCTGTACGTCTGGTGGACTTCGAAGTCATACATTCCGTAACCCAAGCGGTCTGTGCGGTCTTCTCGCCGCAACATCCTTTGGCCAGCCGAGACGAGTTGCGCCTCCGGGATTGCCTCGACCACGGTCATATCGCACCGTCCGCGCGATACGGTGTGCGATCGCTCTTGGACATAGCGGCAAAGTCGCGGCACCGGCGCGTCGATCCGCGCGTTGAGACGGAATCGTTCGAACTGATCCGCCATTACGTGCTTCACGAGCAACTGGTCGGTTTTCAGATTGCGATCGGGCTTCGACCAGATAGTGGCATTTGTTTCAGATCCATCTCCGAAAGAGACCTGCCGCGTGGCCACCTGCTTCTTGGCCAGATGAGATCTCGAGCGCTTCCGGTAGCGGCGCTTCGTTTTGCTTCGCAATTAGCAACTGAGTTGGAGCGCTTGTCAGAAAGTGAGCCACCATCTGTCCGCTGAAGTCCGGATGGTTTCAGCGTGCAAATTTCGAACTGGTAAAATAGATTTTCGCACCCCTGCGGAACGTCCCGAGCTCAGGTCTGGGGCTTGTCGAACCCTGACAAGTCAATTGCTTTCCCCTGCAGGTCCGGAGTTCCACGTTCCGCAACGATGCGGACAAACCGGCTATCGGCCGTGACGAACGCATCGTCCCGATCGAGCGCCAGTGCCAGATACATGCAGTCGTAGGCCGGGTGATCGAGATCCAGGGAAAGCTGCGTGGCGGCCGGGGTGAGGGCACGCGTCGGGACGAGCTCGATATCGGCCCGGACGAGAAGCTCGACGGCAAGGGATGCTTCGTCCCGAGTCAGTTCTTCGCGACGCACTTTCTTCCAGAGAATGTTGGCGCATTCCGACATCAGCAGATCGGGGGCGCTCAGAGTTGGGCCACCGATAAGGCGTACGGCGTTCTCGGATCCCGGCTCATTGACAACCCACTTGATCACGACGCTCGCGTCGATGACGTAGGCCGTCACCTCTCCGCCCTGCCCTCGTCCTGCAGCTGTTCCGAAGGCGTGTGCGTACGCCCGGCGGACATCGCTCTGAGGCGGGCCGCAAGATCGGAAAACGAGGGGTCCACCTCGGCCGAGAGAGCGTGGCGCAGGATTTCCCGGTGCTCGGCCTCGGCAGATCGTCCATGCCGCGCGGCCCTCGACTTGAGGCGCTGGATGATGTCGTCGTTCAGGTTTCGAACCTGCAAGGATCCGGGCATTTCGCACCTCCCGCGAATGTCAGCATACATGACGTCATATATACCATCCTGCCTGGTAAGGCGAGCGCTCGATCTACGACCCATTGCTCGGCGGTGATGCCGGCCCTTTCTCCACCGGAGACAACCGCCGTGTGGCCGGTCCCGCCCTTCTGCGCCCGGGCGGAGCCGGCTGCGGTATGGGCGTTCGCCAACCCGGATTGTTCCAGCGCTGTCTCTCGCCTATCCATTCCATGGATTGCCTCGGTTACCCTTCAGCCAGCGTGTCGCCGTATCCGGATGGCGGCGGACCTTGAGCTGCCGCTCGACAAGATGGACCACGCACCAAGGCATCTCCCGACCCTACGAAGCCCTCGGGATCGTCGCGCAGGGCCTCGTTCGCACCGCCCCGCGCCACGTGCGGGGCATAATCGCCATGCAGCGTGATCAGCCGCGTGACCCGGGTCTGATGGAGGTCCGAACTGCCCGGCCAACTCGGAGAGCGTCCGCTCTCCCCCAATCGCTGCAAGCGCCACATTTACCTAGAAGGCCGGGCTGCGGGCCCTCGCGCGGTCGTCCGGTCATGATCTCTCCTCGCTCCTCGGCATCATGCCGATCTCGCGCCGATCATCCACTCATGGCTCCTGTTCGATTTCCCGAGCCCCTCTACTGAAACCGAACCGTCCGATAGGGCCGAGCCGTTGCCATTGACATGCTTTCGTATCCCGATAGGCCGAACTGAGAGAGGTGTGCAGCGTGCATGAAGAGGCGTGCGCCCAGCCAAGGAGCAGTTATGAGCAAGGTCCTTTCCGGCGTCTGGGCTCTACTTCTTGGCATTGTACTGATCATGCTGGGCAACGGGATGCACTTCACGCTCATCGGCCTGCGTGGGGGGATCGAGGGGTTCTCCGCCACCGAGCTGGCGATCGTAACCTCCGGCTATTTCGCAGGCTTCCTGGCAGGGGCCCGGTACGCGCCCGTCATGATCCGACGCGTGGGTCACGTACGGGTCTTCGCGGCACTCGGCAGCTTCATGTCAGCCGGCCTGATTGCCTTCCCTCTCTTGACCGACCCGGTCGCCTGGACACTTTTGCGGATCCTGATCGGTTTTTGCATGTCGGGTATCTATGTCACGGCCGAAAGCTGGCTCAACGATGCAGCCGACAACGAGACCCGTGGCCAGGTACTTGCCGCTTACATGATCGCACAGACTTTGGGAATCATTGGCGCACAAGGCCTGCTCTCCCTTGGCGATGCGGCCACGTCCGCCCTGTTCATCGGCGCGTCGATCCTTGTCTCAGTCTCATTCGCGCCAATCCTGCTCACGGTCACTCCTGCCCCCGTCTCCGAGATGGCGCGACCGATGTCGTTGAGACGGCTTTTCTCCGGGTCGCCTCTGGGCACGGTCGGAATTTTTCTCCTTGGAAGCGTCTACGCCACTCAATCGGGCATGGCAGCGGTCTTCGGTACCCAGATCGATATGGGCGCGAACCAGATCGCGCTTTTTGTCGCGATGCTGTTCGGAGGCGCGCTGCTCTTGCAGTATCCTATCGGGTGGCTTTCGGACCGCATGGACCGCCGGCTTCTCATTTTCGCGGCTTCGATCCTGGGCTCGGTCTCCTGCGCTGCCGCCTGGGCCGCGGGCACATCGATTTGGTTCCTGATGGGAGCGGCCTTCCTCGCAGGAGGCGTGACGACCCCCCCTTTATGCTCTCCTGCTTGCCTACACGAATGACGCGCTCCCGACCGAGGATATGCCGGCGGCCTCGGGAGGCTTGGTCCTGACCTTTGGGGTCGGGGCCATCATTGGTCCGATGATCACGGGATGGGCGATGCAGCGTCTCGATCCTTTTGCGTTCTGGATAGTCTTGGGGGGGACCTTCGCAACAATGGCGGTCTATGCGCTCTACCGCATGACGCGGCGCGCGGCAGTGGCGCCCGGAGAAACCGACAGTTACCTGAGCGTAGTTCCTACGGCCTCTCCCGTAGCCCTGGAGGCGGCAAGTTTATGGGCGGCCGAGCAAACGGAAACGGATGACCGAAAAGATTACCCCTGATCAATACGGGATAATCGCTCGTACCATTTTAATGCCGAAACGACTTTGTTGCACGAAGGCTGCCTGGAATTCACATCATGAGTCCAGAGGCATAGCTGGGCGGCATGTCCAAGCCTGCGCCCATCCGCTACCGCACTCTGAACTGGTCTGCCTACAATGCCTCGCTGCGTGAGCGCGGGTCGCTGACGGTCTGGTTCGACCCGTCGACGCCCTGGCACGCGGCACCCTCAGGCGAGCGCGGGGCGCAGCCGATCTACAGCGACGCCGCGGTTCAGGCGTGTTTGACGGTGAAGGTTCTGTTCGGCTTGCCGCTCCGCCAGATCACGGGCTTCGTGGCGAGCCTGCTGCGGCTTGCGGGTCTCGACTGGCCGGTACCCTTCGTCGGGCGATCCTTCCACTGGAAGGCTCGCTGATCCTCCTCAGTCTCGACGCTCTGCCGACGCCAGAAGACGCTGGCCGTGCAGCTGCCCTGCCGGAGCTCGGGCGGGCCGTTGCACCTGCTTGTGGACAGCACGGGCATCAAGGTCCGGGGCGAAGGGGAATGGCACGCACGCAAGCATGGCGGGGCCAAGCGGGGCGTCTGTCGCAAAGTCCACTTGGCTGTCGACGAGGCGACGCTCGAGGTCCAGCGGTCGAAATCACCGGCAGCGGGGTGGGCGACGCGCCCATGCTGCCGAGCCTGCCCGGTCAGATCCCCGAGGGCGAGCCGATCGCCTCGGTAACCGCCGACGGCGCCTATGACGGCCGCGCCTGCCGCGATGCCATCGCCGGCCGGGGCGCCGATGCGCTCGCCATTGTGCTTGAACCAATGGCGCACAAGGCTCGCTCCTACCGCGCCGCAACGCCAAGCCCTGGAAAAAGGACAGCCCTGGCGCAGGCGCGCGGACCGAAGCACTGCGGGCTATCGAGCGGCTCGGCCGCACGATCTGGCGACGCTGGAGCGGCTACCACCGGCGCAGTCGCGTCGAGACCAAAATGAACTGCATGAAGCTCCTCGGTCAGAAACTCGCCGCCCGCGACTTCGATCGTCAGACCGCCGAACTCCAAGTCCGCATCGCCATCCTCAACCGATTCACGGCCCTCGGCATTCCCGTCACGCAGCCCGTCGGCTGAAATCAGGCGGGAAAAGGGGATCTCTGACCTTCAGACGCTTCGTGCAACAGCGCCGGCCTGGAGGGCAACTGCGATACGGCCTCTACCAGGATGCTGGCCGCAGCCAGCCCTGGGGGAACCAGCCCGGCAACGATATGCGCGCGGTGGGAACGGCGGCGGCGCAAACCGCGACAGTCTACGGCCGGATCTTTTCCGGCCAAAGCCTGCGTGCGGGGCGCTACGAGGATTCCGTACTCGTCACGATCGCGTACTGATCCGCCTCGCACAACGGCATGCGGGTGTTCGAGACGCGCGTCAGCGACGTCCGCATGGTCCTCCACAACTGCCACTCACGTCCCGTTCGCGAATGACGGGCTCGACGAAGCTCTTTTCAAACCGGCCGAACCGTGGGGACCCCGGGCGTCTCGGACGCTGCGACCGGGAGCATGATCGTGCAGCTCTCCGTGCAGAGCGCGATCACCTCCCCCGCGGGGGCCGCGAGAACGACGGCCATTCGACCCGCGCCGGACATGTCGGGGCCGAAATCTGCTAGTTTGCACGCCTTGATCCCGCGCGTGGCTCCGCAAAACAGCTGATGGCCAGACTATCCCTTTCCCCGAGGGACTTGTCCCAAGGGCTCTGTGAGGGGTATTCTGAGCAGGGTATGATCGCCCAGAACGACAATGCGGACCTGGAACTCCGGGACCCGGGGATCGAAGCCCCTCGCCATGAGGTGCCGACCCGACCGTCGACCGCGGCGTGCCGATGCGCTAGGCCTCCACCCACGGCCGGAACAGCCCGGAAAGCCAAGGGGGACAGGACCAGATGATCGACGCGCAGCCAGGATTGATCGACGAGATCCGCGATCGTTTCGCAAACGTGGACGAATGTCCCTTCCAAGGCCCCCGCGCCTTCTTCGAGAACGCAGGCGGCGCGCTGACGCTGAAATCGGTGGTGGAAACCTCGGCCAAGTTCGCCGGCCTTCCCGACAATCCGGGCCGCGACAACCCCGCCGGCCGTGCCGCCCAGGACCTCATCGCTCGATCGAAGGCGGACATGGCGACCTTCTTCAACGCCCCCGGCGGCCAGTTCATCGCGGGCGAGAGCGGAACCGAGCTCCTCTTCCGCCTGATCGGCGCCGCCTGCCTCGGCACTCCCGAGGGCGGGCGCGTCCTGGGCTCGACCCTGGAGCATCCCGCGACCCGCTCGGCGGCGGACCGCTACGCGCCCATCGGCGGCAAGACCCACGTGCTCGTGGCCCATGACGATGCGACCGGCTCGATCGAGGCCGCCGCCTTCCGGCCCGAGGTCACCCCCGACACCCGCGTGACCACCATTCTGCACACCTCGCCCGTGACGGGCATGGGCGTGGACGTGGCTGCCGTCGCCGCGGAGATCCGTGCAGTCGCGCCCGACTGCTACATCATCGTCGACGGCATCCAGCACGCCGCCCACGGCCGGCTCGACCTGGCGGCTCTCGGCGTCGACGGATACGTCATCTCGCCCTACAAGGTGTTCTCGCGCCACGGCTACGGCATCGCATGGCTGTCGGACCGGCTCGCCGCCCTGCCCCATGACGGGCTCATGGGCGCGCCCGGTGCCCCGTGGGAGCTGGGGACCCGTGACGCGGGCGCCTATGCCGCCTTCTCCGACGTCGTGGCGTATTTCGACTGGCTGGGCGGACGCGTCGGCGACGCCACCGACCGCCGCGACCGCATCGTGGCCGCCGGCGAGGCGATCCACGCCCGCGAGGCTGCGCTGACCAATGCGCTGCTCCACGGCGCGGGCAACCTGCCGGGACTCGCGAGCTACGACGGCGTCACCATCTTGGGCGGAGTCGAAAATCCCCGCCGCGAGGGTCTCGTCTCCTTCGCGCTCGAGAGCCACGGCGCGGGCGACATCGTCGCCGCGCTGAACGAAGCGGGCATCCGCACCCATATCCGCAAAGCGGATCATTACTCCGCAAACATCCTGGCGCCCCTGGGAATGGAGAGCTGCGTGCGCGTCTCCCTGTGCCATTACAACACCGAGGAAGAGGTCGTGCGCTTCCTCGCCGCCATGCGCGATATTCGCCGCGGCTGAACGCCCTAGCCCAGCTCGGGCGTATCCGACAAAAGCGCCGAGGGTGCGATGCCGCGCTTCTCGGCGCTGGCGCGCACCGCCTCGCGCATCGCTCCGCTGCGGCGAAGCAGGCGGCGAAATCGTTCCTCGTCCAGGACCAGCAGGGTGGAAGGCGCGATGGCGCGCACCTCGGTCCTGCGCGACGCGTCCATCAGGATCGCCATCTGCCCGAACATCTCCCCCCGGCCCAGCCGCCAGGACTGGCCCGAACTCACCAGTTCCACCGCGCCGGACGCGATGAAGCACACGTTGCGCGCCGTGCTGTCGCGTCCGATCACCACGTCCCCCGCGTTGACGTAACGGGTCTGGAGCATCCGCCCCAGCCGCTTCAGCGCCGGCTCGCCCAGGTCGGCGAAGAGGGGAAACTGCCGCACCAGTTCCGAGCGGCGCAGCATGATGTCGAGGCGCGGACGGTCCTCGGCGGCGGCGCGCCGCACCCCCAGGGACTGCATCAGCGCGGTATGGACCTCGGCGCCGATCAGCCCGTCCTCCCGCAGCGCGGCGTATTCGCGCTCCTCCAGCCGAAGGGCGGTACGCCGTATGAAGCGGCGCTCCAGCTCCTCGGCGTAGCCGGGATATTGCAGGCGCAGACCCTGGAGCGCCGTCTCCACCGTCTCCGCCCGTCGCTCCAGCAGTTCGTGGAGCAGATCGCCCACCCGGCGACCGTGGATGCGCCGGATGCGTCCGTCGATGAAGGCGCCGAGGTCGCGCAGGATCAACCGCTGCGACAGCAGTAGTTCGAAGCGGTCGGCGGTCAGGTCCACCAGCGGGCCGGACAGACGAAAGCGGTTGTGCAGCAACACCGCGCCGCGAAAGGCCCGGCCATAAGCGACGCTGCGCCGGGCCGCGCGCTGATAACCGCTGCGCCCGCCGGTGCGCGCGGCCTCGATCAGGCGATCGGCGTCGGTAAGGACCTGCTCGGCCATCCGCGCCGAGATCGTGCGCTCGCGCATCCGCGCCAGGATCGTGTCGCGTTCGTGACCCGCCAGCGCGATCAGCCCAAGCGTGATCCGGTCGCGGTCCAGGATATCGGCACTGTCCTCGGCCGACTTCACGACCCGCTCCAGCCGCTCGCCGAAGCGCTTGGCCTCCGAGCGGACGATGTCGTGGGACAACTCGTAATTGTCGGTAGTCCGGGACACGTCCTCGCGCACGGTCTGCAGCGCCACCGCGACCACCTGCCGCGACAGGGCCTCGTCGATGGGCGACAGGCGGTCCAGGCCCAGCCACCGGATGACGCTGCGCAGTGTGGTGCCCTGCACGAGCAGCGTGAAAAGGGTGAAGCCGGTGGCCAGGATGCCCACCAACCGCTTGACCTCGTCTGGCACGCGCACGCTCTCGGTCACCGCCAGCGCCAGCGCCAGGGTCACCGCGCCCCGCAGGCCGCCCCACAGGATCGCCGCGTGGTAGGGCCGCTCCACCCGCGGCGAGGCCCGCGCCAGGGTCAGGAGCGGCAACAGGACGAACAGGATCACGCTCCGCGCAGCGATCGCCGCCAGGACCACGACGCCGATCAGCGCCACGTCCTCTCCCCTGATCTCCTCCAGCAGCCGCGGGATCAGGAGCGCCGCCAGGATGAAGATCAGCGCCCCCGCCCAGTGCGCCAGGAGGTCCCAGACCTCGCGCAGGTTCAGCCATGCTTGGGGCGGCAGCCGCCCCGGACCGGCCAGGTTCAGCGTCAGGCCGGCGGCGACGACCGCGATCACCCCCGAGGCCCCGATACTCTGCTCGGCGCCAATGAAGGCGAGATAGGGCAACGCCACCGAGATCGAGATCTGCGCCCGCTCGTGACGCCCGAAGAGCGACATCACCCACACCGCGATCCGCGCCGCCAGCCACCCCGTCGCCGCGCCGCCCGCGATCAGCATGGGAAATCGCGACAGGGCATCCTCGAGCCGCGGGTCCGGCACGCCTTGCATGACGAAGCCCATGAACAGCCCGAACAGCGCGATCGCGGCGGCGTCATTCAGCAGGCTCTCGCCCTCGATGATCCGCGCCAGCCGCCGCGGCGCCGAGATCGATCGGAAGATCGACACCACCGCCGAGGGGTCGGTCGTCGACACGATGGCCCCGATCAGCATGCACGCCGCGAGCGGCAGCGTGCTGGCCCATGACAGGGCGTATCCGACACTCAAGGTCGCGGCCACCACCGCCACGACCGCCAGCACGATGATGGGCACCCAGTCGTCGAGCATCCGGCGCAGGTTCATGCCCAGCGTCGCCTGGAACAACAGCGTGGGCAGGAACACGTAGAGGAACACGTTGGACCGGATCGGCAGGCCCAGGATCGCCTCGGCGACCGGGTTGAGCGCGTCCGTCAGCTCGGTGTTGAGAAAGAAGATCGCCCCGGACCCGATCAGGATGCCCAGGACGGCGAGGATCACGCTGTAGGGCAAACGGAACCGTGCCGCGAGCGGCTCGGCCACGCCGATGACGAGAAAAAGCGATGCGACCGTGGTGGTGACGAGAACGATATCCATGGCGCGGGAGATAACACGCCCGTCCAGCGGCGCATGTGCCAATTTCGCGCGTTGCGGCCGCCGGCGCTCGGCCCCTGCTGACCCCACCCTGCCTGTCGCCCCCGGCGCGGGAGGACGGAGCGTAGACATGCCAGACACGCAGAAGGTCGGGATCGTCACGAGGCGCATCGAAGGGGATCGGGGCGGGCATCTGCCCCGCCGGGCCATGGGATAATCCGATCGGGGCCTCCGGGCCGACGCCGTTTCCCCCGGCAGATCGAGAACGGGGCCCGTGCTGTCCTCCACCTCGAAGGCTCATCTTCGTGACCGGCCGGATCTCTTGCGTGAACGACGGGCGGATGGGACCGCCTCCCCTGCCCCGGACGGAGGGCCGATGCGCCGAGTTTTCGGTGTTTCACTCGGCACGCGCCTTCGGCTAGGCTCCCCCCAGCAAGACCAGAGGGAGGATCAGATGCTTACCACGCGTGCAGTCGCCGCCGTCGCCATGCTCGTCGCCGGGCCGGCGATGGCCCAGTCGCAGCTTTCCATCGCCACGGGCGGGACGGGCGGCGTCTATTATCCGATGGGAGGCGGTCTGGCGGAGGTCGTCAACCGCCACGTCGAAGGGCTCGACGCCACCGCCGAGGTCACCGGCGCCTCGGTGGAGAACATGGGGCTGATCGCCACCGGCGACGCCGACCTGGCCATCGCCCTGGCCGACACGGTCGAGCAGGCCTATTCCGGCACCGGCCGCTTCGACGGCCAGCAGCTGCCGATGATCCGCGCGGTGGGTTCGCTCTATGCCAACCTGGTGCAGATCGTGACACCCGCGGGCTCGGACATCGAGTCGATCGCCGATTTCGAGGGCGCGCGCGTCTCCGTCGGCGCGCCCGGCTCGGGCACCGAGGTCAACGCCCAGAGCCTGCTCGAGGCGAACGGGATGTCCTTCGACGACTTCTCGGCCCAGCGGCTGAACTTCAACGAAACCGCCGACGCCATCGCCAACGGCGATATCGACGCGGGATTCTGGAGCGTGGGCGCCCCCACGTCCTCGATTCTCAACCTCGCCACGGTCAACGATGTTCGCATGATCTCCCTCTCCGAGGAGGAGATCGCCGCCGCCCAGGAGGCCGAGCCGGTCTTCACCGCCCTGACGCTGCCGGCAGACACCTACGAGGGCGTGTCCGAGGACGTGTCGACCATCGGCGTGCCCAACGTCCTCGTCGTCTCCTCCGAGATGGACGCGGACACCGTCTACGAGATCACGAAGGCGATGTACGAGAACATCGACGAGCTGCGCGCCGTCCACCCGGCCGCCGAGGAGACGACGGTCGAGTTCTCCATGTCGGCCACGCCCGTGCCGCTCCACGAGGGCGCGATCCGGTACTACGAAGAGGTCGGCGCCGATATCCCCGACGACCTGAGGGAGTGACCCCTCCGGCCCTCGCCCGGGGGATAGCCGCGGGCCTTTTCTTCGCCGCTCCCGCGGGGGCGCTTCTTCTCGCCTCCCAGGCGGGGGCGGCGGACCTCGCGGCCCGGCTCGACGACGGCACCGCCATCGCTCGGCTCGACATGCCCGAGGGCGGGGAATGGTGCGTCCTGTGGCGCCACTCCGTGCAAGGGTTCGAGGTGGCCGACTGCTACGAGAACCGCGACGGCCGCATGGTTCTCGTGCGCTCCCACCAGCCCGACTTCGCCGCCGGGCTTGGCCACATCCCCGGTCGCGGGCGGCAGGTCTCCGACGGCGCGGGCGGGTACTGGATCCTCGGCATCGACGAGCCGGTGCCGGGAGACGCCTACGTCCTGCGCCCCGGGACGATGGAGGTCGACCACCGCCTGAGCACCGAAGGCGCCGAGGTCTCGCTGTCGCGCCGCGCCGCCCACAAGCGCGTCCGCATTTCCCTGGAGTAGCCCGAAATGGACATCACGGACGCCTCCGACGCGACCCGGACGAACGGACCGGGCGAGGGCCCGCCCCGGCCCACGATCCTGCTGCGCACGATCGCCGTGGTGGGGATCGCGCTGTCGCTGTTCCAGCTCTACGGCGCGGGCGTCCAGCCCCTGGGTCTGTTCTACCAGCGTCCCATCCATCTGGGCTTCATCCTGGTCCTGTGCTTCCTCATCAATCCCGCCACCGGCCCCGAGCGCCCGCGCGGCGCGCTCGGATGGGCCATCGACGGGCCCCTTCTGCTAGGCAGCGTGCTGGTGGGCTACTGGGTGCCCGCCAACATCGACGCCATCGCCAATGCGATCTTCCCCCGCACCCAGGACGTGGCCGTGGGCATCATCACCACGCTCCTGGTGCTCGAGGCCTCGCGGCGCGCGATCGGCCCCACGATCACCGTGATCGGTGCGGTCTTCGTCGTCTACGCCTTTGCCGGCAACCGCGGCGAGCTGCCGTTCCTGTCGGACTTCATGCCCGGCATCCTCAATCACCGCGGGTATTCCCTCGACCGCCTGGCGAGCCAGCTCACCCTGGGCGCGGAGGGGATCTACGGCATCCCGCTGGGGGTGGCGGCGACCTTCGTGTTCATCTTCGTGCTCTTCGGCGCCTTCCTCGAGGTGACGGGGGCGGGCAAGTTCTTCATCGACCTGGCCTATGCCACCACCGGGCGCCAGCGCGGCGGCCCGGCCAAGGCCGCCGTCCTCGCCTCCGCCGGCATGGGCTCGATCTCGGGCAGCGCCATCGCCAACGTGGTGACCACTGGCGCCTTCACCATCCCGCTCATGAAACGGCTGGGCTACCGCCCCGCGCAGGCCGGGGGGATCGAGGCCGCGGCCTCCACCGGTGGGCAGATCATGCCGCCGCTGATGGGCGCGGGCGCGTTCCTGATCAGCGAATTCACCCGCACCCCCTATATCGAGATCGTCGTGATCTCGATCTTTCCCGCGGTGCTCTACTTCGGCACCGTCTACCTCCTCGTTCATATCGCGGCCGCCAAGCGCGGGCTGGAGGGCCTGCCGTCCGAGGACCTGCCCGACACGCGCCGCGTGCTCATGGAGGGGTGGCACTTCCTGCTGCCGCTTGTGGTGCTCGTCTGGCTGCTGGTGGCGGGCTACTCGCCGCTCCGGGTGGGTTACTACGCGATCCTGTCCGTGATCGCGGCGGCGGTGGTGCGCGCCGTGGCGAGCTTCCTCGTCGCCGGCCCGACACTGGCGGGCGCGCGCGAGCTCGTCCGCACCGGCATCTCCCGGCTCATGGAGGCGCTCGAGCTCGGCGCGCGCAACGCCGTCGCCGTCTCGGTCGCGTGCGCTCTGGCGGGGATCATCGTGGGCGTGGTGGGCCTCACCGGGCTGGGGCTGAAGTTCTCCGCTATGATGCTGGCCTTCTCGGGGGGCAACATCCTTCTGGCACTTCTCCTGGTGGCGCTGGCGAGCCTGATCCTCGGGATGGGCCTGCCAGTCACGGCCGCCTACATCGTCCTGATCGTCCTCGTCGGTCCTGCCCTGACCAAGGAGTTCGGCCTGCCGCTGATCGTCGCCCACCTCGTGGTGTTCTGGTGGAGCCAGGATTCCAACGTCACGCCCCCGGTGGCGCTGGCGGGCTTCGCCGGCGCGGCCATCGCCGGGTCCCCGCCGATGGAGACCTCGGTGCAGGCGTGGAAATTCGCCAAGGGCCTTTATCTCGTGCCGCTCTTCATGGTGTTCAACGAACCGATCGTCACCGGCGGCCCTGTCCCGCTCGTGGTCTGGAACGGGCTCATCGCGATCCTGGCCCTGGCCGCCCTGGCCGCCGCGCTCGAGGGCTACCTCTTCGCCCCCCTGCCCCACTGGCAACGTCTCGCGATAACCGTCGCGGCCGTCGCGGTGTTCTGGCCGCACCTGGTGGCCGAGGCCCTTGGCGCGGCCGTGATCGCCGCGGTGCTGGGGACCAACCTGGTCATGGCGCGCCGGGCATCCGCCGCAGGCGCGGCCCCCCTGCCCCGCTAGCCGGCCCCGGCGCGGTACCACGACACGATGGCCGCCCGTGCCTCGGGGGTCATCCGCACCGCGTTGGGGGGTGGCATGGCGTGGCTCGCCCCCGCCTGGAGGTAGATCTGGCGCGCATGCCGGACGATGTCGCCTTCCGTCTCGAGCACCACGCCCCTGGGCGGCCAGTGGAGCCCGCTCCATGCCGGGTCGCGCCCGTGGCACATGGAGCAATTGCCGATCACAGCGTCCCGGGCCGCCGCGAACCCCTCGGCCGAGGCGAACCGGGCCTCGATCGCGGTGGGCGCGCGTGCCTCCGCCTCGCCCCCCATGGGCGCGCTCGATAGCCAGGCGATCGCCACGAAGAGCGCCGCCGCGGCCCCCCAGGTCCACAGCGGCGCCCGTCCGCCCGCGTGGACCGTGTTGAAGAAGTGGCGCACCAGGACCCCGATCACGAAGACGAGACAGGCGATGATCCAGGCATGGGGCGTGGCGAAAGCCAGCGGGTAATGCGTCGACAGCATCAGGAACACGACCGGCAGCGTCAGATAGTTGTTGTGTGTGGACCGCAGCTTGGCGATGCGGCCGTATTTCGGGTCGGGCTTGCGACCCGCCTTCAGGTCGCCCACCACGATCCTCTGGTTGGGCATGATCACGAACAAGACGTTGGCGGTCATGATCGTGGCGGTGAACGCGCCAAGGTGCAGGAGCGCCGCACGCCCGGTGAAGACCTGGTTCAGCCCCCAGCTCATTGCCACGATCATCGCGAAGAGCGCCGCCATGACAAGGCTCGGCCGTGCCGCCAGCCGCGAGCGGCACAGCCCGTCATAGGCAAGCCAGCCCACCCCGATCGAGGCCGCCGACAGAACGATGCCCTGCCACAGGGCAAGGTCCGCCTTCCCCGGGTCCAGCAGGAACAGCTCGCCCCCCACCCAGTAGACGATTATCAGAAGTGCCGCCCCCGACAGCCAGGTGGCGTAACTCTCCCATTTGAACCAGGTCAGGTGCTCGGGCATCGCCTCAGGCGCCACCAGGTACTTGCGGATGTGGTAGAAGCCCCCGCCATGCACCTGCCATTCCTCCCCGTCCGCGGGTCCGGGGATGTCGCGGTTCAGCCCGAGGTCCAGCGCCACGAAATAGAAGGACGATCCGATCCACGCGATGGCCGTGATCACGTGCAGCCAGCGCACCGCGAACCCCGCCCAGTCCCACAACACGGCATAATCGTACATGGTCCGTCTCCCGTTCCCGTTGCCCCCGTCCTAGCCCTCCTCTGGGGGTTTCGACACGGGCAAGGTCCAAGCCGGGCAAAGAGCACGGGTGGCGATGGCCGATTTGCACTCGGTTTGCAGGCATGTGCCGAGGTTTTGGACGCCGCGTCGTTTCCCTGGCCCGAGTTTCCGACCCCGTCGGGCCCCCGACCTTGGTTCGATGGTTGGGCGAAGCCGCGACGACCGCGCGATTGCGCTCTTTCACGACCCACGTCGCGTCCGGGTCGGATTGCGCCCCAAGGCGCGTCACGCCCTCGGGCGAGCCCCGCCGGTCAGCCGTTTCCCGCCCGCGGCCCCAGGATGCGGACGTCGCGGACGGGCGTCCCGTTGGCGACCAGTGCCGTGGCCAGCCGCGACCGATGGTGTGTCTCCACGTAGGACGCGATGAAGCTCGACGGCGCGACCAGTGTCAGGACGCCGCCCTCGAGCTCGAGTGGATGAAGCCGTGCAAACCACGCCCCGTAGAGATGCGGGTCGGCTGCGTGCAGCGCCGCGGCTGCGGCGGACCAGCCGGTCGGATCGGCCGTCGGGGTGGCGTCCGGAGCCGGCGGCACCGCCGCCAGGTGGAAGGGGACCACGTTGTCCTGCGGCTCGGAACTCGAGGCCTCGCCCGCGCCTCCCATGCGGGCGGCAAAGTCGGGGCCGACGGCGTCCCAATGCGCGCGCGTCGCCTCGATCACCGCACCGAGGTCGATCGCATGCTCGGCCACCCTGCCCCGTGCGGCGGGCACCCGAAGGTCGATCCAGCCCATGGCGCGCATCCGCGCCACCTCCCGCTTGGCGGTGCGTTCGGTCACGCCCCACATGCGGGCCATCTCCCTTTGTCCGACGGCGAAAGTTCCCGCCCGCCAACTGTACCGCGCGGTGATGAGAAGCGACAGACGAAGGGAGAGGCGGCTCTCGACAGCGTCGCCCCTCGTTGCCAGGACGAGGAGCGCCGTCAGGATATCGTACTTTATAGCCGAGGCGCCGGTGCCGGTGACCGGTCGTCCCACGGCTTTGTAACGGAACTGCCCGTCCTGCATCGTCGCTCCTGCCCCGGCCCCGTGGGCACGCTTTCTCGCTAGATCGCCTCTGCGGGCGCTTCAAACGCTCTTACGCATCTTGGCAGAATTAACGTTGGAGAGCGGCTCCTTGTCAAGGATTCGTGGAACCGCGTCTATCGGGGTCCCCAATATCCAGAAGAAAATCGGTATGAGTAGGTATAGGGGGACATTCAGAACGTCCCCCTATACGCTTCGGATGTCCTCCCAAAGCCCATCGGATCTCGGGCCCGCGTCCCCCCAATCCGGTCCGTCGGGCGTCATCTCGGGCAGACCAGCGATTCGCGTCCACGATTGGGACATCCGCGCGGGGCGTTTCGGTAACGCCTCTTGTCGTCCAGAATAGGGATCTCGACAAAAACCACAAATTCGGCGTAAATCTTGGAAATCCTTTCATCGACGTCCGAGGTAACATGCTGACGCACACAGACCTGAGGGATCTGCAACTTCGCTCCTTGAAAATGCAGGGCTGGATCCGGCAGCAGACCTTCTCTCCCGAGAACGTCAAGACTTTGCGCCGGTTCTCCTCGTGGGAGGTGGCCGAACTGATCCTGGGGATCAATCAGTCGACCTTCCGCGGCAAGATGGCCGCCGACCCGACCTTACCCGCGGGTAAGGTCGAGCCCGACGGACGGCAGCGCTGGTTCACGCTCGAAGAGATCAACGGCCTGCGCCGCAAGATCCGGCCACGCTCCGGATCGCTGATGCCTCACCGCCCCCGTGGGCGGGCCTTCCGTACAGCCATCGCCAATTTCAAAGGTGGCGCCGGCAAGTCCACCGTGGCGCTGCACATGGCCCACGCCGCCGCGCTCGACGGTTACAGGGTTCTGTGTGTGGATTTCGACCCGCAGGCGACGCTGAGCCATTCCATGGGCCTGACCGACGTGAGCGAGGAGCAGACCGTCTGGGGCATCATGGCCCGCGACCTCGTCCGCGAGACCGAGGCGCAGAACGCCGCCCCCCGTGGGGCGATGAGCGGCACCGCCCTGCCCCGTCGCACGATCCCGTCCAGCATCACCGACCTGGGCATCCACGACCTGCGCCTGTCGGACTTCGTCCAGCCCACGAACTGGCCCACGATCGACGTGATCCCCTCCTGCGCCAACGCCGCCTTCGTCGAGTTCGCCTCGGCCCAGTACCGGCACCTCAACCCGGAATGGTCCTTCTTCGCAGCGGTCAGCCGGTATCTCGACCAGCTCCCAGCCGAGGAGTGGGATCTGATCTTCTTCGACTGTCCGCCGGCCATCGGCTACCAGTCCATGAACGCCGTCTTCGCCGCGGACATGCTCTACATCCCGTCCGGTCCGGGCTACTGGGAATACGACAGCACCACGAGCTTCATCGGCCAGCTTTCCGAGGCGCTGGAAGATCTGGCCTACGGCTTCGAGGGAACCTTATCCGCGGATAAGGTCTCCCTGCCGAAGGCGTTCGCCGATGTCCGGTTCCTCCTCACCCGGTACGAGCCCAACAACCAGCTCCATCGCGCGATGTTCGAGGCGTTCGGGAAGGTCTTCGGCGACAAGCTCGCGCAGCACCCGATCGAGATGACGCGCGCGGTGGAGCAATCCGGCCGGTTTCTCAGCTCTATCTACGAGATGGATTACCGGGAAATGACGCGGGAGACGTGGCGCCGGGCGCGGGCGAGCTTCGACCAGGCCTATGCCGAATTCAAGGCCACGATGCTACCGCACTGGGAAGCCTTGGACGAGGAAACCTTACCCGCGGATAAGGTCCCAGCGGAAGGAGGTCGCCGATGAGCCGCAAGCGCCGCACGTTCGATATCGATCTGCCGGCGGAGGCGGACCCGTCCGCCGATGCGCCGGCGGAGCCCGATGCGCCCGCGCCGGCCGGCCGTCGGCGCGGACCCATGGCGAGCGCCATCGCCGAAAATGCCGAGGCCCTCCGCGCCCGGCGCAGTGCCGCGGACGTGATCCGGGAAGAGAACGACGCGCTCGCGCATGAGTTCGTGGCGCTTCGCGAAGCCGGCCACGTGGTGCAGGACGTGCCGCTCGACGAGGTCCACACCTTCATGCTCGTGCGCGACCGCATCCCGGGCGCCGACGAGGAGATGGCCGCACTCATGACCTCGGTCCGCGAGATCGGACTGTCGAACCCGATCCGCGTCCTGCCGCGCCCCGACGGGACCGGTTTCGAACTGATCCAGGGGTATCGCCGCCTGACCGCCTTCCGCAGCTTGCTGGAGGAAACCGGAGACGTCGCCTGGGCCCGGATCCCGGCGCTGGTCATGCCGGTCGAGGGCGACGATGTCGGCGGCCTCTATCGCCGGATGGTGGACGAGAACGTCATCCGCAAGGAGCTGTCCTTCGCGGAGATGGCGTATGCCGCGAAGAACTACGCTGCCGACCCGGCGACCGAGGCGGGCGACCTGCAGGCAGCCGTGGCCGCGCTGTTCCAGTCCGCTCCGTACTCCAAGCGCAGCTATATCCGGTCCTTCGCCACGCTCCTGGATCGGATCGGGGACGCGCTAGCCTATCCGACCGAGATTCCCCGCGCGCTCGGCGTCACGCTTTCAAGGGAGATGAAGGACCGGCCGGACCTGGCGGACCGTATACGGCGGGACCTTTCGGGCTGGGAAGGCCGCACGATCGCGGACGAGCTTGGCGTTCTGCGCGCGGCGGTCACGACGGAGGAAAATGCCGAGAACGGGATGGCGCCACCTAAACCGGTACCTCGCAAGAAGCGTGCCGGCGCCAAGGCGAAGACAACCTTCCACATCCGCTCCAGCGCCGGCCAGGTGAAGTGCACGGCGGGCATGGGACGGCTGGAGATCACGGTGGATCGGGACTTCTCCTCGATCGACCGGGGCCGGTTGGAGCGCGCCATCGCGTCCCTGATCGAAGGGCTGGAATAGGGCAGGGACCTTATCCGCGGATAAGGTCGCGACGAGGTCGGCTATCTCGAAGAGTGACGGGATAAGCTTTTGCACGAAAAATGCTTATCCCGTAAAAAGCAGAAGATTGCAGCTTTCGTCATATCCTCTGGCGACTGCTCGATCTGGCAGGAGGCACCCGGCAGACCGAGAGACTCGTTCGCCCCGGAGGTCCAAGTCGCCGTTCGCCAGACCGTTCATGGGGGCCGTAGCGTTTACCTCCTCGGTCTCGGCACGGCCGAGGCCGGTGACGAGTCGCCAAGAACATCAAGCCTGTCCGTTGCCGAAAACGTTCCACCGGATCGTTTCTGGGCGCTCGACCTCCGCCAATTCCGGTCGATATTCGGGGTGCCGTCGAAATGCGGGCCATACTGGTGGTTCGGATTCCTGCTGATGTTCCGTGATCCGGGGCCTCGACCACGTGCCAGGTCAGGCCGCGCCAAGCCCAATGGGCTTGAGCGCGCCAGATGATCTCGGGGCCGAAGTTCCTGGTTCGGCGGAAGATCACTGAGGCACTGATACGAGAGCGGGAACCGGTCAGGACCAGCGAACCGCCCGCAGCATGATGTCCCGGGGATGCCGGTTGCCTTGAACGGATCGCGGCGCATGGCGCGGTCCCTGTACCGTGGCGGTCAAACCAGTTTCCGCCCCAAGCGAACACTGAACGCGACAGTCCGGGCTACTTCGCGCGAGGATGTCCATGTCGAGGCGCTTGAGCGCACAAGGGTTCTCGCTTACGAAATACCCAGAAGAGGATAGCATCTAAGGACGCGATGGCAGGATCGACCATCACCGCGCGGGGGCTGACGACCATTCCCGTGCGCGTGGTGCTGGCCCTGCGTCCGGGCGACCGGATGCGCTACGTCGATCTCGCCGGGTGACTGAATCGCTTGGGCCGGGCGGCGATGACGCTGGAGGGGATGGACCGGGCCCATGGCAATGTGCGCGGCAGAGGATTGATCGCCCACGACACCAATGTGCTGATGCGGTTCCTCGCGAACGAAGACCCGGGGCAGGGGCCGTTGTCCCGGGACGAAATGAGGTGGTCGAGCACTGGAGTGCGGGGCTACGTCGATCGCGGGGTGGTCGTCGAGGCCGCCGACCGGGTGAGGCGCGCGACCTTCGATCTCGAGGCGGCGCGCCTGCCGGGCGAGTGGTTCGTGCGCTGACCGCGCCTATCGGGTGGCAACGGAATGGAACGTCTAAGAATGACACGGTATTATGCGGCGCCGGGCGGGCATCCGGGGCAGGAGCAACTACTGACCGACCGCGCTGTCTTCACCGAAGCCTATGCGGTGATCCCCAAGGGCACCCTGCGCGACATCACCGCGAGCGCCTTGCCGCACTGGGAGGCGACGCGGGCCTGGGTGATCGCACGTCCGATGTCGGGCTTCGCCGAGACGTTCTCCCACTACGTGATGGAGGTCGGGCCGGGCGGCGGGTCGGATCGGCCCGAACCCGACCCGGGGGCGGAGGGCGTGCTGTTCGTGGTGGATGGGGAGGGGCGCCTCGACCTCGACGGCGCGCACGAGCTTTGCGCCGGAAGCTATGCCTTCCTCCCTGCGGGGGTGGCGTGGCGGCTGCGCCAGGTGGGGCAGGGGCCGTTGAAGCTGCACTGGATCCGCAAGGCCTATGAGCCGGCGGCGGGTGTCGTGGCGCCGCAACCGCTCGTGCGGCATGAGGACGACGTGGCGCCCACCCCGATGCCGGGGACCGAGGGCCGATGGACGACGACTCGCTTCGTCGACCCGGACGACCTGCGTCACGACATGCACGTGACCATCGTCACGTTTCAGCCCGGCGCGGTGATCCCGTTCCCCGAGACCCATGTCATGGAGCACGGCCTCTATGTCCTGCAGGGCAAGGCCGTCTACCGGCTGAACCGGGACTGGGTGGAGGTGGAGGCGGGCGACTATATGTGGCTGCGCGCCTTCTGCCCGCAAGCCTGCTATGCCGGCGGGCCGGGGCCGTTCCGGTATCTGCTCTACAAGGATGTGAACCGCCATGCGGCGCTGCCCCGGCGCGGGCCGGCATGACCGGTCCCGCGCCGGGGCCTGGACCTACTTGCCCGTGCGCTCCGCGATGAGGGTTTCGAGCTTCATGGCGTCGGCGTGGAACTTGCGGATACCCTCCGCGAGCTTCTCGGTGGCCATGGCGTCCTCGTTCATCTCCCACCGGAAGGTGGACTCGTCGATCGGCTCGGCCCGGCCGCCCGCCGCGCCAGGCTCCAGGCGGCGGGGCAGGTCGCCGGTGTCGTCGTGCAGCTCCTGCAGGAGTTCGGGCGAGATCGTCAGCCGGTCGCAGCCCGCCAGGGCCTCGACCTGGGCGGCGTTGCGGAAGGACGCGCCCATGACCACCGTGTCGATTCCGCTCGCCTTGTAGTGCTCGTAGATGCGGCGCACCGACTTCACGCCCGGATCGTCGTCGGGGGCATAGTCCTTCACCCCCTCGGCGGCCTTGTGCCAGTCGGTGATGCGGCCCACGAAGGGCGAGATCAGGAACGCGCCCGCATCGGCGCAGGCCTTGGCCTGCGCCATGGAGAACAGCAGCGTCAGGTTGCAGTCGATCCCGTCCTTCTGCAGCCGCTCGGCGGCGCGGATCCCCTCCCAGGTGGAGGCGAGCTTGATCAGCAGGCGCTCGCGGCCCACGCCCTGCTCCTCGTAGGCGGCGACGATCCGCTTGGCCTTGTCGATGGAGGCGTCGGTATCGAAGCTGAGGCGAGCATCGACCTCGGTGGAGACCCGGCCGGGAACGATGCCCGTCAGCTCCGCGCCCACCGCGACGGTCAGGGCGGTGGCGATGTCGGCCGGGTCCTCGCCCGATCGCGCGCGGATGGTGTCGTCCACCGTGGCGGCGAAGTAGTCCGACCCGGCGGCCTTGAGCACTAGGGACGGGTTCGTCGTGCAGTCGTGCGGCTTGAGACGGCGCACCGCTTCCACGTCGCCGGTATCGGCGACCACCACCGTCATCTCGCGCAGCCGGTCCAGCTTGCTCGTCATCCCGCGTCCTCCTTCTCTTGACGCCTTGCGATATCACGCCCGCGCCACGGAGTGAACAAGAGGCCCCGGAGGAGATCGTCCGCAACCCCCGTTGCGCATCCGACCTCCCGGCTATCCCGCAAGGGATTGGGACCAAACGCTAAAACGAGGCCAGATCCTCCGGACCGGCTTCGGCACATCGGGCCCGGTGCCGACGAGGCTATCCGAAGGTGACGGGGGATCGGAAAGGCTGTCCTGCGGCGGCGTGGAGCCTCAAGACGCCCCGGCCGCGAGGGCCGGGACGCGGTCGGGTCCGCGTCAGGCGGAGACCATGTCGGAGATGCGGAAGGGCAGGGCGGTCAGCCGCTTGCCGGTCGCGTGGTGGATGGCGTTGCCGATCGCCGCGGCGGTGCCGACGATGCCCAGCTCGCCGATCCCCTTCACGCCGAGCGGGTTCACGTAGTCGTCCCGCTCCTCCAGCATCTCGACGCGCACCTCGCGCACATCCGCGTTCACCGGGATGAGGTATTCCGCGATGTTGGCGTTGAGGAACCGCGCACGCGGCGTATCCGTCTCGGTCACCTCGTGAAGCGCCGACCCCATCCCCCAGACCATGCCGCCCATGAGCTGGCTGTGGGAGGTCTTGCGGTTGAGCCAGGTTCCTGCCGCGAAGGCTCCGTGCAGGCGCGGCACCCGTATCTCGTGGGTGTAGCGGTGGATACGGACCTCTGCCATCTCGGCGCCGAAGGCGAACATCGCCATCTCGGGCGTCACCGGCCCGGCGGTGCCGTAGCCTCCCGCGAAGGTCGCGTGGATCAACTCCGGCGTCAGCGCCGGGTGGCGGAAGGTGCCCACCACCTCGACCTCGCCCTCGGGGACCATCTGCAGCGCCTCGGCCAGACTCTGGCTCTGGCCGTCGGGGCCGCGCAGCGTGCCGTCGTCGAGCGTCACCCGCGACGGGTCCACGCCCGCGAGCGGGCCTTCCGCCATGGAGGAGACGACCTCCGCCACCTGCCGGGCGATCTTCATGCAGCCGTCATGGACGGCCGAGCCCGCGGAGGCGGCGGTGGTGGAGCCGCCCGAGATCGGAGCGACGGGCAGGTCGCCCTCGCCCATGACCACGTCCACGGCCTCCACCGGAAGGCCCAGCCGTGCCGCGGCCACCTGCGCCATGATCGTGTAGGTGCCGGTGCCCACGTCGTGGGCCGCCAGCTCCACGTAGGCGCTGCCCGTCGCTTGCATCCGCACGCGCGCGTTCGAGGCCAGGATATTGGTGGGATAGGTCGCGGTGGCGCAGCCGTAGCCCACCAGCCAGTCGCCATCGGTCATGGAGCCGATCTCGCGCCCGCGCTCGGACCAGCCGAAGCCCTGGGCGACCGCATCGTAGCTTTCCATCAGCGAGCGAGAGGAGAAGGGCACGTCGGCCGTGGGGTGGGTCATCGTGTCGTTGGCGCGGCGGAACTCCACCGGGTCCATGCCGACCTTCAGCGCCAGCGCGTCCATCGCCGACTCGAGGCCGAAGAAGGTCTGCATCTCGTTGGGCGCGCGCATGAAGCCGCCCGTGTTGGTGTCGGACCGCGACAGGCGCTGCTCGGTGCGGATGTTGGGGCAGGCATACATGGCCCGGGTTATGTGGGTGCCCGGGTTGACCACGTCGTCGAAGCGGGGCGTCTGCGCCGTCTCCACGTGCTCGAAGGCGGTCAGGCGCCCCTCGGCGTCCGCGCCCAGACGGAAGCGCTGCTGCGTCTCGGGCCGGAAGGTGGCGACCGTGTACATCTGCGGCCGCGTCACGATCAGGCGCACCGGCGCGCCCACGGCTTTGGACGCCGCGATGGTGAGCATGGCGTAGGGCGTGATCCCCGCCTTCGAGCCGAAGGCGCCGCCCACGAAGGGGGAGATCACGCGCACGCTCGTCTCGGGCAGGCCATAGGCGCCGGCGATGCCCGCGCGCAGGGTCCTGACGGATTGCGACGGCATCCACACGGTCAGCCGGTCGCCGCGCCATTCGGCGGTGGCGGCGAACATCTCCATCGGGTTGTGGTGCTGGAACGGCGTGGTGAAGGTCATGTCGACGGTCTGCGACGCACCGTCGAGGCCCGCCTGGAGGTCACCCTTGGTCAGGATCATGCCTTCGCTGTCCTCGCCGGCGCCGACGACGAAGCTCTCCTCGGGGTCCATGTGGATCGCCGCACCCGACTCGGAGTACTCCACCGAGACGAGGTCCGCACCGCGCCGGGCGGCCGCGGCGCTCTCGGCCACGACATAGGCCAGGGGCTGGCCGGCGTAACGGATCTCCGTTCCCTCCATGGGCCAGAAAGACGAGGAGCCCGGGCCGCCGGCGTAAAAGCCCTTCACCGTCTTGTAGTCGGGCAGGGTCTCGTGGGTGTAGACGGCCACGACGCCCGGCTCCGCCTCGGCGGCGGAGGTGTCGATCGAGGTCACGGACCCTACGGCGATCGCCGAGCAGGCCATCGCCCCGTGCAGCATGCCCGCGGGGATCATGTCGGCGGCGTAGCTTGCCGTGCCGGTCACCTTCCGGCGCGCGTCGGTGCGGGTGACTTCGGTGTTGATCGTCTGGGCCATCATTCGCCTCCCATGCGGGATTTCGCTTGCAGAAGGGCGCCTGCCACCACGTCGGCGCCGAGCGCGATCTTGTAGGCCGACCCGTCGAGCGGCTCGGCGTCCTCGAACGCGATGCGGCCCGCCTCGCGCGCCGTCTCCTCGGTCAGGGCCTGGCCGCGCAGGGACTCCTCGGCCGCGCGCGCCCGGTGGGGCGTCGCGGCGACGCCGCCCAGCCCGATGCGGACGTCGCGCACCGTGTCGCCGTCCATCTCGAGGCCCACGGCAGCCGAGGCGGAGGCGAAGGCGTAGCTCTCGCGGTCCCGCGCCTTGAGGTAGGTGCTGTTGGCCATGGCCGGGATCACCGGCAGGGTGATCCCGGTCACGATCTCGCCGGGTTCCAGAACCGTCTCGACCGACGGATCGTCACCCGGGGCGACGTGCAGCTCGGCGAACGGAATCGTGCGGGTCCCGCCCGGGCCACGGGTCGACACCTCGGCGTCGAAGGCCACGAGCGCCTGCGCGAAGTCGCCGGGATACATCGCCACGCAGGAGGACGAGCCGCCGAAGATCGCGTGGAGGTTCGTGTGTCCGCCGTCGAGTGCCGCGCAGCCCGACCCGGGCGCGCGCTTGTTGCACTGGGCGAAGGCGGTGTCGCGGAAATAGGGGCAGCGCGTGCGCTGCAGGATGTTGCCGCCCAGGGTGGCGACGTTCCTCAGCTGCGGGCTCGCGGCCTTCCACAGCGACTCCGACAGGGCGGGGAAGGCATCGATCACCGCCTGGTCGTCGGCCACGGTCGACATCTTCGCGAGCGCGCCGAAGCGCATCCGGTCGGAGCCCACCTCGAACCCTTCGAGGTCGGACAGGCCCGAGATGTCCACGAGCGCGTCGGGCTCCAGGACGCCGATCTTCATCAGGTCGACCATGGTGGTGCCGCCCGCGATGATCGTCGCGCCATCGGCGGCGGCGGCCTCCGTCGCGGCGCCGACGGCGTCGGGGCGGGAATAGGTGAAGTTCTTCATCGGTTCATCCCTGCTGGCTGTCGCGGACCTGTTCGATCGCGGCGACTATGTTGGGATAGGCGCCGCAGCGGCACAGGTTGCCCGACATGTATTCGCGGATCTCGGCGGCGTCCCCGGCATGGCCCTCGTCGATGCAGGCGATCGCGGACAGGATCTGTCCGGGCGTGCAGTAGCCGCACTGGAAGGCGTCGTTCTCGGAGAAGGCGGTCTGCATCGGGTGCAGATCGCCGGTGGGGTCGGCCAGGCCCTCGACGGTGACGATCTCGACTCCCTCGGCCATGACCGCGAGGGTCAGGCACGAATTGACGCGGATGCCGTCCATCAGGATCGTGCAGGCGCCGCACTGGCCCTGGTTGCAGCCGATCTTGGTGCCGGTGAGGCCGAGCGTGTCGCGAAGCGCCTCGACCAGCGTGGTGCGCGGCTCGACGGTAAGCTGGCGGCTCGTGCCGTTCACGTTCAGGCGGATGGTGCGGGCCGCGGAATCCGGCTCGGTCTCGCCCTGGGCCTGGGCCTGGGCGGATGCCGCGATGCCAAGCGAGCCTGCGACCACGGATGACCCCTGAAGGAAGCCGCGCCGCGAGACGCCGGGCCGGCGGAGGTCGGGAGGTGTCTTCGACATGATAAACCTTTTCGCGAGGACGTCTGCCGTCGCGCGCCAACTGCGCCCCGTCAAGCCGATGGCAAGGGCGTTCAAATTATTGATATTCCGACTGTTTAAGTCCGATTTCGGCGGCGGCCGCAGGGTGGCCCCCGTTCGTGGGGGCACGTGCCCGGCGCATGTCCGGCCCCCGCGCGGCGCCCGTCCGGCCCCGGCTGGGCGGAGGCCAGGCGCACGCGGGACGAACGGGACCCGTGCCGGGCGGTCGGGCCCCCGCGGCAGAGGGGCGAGCCGGCCTCCTGCGCGGCCGGCCCTCGCAAGATTTGCAAAGCGGGTATGCATCTGCGTTCGATCTCGGTACAGACCTAAGCGGAATGCCGCGCAACTGCCCGGCACAGACTTGGAGGAGCACATGAAGTCTCAGATCACGATCATCGCGGCCTGCAGCCTCGTTACGGGCATGGCCACCGCGCAGGAAGCCGACCGCTCCGATTGGCCCTCGAGCTTCACGGTGGGCACGGCCAGCCAGGGGGGAACCTATTTCGCCTACGGCTCGGGCTGGGCCAACCTCGTGGGCGAGGAGCTGGGCATCTCCGGCGGCGCGGAAGTCACGGGCGGGCCGATGCAGAACATGGCCCTTGTCCATAACGGCGACCTGGCCTTCGGCATGACGACGCTCGGACCCGCGCGGGAGAGCATGGAAGGCTCGAACCCGATCGCGCCCGGCCTCGAGATGACGGGCGCCTGCGCCATGTTCCCGATGTACCAGACGCCGTTCTCGGTCACCGCCCTCAGCTCGTCGGGCATCGACAGCATCGAGGCGATCCCCGACGGCGCCCGGATCGGATTCGGCCCCGCCGGCTCGACCTCGGACACCTACTTCCCGCGGATGATGGACACGCTCGGCGTGAACTACGAGCGCCGTAACGGCGGCTGGTCCGACCTGGGCGGCCAGCTTCAGGACGGTCTGCTCGACGTGATCGCCTTTGCGGCCGGCATCCCTGTCCCGGCGGTCAGCCAGCTCGAGGTGCAGACGGACGTCAATATCATCGAATACACCGAGGAGCAGCAGCAGACGCTGATGGACGAGTTCCCGGTGGCACAGTTCGAGATCCCGGCGGACACCTATTCCACGCTGTCCGAGCCGGCGCGCTCGGTGGCCATGTGGAACTTCGCCATCGCCGAATGCACGCTGCCCGACAGCTTCGTCAACGCGGTGGTGGATGTGGTGATGTCCGACAACGAGCGCATGGTGGGAATCCACCGCGCCGCCGAAGCGACGCTGCCGGAGAACGCGGAGCAGAACACCGTCCTGCCCTGGCATCCGGGCGCGGCCCAGTGGTTCCGCGAGAACACCGACGTCCAGATCGACGACGCGATGGTCTATAGCGGCGAGTGAGCCCCCCCGCGGGGCGCACGGCCCCGCCACCCGGGCCCCGGACCGCCGGGGCCCGAACCGCAATGGAGGAACGAGGCATGGCCGAGGCGCAGGCGGACGACGAGCGCAACATCGCCGAGGGCGTCGACGAGGATGTCGTCGAGGACAACCGGCGCATCTTCGAGGATTGGCGCTATATGACGGTCGCCGTGGCGGCCGGGCTCTATGCCGCGTTCCACATGGCCGCGCTGACGGGACTGTCGATCTCTTCCGTCACGGGGATCGAGATCCCCTATCTTCCTCGATTTCCAATGGAGACGTGGAACTTTCGCATCGTCCACGTGGCCGGCGCGCTGATCCTGGGCTTTTTGTTCTATGCGCCCACCGCCTTCCCCGAGGACGAGAGCGGCGAGACGCGAATGCTCGGCCTGATCGGGCTGGCGCTCGCCGTCCCGGCGCTGATGTCGCTGGGTGTGGCGATCTGGTTCGCGCTCCAGATCAACTCGGGCGTCCAGTGGACCGGCCTGGACCCGACCATCAAGTTCCGCGAGACATGGCTGTTCGGCGCGCCGCTGTGGATCGCCACGGCCGGCTCCATCGCGCTGGGATGGTTCCACCGCCGGGTGCGGTCTGGCTTCGCGATCCCCGACCTGGTGATGTGCATCTGCTCGATCGCCGTCGCCGCCTACCTGATCGCGATCTACTCCACGCTCATGCGCAACTCCACCGGGACCCCCTTCGCGCCCATCGGCATCTCCATGGCGGCGGTCGCGGGCAGCGCGCTGATCCTCGAGATGACGCGCCGGGTCGCGGGGCTCGCGCTGGTGGTCATCTCCGCCATCTTCCTGGCCTACGTCTTCACCGGCCAGTACCTGCCCGGGTTCCTGAACTCGCCGCCGATCGAATGGGGCCGCTTCTTCAGCCAGCTTTACACCGATGCGGGCATTCTCGGGCCGACCACGGCGGTCTCGTCCACCTACATCATCCTGTTCATCATCTTTGCCGCGTTCCTGCAGGCATCGAAGGTGGGTGACTATTTCGTCAACTTCGCCTTCGCCCTGGCGGGCAAGGCCCGGGGCGGGCCGGCCAAGGTCGCGATCTTCGCGTCCGGCCTCATGGGCATGATCAACGGTACCTCGGCGGGCAACGTGGTCGCCACCGGTTCGCTGACGATCCCGTTGATGAAGAAGGTCGGCTACAAGAGGAAGACCGCCGGCGCCATCGAGGCGGCGGCCTCCACCGGGGGCCAGATCGTCCCGCCGATCATGGGGGCGGGGGCGTTCATCATGGCCGAGATCACCGGCATCCCCTATACCGAGATCGCCATCGCCGCGATCCTCCCGGCCATTCTCTACTTCGTGTCGGTCTATTTCATGGTGGATTTCGAGGCCGCCAAGCTCGGCATGGAGGGGATGAACGAGGACGAGATCCCGAAATTCTCGGCGCTCGTAAAGAAGATCTACCTCTTCATCCCGATCGTGATGCTGATCGTCGCTCTCTTCATGGGTTACTCGGTGATCCGGGCGGGTGTCTACGCCACCCTCGCGGCAGTGGTCGTCAGCTGGCTCACGGCGCACCGAATGGGGCCGCGCAAGATCGCCAAGGCGTTCGAGATGGGCGGGGTGATGTCGATCCAGATCATCGCCGTGTGTGCCTGCGCGGGCATCATCGTGGGCGTGATCAGCCTGACGGGCGTGGGCGCACGTTTCTCGTCGGTGCTTCTGGGCCTTGCCTCGACCTCGCAGCTCCTGGCGCTGTTCTTTGCCATGTGCATCTCGATCCTGTTGGGGATGGGGATGCCCACCACGGCCGCCTACGCGGTGGCCGCCTCGGTGGTGGCGCCGGGCCTCGTGCAACTCGACATCCAACCGCTGACGGCGCACTTCTTCGTCTTCTACTTCGCGGTCCTGTCGGCGATCACGCCGCCGGTGGCGCTGGCGAGCTACGCGGCGGCCGGCATATCGGGGTCGAACGCGATGGAGACCTCGGTGACGTCGTTCAAGATCGGCATCTCGGCTTTCATCGTGCCGTTCATGTTCTTCTACAACGCGGCGATCCTGATGGACGGCACGTGGTTCGAGATCATCCGTGCGGCGCTGACCTCGGTCGTGGGCGTCTATCTGCTGTCAGCGGGCGTGCAGGGCTGGTTCCTGGATGCGCGGGCGAGCTGGATCACCCGGATCGCCTTGATGGGGGCCGCGCTCGCGCTGATCGAGGGCGGCATCGCGAGCGATCTCATGGGCGCGGCGCTGGTCGCCATTGCCGTCGCCTCGGCCAAGCTGATCCGCGGGGGCTCCGACCGAGGATCGGAGGCCTCGACCACTTGAGCCGGAGCGCGACCGTCCCCCATTCCGGGGGGCGGTCGTGTCGCCGGGTCACAGGTGCGGCCACATCCGCTACATGACGCCGTCGCGCTATTCCGGCTTGAAGCATGCTTCCCCTCCTCCCCGCTGAGTTCAGGCGACCGCTTCGATCTCGGCGGTGCCGAGGGCGGAGAAGCGGTTCATGAGCGCGATGCGGATCTGGATTTCGGCGGTCTGGCGATCGGGGTCTCGCGACATGATCCGTTCGCCGAAGAGCTTCAGGCAGTTCATTCTGGCCTCGACCCGGCTTCGGACATGATATCCGGCCCACGTCTTCCACACTGCTCGGCCCAGATGCCGGGTTGCCCGCAAGATCTCGTTTCGCGCGATGGCAGTTGGGCAGTCTTCCTTCCAGGCCCGCCGTTGCGGCGGGTCGGCATGACCGCGCCCGCACCTCGTTCGACGATTGCGCCATGGCACCTCCGGGTGTCGATCGGCTCATCGGGCGGGATCTGTGCCGGCAACGCCGGCAGCAGGGGTCTGTCGCCCTGTCGGCTCGACGTGAACCCAACGGCCCGGACATCTCCCGTGCCTGCGTCCATGGCGGTATGGACCTTTTTCCATTGCCTCCGGCGCGAGGAACCATGATTGCGGGCCAGCCATTCGCCATCGCCGCGAAACTTGATGCCGGTACCGTCGATCAGCAGGTTCAGCGGCTGTCCGGAGGCGCGATACGGGATCTGCACCGCGATCCGTGCCTGGCGTCGGCAAAGCGTGGAGACCGAGGAGGATCAGCGAGCCTTCCAGTGGCAGGATCGCCCGACGAAGGGTACCGGCCAATCGAGGCCCGCCGTCCGGATCAGGCTCTCGCCCAGTCCGACCGCCTGGCGCAGGGGAAGACCGAAAAGCACCTTCAGCGTCAGGCAGGTCTGGATCGCGGCATCCGAAAAGGTCTCGGGCCGTCCCCGCTTGCCGGACTTGCCCGTATGCCAAACCGTGTCGGGATCAAGCCAGACCGACAACGAGCCCCGCTTGCACAGCGCGGCATTGCAGGATGACCAGTGCGTCGTGCGGTAACGCGTCGGAGAAGGCGTGGGCATGCCTGCGATCTACCCGTCAGGATCCACGAAGTGAATCCCGCTCGCCGCTTTGCGCAACATGTATAACCGCCCCTTGCGCAAGAGGGTTTTTCGAAGCCGATCTTGGCGCGTCATCGGGTGCTGACATGTATCCGGCCTCGTGATGCGGCCATCCATGCCGCGGGCCCGTATGGTGGTCGAGGTGAGACATCGAAAGCGATCCGTCCGAGAGAGATGTCGAACGGTCCAGATCAAAGCCGCGTGCTCGGTGGCACTTCGTTGCACCCTGGGTGTCACGGTCCTGTCTCACGACGATTGCGTCATGCCGCTCCTTGCCCTCCTGCGCTCTGACGTTCCCCGACCGCGGACGAGCCTCAGGCCGCCGCGACCGGAGCCCTGTAGACGCCGCCCCGGGCCATGAGTGCCCAGACGATGCGCGCACTCGCCATTGTTCTCGAACCAATGGCGAATAATGGCTCTTTGTTCGCAAGAGCCACCCGCACAAGCATCCCCGGCTTGCGTGCAAGCAGCCCGCCCAGCCAGGTGCCCGGCTGCGCCATGGGATTGGTGCTGCGCTTGATCACCACGCTGTTGGCCCCGAGGATCAACAGCCGCCTGAGCGAGCGCTCCCCCATCCTGGTCGTCGCCCCAAGACGCTGCTTTCCGCCCGTGGAATGTTGCCTTGGCGTCACTCCGAGCCACGCTGAGAAGTCTCGCGCCCGGCGGAAGTGTTCCGGCGGCGGAGCGAGTGTCGCCAGCGCCGTGGCGATCAGCGGGCCGATGCCGGGGATCGTCATCAGCCGCCGCGC
>CANMTR010000016.1 GCA_947500825.1 uncultured Paracoccaceae bacterium | reverse complement strand
ACGGACTGATCAGCTCGGCCACGCCGACATCCGTCGGGCCTGCCATGAGCTACACCATGCAGTGGGACACGATCATCGCTTTCTGCCAAAGCGAACCGACCGCCGGACATGAACACCGACCAGTCGGTAAACGCGTCACCCTGCGGCAGGTCGATCGATGCCATCTCCAGGAAGCTGCTTTCGACCGATCCCGCGACGGTCAAGAATTTCCAGGCGTCGTTCTGTGGCATGAAGCTGTCTAACAGATCGAAATCGATCGCGAACGGCGAAGCCGCACCGAGATCGCCGAGAACCGCGAGGTGATCCGCTCCGGATATGCCGGCCTGGAACGCGAGGCTCCCCCCGGCGAGGCGAAGATCTCCGGCCAGAGTGAGCGTGCCGATACCGTCGCCAGCCGGTGCGATCGTGCCGGAATTCGCCACGTTCCCGACCGTGCCCGTTCCGGCCAGGACGCCGTCCGCGAGCACCTCGGTCCGTCCGGAGCGGGCAATCGCTCCGTCGACGGCAAGCGTTCCCTCTTCGACACGCGTCCGCCCGGTGAAGCTGTTCACGGCCGCCAAGCGAAGGGTGCCCTGTCCCTGCTTGGTAAGCCCGCCCTCGCCGCGGATTGGCCCCGTCGCGGTAACATCGGCGTTTATGGCCACGAGGTCGATAACGCCGCCACCGCTTTCGAGGGATATCTCGCGATCCAGCGCCTCCATGTCAGCGCCCTCGACCCGCAACGCCGCGTCCGCCAGACGCAGGTCCGCCTCCGGGCCGCCCAATGCGGCATCCTCGTCGACCGCGAGGGTACCGCCCTCGACGAGGGTCTCGCCGATGAACCCGTGATCGTCGAGGCAGTACTCCGCGACCGCCGCGGAAAAGCGGGGATCGCCGCCACCGCAATCGAGCTGCATCTTCCGCTCGGCCTCGGTCAGCCCATCCAGGCGCGGCATTCCGTTCTCGCCGGCGATCTGTCCGAGGTAGAGATCGGTCCGCATGTTGTTGCGCGTCAACTCGAACGTACCGCCCGTCTCTGCGAAGGCAGCGGCGTCCTCATTCCAGACCAGGCGGAGCTCGTCGTCTCCTGCGGCGCCCATCTCTTCGAGAGAGGGGCCCGTCCACCGCAAGTTATGGGCCACCGCCTCGTGGTCCGACAATGGCGTGCCGTCGTCGGCAAAGCCGGTCTCATCCAGAACGCCCAGATACGGATCGCTGGGACCGTCCGAGAAGGCGTACCACTTGCCCGTGCCCCTCGTGACGAGAAAATGGTCGATCTTGGTGCGGTCCCAGCTCGGCCATCTGTTCTCCTCGTCTTCGGCTGCCGATGGCCACGTGGTGCTGCCGTCCCGCAGGTCGTGGGGTGTCCAGTCCTCGCGTTCGGACCCGTTCTGAAGGAGGATGTAATCCTTCTTGAGGATGTTCATCGTCTGCGGCGTGTTAGAAAGGACCGGGTAGGTCTCGGGCGCGAAGAGATCGTCGGGGATATCGGCGGTCGAGACGGACTGGCCGGCGTTCTCTGCCACGAAGGTACGCAGCTGGTCTTCATCGCGCGCATACTCCCCGAGGAGACGGCCGTAGAACGCGTCCTCCGTCTGGACGTAATCCTGCAAGATGAGTTTTTGCTGATCGACGGAGAGCAACCCGCGCTCCGCCACGTCGCCGGCATTGAAGTCGCCCGTGATCACCGCCGGCCTGCTCTGGCCGTCTGCCCACTCGTTGAGCGCCTTCGCCTCGTCGATCCGGATTGTGGCCGGGTCGTAGTAGTTCAAGTGTACGGTGCCGACGGTAGTCCGTGGGCGTCCGTCCTGCGCTTCCAGGTCGATATGCGAGATCTCGACCCCGTCATCGTAGGTCCCGTGATCCCCGGCAAGGCGGCTCGCGACGCCAAGGTCGCCGATCTGCCCGGTGCTGTACTGCCCCAGGCCCCGCGCCCGAAGCAGATCCGGAATATCTGTAAGATACGTGCTGTCGGGGCGGTTTTCCTGGAACGTAAGAAGGTCGTAATTCCCGTTCGTGACGAAGTCCGACATGCGCGCGGCCGGCTCGGGGTGAAACCTGTCGTGCCAGGTGTTCAGCGACAGGATCCTCATCTCCCCGTCCTGGGCATGGGCGGCTCCCCCGAGGAGGCTCAGTGCGCTTGCCGAAACCAGCAGGAGCGTTCGCGGATGGCTTCCTCCCCCAAAACGATTTCTGCTCGCGTCTTTCATTGGCTATCCCTCGTTTCTTGGTGCCGACCGATGGGTTTTCCATCGGAATGGAGATGATCTTGCAGGTCTGTGACCCGCGTATGACCCCTGTCGCCGCCGGAGCGCCGGCCCTCGGGGCAGATCGACCGCAGAGCGGCCGACGACCGCGTCTTCTTCGGCCCGGATCCCGGATGAGAGGTGGAACGGGCGTCGGAGCATGGCGCGCCGACCTTCGCCGCGATGCGAGAATGCCCGATGCAGCACAGGCGTATCCAAGAGGATGCGCGCCGCATGCCCGCGCATAGCCCGTGCTCGCCGGTCGTTTCATACGTGCCTCCCGCGCTCGTATCTTCGCGGGATCGCGTCGGGTCTGCGCCCTCTAGATCGGTATCGTCTTGAAAATCGAAAGCTTTTTGCACGCCACCCAACGACTTCGAACGCCGCTGTTGCATTCGGAGCTTGTCTGATTCAAGTCTTGATTGATCGATCAATCACTTATCCACAATCCATGGGAGATAGCTCCATGTCCATCGTTTCTCGCAACCCGGCTCTTACGGCGTCCGTAGCAGCCCTTGCCCTGCTGGGCGGTGCGGCCCACGCACAGGAAGCGGGGCAGCAAGAGCTCTGCGCGCAACGCGCCTACGAGATGGGGCTGAAGTACCAGCAGCAGTCGGCCGAGGTTCGCGCGCTTCAGATCCAGGGCTTCACCATCGCCACGCGCAGGTTGCAGGAGATCCTGGACGACGGCGGCGAGGATCGGCCCCTGGCCATCGCCACCGATCTGGACGAGACAGTGATCGACAACACGCCCCTGCTGGTACGCGACATGCGCGCCTGCCACGATTACACGACTTGGGATACCTGGTCCCACTGGGAGCGAGAGGGGAGCCCCGAGCTGATGCCCGGCGCGGCCGAGTTCCTCGACTTCGCCGACGAGAACGGCGTGGCGATCTACTATATTTCGGACCGGTTCCAGGAGAACGAGGCGGCCACAATCGAGACCCTGCGGAACCTGGGTCTTCCGCAGGTGGATGAGGACACCGTCAAGCTTTACGGCCCCACCAAGGAGGAGCGTCGCGCCGAGGCCGAGCAAGAGCACGAGATCGTCCTTCTCCTGGGCGACACGCTGGCCGACTTCGCCGACGTGTTCGACGACGCGCCCCTCGACGCCCAGAAGGAGGCCGTCGCCGCCAACGCCGAACGGTTCGGAGCGGAGTGGATTGTGTTTCCCAACGCCAGCTACGGCGATTGGGACGGAGCCGAACTAACTGGCTGGGATGCTGAGATGGAAATCTCGCAGTAAACGGCGACGCTGAAGGTTCAAGGAAGTCCGGGACTGCCGGGCTTCCCGCCGATCCGCATCACCTTTGGTCCGAATTGCTGTCGCGAAAGATTCTCCGGATTGCGCAAATGGGCCGTTTTAGGACATGGGTCACACCAAGCTTGCAACGGCACTAAAAGCGACCTAGTTGAGTAACTGGTTTACGGAGATTACAGATCATGCGCTCGGTCGGCTCCTTCGAGGCGAAGACCCATCTCTCCGAATTGCTCGTCAGCGTGGAGCGGGGCGAGGAGATCGTCATCACCCGTCGGGGAACGCCGGTGGCGCGCCTTCTGCCGATCGTGGAAGCGAGCCAGCGGGTAACCGCCCTGGAAAAGCTCGAGGCTATCCGGTCGAAGCTTCGGGGTCGTGTCACGCAGACGGATATTCTCGAGGCCCGTGATACCGGTCGCAGGTGATGGCGGTCCTTGATGCGTCCGCCCTCGCGGGATGGCTCCTCCCGGACGAAGCCGGGCCGGACATTCCGACCATTCTTCGTGACGGCCAGGCCATCGCGCCCTGGCTGCTCTGGGTGGAACTTCGCAACATCCTTGTCGTCATCGAACGCAAGGGACGGATAGAGCCGTCGGAGACCGGGGAGATACTGGAGGCCGTCGATGCGCTCGGTATCTCGCTCGATACCGCGGCGGACAGCGGGCGTGTCATGTCCCTCGCCCGACAGCACGGCCTGACGGCCTACGACAGCACCTACCTCGAGCTTGCCCTCCGCCGGAGGGAGCCTTTGGCCAGCCTCGACAAGGCGCTGATCGCTGCGGCCAGGGCGGAGGAAGTCGAACTTCTGTAGGGCAGGGGGCTTGGGCGACTTGCCGGAGCCATCAGACCACATGGCCCTCCGCCGGATGATTGGCCTTTGCCCCAACGCGCGTGCAACCGGGGCCAGTAGACATCAAGCCTGAAAGGACAGCCCGTGAAAGCCATCGGATACCAGAAGAGCCTGCCCGCCGACGACAAAGACGCGTTGCACGACATCGAGTTGCCCGATCCCGGGCCGGACGATCTCGGGCCGCGCGACCTCCTGGTCGAGGTCGCCGCCGTATCGGTCAACCCGGTCGACACGAAGATCCGTGCGAATGTGTCGCCCGACGACGGCTGGAAGGTGCTCGGGTGGGACGCATGCGGCACCGTAAAGGCGGTAGGCGGCGAGGTCGCGCTCTTCGCGCCCGGCGACCCGGTCTTTTACGCGGGTGCGGTCGACCGGCCCGGAACGAACGCCGAGTTGCACGTGGTCGACGAACGCATTGTGGGCCGTAAACCCGCCACGCTCTCGGACGCCGACGCTGCTGCCATGCCGCTCACGTCGATCACCGCCTGGGAGCTTCTGTTCGACGGCATGAAGGTTCCCGAAGGCGGTGGCGCGGGCGAGGCGATCCTGATCCTCGGCGGTGCGGGTGGAGTCGGCTCGGTCCTGATCCAGATCGCCAAGGCGCTGACGGATCTCACCGTGATCGCGACCGCTTCCCGCGACGAGACCCGAGAGTGGGTGACGAGAATGGGTGCGGACCATGTCATCGACCACCACGGCGACATGGCTGGGCAACTGGCTGAACTGGGCATCACGCCGCGCTACGTTGCATCGCTGACCGGAACGGACGGGAACTACGAGACCATCATCGACCTGATAGCGCCGCGGGGCATCATCGCGCTGATCGACGACCCGAAAAGCGTCGATGCCCTCAAGTTGAAGCCGAAAGCCCTGACGCTGCACTTCGAGTTCATGTTCACCCGCTCCCAGCAACAAGCCGATGACATGATCGCCCAGCACGAGATCCTCACCCGTATTGCCGACCTGGTGGAGAAGGGGCGCATCCGCACCACCGCCAACCGGGACGGCGGTCGGATCACCGCGGAGACCCTCCGCGCCGCCCACGCCCACCAGGAAAGCGGCGAGGCCGTCGGTAAGACCGTCCTGACGGGGTTCTGAGGCGAGAGCGAGGCAGGCGCCGGCGAGATCCACTCGACCATCGCCCGCCCCTTGCCTCACTGTTCCGGGTGTCGAGGTTTTGAAAAAACCTCGGATGCCAGGTCTCCGCGTCACCGGATCTGCGGACCCCGGCCGACCGACGTCTGCCGGGGCCCATAGGCTGCCTCACCGCTCGGTCAGGACTGTTCTGCGATCATGGCCTCGCGCATCTTGCGGGCCTGTTCCTCGGGATAGGTCGGGAAGTCCACGTAGCCCCGGGCGTCGCCCCCGTAGAACGTGTCGGGATCGTAGTCGGCCAGCGGCCAGCCGTTCTCCATCCTTTCCACGAGGTCCGGGTTCGACGTGTAGAGGCGCCCGAAGACCGGAAGGTCGATGAGCCCCTCGCCGACCATTTCCTCCGCGCGGGCCTGGTCGAAGTTGCCGGCCAGCAGGAGGTTCCCGTCGTAGGTTTCCCGGAACTGCTTGAGGTACTCCATCGGCATCGGCGGCATGCCCTGGCCGCCCTGGTCGTGGAGATGGACATAGGCCAGACCGCGCTTCGCGATCTCACGCCCGAGATGTAAGTAGGTCTCGGCGTTGTCCTCGTATTCCGGCATGTCGAACAACGTGCCGTGCGGCGACAGCCGGATGCCTACCCGGGCCGCACCGAGGACGGCTACGCATTCGTCGACCACCTCCATCACCAGGCGACAGCGATTCTCGCGGCTTCCGCCGTACCGGTCGGTGCGGTCGTTGACGCCGGGGTTGAGAAACTGCTCGAAGAGGTAGCCGTTCGCCGCATGGATTTCGACGCCGTCGAACCCGGCCTCCCGCGCGTTGACGGCGGCCTGCCGGAAGTCGCGCACCACCCGCTCGACCTCCTCGGTCTCGAGCGCGCGGGGCTTGCTCGCGGGCAGCATGTTCGGCCGTCCCTGGTCGTCGTACCCGAAGGCCATGCCGCCCTGGCTGTCGCTCGGCCCGACGGGCGCGGCGCCCGCGATCTGGACCGAGGTGTGGGAGACCCGGCCGACATGCCAGATCTGGGCGAAGAAGGTCCCGCCACGTTCATGCACGGCGCGGGTGGCCTTCTTCCAGCCGGCCACCTGATCCGGGCCGAAGATGCCGGGGTTGTAGAGGTATCCCTGGCCCTCGCGGGAGATCGGCGTTCCTTCGGAGATGATGAGCCCGGCGCTCGCCCGCTGGCGGTAGTAGAGCGCGCCCATCTCGTCGGGGATGTCATTCGAGGCCCGCGACCGCGTCATGGGTGCCATGACGATGCGGTTCCTCAGGCGCAATCCGCCGTGTTCGTATTTGTCGAAAATCGACGTCATCTTTTTCCTTTCATTGCCGACCCCGTGACTTTTGAGGTCGAGCGTCTTGTTTGGAGCCGGGTCGCGTCTCGCCTGCAAAACGGGGAGTACCCGTCGCGAAAGACGCCCTTGCTCCGCAGAGGATGAGCTTGTTCGCCGTGATGCTTTGCCAGTGCGGCAGAGCCGCCCTCGTGAAGCTGCACCGCAGCGCCTGGTCACGGAGCGAACGTTGGCTCTGCGTCCCGAGTGAAACGCGCCGCCCATTGCCGGGCGGCGTCATGAGAGAGTTAGAGAAGCTCAAGAACCTTTTGTGCCGCAGCCTCCGACGAAGCCGGGTTTTGTCCGGTGACCAGACGGCCATCGGCCACGACGTACGGGTGCCAGTCATCCACGCCGTCGAAGTTGGCACCAAGTGTGCGCAGCGTCGTTTCCAGCAGGAACGGCACTGTTTCCGTCAGGCCCACGGCTTCCTCCTCACTGTTCGTGAAAGCGGTGACCTTGCGCCCCTTCACGATGGGATCACCGTTCGAATCCACGACCATCTTGAAGGCGGCCGGGCCATGACAGACCGATGCGACGATTTTGCCGCCGTCCCAGGCAGTGCCGATCGCCTTGGCGGCAAGCGCGCTTTCGGCAAGGTCGAACATCGCCCCGTGGCCTCCCGGGATGTATAGCGCATCGTAGAGGGTGACGTCTTGATCTTCCAGGCTATCGGGGGCCTTCAGCAGCGCCGTTGCCACCGCGTCGGCGCGGAATCGGGTGACCGAGGCTGGCGCATCCTCACCCGTGACGTCGGAATTGGGGTCGATGGGGACGGGTCGACCACCAAGCGTGACCAACGTGACGTCATGGCCGGCATCGAGGAACGCGTAATATGGGCTGGCCAGCTCTTCATACCAGACGCCGGTGGGGTTGCCAGTGTCCCCCAAGACATCAGCGGCGGTGGAGAGGATCAGAATACGTGCCATTTTCGAGGCCTCCTCGGTTTGATTGCAACACTCCGTCGGTTTTCTTCGGGTGCGTCTTGAGCCTGATATGGGGCATGAACCGGAAATCGAGAAACCGATGTGATTCATGTCAGAAATCGATAATCTGGCGAGATGACCGCCGATATATCCCTTCTGCGCGTCTTCCATGCCGTGATGGAGGAACGCAATGTCACGACCGCGGCGCAACGCCTTGGCCAATCGCAAAGCACTGTCAGTGCAGCCCTTGCGCGGCTGCGTATCGCCTTGGGGGACGAGCTTTTCATGCGCGCCAGATACGGCGTCGTGCCGACCGAGAAAGCGTTGCAGATCGCGCCGGACATCGCGGCGGGCCTGGACCGGCTGGAACAGGCCTTCCGGGCCGCCGAGCCCTTCGATCCGGCCCAAAGCACGCGGCGTTTCCGATTGTTGCTTGGCCCCTATGCAGAGGTCGTTCTGGCCCCGCCGCTGGCCGCTGCCTTCGCGCGTCGAGTCCCGCAAGCGCAGCTGGAGATCACCCCGATCGGGCCGGATCTGGACCCGCGCTCGCTTGCCGGGCAAACCTTCGACCTCGCCATTGGGCGGTTCTCTCCGCCTCCGCAGGATCTGGTGGTCTCAGAGCTCTTTACCGACGGGTTCCGCTGTATTGTCGCGCCCGATGTTCTGGCCGACGGTGCTGTTCTGGACCGCGATCTTTATGAGCGGCTGCCGCATGTGGTGGTGTCACCGCCGGGCAAATGGCGCACCGGGCTGCACAAGCTGACCGCCGATGCAGGGCTGCGTCGCAATACCGCCATCACCGTCTCGCACTTCCTGACGACCGCGACGACGGTGGCCTGCATCGGCGGCATCGCCACGGTTCCCGCACGCATCGCCGCCATGGTCGCTGAGCCGTACGGGCTCCGTAATGTACCTGTCCCGGTGGACCTGGGTACCTTTCCAACCCAGATCACATGGCACCCACACAACAGGCGGGACGCACGCAACATTTGGCTCCGCGACCTGCTGAAGAGCATCGCCTGCGGAGAAAGGGACGACGGGCGAGTTGGACGAGGTGATAGCGATTAGCAGCATCCTACGCTGCTTTTCCCTTTCAGGGCGGACGTCGGGCTGGAGGAAGATGCTGAACGTTGCCACAAAGGGCCGATACATGAACACCTGCAAGTCGGGAGATCACGTGTTCAGGCATTATCTCCGCGTGTGCTGAGATCGACTTTGCGCCACACAACTCTAAGGTGAAGGCCATGCGGAAGAGGGAGGAGCAATCCGCGATGGTGGATTGAAGCCTCTTCCGGTTTCCAGGGAGGCCAATGCCATGCGCCGTTACATGCTTTTCTCGACTGCCCTCGGGCTTTGCCTCGGCGCTCCGGCGCTTGCCGACGTGCCGCCCAGTGCAGAGTCGCGCCGAATGACCGTCCCGGGGCTCGACGCGGCGGCCGAGATCATCGTCGACCACTGGGGAATCGCCCATGTCTACGCCGAGTCGGATCGGGACGCCCTGTTCCTCCAGGGGTTCAACGCGGCCAGAGATCGACTTTGGCAAACCGATCTCTGGCGCAAGAGAGGCCTCGGGCTTCTGGCGGAGAACTTCGGAGCGGACTACGTGTCCCAGGACCGGGCGGCGCGCATGTTCCTCTACCGAGGCGACATGGATACCGAATGGCAGGCCTACGGGCCGAACGGTCGTGCCTACGCCGAAGCCTTCATCGCAGGCGTCAACGCCTACGTGGAGAAGGTGCGGAGCGGCGAAGTCCCCCTGCCGGTGGAATTCTCGATCACCCAGACCGAGCCCGACACCTGGTCGCCCGAGGACGTCGTCAGGATCCGCAGCCACGGCCTGACCCGGAACGTTTCCTCGGAGGTCGCGCGGGCCCAGGTGGCCTGCGAGGCGGGCGTCGAGGCGGACGAGTTGCGCTCGAAGCTGACGCCGGACTGGACGGCGGGCGTTCCCGAGGGCCTCGATCCCTGCGCGATCCCCGAAGACGTCCTCGCCGACTACGAGCTGGCCATCCGGCAGGTGGCGTTCGACCGGACCTCGCCCGAGGCGGAAGACGGCGACACGTCCACCGACGACGGCCAACGGGACGCGTCCGCCGGCCATCTCGACTTCCTCCAGCAGCAGGCCCGGGACGTGGACGATATCGGGTCGAACAACTGGACGATCTCCGCGGACAGGACGGAGACCGGCCGCCCGATCCTCGCAAACGACCCGCACCGGTCCCATGGCGTGCCGTCGCTGCGCTATGTCGTACACTTGAACTCGCCCGACATGTCGGTGATCGGGGCGGGCGAGCCGGCCCTGCCCGGCATTTCCATCGGCCATAACGGCACGATCGCGTTCGGCCTGACGATCTTCTCCGTCGATCAGGAGGATCTCTACGTCTACGAGCTCAACCCCGACGACCCCGACCAGTATCGATACGACGGCGGTTGGGAAGATATGGAGATCGAGACCCAGACGATCGACGTGCGCGGCGAGGAGCCGCAAGAGGTCACGATGAGGTACACGCGACACGGGGCCGTCTTGCAGGTTGACGAGGACGCCGGAAGGGCTTTCGCGCTCCGCACGGTCTGGCTGGAGCCCGGAACCTCGGCCTATTTCGGATCCGCGGATTACATGACGGCCCGGAACTGGGACGAGTTCTCCAGCGCGATGTCCCGGTTCTCCACCCCGTCCGAGAACCAGGTCTATGCCGACACCGAGGGTAACATCGGCTGGATCGTGGGCGCGATGACCCCCACGCGCGAAAACTGGGACGGTCTCCTGCCGGTCCCCGGAGATGGCCGGTACGAATGGGACTTCCTGCCCCGGGAGGATCTGCCCTCGGTCTACAATCCTGACAAAGGTTGGTTCGCGACCGCGAACCAGATGAATCTGCCTGAGGATTTTCCGTACGAGGATCTGCATGTCGGTTTCGAATGGGCCGATCCCTCGAGATACGAACGGATCTCGGAGGTTCTGTCGGAGAACGATAGCGTGTCACTCCAGGACGCGATGGATCTGCAGCTCGACGATACGAGCATGCTGGGCCGCCGTCTCGTCGACCTTGTGCAAGACCTCCACCTGGGGGAGGACGCAGACCAAGATGTCGCCCAATCTTTGGAGATGCTGAAGGCCTGGGATGGGGTCGTCGACATCGATAGCTCCGCGGCCGTGGTCGCCGAGATGATGCTGACCCAACACCTGGGTCGGATGACGGTCGAGAAGGTTTTCGACGGCGGGATCGCGGAGATCGTGGAGGACGGCGACATCACCAGCGTCCTGGATCTTCTCGATGAGCCGGACGAGAGACTGGGGGATGATCCGCAGGCGGCTCGCGATCAGCTATTGGCGGATGCGCTCGAAGCCTCCGTGGAGCAAGCCGGTGAAATGCTGGACGGCGACCCGGAGAGCTGGAAATGGGGTCTCCTGCACAGGGCCTACTTCGAGAGCTCGGTATCGCCGGTCGCCCCAGAAAGGCAGGCGGATCAGTTGAATGTCGGCCCTCTGGCGATGGCGGGCGCGGGCAGCACGCCACGGGCGGCGCGGTACAATTCGGACTTCGAGATCACCGCCGGAGCGTCGTTCCGCATGGTTCTGGACGTGGGGAACTGGGATGCGAGCCGGGTGATCAACACACCCGGGCAATCCGGCGACCCGTTCAGCGCTCACTATCGCGACCTCGCTCCGCTCTGGGCGGCCGGAGAATACGCTCCCATGGCCTATTCCCGCGAGGCGGTAGAAGCGAACGCCTCCGAGGTCATCGACCTCTCTCCCCAGGAGTGACGGTGATCCACCGGTTCGCGGCGTAATTGCGGATGTAGCCCCCGCAGGGGGTGCGGCGGCCGCCGCATGCCAGCGGCGGCTGCATCCCACGCGGCTAGCGACAGGGCCATGACGAACCCGGCAGCGGTCTCCGGTCCAGCCGCGGTGTGGTGCGGCTTCTGAACGCCGCCTTGGGCCAGCGCCGGAAAAGACGGTTGTGGACTGCGCCGGCCGCGACATAACGATCACTGTCTTGTCGCGAGGTCTGTTTGCATGTCGTCGTCCGAACCCAGCGCCACGCGCGGCCTTGTCTTCGCCGTCGGGGCCTACGGGATCTGGGGGCTTTGCCTGCCGATTTACATGAAGGCGCTGTCCAATGTCTCGCCGCTCGAGATCGTCGGGCACCGGGTGATCTGGGCGATCCCCTGCGGGATCCTGCTGCTCTGGTGGCAGGGCGCCCTGCCTGCGCTCGGGCGGCATCTGCGCGACCCCCGAACGGTCGCGCTGGCCTCTCTGACCGCAGCGCTGATCTCGCTCAACTGGGGGGTCTACGTCTATGCGATCACCTCCGGCCAGGCGCTGGCCGCGGCGCTCGGCTACTACATCAACCCGCTGGTCAATGTCCTGCTCGGCGCGGTCTTCCTGACCGAGCGGCCGGACCGGACACAAGGCGTCGCGATCGCCCTCGCAGCGGTCGGCGTCGCGATCATGACGGCCAGGGCCGGAAGCCTGCCCTGGATATCGCTCTTGCTCGCCGGGTCCTTCGGCACCTACGGTCTGCTCCGCAAGGTCGTGCCCGTCGGCGCGACCGAGGGCTTCACCCTCGAGGTCCTGTTGCTGGCCGGTCCGGCACTGGTGCTCCTCGCTCTCCTGCCGGGAGGGGGGCCGTTTCACCACACCGGCGTGGACATGGCGCTTCTCGTGGGGGCGGGGCCGCTGACGGCCACCCCGCTCATCCTCTACGCCGCGGGGGCGCGGCTTCTGAACTACGCGACGATCGGCATCCTGCAATACATCGTGCCCACGCTGATCTTCCTCACGGCCGTCTTCCTGTTCGGCGAACCGTTCGGCCTCTGGCAGCTCGTCGCCTTCGGGTTCATCTGGTCGGCGCTGGTCGTGTATTCGTGGTCGCTGCTTGGCAGCGCGCGAGCGCGGCGGCAGTCACGGGCCCGACCGGCGTAATGAGTGCACCAATACCAGCCATTGCCTTCGTAAGTTATAATATACATAAATCTGACTATCGGCGGTCGGGTAGGAGACGGAGGCGCACTACCGTTGAAGCGTGCTTGTAGCCCCGCAGGACGTTGATCGTCTAGGTGCGCTGCCTAATCAAAAGCTCGCGCACGCGAAACACCGATGCCGCGCCTTACGCCTCTCGCTCTTCACCGCCACGAACCGCATTTTCGGTGGTTCGGCTACCTCGCAGATCGCTTCAGTGTTGGCTGCACATTCTTCTACCGTCATGTGAACGGCTTTACGTGAGCCAACGGGATCAGCCTGACCGCGTGGGCCAGTTTGCAGATCTCCCAGCCCAAGTAATGGGCGTCGCGGCGAGCCTCTACCGTGATGCTGCAGGACAGCACTTCGGCAAAAAACTTAGGCGTCTAGCCACGCCGCAGCTTCCTGCAAAACACCGTGCGCCCCGACACGTCGGCTCCACAAAGCTGTAAAACACTCTTCGCCAGATCGAGCCCGATCGAATAATTTCCGGCATGACCGCTCCCTCTCGTGGATCGTCGCTAATCCACCTTGGCACATCTGATGCCGTGGGGGTCGGTCGTACCATCAGAGCCCTCTCAAACCCTAAGATCATCAGCACCAGTATCGATATGGGGCGCCCAGAAAGCGACGCTTTCGGCGATGTGGGGGATCACCGCGCGGTCGTTCGGCTCCCGCTCCTTGAAGCTGAGCTCAAGGCAGATCTCGTTGTCTTCGGCCCCACCCGCCCGAAAGGCCTCGAGCAGCGGTTCGGGCTGGATCGCGCCCTTCGCGTTGAACTCCGAAGTGAAAGGCCGGTGGCCGCCCTTGTCCATCAGCGACTGCTTGATGTGGATGATGGGAGAGACCTTCGGCACCGCCCGGGCCCAGGCATAGGGATCGTAATCGGACGCGTCCGCGCTCGTCACGTCGCCGTGGTCGATGTCGGCCATCAACCACATCGGAACGGCCATGTCAGCCGCCGTCAGCCGTTCCTGCAGGGCCAGGGAGGCCGGGATCGTCTCCCCGAACTCGCGCCCGACGCTCATCGGCTCCCAGAAAACGTAGGAAAGGCCGGCGGCCTTCGCGTGCTCGGCAACTTCCGCCCAGCAATCGATCGCGATGCGGATCAGCTGCTCCCGCCGCTTTGGATCGTCCCAGTCGCGAAATGTGAAGATTGCGAACTGGGTGCCGATCGAGGTTCCTCCGAGATCGCCGATGATATCCGCGAAGGTCTTGAACCAGTCCACGTAGTAGCGGCGCACCTCGCGGTCGGGATGGCCGAAATGGTTGAGCCGCCCGTAGGGTCCGGTCATGCCGCTGGTGCACCGCACGCCCGTGCGCTGGCAGGCCCGGTCCATCTCGCGGGTCAGCCGGCGCGCGATCGGCGCTGGCCAGGACGGATTGATGAACTCATGGGTGAGTTGCAGGTCGCGGATGCGGATCTCCCGCGCCACCGTCCCGATCAGATCCTCGGGCTCGGCGAAGCGGTTCACCAGCGGATTGGTGTTTAGCGACAGCGTGAGGGGCATCACGCGGCCTCCGCATGCTGATCCGCGAACCACTCCGCGAAGGCGGCTTTCTCCGCCACAGTCATTGTCAGGTGATGCTTGGTGCGGCGCCAGAGCACATCCTCGGCAGTGCGGGCCCACTCGTAGTCGATGAGGTAGCGCGCCTCGGCCTCGTATAGCTGCCCCCCGAAATGACGGCCCAACCCGTCGAGGGAGGTCGCGCCGCCCGCGATCATGGCGATCCGCGCACCGTAGCAGCGCCCGTAATGCCGCCGCAGTGCGGGCGGCATCCACGGATAGTCGGCCTTCATGCGGTCGCGGAACGCCTCGTAATCGGCATTCTCGATCTCGCCCCCGGGAAGCGTCGCCGTGCCGGTCCAGTCGCCGCCCATCTCCGGGAAGAACGGCTTCAACTTCTGCAGCCCGTGTTCGGAGAGTTCGCGAAAGGTGGTGATCTTGCCGCCGAACACGTTGAGGAGCGGCGCGCCGCCCCGGTCCTCCAGGTCGAACTCGTAGTCCCGGGTGACGGCCGAGGGATTGCCCTGCCCGTCGTCGAAGAGCGCCCGCACGCCGGAGAACGTCTCGACGATGTCCTCCCGCCGCAGCTTCTCCTTGAAGTATCGGTTCACGGCCGTCAGCAGGTAGTCGATCTCCTCGTCTGAGATCTCCACCCCGTTCGGGTCACCCTCGTAGGCCACGTCCGTGGTGCCGATCAGCGCCTTGTCGCCCTCGTAGGGGTTGATGAACAGGACGCGCCTGTCGGTGTTCTGGATAAGATAGCTGTTTGGCCCCTCCCAGAACTTCGGCGTGATGATGTGGCTGCCCTTCACGAGCCGCACGTTGCGCGCCGAATTGGCCCCGGCGACACGGCCGATCACGTCCGACACCCAGGGGCCGGCGGCATTCGCCACGACCCTGGCGCGGAATTCCCGCTCCTCTCCGGTCAGGCTGTCCTTCGTGGTGCAGCGCCAGGCGCCATCCTCCCGCCTGGCCGAAATGCAGGGCGACCGGGTCAGGACGGTGGCGCCCCGCTCGGCGGCATCCACCGCGTTCAGGACGACGAGACGCGCGTCGTCCACCCAGCAATCGGAATACTCGAACCCCTTCGTGTACCTGTCGAGGAGCGGCGCGCCCTCCGGGTCGCGGCGCAGGTCAAGCGTCCGCGTGCCCGGCAGCTTCTTCCGGCCCCCGAGGTTGTCGTAGAGGAAGAGGCCCAAACGGACCAGCCAGGCCGGCCGATCCTCGGGCGAATGGGGCAGGACGAAGCGCAGCGGCCAAATAATGTGTGGCGCGGCGTTCATCAGCACCTCGCGCTCGATCAGCGCCTCCCGCACCAGGCGGAACTCGTAGTATTCGAGGTAGCGTAGGCCGCCATGAACCAGCTTGCCCGATCGCGACGAGGTGCCCTCGGCCAGGTCGTCCTTCTCGCAGAGCACGACGCTGAGACCGCGCCCGGCCGCGTCGCGCGCGATTCCCGCGCCGTTGATCCCGCCGCCGATCACGAACAGGTCCACGTCCGTCGTCTTGGTCATCTCGATGCTCCTCCGGCGCGTTCGGCTGCGTCAACGGTCATTTCGGTCAATTCCTCCTGCGCCTCGGCGCTCTCCGCGCGATGCGCCGCCAGTGCCTCCCAGACGGGGACGAGTGCCTCACGCGCGTCGCGATAGGCGGGAAAGAGGCCGTCATAGATTTCCACGAGGGCCGGATCGGGCGCTTCGGCCTCGCCCAGGCCCGGCACGACCCAATCCGCGATGCAGGCGTCCATATCCCGATAGGCGCCAATGGCCACGGCGGCCATCATGGCGCATCCCGCAGCCCCCGCCTCCTGCCGGGCCGAGACCCGGACCGGCGCGTCGACGCAGGCGGCCAGGACCTGCCGCAGGGCGGAGGAGCGCGCCGCCCCTCCCGTGAGGCGCAGCTCGCCTGGCATGTCGCCCATCGCACCGTAGCAGTCGCGGGCCGCCATCCCGAGGCCCTCGACCACGCCGCGCAGGAGGTCGGCGAAACGATGATGCGCCGCGAGACCGACGAAGCCCGCCCGCGCATTGGCGTCCACGAAGGGGCCGCGCTCCCCGGCCTCGGAGATATAGGGATGATAGAGAAGCGCGCCCGGGCGCGTCTCGGCCATCCAGCCGTCGATCCGGCCGACGAGATCTGAATAGTCCTGCCGGCATCCGGCTTGGCTCATCACGTCGGCCGCCATCCTGAGCGCCCAGTCGATGTTGAGTGTGGCGGCCATGTTGGTCTGCACCTGGGCCACGAGGCCGGGCACCGGCAGGCAGATGACGTAGCCGGTACGCTCGTCGTTCAGATGCACGGCATCGTCGGAGACCGCGCGCATGTGGACGCCGGTGGAGCCGACGGTGGAACAGGCCGCCCCCAGCTCGCCGGTATGAACCCCGGCGCCTAGGGCCGTCATCACCATGTCCACGTAGCCCAGCGACACCGGCGTGCCCGCGCGCAGACCGGTCTCGCGCGCAGCCGCTTCGGTCAGGGGGTGGGTGAGCTGCCAGCCATCCACGATATCGGGCAGGAGGTGACGGCGGCGGGACAGGCCGAGCGCCTCGATCACGGTGTCGTCGTAGGCCCGTGTCCGAAAGTTTCCGAAGGTGAAGCAGGCCTCGGACGGGTCCGTGGCGGCGACATCGGTGAGCTTCAGGTAGAGCCAGTCCTTGCAGTGGAGCGCTACCGACGCGCGGTCCAGAAGCTCGGGATGGTGGGCGTCCATATGAGCCATCTGGGCGCCCTGCTGGCAGGTGTTGAGACCGGTGCCGGTGGCCTCGAACCGCGCTCGGTCGGAGCGGGCGGCTGCCAGCCGGCGCACCGTGGGCGCGGCCCGGGCGTCGAGCCAGAGCCAGGCGTCGCTCACCGGCGCGCCCTGTGCGTCCACGAGCCAGGTGCCGTCGCCCTGCCCCGTCACCGCGACCGCGGCGGTGCGCGCGGCGAGGTCGGGGACCTTCTCGGCCAACCGGCGGAGCGCGGTGGCGCAGTCCGACCAGGTGCGCGCGAGGGGCTGGCAGGCGGAGCCGTCCGGCGCCGAGCGGTAGTGGTTGAGGACCGACGCGTCGCCAATCTGGCGTCCGCGCAGATCGAAGGCCACGGCCTTGATCACCGAAGTGCCGGCGTCGATCCCGATAAGTATGTCAGGTTCAGCCATGGGCCGATGCCTCCTCCCCCTAGGTCGTCAAATCGCGTCGCGCCCGCGCCCGCGCCCTGCCCCTGTCCCGTCCGCGCCGGACACGCGTCACGGCGCGAGCACGGCCTGCGCCGTGCGTTCGTCGGTCACCAGTCCCGTCAGCAGGCCGCTGCGCAGAACAGCGCGGATCGCGGCGACCTTGCGGGGGCCGCCGGCCAGCGCGACGATGCGCCGGGGCGGGAGCTGGTCGAGATCCGGCGACAGCGTGCGGGCGGCCAGGCCCGTGTTCACCGGCCGGCCGGCCGCGTCGAAGAAGTGACCGAGCATCTCGCCCACCGCGCCGGAGCGTTCCACGTCCTCGATGTCCTCGGGCGCGATCATGCCGGCGTCGACCAGCTGCGCGTCGGGCTGCGTCGTCCCGATCCCGACGATCATCGTCTCGGCCTCGGTCCAGAGATGGACGATCCCGGCCACCCCCCGCTGCGCCAGCAGCACCGCCCGATCCTCGGGCGAGTTCGCCAGGAACGGCACCGGCATGACATGGGCCGTGGCCCCCGTCCGCGCGGCGAGCTGGAACATCACGTCGTGGGGCGAGGCCGCGAAGTTCCGGGTGAGCCCCCCCATCAGCGCGACGAAGCGCCTGTCGGCCAAGTCCCTGCGCGGCAGCGCCGCGATCGCCGCCCCGAGCGTCCGGCCATGGCCGAATCCCAGGAGGCCGGACGTGCGAGCGAATTCGCGGTCGAGCAGGCGCGCCCCCTCCGCCCCGATCGCGCGAAGCGGCAGATCCGGCTCGCGCAGGTCCGGGGCGATCCTGACCTCCTCGAGGCCGAAGCGCTCGCCGAGCCGCGATCCGAGATCCATGCATTCGGCGATCGGCCCCTCCACGGTGATGCGGACCGCGCCTTGCTCCACGGCGCGGGCGACGAGGCGATGCACCTTCGCCGGCGACACGCCCAGTTGGCGGGCGATCTCGGCCTGCGTCATGCTGCCGGCGTAATGGAGCCAGGCTGCGCGGATCGACAGGCTGTCATCGGCGTCGAGCGCCGGCCCCACCCTTCCCATTCCGCCCTCCCGATAGCCGGATGAAATTTCCTGCAATGTTAGAAAAAGTATTCGTCTTAACACTATAGGTCAAGATGTATCACACATATGGGGCCGGGGCCCGCCACGCGGCAGGCTTCGGCGCGCGCGCACCGACCTTCGCCACGTGAAAAATTCGAATTAATGCCACGGCTGCTTCCGGAATATTGCCGAACATGCGGGTTCGATGGGGTTGGTACGCGCCCGGCGGCAAAGTTTTTATTGACAGCGCCTGAAAAGTTACGAAGTGTCGTAACACTTCTCGACGTTATTTTTAACACAAAGGAAGAGTGTCGACAGCCGGAACGATCCGGCGACGCGGCAGAGGGAGGAGAGGATGGCCCACCAGGCGAACGCCCGGCCCATGTCGGGCCGGCCGGTCAAGATGCTCGTCACCGCGGCGGGGATCGCGGCCCTGCTGGCGCTGATGGCGCTCGACACCACGGTCGTGCGCATCGGCTCCGAGGAGGCGACCCGGCAGGCCGGCTTCGACCCCGCCACCTACGGAGCCGAGCAGTTCCCCCTGATCCGCGACAGCGTGACCACCCGCGCGGTCGAAGCCCCGAAGCTGGCCGAGGAGATCCTCGCCGACCAGGCCGCCGCGGCGGAGGCATACGGGGTTGGCGACGGGTTCGGCCCGGTCGTTCCAGTGACCTTCACCGGGACCTTCGGCGAGGGGAAGTCCGGCATCTATCCGGTCACGGTCGAGGGCATGCCGGACGAGATCGCCGTTCGCGTCCAGACCGGACCGGCGATCAACGGAACCGACCTGCGCGACGCCACCGGCGACATCCAGTTCGGCCAGTTCACGAACCAGATCGAGTACCAGAACGCCGGCGCGGCGATCAACGACGCCATGAAGGCCGAGGTCCTCTCGGGCGGGGCGACGGACGCGTTGCAGGGAAAGACCGCCACCGTCACCGGCGTCTTCAAGCTGATCAATCCGAAGAATTGGCTGGTCACGCCCGTGCAGATGAGCGCCGAATGACCCGCCACGAGACCATCGCCGCGGAGACCGGGGCGCAGGCCGTGCTTTCGGCACGCAACGTGGCCAAGAGCTACGGATCGGTGCAGGCGCTCAAGGGCGTGAACTTCGACGTCCGCCGCGGCGAGGTCACGACGCTGTTCGGCGAGAACGGTGCGGGCAAGTCGACGCTGATGAAGATCCTGTCCGGCGTGATCCAGCCCACCTCGGGCGAGATCGTGCTCGATGGCGCGCCGGTGCATTTCGACTCCGCCGCCGAGGCCCGCGACATGGGCATCTCGATCATCCACCAGGAGCTGTCCCTCGCCCCCAACATGAACGTGCGCGACAACGTGTTCATGGGCCGGGAGATCATGGGCCCCACCGGCGTGAACTATGCCGAGGAGGGCCGCCAGACCCGCGCGCTGATGCGCGAGCTGGAGGAGGACATCGACCCCCTGACGCCCGTGGAGGAGCTGCGCCTGGGCCAGCAGCAGCTCGTGGAGATCGCCCGGGCGCTGTCGGTGGACGCGCGCATCCTGATCATGGACGAGCCGACCTCGGCGCTGTCAGCCTCGGAGGTCGAGGTTCTGTTCAAGGTGATCCACGACCTGAAGGCGCGCGGCGTCTCCATCGTCTACATCTCCCACCATCTCGAGGAGGCGCTGCAGATCACCGACCACGCCGTGGTCCTGCGCGACGGCACCATGACCGCGCGCGCGCCGCGACGCGAGATCGACCTGGAGTGGATCGTGCACAACATGGTGGGCGACAATTTCGACCTGGGCTCGCCGCCCAGGGGCCACGAGATGGGCGCCCCGGCCCTGTCGATCCGCGACCTCGTGCTGCCCGACCCGAACCGGCCCGGCCGCAACGTGGTCGACGGCGTGTCCCTCGACATCCGCGCGGGGGAGATCGTGTGCATCTACGGGCTGATGGGCGCGGGGCGGACGGAGATGCTGGAATGCGCCGCCGGTCGGGTGGCCAATTCGGGCGGCGAGATCCGCCTGAACGGCGCCGACGTCTCGGGCCTGTCGATCGCCCAACGCATCGAGAAAGGCCTCGTCCTCGTCCCGGAGGACCGCCAGCGCGACGGCCTGGTGCAGACCATGAGCGTGGGCGAGAACCTGTCGCTGGCCTCGATCGGTGCCTTCACCCGCGGCCTGTTCACCTCTCGCCGGAAGGAGCGCGAGATCGTCGACCGCTCGATCCGCGAGGTCACTGTGAAGACCGACGGCGGCGGCGCACCCATCGGCTCGCTCTCGGGGGGCAACCAGCAGAAGGTTGTGATCGGCAAGATGATGGCGACGCGCCCGGGGGTGATCATGCTCGACGAGCCGTCTCGCGGCATCGACATCGGCGCCAAGGCTGAAGTGTTCCGCCTGCTCGCGGACGCCGCGCGGGAGCGGGGGCTGGCCGTGCTCTTCTCCACGTCGGAAGTCAACGAATGCCTCTCGATCGCGCACCGGGTGGTCGTAATGCGACGGGGCCGGATCTCGGCCGAGTTCGGCACCGGCACCTCCAAGGAACAGATCATGGCCGCGTCCGGCGAATCCGCCGAGTGACCGCGCGCCCAAGGGAGTCCGACATGAGCGATACCACCGCCACTTCCGCCGCCGGCCGCTCCGGGCCCGGCATCGACCCCGTGAAGCTGCTGCTCGAGGGACGCGCGTTCTTCGCGCTGATCGCGATCATCGTGGTCTTCTCGCTGCTCTCGCCGGTCTATTTCTCGGTCAACAATTTCCTCATCATGTCGAGCCACGTGGCGATCTTCGGCCTTCTGGGCCTGGGCATGCTGATCGTGATCCTGACGGGGGGGATCGACCTGTCCGTGGGCTCGACGCTGGCGCTGGCGGGTGTCTGCGCGGGCTTCATGATGCAGGGGATCGAGCTGTCGTGGCTCGGGGTGACCCTCTATCCGCCGGTGTGGGTGGTGGTGATCCTGACGGCTTGCGTGGGCGCCTTGGTGGGCGTGGTGAACGGCGTGCTGGTGGCCTATTTCAAGGTACCCGCCTTCGTCGCGACGCTGGGGCTTCTCTATGTCGCGCGGGGGATCGCGCTCCTGCTCACCAACGGGCTGACCATCAACGACCTCGCCGGCGAGGAGGCCCTGGGCAACCAGGGCTTCGCGTGGCTGGGCTTCAACCGCCTCCTCGGGGTGCCCATCGGGATCATCGTGCTGGCGGTCGTGGCCCTCCTCTGCGCGCTGATGCTGAACCGCTCGGCGCCGGGGCGCTGGATCTACTCGACGGGGGGCAATGCCCGCGCTGCCGAACTCTCGGGCGTGCCGGTCCGCCGGGTGCAGGTGCTGGTCTATGTCATTTCGGGCATCTGTTCGGCGATCGCTGGCCTGGTGCTGTCGTCGCAGCTCACCTCCGCCGGGCCGACCGCGGGACAGACCTACGAGCTGACGGCCATCGCCGCCGTGGTCGTCGGCGGCGCCTCCCTCATGGGCGGGCGCGGTACGGTGCGGGGCACGTTGCTCGGCGCCTTCGTCATCGGCTTCCTGTCGGACGGGCTCGTGATCATCGGCGTGTCGTCCTACTGGCAAACCGTCTTCACCGGCGCGGTCATCATCCTCGCCGTCCTGATGAACTCCATCGAATACAAGGGCGGTCGCAAGGCGCCCAAGCCCGTACCGCGGAAATCGGCGCCCGCCTGACGGCGCCCTCCGCCCGGAATCACCAAAGGGAGAGAAACCACCATGTTGACCCGTAGAAAGACCCTCCTGCTCGCCGCCGCGACGGCGCTCACCCCGATGGCGGGCTGGGCGCAGGATGCCGGGGCGATCTCGATCATCGTGACCGATCCCGCCAACCCCTACTGGTACACCGAGGGGCAGGTCGCCCAGCAGACCGCCGAGGAGATGGGCTACGACGCCACCGTCTCGGCCCACAAGGGCGACACCAATGCCGAGTCGAACCTGATCGACACCGCGATCACCAACCAAGTCGACGCCATTATCCTCGATCCCGCGAACGCCGACGGATCGGTGGGCGCGGTCCGCAAGGCAGTGGATGCGGGCATTCCCGTCTTTCTTGTCAATGCCGAGATCAACCAGACGGGCCTGGCGACCGCGCAGCTCGTCTCCAACAACGCCCAGGGCGCGGCACTTGGCGCGCAGCACTGGACGACGCTGGTCGAGGACGACGCGAAATACGTCGAGTTCTTCGGCAATCCCTCCGACAACAACGCCGCGACCCGCTCGAACGGCTACGAGACGGTGCTGAGCCAGTATCCGGACCTGGAGAAGGTCGCCGAGGAAGTGGCCAACTGGGACCGCTCCCAGGGATTCTCGAAGATGCAGTCGATCATCCAGGCCAACCCCGAGATCGACGCGGTAATATCGGGCAACGACGAGATGGCGCTCGGCGCGATCGCGGCGCTGAAGGAATCGGGAAATCTCGAGGGCACCGTCGTGGGCGGCTTCGACGGTTCGCCCGACGCGGTGGCCGCGATCCGCTCCGGCGAGATGGCCTATTCGGTGCTCCAGCCGGTCGCCGTCTTCGCCGCCGAGGCGGTGCGGCAGGCGGACTACTACATCAAGAACGGCGAGCCGATGGTGGAGCAGGAAAAGCAGCTCTTCGACTGCGTGCTGATCACGCCCGAGAACGTCGACCAGTACACCTCCGCCTTCACCCTGGAGGGCATGAGCGGCTGAGGCCGGACTCCGCGCCCTTGACGCGGAACGGGCGGCCCCGGATGCTCGGGGCCGCCTGCCCCTCGTGCCGTCTGCCCCGGGCGCGCTTCTCCAACGCCATGATGCGCGGGATTCATGACCGAGACGAGCGACTCCGAGACGATGAACCTGCTCCCTTCCGAGGAGGTGCCGGCCGATTCCCGGCAGGCCCGGCAGTTCGCCCGGCGCCAGACGATCGCGGAGACGGTCACGGCCGAGGGCTCGATCCGGATCGAGGAGATCGCCGAGCGTTTCGACATCAGCCTGATGACCGCGCATCGCGACCTGGACGACCTGGCCGCCCGCGGCATCCTGAGAAAGACCCGCGGCGCGGCCTCCGCCGCCCCGACCAGCCTGGTCGAGGCCACCGACACCTACCGCTCCCGCCGGCAGGCATCGGAGAAATCCTCCATCGCCGCCGCGGCGGTCCGGATGATCGAGCCGGGACAGTCCGTGTTTCTCGACGACAGCACCACGGTCGCGCAGATGGTCCCGCACCTCTCGGCCAAACTGCCCCTGACGGTGATCACGAACTCGCTCAGCCTGATGAGCGCCCTGTCAGGGACGGCCGACATGAAGCTCCTGGGCCTAGGCGGACAGTACCACGACTGGTGCAACGCTTTCATGGGGCGGATGACCATGCGCGAGATCGCGCAGCTTCGCGCCGACACGCTGTTCCTGTCCATGGCGGCGATCACGGACGGGATCGTCTTCCACCAGTCCGCCGAGATGGCCGACACCAAGCGCGCCATGATGGACAGCGCCGCCCGGCGCGTGCTGGTGGCCGATCACACGAAGTTCGACCGCCGCGCGCTGCACGGCATGGCCGCGCTGGACGAGTTCGACGCCATCGTGGTCGATGCCGGCACCGCGCCGGAGCGGCTCGACGCCCTGCGCCGGCACGACATCGAGGTCGTCGTCGCGCAGCGGCGCTGAAGGGGGGCGGCGAAGCCTCCCCGCCCCCCTTTGCGGCGACGCGGACTCAGCCGGCGTGGTACTTGGTGTCGAGGGCGTCGATGGCCTCGACATTGGCCGCCGATTTGCCCTGCGGATCGAAGCGCGCGGAGAGGAACGCCTCGGCGATATCCTTGGCCAGTTCGCCGCCGACGACGCGCGCGCCCATGGTGATCACCTGGGCATTGTTGGACGTGGCCGCCTTGCTCGCGGAATAGGTGTCGTGGGTCTGCGCCGCGCGGATCCCCGGCACCTTGTTGGCCGAGAGCGCCACGCCGATCCCGGTTCCGCAGCACAGGATGCCGCGGTCGTAGGTGCCGTCGAGGATGCCCTGGCAGACCCGGTCCGAGAGGTTGGCGTAGTACTCCGCCTCCCCCGCGGGCGGTGTCGACAGCTCGCTGACCTCGACCTCGTCGCGGCCCGAGAAATGCTCGGCCAGGATCTTCGCCAGCGGGGCTCCGGCGCTGTCGCCGGCAATCGCGATCTTCATGGGTCTTCTCCTTGGTGAGTGGGTTGCAGGGCGGCCGCGCAGCGCTGCAGGATGTCGAGATAGCCCTCGACCTCCCAGGCGGAGCGGCCGATGAACAGGCCGTCGATATGGGGCTGGCGCACCAGATCGGCGCAATTGCCCGGATTGACGCTCCCGCCGTAGAGACAGGGGACGGGGCGCCCCATGACCCGGGCGGCGACCCCGGCGATGCGGGCATGGCGCTCCTCGGCGTAGTCCGGCGTGGCGGGCGTTCCGCCCTCGCCGATCGCCCAGACGGGCTCGTAGGCGAGAAGGACCGGCGCATCGCTCCGCGCCACGGGGGAAAGCGCCGCCTCGACCTCGCGCGCGAGGACCGCATCGGCACGGCCCGCCGCCTTGTCTTGCGCCGTCTCGCCGACGCAGATCAGCGGGATCAGGCCGTGGGCCACCGCCGCCGCCGTCTTGCGGCCCACGGTCTCGTCGGTTTCGCCGAAATGGGCGCGCCGCTCGGAATGGCCGAGCTCGACCATGTCGAGGCCGCAATCCTTGAGCATCGGCGCCGAGATCTCGCCTGTCCAGGCGCCGGACTCGGCCCAGTGCATGTTCTGGGCGCCGACCTTCACCTCCGTGTCCGCAAGGTCCGCCTTGACCTCGCGCACGGCGGTGAAGGGCGGAATCACGAAACGCTGGATGCGCGGATCTCCGTCCGTTCCGGACAGCCCCTGGGCGAAGGCCATTGCCTCGTCCAGGGTCTTGTTCATCTTCCAGCTGGTGCCGATCCAGCACCGTCGGTCCCGCGCCATGCTCAGTCCCCCGCATAGATCATGTGGATACCTTGTTCGGACAGGGTCGCGATCCGCCCGGGCCCGATCGCCCGCGTCGTCACCACGCCGTCGAAGGCGTCGAGGTCGCTCATCAGATGCAGGGCCGTGCGGCCGAACTTCCGGTGATCGACGAGAAGATAGCTGCGCGCGGCCGAGGCCATCATCCGCCGCTTCACCTCCAGCACCTCGACATCCTGGTGGAAGGCCGTGCGCCCGTCCACGGCTGAGCTGGAGACGAGCGCCACGTCGGCGCGCAGGTTCGACAGCGCCGACATGGTCAGCATCCCGAAGAAGCCGTTGAACTTGCGCGAATAGGCACCGCCGAGCGCCATGATCTCGATCCCGGCGACGGAGGTCAGCCCGGAGATCACGGCCTGGGAATTGGTGATCACGGTCAGCGGGCGCCGCTTGGCCAGGACGGGGACGAGCTGCTCGGAGGTCGAGCCGTCGTCGACGAAGACGCTGGTGCCGGGATCTACCAGCTCCGCCGCACGGGCGGCGATCCGCGCCTTCTCGTCCAGACCCGTCCGGGCGCGGTAGCGGAAATCGCTCTCGAACTGGCCCGAGGCCTCGATCGTGGCGCCGCCGCGGATCTTGCGGAGCAGGCCCTCTTCCATCAGCTCGTCGAGGTCGCGGTGGATGGTCATCTTCGACACGCCGAACCGCGCCGACAGGCTCTCGAGGGAATCGGAGCCCACCGCCATGAGATGCTCGATGATGTCGAGCCGCCGCTCGTCGGGTTTCATGCGATCCCCCCTCTTCGTCCGAAACATAACAGAAGGGCCGGGATATTCAACAGAGATCGTTGACATATGTGATGCGTATCGTGTTATTTATATCATAAGAAAGAGGTTCATCCGGGGGGGAATTCGATGACGGCACATGACGAGGCCCTGCACGCGGCGCGGCGGGACGCCGACACCTTCGCGCTGGCCAACTGCATCCGGGCGCTCTCCATGGACGCGGTGGAGGCCGCCGGCTCCGGCCATCCCGGTGCGCCCATGGGCCTCGCCGAAGCGGCGACGGTGCTCTGGACGCGGCATCTGAAGTTCGACGCCGCCGCCCCCGACTGGCCCGACCGGGACCGCTTCGTGCTGTCGAACGGCCACGGCTCGATGCTGCTCTACAGCCTGCTGCACCTTACCGGGGTCGAGGACATGCCGATCGAGGAGCTCCGCGCCTTCCGGCAATGGGGGTCGAAGACCGCGGGCCACCCGGAATACGGCCATGCCGCCGGGGTGGAGATCACGACCGGCCCGCTGGGACAGGGCCTGGCCGGGGCGGTCGGCATGGCCATGGCGGAGCGCGCCCTGGCGGCCCGGTTCGGCAGCAAGGTGGTCGATCATCGCACCTGGGTCTTCGCCGGGGATGGCTGCCTCATGGAAGGGATCAGCCACGAGGCGATCTCGCTGGCCGGCCACCTGAAACTCGGCAAGCTCACTGTCCTCTTCGACGACAACGGGATCTCCATCGACGGCGATACGGCGAAGGCGGTCACGGAGGACACGGAGAAGCGCTTCGAGGCCGCCGGCTGGCACGTCCTGACCTGCGACGGCCACGACGCCGGCGCGCTCAACGCCGCCATGCAGGCCGCGAAGGAGGCCGCCGATCGCCCGACGCTCATCCGGGCGCGGACCGTGATCGGGTTCGGGGCGCCCAACAAGGGCGGACTGGCCTCGTCCCACGGGGCGCCCCTCGGGACGGAGGAGCGGGCGCTGGTCCGCGAGGCCCTGGCCCTGAGCGACGGCGACTTCCACCTGCCCGGCCCCCTGGTCGAGACGTGGCGCGCCGCGGGACGACGCGGCGCCGGGCAACGTCGGGACTGGGAGGCGCGGCGCGACGCCCTGGCCAAGGCCGACCGCGCCGAGTTCGCCCGCCGCATGGAGCGCGCCCTTCCCCGAAACTTCGACGAAGGGGTCCGCGCCGCACGCGAGCGCCTCTTCGCCGAACCGAAGGACGTGGCGACCCGCAAGGCCAGCCAGATCGCGCTGGACACCCTGACAGAGCTCTGCCCGGAGATGATCGGCGGGTCGGCGGACCTCACGGGGTCCAACCTCACCCGCGTTCGGGCCGTGGACCGCGACTTCACCGCCGGGGACCCGGCCGGCCGCTACGTATCCTACGGGGTGCGCGAGTTCGGCATGGCGGCGGCGATGAACGGGATGAGCGTCCATGGCGGCCTGATCCCCTACGGCGGGACCTTCCTGGTCTTCTCCGATTATGCGCGGAACGCGATCCGCCTCTCGGCCCTGATGGGGGTGGGCACGATCTATGTGATGACCCACGATTCCATCGGCCTCGGGGAGGATGGACCGACCCACCAGCCGGTAGAACACCTCGCCGCGCTCCGCGCCATGCCGGGGCTGCACGTCTTCCGCCCCGCCGACGCGGTGGAGACGCTGGAATGCTGGGAGATCGCGGTGCGCGACCGCACCACGCCCTCGCTCCTCGCGCTGTCGCGGCAGGGCGTGCCGCAACTGCGCCGGGAGGGCGACGCCAATCTCTCCGCCCGCGGGGCCTATGTCTTGCGCGAACCCGACGGCGGCCGCGACGTGACGATCCTCGCCACCGGCACCGAGGTGTCGTTGGCAGTGGAGGCCGCCGGGCGGCTGGCCGGCGAGGGCATCCGCGCCGCCGTGGTCTCGATGCCCTGCTGGGACATATTCGAGGCGCAGGACGGCGACTACCGCTCCGAGGTGCTGGGCATGGCCCCGCGCATGGCGGTGGAGGCCGCCGGCCCCTTCGGCTGGAGCGACTACATCGCCTCGAAGGCCGACTTCATCGGCATGACCGGCTTCGGGGCCTCGGCCCCGGCAGAGACCCTCTACGAGAAGTTCGGCATTACGGCCGCGGCGGTGGCGACCCATGCCGCCGCGCTGGCCTCAGGCAGGAAGGAAGACTGACGATGACGAGCAAGCTTGACCGGCTTCGCGAGATGACGGTGGTGGTGGCCGATACCGGCGACGTGGAGGCGGTGCGCCGCCTCGAGCCGCAGGACTGCACGACCAACCCGTCCCTGGTGCTCAAGGCCGCCGGGTCGGACTATTTCGCGACCACCGTGGACGACACGATCCGCGCGCGGTCGGGCGAGGCGCCCGAGGATATCGCCACCGCCCTGACCGTCGCGGTGGGCGCCGAGCTGGCGGGCATCGTTCCCGGCCGCGTCTCCACCGAGGTCGATGCTCGCCTCAGCTTCGATACCGACGCCTCCATCGACAAGGCCAAGCGAATCGTCGCCGCATACGAGGAGCAGGGCGTGGGCCGCGAGCGCCTGCTGATCAAGCTCGCCTCCACCTGGGAGGGGATCCGCGCCGCCGAGCGGCTGCAGCAGGACGGGATCGACTGCAACCTGACGCTGCTGTTCTCCATGGCGCAGGCCAAGGCCTGCGCCGATGCGGGCGCGTTCCTGATCTCGCCCTTCGTGGGCCGCATCACCGATTGGCACAAGGCCGCCGAGGGGGTGAAGGACTATGCCCCCGACGACGATCCGGGCGTGAAATCGGTGCGCCGCATCTACGAGCACTACAAGGCGAGCGGGATCGACACGGTCGTCATGGGCGCGTCCTTCCGCAACGCCGCCCAGGTCGAGGCCCTGGCGGGCTGCGACCGGCTGACGATATCGCCCGAACTTCTGCAGGAGTTGCACGACGACACCGGCGACCTGCCCCGCCGCCTGGAGCCCGCCGCGGCCGGCGGCCGGGCCAAGCCGATCGACGAGTCCACCTTCCGGTGGGAGATGAACGAGGACGCCATGGCCACCGAGAAGCTCGCGGAGGGTATCCGCAAGTTCCACGCCGACGCCATGAAGCTCGAAGGCCTGATCGCGCAGAAGAGTGCCACCTAGGATGTCGGGCGGGCAGGAATGTCTTCGACACCTGCCGCCCGCGGCCCCACGTTTATCCCCCGTGGTCGGCCTTATCGTGTCGGCACGACGCTCCGTGACCTCGATTCCCCCAAACGGGGCAACGGATCACACCCCCGCCGAAGGGGCCTGGCCGATCGTCCGGGACGTGACGCGGGATCGGGGCACATGATCGCCTCTTGCCCCCGGCGCCGTCTGGGGTATCAACGGCACCGGTTCTCAGGGCGGGGTGAAACTCCCCACCGGCGGTGACAGCCCGCGAGCGCCTCCCGGCCCGCTCGGGAGGGTCAGCAGATCCGGTGGAACTCCGGGGCCGACGGTTACAGTCCGGATGGGAGAGACCGGCCCGACGACGCATGTCCGGTAGGTCGCGACGCACTGGGATCTTTGTGCACTTGGCAAGGATCGTGAGACATGACCCAACACCGCAAATTCGCATTCGTCCGCGCCCGCTGGCATGCCGATATCGTCGACCGGGCACATCTGGGCTTTACCGAGCGCCTCTCCGAACTGGACCCGGACGCCCGCATCGATACCATCGACGTGCCCGGGGCCTTCGAGATGCCGCTCCTGGCCCAGAAGCTCGCCACGACGGGAGAGTACGACGCCGTAATCGCCGTAGCCTTCGTGGTCGACGGGGGTATCTACCGCCATGACTTCGTAGCCCAGGCGGTGGTGTCAGGCCTGATGGAAGCGCAGCTTCGTACCGGCGTGCCGGTTTTGTCAGTATCCCTGACCCCCCACAATTTTCAGTCGACGGAAGCGCATATCGCCTTTTTCGTCGACCATTTCCTTACGAAGGGCCGCGAGGCGGCCGATGCCGCGATAGCCATCACTCGGCGGGACTAAACACCTAAACACAGTTGCTAAAACGGCCGTTTTAGTACGTTCTCAGCTTCCCCTGTGGCGTCAGTAGCTTGACCGCCCCAGAAACCCCGTTCCAAACTGATAGGGTTTTGGAAGGTTTGTGGGAGGGAAAAGTTGATCCTGGGCTACGCGCGAGTGTCGACTGAAGGGCAAAGCCTCGAGGCGCAGTTGGATGCCCTCAGGGCAGCCGGTGTCGAGCGGGTGTTTTCCGAGAAGCTGTCCGGAACGAAGCGGACCCGCCCGGAGCTCGACAAGCTGATCGATCAGCTCCGGCCCGGAGACGTCGTGACGGTGACCAAGTACGATCGGCTCTCTCGCTCGCTCCAAGACCTCCTTGGCATCGTGGAAGAGATCCGGGCGAAGGGAGCCGGCTTCCGGTCCCTGGCAGAGGACATCGACACCGCGACCTCGGCCGGCCGTCTCGTCTTCCACGTCTTCGCCTCGATCGCCCAGTTCGAGCGCGAGCGGATCTCGGAGCGGACGCGGGAGGGATTGGCAGCAGCTCGGAAGGTGGGTCGGATCGGCGGCAGGCCCCCTGCCCTGTCCCGCCAGCAGCGGGGCGAGGTCCGCCGCCTGCGCGACGACGAAGGCCGCCGCATCGCCGAGATCGCCCGGTTGTTCGACGTGAGTCCGAACACGGTTCGGCGGGCATGATTGATCGCTCCAGATCATTCCGTGAGGAAAACATGCACGACGTATTCGAAATGCCATTGACGTTCAGGACGGACGTGGCATATGCATGGAGGCGTACATCACGAACGAGAAGTAATGCCATGAATAAGCGCCGCAGGGATTACATTGCCCTCTGTCTCCGGGAGGGCGTGAAGCTTCTCCGGATCGAAGATCACAAGCGCCATTGCCGTCTCGTCTTCGAGGCGGGGTTCGTCGTCGCGGCCAGCACGCCGTCAGACAGGCGCAACCTGCTCAACGTTCGAAGCCAGGTCCGTCGCCTTCATCGTTGTGCGGAGGGGCTGTCATGACCGATGTGACGATCCCCGCCGGCATGAGTGCCGAGGAGCGCCGCGATGCCTGGTCCGGAGGGTTCGCCCAGGGCGAGGACGGACACTACTGGGACTACGCCCAGTGGATCGCGCAGATGCTTCGGGATGCTCTTGAGAACGTCGAGAGCCTCGTGGGTGCTGAGAACGCGGCAGAGCCGTTGCGCGCTCTGCTCGAGCCGGTGGTGCAGAACGAGGGCATTCGAGCCGACACGTGGCGCGAGGTCTTCGAGGAGGGGTTGCTTTCCGCCGGAACGGTCTGGCCGATCGCGAGGCGTGTCGACGAAGCCGGCCTCTATGGTCTCTATGGTGTCACGCCCCGCGGCATTCCCCTGGCCGAGCGAGCTTCCTGGCTCGACGCTCTCGTGGAGGAGGTCGAGGATCTCGCTGCACGATCAGACCTTGCAGGAACTGCCGGAGAGGACAACGCGGTCATCCGCATTGCCCGTATCGCCCAGTCGCGTCGTGCGCTCGATACCGGACGGGGTGAGGTCCACGTGGACTCACTCGCGATCCTTGGCGGCGTCTCCGAGGGGCGTCTGCGCAACCTGATGTCGGGCTCCTCCCCGACGCTTGAGCGTGGTCCTAACGGTGGGGTCGCCGCGGTCAGCGCGATGGCCTGGCTGGAGCGGCGCAAGGAGTTTCCCCGTTCGATCTGGGACCGGGACGACGAGGGTGGCGAGGACGGTTCCAAGAGCGATGCCGTGCCGGTCGATTCTGCGCAGATGATCTTCGTTCCCGTGGCGCGCGATGGCAGCATGTTCCAACCCGATCTCAAGCGGGCCGGCCGGTACCAGATCGGCGCCAAGGGCGAGGAGCAGCACTTCGAGAGTTTCGATGACGCTCTGACGGCATTGAACGCGATGCCCACGCCGCACTGGAGGCGGCCGAACGAACGCGGCCACTGGGGCATCGTATCCGGCGTCGCCTGGCAGCGCGTCGGACGCCGCGCCAATACTGAATGACCTTTCAGCGACAGGACGACACCAGGTGGACCACTCCGCTCCCGCTCTTCTCGCGGCGCTTACGAGCGCGCGCCCGTCCCGGACTTGCGAGGCCCCCAGGGATCGCCGGGGCCTTTACGGACTGATCGATCACGAGGGGCGCCTTCGCTATATCGGATCGACGGCGTCTCGGGACCAGACGCTCTACGAGCGCATTCACCAGCGTCACAGGACCGGCTCGGAGACGCACAGCCACTACTTCGCGCGCATGTACAACACCGGTCGCATGTGGCGCGACCGGGTGCTCCAGCGGGGCGATCCGGATGGCGACCTGGCCAAGCGTGTGCGCAACGCCTTCATTGCCCAGCATTGCCGTGCCGTCTGGATATGTCTGCCCGATGACGCCGACATTCCCGCTCTCGAGGCCGCGGTCATTGCCATCGCACCCCCTGACGCGGTCGCCTGGAACCGGCGGGGCATGGCGGTCTACGAGGAACCTGTCGACCTCGTTGATGTCACGATCAGGAGCCTGGGGCTGTCCCTCGCCGATCGTGACACTCTGGACCGGCAGAAGGCGCGCTACCTTGGCCGTGAAATTATTCCCCCTGCGCAGACCGGCACGACACTGCAGGCGTGCGTTCTCCCCTTCCCGGAAGGGCCGTTCAGGTTCTGTGCCCTGGACGTCGAGACGGCGAACAACGACCGCGGCAGCATCTGCCAGATCGGCGTTGCCTTCGTCCGGCCAGACGACCGGATCGAGACCTGGGTCATCTATGTTGACCCCTGCACGGCAAGATGGACCTGCAGCTGGCTCCATGGCATCGACGCGGCAACCGTCAGGGGCGCGTCGACTTTTGCCGAGGTTCTGCCGAAACTTGATGCAGTCATTGGCGGCCTGACTGTCTACCAGCATTCGTCCTTCGACCGCAGCGCCATTCGTGCGGCCTGCGCGGCAGCGAACCTCCAAGAGCCGAACTGGCACTGGCTGGACAGCGTCACCGTGGCACGCCGCGCCTGGCCGGAACTGAAGGGCAACGGGGGACACGGGCTCGCGTCCCTCAAAGCGCATCTCGGTCTCGACTTCGAGCACCACGATGCAGGGGAAGATGCGCGCGCGGCGGCCGAAATCGTCCTTCTAGCTGAACGGGCCTCCAGGGTCGTCGGTCCGGCCGCAATCGTACCAGATGACGAAATCGATGTTCTTGAAAGGGTCGATACGATGCCACAAGTTGCAAGCTCTTCAGAGCCCCCTCTTCCGCCCCGGCCCGTTGCTTGCGCTGGGTCGGCGCGGCCGATCGGCAGCGTGCCTCTGACCCAGGGGAACCTGAACCACAGCCACTTCTATCTTCGCGAGCTCCTGCATCACTTTCCCTCGGACGTGATCGGAGGATCGAATGCCGCCTCCGCCGCCAAGCGTACGGTCAGCGTTGACTGGGGCGGGCAGACGCCCGCCGCCACGGACATCGATGGCAAAAAGAAGCTGTTCCGCCGCCGGGCCTGGGTGGGCGCCTTCTTCGAGCGCAACCGCGCCGTGCCAGGGGACATGGTGCAGATCGAGATGCTGCGTCCCTACGCCTACCGGGTGTCCATCCTGCGAGGCAGCTCGTGACGGTTCGATAATCCACGCTTCAAAAGTCGAGCCGGCCCGGACGAACCGGGCCGGCCGAGATCGAACTCAATCCAGCACAGGCTCGTGCGCCGAGTCCGTGATCGCCTGGTAGACCAGCTGCTTCGTCAGGCGGCGGTAGTAGGCCCGGCTGGGTCCCGCGCGCTGGGACATCATCACCGCGACGAGGTCCTCGGCCGGATCGATCCAGAAGAACGTACCGCCATAGCCACCCCACATGAACTCGCCCTCCGAGCCGGGCACCCCGGCGATGCCAGGTTCCTCCCGCACCATGAAGCCGAGCCCGAACGTGTAGCCCGGCACGCCCATGAGCAATCCGCCCGGCTCCACCGGCTGGTCGATGTGCTCGCCCAGGTGGTCCGAGGCCATGAGGCGCACGGATGTCGGCGACAGGATGCGCGCCTCGCCGAGCGCGCCTCCGTCGAGCATCATCTGCGAGAACCGCAGGTAGTCGCCCGCCGAGGCGACGCCCCCTGCCCCTCCGGAGGCATTCTCGGGCGGCGCGGTCACGTCGATGAGTGGCAGAGGCTCACCCGAGGCCGGGTCGATCTCGAACGGCTGGGCGATGCGGGAGGCCATGTTGTCCGGCACCGAGAACCCCGCCGTGTCCATGCCAAGGGGGGTGAAAAGCCGCTGGTCGAGGAAGTCGGAGAGCGGCATGCCGGAGGCCGCTTCCACCACCCGGCCAAGGACATCGGAGGCAAGGCTGTATTCCCAGACCGTGCCCGGCTGGTGGACGAGCGGGACCTCCGCCAGTGCTTTCACCTGCTCTTCGGGCTTCACGCCGCGGGCGTCGAAGGCGAGCCCGTCAGGATTGAACGCGCCGGCCTCGGCATAGCCCTCCCGTACCTCCGGGTTGCCGGTGAGCTCGCCATAGGCAAGCCCCGCGGTGTGGCGCAGGAGATCCTGCACGGTCATCTCGCGCTCGGCCGGAACTGTCTTGTAGCTCCGGTTGCCATAGAGATCCGTCGCGGCCGTGCTGACCTCCATGTCCACAAAGCCCGGGAGGTGCTTTGAGACCGGGTCGGTCAACTGCAGAGCTCCGTCCTCGAGGAGGATCATCGCCCCTACGGAAACGAGTGGCTTGGTCATCGAGTAGATGCGGAAGATGGCGCCCTCCGTCATCTCGCTCCCTCCGACCGGGTCGAGGTCTCCGAGCGCGGCGGAATAGACGAGCTGCCCCTCCCGCGCGGCCATGACGACGACGCCGGGCAATTCGCCGGCGTCGATCTCGGCCTGAAACGCCGTGCCGATCCGGTCGAGCCGATCCGACGACATGCCCACGCTTTCGGGGTCGGCGGTGGGCAGGGGCTGCGCGGCCGCGAGACCGGCAACACCGAGCGCCAGGCTCGCGGTCAAGAACGCCGCTGAACGTCGAAGCATGATGGATCCTCCCTCTAGGTAGACAGAGGGTGTCATGCCGAGTGATCCAGTCAACGAGAGCGCGGGTAGTGTCCCGTGGGATGGTGTAGGAGCGCCGACCTTCGGAGAGGTCCAAGCTTGATCAGGACGCCACGGCGGGCAGCCTGACGGTGGGACTATCGGTGACACGCGCAAGCGTTTCAAGGCTCATGTAGCGGCGCGCGACCGTCCATTCGTCGTTGGTCTCGAGCATCAGCGCGCCGACGAGGCGGACGATGGCCTCGTCGTTGGGGAATATGCCGATGACGTCGGATCTACGCTTGATCTCGCGGTTCACCCGTTCGAGTGGGTTTGTAGACGCGATCTGGGCCCAGTGCTCGCGGGGGAAGTCCATGTAGGCGAGGACGTCGTCGCGCGAGTTCTCCATGAGTGTGCCGAGCTTGGGCTGCTTCTCCCGCAGAGCATCCGCGACGGCATCCCACTGGCCTTCGGCATCCGCCTTGTTCTCCTGGGCGAAGATCGTCTTCAGCATCGCGGCCATGGCCGTCCGCTGCTTGGCCGGGGCATGGGCGAGCGCGTTCCTCATCCAGTGAACGCGACAGCGCTGGTGCGTGGCGTTGAACACCCGCCGTGCAGCGGCCCGCAGTCCCTTGTGATCGTCAGCGACAACCAGCTTCACGCCGCGCAGACCGCGGTCAGCGAGCGAGCGGAGGAAGTCCGTCCAGAATGTCTCCGCTTCGGACGGTCCGGTGGCGACGCCGAGAACCTCGCGCTTGCCGTCCTCGTTGACCGCCACGGCGATTATCACGGCACGGCTGACGATCCGTCCGCCCTCACGCACCTTCACGTAGGTCGCGTCGAGCCAGAGGTAGGGCCAGGCTCCTTCGAGCGGTCGAGAGAGGAAGGCATTCACCCGCTCATCGATCTCGACGCAGAGGCGACTGACCTGGCTCTTCGACATGCCGCCCGCGCCCATCGCCTTCACCAGGTCGTCCACGGAGCGGGTAGAGACGCCGTGGACATAAGCCTCCTGGATCACCGTCACGAGCGCCTTCTCGGCCGTGCGGCGCGGCTCCAGGAAGCTGGGAAGATAGCTTCCCTTCCTCAGCTTCGGGATCTCCAGCGCGATCCGCCCGGCCCGGGTGTCCCAGTCGCGGTCGCGGTAGCCGTTGCGCTGGACCTCGCGCAGAGGCGACCGGACGCCCTTGGCGGCACCGGTTCGCTCTTCGACCTCCGCTTCCATGATCCGCTCAGCGGCGAAGGCCAGCATCGCGCGGACGAGGTCGCCATCCGCCTGCTTCTCAACCAGCTCGATCAGCGTCATTCTGTCGTCGGTCATCGTCGTCTCCGTTCTTGGTTCAAGGTCTCGCAACCCGAACCTTCCCGAAGATCGACGATGGCCGCCAGCGTTACACCCGGCCGCGCGCTGCGCTGCGTCAGGGGCTCCGCGCGCGGCCTCCTACACCAAGCGTTGGGACACTACCCCGAAGCTCCAGCCCTGCTCGACGGATACAAGCACCTGCACCGCCTGTTCGGGGAGGAAACGAGCTTCGACAAGGACGAGATCACGGTCGTCTGGCAGACGATCAACGTCGAACACGACTGCCATTACTGCGTGCCCGCGCATACCGGGATCGCCAAGATGATGAAGGTGGACGACGCGATCCTCGATGCGCTGCGCGACGAGACCTCGCTGCCCGACGCGCATCTCGAAGCCCTGCGGACCTTTTCGCTGCAGGTCGTTCGCCAGCGCGGTGACGTGACCGACGCGCAGGTGCAGACGTTCCTCGACGCGGGCTATTCCCGCCGGCAAATCCTCGAGGTGGTGCTCGGCGTGGCTCAGAAGGTGATGTCGAACTACACCAATCACCTGGCTCAGACACCGGTGGACGAGCCGATGCAGGCCTTCGCATGGGAGAAAGCGTCCAAGGCGGCGTAAGCCACCTGCGGCGACGCTGCCCCGCCCCCGAACAGGCCAGTATCGTGCCCGTTCGGGGGCGAGGAAACTCGTGCCCCTGTCCTGGCGACAACCGTCCCGGTGCCCGCGCCGTCCGCGGCGCGATCCGCCATCGGTCCCGCGACTATCGGAAAGAGACCCCAATGCCCTCGACCTCGACGACCGCACAATCCGCCACGGACGTGGCCTCCATCCGGATCCCGCTCCTGCTCACCCGCGTGGGCTTCGGCCTCTTCCTCTTTGCCTGGGGGCTCAACAAGTTGGTCAATCCCGGCTCGACAGGGGGTATCCTTGCCAAGTACTACGGCGTCGATGGCCTTGGAAACACGCCAGGTATCGCCTTCGGCCTCTTTCAGATGATCGTCAGTGCCATGATCCTCGTCGCGCTCTTCAAGACCGTCACCTACCTCATCGGCCTTCTGATGCACGGCGCCTCGATCGCGGTGACGATCGGCGACCTGATCCTGCCGCTCGCGGAAGGCTCCAATCTTCTCTTCATGTCCGGCCTGCCGGTCTTCACCGCGATCCTCGGCCTCTTCCTGGCCCGCCGCCATGATACGATGCTGTCGCTCGACGCGATGCGACAAAGCCGGGCGTCCCGCCCCGTGGCGGGAGCGACAGGGCAGGCCTGACACGTCCCGGCGTTGTCGGGCTGTGCCTGTTGCTCTGACAGGCCCAGATCAGTCGATGCGTTTCAGCTCGTCTGCCCTCGTCGCAACCGGACGGGGCCCGGCGAATAGAACATCCGTTCTCGTTTTTCCAAACTGGATGGTCGGTGGTTTCGGCCAGGCTCCGGAAGGCGAAATCGTTGCCCGATTGTCGCTCGCCGGCTTTAAAAGCGCAGCACCCGGAAGCTACGTGTCCATGGCTCAGTACAGGGATCCGATATGAACCGCCTCGCCTTTCCAGTCATTGCCGCCGTCGCCCTGTCCGGTCCTGCCTCGTCGCAGGAGGCCGTGGATCTGGAGATCGGCTACATGCCGATCCTGCCGGTGAGCCAGCTCTTCGTGACACTGGAGGAAGGATGGATGGACGAGGTCGGGATCACCCCGGGCCTGGTCCAGTTCCAGAACGGCCCGGCGATGGTGCAGGCCCTGATGTCGGGGCAACTCGACGTGGCGTATTTCGGGATCGGACCGGCGATGGTGGCGCGGGGACGGGGCGCGGACATCAAGGTCGTGGCCTCGGATATCGTGGAGCAAATTTCCTTCGTCGCCCTGCCGGGCCTGGCCCGGTACGTCGAGGGCGACGACGTGGTGGCCGGGTTTGAGGCGTTCGCGGAGGCCGAGGGGCACCCGCCCCGCATCTCGACGTTTCCGGTGGGGTCCGTCCCGGACACGGTGCTGCAGTACTGGATCCGCGAGCAGCTCGGTGCCGACCCGGATATCATCGAGCCGATCTACCAGGGCGCTAGCCAGGTGCAGCAATCGCTCCTGACCGGAGCGGTGGACGGCGCGGCGATCCTCGAACCCGTCGTTTCGACGACGTTGGCCCGTGTCGAGGGTGCGAAGGTGCTCGCCTCCGGATCCGAGATGTTCCCAGACCAACCCGGCGCGGTCCTGGCCGTCCGCGAGGGGCTGATCGCGGATCACCGCGACACCGTCGTATCGCTCGTCGCCGCCCATATTCGCGCCACCGAGCTCCTGCGGACCGATCCCGCCACGGCCGCCCCCATGGTCGGCGCGTATGTCGGCGGCGGTCGCCTCGAGACGGACATCCTGGAAGAGGCGATCAAGCGCTCGCAGGACAACTTCGTGGCCGACCCTGACGAGATCGTGGAGGGCACCCGCGTCATGCGCGACTTCCAGTCCGACCTCGGCACACTGGAACAGGAGGTCGATCTCGAGGCACTCTTCGACCTGACAATCTACGACGACGCGGCCGGGCGCTAGCATCGGCATGACGGGTTTTCTCGCCAATCGCGCGGGGCGCGCAGCCCTCGGCGCACTCGGTCTGGTAGCGTTCGTTGCGCTCTGGAAGGCGGCCGGCACTTTCGGCTGGGCCCGGCCCGGCACCCTGCCCGACCCCTTCGCGGTCCCCGCGGCGGCAATCGACGAGATCGCTTCTGGCCGTCTCCTGCCGGCCGTGGGGTCGAGCCTGGTCCATTACGCTTGGGGTCTCGCGATGGGAAGCGCGCTCGGGGTGCTCGTCGGTCTCCTCGCGGCCACCTCGCGCGGCTTCGACGCGGGTCACGCCTGGCTTGCACGGATCCTGAGGCCCATTCCCCCGCTGGCCTGGGTGGTCTTCGCGATCGCCTGGTTCCAGGTCAGTCATGCCGGCGCGGCATTCGTCATTTCCATCGGCGTCTTCTGGGTGAACTATTTTGCGACCCATTCCGCGATCCGGAACGTCGATCCTCGCCTCTACGAGCTCGCGCGCGCCTTCGGCCATGGCGCCTATCTGGCAATGCATCGCACCGTGACGCTACCGGCCGCATCGCCCGGGATCCTTTCCGGTCTGCGCACGGGCGTCGGACAAGCCTGGATGACACTCATCGCGGCCGAACTCCTGGGTGTGCCCGGCATGGGGCAGGAGATGAACGCCGCCGCGGGTGTCGGCGCCTACGATGCGGTCGTGGTCTACATGCTGGCGATCTCGCTCGTCTACACGCTCGCCGACGCAGCCTTCGGACTGGTCGAACATCGCCTCCTCGGGTGGCGTCCGTGACCGGGTCGGTCCTGACCGCCTCCGGTCTCCGGCTGCAGTTTCCCGGGTCTGCCACGGCGACACTGGACGGGTTCGACTTCACCGTCGACGCGGGCGAGTTCGTCGCCCTCGTCGGGGGGTCCGGCGTCGGTAAATCGACGCTGCTCCGCGTCGTCGCGGGTCTGCTCGCTCCCAACGAGGGGACCGTCACCCTGGATAGCCCGGCGGTCTCCGGTCAGAGACGCCGCGCCATTGTATTCCAGGACGGCCGGCTTTTGCCGTGGAGACGCCTGCGGGGCAATATCGGCTTCGGGCTCGAGGGCCTGGGCCTTCCGGCAGTCGAACGTGAAGAGCGGGTCGATGAGGTTCTGCGACTGACGCGCCTTGCCGAGTATGCCGATCGCTATCCCCATCAGCTCTCCGGGGGCCAGGTCCAGCGAGCCGGGATCGCCCGGGCGCTGGCGGTGAAGCCGGACCTCCTGCTGATGGACGAGCCATTCTCGGCCGTGGATGCGATCACCCGCAAGACGCTGCAGGAGGAGGCGCTGCGCATCTGGCGCGACACGGGGACGGCGATCCTCTTCGTCACCCACGATATCCAGGAGGCGGCGCTTCTCGCGGAACGGGTCGTTGTTCTTTCCGGTCAGCCGGCCCGCATCGCGCTGGATCAGCGGGTCGACATTCCTCACGAAGATCGGCGCGGCTCTTCGGACTTGACACCCCTCATCTCTCGTATCTCAGAGGCCCTGTGACCGCTCGCGTTCTTCTCCATGCCCCGACGCCGGACGCTCTGAAGCGCGCACGGTCGAACGCCCGCAACGTCCTCGCCGCCGATCCGGCGGCCGAAATCGAGATAGTGGTGAATGCGGGAGCCGTCGCCCAAGCTCTCGAGGACGCGGATCCGGAGACCGATCCGCTGATCCGATTGTGCCGCAATTCCCTGCGCAATCTGCAACGCGACAACGCAGGCTTTCGTACCGTTCCTGTCGCCATTCTCCATATTGTCGAGCGCCAGGCCGATGGCTGGGCGTATATCCGCACCTAGTTCACCCGACCGTTTGCCACGAGAGATCGCGTTCTCCCTGCCCGCTCGACGGGAGAGCCCGGCTTACCCTTCGAGCCAGCGTGTCGCCGGACGTTGATGGTATGACCGCCCCAACCCTCATTCTAGCCGGAAGCGCGGTTCAGATATCGCGCACAGTATTTCGGGAAGCCACGGGATCGGGAAATGCGATCTCCCAAACGACGCCAGAGGGCGTCCTGACCATATCAACCCTCGCTTTCAGCGTGTAGACGAGAGCTCTGGTCAGGAACTCGGTGCCAAAGCCTGGGGGGCCCTCGGGGCCCAGTGGCTCGGCAGTGGTCTCGGCCCAGCGGAATGACAGCCTTCCATCCGTCTCGGGCTCCCACCGCCACGACAGAACGACCCGGCCGCGCTCGCTGCGCAATGCACCGTGCGTGAGTGCATTGGTTGCCAGCTCGTGAAATGCGATGGCCAGCTGTTCCGCGACCCGCGGCCTGAGGCTGACCGTCGGCCCCTCGACGTGGATCTGACGCTCCGGGACCGCCGGGACCGCCAAGGCGTCGCGCAAGAGCAGCTCTAGATCGAGCCCGGCCAGAGGATCCTGGATCGCCGCCGACTGCACCCGCGCATAGGCCGCAATCCGACCATCGAGATGCTCCACGTAGTCTTCGACGCCGCGGCCACCAGCCATGCTGTGTCGCGCGATCGAGCGGACGGTGGCCATGCTGTTGCGGACCCGGTGCTGCAGTTCCTTCAGCAGAATCCGGTTCCGGTCTTCGGCGATCAACTGCGAGGGGGGGGCGGCATCGCCCTGCATCAGGATCGCCTCAGCGGAGATGTCGCGGAGCACACCGGTCATCCCCGATTGCCCGTTGGTTTCATTGGTGTGGGCCTGCCCCGCAGCCCGGCACCAGATGATGCGCGAGCCGGGCAGCAACACACGGTGATCGTGGCGCCAGAATCCCCGCGCGCTGCGGGCGGCCGCGAGGGTCGCGGCCGCGCTCGGCCTGTCATCAGGGTGGATACGCTCTAGCCAGGCCTCGATCGAGGGGAACAGATTGCCGGGGCGCCAGTCCGGGCTCTCGAACCCCCCTTCGGTCCAGGTGAGGCGCCCCGTTCCGGGATCCAGGGTCCAGCTGGCCAGTCCGGCCACGGCGAGCGCCCCGTGCAGCCGACCAAGAGCGTTCTCGTCCAATCCTCCGTCGCTCACTATCGCACTCCCGATTGCGGGACCCGTCGGCACCATCCGCCCGCGGCGCGGTACGCACCGGATGGCGCGTGGCCGGGAATCCCGCGCCGAAGAGCCGTTCGTCCGCGTGGTGGCACAGATGGGCCCGCGGTCAATAACATGGGTTAATGCGGGCAGATCAAATTTCTGAAACACGCGGGGCAAGGCAGGGGTGGGAGACGGGATCACAGTGAGCAACGTGCTGATCCGAAAGCTGGAGCGCTACACCCGCCTTTCGCAGGTGGATCGGGATGCGTGCCATGCGCTGTCTTGCTCACGCCCGCGCCATTACCGCGCCAAGGAGGACGTGGTGCGCGAGGGCGACCGGCCGGAGTTTATCTACCTGATCCTCGACGGCTGGGCTGGGCGCTACAAGTACCTGCCCGACGGGCGCCGCCAGATCGTCAGTTTCTTCCTGCCCGGCGACATCTGCGATATAAACATCTTCGTCCTGCGCGAGATGGACCATTTCGTTGGGGCCCTGTCTCGGCTGAAGGTCGCCCAGATCACGCGGGGCGATTTCGAGACCGCCACCCTGGACAATCCGAGGCTGCTGCAAGCGCTCTACTGGGACACCCTCGTTGCCACCGCGATCCAGCGGGAATGGGCGTTGAACCTCGGACAGCGCAGCGCTCTCGAGCGCGTGGCCCACCTCATCTGCGAGGCCTTCATCCGCTTGCGGGTCGCGGGCCGGACGGTTGGCAACCGCTGCGACTGGCCGATCACGCAGATTGCCCTGGCAGAGGCAAGCGGTCTTACCCCCGTCCATGTCTCGCGCACATTGCAAGCCCTCGCCGCCCAAGGGCTGATCGAGATGGAGAACCGGACCCTTCACATTCCCGATCTCGACGCGCTGATGCAGGCGGGATTGTTCACGGCGCATTACCTTCACCTCGATCACGAGGGGCGGCATATCGACAGCAATGAAGGCTGAGCCGACTCGCCCCTTGTGTCGCCATGGCGGCCCAGCCACCTCGACGCCGCCATCGCGGATTGCAAGTAAACCATCGATACCGGTCGGTTTCTTGGCTGGGGGGCTAATGGGGAGGATCCAGTTCCGGACACGTGTGACCTTGCAACCATGACCAAGTTTATACGCCTGAGAGGCATCAGTATTAACATGGGTTACGGAGTGACGGTTTTTCCATGTTATGACGAATGCACCCTGGAGTTGAAATTTCCACAGGATCTTTCATGATGACCTTGGCTGCTTCGATCCTTTCCCGTGTGACTTGCGACACCCTTCCCAAACCGCCTTCCGATTCATCCCGATCTTCGAAATCGCCCTATCATCTGTTGGGCCGGCGGGTCCTGGTCGTGGAAGACGACTACACGCTGGCAATGGATCTGGAGGAAACCCTTCTTGCGGCCGGCGCCGTAGTTCTGGGCCCCGTCCCCGATCTTGACGGAGCTTTCGAGGCGGTGAACGCGGAAGCGGTGGACGGCGCCATCCTGGACGTGCGGCTCCGCGGGGAAACCGTATATCCGCTTGCTGACCTCCTTCGGGATCTCGGCGTGAAGTTCCTTCTTGTCACCGGCATCGACACGGACGATCTGCCGCGGCGTCATGCGCAGACTCCGCTGTGCCCCAAACCACTCGACATGAACACCGCCGTCGCGGCTCTCAGTCGGCTGATGGCAGCCCGGTGAACGCTGCTCGCCCGGTCACGGCAGCCGGCCAGCAAAAGCGCGGGCGGGCGAAGCCTATCCACGCAGTATGAGCCTGCCTTGCGGCAATTTATGATCACGGCGGCTTCGACTTCATTCAACCGGATTTTTTGGCAAACGTGCCATAACAAACATAGGTTAATGATCGATGCTTCCATATCTGCAACATATGGCCCCGTGCGGGTCAGGTGGCGTGTATCGATGAACGAGTTGAGTTGTATTTCCCTGGAAATCGCCGAAATCCGGAGCCGGATGACGCATTGCTCCCGGAGGCTGGCCGAATTGACCGGCACGCCTGCCGAAGGGGCCTTCCATGACGAGGCAGGGTGGGCACTTGGGCGGGCGGACGAGCAGATCCGGTCTCTCTCGCGTTTTCAGGCCTCGATCAATAGACGTATGTCGCACGGATTAACGGACCAGTTGCGGGAGGCGGCGTCCCTATGGTCCCGGATCGGGAAGGATCGCGGGATACAGGTCTTCGCCCATCTCGACCGGGCCCCGGCCACATGCGCCCACCTTTCGGCCCCCTTGACCTTGGTTGCGAACACGGCGCTGTCGAACACCTTCGATCATGCCTTTCCCGCAGGGCGGAAGGGGCTGGTTAAGATCGGCCTCGGGGGTACGGCCGAGGGGGGTATCTGCCTCACCGTCATCGACGACGGCGCAGATTGGCATGAGCGTCCCTCCATCCGGAGGGGCTACGGCTTCGAGCTTATCAACGAACTGGTCACGTCCATCGCCGGGCGCGCGCAATGGCGGCGGCATCTACTGGGCGGCAATGTTCTATCTGTGTTCGTGCCGCCGACGTCCGAGCCCGTAGGCTGACGCCCTGTCTTTGCGTGCCGGAAAAGACCGTCATCCTCCGCGACCGCCTCGGGGCGGCCGAACAGGCGGAGGCCTGCGGGCTCGGACGTCGGCGGGTCCCTATCCTGGCGGCGTCCTCTTTGACCCACGGCAAAAGACGTTGCGCAACGAAAGGCACAGGATGTCCGTCTACTTTTTCGATGTGGAAACCGAATACGGCTCGTTCGCGGATGACCGGGGCCAGACCTTCGGAGACCGGGAGGCCGCCCGGTGCGCGGCGATTGCCTTGCTCGCCCCGATAGCCGGAAAGGCCCCACTGATCACGGACGGCCCCGCCATCAAGGTTACTGTCCGCGATGAGAACCGCCGCGCCATTCTGTTCGCAACGCTGAGTCTGGATACTTGCTGGATCGCCTGAAGCAAAAGCGGAGGCATCTACGCCACGGTTCCGACCGCTGCCGCGCAGGTCCGCCCAGATTGGGCTTTTCGGGCCGAATCCCGCCCCGGCAAGATCCTTAACGGATCGCCCGAGTTAGGGTACAGACAGGCCCGGTAATCCTGTCGATTAATCACAAGGCTGACATCGTCGCAACGACGGTGAAGGTGTCGCCCCCATTCAGATACAAGAGAGGCGAGCCATGGTGGAAATCGACAAGAGGACCGCGCGCGAAGGCGAGCCGTTGGTCCCTGTTTGCGCCATCGGAGCCTCCGCCGGCGGTGTCGGGGCCCTTCAGGAGTTCTTCGAGCGTATCGACGACGAACTCGGGCTGGCCTATGTCGTAATCATTCACCTGTCGCCGGATCACGACAGTCAGCTGAGCGAGATCCTCGCCGGCAGGACCAGAATGCCGGTAAGGCAGATCGACGACACGCCCCGGCTCGAGCCGAATTGTGTCTACGTCATCGCGCCCGACCGCGAACTGGTGATCGAGCAAAACAGCGTGACCTCCCGGCCTTTCACCGAGCCACGGGCTCATCGGGCGCCGATCGACCTGTTCTTTCGGTCCGTGGCCAATGGACGAGGCGACGGGGCCGCGGTGATATTGAGCGGGGCGGGCTCGGATGGGGCCGTCGGCGTTCGCAAGATAAAGGAGGCTGGCGGAGTCATTTTCGTGCAGGATCCGAACGAGGCGGAATACGCGATGATGCCCCGGAGCGCGATCTCTACCGGCGTCGCCGATTTCGTCGAGCCCGTGGGGAGCCTTGTCGAGCGTATTCGCGACGTCGCACGCAGCAAGGACGCGCTGCAACGGCTGGAAGAAGACGAGACGGAGGAGACCACCCGGCAGATCATGGCCTTCCTCCGTACGCGGACGGGCCATGACTTCTCCAGCTACAAGCGCGCGACGGTGATACGGCGGATCGCACGGCGCATGCAGGTGACACGACAGACCCGTCTGGCGGCCTATTCGGAGTATCTTCGCAAGAACCCGGAGGAAGCCCAGGACCTATTCGGCGATTTGCTGATCTCGGTCACCGCCTTCTTTCGCGACCCCGCCGCCTTCGAGATATTGATTGAACACGCGTTGGGGCCGCTCTTGCGCGATCTCGAGGGGGGCGGAGATATCCGGATCTGGTCGGCCGGCTGCGCCACGGGCGAGGAGGCCTACAGCCTCGCCATGATGGTGGTCGAGGAGGCGGAACGGCGGCAGGTGATGCCCGCGGTGCAGATTTTCGGCACCGATCTCGACGCAGGGGCGCTCGCCACCGCGCGCGAAGGGCGCTACCCGAAGGCCATCGAGGCCGATGTCTCGCCAGACAGGTTGAGGCGGTTTTTCATCGACGAGGGCACGCACTACCGGATCCGGAAGGAGATCCGGGACATGGTGCTCTTCGCCCATCACAGCGCGCTCAAGGATCCACCCTTCATTCATCTCGACCTTGTCGCCTGCCGGAACCTGCTGATCTATCTTGAGCGGGACGTGCAGCAGCAACTCCTCGCGCTCTTTCACTACGCATTGAAGCCCGGCGGCTACCTGTTCCTCGGTTCGGCCGAAAGCATCGACCAGAAGCCGGAGCTGTTCGCCCCGTGCGACAGGGAGGCGCGCATATATGCCGCCAAGCAGCGGAATGGCAGCGATGTAGATATCCTGATGCAGCTTCCGCGCGAACATCGCCCCCCCCCTTCCGGGCGTGGTCCGACCGGACGCCGAAAAGGTGCCCCCCGGACCACCGCCGACGACCCACGCGGCCGCGCTCGAAGAGCTTGCCCCGCCGAGCGCGCTGGTCGACGAGGACCATCGCATCCTGAACCTTTCCAAGACGGCTGGACACTATATCCGCCCCCCGGAAGGCCCCTTCAGCTCCGAGCTGCCGGCCCTCGTCAGGCCGGAACTCCGAGCCGAACTGGCGCGCGCGCTGCATCGTGCCTTTGCGGCCGGGGAAACCACGGTGACATTGCCGGTCACGGTCGGGTTCGAGGGCGCATCGCGGCGGGTCTTCATGTATGTCAGGCCCGGGGACAGCCGCGCCCGGCGGCGCGCACTCGTCCTGTTCGTCGAGGTCGGCCCCGCGTCGGCCGAGGTGCCGAGACGTACCGGGCCGGGTGAAACGGCCGACACCGACCGCGTCCGCCGGCTTGAGGACGAACTGAGGGCGACGCAGGAACAGCTGAGTGCCAGCCGGCGCGAGCACGAAGGGTCGATCCAGGACCTTCGGACCGCCAACGAGGAGCTTCAGTCGATCAACGAGGAATATCGCTCGACGGCCGAAGAACTCGAGACCAGCAAGGAAGAGCTTCAATCGATCAACGAGGAGCTTTCGACCGTCAACAACGAGCTCAAGGCCAAGCTCGAGGCGATCGCCTCGGCCCACAGCGACCTGCAGAACCTGATCAACGCGGCAGAGATCGGAACGCTGTTCCTCGACGGCAGGCTCAGGATCAAGATGCTCACGCCCGCGGTCGAGCACCTCTTCAGCGTCTCTGACAGCGATGTGGGGCGCTCGATCACCGACTTTACCCACAAGCTCGTCTACGAGGGCGTGGAACGGGACGCGGCCAAGGTCCTGCGCGATCTCGCCCCCGTCGAGACCGAGGTCGAAACGCGCGACGGACGCTGGCTGATGATGCGCCTGCGCCCGTACCGAACCCTCGAGAACAGGATCGAAGGAGTGGTTCTGAGTTTCGTCGACATTTCCGCGCGCCGCGAGGCCGAGGAACGTTTGCGGGAAAGCGAAGCGCGCTATCGCCGCCTGTTCGAATTCATGGACGAGGGATATTTTTTGGGAGAGGTGATCCGGAACGACGCCAACGAGGTGATCGACATCCATTGCCTCAACGCCAATCCCGCCGCGATCCGACTGGTCGGTGCGGATATCGAAGGGCGACATATCTCGCAGATCCGCGGCGGCTTCCAGCCGCACTGGTGGAATCTGGCCGAGCGTGTGCTGGAAACGGGCGAGCCCGAGCACGCCGAACTTTTCGCGGAGACCTTCGACCGCTGGTTCGAGACCCGTATCACCAGGCTCAGCGCGGCGCGGGTCGCGATCCTTTTTCAGGACATCACCGGTCGCAAGCGGCATGAGCGGGAACGAGATCTCATGATGGGCGAACTGAACCACCGTGTGAAGAACATGCTCACGGTGGTCCAATCGATCGCCGCTCAGACCTTGCGAACGACGTCAGACCCAACCGGGTTCGTCGCCGCCTTCCGGGAAAGGGTCCAGGCCCTCGGTCGGGCACACGGCGTGCTCATGCAGGAGCAGTGGCGTGGTACCGGCCTTCGTGAGCTCGCCGATGCCGTCGTTGGCACCTTCGTCGATGGGGACGGGAGACTCCGAATCGGTGGCCCTGAAATCAGGCTTTTGCCGAACGCGGCCCTCTCCATGTCCATGGCGCTCCACGAGCTTGCCACCAACGCGTTGAAATACGGTGCGCTCTCGTCCCCTGGCGGAACCGTTCACCTCAACTGGGGCCTCGAACGGGACGAGAATGGGGAGAAATTACGCGTGACATGGAGCGAGCATGACGGGCCGCTCGTGCTGCCACCCCGGCACAAGGGCTTCGGGCGGCGGATGCTGGAGCATGGAGTAGCTTACGAACTGGGCGGCCAGGTCGAACTCGACTACGCATCCGGCGGCGTCGCATGCCGCATGTTATTTCCTGCCGGAAGGACGCTGAGCTATGGCGATTGAGCCTCCTACCGTCCTCGCGGTCGAGGACGAAGGAATGATCGCCATGGAGCTCGAAGACATGCTCGAAGATCTCGGCTACGAGGTCCTCGGTCCGGCTGCCACGGTCGAGGACGCGTGCGCGCTGATGCGCGTTTCGGTTCCCGATGTCGCGGTCATCGACATGAACTTGGCTGGGGCCTCTGCTTTGCCTGTGCTGCAGGCCCTGGAGGCCGCCGGGGTTCCGTTCGTCTTGGCCTCTGGCTACGAGAAGTCGGAACTGAAAACGTTCGGCTTGGATGGCCCTCTCGTCAAAAAACCCTACAGCGCTCGGGATCTTGCGAGGGCTTTCCATGCTGTCGGTGTCTCGCCGAGCAGATCGGGCACCTAGCAACTGTGTCTAGGAGCTGCGCTGTAGCTGCCAGGGGATGCCTGTTTTGAGGATCGCGTTTGCGATGGTGGC
>CANMTR010000015.1 GCA_947500825.1 uncultured Paracoccaceae bacterium | reverse complement strand
GGGCGTTATTTTCCCGCCCCTACGGGGCGTTATTTTCCCGCCCCTACGGGGCGTTATTTTCCCGCCCCTACGGGGCGTTATTTTCCCGCCCCTACGGGGCGCTACTCCGCATCCCCGTGGACGGCGAACTGGCTCAGGTCAGCCTCCGGCGCGGGGATCGAGCGGAAGGTTTCGCGCACCCCCGACCCGGTCATTTCCCGGCTCACGGCCAGCAGGGTGTTCTGGTCGTGGTCGGCGCAGAGCTCGGCCATGTCCTCCACCTGCTCCTGGGCCACGGGGCGCGCCGATTCCACGTCCGGCGCGCCGTAGGCCTCCACGAAGTGCCGCGCGAGGTTGTCGATCAGCCGCGCCATCTCCGCCGCCTCGATCCGCGCGATCGCCACGATGGAGACGCGGCCGAACGTCTCTACCCCCAGCCACCCGTTGGAGAAGGCCTGCTTGGCCTTCCCCTCCAAGGGCTCGGGGCCGAGATCGGCGAAGGCGAAGCCGCCCGGGATGCACCATTCTCCCGTCCTGGCGGGACGCTCGAAGACGAGCGTGTCGCTCTCGTCCAGATGCACCGCGCGGGCGAGCTGCATCACGCCACCCCCTGCGCCACCAACCTGCGCGCGATGTCGCGGAACGACTGCGCCTGGGCGCTGTCGGGCTTCGACACCACGATCGGCGCACCGCCGTCCGCGGCCGTGCGGATGTCGAGATGGAGCGGGATCTCCCCCAGGAGCGGCACGCCGATCTTCTCGGCCTCCCGCGCCACGCCCCCATGGCCGAAGAGGTGCTCCTCGTGGCCGCAGTTGGAGCAGATATGGGTGCTCATGTTCTCGATCATGCCCAGGATCGGCGTCTTGAGCTGGTTGAACATGTCGATCCCCTTGCGCGCGTCCAGGAGCGCCACGTCCTGGGGCGTGGAGACGACGATGGCCCCGTCGAGCTCGGCCTTCTGCGCCAGGCTCAGGGTCACGTCGCCGGTGCCGGGCGGCAGGTCCACGATCAGCACGTCGAGGGCGCCCCACTGCACCTGCATCAGCATCTGCTGGAGCGCCCCCATGAGCATCGGCCCGCGCCAGACCACCGCCTGCCCCTCGCCGATCATCAACCCGATCGACATCATGGTGACGCCGTGGTTGCGCATGGGCAGGATGGTCTTGCCGTCGGGGCTCGCGGGGCGGCCGGACACGCCCATCATGCGCGGCTGCGACGGGCCATAGACGTCGGCGTCCAGCAGGCCCACGCGGCGCCCCTCGGCCGCCAGCGCGCAGGCGAGATTCGCGGACACGGTGGACTTGCCCACGCCACCCTTGCCCGAGGCCACCGCGATGATGCGGTCGATCCCGGGGATCTTCTCGGGCGTCTGGGCGGGCTTCTTCTGCCCGCCGCCGCCGCCACCGCCGCTACCCTTGAGGTCGGGCGGCGCCTTCTCCGAATGGGCGGTCATCACCGCCGACACGCTGGAGGCGCCCAGCGCCTTGACGCGCGCCTCGGCCTCGGCGCGCACGCGCTCGAACGCCTTGCCCAGCTCGCCGGGCACCTCGAGCACGAAGCGCACGGCCTCGCCGTCCACGTTGAGCGCCTTGACGCGGCCCGCGGAGACGATGTCGCCCCCCGTTCCGGGGTCGGCGATGCCCGCCAGCGCGGCCTCGATATCCTCTTTCGACAGGCTCATTCCTGGGCCTGCCCCTTGATCGTACCGTCGATCTCGTGGCGCAGGTCCAGCCCGTCGATCGTCAGCACGACCTTGGCCTCGTAGGTCTTGCCGGCCGTCTCGGGGCCGGCGGCGCGCATGGCCTCCTCGATGGCCTGCTGCGAGGTGACGCCCACCTGCTTGAGGAACTTGCGCATCGACATGTTGAACTCGTCGTCCATCCCATCCTCCTCGGATACGGCTTCCGGGCCGACGTAAAGGCGGCGCGGCCCCGTTACAACGGGATCAGATCTTGCGCTTCTTGCCGCGCTTGGGCACCTGCACCGCGTCCTCGGGCTGGCCGTAGTCGGCCGAGGTGCGCGGCAGGGGCTTGGGCGGGCCCGACAGCATCCCGTCGTGCATCTGGCTCTTGACCCGGCAATCGTCGCACATCTGGATCAGCCGCACCGCCTGCGGGTTGGCGAACATGGCGTGGTTTCCGGCGAGCTTCTCGGTGATCCGCTCGATGGTGGAGGCGACGCCGAAGGGCTTGCCGCACTCCACGCAGTGGAACGGCTCCTCCTCGTTGAGGACGGTCTGCGACAGGGCGTCGTCGCCCGCGTTCATCCGCGGCTCCAGCCGGATCGCGTCCTCGGGGCAGATCGTCTCGCACAGCCCGCATTGCAGGCACGCCTCCTCCTGGAACAGGAGCTGCGGCTTGTCGGGGTTGTCGGCCAGGGCGCCCGAGGGGCAGTGGGGCACGCAGGCCATGCACAGGGTGCAGGCGTCCTGGTCCACCAGCACCGCGCCGTAGGGGGCGTGCTCCGGCAGAGGTGTCATGGCACCCGCCGTCAGCGCCTTGGCGGCCATCCGGGCGACCTGCCGGCGCGAGCCCATGGGCAGCATCGGCTCGGGCGCGGCACCGGGGCCGTCGCCCAGCGCGCCGGGCAGCGCGTCGGGATCGGCCACGTCCAGCAGGCGCAAGGCCGCCGGGCCGTCCATGGCGCAGGCCAGCTCCGCCTCCTGCGCCAGCGTCGCGCGATCGGATCTCGGCGCGAGGAGGAGCGAGACGTCGGCGAAGCCGGAGGCGCGCGCGGCCAGCGCCTCGGCATGGCCGAAGGCGGCGAGCGCGGGCATCGCCATCGGGATCACGTCGGCGGGCAGCCCCGCGCCGTGGCGCGCAGCCAGGTCGATCATCTCGCGCCCGTGCCCCTCGTCGTGGACGAGAAGGCGCGGCCGGACGCCCCCCGCCCGGCGGTAGGTCGACGCCAGGGTGGAGATCCGGCGCATGACATGGGCCACGGGCGGCGCGTCGTAGCTGATCGCACCCGAGGGGCAGAGCGACGAGCACGCCCCGCAGCCCGCGCAGACATGCGGATCGACCGCCACGTGGTCGCCGTCGGGCACGATCGCCCCCGTCGGGCAGGCGTCGAGGCAGCGGGTGCAGCCCGTCTGCCGGGCGCGGGAATGGGCGCAGATCGCGGGCTCCAGCGCCACGAAGACGGGCTGCTCGAAGGTCCCGGTGAGCTGGCTCGCCTCCCACAGGACGTCGAAGACGGCCGCGGGGCGGCCCGGATCGGCGCGCAGGTACCCCTCGCGCTTCTCGTGGGCGGGAAAGAGCGGCGCCTCGCCCGAGAGGTCCACGATCACGTCGCAGGCGCTCGCCGCCCCGTCGCGAGGCGCGGTGAGGTCGAACGTGCCGCGCCCGCCCGCGATCACCTCGCGGAACCCGTCGATCGCGACCTCGAAACGCCCCAGCGAGCCGGTGGCCCGGCGCAGGCGGCCGTGGATCACGTCGAAGGCGCGGGTGTCGGGCGGATCGGCCGCGTCCGTCAGCAGGCAGGTCACCGCGAGCGTGCCCGAGAGCCGCTCGGCCGCCGGAACGGCGACCTCGGACGCCCCGATCACCAGGCAGGTGCCGCCGCTCTCCACGTCGAGGAGGCGCGGCAGGGGTGCCACGAGGGCGGCGTCGGCCAGCAGCGCGGCCTGCTTGGGCGACACGTCCCTGGGATCGTCGCTCCACCCGGCGCGGTCGCGCAGGTCCACCAGGGCGGGCGGATCGACCTCCAGGTCGTCGGCCAGCGCCTCGAAGGTGGCGCGCTCCTGCTCGCAGGCGACGGTGACCGGCCCGCCGGCGCGCAGAGCCTCGGCCACGCGGCCCGATTGCCGCCCGCACAGATGGGTCGCCACCTCCGAACAGGGGCGCCCCGATCCCTCGGTCAGCCGGTCGCGGTCGATCCTCTGGCTGCCAAGGCAGTCGCACAGCAGGACGGTCTCGGTCATCGTGTCTCCTCTCGTCCGGACGGCGAGGCTACGGAAGGGCGCGCGGCTGTTCCACCTGAAACCGCGCACGTTCCCGTGCGTCGGCGGCGCGCGTTCGGGGCTTCATTCCCGGCGCCCGGCCCCCCATCATGGGGGCTGGAGGTGCGACATGCCCGAGAGATCCGATTTCTGGTCCCGCCGCCGGCGCGCCGTCGCCCGCGAGGAACGCCGCGAGGACGCCGCCGCCGAGGAGGTCCGCGCCGGCGCCGAGGCCCAGGCGCTCGAGGAGCGCAGCGACGACGAGATCCTGCAGGCCCTGGGGCTGCCCGACCCCGACACCCTGACACCGGCCGACGCCGCCCGCTTCATGGCCCGCGAGATCCCCGCGCGGCTCCGGCGGCGGGCGATCAGGGCGCTCTTCCGCGCCCACCCGCACCTGTCGCCGCCCGACGGGCTGCAGGACTACGACGACGACTACACCGACGCCGCCGTCAACGTGCGCCCCGACGCGAGCGGCTGGGCCGGGCTGCGCGACCGCGCCGCCAAGGCGCTGGAGCGGAAGATGGAGGCCGAGGCGGAGGCCCCGGAGGAGGCCCCGCCCGCCGAGGCGGCCCCCGAAGCAGAGCCGCAGACGGCGCCCGACGATCCCCCGGCCATGGCCATGGCCGAAGACATCGCCGAAGACGAGGAGCCGGAGGAGGCCTCCCCCCTGCCCCGCCGCATGACGTTCCACTTCGAGGAGGACAGCCGTTGACCGCCGCGCCCCAGACCGCATCCATCGCCCCCGAGGACGCCGCGCGCGCGGAGGTCTACGACTTCCTCGCCACGCTCCTGGCCGCGCCGCCGGGCGCCGAACTGCTGGGCCGGTGCGCCGCGCTGCCCGGCGACGAGGAGACGCGGATCGGCCGCGCCGTGGCCGAGATCGCGGCCGACGCGGCCCGCACCGGCGCCGCCGAGGCCGAGCGCGAATACACGCGCCTCTTCATCGGGTTGGGGCGGGGGGAGCTTCTGCCCTTCGCCAGCCATTACCTGACCGGCAATCTCCACGACAAGCCGCTGGCGCGGCTGCGCGGCGACATGGGCCGCATCGGGATCGTGCGGGCCGAGAACGTGTCCGAGCCCGAGGACCACATCGCCTCGATCTGCGAGATGATGGCCGGGCTGATCGACGGCCGCTACGGCGCGGTGGCCCCGATCGAGGCGCAGAAGGCGTTCTTCGTCAAGCATCTGGCCCCCTGGGGCCCGCGCTTCTTCGCCGACCTGGAGGCCGCCGACAACGCCGTGCTCTATGCCGGGGTGGGCACCCTGGGCGTGGCGTTCATGGAGATCGAGGCGGAGGCGTTCGACCTCTAGAGGGGCGCGATCCGCACCCAGACCGGCAGGTGATCGGAGGCGCGGGAGGCCGGCGCGGCGTCGAACACCCCTTCCTCCTCCGCGCGCCAGCCGGGCCCCAGGGCGATCCGGTCGAGCGGGGCCACGGGCCGCGCCGCGTGGAAGCTGCGCCCCGGCGCGCGCACGTCGAAGGCCGAGAGCGGCGCGAAGCCGCGGCTGCGGGACCACTCGTTCATGTCGCCCAGGATCACCGCCCGGCCCAGCCGCTCGGGGCCGAGCGCCGACAGGATCGCCCGGATCTGGCGCTGGCGGCTGAACCGGTCGAGGCCCAGATGGGTCGCTGCGAGCCATAGCGGCCCGCCGGGCGTGTCGATCCGGGAGAGGAGCGCGCCGCGCGGCTCGATCCCCGGCAGGTCCACCCGCCGCAGGTCGTGGCAGGCCCAGCCGGGACGGACCAGGATCGCGTTGCCGTGCCAGCCCAGGCTCGGACCGTTGGCCACCGCCACCGGGGCGAGCCCGGTCTCCGCCACCGCCTCGGGCGGCAGGGCGGCGGGCCGGGCCCCCAGCCGCTTGTCGACCTCCTGCAGGGCGACGATGTCGGCGTCGAGCGCCCTGATCACACGGGCGATCCGGTGCGGGTCACGCCGCCAGTCGAGCCCCACCGCCTTGCGGATGTTGTAGGAGGCGACGCGGATCACAGTTGCGGCGCCATCAGTCGCGAGACACGCGCCGCCACCCTCAGCCATGCGGGCTGCGCCGAGAGGTCCTCGGTCATCAGGGTCGCGTTGTCGAAGTCGCGCACCAGCATCTCCTCCACCGCTTGCGCGGCCTTGCGGCTCTCGACCACGACGGTCAGCTCGAAGTTCAGCAATCCCGACCGCACGTCGAGATTGACCGAGCCCACGGAACAGATGTCGTCGTCCACCAGCGCCACCTTCTGGTGGGTGAAGGCGGGGGTGTAGCGCCAGATCTCGCCCCCCGCCTGGCGCAGCTCGTCGAAATAGGCATAGGCCGCCCAGTAGGGAAGGTAGTGGTCGATCACGTCTGGCACGAGGATCTTCACGTCGACGCCGCGCAGGGCGGCGAGCTGCAGTGCGGCCATCACCTCGGCGTCGGGCACGAAGTAGGGCGTGGTGATCCACAGCCGCCGCCGCGCCCGCTGGGCGAGGGTGACGAAGTAGAGGTTGCCGGTGTTCAGCTCGTCGGTGGGCGCGATGGGCAGGGCCACGGCGCGCATCTCGCCCGCCTGCGGCGCGGGGCGGAACGTGTCGCGCAGGTCCACATCCGTGGCCCAGGCCCAGTCGGCGGCGAAGCTGCGCTCGAGCTGGTCGACCACGGGGCCGTCGAACCGGGCGAAGGTGTCGCGCCACGGCCCGATGGAGGACCGGCCCACATATGTCTCCGAGCAGTTGAGCCCGCCGGCATAGGCCTCCGTCCCGTCCACCACGATCAGCTTGCGGTGGTTGCGGTAGTTCCACTGGAACGGCCCCAGGGCGCGGTTCGGCCCCTTGGGGCGGGCGGTCTTCACCCCCGCCTCGCGGACCTCGCGCCAGTAGCGGCGCGGAAGGCCGATCAGCGGCAGCTCGTCGTGCAGCAGGTACACGTCCACGCCCGCGCGGGCCCGCTCGACCAGGGCGTCGCGCAGGCGGCGGCCGATCTCGTCATCCACCAGCGTGTAGTACTGCACGCAGACATAGTGCTCGGCGCGCGCGATGGCGGCGAACACGGTGTCGAACGTCTCCTGCCCGTCGATCAGCAGGGTCATGTCGCACCCGCCCACCGTCGGGTTGCCGGACAGGCGGGAGAACACATCCATCCGGTCGTCGGGGATCGCGGGGGCGTGCGAATCGATCCCGGCCTCGCCGATCCTGGCATCGGAGGCCCGGCGGCGCCGGGCGAACTTGGCGTAGTTGGCATAGCCGAAGAGCGCGTAGGCGGGCACGCCCACATACGGATAGGCCAGGATCAGGACGATCCACCCCACCGCGCCCTGGGGCGTGCGCGAAGTGCGGATCGCCAGGTAAGCCGCCACGATCGCGGGCAAAGTGGCGATCGTGCGGACCACCAGGTCCTCCATCTCGAACAGCATCGCCCCTCCCGAATGTCGCCGCCCCACCCGCCTCGGTCTAGGCCGATCGGGCCGGCTTGGCACCCCGGCGCTTGATTTCGCCGCGTCGTCGCCGTATCTGGCCCTCGTCGAGACCGGAGACCACCCATGGCCGCCAAGACCAACCCGTTCCAGTTCATCCAGCAGACCCGCGCCGAGATCGCGAAGGTCGTCTGGCCGACCCGGCGCGAGGTGCTGCTGACGACGGTGATGGTGTTCATCATGGCGTCGCTGACGGCGGTGTTCTTCTTCTTCGTCGACCTGCTCATCCGGACCGGGCTCGAGACGCTGCTGCGCCTGGCGGGCTGACGGACACCCCCGCCCACGGGGTTGCGCCCGCGGCCGCGCGCCGTTATCCAGCGCCCAGTTTCCCGGACATGGCGTGCATCGAATCGGTTGCGCGCCGCTTCTGCGTCCGGGCCACGGCACTGGCACGAGACGAGGCGTATCCGAGATGGCGGCACGGTGGTATTCCGTAAGCGTTCTGTCGAACTTCGAGAAGAAGATCGCGGAGCAGATCCGCTCGGACGTCGCCGAGAAGGGTCTGGAGGATCAGATCGACGAGGTCCTCGTGCCCACCGAGGAGGTCATCGAGGTCCGCCGCGGCAAGAAGGTGACGACCGAGCGGCGCTTCATGCCGGGCTACGTGCTCGTGCACATGGAGATGTCCGACAAGGGCTATCACCTGATCACCTCGATCAACCGCGTGACCGGGTTCCTCGGGCCCCAGGGGCGGCCGATGCCCATGCGCGACGCCGAGGTCGAGGCGATCCTGGGCCGCGTCCAGGAGGGCGAGGAGTCCCCGCGGATCGAGATCAGCTTCGACACGGGGGAGAAGGTGAAGGTCACCGACGGCCCGTTCGAGGGCTTCGACGGCATGGTCGAGGACGTGGACGAGGGCAACCAGCGCCTGAAGGTGTCGGTGTCCATCTTCGGCCGCGCGACCCCGGTGGAGCTGGAATACACTCAGGTCTCCAAGGAGATCTGAGCGTTCGACGCGGGAGGCGCCCCCCTTTTTTCAGGGGACCGCGCCGAACCGCGGCACTGCCCTCCCCCGGTGGAGGGTGCCTGTAGGGCGGGATGTCCCGCCGCGAACCCTGGAAGGAGGCCGTCATGGCCAAGAAGAAGATCGGCAGCATGAAGCTGCAGGTGAAGGCGGGGCAGGCCAATCCCTCGCCGCCCGTCGGGCCCGCGCTGGGCCAGCGGGGCATCAACATCATGGAGTTCTGCAAGGCGTTCAACGCGCGCACGCAGGAGATGGAGCAGGGCGCCCCCTGCCCGACCCTGATCACGTATTATCAGGACAAGTCCTTCACGATGGAGATCAAGACGCCGCCGGCGTCGTACTATCTCAAGAAGGCCGCCAAGGTGCAGTCGGGCGCCAAGACGCCCTCGCGCGAGACCGTGGGCACCGTCACCGTCCGCCAGGTCCGCGAAATCGCCGAGGCGAAGATGAAGGACCTGAACGCGCATTCCGTCGAGGATGCGATGAAGATCATCCTGGGCTCCGCGTCCTCCATGGGAATCGAGGTGAAGTGATGGCCAAGCTGACAAAACGCCAGAAGGACCAGCGCGCCGCCGTCGAGGGCAAGGAGAACCTCAGCGTCGAGGACGCGATCCAGATCGTGAAGCGCAACGCGACCTCCAAGTTCGACGAGACGATCGAGATCGCGATGAATCTCGGGATCGACCCGCGTCACGCCGACCAGATGGTCCGCGGATCGGTCACGCTGCCCTCGGGCACCGGCAAGACCGTGCGCGTGGCCGTCTTCGCCCGTGGCGGCAAGGCCGAGGAGGCGCAGTCCGCCGGGGCCGACATCGTCGGCGCCGAGGACCTGATGGAGCAGGTGCAGGCCGGGCAGATCAACTTCGACCGCTGCATCGCCACGCCCGACATGATGCCCATCGTCGGCCGCCTGGGCAAGATCCTGGGTCCGCGGAACCTGATGCCGAACCCCAAGGTCGGCACCGTGACCATGGACGTGAAAGAGGCCGTGGAGGCCGCCAAGGGCGGGCAGGTCCAGTTCCGAGCCGAGAAGGCGGGCGTGATCCATGCCGGGATCGGCAAGGCCTCGTTCGACGACGACGCCCTGGCCGTCAACATCCGCGCCTTCGTGGAGGCGGTGAGCCGCGCCAAGCCCACCGGCGCCAAGGGCACCTACATGCAGCAGGTCGCCCTGAGCTCGACCATGGGCCCCGGCGTCACCGTGGATATCCCCTCGGCCACCGGCAACACCTGATCCGCGGGGGGGCTTCGGCCCCCGCGCCACCATCATCTGAACGCCCATCGCCCCCCGCGGCGGTGGGCGTTCTCGTTCGCCCCCCGGCGACACTTCTATGCAAGCCCGGCGGGCATCTCGGCCGAGACGGCCCCGGTCACCTCGGCCGCGGCGCGCTCCCCCGACCGGATCGCCCCCTCGATGTAGCCCGCCCATTGCGACGAGGTCTCCGTCCCCGCCCAGTGGAGAGGGCCGATGGGCGCGCGCAGCCACGGCCCGTAGCGCGACAGCACCCCCGGCGGAGCGAAGGCGCCGTAGCACCCCCCCGACCAGGTCTCGCCGGTCCAGTCGTGGTCGGTATAGGCCAGCGGCAGGCGCGCCTCGGCGCCCAGGTGCTCGCCCACCACGTCGAGCACGATGCGCCGCCGCGCGGTGGTCGACAGGTCGCCGTGGGCGAGCGCGTGGTCGCCGTCGAAGAACCCCACCAGCATGCCCCGGTCCTGCCCGGGGGGCGACACGTCCATGATCGGCGAGGTGGGCACGTCGTCGCGCACGATCATCCCGTTCAAGCCCCGGTCGCGCCAGAACGGGCGATGGTAGAGCAGCCAGAACTTGATCGCCGACCCCATGAACAGGCGGTTGTGCATGGCGAGCTTCATCTTGGGCAGCTCGGGCGTGAACGAGACCCCCCGCAGGAGCGTGGGCGGGATCGCCAGGATCGCCCGGCGCGCCGTCCAGCCGCCCTTGTCCGTCTCCACCCGCACCTGGTCGCGGCGCCACGCGACGGAGCGCACCGTGCTCTCCAGGCGCAGGCGGTCGCCGATCTGGTCGGCCATGCGTAGCCCGATCTGGTGGGTGCCGCCATGGAACAGCATGTTCTGCGCCCCGCCGGTATCTGACGAGATCAGCGTGTCTAGGCTGCGCCCCGACTTGAGGTAGTAGACGAAGAACAGCAGCGAGATCTGGTCGGGGCTGGCGCAGAACACCGACACGCAGACAGTGCGGAACGCCGATAGCAGGACCGGGTGGCGCACGTTCTCGCGCAGCCATTGCTCGAAGGTGATCGCGTCCAGTTCCGCCGCCCGAGGGTGCTGCCAGGGCGCATCCACGTCGATCTCGTCGATCAGGCGGTCGAGCCGCCGCCGCGCCCGGAGATAGGCCAGGCCCCCCGACAGGCCCAGGAGGTTGTCGAGCCGCTCGCGCGGTCCGCGGCGTTCGCGCCCCCGGAACCGGAAGATCGCCTGCCCCTCCAGGTGCGTGGAGTAGGTGCGCACGCCGTAGCCCTCGGCCAGGGAGGCCAGGCGGGTCTGGCTGGGCGCCATCCACATGCCGCCCAGGTCCACGGTGATGTCGCCTAGCCGGCCCGGCTTCACCCGCCCGCCGACGCGGTCGCGCGCCTCGAGCACCACGAAGTCGTGATCGCCGCGGTCGCCCAACGCCCGCGCCGCCGCGAGTCCGGCGAACCCGGCTCCGATGATCACTGTGTCCAGCATGTTCGGTCTCTCGATCGGCATCCGAGGCGGAATGCCCGGTGCGTCGTCCAGGCGGAATGTGGCGCCGGATAATCTACAATGAGGTGGAACGTCGATCCCGCCGTTCAAGCGGAACGCGAGATACGGCCGAAATCAATGTCCCGAAAGGGCCGAATCCCCCTCCCGATACCCTCCGGGAGCGCCCGAGAGGCGCCCTGGCAGGGGAGCAGCGCCGAACGGGGTTGCATCGCTCCGCACGCGTCGGGAGCGCCGCCTCGCACGGTCGCAACCCCACCTTTCGGAGAGGTGAAGCGCCCCCGGGGGGAAGGCGGCGAATTCCCGCCCCGGCCTGTCGAAGCCACGCGGGGTATTGCCGAATTCCGGGTCGTGGAGCCGAGCGCGTTGCGCGCGTGGCGAACCGCCGACAAACATTTGTCCAACTCGGTGGCGACGCGATCGAGTCGGTGAATCGGCGGGAACCCGCCGATTCCTCCCGCACCGGGGTCGTCAGTAGGCGGACGTTAAGATGCACGCCGAAATGTAATCAAATCGAGCGGTCCTCGCCGGATCGCCCGACACAACTCATTAGACCTCGATTTCCGCAAGGTAACGTACCTTCCTCGCAATATGGGACATGTCATGGCCGCAATTAATCCAGCCCGAGCAGATCTGCTGCGGATGTTCGCCCTCGAAGCGAGAATCGTCCGCGCCTCCGGATTCAGACTCTACGACGAGGAGGGCCGCGAGTACCTCGACTTCATCGCCCAGTACGGCGCCCTGCCCTTCGGTCACAACCCGCCCCAGATCTGGTCGGCCCTGAACGACGTGCAGTCGAGCGAGATGCCCTCGCTCGTGCAGCCGCTCCACGCGGTCGAGGCCGAGCGCCTCGCCGAGCGGCTGGCCGAGGTCACGCCCGGCGACCTGTCCATCACCACGCTCGCCAACAGCGGCGCCGAGACGGTCGAGGCCGCGATCAAGCTGGCGCGCATCCGCACCGGCCGCACCGGCATCCTGTCCACCTCCAACGGGTTCCACGGCAAGACGCTGGGCGCGCTTTCGGCCACCGGCAAGCCGCTCTACCAGGAGGGGTTCGCAGCACCGGTTCCGAACTTCGACTACATTCCCTACGGCGACCTCGACGCGCTGCGCGCCCGACTCGAGGCCGGCGCCGAGGGGATCGCGGCGTTCATCGTCGAGCCGATCCAGGGCGAGGGCGGGGTCGTCACGCCGCCCGAGGGCTATATCGACGGCGCGATCGCGCTCTGCCGCGAACACGGCGTGCTGGCGATTCTCGACGAGATCCAGACCGGCCTGGGCCGCACCGGCAGCCTCTTCGCCTGCTCCGAGGGCCGCGAGGTTCCCGACATGCTGCTGCTTTCGAAGGCGCTCGGCGGGGGCATGGTGCCCATCGGGGCCTGCATCGTCCGCCCCTCGGCCTGGGACGACCGCTTCGGGCGGCTCCACTCCTCCACCTTCGCCAACAACAACATCGCCTGCCGGGTCGCGAACGCCACGCTCGACATGCTGACGGCCGACGACGGCGCCATGGTCCGCCACGTGGCCGAGACCGGCGCCTATCTCAGGGAGCGGCTGGAGGACCTCCAGGCCCGCTTCCCCGACGTGATCCGCGAGGTGCGCGGGCGCGGCTTTATGCTGGGGCTGGAGTTCCACAGCTTCGAGCGGAGAAGCGATTCGGCGACCATGGCCTTCTCCAGCCTGAACGGCGGCGTCACGCCGCTGATCAGCTCCTACCTCCTGAACGTCCAGGGCCTGCTGACGGCACCGCTGTTCAACGACACCCACGTGCTGCGCCTGCAGCCGACCCTGATCGCCGGCCGGGCCGAGATCGACCGCGCCGTCGAGGCGCTGGAGGCGGTCTGCGACGTGATCGACCGCCGCGACTACTACGCGATGGTGCGCCACCTGGTGGCCGAGCCCATGGCGGAGGCGGAGGACGAGCGCCCCGCCGCGGAGACGCCCGCGCCCGCTCCCGCCGCCCCGGCGGAGGGCCGCTTCGGCTTCCTCATCCACTACACCGAGGAGGAGGACATCTTCCGCTCGGACCCGTCCTTCCGCCAGTTCAGCGACGACGAGCTGCGCAACTGGCGCAACTGGGTCAAGCAGTTCGGCCCCGGATTCGCCCACCGCATGCCGCAGGTCACGTCGAAGTCCGGCGCCACGGCCGAGGGCTGGATCATGTCGGTGCCGATGCTGCCCGCCGATATGCGCGGCGGCGGCCGCGGCGTGGCCACGGGGATGATTCGCGACGCGGTGGACCTCGCCGGCAAGAACGGCGCCTCCCGCGTGGGGCTGGGGGCGTTCACCTCCATCGTGACCCGCGGCGGCGAGACGGCGACGGGACGCGGCGTGCCGATCACCAGCGGCAACACCCTGACCACCGTTTCGGCCGTGCGCGCGGTGGAAGAGATGGCCGCCCGTGTCGGCCGTCCGCTGGAGACGGCCAACGTGGCCGTCGTCGGGGCGTCCGGCGCGATCGGCCGGCTCGCCGCGCTGATGATGAGCCGCCGGGTCGGCCGTCTGAGCCTTGTCGGCAATGCCGCCAACCCGTTCAGCCCCAAGCTCCTGTCTCGAGTGGCGGACGAGGTCTACGACACGCTGTTCCGCCGCTCGCCCGAGCAGGTTGCGATGGAGGGCGAGCTGGGCGCCTCGGTGACCCGGATCGCGCCCAGGTTGGGCGACGGCGAGCCGCTCAAGGGGCTGGCCGACCGCTTCACCGCCGCGTTCCAGACCAGCGGAACCGTGCCTCCGGTGACATGGAAGACGCCCATCGACGACGCGCTCGCGGAGGCCGACATCGTCTTCGTCGCCACGAGTTCGGAGACGGCGCTGATCGACCCGCTGGCGCTGCGGCCCGGCACGCTGGTATGCGACATCGCGCGCCCGCCCAACGTGGCCCGCGCCGAGATCCCCGCGAACGAGGTCCTCGTCTTCGATGGCGGGCTGGTGCAGCCGCCCTTCGACGTCGACCTGGGCGCGTTCCAGACCCTGCCGAAGAACCTGTGCTGGGGTTGCCTGGGCGAGACGATGCTGCTGGCGCTGGCCCGCGAGGAGCGCGACTTCAGCATCGGGTCGCGGCTGTCGGTGGCCGACGCGGACCACGTCGCCCGCCTGGCGATAGAGCACGGCTTCGACCCGGCGATGCCGCAATGGTACGGCGACGAGCTTTCGGAGGCGGATATCGCCCGCTTCGCGGCCCATGTCTCCGACGACCGGTCGCTGGCCGCGCCGCGGGACGGCCGGGGCCTGCGCGAGGAGGCCTGACGCCTCCCGCACCCACCTGACCGCACGAAAAAAGGGCCGCGAGTAATCTCGCAGCCCTTTTCCTGTTTGTGGTGAACCCGGCCCCGAGGGGCCGGGTCGCGTAATCAGGCCTTGCGCGAGCGGCGCAGGGCGCCGAAGCCGCCGAGACCGGCGAGCAGCAGCAGGCCGGAGGCCGGCAGCGGGATCGGTGCCACGTCGTCGCCGCGGACTTCGATGCCGTTGATCTTGCCGTCGATGTCAGCCCGGGTATTGGTGGTGCTGATCATGAACTGCAGCGCACCGACCGACGAGAAGTCGAAGCCGTCGTCGCCCGTGAGCAGCGAGAAGGCCAGCTCGGGGTTGAACCCGGCCGACAGGTTCTCGGTGTAGGACACCTGGTTGCCAAACGTGTCGTAGGCGTCAACCGTGAAGTTGGCGTTGGCGTCGTTGTCGAACCCGTTCGCCGGCACGTCGAAGAAGAAGCGCGGGTTGTCGCCGATCAGCAGGTTGATGCCGCCGAGACCCGCGGTGTCGAGCGAGGTCGGATCATCATTGCCGTCGTAGGTGACGGTGCCTTCGCCACGGGCGTCGGTGATGTTGGAGAAGCTCAACCGGCCCCCCGTCACGCGCAGTTCGGTCGCGTCCTCGGAGTCACCACTGGCGAGCGTGTTCGACACTTGGAGATCTCGAAAGCCTCCGACAATGCCGTCCCCGGCGACTTGGCTGGCGGAAATGCCGCCAGTGTCGGTCACGCGCTGGTTACCGTCGAAATTGTCGATGGTCAGCGTGGCTGCCACGGCCGGCATGGCAAAGATGCTGCCGGCGGCAATGGTGGTAAGAAGAAGTTTAGTCATGTGATGCCCTCATACTGAATTAACCTACGCTTACTAATGACGCAGATCGGGAGCCGTTCCATAGCCCAAGTTAGCGTTGGTCTACTTGAGACCGCCCCTGTTTAACCGATTATAAACCCTTTGGTCTAGCCGCCAAGGGAGATCGTACCGGTTACCCCACGGAAAATACATGCGCGGTCACGCTTCGAACCGGGCTCGTTTTCGCTATGGAAAGGGCTGCACGAGCCTTGCGTGGCCGGGCGAGGGGCCTGGGCCGCACGCAGATTCCGGGAAACCGAATGGCGCCTGACGGCTTGGCCGACGGGGCGACGGGCCTCGTCCGACAAGGGAGAATCACTTGGGCCTGGTTATCGTCCTCTGCGTCGTCGCATTCATGCTGCTGGCCAACGCCTTCTACGTGGCCGCCGAGTTCGCCGCCGTCTCCTCCAGCAAGCCCAAGCTGGAGGCCCAGGCCGAGGATCAGGTGCGCGAAGCCGACTACGTCTCGGAAACCGTCTCCGACGAATACCGGATGGACCGCTACATTGCCTGCGCCCAGGTGGGAATCACCCTGTCGAGCCTGGTGATCGGCTTCTACGGGCAGCGGGCGCTGGCGCCCTACGTCTCGCCCCTCCTCGAGGGGGTGCTGCCCTCGGGGGTGGCGGCGGTGTCGATCACCGCGCCCATCATCCTGATCGTGCTGACCATGCTGCAGGTGATCTTCGGCGAGCTGTTCCCGAAATCCATCGCCGTACGCTCGCCCGAGCGGGTCGCCATCGGAACCGCCCGGCCCATGCGGTGGTCTCTCCGCATCCTGGGCCCGTTCGTCAGCCTGCTGAACGGGTCGGCCTTGTGGATCATGCGCCGCCTCGGCCTGGACAAGCCGAAGGAGGCGGGCGACGAGCACAGCCATGAGGAGCTGCGCCAGCTCATCGCCGAGAGCCTCGAAGGCGGGGTGATCGAGCGGCCCGCCCATGAGATGCTGCGCCAGGTCCTGGCGTTCCAGGACAGGATCGTGCGCGACGTGATGCAGCCGCGCAGCCGCATCCGCTCCCTCGCCCCCGGGATCACCGCCCGCGAAGCGGTGGCGGACATGCTCGACAGTTCCTTCACGCGGTTTCCCGTGCTCGACCGCAGCGACGCCGAGCGGCCGCGCGGCTTCGTGCATCTTCGCGACATCCACGACCTGTCGCGCGAGGACCCCGAGGCGGGGATCGACGGCGCGTTGCGCGACATCCTGGTGATCCCCGACACCCTGAGCCTGGCGGAAGCCTGGAGCCGGCTGAAGGAAGACCACGCCGCCTTCGGGCTTGTGTTCAACGAATACGGCATTGTCTCGGGCCTGATCTCGGTCGAGGACATCGTGGAGGAGATCATCGGCGAGGTGGTGGACGAGTTCGACGAGGAGGAGCCGCGCATCCGGCGCAGGCGCGGCCGCGTCGTGCTGCGCGGCGACCTGTCCGTGGCCGAGGTGAACCGCAAGTTCGACCTCGACCTGCCGGAGGACCGGGCCGAAAGCATCTCGGGTCTGGTCGCGGTGGAGCTGGGCGTGGGCGACCCGACCCGCGGCGCGCGGGTGCGGATCGCCGACACGCCCCTGATGATCGAGAGCGTCGAGAACGGGCTGCCCCGCCTCGTCTCCTTCGCGCGGACCTCGAAGGAGGCGGTGGAATGATCGGCCTTGTCCTCATCCTCCTGTTGATCGCGATCAACGGGCTTTTCGTGGCGATGGAGTTCGTCATCGTCGGCGCGCGGCTGTCGCGGCTCGAATCCCTCTCCAACCGCGGCGGGTCCATCGCGCGCAAGCTCGACGGGCCCCGGGCGCAGGACCGCTACGTGGCGGTGGCGCAGCTCGGGATCACGCTCGCCTCCATCGGCCTGGGCATGTACGGCGAGCACAAGATCGCCGGCTGGCTGGAGGCCCCGCTCGACGCCGTGGGCGTGGGGGGGGCCAGCGTGCACTTCGTCGCCATCATCCTGTCGGTGGTGATCCTGACCTATTTCCACGTCGTGTTCGGCGAGATGATCCCCAAGGCATTGGCGCTGAAGGGGGCCGAGCCGCTCCTGGTGGGGATGTGGCCCACGATCCGCCTCTTCGAGCTGCTGTTCCGGCCGCTGGTATGGCTCCTCAACGTGATCAGCCAGGCGCTGCTGTCGCTGTTCGGCCTGAACCGGACAGAGGCGCGGTTCTACACCCCGCGGGAACTGGCCGCGATCGCCGAGGATTCCTCCGAAGGGGGGGCCATCAGCGCGGAGCAGAGCGAGTTCATCCAGAACATCGTGCGCTTGCAGGGACGGCGCGTGGACGAGCTGATGACGCCCCGACGCCGGGTGATCGCACTCGATCTGGAGGTCGAGGACGGAACGGACCTGTCGAGCGCCATCCTCGACGCCGGGCCGAGCCGCCTGCCGGTGGTGCGCGGCGGGCTCGATACGGTTCTGGGGGTGGTCCACGTCAAGGACGTTATCCGCTACCTCGCGAGCGAACGGGGCGCCCTGGACGAGGCGGCGCTGTCGGAGCTCCTGCGCCCGCTGCCAAAGGTGCTGGCGAATCTCGATACCGGCGCGCTCCTGGACAGCATGCGCCAGCACGCCACGCACATGGCGCTGGTGGCCGACGAAAACGGCAGCGTGCTGGGCGCGGTGGCCTTCGAGGACGCGATCGAGGAGGTCGTGGGGGACATGCACAGCGAGTTCGAGGTGGACGAACCCGACGGCCAGACGCGGCAGGGACAGGCCTGGAAGATCCCCGGCGCGACGGCGCTGTCGCGGCTGCGGGAAACGTTCGAGCTGCCCCTCGACGGCGGAGACGCGCGGACCGTCGCGGGGCTCGTCATCGAGCGGCTGCGGCGGGTGCCCGAGACGGGAGACACCTGCACCGTGGACGGACTGCGGCTGGAGGTTGCCGGGATGGACGGCCTGAGCATCACCACGATCCACGCTCGGCGGGAGCGGGGCGGCCAGGGCGGCTGACCCCGCCGGGAAGTCGCCGGGCAACTGCCCGACGGGCGCCGGGCGCCCGCCGGTCCCGCGCCGGACGAAAGCCCTCCCCCGGCCCCGCTCCCGCCGGGCATCCGTCCCGACAGGGTGGCGCGGGTCCGGCATGCCGGCGGATCACGCCGTTCGGCGGCCCCCCGGCAAGGTATCGGCGCGCTGCCCCGAGCTTCGCGGGCCTTCTCAGGCCGCCGCCCTCTCGGAGGGGTCCGGGATCGCCGGGAAGCGAGGCGGGTGCGCCTCCAGGAAGGCATGGGCCGCCCGCAGGACGCGCACGTCGTCGAACTTGCCGCCCGCGATCTGGGCGCTCACGGGGAGCCCTCGGGAGGTGAAGCCGCAGGGGATCGACGCGGCGGGCTGCTGGCTGAGGTTGAACGGATAGGTGAAGGGCGACCATTCCGTCCAGTCGGTGAGCCCCGAGCCGGGCGGCACGTCGTGGTTCGCCTCGAACGGCTGGATCGGCACGGTGGGGGTCAGCAGCAGGTGATACTCCTGATTGAACTCCTCCAGCGCCTGGGTGAGCTCGGCCCGCGCGGTCAGGGCGCGGAAGAAGTCCACCGCCCGCCAGTCCTCCGCGCGGCGGGCATTGGCCACGAGGCCCGGGTCGAGCTTGCGGCGATCTTCCTCGGACAGGGATTCGCAGAGGTCGCAGGAGGCGGTGAACCAGATCCGCTGGTAGGCCTCGAGCGGGGAGGCGATGTCCGGCGCGATCTCGACCACCTCGGCGCCCAGCGCCTCGAAGGCGCGGGCCGCACCGGCCACCCGCGCGGCCACGTCGGGGTCGACCTCGGCGCCGAACAGGGTGGGCGCGAAGGCGATCCGCAGGTCCGAGACGCCCCCGCCCAGGCCCGCGAGCCAATCCTCGGGCTGGCCGCGGGTGGCGTAGGGGTCGCGGTGGTCGTAGCGCCCGATCACGTCGAGCATCCGCGCCGCGTCCTCCACCGTGCGGGTGATGGGGCCGATATGGGACAGGCTGGGCGCCTTGGCGGGCGGCCACTGGGGGGTCCATCCGAAGGTGGGCTTGAACCCGAACGTGCCGGTGAAGGCGGCCGGGATGCGGATCGAGCCGCCCGAATCGCCCCCCTGGTGAAGTACGCCCATGTTGAGCGCCGCGGCCGCCGCGGCCCCCCCGGACGATCCCCCCGGCGTCAGGGAGGTGTTCCACGGGTTACGGGTCGCCCCGAAGACGCGGTTGTCGGTGACGCCCTTCCAGCCGTGTTCGGGGGTGTTGGTCTTGCCCAGGATCACCGCCCCTGCCTCGCGCAGGCGTGCCGCGGGGGGCGCGTCGGTGTCGCATGCCGCGTCCGAGGTCAGGGCCGACCCCTCCCGCGCGGGCATGCCGGCCACCTCGGTGAGGTCCTTCATCGAGACCGGCACCCCGTCGATGGCGCTCAGGGGCTCGCCCTTGCCCCAGCGGGTGGCGGAGGCGTGGGCGGCCTTCTCGGCGCCCTCGGTATCCACGTGGACATAAGCGTTGACCGCGTCGTTGAACCGCTCGATCCGCGACAGGGCGGCGCGCGTGGCCTCGAGCGGCGAGGCGTCCTTGCGGCGGAACAGCTCGGCGAGCTGGGTGGCGGTCATCGTGCCGAGATCGGTATCGGTCAAGTCGGGCTCCCTGTGACGTTGCCCCGTGCGAACACGCGCGGGCCATGCGCGTTCCACGCCCCGCGCGCCCCGGGGGTCGGGGCGCCGCCTGCCCCCTCACCCTTTCCCAAATACCCCGGCCCGCGCCGTCAGCCCACGATCAGGCCCGCCACGACGACCATCAGCAGCGAATAGAGCAGGATGCCCCCGATCACGAGGATGCCGGGGAAGTTGCGCCCGATGGTGGCCCGGGCGAGGTAGCTGGCCTGGTACATGAGGTCTGGCCAAGTATAGGAGACGAAGTCGCCCTGGGTGAAGATCGCCTTGATGCGGCCCTCGGAATCGACAACTGGCAGGCGGCGGAACCGCTCGTTGGACATGATCCGGAGCCAGTCGATCACGTCGTCGGTCTCCCTGGCCATGCGCAGCTCGGTCGTCATGACCTGCGACAGCGGGGTTGCCTCGGCGTCGAGCCCCTTGTCGACGAGCTTCTTCATCAGATCGCGTTCGGTGAAGATGCCGATCACCTTGTCGTCCCCGTCCACGACCACCACGGCGCCGTAATTCTTCTCCGACATGGCGGCGACGGCCGTCTTGACCTTGGTATCGGCGGTGAAGGTCAGAACGGGAGGCTTGTTGGAGAACTCGGGGCGGTCACGGAGCTTCATTCCGGTGTTGTTTGTCGACGTGGCCATGGGCGGTCTCCCTTTGGGTTCAGCATGCATCAAAGGCGTAGGGCGCGACGGGTGAAGGCAAAGGCGGCGAATCGCCTCTGCGGCCAAGTTACGCTAGGCTCGGACGGAGCGAGGGGGACGGGCATGGCCGCAACCGTGGACGCGTTGGAGTGGGATGTGGACGGGCTGCGGCTCGCCGGGCTGGCCTGGGGGCCGCAGGCCGGCGTGCCGGTGCTGGCCCTCCATGGCTGGATGGACCACGCCGGCAGCTTCGCCGAGCTGGCGCCGCGGCTCGACGGCTGCCGGGTGGTGGCGCCCGACCTGTCGGGGCAGGGCCTGAGCAGGCACCGGGCGGCCCATGCGAGCTACAACATCTGGGACGACCTACCCCAGATCGCGGGGCTCCTCGACCGGCTGGGCTGGGCCGACTGCGTGCTCCTGGGCCATTCGCGGGGGGCCAACATCGCCACCCTGTTCGCCGCCGCGCAGCCCGCGCGGGTGCGCGCCCTCGTGGCGCTGGAGGCGCTGGTGCCCGAGCCGGTGGACGAGGCGGAGGTGGTCGCCACGCTCGCCGCCTTCGTCGCGGAGCGCCGCGCGCGGGAGGGCGCGCGCACGGGGCGGGTCTTCGCCTCGCGCGAGGCCTATGTGGCGCGGCGCGTCGCGCGGGGCAATTCCCGCGCGGTGGCGGAGGCGCTGGCGCCCCGCGCCCTGGAGGACGGGCCCGGGGGCGCGCGCCTGCGGGGCGATCCGAGGCTCTTCTCAAGCTCGGCGGTGAAGCTCGGCCGGGCGCAGCTCGCCGCGGTGCTGGACGCCCTGCGCTGCCCGGTTCTGAACGTCTGGGCCGATGCCGGGATCGGGCGGGCGCGCCCCGCCATCGCCGGGCTGGTGGAGATGGCCGAGGAGCGGGTCGCCCGCTACGCGCGGATGGAGATCCCCGGCGATCACCATTTCCACCTGGAGCCGGAGGCGGCCGAGCGGATCGCGGCGGCGGTGGGCGCGTTCCTCGGCCGGGAGGGCGCGCTCGGCCCGGCGGTGCGCCCGGAGGCGCGGCACGGAACCGGCGCGGGGCGCGCGCCGTCTACCTAGCGGAGACCGGGACGCGAGCGCGCCGCGGCGGTTCCGCGACAAGGCGGGGGCCCGGGCGCGCACCTGCCCGGCTACGCTCCAGGGCGAACCAAGGGGCTGACAGCGGCCGTCGCCCCGGTACCGTCATCGGGGCGGCCGTCGCCCCGGTACCGTCATCGGGGCGTCACGCGGCCGCGTTAGCGTGTCGCCGCGCATGCCCCTGCGTAGGGCCGGGGCGGTGCCCATCCGTGACAAGAGACAGGACGTGGCGATGACCGAGCAGACGAGCCAGATTTTCCGCACCAGCCAGCTCGAGGCGGCCGACGGGCCGGGCCTGAACCCCACCGAAACTCCGACCATGGGCGAGATCATCGCCGCGCGGTTCTCGCGCCGGGGGTTCCTGAAAGGGTCCATGGCCGCGACCGCGATCTCGGCCACGGTCAGCCCGGCGGCGATGCTGGCGGCGCGCGGCGCGGCCGCGCAGACGGGCGGATCGGCGTTCGACTTCGCCGAAGTGGCCGCCGGGGTGGACGCCGATCACCATGTCGCGGAGGGCTACGACGCCCAGGTTCTGCTGCGCTGGGGCGACCCGGTCTTCGCCGACGCGCCCGCCTTCGACCCCCTGAACCAGAGCGAGGCGGCGCAGGAGCGTCAGTTCGGCTACAACAACGACTTCGTCGGCTTCGTGCCCATCGAGGGGTCGTCGACCCACGGGATGCTGGTGGTCAACCACGAATACACCAACGAGCACCTGATGTTTCCCGGCATCGTCACCGTGACGCAGGCCGCCGACCCGGGCGTCGCCCCGGACGAGGAGACCGCCGAGGCGGGCGAGGAGACCGCGACCGAGGCGGAGCTGGCCCCCGCCGAGCCGGCCGAGCCCGAGGTCGTCGTGGCCCCCGCCGACGCGGCCCGCGCGGGCGTGGAGATGGCCGCCCATGGCGGCACCGTCATCGAGATCCGCCGCGAGGACGGACGCTGGACGCCGGTGCTGGATGGCGCGCGCAACCGCCGCATCACCGCGAAGACGCCGATGGAGGTGACCGGTCCCGCCGCCGGACACGCGCGGATGCAGACCGCGGCGGACCCCACCGGGCGCGAGGTCCTGGGCACGATCAACAACTGCGCGGGCGGCGTAACGCCCTGGGGCACCTACGTGATGGCCGAGGAGAACTTCCACGGCTACTTCATGGGCACGCTGCCCGAGGGGCACGCGGAGACGGCCAACTACGAACGCTACGGCGTGCCGGGGGGCAGCTACGAGTGGGGGCGGTTCCACGACCGGTTCGATCTCGCCAAGGAGCCCAACGAGCCCAACCGCTTCGGCTGGGTGGTGGAGGTAGACGTGAACGACCCCGCCTCCACGCCCCGCAAGCGCACCGCCCTGGGGCGCTTCAAGCACGAGGGCGCCGAGAGCATCGTCGCCCCAGACGGGCGGGTGGTGTTCTATCTCGGCGACGACGAGCGGTTCGACTATGTCTACAAGTTCGTGACCGAGGGCACCTTCGACCCCGAGAACCGGGACGCGAACATGGACCTGCTGGACGCGGGCACCCTCTACGTGGCGCGGTTCGACGCCGACGGGAACGTCGCGTGGCTGCCCCTCGTCCACGGGGAGGGGCCGCTGACGGCCGAGAACGGCTTCGACAGCCAGGCCGACGTGCTGATCGAGACGCGCCGCGCCGCCGACTTCATGGGCGCGACGCCCATGGACCGGCCCGAGGACATCGAGCCCAACGGGGCGAACGGGCGCGTCTATGTCATGCTGACCAACAACACGGACCGCGCGCAGGCCAACGCTGCCAATCCCCGCATCGACAACGCCTTCGGCCATATCGTGGAGATCGCCGAGGACGGGGGCGACTTCGCCGCCACGACCGGCACCTGGGAGATCCTGGTGCAGTGCGGCGACCCGTCGGTGGCCGAGGTGGGCGCCACCTTTTCCACCGAGACGAGCGCGGACGGCTGGTTCGGGATGCCCGACAACTGCGCCGTGGACAGCGACGGGCGGCTGTGGGTGTCCACCGACGGCAACTCGCCCGCCGCCACGGGGCGCACCGACGGGCTGTGGGCCATGGACACCGAAGGGGCGGCGCGGGGCACCTCGAAGCTGTTCTACCGCGTGCCCATCGGCGCCGAGATGTGCGGCCCCTGCCCCACGCCCGACCTCGCCACCTTCTTCGTGGCCGTCCAGCACCCCGGAGACGGCGGCGAGGACTGGGAGGAGTTCGGGCGCCCGTCCTACTACGAGGACCTCTCCACCCGCTGGCCCGACTTCGACGAGGCGATGCCGGTGCGCCCGTCGGTGGTGGCGATCACCCGCCAGGGCGGCGGCCGCATCGGCGGCTGAGGGGCACCCCCCTTCCCCGCCCCGGCGCGCCCGTCGCGGGCCGCCGGGGCGGGCTGTCGGGCGTCACGCTCACGGCGGGCTGTCGGGCGTCGCGCTCGCGGCGCGCGGTCAGGCGTCGCGCTCGCGGCGCGCGGTCAGGCATCCCGCTCCATGATCCATTCCACGGCCGGGTCGGGGACGAAGCGCCAATTGCGGCGCGGCGCGGCCCTCGACCATCACGAGGATCGTCTCGCGCCCCCGGGGGGGCGTCCGTGGCCGTCTCGCCCGCGCGGAGGCGGTGGAGGGAGAAGCCCACGTAGCGCCAGCCGGCGGAGGCGGGCGTGATCCGGTGCATCTCGCCGTGGGGGCCGAAGGGCTTGCGCAGCAGGTCTGGCATGGCGGGTCCTTTCCGTGGGGCGTGGCGCGGGATCAGGCGGCCGCGGCGGTGCGGCCGGCGAGGTCCTTCAGCGTCCGGAGGCCGAGGGACTGGTATTCGAGCGGGTCGCGGGCGCCGGGGTCCTGCTCGGCCTCGATCACCACCCAGCCGTCGTAGCCCGCGCCCGCGAGGACATCGAGGCAGGGGCCGAACGCCACGTCGCCCTCCGTGTCGCCGGGCACGGTGAAGACGCCGCGCCGCACCCCTTCGAGGAAGGAGAGGTCCTGCCTGCGGACCTCGGCCATCACCTCGGGGCGGACGTTCTTGGCGTGGAAATGGGCGACGCGGCCGGCGTATTTCGCGAGGTAGGGGGCGGGATCGACGCCGCCGCCGCCGAAATAGAAGTGGCCCGCGTCGAACAAGAGCTTCGTGGCCGGGCCGGTATGGGCCGTGAAGCGGTCGATCTCGGCGGGCGTCTCGACCACGGTGCCCATGTGGTGGTGGTAGACGAGCGTCAGCCCTTGGCCCTCGCAGTGGCGCGCGACGGCCTCGACCCGCTCGCCGAACCGCGCCCACTCGTCGCGCTCGAGCCGGCGCGAGGCGGAGAGGGGCGCGTGGTCGTTGCCGTGGATCGCGTTGGAGGTCTCGCAGGCGATGCAGACCGTGCAGCCCATGGCCCCGAGCCGGTCGAGATGGGGCTGGATCAGGGCGATCTCGGTCTCGGCGTCGTGAACGAGGAGGTTCATCGAGTACCACGCGGACACGAAGCGCAGGCCGTGGGGCTCCAGCACGGCGGCGAGATCGGACGGCTCCCAGGGGAACTTGTGGCCGTTCTCGATCCCGTCGAAGCCGATCTCGGCGGCCTCGGACAGGCACCGCTCGAGCGGGATGTGGGCGCCGAGGGACTGGTCGTCGTCGTTGGACCAGGCGATGGGGTTGGTGCCGAAGCGGATCATGACGGCGGGGGCTCCTTTCGGGGGGCGGGTCAGGTCAGGGCGCGCCGGCGCAGCCGGCTCTCGTAGGCCGCGCGGGCCTCGCGGACCTCGGCGCGCGCGGAGGTCTCGGGCACGGCCACGTCCCACCAGTGGCCGCCGTCGGGGGTGGGGGGATAGGGATCGGTGTCGATCACCACCACGAAGGGCGCGGTGGCCTCGCGGGCGCGCGCCAGCGCCTCTTCCAGCTCGGCGATGGTGCTCACGTGGACGGCCGCCGCGCCCATGGAGGCGGCGGTGGCGAGATCGGAATTGGCCATCATGTACGAGCCGTCGCCCACCATGCAGACCACGTCGCGGTCCGGCTCGGCCATCTTGATGCCCAGCGCGCCGGCGATCTCGTAGCCCATGCAGGAATAGCCGTATTCCATGTGGTAGGCGCCCGGGCGCGGGGCCTTCCACAATGTGTGCAGCTCGCCGGGTATGGTGCCGGCGGCGCACATGACCACCGTGTCGGGGCCGCCGGCGCGCTGGACCGCGCCGATCACCTGCTGGTCGGTGGGCAGGGCGTTGCCGTCGGACGGCGCGGCGGTCAGCGGATCGACGGCGGCGAACCACGCGGCCTTCGGCGCCGGGTCGGGGGCCGCGGCGCGGTGGGCGCCCAGCCGCTCGGAGAGGGCCTCGAGCCCGGCCAGGGCGTCGCAGGTCAGGGGCTCGGCGCCATGCTTCATGGCATCGTAGGCGGCCACGTTGAGCGACACGAGCCGCCCCGCCGGGTTGCGGAACAGGTCGTGCGAGCCGGTGGTGAAGCCCGGGAAGCGCGTGCCCACGCCCAGCACCAACTCGGCCTCGGCGCAGAGCGCATTGGCCGAGGAGGCGCCGGTGACGCCCACGGGGCCGAAGTTGAACGGATGGTCCCAGGGCAGCGCCGACTTGCCCGCCTGGCTCTCGACCACGGGGATGGCATGGCGCGCGGCGAAGGCGGCGAGCGCGTCCGCGGCGCCCGCGTAGTGGACGCCGCCGCCCGCCACGATGACGGGACGCGCGGCGGCGCGCACCATCTCCGCGACGCGGTCGAGCTCCACGGGGTCGGGAAGGGGGCGGCGGATGCGCCAGATGCGCGGCTCGAGGAAGCTCTCGGGGAAGTCCCACGCCTCGGCCTGGACGTCCTGGCAGAAGGACAGGCAGACGGGGCCGCACTCGGCCGGGTCGGTCATGGTGCGAAAGGCGCGCGGCAGGGCCGTCAGGAGCTGCTCGGGCCGGGTGATGCGATCGAAGTAGCGCGTCACGGGCCGGAAGGCGTCGTTGGCCGAGACGGTGCCGCCGCCCCAGTCCTCGATCTGCTGGAGCACCGGATCGGGGCCGCGGCGGGCGAAGACGTCGCCGGGCACCATCAGGAGCGGCAGGCGGTTGACGTGGGCCAAGGCCGCGGCGGTGACCATGTTGGTGGCGCCCGGCCCGATGGAGGAGGTCACCGCCATGGCCCGGCGGCGGCGCGACTGCTTGGCGTAGGCGATGGCGGCATGGCACATCGTCTGCTCGTTGCGGCCGCGTCAGGTCTGGAAGGCGTCGCGCTCGGCGTGGAGCGCCTCGCCCATGCCCGCCACGTTGCCGTGGCCGAAGATCGCCCACATGCCGGCGAGGAACGGGGCGCCCTCCTCGGTCATCTGGCGCGAGAGATACCTCACCATCGCCTGCGCGGCGGTCAGCCGGATCGTGCCCATCGTCTCGTCCTCCTATCGCGCGGCCTGGGCGAAGCTGTCGCGCAGGGCCTCCTCGGACGCCTCCAGGCCCAGGACGATGATGCCGCGGGTATGGGGGTCGTTGTCCTCGATCGCGGCGCAGGCGGCGCGCCAGCCCGCGTCGGTGGTCATCGATACGAGCTTCCACCAGTCGGGGAAGACGCCGATCTCCTGGAAGCGGCGGATCACGCGGGCGGTGGCGGCGTGGTCACCGGGCCGACCTTGGAGGGGATCACCTCCAGCAGGAACTCCAGCCGGTTGCGGCGCGCCGCCGTGAAGAGGCGCGTCACGGCGGCCTCCTGCGCGGCGCGCATCGCCTCGTCCTCGTCGGGGTGGCAAAAGCACAGGCACTTGACCACCTGGCCGCGGGGCCATTCCGCCAGACCGCCGCAATCGGGGCCGATCTCGGGCTCGAACGCGAGCGGGCGGGAGCCGGGCCACTCGGCGGGCCGGCCGATCCAGAGCCCCTGCCCCTCGGCGCGGTGGAGCGCGGCGCGGCCCAGCCGGCCGTCGCACAGGATGCCGTGGCCCGGGCCGCCGCCCTGCACCTTCGGCGCGGCGTCGAGGCACAGGGACTTGAAGGCGCCGATCCGCTCGGGCGTGGCGCCCGGGATCTCCTCCATCTGGAGGCGGTGGTCGAAGGCGAAGACGCGCATGGTCGACCAGTCGCCCGGCCGGGTCGTGGCCCAGTGGAGGCGCTCCAGCTCGGCGTCGTGGCGCAGCGCGGGCTCGCGCACGCCGCGTTCGAGGAAGCGGTGGAGCTCGGTCAGGGAGGGATAGGCGGGCGCGCAGCCGTGGCGGCTGACCGCGAAGGCGCCGCAGGCATTGCCGTATCCGAGCGCGCGGGGCCAGTCCTCGCCGTCGAACCAGCCCTTCAGCAGCCCGCTCATGAAGCCGTCGCCCGCGCCCGGAACGTTGAAGACCTCGATCGGGAACCCCGGCCCCGTGCGCCCCTCGTCGAGGCGCGCGGGGATCGCGCCCTCGAAGGCCACGGCCCCGGCGGCGCCGCGCTTGCACACCGGCGTCGCGTCGGTGACCGCGCGCACGGCGGCGAGCGCGGCGAGCGTGTCGGTGGTGCCGCCGGCGATGTGGAACTCCTCCTCGGTGCCCACGATCAGGTCGAACAGGTGCAGGGTGGATCGCAGCTTGTCCGCGAGCGCGTCGGAGGCGATGAACCGCTCCTCCCCCGCGCCGTGGCCGGCGAGGCCCCACAGGTTGGGGCGGCAGTCGATGTCGAGCGCGGTGCGCGCGCCCCCCTCGCGGGCGATCCGCAGGGCCTTGAGGACCGCGGCCTCGGTGCGGGGGTGGCTGAGATGGGTGCCGGTGGCCACGACGCAGCGCGCGCGGGTGATATGGGCGGGGTCGAGGTCGTTTTCGTCCAGCGCCATGTCGGCGCAATCCTCGCGGTAGAAGATCAGCGGAAAGCGGTCCTCGTCGCGGATGCCGAGGAGGACGAGCGCGGTGAGGCGCTCGGGGTCGGTGACCACGCCCGCCACGTCCACGCCCTCGCGCACCAGCTCCTCGTGGATGAAGCGGCCCATGTGCTCGTCGCCCACGCGGGTGACGAGGCCCGAGCGCAGGCCCAGGCGGGCGGTGCCGGCGGCCAGTTGGTGGGCGAGCCGCCGATATACTTTTGGAAGCTGCCCATGTCCTGCAGCTCCTCGGGCGTGATCTCGCCGCGCCGCGCCGTGCCCCGGGGTCTTGCCGCGGTCGAGGACGGTGAAGCGGTCGCCCACGGCCAGGGCATGGCGCACGTTGTGGCTGATGAACTTCACGCCGACCCCCTGCTTGCGGACCCGGTCCACGGTGGCCAGCACGTTTGAGGTCTGGCGCACGCCCAGCGCGGAGGTGGGCTCGTCGAGGATCAGGACGCGGGCCCCGAAACAGACCGCGCGGGCGATGGCGACGGTCTGGCGCTCGCCGCCCGAGAGGGTGCCCACGGCCTGGTCGGGCCCGCGCAGGTTAATGCCCATCTCCCTCATCTGGGCCACGACCGTCTCGCCCATCGTGGTGATGTCCATCCTCTCGAGGGGGCCGCGGCCGGTGGTGGGCTCGCGGCCCATGAAGAAGTTGCGCGTCACCGACATGAGCGGGATCATCGCGAGGTCCTGGAACACGGTGGCGATGCCCGCCTCCATCGCCTCGCGGGGGCTGTCGAAGGACATCGGCTTGCCGTCGACCAGGATCTGGCCCCTGGTGGGCTTGTGCACCCCGGACATGGTCTTGATGAAGGTGGACTTGCCCGCGCCGTTCTCGCCCAGCAGGCAGTGGCATTCGCCGGGGTGGATGTCGAAGCTGACGCCGGCGAGCGCGATGATGTTGCCGAAGTGCTTCTCGATCTCCTGCATCCGCACGATGGGCTCGGCGCCGGTCGCGGCGTCACCGTGGTGGAACCTGGTATCGTCCATCTTACCGCTCCCCCGTGACGCGCTTGCGGATGAAGTCGTTGAACAGGACCGCGATCAGGAGCATCCCGCCCAGGAACACCTGGAACCAGTCCTGGTCGAAGTCGGTGTAGGTCAGCCCGATGGTGACCATGCCGAAGATAATGGCGCCGAAGAACGCACCGATGGCCGAGCCGTAGCCCCCCGTGAGCAGGCACCCCCCGATGACCGCGGCGATGATCGCCTCGAACTCCTTGAGAAAGCCGCGCCGGGCGTCGGTGGAGCCCGCGTCGAGGGCGGTGATGATGGCCACGAGCGCGCCGGACATGGCGGTCATCATGAAGAGGGTGATCTTGACCTTGCGGACGGGGACGCCGGAATTGGACGCCGCGACCCGGTCGCCGCCGCTGGCGAAGATCCCGTTGCCCTGGGGCGTGCGCAGCAGGACGTAGGTCGCCACCAGGGCCGGCAGGACGACGCCGGCGATGGCGCCGAGCTCGGGGCGGCGCATGAGCCGCGCGCCGAACCACTCCTTCTTCAGGCGCTCGCCCTCTATCGTCCGTGCCGTGTCGGCCATGGTCGTCCCTCCCGGAATGTGGCCCCGATGGGCGTGCCGGGGCGGCGGGCGCTGGTCGAAATGGAATATTTATTCCGAAAAGACCTGATTCGGACAACCTGTCAACGGTCCTGTCTCAGGGCCCCCACGGCGACGTAGCTCATGTAGGAGACCACCGGATAGGCGCGCCGCAGCCCCACGAGGTGAACGACGCGGGCCCCCGCGAGCGTGGAGGCCATCGCCTCGGGCCGCTCGGAGGAGAGGGCGGCGGTCAGCTCGACGAGCGATTCGTGCCCGGCCTCGGAGAAGTCGGCCAGCAGGCGGCTGGTCGTGGGCGTGCCGTCAGCCCGCAGCTGCGCCAGGCGCTCGCCGTAATCGGGGCGCAACTGGGTGTATTCCGCCCGGAACAGGGCCTGCATCTCGGAATAGCCCGAGAAGCCCAGCGCCTGGCAGAACCGCATATAGGCCGAGGGCGCCACGCCCGAGAGCCCGGCCATGTCCGACACGGTGGAGACGGCGACGAGGCCGAGGTTCTGGCGCGTGGTCTCGGCGCATTGCTTGAGCCGCCTGGGCAGGGCATCCACCAGCCGGTCCAGCTCGTCGAGCAGCTCCGACAGGCTGGCCGGCGCGGGCCGGGCGCGCCCGGGATCGTCGGCCATGGGGTGCTCCGTCTTGCCAGGACCACCCTAACCGCGCGTCATAAAAATGGAATATACGTTCCACACGCGGAGGGGATCATGGCGCTCGGGCCGGGCCTAATCGGAACGGGGTTCATGGGGAAGGCGCATGCGCTGGCATACCGTGCCGCCGGGGCCGTGTTCGGGGACCTGCCGCCCGTGCGGCTGGCGCGGCTGTGCGAGACGCCGCTCGACCGCGCGCGCACGATGGCCGGGAAGTTCGGGTTCGAGGCCGCGACCGAGGACTGGCGGGAGCTGGCGGCGGACCCGGCGGTGGACATCGTGGCGATCACCACGCCCAACGCGCTCCACCGGGAGATGGCGCTGGCCGCCCTTGCCGCGGGCAAGCACGTCCATTGCGAGAAGCCCATGGCGCTGACGGCAGAGGGCGCGCGCGAGATGGCCGAGGCCGCCCGCGCGGCGGGGGTGCGCACGATCGTGGGCTACAACTACATCCACAACCCCGCGATCTCCAATGCCCGCAGGCTGGTCGCGGACGGCACGATCGGGCGCCCGATCCATTTCCGCGGCACCGTGGACGAGGATTACCAGGCCGACCCCGACCTGCCCTGGACGCGGCGCGCGCGGCGCGCCGATGCCGGGCTGGGGGCCCTGGGCGACCTGGGGCGCCACCTGGTGTCGGTGGCGCAGGTTCTGATGGGCCCGGTGGAGAGCCTGATCGCGGACACCCAGATCGCCCACGAGACCAGGCCCCTGGCCGACGGGGCGGGCCGCGGCACGGTGGAGAACGAGGACATCGCCTCGGCGCTGGTCCGCTTCGCCTCGGGCGCCCAGGGCTCGCTGGCCACGTCGCGCTCGGCCTGGGGGCGCAAGAACCGCCTAGACTGGGAGGTGCACGGCACCCGCGGCATGATCACCTTCTCCCGGGCGCGGCTCAACGAGCTGCGCCTCTATATCAACGAGGGCGCGGCGGGGGTGCAGGGATTCCGCACCGTCCTGACCGGGCCGGAGCATCCGCCCTATGGCGCGTTCTGTCCCGCGCCGGGCCACCAGCTCGGCTTCGGCGACCCCAAGACCATCGAGGTCGCCGCGTTCCTGCGCGCCATCGCCGGGGACCGGGAGGCGCACCCCGCCTTTTCCGACGCGCTCGCCTTCGAGGAGGTGATCCATGCCATCGACGCCGCCGCCGGGAGCGGCCGGCGCGTCACCCTCTGACCGGATACAGGAGACCTCCATGAAAGTCGCCCTCTTCGGCGCCGGCCGCATCGGCCGGGTCCATGCCGCCTCGATGCAGGCGGAACGCCGCAGTGACCTGGTCGCGGTCACCGACATCTCGGCCGAAGCGGCCGGGGCGCTGGCCCGCGAGCACGGCATCGAGTCCCGCGCGCCCGACGACATCCTCGCCGATCCGGGGATCGACGCGATCCGGATCGCCACCTCCACCGACACCCATGCCGACCTGATCGAGCGGGGCGGGCGGGCAAGGCGATCTTCTGCGAGAAGCCCGTGGACCTGGACCTCGCCCGCGCGCACGAGACGGGCCGGATCGCGGCGGCCCACGACAGGCCCGTGATGATGGGGTTCAACCGCCGGTTCGACCCCAACTTCGCCGCGCTCGAGGCGGCACTCGACGCGGGCGAGGTCGGGCAGGGAGAGCTTCTGTCGGTGACCTCCTTCGACCCGGCGCCGCCGCCGGCGAGCTATATCGGCGTGTCGGGCGGGCTGTTCCGGGACATGGCGATCCACGACTTCGACATGTGCGCGTTCCTGTTCGGGATGCCCGCCACGGTCATGGCCCACGGCGCGTGCCTGGTGGACCCCGAGATCGGCGCGGCGGGCGACGTGGACACCGCGAGGCCGCTCGACTTCTTCCTGAAGCGCTACATCCGGGCCTACGGGATCGAGTGGTCGGCCTTCGTGGATGCCTGCGTGGACGGCGCGCCGGTGCCGGCGGACATCCGCGACGGCATCAACGCCCTGGCGCTTGCGGAGGCGGCGACCCTGTCGCTGCGCCGGGGCCGGCCGGTAGAGGTCACGCCCGAGCTGACCGGGGTGTGAGGCCCCCCCGACAGGGGCTGCGCCGATTTCGGACGGCGCCGTCGGGGGACGCGCGGGGGCGCTTTCGCCGCCCATCCCCGTTGGCGGAGGCCCGGCTCGACGCGTGGGAGGCGATGTGCAGGCCGCTTCCGCCGCCTGCCCCGGGACAGGGGCGCGGCGGCGGAACTCCGCCTTCGCCGCGTCTTTCTTGCGCGCGCGGCTATGCAGCCTTGGGTTTCGCCGTTAACCTTTATTACCATAAATGCGGGAAGTCCGATGCCGTCGGCGCTCGTGCAAAATCGTCATTTTAAGAATCTTGCAGACGGGTGTTTTTTTTCCCATGCTCCATGCATTGCGCGCGACGCCCCGTATCAAGGTCGTCGTCCAGATCCCGTGCTACAACGAGGCCGAGACGCTGCCCGCGGTCCTGGCCGACATTCCCAGGCACATTCCGGGCGTGGACGTGGTGGAGACGCTCGTGATCGACGACGGCTCGACCGACGGAACGTCGGAGGTGGCGCGCCGGCTCGGCGTCGATCACGTGATCATCAACGTGCACAACCGGGGCCTCGCGCGGACCTTCCAGACCGGGATCGAGCACGCGCTGGCCCAGGGTGCGACGGTGATCGTGAACACCGACGGCGACAACCAGTATGCGGGCGCCTCCATACCCGACCTCGTGCGGCCCGTCCTCGAAGGGCGGGCGGATATCGCGATCGGCGACCGACGGCCGGGGGACAACGCCGAGTTCTCGCGGCTCAAGCGGATGCTGCAGCGGGTGGGCAGCCGGGTGGTGCGCCGGCTGGCGGGCGTGGACGTGGCCGACGCGGTCTCGGGGTTCCGGGCCTATTCGCGCGACGCGGCGTTCAGCATCAACGTGATGACCTCGTTCAGCTACACGACCGAGACCCTGATCCATGCCGGGCAGAAGGGCTTCAAGATCGTGTCGGTGCCGGTCGCGACGAACCCGACCTTGCGGCCCTCGCGACTGTTCAAGTCGATGGGGTCGTTCCTGCGCAAGCAGACGATCTCGATCCTGCGCAGCTACGTGCTCTATCGCTCGCTCAGCGCGTTCCTCGTGCTGGGCGGGGCGATGGTGGCGATCGGCCTCGTGCCGGTGGTGCGTTTCCTCTATCTCTACGCGATCGGACAGGGGGAGGGCCACGTCCAGTCGCTGGTCCTGGGCGGGGTGTTCCTGCTCGCGGGCTACATCACCACGCTCATTGCGTTCCTGAGCGACACGATCTCGACCAACCGGCGGCTGACGGAGAGCATCCTGACCCATGTCCGCCGGTCAGAGCAGCGGCTCGACCGGCTCGAGATGGACCGGATCGGGATGGACCGGGCCGGAGTCGAGGGACCCGTCGAGCAGGAGGGCCGGTCCGGTGCTGCAGAGTAACGTCTTGGCCGGAGGCGCCGCCCGGACCGACGGGGCGTTGCGCTGGTCCCTGGCGATCGCCGCGCTGGGGGCGCTGGCCTATGCCGTGCTGGCGATGGTGGTCGCCCCCCTCGCCGCGCGGGAGCCGTTCGGGGTCGATATCTACGACTACTATTACCTGGCGATCCTGGACGGGCGGCTGGACGTGCCGGCCCGCATCCTGCGCTACGAGGGGCATTACGCGCCGGACGGGACGGGATACCTCTATCACGGGCTGGCGCCGCTCCTGACGCGGTTCCTCGCGGGATGGGCCTTGCCGCTGCCGCAGATCTCGATGGCCTATCTGTCGATCTGGATCTGGACCGTGGCGGGGACCGCCTGCTACCACGCGGCCCTGATCCGGCTTGCCGGGGACGCCTGGCCGGACCGGGGGCGATGGCGCACGGCTTGGGCGGCGGCGCTCGCGGCCGGGGTCTGGTTCGCCTCGCCCGGCCTCCTCCTGGCGGCGGCCCCCTCCCTCTATCACGAGGCGAGCGCGGTGGCCTATGCCATGGCGGGGGCGTTCGTGCTGACATGGGTGGTGGGCGCGCCACGGGGCCGTGCCTGGGGATGGACGCTGGCCGGCCTCGCCCTGTGCGCGGGCATAGCGCTGCATGCCCGGCCCAACGTGGCGGTCGGGCTCTATCTCGGGGCGGTGATCGCGGCGGGGCTGGCGCTTTGGGGCGACGGCCGGCGCGCGATCGGTCCCGCGCTGGTGGCCATGGCGGTCCTGGGCGCCGCGGGGACGGGATACCTCGGCCTGAACGCGCTGCGCTTCGGCTCGGTCGCGCAGGTCCACGGCTCCTACGAGGAGTCGAGCCTGCGCTACGGGACGGTCTACTGGGGGATCGAGGAGGCCGATTCCCCCCGCGCCTCGGCCTTCGTCGAGCACGGGCGGTTCAACCCGTCGCGGATCCTGCCCAATGCCGGGCTCTATACCTTCGACATGCCGGAACGGTCGGTCCTGGCCGCCCCCGCCGCCGCGATCATGTCCGCCTATCGGGGGGCGACCGCCGATCTGGGCTTCATCCGGGTGGAGAGGCCGCGGATGGGGATGGCATGGCTCTGGACGGGATGGCTGGCCCTGTGCGCGGCCGCCCCCTTCGCGCGGGGCGTGCCGCCGCACATGGCCGGCGTGCTTGCCGCCACCGGCGCGGCGGCGGTGCTGACCCTGTCCTACGGCACGGTCACCCTGCGCTACCGGTTCGACCTCTGGCCCGCGATCGCGGTCCTCGGCGCCATCGGTGTCTATGCGGTGGCACCGCGGCTCGCGCGGGCGGGCGGGGCGATCCTGCCGGCGGCGCTGGGGGCGGCGATCGCCGTCGGAGTATTCGTGAGCGGCGCGACGGCGCTGGCCTACAGGGACACGTTCAGGATCGCAGGACCGGAGGTCGAGGACCCGCTCGAGGGGCGCTGGACGCAGGCGGACTGCATCGAGAACGGCCGCCATCTCGACCTGTCGGCGGAGCGCCTGAGGGAGGTGTGCTCGCTGCCCGGCGAGGCCGCCGCGCGCTGAGCGGCGGTCAGTCCGGCGCGCCCTCCCGGACGGCGTCGCGGCGGAACAGGAACCACCCGGCCCCGAAGCAGATCACGTCGCCCAGGACGGTGACGAGCCGGAACAGGGCGATGGCGACCAGGGCCTGCGCCTCGGGGACGGTTCCGTCGAGCAGGAACAGCATCAGCGCCTCGCGCGTGCCCAGCCCCCCCGGCGCGCCGGGGGTGGCGTAGCCCACGATCCAGCCCAGCACCGCCACCACCGCCGCCAGGAGCGCCGGCGCGGGCACGACGCTGTTGAGCGTGAGGGCGAAACAGAGGCCCAGGAGGGACATGAAGCCCAGCGCGATCAGGGCCGTTCCGGCGAGCGAGCGCGCCGCGGCACGGACCGGGGCGCGGCGGGGCAGGAACATCGCCGCCGCCACCGCGACGGCGAGGGCCGCGGCGAGCGGGGCGAGGAACGGCTGGAGCGGCGCGGCCCGGGGCACCAGGTCGGCCACCGGGACGACGAGGCAGGCGAGGAGCACGAACAGCCCCGCCCCGACCGGCATGACGGCGATCTCGATCGCGGTGGCGATGCCGAGCTGGCGGTCGCCCAGCGCGCCGCCCCGCAGGTAGACCGCGCGCCCCAGGAGGTGGGCCACGTTGCCGGGCACGTACTTGGCGATCTGGGTCATGGTGTAGGAGCGCCAGGTGCGCCGCCGCGGCTCGTCGCCGAAGAGGCCCACGATGCGGTGCCAGTTCTCGGCCAGGACGAAGATCGACAGCCCGTAGAAGAGCGCGAGCGTCGCCACCGCGGCGATCTGCCAGGGCTCGGGACGCCAGGCGGAGAGGCCGCTCCAGTGGCGCATCACCTCCCGCGCCAGGAAGACGAGGGCGAGCACCACGAGGAGCCGGCCCCCGATCTTGACCAGCCGCCGCCCCAGCGAGGGGCCGTCCCGCCCCGCCCTCTCAGACATGGCCGAAGCCTCCCCGGCGGCGGGGAGGGCGGAGGGCGCGGGGAAGCCGGGCCGTCGGAGTGGGTCGCCTCGTCATCGTGCCCCGCACATGCGCCTTGCGCCGGACGGCGTCCACCTCTGCGCGGGGAAAACCGCGCGAAATCGCCGCCCCGCCCCGCCGCCTCCCACGCTGGCGACGCCGCGTCAGGCGTGGGGCGCGACGAGGGCGCCGAGATCCACCCGCGCGCCGAGCCGGGCGGCGAGGAGATACGTCCCCGCGACCTTGCGCTGGACCAGCAGCGTGTCGCCCGGGGGGACATGGGCGGCCTCGCGCCGGGCGCCCATCTCGAGCCCCGCGTCGCGCAGGCGCACGGCCAGGTCGCTGGTGGCGAAGTCGAACGGACCCTCCTGGCGGATCGGGGCCATGGCGGTGTCGAACATGGTCAGGATCGTCTCGCGCTGCGCCGCGGGCGTGTCGGGCCCGGTCAGGCCCACCGCGGCCATCGCCTCCGCGGCGGCGGCGCGGTCGCGCGCGAGGCCCGCCCGCATGAGCCTGCGGAACCCCTCGGACGTGTCGTGCGAGAACGTCCGCACCGCGCCGAAATCGAGGAGCACGATCCGTCCCGTCGCGGGGTCCGCCAGGTAGTTGGCGAAGTTCGGGTCCGTCTGCATGGCCCGGAACTCGAACAGCTCGCGCAGGACGAGCGAGATCAGGCGCCGCGCCACCTCGTCGCGGATCTCGGGCGCGGCCCCGGCCAGCCGCTCGACCGGCGTGCCGGGAAGGTAGTCCATGGCGAGCACGTTCGGGGTGCAGAAGTCGGGGTGACGCCGCGGCACGGCAAGGCCGGGGTCGCCCTCCAGCCACGCGGCGAAAAGGTCGAGGTTGCGTCCCTCGCGGGCGTAGTCGGCCTCTTCGTGGAGCTGGCGCCGGGCCTCCTCCATCAGGGGCGCGAGATCGACGCCGGGCGGCGCGGCGCCGGACCAGCGGATCAGCCCCGAGATGTTGGCGATGTCGCTGTCGATGCTGTCGCGGATGCCCGGATACTGAACCTTGAGCGCCAGCTCGCGCCCGTCCTTCGTGCGCGCCCGGTGGACCTGGCCGATCGAGGCGGCGGCGAGCGGGCGCACGTCGAACCGCTCGAACCGCGTGAGCCAGCCCTCGCCCCATTCGGCGTCGAGCACGTCGCGCAACTGCCGGGGGGGCATCGGGTCGGCCTCGGCGCGCAGCCGCTCGAGGATCGCGGCGATCTCGGGCGGCAGGACGTCGCCCGCGTCCATGGACAGGAGCTGGCCCGCCTTCATCGCCGCGCCCCGCATCCGCGACAGCTCGGTGGCGATGCGGCGGGCGTTGGCCGGCGAGAGCAGCGCCTCGGCCAGGCGCGGCCGCTCTCCGCCCGCGGCGCGGCGCATCCCGTCCAGGGCGGCGCCGCCGGCCACGCCGCCCGCGAGCCGGCCCATCCGCAGGAACCGCGCCAGGCGCCGCGAGGGGACCGGAACGCCCGGCCCGGGATCGTCCCCGTCGCCGGGCCCGCTCACCAATGCTCCGTCCCCCGCGCGCCCTTGGGCCGGCCCGAGAGGTTGGGCGTGACCCAGCCGCCGTAGAAGTCGCCGGGCTGCGGGATCACCCGCGCCGCGCCGACGTGGCACGCCTCCATCGCACCAGCGTAGAAGGCCAGGCATCCGGCGAGCCCGGCGAAGGCGGGTGCGGGATCGGGATAGGCCCAGGCGGCGCGGGGCGCGGTGACGCCGCCGGCGGTGACGTGGAAATAGCGCGCGCGCCCCTTCCATTCGCACAGGCTCGCCCCCGGGGCCGAATCGAGCCGGGCGGCCACGTCGTCGGGCGGGATGTAGTAGGTGGGCGCGTGATGCGTCTCGAGCACCCGCAGGGCGCGGGTGGTGTCGGCGACCGTCGCGCCGCCCAGCCGGACGAGGACGCGGTGGGGCACGGCCTCCAGCCGGGGCGGGCGGGGATAGTCCTGGACGTTCTCGGGTGGCAGATCGGGCATGGAAGGGAGATAATCCGGCCCGCCCGCCGGCCAAAGGGACGGATGCGCGCAGGGCCAGACCGCCCCCCCGCGCGCCCCGCCGGGGCCTAGTCGAGGATCTGGGCGAGCCGCTCGCGGGCGCCGTCGTCGAGCCAGTCCGACCAGACGTCGCGGTGGGTGGTCAGGAAATAGACCGCGCCCTCCTCGCCGGAGGCGGCGTTCTCGTCCATCCAGGCGACGACCTCGTTCATGGTGTCGGTCTGGAAGGTCATGTTGGAGAGGAACTCGACGATCGTCGGATGGCTCTCGGCGAAGTCGGCGGTGACGACGGTCAGCACGGTCGAGGCGGGGAAGGACGAACGCCCGACATCCTGCGAATCCTGGTTCTTGGCGGCCTGGAAGGCGGCGTCGTCGTAGGCGCCGAGATCGACCGACACCATGTCGTAGCGCCCCATGGGCGCGGTGGGCGCCCAGTAGTAGCCGAACCAGGGCTCCTCGCTCTCGTAGGCGGAGGCCATGGAGGTGGCCAGCGTCTCGCCCGAGCCGTGGTCGAACACCTCGATCCCGGCATCGGCCACGCCGAAGGCGGGCAGCAGGTTGTCGTTGAGCACCCGGCAGCCCCAGCCCTCGGGGCAGTTGTGGAAGCGGCCGCCCACCAGGTCGGGGTTGGCCAGCACCCCCTCGATGGTGGTCAACTCGGGATGCGCCTCGGCCAGGTAGGCGGGGATCCACCACCCCTCGATCCCGCCGGGGTCGAGCACGGGGGCGAGCTCGCGGATGCGCCCCTCGGCCTTGAGGCGGTCATAGGCCTCGCCGGCGCCGTTGAGCCACATCTCGGTGACGATGTCGGGCTCGCCGTTCTCGGACAGGGAGGTGACGGCGGGAACCGTGTCGGAGGGCACGACCGAGACCTCGCAGCCGTAGCCCTGCTCCATGATGAAGGTGGCCACGTTGGTCACGACGGCCGCCGAGGTCCAGTTCATCTCGGTGATGGAGACCTCGCCGCAATCGGTTCCCTGCGCCGAGGCGGCGGCGCCGAGGGACAGAAGGACGCTCGTCAGCGCGGGGACGGTCAGTCGGGTCATGGCACTTCCTGGGTGGGGGCGATCTGGGATGGAGCATGGCAGCCCCCCCGCCCCGTGGCCAGTGCAAGCTCGTCGCGGGGGGAGCCGGGGAGCCCTGCGACGTCACGATCGGGAGCCGCCTGCGCGCCCGCCACGCGGGTACGCCCTCGACCGAGCTCGCGGGCAGCTTCCACATGGGGGTCGGGACGGCGCCTGGAGGTTGGGGGCGGCGTGCGCCACCGCCCCGTGGGCGGCGCCGGACGATTTCGCGGATTGACGCGGGGCCGACGGAGCCCCGCGTCCAGGCGGGCTTCAGCCCCGCGACCGGCGCGTCCGCAGGACCCCGAGGCCGGCGAGGCCCGCGAGAAGGAGCGCGCCGCCCGCCGGCAGCGGCACCGGCGCGACCGGGTCGAGCGCCAGGGTATCCTCGTAGAGGCGTTGGCCGACGACGCGGTGGGCGGCATCGGAGGGGTGCGCGGAGTAGTAGTAGAAATACGTCTCCGGGCTGGCGCAGATGGTGGCGCCCTCTCCGAACCCGTCGAGGCAGGCGTCGGTGACGTTGGTGAAGCCGTAGGCGTCGGGGTTCAGGATGATGTCGTCGAAATAGGTGCCCCACTGGCTGAGAGTGACGCTGACATCGCCGTACTGCGCGTCGAGTTCGCCCACGAGGGCGCGGTAGGCGGGGTTGAGGTTGTCGGCGCTGTCGGTGAAGGCCGGAACCTCGCGCGGCAGGAGCGCGATCTGGATGTAGTCGGCGCCCAGGCCCACGAGGTCGGCGACCTGCTCGCGGTAGTCGGCGGTGACGTTCCCGGCCGGCTCCAGGTGATCGTTGAGCCCGCCGGAGAGGAAGAAGAGCGTGGTGGCCGGGTCGAAGCTGGCCGCGCCGCTCTCGACGAGGTCGACATAGGCGTCGACCTGGTTGGTCAGGCTGGTGGGGCTGTCGGCGGTCTCCTCGATGCCGACGCGGGCCCCGCTCTCGGCGAAGTTGATCGAGCTGTCGCCCGGCGCGGGGGTGTCGGGCAGGACCGCGGGGTTGCCGAAATACTCGGCCAGGTAGCTGGCGGCGGTGCCCCCGTCGGTGAGCGCGAAGCCCGCGCCGGTGTCGGAGAAGCTGTCGCCGAAAATCTGGATCGCGTCGAATGTCGCGGCATGGGCCGTGCCGGCGCAGGCGATCGCGGTCGATGCCAGCGCGGCGCGGGCCAGGCCGCGTGCGGTCGTGATGGTCATGGTTTCCCTCCCAGAGACGCTGCGTTGCGCCTTACGCAACGGTAGGGATCGCGCGGGGCGGGTCAATCGCGTCTCGCGCCCGGGGCCTTACGCCTTTCGGATGTATCGGGAGGGACCGGGCCTTGCGTGGCGGCTCCACGGGCCATGTCGGCGTGCGATACATCTCCGGGTCATGGTCGGAGCTGCCTTGACGGGATGCGCTGCGGGACCAGTCCCGGCAAGGTGTTCGGGAACTGGGCCCGCATGCCCTGCTGGAAGCGGCCATTCGGCACGACGATCGCCTGCGACATCGCCGCGGGCGACGAGATCGTGGCCTATGCCCTGCCCGCCGGGTCCGGCGCTGTGGAGCGAGGCCCCGTCCGCCCGTTTGAGGCCGGCTCCACGCGAGCGGCCGGGAACCAGGACGTGTCGATGCGGGTGGCCATGGGGGCGTAGCCCACGCGCCGCTCCAGCGCTGCACGGTCGGGCATGCGCACGTGGCGGTCGGCCATTTCCAGCGTGCCTTGCGTGCGCAACCTGGTCAGGAGGCGGCTCACATAGACGGGCGTCAGGCTCAGGGTATCGCCGATCTCGGCCTGGGACATGGGCAGGTGGAAACGGGAGCTGCGCTCGACGCCGGTCACCGACAGGCGGTCTATCAGCGTCAGCAGGAACAGGATCAGCCGGTCCTCGGCCGGCATCCGCCCCACGGCGAGGAGCAGTTCGCGCAGGATCACCTGCTCGGTGCTGCCGAGGGCCGTCAGCAGGGCCGACAGGCGCGGCGCCCGGTCGTAGATGTCGCCCAGCGACGCGCGCGGGAAGGGGCAGACCACGCCATCGGTCAGCATGACGATGTCGTGGGGCGCCACGAAGCTGCCGATCTCGGCGAAGCCGATCACCTCGCCGGGGAGATAGACGCGCAGGATCGCCCGGCGCCCCGTGACCTCGCGCGCGACGACTACCGCCCAGCCCCACTTGAGCACGAAGAGCTGCCGGGCATTGTCGCCCTTGGGCACGAGGAGGTCACCGCGCGACATCGGGCGCGGCGAATCCTCTATGGTGTCGATGAAGGCGCGTTCGTCCTCCGTCAGCTCGAGAAACAGCCCGAGACGCCGCAGGAGACAACTGTCGGTCATGGCGTCCAATCCGCTCCTCGCCCCAGGTAGGGCGAACACTATACCGGCACCGGGCGCGGCGAAACCTGCACTTCGTGCCCCGGCGGGACAGCGCCAAGGACGGAGCGCCGTCGCCTTAAACCAGTTCTATTTCCTTCCCGGCCCTGCGCCCGACCTCGTCAGGCAACGTGAGACGCGAGGGAGCCTGGATGCAGACGGACACGATTCCCGGCGGGGCCTTCCGCGATTCCCGCCCATTCGACACGCAGGCCTTCGGCCGGATCGAGGCGATCCGTCCCGACGGGGAGGAGACGGAGATCGACATTCGTCGTCCCGACGGACGGCTCATGACGGCGCAGCTCCACCCCGAAACGGACGGCACCGGCGCGGACGAGGCCGTGATCGGCCGCAACATCTGGGTCTCGGGCCGGGAAGGGCCCGACGTGATCCGGGCCGACGCCGTGCAGATCCTCGAGGAGGAATAGCCGGGCCGCCCCCCCATGCAGGGCCGGGCGGTTCTTTCGCGGGGACGCCAAAGCTTCGGTAACCTATCCGGCCTAACCATCGTGGGATGAGGGAGGCATCCAGGAGTCAGGGCCGTGACGACCTCGCGAAAATGGAAGATCGCAGGACGGCTCGCGCGGGCCGCGTTGCGTAACCCTGCCCCCCTCCTGACGCTCCTCCTGGCACTCGGTCCGGCCGGTGGCGCCCATGCCGATACCGGCGCGCGCTACGGATGCGATGTCGTGTCGGACCTGCGTCACACCCTCCGCCAGATCGACCGCGCCCCGGCCGAGGACGCGATCCCGTCCTTGCGCGAGCGCATGGCGGGGATCGGGGATACGCTCGATCGGGCCGAAGGGCGTGGCGACCGGGTGGAGAGGCAACTGGGCCGGATCGCGGCCAGGCTCCGCGCGGCCCTGGCGACGTCCGGCCCGGACGCGGTAGCCGCGATCCGGCGCGAGGCGCGCTCCCTGTCGACCCTGGCCGCCGGGCTCGGCTGCAATGCACGCGTCGACATGCGGGGGGCAGGCACGATCTCCGACGGGGCCGTCCGGCCGGGTGAGAAGCGCCCGGAACGGATCAAGCCGGTCCCTCCCGCGACCTCGCAGGTGCGCGCGCTGTTCGACGCGGTCCAGCCAGAGCAGGGCTATGCGAGGGCCGCGGCGCTGCACGGCGCAGTCGTCGCCCTGGCGATCGCCTTCTATCTTTGCGCGAAGCGCCTGATCGAACGGCGGCGCCGGAACCTCGACGCCCAGGCCGGGAACCGGCGGCACAACCCGAGATACCCCTGCGACGTGCCGTGCCACGTGGCGACGAGGACCCGGGAGCTCGTCGAGACCGCGTGCAAGAACGTCTCGGTCGAAGGATGCGGGCTTTTGGTCTGGGACGGGGCGGAGAAAGGGGACCTCTGCGACGTCTTCGTCGCCGGGCAGTGGCGGCCGGCGACCGTGAGGTGGCGCGGGCAGAACCTGGTCGGGCTCCTCTTCGCCGACCCGGTGACGGAGGACGACATCGACGCGATCCTGGTGGAGACGCTGGAGCGGGAGTAGATACGCCATTCCGCGATCCGTTCGCGGTGCGGGAGGTGGGATGCCTGCCGTGGCATTCGGGGAAGCTCCGGCCGGCGGCGTCGGGGCTCAGGTGCCGTCACCTCGGGGTCCAGCCTTCGTGCCCCTTGGATACAGGTCCGGCCCGCCGTCGCGGAAATCTTCCGGGGAGGACATTTTCTGGTGGTGGAACGGCCCGGTATCGCCCGGGGCCCTCACGCAACGGCCTCGCGGCCGAGGCCCTCAAGCAACAGCCTCGCGGCCGAGGCCAAGGCGCATCTCGGTGACGTGGGACAAGGCGAGGGCGGCCGACCCGTGCGCCCATAGCAGATCGCCCCATTCGTGGATCTCGAGGGCGGGAAGAGCGCCCGCGTCGATGGTGAAGTCGCGCATTTCCGCGAGAAGCTGGCCGGGGTCGAGCCAGTCGTAGCGCATCCGGCCCCCCGACAGGATCAGCAGCGTGGGGTCGAAGAGGTTGACCACGGTGGACAGACCGACGGCGAGGAACCGCTGCGCGCGCCGGAAGATGTCGGCGGCCCTGGGGTCGCCCGCGTCCGCGCGCACGCGCAGCATGGCGATCATGTCGGGGATCGGCGGATGGCCGGCCTCGGGCAGGTCGAGAGCCAGCGCGGCGTCGCGGGCGATCGCGTAATCGGCGAGATAGGCCTCCAGGCATCCGCGCTGGCCGCAGCGGCACAGGGCCCCGTCGATCATCACCTTGGTATGGCCGAGCTCGACGCCGAACCCCGTCGAGCCGCGGAACAGCTCGTGGTCGAGGACCATGCCGAACCCCACCCCCTGCTCGATGGTCACGACGGCGAAATCCGCCCTCTCGCGCCCCAGACCGAACCACAGTTCGGCCAGGGCGACGAGGTTGGCGTCGTTGTCCACGACCACCGGCACGCCCAGCCTGCGGGTGGCGAAGGGCCCCAGATCGACCTCCTTGTCGCCCAGCACGGGAGACCAGTGCACCGATCCGGTGGCATTCTGGACGAAGCCGGGCATGCCCAGACCGACCGCGGCCAGCTCGGCGCGCGTCCGCCCCGCGCGGGACAGCAGGTCGTCGACCATCGCGCCGATCGCATCGACCTGCTCGGCCAGGGGCATCGTCTTGAACGGCCCGTCGCTCTGCGCGGCGGCGAGGCGATTGCCGGCGGAATCCACCAGGACCCCGGTGCGGTCGCGGGTGGAGAGCTTGATCCCCGCCGTGAGGAACGCCTCCGGCCGGGCGGCGAGGCCCACGGGCGGCCGGCCGCGGGGGGAGGTGACCCGCTTGCGATGATCGGGAACCTCGTGGAGGAGGCCCGCCTCGATCAGGTCCGCGGTGATGGTCGAGACGGTGCCGGGCGAGATGCCGAGGACGCGGGCGACGCGCGCCCGGGCGACTGGCCCGGAAGCGCGGATGTAGTTGAATATCCGCAGGCGCAGAGGCGTCCCCGCGGCCTGGTCCCGCGTGATGAGCGGCCCGCAATTGGTCCCGGACCCGACCGGGCGCAAGTCGCTCACTTCCTTCGCCCAGAAAACATTGTCCGGCCATCTCCCTCATTGTGCCCGCCGCAGACACCTCGAAATTGCCTGCCTGGGCAGGATAATGGAAGAATTGCCCCTCGCGGGCAAATGTTAAGTTTGACTGCCGAACAAATCCGCGCATGATGCGCCTCACCCGGTCGGGAGGAGGCCGGGCCTTTCCAGGGAGGATCGTCCATGCATTTACGCCCGCTTTTCGCCGCGGCGCTCGCCGCCACCGCCTTCACCCCCCTTTCCGCGATCGCCCAGGACGGCCCGACCGTCGGCGTGAGCTGGTCGAACTTCCAGGAGGAGCGCTGGAAGACGGACGAGGCCGCCATCCGCAACGCGCTGGAGGAGGCGGGCGCGACCTACGTCTCGGCCGACGCGCAATCGTCGTCGTCAAAGCAGCTTTCCGACATCGAGGCCTTGATAAGCCAGGGGGCCGAGGTCCTCATCATCCTCGCGCAGGACACGCAGGCCATCATCCCCGCGGTCCAGCGCGCCGCCGACAACGGCATCCCGGTCATCGCCTATGACCGCCTGATAGAGGACGACCGCGCGTTCTACCTGACGTTCGACAACGTCGAGGTCGGGCGCATGCAGGCGCGCGCCGTCTTCGAGGAGCAGCCCACGGGCAACTACGTCATGATCAAGGGCTCGCCCACCGATCCCAACGCGGACTTTCTTCGCGCGGGCCAGCAGGAGGTCCTGCAGGACGCGATCGACGCGGGCGACATCACCATCGTCGGCGAGGCCTATACCGACCAGTGGCTTCCCGCCAACGCCCAGCGGAACATGGAGCAGATCCTGACCTCGAACGGCAACGAGGTCGATGCCGTGGTCGCGGCGAACGACGGAACGGCCGGCGGCGCCATCGCCGCGCTGACCGCCCAGGGCATGGACGGCATCCCCGTCTCGGGGCAGGACGCCGACCACGCCGCGCTGAACCGGATCGCCCAGGGAACCCAGACCGTCTCGGTCTGGAAGGACAGCCGCGACCTGGGCCAGAGGGCGGGCGAGATCGCCCTGGAGCTGGCCGGCGGATCGGACCTGTCGGACCTCGAGGCGGCCGAGGAATGGACCTCGCCGGCCGGCACGACCCTGTGGGCCGAGTTCCTCGAGCCCGTCCCGGTGACGCAGGACAACCTCGACGTGGTCGTCGATGCCGGCTGGATCACCCAGGAGGCGCTTTGCCAGGGCGTCTCGAACGGCCCCGCCCCCTGCAACTGATCCGCCGATCCCGGATCGCCCCGGCGCCGTTCCCGCGCCGGGGCATCCTCCGCCCGTTGAACAGGTAGGCTCATGACCGACGCCAGTTCCCGATCCGCCCCGTCGCGGGGCAGAAACATCCTCAAGACGCTCGAGATCGACACCCGGCTGCTGGGCATGGTGGGCGCATTCGTCATCGTCTGCATCGTCTTCAACGTCATGACGGACGGCCGTTTCCTGACCCCGCGCAACATCTTCAACCTCACGATCCAGACCGTCTCCGTGGCCATCATGGCGACCGGCATGGTCTTCGTGATCGTGACCCGCCACATCGACCTGAGCGTGGGATCGCTGCTCGCGACCTGCTCGGCGATGATGGCAATGACGCAGACCAGCCTGCTGCCCGCCATGGGTCTCGACTTCGGCAACCCCCTGATCGCCCCGGTGGCGATCCTGGTGGGCGTCGCGACGGGCGCGCTGATCGGCGGGTTCCAGGGGTGGCTCGTCGGCTATCTCTCCATTCCCGCCTTCATCGTCACGCTGGGCGGCCTTCTCGTCTGGCGCAACGTCGCGTGGTACCTGACGAACGGCCAGACGATCGGCCCGCTCGACGAGACGTTCCAGCTTCTCGGCGGGATCGGAGGCACGTTGGGGACCACGGGAAGCTGGGTCGTGGGCGCGCTCGGCGTGATCGCGGCCTGCGTCGCCGTCTGGTCCGCGCGCCGTGCGCGCATCCGGCACGAGTTCCCGGTCAAGCCCGTCTGGGCGGAGGCCGTCCTCATGGTCGTCTCGGCGGTCCTGATCCTGGGGTTCGTCGCGACCCTGAACGCCTACGAGGTCCCTGCCCGCGTACTGGAGCGCCAGTTCGAGGCGGCGGGACGGACCATGCCCGAAGGCTACAGCCAAGGCTACGGCGTCCCCTACTCGGTCCTGCTCCTGGTCCTGGTGGCGGTGACGATGACGGTCGTCGCGCGCAAGACGCGGCTCGGCCGCTACATCTTCGCCACGGGCGGCAATCCGGACGCCGCGGAACTGTCGGGCATCAACACGCGGCTCCTGACGGTGAAGGTCTTCGCCATCATGGGGGTTCTCTGCGGCCTTGCCGGACTCGTGGCCTCGGCGCGCCTGTCATTCCACTCCAACGACATCGGCACCCTCGACGAACTGCGCGTCATCGCCGCGGCCGTCATCGGCGGCACGGCGCTCGCGGGCGGGGTGGGCACGATCTACGGGGCGATCCTGGGCGCGCTCATCATGCAGTCGCTGCAATCGGGCATGGCCATGGTCGGCGTCGACGCGCCGTTCCAGAACATCGTCGTCGGCGCCGTCCTCGTCCTCGCCGTCCTCGTGGACATTCTCTACCGCAAGAAGACGGGAGCGACCTGATGGCCGATCGCAGCGGACCCCCCCTGGTCGAGATGCGCGACATCTCGATCTCCTTCGGCGGGATCAGGGCCGTCGACCATGTCAGCGTCGACCTCTATCCGGGCGAGGTCGTGGGCCTTCTGGGTCACAACGGCGCTGGCAAGTCGACGCTCATCAAGTGCCTGTCGGGCGCCTACAGACAGGATTCGGGCGACATCCTGGTCAACGGCGAGAAGGTCGAGATCGCCAATCCCCGCGACGCGCGCGACCACAACATCGAGACCATCTACCAGACCCTCGCGCTCGCCGACAATCTCGACGCGGCCTCGAACCTCTTTCTCGGCCGCGAATTGACCACCACCCTGGGCTTCGTCGACGACGCCGCGATGGAGGCCGAGACGCGCCGGATCATGGGCCGCCTCAACCCGAATTTCCGCAAGTTCTCCGCCCCGGTGAAAGCGCTGTCCGGCGGCCAGCGCCAGTCCGTCGCCATCGCCCGCGCCGTCTATTTCCAAGCGAAGATCCTGATCATGGACGAGCCCACCGCCGCGCTCGGGCCGCAGGAGACGCAGATGGTCGCCGAGCTGATCCAGGAGTTGAAGAAGGACGGGCTCGGCATCTTCCTCATCGACCACGACGTCCATCAGGTAAAAAGCCTCTGCGACCGGGCCGCAGTGATGAAGAACGGCGAACTGGTCGGGATCGTCGACGTGGACGACGTGAGCACCGACGACCTGCTGGCGATGATCATCGCCGGCAAGAAGCCCGAACACCCGGCCGCGTGACACCCGGCCGCCGATTGCGTCGAAACTAGCGGTACCACGGGCTCCACGATCCGAATCCGGTCCATCGATCCCGCCAGATGGCAATGGTGCACAAAGCGGGTCAAAGGGTGGGTTTGCCCTTTTTCCGTTTGGGTCAGGCGAAAGCTTCGATCTCTGCGGTGCCGAAGGCCGAGAACCGGTTTATGATGGCGATGCGGGTCTGGATTTCGGCGGTCTGACGGTCGGGGTCTCGTGTGACGTGCTCCCCGGCTTATCCTCATGGCGTTATCGCGCAACTCCCATTTGTGCCCCGCTCCCAACCCTGGATCGCCGCCGGCTGGAATTTCCGGCCGTGATCACGGCGACGGGCTGGTTGCCCCGACGGCATTTTGCAGGTCGATCGGGACGTTGTATCCGGCCGCGCCGTGCGGTCTGGCCTTCTCCCAGTGTCGACGCCAAGCGTCCAACCTTTCGCGGGCATCGGCAAAATTCATGACGTCCTCGTCGGAGCGCCATCGATGGTGTGGATGGCGGGCAAAGGCTCGCCATTTCCCGGTCGAGCGTCAGATCGGCGACGATCTTCTTCAACCGCGCGGTCTCCTCTTCCAGCGCCTTCAGTCGACGCAGTTCGTCCGGCAGCAGCCCGCCATACCGCTTCTTCGAGTTGGAGTAGGTGGCCTGGCTGATCCCGGCCTTACGGCTGATCCCGCCGGCCGGCGGGCCCTCCTTACCCTGCTCGGGGCACGAACGCCTCCGGGGCCCTCGATGCCTTCATGGGTTTTCGCTCCTCTTCCAGCCAGGAAAGCGTAGCCAAGAACTTCGGTCTCGAACGATCCAGTTTTCCAACGGCCAGAGCACTTGAGACAGCCCTCTCCCTTTTCCACCGCATTGTGGCTTCGATCCGGCTTCGCGTGAGGTAGCCGGTCCAGCGTTTTATGAACGCCCTACCGTCTTGGCGCGCAGGGTCTCGTTTCGAACCCGGCCCGCCGGGCCATCCTCTTTCCACGGCCGGCCGTTCTTGCGGATCGGCATGATCGGAGCGGCCCGCCGGCTGGGGATGGCCGTGTAGCAGCGGCGGGTATCGTAGGCGCCATCGGCCGTCACCGTGGGGCTCGGCTCATTTTCGAGGATCTGATCGAGCAGATCGGGGGGACGGGGCTGTCGCCGTTGCGGCTCGGGGTGAACTCCACGGCGCGGATGTCGGAGGTCGCCGGGTCCATGGCCAGGTGGACCTTGCGCCCCTGACGGCGCCCTCGCCCCTCGTGCCTGCGGGCCTGCCACTCACCGTCGCCGAGGAACTGGATGCCGGTGCTATCGACGAGCAGGGTCAGCGGGCCATTGGACCGACGATCGAGGATTTGGATCATCCGTGTCTTCTGTAGGCGACAGAGCGTCGAAGCGTCCGGTACTGGCCAGTCGAGCTCGGCCTGCTGCAAAGGGCTGCCCACCATCCTGGCGGTCTGTCGCACCGGGAGCTCGGAAAAGCATCTTGATCGACAGGCAGACCTAGATCGCCGCGTCAGAGAAGGCGGGTGGCCGACCAGGCCTGCATTCATCCGGTGCGAGCCAAGTCGTGTCCCTGTCGAGCCGGACGGGCAGTGAGCCGCGCTTCTTGAGCGCGGCGTTTTAGCGGGACCAGTTCGTCGTGCGGTAGCGGGCGGGTGACGGCTTGCTCATGCGCCACCACCGACCGCGGAGATGTTCAAGGCGAATCCATCCATCGCAAGAGTTGCGAAACGACGCCGCCTCGAGGGGTCGCCCTTCTCGCGCGGTTTTCGGGTCCGATCCGCGTGCGCCGGGACCGCCTGCCGCTGCTTCCTACCGGAACACACAGTACGCGCGGCCGTCCTGCGCGGCAGGTCAGAAATAGTACCCGGCCAAGAGGCCCGGCGCGGGACTTCGATCCCGCCAGATCCTGTCCGGGGGTGAGGAATATCTCAGGGTCGGCATCGAGACCGGGGACAATTCGGGGCTGAATGCAGTCACGCTGCGTAGAGAGCGTTTGACAGAATTTCTTAACTTCCCGCCGGTACCGACCGCGGTCAGGGCCGTCTGAGAAGACGTCGGCTGAAAAAACCCAAAGGAAGAGGTCGCGCCCATCTCGGTGGGATGCGGCGAGGTGTGTATGGAAGCAGTCGTCGCGTGCTTGAGCCAGGGCCATGATCGGCGCTTGCTCGTTGCGTCGGGCCTGGTCTGCTTGGTCGGGATATACGCGTCGTTTGCACTTGCAGAGCATGCCGGCCGATCCGAGAGCGGACTGCGACGCAGATGGGCGCTTGCAAGTATCGTCACGGCCGGATGCACGGCATGGGCGACGCATATGGTGGCCCTCCTGGCCTACCAGCCCAAGGTTCCGGCCGCGTTCGACCTTCCCTTGACCGCCTTGTCGCTTCTGGCCGTGATTGTCGGGATCGGCTTCAGCATGGGCCGCATGATCGGGTCCCGGGATCGGTGGCGCCGTTTTTCGTCGGGGGTCCTTCTCGGCCTTTCCGTCGCCGTCCTGCACTATGTCGGTCAGTTCAGCTACCGGGTCATGGGGAACATTTCCTGGGACCTCCCCCTGGTAGGAGGGTCGGTCTTCCTGAGCCTGTTGATGTTCGGAGCCGCGATGGTCGTCGCGGTCGAACGGAGCAGGCCCCTACGGCGACTGGCTCCGGCGCTGCTCTTCGGAGCGATCGCCGTGGTGCATATCGGCGGCATGACGGCCATGACGCTGTCCTACGATCCGTTCATCGACTTGCCGCTCCTTTCCGTCGCGCCGAACGCAATCGCACCGCCCGTCGCGGGTGTCTGCATTGGCCTCATCGTCCTGGCTGTCTTCGGATTGAGGCTCAGCCTGCAAGCAAGGGCCCAGGTGAGGCGGGATCGGGCACGGTTGCGCGAATTGTCGAACCTGGCCCTCGAGGGGCTCGTCGTCTGTGACAGCGATGTCGTCTCGATCGTCAACGACAGTTTCGAGAAGCTGTCGGGAATGGCGGCGAGCGATGTCGTCGACCGGCGGATCACCGACTTTCTCGAGGGCGCCGATCCGTTCGAAATGACCGAACGGGAAGAGTATGATGCGGTGCTCGCCCACGCGGCAGGGCCCTCGGTCCCCGTTCGCGTCCTGCGCAGCAAGGTGAAGGTCGGGGCGAAAGCCCAGACGGTATTCGCCTTCCGGGATCAGCGCGAGCGCCTGAGAATAGAGGAAACGACGAAATCGAGAGAGGCGGAACTCGAAAGGGCGAAACTCGCGGCTGAGGAAGGCGTCCGCGCCAAGACCCTGTTCCTGGCGACGGTCAGCCACGAGTTGAGGACCCCTCTGCACGGTATCATGGGGACCATAGAGCTTCTGCGGAACACGGACATAGACGATGGGCAACGCGACTATGTCGACCTCATGTCGGATTCCAGCGAGGGCCTGCTTTTGTTGGTCAACATGCTTCTCGATCTCACGCATCTCGAGGAGGGCAAGGTTGTCCTGGACACCGCCGCGTTCGATCCCGTCGCGGCGGTCCGGTCCGTTGCAAACCTTCTGAGACCGCTTGCCTTGGCGAAGGACGTCGCGCTTACCGTCGAGGTCGACGCACCGTTTCCGGGGCAGGTGTCGGGGGATGTCGGCCGGTTCCGCCAGGTGCTGACCAATATCGTCGGCAATGCCGTGAAGTTCACCGATGCGGGGTCGGTTTCCCTCCACCTCTCCTGGGAGGACGATCGGTGTCGTGTCGTCGTCAGGGATACGGGTGTCGGTATTTCAGCCGACCGCCTAGCCTCCATATTCGAGCCCTTCACCCAGGGGGATGCCGAGACGACGCGGCGCTTCGGGGGCACCGGGCTGGGCTTGTCGATCAGCCGAATGCTGGCCCGGCGGATGGGCGGCGACATCGACGTTCGGTCGGTTCCCGGAGAAGGCTCGAGCTTCACGCTGCATCTCCCGTTCTCGGGAGCGACAGAGACGGATACCGTTCTGCCAGCGCCCCAAGCCGAGGTACTTCCCGATCTGTCCGGTCGCAGCGTCCTGGTCGTCGACGACAACGGAACGAACCGTTTCCTGGTCAAGCGGTACCTGCACCGCGCGAGTGCCCGGATCTACCAGGCCAAGGACGGGCTCGAGGCGGTCTGCGTGTTCGAGGAGTGCCGCCCCGACGCGATCATCATGGACATCTCCATGCCGCGCATGAACGGCCTCGATGCGACGCGCGAGATCCGGGCTCTCGAAACGGACGGGAAACACTGCACGATCATCGGATTGTCCGCGAACGCCTTCGATGAAGACCGGTCACGGTGCCTGGACGCGGGTATGGACGGGTTTCTCGCGAAACCGGTTGGCCAGGCCGCGCTGGTCCGTGCCATCGCGGACGCGTGGTCCGCGAAACCCGAGCCAAGTGCACGTGACCCTGCCCTGGGAAAGTGGAGGGGGTCAGATCGTCATGCGCTCCATGTCGGCCAGTGATCTGAACGGCCCCTCGTTTGCCGGAGCCCCCCGGATCTAAAAGGAAGGGGGTCATGGAACGCCAGGGAAGACACGTGCCGTATCAGGCGGAGATGAGTGAACAGGCGGTCCGGATGGGCGCGAGGACAAGAGCGATCACGCCTAGCGGCTACGCCGCGTTCGTCATCGACATAGATAACCGCGTTCGGCTCGGCCTCCTCACGGGCTGGGGGGCGAGCGGCAGTGCGCCCGCGGGCTTCGTCCTCGCAGCCCCGGGGCAGGCGATACATGACCGGAAGCCGGCCAAGGGCGCGGGGCTCATCGCATATTCGGGATCTCAGATCGCAGTACCTGGCCATTGTGTCCACGGAGCGTCGGGCGGAGGACGTGATCGGGCCATCCCTCGGGTCAGCCGGCGAACGCTAAATGATGCGCTGGCCGAGGCCGTGATCGACCATGTCAAACCGATGTTATCGGGGCCGAGGGGGATCGTGTCCCACTGCATGGTGTAGCTCATGGCAGGCCCGACGGATGTCGGCGTGGCCGAGCTGATCAGTCCGTC
>CANMTR010000014.1 GCA_947500825.1 uncultured Paracoccaceae bacterium | reverse complement strand
TTCTTTGTCATGGTCCATGCTCCTGTCGGTCTCAGCATGGACCGGCGGGGTCATACACAGAAGATCGGACACTCCCCAACCTCGCCGTCGAGCCGGACCTCCCGCGTCTTCTCCGTCATGGCCTCGCGCAGCTTGTGCATGAGCCCGAACGCCGTCTCGTGCTGCCCATCCAGGCCCCGTGAGAGCTGCACGGCCGACAGGCCCTTCAGGGCGTTCGGGAACAGGCGGATCTTGGCCCAGGCGGCTCGCCGGAGGAAAGTTTGCGCGAGGCGAAGACGGCCCCGGAGGTCACGCTGAACCGGCGATGGCATACTGCGCATTCGAAGCGGCGGCGGGTCGTCAGGTCGTCGGTATCGAGGCATCATCAGACCAGGCCCACGGAACCGCCCTCGGTCTCCGGCCATCGCGAGCGGCAAAACCGTCGATATCCCGCGTCCTCACCGTCGGAACAGATCGCCTTCAGCGAAAGAGTTCGTGTGGCTGCCGAGAGCAGGACATGGTGAGCCATGACCGCCTCGCCGGGTAGCATGTGTTCATACCATGTTCTCGACCGGAATCTGCGGCAAGCGTTTTGGGGTGCCTGCTACCTAGGACCGAATCCCTTAACGAGACGCTGTTCCGCAACCTGCGCCCACGCGCGGATCGTGATCACCGCCTGGGCCGCCGACTACAGCACCGACTACCAGCATTCGGCCTTGGGCCACCAAACCCGGGATAAATGCGCACGTGCCCTGACCACCGCGATCGCCCGCCCCGCTTCGCGGGGTGAAAGCTCCGCGCGTCGGGCGATTGCTCAACCTGCGCCGATCGGCGTCAACATCGACAGCACTCAAATTCCGGCTGGATGAAAGTTCGGTGGCGGGTCACCTGCCCCATCGAATTCCGTTCTGTATGGCGGATAGCTCCCGGAACCTCGGCCCGACCGAACCGGCCGCGGCCGGATCGGCATCGAGACAGTCCATCGGGGCGCGGGCGGATCGAGCTTCGACCGGCGCCGTTGGGGCCGGTTCCATATCGCAGTCAGTCCGCGGAATAGCCGAGGCCCCGCAGTAGATGGACCACTGGACGGCCTCGAGGCGCCGTTCGCCCGCAAGAATGCGCTGCCTCGCCGTCCAGCGAGACAGCCCCGCTATCGGCACCCTAGTAGATGTAGCGGATTTGATCGGCCCAGTAGCGCTCCACCCGGCGCAGGGTGGTGTTGATGTTGCTGATCTGGTCGAAGTTCAGAACGTCGCGCTCCTGCAGGCCGTCGGCGTGTCGCGCGAACATCTCCGAAACAGCTGCGTGGATCTTGCGGCCCTTGTCGGTCAGGCGCACGCGCACGGCGCGGCGGTCGATCTCGCAGCGCTGGTGGTGCATGTAGCCCATCTCGACCAGCTTCTTGAGGTTGTAGGAGACGTTGGAGCCCTGGTAGTAGCCGCGGCTCTTCAACTCGCCCGCCGTCACCTCCTTGTCGCCAACGTTGAACAGCAGCAGGGCCTGGACGGGGTTGATCTCCAGCACGCCGAAGCGCTCGAACTCGTCCTTTAGCACGTCCAGAAGCAGCCTGTGAAGCCGCTCGACCAGGGCAAGCGTGTCGAGGTATTCGCCGATGAACCCGCGATCCGTGGCCGTCCCGGATTTCAACTGGATTGTCATCTCATTCTCCGCCGATTGTAGTGTCGGGATGAGACTCGCGCGAAAAGTCTAAAAAATCGTCAAAGCTTTCGGTATTTTGCGCGCGCTTCGGTAACCTCCACGATGTCTTCGACGAGACCGGCATAACGGGGCGGAGCCTCGGCCCGGCCATTGACCCAGGCGTAGATCTCCTGGTCGTTCTCCGACAGGAGCGCGTCGTAGAGCGCGATATCCTCGTCGTTCAGGTCGGCCAGGCGCGTTTCGGCGTAGTGGGACAGGATCAGGTCCATCTCGCGAATGCCGCGGCGCATGGAGCGCATGCGCAGGCGGCGCAGGGTCATCTCGTCGCTCATTCGGCCGACCGCGCGGCGCGCAGGCGTTTCTCCAGCCGCCCCAGGCGGTCGGAGCAGCGCGCGATCTCGGACTGCAGCTGGCGCATGTCGGACAGGATCTCGGTCACCTCGCGGGGCAACTCGTCCACTGCCGGCGCGTCGAGCCCGTCCCCCTCGCCGGTCAGCAGCCAGCGCAGCGACACGTTGAGAAGCCCCGCGACCATCTGCAGGCGGTTGGCGCGCGGCTCGGAAATGTCGTCCTCCCAGGCCTGCAGGGTCCGCAACCGCACCCCCAGCCGGTGGGCCAGATCCTCCTGCGTGAGGCCCACGGCCTGGCGCGCATCGGCGAGCCGGTCGCCGAAGGTCGCGGTGTCGTTCGAATACCAGTCGCGTTCCGCGTGATCGTCGCTCATCGGGGGTCCCCTCGCTCGTTCGGGTCAAAGGGTAGCCGGATCGCGCGGCCCGACCACCGGCGGGGCGACCATCCAAGGTCGCGGCGCGACATCGCGCTAGCCTGCCGGGACGGCGAAGGTAAGGCTCGCCCAGAGGCTCTCCCACTGGGCGCCGAAGGCCTCCACCAGCCCGGATGCTGCCTCGCGCATGACGACCGCGTCCAGAAGGTAGGTCTCCCCCGGCGACACGGGCACGGTCGCGACGCCGTCCGCGTTCGTCCTCACGGTCGAGACGGCCACCCCGCCGTCCGCACCGCGGGCGAATATCTCCACCTGCGCGTCCGCGCGGACCTCTCCCCGGTAAAGGAGGCGCACGTCGAGCCCGTCGTCCATGTCGCCCGTGTAGGGGTTCTCCAGGGCGACGATCTCGGTCTCCAACCCGTAGGCCCGATCCTGCCCCGCGCCGTCGCCCACCGCCAGGATCGACTTGGCATGGCGCGAATAGCCCTCGACGACGCCGCCCGCCGCCTCCAGCCCGCGGTCCACGTGGGCCTGGGGCACCCAGCCTGCATCCTTGTGCTCGGTGAAGGCCACGAACGCGTCCCAGTCGTCCCATTCCAGCTCGTAGTCGCGGCTGACATGCAGGACAGTGGCGAGGCCGGGCGCATCGATCTGCATCTGCAGGGCGGGGCGGTCGCCGATCCGGCCCTCGACAGGACTCGGATCGCCCTCGCCACCGGTGACGATGTCGAACCGCGTGAAGTTGGCCGGGATATAGGGCGCCGGTGGGCCCTCGAATCGCTGTCCGACCACGAGATCGACATTCAGCGTGTCCCCGGGCGCGAGGGTGAAGTCCTCCGGCGAGAGCCAGAATTCGTGCGCCGCGCTTGGCCCGGTCAGGAGCGCACTAGATGCAACCGCAACGGTCCAGGACAGGAGTTTCATCCGTGGCAATTCCCTCTGTCTCGATCGCCCGCAGGGTGTGGCTAGCCGAACCGCTGTCAAGGATCGTGGCGGTCCTGATCCTCTTCCTCGCGGGCTTGTCAGCGGCGACGGCCCACGAGGTGCAGCCCTCGGTGCTGAACCTGACGCTGGAGGACGGCACCGCGACGGTCGAGGTCGAGGCGACGCTGGAGCCCTTCCTGGCCGGCATCGACCTGGACGGGCTGTCCGACACCAATGCCAGCGACCGCTCGGGAGAGAACGACCGCCTGCGCGCCCTGCCCCCTGTCGACCTGGCGCAGGCCGTGCGGGACGCCTGGCCGGACCTGTCGGAGGATATCGGCCTGCTGGTCGGCGGCGAGCCGGTGCGCCTCGATTTGAGCGAGGTGGAGGTGCCGCCCGTGGGCGACCCGGACCTGCCGCGGGTCTCCACGCTGAAGGCGGTCGCGGACCTCCCCGAGGGGGCGGACGACGTGGTCGTTGCCTGGGCGCCACGGCTCGGCGCGGTGGCTGTCCGCCAGATGGGCCGCGGGCAGGAGGGCTATACCGGCTACCTGCCATCGGGCGGGGAAAGCGATCCCATCGCGCGGGAGGGCGCCAGCACGCAGGGCTTCGGCGCGGCGCTCCTGACCTACGTGCCCGTGGGGTTCGAGCATATCGTGCCCCTGGGCCTCGACCATATCCTGTTCGTGCTGGGGCTGTTCTTCCTGTCGACGAAGGCGGGGCCGCTCCTGTGGCAGGTTACCGCCTTCACCGCTGCCCATACCGTGTCGCTCGCGCTGGCCGCGCTGGCCGCGCTGGGGATCGTGAGCGTCCCCGCGGCTGTGGTCGAGCCGCTGATCGCGGCCTCCATCGTCTATGTCGGGGTGGAGAACGTGCTCAGCCGGGGCATGTCGCCGTGGCGGCCACTTGTCGTGCTGGCCTTCGGATTGCTGCACGGGCTGGGATTCGCGGGCGTCCTGTCGGAATACGGGCTGGGCTCGTCGAACTTCGTGGCCAAGCTGATCGGCTTCAACCTGGGCGTGGAGCTGGGCCAGCTCGCCGTGATCGCGGGGGCGTTTCTGCTGGTGCTGGCCGCGATCCGGCACGACCGTCACGAGACGGGCGACACGGGCAAGGCGATTGCGGCCATGATCCTGGCCTTCGTCGTCGCGCCCGGGGTGATGGCGCTCCTGTCGGTGCTGTCGCCGGGCCTCGACCTGGTTCCGCTGGTGGCCACCGCGGCCGTCCTTCTCGGCCTGACCGGGGCGGCGCTCGCCGGCGACGGACCGGGGCGCTACAAGCGCGGCGTGGCAGATCCGGCCTCGGTCCTGATCGCGCTGGTGGGGGCCTACTGGTTCGTCGAGCGGGTATTCCTGTGAGGCAGCCTCGCGCAGGTGTCGCCAGCCGGGAGGCGATACGCTATGTCGTGTCGGGACGACGCCGGTGGCGGTGCGGTGGCGGCGGGGAACCGCCGCGGGGTGCCGGCATTGGCTTCACGCAATCCTGATCGGAGAGTTTCGCGGCCCATGAGCCTGAGCAGAACCGAAGCACGCGCCATCGCCGCCCATGCCGAGCCCTACCGCCGGATCGCCATCGTCGGCAGCGGATCCTGGGGGACCGCGCTGGCCACCGTCGCCCGGCGCGCCGGCCGCGAGGTGGTGATCTGGGGCCGCGACGCCGAGACGGTCGCGGCCATTCGCGAGCGCAACGAGAATCCCAAGTATCTCCCGGACATCGCCCTTCCCGAGGGGATCGAGGCCACGACCGACATGGCCGAGGCCCTCGGCCGGGCCGATGCGGTCCTGATCGTCACCCCGTCCAAGACCCTGCGCGATGTCTGCGCGCAGATGCGCCCGCATCTCGTACCGGGCACACCCGTCGCGCTTTGCGCCAAGGGGATCGAGGCGGGCACGGCCCTTCTCCTGGGGGAGGTCGCGGGCGCGGAACTGCCCGGCCACCCGATCGGTGCGCTCTCGGGGCCGACCTTCGCCAAGGAGACGGTGCTGGCCCATCCCACGGCCGCGACCATCGCCTTCGAGTTCAGCTACCGCGACCGGCTCGATCCGCACGAGAGCCCGGCCACCCGGCTCGCCGTCTCGATGAGTTCCGAGAGCTTCCGCCCCTACATCTCCGACGACCTCGTCGGCGTCGAGGTAGGCGGCGCGGTCAAGAACGTGATCGCCATCGCCTGCGGGATGATGTCGGGGGCAGGTTTCGCCGAGAATACCCGAGCAGCCCTCATCACCCGCGGTATGGACGAGATGAAGACGCTGGCCGAGAACCTCGGCGGGCGCCGCGAGACCGTGACGGGCCTGTCCGGCGCGGGCGACCTGACGCTGACCTGCTCCTCGACCACGTCGCGCAACATGAGCCTCGGGACCCAGCTCGGACAGGGCCTTAAGCGCGAGGAGTGCTTCGACGGCCAGGACGTGGTGGTCGAGGGTGAGGTCAACTCCGTCTCCGTGGTGGACCTGGCCGCCAAGATCGGCGTCACCCTGCCCATCTGCCAGTCCGTCCACGACGTGCTGCATGGCGGCGCCGACATCACCCGCACCTTCCGCGACCTCTGGTCCCGCCCGATCGAGTCCGAGCCCAAGGGCATGGGCTACCTGTTCGAACACCCTTTCGGAGAAACCCGATGACCGACATTCCGGCGCGCGACATCGGCGGCGCCAGGTTCGTCCTGGCCACCGACCTCGACGGCACCTTCCTCGGCGGCTCCGAGGAGGATCGCCGCCGGCTCTACGACTGGATCGAGGCGAATCGCGACACGATCGGGCTGATCTTCGTCACCGGGCGCGACCCGCGCTTCATCACCGAGCTGTGCGACGACGGCGTACCCTGGCCCGAATACGTCGTGGGCGACGTGGGCACCACCATCGCCCGCGTCGACGGACGCCAGATCCAGCCCATCGAGGCGCTCGAGGAAGAGATCGCCGCGGCCTGGGGCGACGCGGGCGACAGGGTGCGCGAGGCCCTCTCGGACGCGCCCGGCCTGACATTGCAGGAGACCGAGTTCCGCTACCGCGTCAGCTACGATTTCGACCCCACCGCCTGCGAGCGCGCCACCGCCGAGAAGGTGGAGGAGATGGGGCTAGACTGGCTCGTGTCGGACAAGAAGTACTTCGACGTGCTGCCCAAGGGCGTGTCGAAGGGGCCGTCGATCAAGCGGCTGATCACGCATCTGGGCGTCGCGCCCGATTCCGTCCTGTGCGCGGGCGACACGCTCAACGACCTGTCGATGCTCGAATGCGGCCTGCCGGCCGTTGCCGTCGGCGGGTCCGAGGACGCGCTGCTCGACCACGTCTCCGACCTGCCCCACGTCTACGTGGCCGAGGCGCGCGGCGCCGGCGGCATCCTGGAGGCCGTGCGCGCGCTCGACCTGCACGAGATCCCCGAAGACTGACCCGACCCCCGGAGGAACCAAAATGGCGTCCGACCTCGTCATCGTCTATCATCGCCAGCCCTACGAGGAAGTGGAGGAAGACGGCAAGATCGTCTTCAAGGAGAACAAGAGCCCCAACGGTATCGTACCGACGCTCAAGAGCTTCTTCGGCCGCGTCGACAAGGGCGCCTGGGTCGCGTGGAAGCACGCCGACGATCCCTCCGACCCCGGCTTCGAACGCGTGGTGGAGATCGAGGACAGCTACGGCAAGTATTCCGTCTCGCGCCTGCCCCTGACCGAGGACCAGGTCAGCTCTTTCTACCACGTCACGTCGAAGGAGGCTTTCTGGCCGATCCTCCACTCCTTCAAAGAGAAGTACAACTACGACCCCGTGGACTGGCCCACCTTCCGGGAGGTGAACTGGGCCTTCGCCGAGGCCGCCGCGGCCGAAGCCGCCGACAAGGCGGTGGTCTGGGTCCACGACTACAACCTGTGGCTCGTGCCGAAATACCTGCGCCAGCTTCGCCCCGACGTGCGGATCAGCTTCTTCCACCACACGCCGTTCCCCTCGGCGGACATGTTCAACGTCCTGCCGTGGCGGCGCGAGATCATGGAGTCGCTCCTGTCCTGCAACGTGGTGGGCTTTCACATCCCGCGCTACGCGGCCAACTTCGTCGGCGTGGCCGAAAGCCTGTTCGACGTGCAGACCGGCGCGCGCGAGGAGGTCGATCCCGACTTCATCAAGGAATACGTGGCCCTCAGCGAGCGGCGCTATGCCCGTCACGTGTCCTACGACGGCCGCAAGGTGCAGGTCCTGGCCTCCCCCGTGGGGGTCGACGTGGACTATATCGAGAGCCGCGCGCAGAGCGAGGAGACCATCGAGCGCGCCCGAGAGATCCGCGCCGACCTGGACGCCAAGCTGATCCTGTCGGTGGGGCGCACCGACTACACCAAGGGAGGCACCGACCAGCTCCTGAGCTTCGAGCGGGTGCTGGAAGAATATCCCGACCTGCGCGGCAAGATCCGGCTGATGCACGTCTCGGTCAGCGCCAACCGCAACATGACCGTCTATGCCGACATCCAGAACGACATCGAGCAGATCGTGGGCCGCATCAACGGCCGCTTCGGCACGCTCGAATGGACGCCGGTGACGCTGATGAGCCGGGCGATCCCCTTCGACGACCTCGTCGCCTACTACCGTGCCGCCGACGTGGCCTGGATCACGCCGCTCGCGGACGGGATGAACCTGGTCGCCAAGGAGTTCGCCGCCTGCCGCAGCGACAATCGCGGCGCGCTGGTCCTGTCGGAATTCGCCGGCGCCTCGGTCGAGATGGGATCGGCCATCGTCGCCAACCCGTTCAGCCACCGCTCCATGGACCGCGCGATCGTCCAGGCGCTCAAGATGCCCGAGGACGAGCAGGAGGACCGGATGCGCAACATGCGCGAGACAATCAAGAAATACGACATCCGCGCCTGGGCCGAGGACCAGATGAAGGGCTTCACCGGCGAGGAGGGCCCGCTCTAGGGGGCCCGCACCGGCGGGGCCCGGCCGGCGTCACTCGGGCACGACCCGCCACACGGTGTTGCCCACGTCGTCGGCCACGAGGAGCGCCCCGTCGGGTGCCACGGCAACGCCCACGGGACGGCCGCGCGCCTGCTCGGAGGCGTCGAGGAAGCCCGACAGGACGGTGCGTGGATCGCCCGAGGGCCCTCCGCCGTCGAACGGCACGAAGACGACCTCGTAGCCGCTGGCGGGCCGGCGGTTCCACGACCCGTGGAGCCCGACATAGACCCCGCGCCCCTGCCCCAGCCGCGCCCCGTCGGCGAAGGCGAGACCCAGGGGCGCCACATGGGCCCCCAAGGCATAGTCGGGTCGCTCCACGGGACGGTCGGGGCGCGCGGACTGGTCCACCCGCGGGTCGGCCACGTCGCCCCAGTAGACGAAGGGCCAGCCGAACCAGTCGCCCCGATCGACCCGCGCGAGATAGTCCGGCACCAGGTTGTCGCCTAGCTCGTCGCGCTCGTTGACCACCGCCCAGATCGCGCCCGTGGCTGGATCGGCATCCAGGCCCACCGGGTTGCGCAGCCCCTCCGCGTAGATCTGCGCCGCCCCGGTCACCGGGTCGACCTCCCAGATCGCGGCGCGGCCCTCCTCCGCCTCCAGCCCGTTCTCGCCGTGGTCGCTGTTCGATCCGACGGAGACATAGAGCCGCCCGTCATGGGCCAGGAGCCCCTTCGTCCAGTGGTGGTTGATGGGCAGGGCCGGCAGCCGCGCCACCACCTCCGGCTCGGCGTCGATGCGCGCCTGACCGGGGGTGTAGGGCACGCGGACCAGCGCGTCGGTGTTGGCGACGTAGAGGTAGCCCCCTGCCAGCGCCATGCCGAAGGGCGATGTCAGCCCCTTCAGGAGGACGGAGCGCCCCTCGGCCACGCCGTCGCCGTCGGCGTCGCGCAGCAGGCTGATACGGTCGGCCGTGGGCGCCCGGGCCCCCGCCACGCCCATCACCAGGCGCATGGCAAGATCGCGCGGCCCCTTGGGCGCGGAGGGTTGGGCGTTCGTCTCGGCCACCAGCACGTCGCCGTTCGGCAGCACGTGGAGCCAGCGCGGATGGTCGAGCCCGGAGAAGAACGGCGCCACCTCCAGCCCCTCGGCCGCCACCGGTGCGGTGCCTTCGGGCCAGCCCGTTGCGGGGGCGATGTTGACCGTGGGCAGGAGGCGCTGCTCGGGCGCGGGCAGGCGCGGATCGGGGCCCACCACCGTGGACATGGGCGCCTCCGCCCCGTCGCAGGCGACGAGCGCGAAAAGGGCCAGGAGGAACGGACGGGCGGGCATCGGCGGTCTCCGTGGGGGCCGGGTTCCCGGCCGGAAAGGCGCGGGCGCTCAGGCGCCGGGGGTCTCGTGCAGGGTCCGGCTGTCGCCGGGCGCCTCGGCGCGGTCGGTCAGGCCGTCGTCGCGGATCACGCTCGTCACCCGCAGCCGGTAGTCGGCGAACAGACGGTGACGCCCGCGCGACTGCATCGCGCGATGCTTCGCCACCCGGCGCCATTCGTCGAGCGCGGCCTCGTCGTGGAACACCGACACCGACAGGAGCTTTCCGGGCGTGGTCAAACTCTCGAACCGCTCGACGGAGACAAAGCCGTCGATCTCCTCCACCAGGGGGCGCATTTCGGCGGCGGGGTCGAGACACTCGGCCCGTGCGCCCTCCCTCGGGGTCGCCTCGAAGATCCCGTCGATCATCCGCCTCTCCCTCCCGTGTCACGGTCAGGATCGGCCACCGCGCCTCTCAGCGCAAGCGCGGCGGATTGTCCGGGTCCGTTCCGGGCGCGGCCGGGGCCACCTGTGCCTCGAACGCGGGCAGGTCGAATCGCAGGCCGACCCGCGCCAGCCGCCCCGCGACCGCGTCGTAGGCGGCGAAGAACGCCACGTCGAGGGCGCCGGCCTCCAACCCCGAGAAGACCAGCGCCTCGCGCACCGCGCGCGCCAGCGCACCCTCGGCCCCGGGTGTCGCGTCGACGAAGGCCAGGAGGTGCCCCCTCGCCCCCGTCTCCCAGGTCACGCCGCAGAGATAGGCCATGCGTGCCAGCCCTTGGGCGGAGGCGAGCTTGGCGTCGAGCGCCGTCAGAAGCCGGTCAGGCAGGTCGCCGGGGGGCGACAGCTCGGAGGGCCGCGCCTCCAGCTCGTCGGGCGCGTCCGAGAGGGTTTCCGCCAGCCAGGTCACCGCCTCGGACGGCATCAGGTAGGAGGATGGCGCGACGCCGGGGTTCAGGGCCAGGCCCACCCCGTTGCCGTCCAGCATCGCGGCCAGGATGCGGCCCGACAGCGCGGCGTAGGGCGCCGAGCCTTCGGCGAAGGCCGAGAGCCGCTCGACCCGGTCGAAGGCCAGCACGAATGTCCCCTGGGACGTCTCGAACAGGCGCGGGTCGAGCGCCTCGTCGCCCTCGGGCTCGCGCACCAGCAGCAGGTAGAGTTCGGCCGAGGCCAGCCGGTCGTGGAAGGCGAGGCGCGCGTCGTCGTCCTCGGGCGCGGCCGTCATCGCGGCATGGGCATCGTCAAGCGGCGTCGTCATCGAGCACCTCCCTCACACGGGCTTGCAGGACGGGGACGAGATCGCTCTCGAACCACGGATTGCGCTTCAGCCACGCGGTATTGCGCCAGGACGGGTGCGGCAAGGGGAAGACCTCCGGCGCATGGTCGCGCCAGGCCGCGACCGTGTCCGTCACCCGCCCCCGGGTTCCGAGGTGCCATTTCTGCGCGTAGCCCCCGATGAGCACCGTCAGGCGGATCGTGTCGAGCGCCTCCAGGATCGGCGCGCGCCAGGTCTTGGCGCAGACCCGCGGCGGCGGCAGGTCCGAGCCCTTGGCGTCGTAGCCGGGAAAGCAGAACGCCATGGGCACAATAGCGACCCGGCCCCGGTCGTAGAACTCGTCCTCCCCGATCCCCAGCCAGTCGCGCAGCCGCTTGCCCGACTGGTCCCAGAACGGCGTGTTGGCCTGGTGGACGCGCATCCCCGGCGCCTGGCTCGCGATCAGGATGCGCGCGCCGGGGCGGAACCACACCACCGGGTTGGGCCGGTGGGCGGTATGGGTCGCGGCAAACCGCTCCGCGCAGATCGTGCACCCCGCCAGGCGGTCCATCAGCTCCCGCATCGCGGCTCCCCCGGGATCAGGAGCGAGGCGTCGCCGTAGCTGAAGAAGCGGTAACGCTCCGCGATCGCATGGGCATAGACGGCGCGGATCTCCTCCACCCCGAGAAAGGCCGAGACCAGCATCATCAGCGTCGAGCGCGGCAGGTGGAAGTTCGTCATCAGCGCGTCGGCGATGCGGAACTCGAACCCGGGCGTGATGAAGATATCGGTCTCGCCCCGCCAGGGGGCGATCTCCCCCCGCGCGGTGGCCGCGCTCTCGATCAGGCGCAGGGCGGTGGTGCCCACGGGCACGACGCGCGCCCCCGCGCGCTTCGTGGCCGCGATCTCGGTCGCCGCGCCTTCGGTGACCTCGCCCCACTCGGCGTGCATCCGGTGGTCGGAGATGTCGTCCACCTTGACGGGCAGGAACGTGCCCGCGCCGACGTGAAGCGTGACGTAGCTCATCTGCACCCCCCGCTCGGCAAGCCGGTCCATCAGCGCCGCGTCGAAGTGGAGCGAGGCCGTGGGGGCCGCGACGGCGCCGGACCGGCGCGCCCAGATCGTCTGGTAATCCTCGCGGTCGCGGTCGTCGGCGGCGCGCTTCGCGGCGATGTAGGGAGGCAGCGGCATGGCGCCGGCCGCGTCGAGGGCCGCGTCGAAATCCGCGCCCGCAAGGTCGAAGCGCAGGTGCGCCGCCCCGTCCTCGCGACCTTCGACCACGGCCGACAGGCCGGAGGAGAAGTCGATCCGCTCGCCGTCGCGGACCTTGCGCAACGGCTTGAGGAGCGCGCGCCAGGTCCCGTCGGGGCGGGGGTCGAGCAGGGTCGCCTCGATCCGCGCCCCGGCGCCACCGGGGCGCTCCCGTGTCCCCGACAGCCGGGCGGGGATGACGCGGGTGTCGTTCAGGACCAGCCGGTCGCCGGGGTCGAGAATGGAGGCGAGGTCGATGGCCCGGGCATCCGCGATCTCGCGCCCCCGCGCCACCAGCATCCGCGCCGAGGAGCGCGGCCGCGCGGGCCGGGTGGCGATCAGCTCGTCGGGCAGGTCGAAATCGAACTCCGAAAGCTTCACGGCGCGGCCCTCTCGGGGGGCGGTCGGCGGAAGATGTCGCGAAACATTCCCGGCGTCAGGATCGACAGCGGGTTCACCCCCACCTGCGGATCGGCCACCGGCCCGCGCAGGGTGAAGTTGACCCCGAACAGCCCCTCGCCGCGCCGGGTGAAAATCGACCCCACCCGGTTCAGCAGGTAGATCGGCGAGACGACGCCCTGCATGTCCATCCGTTTCGTCACCATGTCGTAGCCCCCGTCCATCGACAGCCCCAGGGAGGCCCCGGTGGCCGAGGAGCGATAGAGCGTGATAGCGCGGGGCGAAACCCGGAACTCGGCCGAGACCTCGTCGAAGGGGATGCCGTTGGTCTGAAGCTGCTCCAGCAGACCCACGACCGAGATCGCCGAGAGCAGCTCGGCGATGGCGGGCGCGTCGCGCAGCACGATGCCGTTCACCCGCACCCGGCCGTCGTAGGTCCCCTTCGCCCCCGTGGGTTCAAGCACGAGGTCGAGCGCGCCGCCCTGCACCTGCCGCACGAGGCCCGCGTCGCGCAGGATCGCGCCCGCGTCGCGGGAGGTGACGCGGATCGACGTGCCCCGCGCGCCGCCCGCGAGCTGGCCGTCGACCGCCACGCCGCCGTTCACCTGGCCGCGGAACGTGCCCCTGAGCGCCGTTCCGGCGGCGAGGTCCACCGACACGGGGCGGAGCGCGATCGTGTCGGTCAGCACCAGCCGGTCGAGGCGCAGCGCGACGGGGCCGCGCGCCGCGCCGCCCCCGCCCGAGCCGCCGTCCCCCCCCAGTTCGGCCCGGCGCAGGTCCACCGAGCCGCCGTCGACGCGGATCGCGGGCGCCTGCCCCGGCCCCCGGGCCGAGATCGTCACGCCCGCGTCGAGCCAGTCGCCAAGGACAACCCGGTCGAGCCGCAGCGCGCCGAAGGCCGGCCCGGGCGCAAGTTCTATGCGCCCCGACGCGTCGAGGCCCGGAGCGTCGAGCCGCAGCCGGTCTATCGCCGGAGCCTCCCCCAGGGTTCCGGCCACCTCGAACGTCCCGGTCCGCGACGGGGCCTTGGACCAGTTGACGGCGGCCACCGACAGGCCGATCCCCGACAGGTCGGAGGTGACGGAAAAGCGCGGCGGCCCGCCGCCCAGGTCCATCTCGATCCGCCCCGTGCCGCTCCCCGAGACGAACCCGTCGGGCAGCGCCACGCCGAAGGCCGCGAGCCCCTCGGGCGAGAGCGCCACCTGCCCCTCCACCCGGCCCTGGCCCTGGGCGTCGCCCGACAGGCCCTGTTCCCACGCGCCGTCGAAGGCGACGCCCGACAACTCCGCCGCGCCGGTGGCGCGGATGCGGGTCTTGTCGGCCTCGATCTCCATTCGCTCGGCCGTCAATCGGCGGCCCGGCACCGCCGTCTCGGAGACGAGGCCGGTCACAACGCCCCGGCTGTCCACGTCGATGTCCTCGGCCGTGTTGCCGGGCTGCAGGCGCAGGCCGATCCGGGTGGTGGCCGCGAGCCGCCCCTCGGCGATGTCGGGCGTGCGCCCCGCGCGCGACAGGAGCCGGAGCGGCTCGGCGTCGAGGAGCGCGAGCGTGGAGGGGAGCGGGCCGTCGCTCACCAGCTCGATCTCGGCGGGGGCGGGATTCACCCGGGTATCGGGGATGACGAAGGTGGTGCCCCCCAGGCTGACGGGGGGGCGGCCCTCGGGGGCCACGTCACCTTCGTCGACGGCGACGGTGAAGCGGTCGTCGCTGAGTTCGACGAAGCCCGCGCCGCCCGTGACCGGTGGCAGGAACGGCACCGCCCGCACCTTTGCTCCCTCGAAGGCGAGGCTCATCTGCAGCTCGGGCTTGTCCATGCCCGTGCGCCAGCGGATCGCCAGCGCGGGGTCCGTCGCCTCCCCGTCCGCGATGCGCCCGGTGACGAAATCGCGCACGCCGGGTGCGATGGGAAGGGGCCAGAAGCGCTGGACGCGGGCGATGTCGAGCCGTTCGGCGGCCAGGTCCATGGACACGTCCCAGCCCTCGGCGCCGGCGGCAACGCGGCCCCGGACGCGCACGGTGCGTTCGGGGTCGCCCCCGGGGCCTGGCAGCTCGATGCGGCCCACCTCGAGGCGGAACGGGTCGAGCGCGAGACGCAGGTCGACGGAGCCGCCCGTGACCTCCACCGGCTCGGGGTAGAGCTCGGGCGCGCCGAGGCGCAGGCGGGCGATGCGGAGCTGGCCGATCAGCTCCTGCGGGACGCCGTCGGCCTCGCCTACCAGGTCCACATGGCCCGAAAGCTGTGCCGAGCCATCCTTGGAGCGGACCGTAACCTCTGGAATTTCCACGCGATCCCGGGTGGGGTCGTAGTCGATCCGGGCACTCGCTGCCCGGAACGGGATGGGTCGCACCGCCGCGCGGGGCCTGAGCGTGCCGGCGCCGATTCGCAGGGACCCCAACAGACCCGCGACCTCGCCCCGGTCGTCGACGGCGGCGCGCAGCGAGGCCGAGAGGGGGGCGTCGAGGACCGATAGGGCGGCGAGCGCGGGGCTCTGGAGCGCGAGGTCCCGGGCAGCGATGCCGGCGAGCTCGGCGCGCAGGGTCGCGCGAGGGGTCCGGGCGGGGCTGTCGAGGGCCAGGCGCAGGCGGCCCATCCGGTCGGTGCCGTTGAAAATGCGGGACGCAATCGTCAGCTCCGTGCCATCCGCCGAGCGGTCCAGCGCCACGCGCCCGTCGGTCAGCTGCCAGACACGCGCCGTGCGCGCGTCCTCCACCGTGATGAGGGCGCCGTCGAGGGTGACCGAGCGCACCCGGTCGAACGGGGCCCGCGCCAACGCCGCCTCGGCCGCCTGCAGGATGTCGCCCGGGCCGGCCAGTTCCACCCCGCCGGTGCCGCCGAAGCTCAGCTCGAAGCGCCCGCGGGAATCGCGGCGCAGGGTCAGGTGCGCGCCTTCCACGTCGAGGGCGCGGGGCGCGATCCGTCCCGAGAGCGCGGCGCGCGTATCGAAGGCGAGGCCGACCTCGCCCAGCGCGGCGATCTCGGTGCCCCCGGCACCGGCGAGACGCACCTCCTCCAGCGCGAGGCGCGGGACCGCGCCGTCGTCGATCCAGACCGAGACGCGGCCCAGGTCGATGGAAAGGTCGGGGAGGCGGTCGTCGATCCGCTCCTCGATCCGCCCGACCAGGGCGGCGGGCAGGACGAGGCGCGTCTCCGTCAGGGCAAGACCCGCCAGCACGGCGAGGAGGACCGCGGCGAGCGCCGCCGCCCACAGCCCCGCGCGCACGGCTCCGCGCCGGAGGCGCCGCCCCGTTCCGCCCGAACGTGTCATCCTGCCCGTTTCATCCTGCCGGCCTCATGGCGCGCACCATGGCCGGATTCGCGCGCGGCTTCCACGGGGGCCGGCCGCTGCGGGCGATCACGTTCGCACGGGGTCGCGGCACGGATCGCGGCGAGGCGGGGGCTTGCCTTTCGCCCTCCCACCGACACCTTTGCCCCCACACCCAAGAGGAGACGCGCCATGGACCTGACCGGCCAGCCCGCCCCGGACTTCACCCTGCCCCGCGACGGCGGCGAGACCGTCACCCTGTCGCAGGTGGACGGCGCGGTGGTGATCTACTTCTACCCCAGGGCCGACACGCCGGGCTGCACCAAGGAGGCGCAGGCCTTCACCGAGATGGTGGACCAGTTCGCCGCGCAGGGCGTGACGATCCTCGGGATCTCGCGCGACCCGGTCGCCAAGCAGGACAAGTTCCGCGACAAGCACGACCTGAAGGTGGCGCTCCTGTCGGACGAGGACGGGGCGGTCTGCGAGGCCTACGGCGTCTGGGTGGAGAAGACCATGTACGGCAAGACCTCCATGGGGATCGAGCGGGCGACCTTCCTGGTGGACCCGGAGAAGGTGGTGCGGGCCGAGTGGCGCAAGGTGAAGGTCGACGGCCATGCCGAAGCGGTGCTGAAGGCGGTGCGCGAGGCCTTCCCCGGAGAGGCCACGGCCGCCGACAAGCCGCAATAGGGCGCGCGATGCGCGACACGCTCGCCAACCTCTACGAGGGCGAGGGCACGGCGCCGCGCGTCTTTCGCGGGGCGCTGTTCGTGTTCGACCTCGCGACGATCGCCTACTTCCTGGCAACCGCCACCTCCCGGTTCAACGCCGGGATCGTTGCCGTGGACATCGCCGTGGGGCTCGTGGTGCTGTCCGACGTGATCGCGCGGGGCTGGATCGCGGACAACCGCTGGAAGTTCCTGCTGTCGCTGCCGACGCTGGCCGACATCGTGGTCATGGCCTCGCTGCTGGCGCCCCTCTTCGCGGGGTCGAACCTGGCCTTCCTGCGGGTGCTGCGGGTGCTGCGCCTGATCCGCACCTTCCGGGTGGCGGGGTGGATCGACGAGGTGCTGGGTCGGCTCAACGTCAACACGCGGGTCTCGGTCGCCGCGCTGAACCTGCTCGCGTTCATCTTCGTGGCGACATCCATCGTCTGGGTGGTCGAGCACGACCGCAACCCCAACCTCGACACGCTGGTGGACGCGCTTTACTTCACCATCACGACCCTGACCACGACGGGCTACGGCGACATCACGCTGGAGGACCGGGTGGGCCGCATCCTGACGATCTTCATGATGATCTTCGGCGTGGGCTTCTTCCTGCAGCTTCTCCAGGCGATCTACCGGCCCAACAAGGCGCAGGTGACCTGCGAGGATTGCGGCCTGGGCGCCCACGACCACGACGCCAGCCACTGCAAGCATTGCGGCAACACCATCTACATCGAGACCCAGGGCGACACCTGAGCACCTAGCGCTCGGTCAGCTTGAGCTCGATGCGGCGGTTGCGGGCGCGGGCCTCGGGCGTGCCGGACGCGTCCAGGGGGCGAAACTCGCCGAAGCCCGTGGGCGCGAGCCGGTCCTGCGGGAAGCCCAGCTCGCCGGACATGTAGCGCACCACCGACAGGGCGCGGGCCTGGCTCAGCTCCCAGTTGTCGTCGTAGGGGCTGCGCGGCGAGAGGGGCACGTCGTCGGTATGGCCGTCGACGCGGATCACCCAGTCTATCCCGTCGGGGATCTGGGCGCGCACGTCGTCCAGGAGCCGGGCCACCCGGGCCACCTGGTCGCGCCCCGCCTGCGACAGGTCGGCCGAGCCCGAGGGGAACAGCACCTCGCTGTCGAACACGAAGCGGTCGCCCGCGATCTCCACTCCCTCGCGGCCGCCCAGGACCTGGCGCAGGCGGCCGAAGAACTCGGAGCGGTAGCTTTCGAGCCGTTCGCGTTCGGCGGCCTCCAGCTCGGCGCGGCGGCGCTGCTCCTCCGCCTCGCGGGCGAGGGCTGCGTTGAGGCGCCGGCCCAGGTCGGCGATCTCGCCCTCGGCGGCGCTCTCCTGCTCCTCCGCCACGTCGAGGAGCGAGCGCAGGGTGGCGACCTGGGTCTCCAGGCGGGCGACCTGTACGTCGAGGGCGGCCCGGTCGCGGGCGGCGTCCTCGGCCGCGGCGTCCCGTTCGGCCAGCTCGGAGCGGGCCAGGTCGAGAAGCGTGGCCTGGCGCTCGGCCGCCTCCCCTTCGGCCGCGGCGCGGGTGCGGGCCTGGCGCTCCAGCAGGAGCGCGTCGGCGAGGCGCGCGCGCAGGTCCTCGGCCCGGGCGCGGGCCTCCTCCCCCCGGGCGGCGGCGGTGTCGCGGCCGGCAAGGGCGTCGGCGAGGCGCGCGTCGAGCGCGTCCCCGGCGGCGCGGGCGGCGGCGAGCAGGGTCAGCGTCTCCTCCGCGCGGGCGCGCTGCTCCTCGAGGTCGAGCGCCATGGCCGTCAGCTCGGCGCGGCTGTCCGAAAGGCGGTCTCGCAGGTCCTCGGCCGCCGCGGCCTCGGCCAAACGGGCGGCCTCCTCGGCGTCGAGGTCCGATTGCAGGGCGGCGGTCCGCTCCGCGCCCTCGGCCACCTCGCCCCTGAGCCGGTCGGCCAGGGCCGCCAGCGCGTCGGCGCGGGCGGCGGCGAGGCGCGCGGCCTCCGCCTCGGCGTCGATCTCGTCGCGGGCGGCGGCGAGGTCTGAGAGGGCCGCGTCGCGTGCCGACGCCGCCTCCTCCGCGCGGGCGGCCCGGCGGGCGCTCTCGGCCTCGAGCGCGGCGATGCGCTCGTCGCGCCGCGAAAGGGTGCCGCGCAGCTCGACGCCCTCGGCGGCCAGCGCCTCGGCGCGGCTGTCGGCGACGCCCAGAGCGGCCGACAGGGTCTCGACCTTGCCCGCGAGCGCGTCGAGACGCGATTGCTGGCCCGATATCTCCTCGCGCAGGACGTACTGGACGACGATGAAGATCGACAGGACGAAGGTGACGACCAGCAGGAGCGAGGTCACCGCGTCGACGAAGCCGGGCCAGATATTGGCGGTGACGCGGCCCGTGGCGCGGCGGCTCAGGGGCATGGGGCGCTCAGGGGCATGGGCGGGGCCTCACTCGGCGCGGGCGCGCGACAGGGCGCGGGCGACCTGGCGCAACTCGTGGCGGATCTCGGCGGTGGCCTCGACGCGGCCGGCGGCGACCTCCTCCGAGAGACGCAGGACCTGCACGTCGAGGGAGCGCAGGCGCAGGCGGGATTCGGAATCGAGGCCCTCGCCGGGGCCGTCCGCGAGCGCGGCGGCGAGGCGGTCCTGGCCGTCGGCCAGGCGCGAGATGGCGGGGGCGAGGTCGCCCCCCTCGCGGGGCGCGGCGAGGATCTCGGCCAGGCGGGCGTCGCTCTCGGCCCGGCGCGCCTCGCCCCGCGCCAGGATGTCCTCGAGCCGGTCGATCTGGGCGGAGACGTGCTCAAGGACGGCCGTGGCGCCGGCGGTGTCGCCGCCGCCCTCCTCTCCGGCGAGGCCGAGGCGGGTCATGGAGCTGAGCCACTCCTCCAGCTCGCGGTAGAACCGGTTCTGCCCGTGGCTGGCGAAGAGCTCCAGCAGGCCCACGACCAGCGATCCCGCCAGGCCCAGGAGCGAGGAGCCGAAGGCGATGCCCATGCCGCCGAGCTGCGTTTCGAGCCCGTCCATCAGGCGCGAGAAGATGGCGAGGCTGTCCTCGCCCTCCTCCGGGGCGAGGGCGCGGATCGTCTCGACGATGGCGGGAACGGTGGTGGCCAGGCCGTAGAACGTGCCCAGAAGGCCGAGGAAGATCAGAAGGTTGACGATGTAGCGGGTGATGTCGCGCGCCTCGTCGATGCGGGTCGCGACAGAGTCGAGGATGGAGCGCGACGAGGTCGCGCTGATCTGGGCGTGGCGCCCGCGGGACCGCATGAGCGTGGCCAGGGGCGCGAGCAGGCGCGGCGCGGCCGACAGGCGATAGCCCGGCGCCTCGGCCGCGAAGCCCTGCAGCCAGTCGACCGACTGCCAGAGCTGCCAGAGCTGACCGAAGCAGGCCAGCACGCCCACGAGGAAGACCAGCCCGATGAACCCGTTCAGCGCCGGGTTGGCGAGGAAGACGGGCGCCACGCTGGGCCAGGCCAGAACGGTGCCGAGACAGGTCAGCACGAGGACCAGGACCATCGATACGACCTGCCGCAGCGGCCGCGTGAACCTGGGGCGCAGGTCGCGCCCGGCGCTGAAGGTCATCTGGCTGCCCTGCCCTGCCATGGTCCTACGAAGCCTAGAGAAAAGGCGCGCGCGCGCCAAGGCGTCACGCGCCGTCGGCGCCCCGCAGGCGGCGGACCCGCTCGGACAGCCAGTCGAGGTCGGGATCGGAGATGCCGAGATCGGCCAGGTGGGACGAGGTGTTGTAGAGATACTCGTCGTTGGGGCCGCGTCCGCCGGTGGCGTCGGCGATGATGCGGGCCTGCTCCTCGAGCGTGAGGGCGCCACGGTACTGGTCGTGGTCGGGGTCGACCACGTAGGCCACCGCCTCCACCGCGCGGCCGTCCGCGAGGGTGAGCGGCAGGCGCCGCTCCAGGTAGGCGGAGGAGACGAGCTCGCGCTCGCGCAGGCGCACCAGCGTGTCGGCCTCGTGGCCGGGCTCCACGCGCAGGGCGAGGCCCGTGCAGCTTTCGCCCCGCCGGGCGTCGAGCGCCAGCACCAGCCCCGGAAGGTCGGGCGTGCCGCGGTGGTGCACCGAGCTCATGCAGAAGGTGCGGGCATAGCCCGAGAGCCGCGCCACGAGGCGTTCGGCCACGGGAAATTCCGGGTTCCAGACGAGCGAGCCGTACCCGAAGACCCACATCGGACCTTGTGTCGCTGGCGGTTCCATGGCCGGGGCTATATCTCCCCCGGACCGACGGGAAAAGGACCCAAGATGCGAATCCTGATCGCCCTGATCGTCGTCGTCTCGGCGGCCTGGTCCGCCTACTGGGTCGTGGGGTCGCGCATGCTGCGCTCGGCCATCGACGAAGGCATCGCGCGGATGGAGGCGCGCGGCGTCTCGGTGGAGACCGATGACATCCGCGTCACCGGCTTTCCCAACCGCTTCGACACCATGATCGACGCGCCCCGGGTCGCGTGGCCCGGCGGCGCGGGCTGGTCGGCGCCGTTCCTGCAGGTCTTCGCCCTGAGCTACGCGCCCAACCGGGTGATCGTGGCCTTCCCCGAGACCCAGACGCTCGACACCGCCGCCGGGGCGGTCGAGGTCGGCGCGGGCCGGGCGCGGGCCTCGGCGACCTTCTCGCCCGAGGCGGGCGGCATGCTCGACCACGCCAACCTCGTCTGGGAGGAGGCCACCGCCCGCTGGGCGGGGCGGGAGGCGGCGGCGGGCCGCGTGCTCGCCGCGACCCGCGTGGCGGACGGCATGGAGGCCGACGTGCAGAATATCGGGGTTACCCTCGATGACGTGGCCCTGCCCCGCGACCTGCTGCCCGGGGCGGGCGCCGAGGCGCGGCTGGTGGACGGGGTGACGCTCGACGCGCTCGTGCATCTCGACGCGGCGCCGACCCGGCTGGCGCTGGAGACCGGCGAGATCGCGGTGGAGCGGATCGAGATCGACCGGCTCGACCTGGACTGGGGCGGCGCCGCGCTCGACGCGGAAGGTACGCTCGACGTGGGCCCCGAGGGCCTGCTCACGGGGCGGCTCGACGTGACCCTGACCGGTTGGGACCGGGCGCTGGAGATCGCCGAAGCGGCCGGGCTTCTGGCGGAGGGGCGGCTGGAGATGGCCCGGCAGGGCCTTGGCGCCCTGTCGGCGGGCACGGAGCGGGCGGACCGGGTGCGCGTGCCGCTGGAGCTGCGGGACGGGCGCGTCTGGCTCGGCCCGGTGCCGCTCGGCCCGGCACCGCGGTTGTGACGAACGGTGGGGCGAGGCGATTTCTCGGGTCGAAAAATCGGGGTGGGCTCAGACGAACTGCTCGCGGATGAGCCGTTCCTGCAGGCCGTGGCCGGGGTCGAACAGGATCGCGTGGCTCACGGCGGGCTCGGTGCGGACCTCCACGGTGGCCACGTCGCGCACGGAGTTCCCGTCGGCGTCGGCCATGACGGGGCGCTTCTCGGCCTCCAGCACCTCGAAGCGGACCGTCACCGTCTCGGGCAGGAGCGCGCCGCGCCAGCGCCGCGGCCGGAACGCGGACATGGCCGTCAGGGCCAGGACGTCGGCGCCGATGGGCAGGATCGGGCCGTGGGCGGAGTAGTTGTAGGCCGTCGAGCCCGCCGGCGTGGCCACCAGCGCCCCGTCGCAGACCAGCTCCTGCATCCGGGTGCGGCCGTCCACGCGGATCGACAGCTTCGCCGCCTGGGGGCCCTGGCGCAGGAGCGAGACCTCGTTGATGGCCAGGTGCCGCTCCACCGATCCGTCGGCGCGGGTGGCGACCATCGACAGGGGGTTGATCGTCTCGCGCTCGGCCGCGGCGAGGCGGGCGATCAGGCCGTCCTCGTCGTACTCGTTCATCAGAAAGCCGATGGTGCCGCAGTTCATGCCGTAGACGGGCGCGGGGAGGCTTTGGGTGCGATGGAGCGTGCGCAGCATGTGGCCGTCGCCGCCCAGGGCGACGATCACCTCGGCCTCGGCCTCGGGGACGTCGCCGTAGCGGCGCGACAGGGCGGCGATCGCCGCCTGCGCCTGGTCGCTTCGGCTCGCCGAAAACGCGATCTTTCGATACATGGGCCGGTCCTCCCTGCGGAGGACGTGGGCCGGTCCTCCCTGCGGAGGACGTGGGCCGGTCCCCCCTGCGGAGGACGTGGGCCGGTCCCCCTCGCGGGGACGATTGCCCGGACGGGACGCGAATGACAAGGGACGGGTCGGTCCCGGCCCTTCCCCGGGCGGGCGCGATGGGCTAAGGGGAGCCATCCCGCGACACAAGGAGCTGGCCTGCCATGAACGCGCCCCATCGCGACGAAGGCTTCTTCACCAAGAGCCTGTCGGACATCGACCCCGAGCTGACCCGCGCCGTCACCGACGAGCTGGCCCGTCAGCGCGAGGAGATCGAGCTGATCGCCTCCGAGAACATCGTCAGCCGCGCCGTGCTGGAGGCGCAGGGCTCGGTGCTGACCAACAAGTACGCCGAAGGCTATCCGGGCCGCCGCTACTACGGCGGCTGCCAGCACGTGGACGTGGCCGAGAACCTGGCCATCGCGCGCGCGCTGGAGCTGTTCGGCTGCGGCTTCGCCAACGTGCAGCCCAACTCGGGCAGCCAGGCCAACCAGGGGGTGTTCCAGGCCCTGCTCGCCCCGGGCGACTGCATCCTCGGCATGAGCCTCGACGCGGGCGGGCACCTGACCCACGGCGCCAAGCCCAACCAGTCGGGCAAGTGGTTCAAGGCGGTGCAGTACGGCGTGAAGAAGGACGACCTGCTGCCCGACTACGACCAGGTGGCCGAGCTCGCCCGCGAGCACAGCCCCAAGATGATCATCGCCGGCGGCTCGGCGATCCCGCGGATCATCGACTTCGCCCGGATGCGCGAGATCGCCGACGAGGTAGGCGCCTACCTGTTGGTGGACATGGCCCATTTCGCGGGGCTGGTAGCGGCGGGCGAGTACCCCTCGCCCTTCCCCCATGCCCACGTGGCGACGACGACCACCCACAAGACCCTGCGCGGGCCGCGCGGCGGCATGATCCTGACCGACGACGAGGCCATCGCCAAGAAGGTGAACTCGGCCATCTTCCCCGGCATCCAGGGCGGGCCGCTGATGCACGCCATCGCGGCCAAGGCGGTGGCCTTCGGCGAGGCGCTGCAGCCCTCGTTCAAGACCTACCAGAAGCAGGTCGTGGCGAACGCGCGGGCGCTGGGCGCGCGGCTGATGGAGGGCGGCCTCGACATCGTCACCGACGGCACCGACAGCCACCTTCTGCTCGTGGACCTGCGCCCCAAGGGGGTGAAGGGCAACGCCACCGAGACGGCCCTGGGCCGCGCCCACATCACCTGCAACAAGAACGGCATCCCCTTCGACGACGAGAAGCCGACGATCACCAGCGGCATCCGGCTGGGGACGCCCGCGGGCACCACGCGCGGCTTCGGCGAGCCGGAGTTCCGCCAGATCGCGGACTGGATCGTGGAGGTCGTCGACGGGCTCGCGGCGAACGGGGCCGAGGGCAACGCGGCCGTGGAGGATAAGGTGCGCGGCGAGGTGGCCGAGCTCTGCGCGCGGTTCCCGATCTACCCGGGTCTCTGAATGGTCGAGCTGGCAGCGACGGATCACGGAGAAGATCACGGGGGGGACACGGGCGGCGACCGCCCGCCCCTGCTGGTCGTCCACGGGCTGTTCGGATCGGGGCGCAACTGGGGCGCTGTTGCCAGGCGGCTGGCCGCGGATCGGCGGGTGCGCACCGTGGACATGCGCAACCACGGTGCCTCGCCCCGGACCGAGAGCCACTCCTACGCCGGGATGGCCGAGGACCTGGCCGGGGCGATCGACGACGGCTGGGACGTGGTCGGCCATTCCATGGGCGGCAAGGCCGCCATGGCGCTGGCCCTGACCCGGCCCGAACGGGTGCGTCGGCTGGTCGTGGCCGACATCGCGCCGGTGGCCTACGACCACAGCCAGGCGCACCTGATCGAGGCGATGAAGGCGCTGGACCTGTCCGCCATCGAGACGCGGGCCGATGCCGACGCGGCCCTGGCCGAGCACGTGGACGAGCCGGGCGTGCGGGCCTTCCTGCTCCAGAGCCTCGACGTGCGGAAGGGGCGCTGGATGCTCAACCTCGACACGCTGGGCCGCGAGATGGACGCGATCACCGGCTGGCCCGGGGACATGGGGGGGACGTTCGAGCGCCCCGCGCTGTTCCTGTCGGGGGCTGAGAGCGACTACGTCACCGATGCCGCGCGGGAGCCGATCGGGCGGCTGTTCCCGAAGGCCCGCTTCGCCGCGATCCCCGGGGCGGGGCATTGGCTCCACGCCGAGAAGCCCCGCGAGACCGAAGCCGCGATCAGAAACTTCTTGGATGCCGGGATTTCGGACTAGTTGGTCGTCCGATAGATAATCGGAGGAGACACGCCCATGTTCACCGCACGCAACGTCATCATCGCGGCGGTCGCCGGGGTCGCCGGCTGCATCGCCAACTCCCTCGCCATCACGGCCCTGGCGGGCGCGCCGCTGATGCCGCTGATCTTCAGCCTCGGGCGGGAGTTCTTCTCGATCCTGTTCGCCATGGCGATGATCCCGATCTTCGCCTCCATGTCGACGGCCGCCGCCTGCGTCACCTCCTTCGTGGTGCTGGAGGCGCTGTCGTCGCTGTCGGCCAAGCTCGTCTTCGGGGCCGCGGCGCCTTGGAGCTTCGTGCTGCTGGTGAACGGCGCTTATGCGCTCATCGCCGTCGCGGTCTATGTCGCGGGGCGGAACAGGTCGGCGGCGTGACGGGTTGGAGGCCCGTCAATCAACGGAGACAGTGATGACCACGACTATCAAGCTTCTGGCCCTTGCCGGCTTCGTCGCCCTCTCGGCTTGCGAGACCGTCGGCGGCGCCGGACAGGACATCGAGTCCGCCGGCGAGGCGATCCAGGATCAGAGCAACGACGTCCAGTACTGATGGACGAGCACTGGGCGGCCCAGCCGCCCGGTGCGATCAGATGTCGTGGAACCGGCGCGCCTGGCGCGCCGTCCAGTTGACCGTCAGACGCAGACCGGATTCGTCCTGGGCCTCGTCTTCCACCACCCCCTGATCGTAGAGCCACGCGCGCCGCTTGCCCGCCTCGAACGGCAAGGCGATGGTCTTGCGCGTCCGCGCGTCGTCGAGCCGGTCGTTCACCGCCGCCAGGAGGGGCTCGAGCCCCTCGCCCGTCAGCGCCGAGAGGGTCTGCACCTCGTCGCGCCGGTCGGCGAGACGGAACAGCGCAGCACGCTCCTCCTCGGGAAGGCGGTCGACCTTGTTCCAGACCTCGATCAGGGGGACGTCCTCGTCCACGCCGAGATCCGACAGGATGCGCGTTACGTCCTGCGCCTGCTCCTCCGTGCCCGAATGGCTCACGTCGCGGACATGCAGGATCAGGTCGGCGGCCAGAACCTCCTCCAGCGTGGCGCGGAAGGCGGCGACGAGCTGGGTGGGCAGGTCGGAGATGAAGCCCACCGTGTCCGACAGGATCACCCGCATCCCCGAGGGCAGGTCGATCGCGCGCATGGTCGGGTCGAGCGTGGCGAAGAGCATGTCCTCGACCATCACCTCGGCGCCGGTGAGGCGGTTGAAAAGCGTGGACTTGCCGGCGTTGGTGTAGCCCACCAGCGCGACGATGGGGAACGGCACCTTGGCGCGGGCGGCGCGGTGCAGCTCGCGTGTGCGGACCACCTTGTCGAGCTGCTTCTTGAGACGGTCGATCTGCTCGTCGATGGCGCGGCGGTCGGCCTCGATCTGGGTTTCGCCGGGGCCGCCCACGAAGCCGAGGCCGCCGCGCTGCCGCTCCAGGTGGGTCCAGGCGCGCACGAGGCGCGTGCGCTGGTAGCTCAGATGCGCCATCTCGACCTGCAGAACGCCTTCGCGGGTGCCGGCGCGGTCGGAGAAGATCTCGAGAATCAGGCCGGTGCGGTCGAGGAGCTTGGTGCCCCAGGCCTTTTCGAGGTTGCGCTGCTGGACGGGCGAGACGGGACCGTCGACGAGGACGAGGCCGATCTCCTCCTCGGCCAGGCGGTGCTTGAGCTCGTCCATCTTGCCGATGCCGAAGAGGTGGCCGGGATGGGCGCGGGGCAGACGCACGACCTCGCCCCCCGCGACCTTGAGGCCGGGCAGGGCATGGGCGAGCGACATGGCCTCCTCCAGCGCGGGTTCGGGGGCGCGGCGGTCGCGGTCGGTCTGGATATCGGGGTGCAGGACCCAGGCGCGTGTTGTCATGGGGCCGCAACGCGGCCGGGGCCCGGGCGGGTCCGGGCGATCACCCTTCGCCGTCGCCTTCGTAGAGCTGGATCGGCTGCGAAGGCATGATGGTCGAGATCGCGCCCTTGAAGACGAGCTGGGACTGGCCGTCGCGGCGCAGCAGCACGCAGAAATTGTCGAACCAGGTGATCACGCCCTGCAGCTTGACGCCGTTGATGAGGAAGATCGTCACCGGGACCTTGGTCTTGCGGACGTGGTTGAGGAAGGTTTCCTGAAGGTTCTGCTTGTCGCCGGCCATCTTCGCCCTGTCCCTGAAACAATGGTCGCGTGTAATCGCCCGCGCGCCGAGGTGCCGCAGGTGTGGCGGTCAGTATGTCCCGCCACCCCCCGGATTGCCAGAGCGAATCCGGCCCTCAGCCGCGCCAGAAATCTCGGTTGAACAAAGCGATGAGGGCCAGCGCCTCGAGCCGTCCCACGACCATGACCGCGGCCAGGATCGCCTGCGGGCCCACGCCGAGGTCGAAGTAGAGGATGGGGGATTCCCCCGCCACATCCGCGAGCGGCCCGGTGGTCGAGAGCGCCGCCACCGACAGGATCGCCGTCATCTCGAAGGGAAGGCCCGAGAGCGACAGGGCCAGCATGGTGACCGCGATGGTCATGGCGAAGAGCATGAAGAAGATCCAGGCCACGAACGCCCCCTCGCGGCGCAGCCGCCGACCCGCCGCGCCCGAGCCGCCGATGGAGCTGGGATAGACGAGCCGCCCCATCTCGCGCGCGCCGTGCTTGTAGAGCGCGTACATCCGCAACAGCTTCACGCCGCCCGCGGTGGTGGCGACGCCGCCGCCGATGAGGCTCAGGCCCACGAGGAGGATACCGGGCGTGGGCAGGCCCGACCAGAAGCGCGCGTCCTCGAAGGCCGCGCTCTCGAAGCCCGTGGTCGTGAGGAACGACACGGTGGTGAAGAGCGCGCCCCAGAAGGCGCGGATGGCGGCCGACACGTCATCCTGGCCGTCGACGTCGATCGAGCCAAGGAAGTGGCGCAGGAACAGGAACGTGGGCACCGCCACGACGAGGGTCACGGCGAGGCGGATCTCGGGATCGTGCAGCAGCACGCCGCGCTCGCGGTTGATGAAGTCGTTGCGGAAGGTCAGCCGCGACAGGGCGAAGACGAGGAACACGCAGATCGGCACCTCGAGCGCGACGCTGCCCACCTCGAAACCGGGAGGCACGATGCCCGAGGTGGACAGGGTGGACATGGCCAGGATCGCCCCGTCGGTGGGCTCGGCCCCCATCATCACGAGGATCGTCCAGAGCAGCAGGGTAAGCCCGAGATAGATCGGCATCAGCCGCAGGGCGTAGCGCCGGAGCCGCTCGCCGGGACGGCCCGCGCGACGCTCGCGCAGGGCGGCGCGGCCCGCGGCGGTGATGTCGGTGGCGATCACCTCGAAGCCGCCGAGGTTCAGGGGCGCCAGGATCGCGAGCGCCGAGACCCAGAACAGGAGCCCGCCCATCCAGGCCACGAGCGCGCGCCACAGGTGCAGGCTGAGCGAGATGGCGTCGGGGTCGGGAAAGAGGGTGGCGCCGGTGGTGGTCAGGGCGCTGACCATCTCGAACCAGGCGGCGAAGAGCGTCAGGTCGGGCAGCGATTCGCGCAAGGGCATCGCCAGCATCACGGGCAGCGCCACCAAGGCGCCGACCAGCCCCAGGAGCTGGCCGCGCACCGCGCCCCCGCGACCGCGATTGCCCACCGCCACCGCCAGGAAGACGAAGCCCACCAGCCCCAGCAGGCCCGAGAACAGGAAGGCGCGCGCGATGGCCCAGTCGCCCAGGTGCATGGCGTGGATCGCGGGGACCAGCATCGCCAGCGCGCCCAGCCCCTGCAGGATCAGCAGGAACGGGAGCCGTTGCAGGGTGCGGCGCATCAGAAGAAGTCGATCGCGACCTGGAACAGCCGCTCCACCGCCGGCACGTCCGCGGCCAGCGCGAAGATGACGACGACGTCGCCTTCCTCCACCCGCGTGGTGCCCGTGGGGCGCACGATCCGGCCGCCCTTCGACACGGCGCCCACGAGAGCGCCCTCGGGGAAGTCGATCTCGCGAATCAGCTTGCCCGAGATCGACGAGGTGGACAGGACCTGCGCCTCGATCACCTCGGCCTCGGCGTCGCCCACGGAATAGACGCCGCGCACCCTTCCGTGGCGGATGTGGCGCAGGATCGAGCTGACGGTGGTGGCGCGCGGGTTGATGAAGGCGTCGATCCCCAGGGGGCGCATGAGCGATTGCAGCGAGGGGTCGTTCACGAGGCAGATCGCCATGTGGCAGCCCGCCTGCTTGGCGCGCACGGCGGCCAGCAGGTTGGTCTTGTCGTCGTCGGTGACGCACAGGACGGTGTCGGCCTTGGCGATGGAGGCCTCCGATAGGAGCTCCATGCTCATGCCGTCGCCGTTCAGCACGATGGTGCGTTCCAGCGCGGCGGCGGCGCGCTCCGCGGCGCGGCGGTCCTTCTCGATCATCTTGACGCGCAGCTTCCAGGGCGCCGCCTCCAGCCGGCGGGCCACGGCCAGCCCGACATTGCCGCCGCCCACGACCACCACGCGCTCCTGGCGCACGACGGTCTTGCCGAAGATGTCGAGCACCCGGGCGGCATCCTCGCGGTGGGTGGTGACGTAGATGTCGTCGCCCTCGAAGAGCTGGTCGCCGGGCTCGGGCGCGAAGAGCTGCCCGCGCCGGCGCACGCCCACGACGATGGCGCGCAGGGTCGAGAACAGGTCTGTGAGCTGTCTCAGCGGCGTGTTCAGGACCGGGCAATCGGCGTCGAGCGCCACGCCCAGGAGCTGGACCCGATCGTCGAGGAAGGTCTGGGTATCGAAGGCGGCGGGCGCCGAGAGGCGGCGCAGGGCGGCCTCGGACACCTCCTTCTCGGGCGAGATGACCACGTCGATGGGCATGTGGTCGCGCCGGTAGAGATCGGAGTAGATCGCGTCGAGATAGCTCTGGGAGCGCAGGCGGGCGATCTTGCGCGGCACGGCGAAGACCGAATGGGCCACCTGGCAGGTGACCATGTTGACCTCGTCGGAATGGGTGGCGGCGATCACCATCTCGGCGTCGCGCGCGCCGGCGCGGTCGAGCACGTCGGGGTAGGAGGCGTGCCCGGCGATGCCCTGCACGTCGAGCGTGTCGGTGGCCTGGCGCACGAGCTCGGGGTTGTTGTCCACGACCGTCACGTCGTTGCGCTCGCCCGCGAGATGGCGGGCGATCTGCCAGCCGACCTGGCCGGCGCCGCAAATGATGATCTTCACCGGAAACTCCTCGCCCTCGGGCAGGCTGTCCGCGGTTCTGCCACGCCCCGCGGCACGGTTCAAGACGACGCCCCCGCGCAGGGGCCCGGCGCGACGTCAGGGCGGCGGCCTAGCCCGCGAGGAAATCGGCCAGGGCGGCGTTGAAGAGGTCGGGGCGCTCGCGCATGGGCCAGTGGCCGGTGGGCAGGCACAGATGACGCGCGCCCGCGATCCGGGCGGCGGCGTCCTGGGGATAACGGCGGGGCACGATCCGGTCGGCTCGCCCGGAGACAAGGAGCGTGGGCGCGGCGATGCGGTGGAGGTCGGGGCGCAGGTCGGTCCTGAGCCCCTGCCCGCCCATCTCGGCGGCGAGGAAGGCGTCGAAGCTGCGGCGCCGGACCTGGGTTGCCGCGACCCGGCGCAGCCCGGCCACGGTGGGCGCGGTGATCCGGCCCGGCTCGGCGTAGTTGAGCCCCAGCCCGATCCGCGACAGCATCTCGGAGCCCGCGGCGACGCGGTAGATCGCGCCCAGCGCGCCCGCGCGCACGGCGGCGCGGGCCAGGGCATGGTGGGGCGCGTGCGACATCAGCCCGTAGGCGCAGACCGGCACCACGCGGCGGATCCGGCCCGGATGATGGATCGCCAGCCACAGCGCCATGCCCCCGCCCATGGAGACACCCGCGAGGTCGGCACGCGCCAGGCCCGCCGCGTCCATGAACCGCGGCACCCATTCCGACAGGGCGGCGAAACCCGGCGCCTCGGCCAGGTCGTCGCTGTCGCCGTAGCCCGGCAGGTCGGGCACGATCACCCGGCGGGTGCGCGCGAGGGCGGCGAGCGTGGGCGCCCATGTCAGGGCCTTGTCGTCGAAGCCCGCGCCATGGAGCAGGAGGAGCGGCGGCGCGCCCTCCGGCCCGGCCGCGAGGTAGGAGACCTGCCGCCCGTCGACGGCGAGGCGGGCCGCGGCGACCCCGTCCATGTCAGCCCGCCGTCTGCTCGGCCACCGGGCGCGTACCCTGCCGCGGCGAGGTGACGACGCCGAGCGACTTCAGCTTGCGGTGGAGCGCCGAGCGTTCCATGCCCACGAAGTTCGCCGTGCGGGAGATGTTGCCGCCGAAGCGGTTGATCTGGGTAAGCAGGTACTCCCGCTCGAAGAGTTCGCGCGCCTCGCGCAGGGGAAGGGTGGCCAGCGAGCCCGACAGGACCACCCGGCCGCCCTCGGGCTGGGGGCCCTCCTCGGCCTGGGGCAGCTCGGCGGCCGAGATCTCGCCGCGCCCCTCGCCCAGGATCAGGGCGCGCTCCATCATGTTCTTGAGCTGGCGCACGTTGCCGGGCCAGGACATGGTCTGCAGCACCGCCTGCGCCTCGCCGCCCAGGGTGCGCTGGGGCAACCCTTGCGTCTTGTTGAACATGTCGAGGAAGAAGGCCGCGAGCTCGGGGATGTCCTCGCGCCGCTCTTCGAGGGCGGGCACCTCGATGGGGACGACGGCAAGGCGGTGGTAGAGCTCCTGGCGGAACAGCCCGTCGGCGGCGAGGGCGGCCAGGTCGCGGTTGGTGGAGGAGATCACGCGGATGTCGACGCGGATCTTCTCGGTGCCGCCGACCCGGGCGAAGGCCTGGTCCACCAGCACGCGCAGGATCTTGGACTGGGTGCCCATGGGCATGTCGGCGACCTCGTCGAAGAACAGCACACCCCCGTCGGCCTGTTCGAGAAGGCCCGGCTCGACGCCGCGCTCGCCCTCGCGGCCGAACAGCACCTCCTCCATCCGGTCGGGTTCGATCGCGGCGGCGCCGACGGTGACGAAGGGGTGGTCGGCGCGCCCCGAATTGGCGTGGATGTAGCGCGCCGCGAGCTCCTTGCCGGACCCCGCGGGGCCGGTGAGCATGACCCGGCCGTTGGACTTGGTGACCTTGTCGAGCGCCGACTTGAGCGTGCGGAAGGCGGGCGAGGAGCCCACCGCCACGGGTGGCTCGGCGTCGCGGCGGCGCAGCTCCACGTTCTCGCGGCGCAGGCGCGAGGTCTCCATGGCGCGGCCGATCACCACCATGAGCTGGTCGATGTTGAAGGGCTTCTCGATGTAGTCGTAGGCGCCCTGCTTGATCGCGGCGACCGCGATCTCGATGTTGCCGTGGCCCGAGATGATGATGACGGGCATCCCCGGATAATCGCGCTTGGCGATCTTGAGGATGTCGATCCCGTCCATGTCGCTGTCCTTGAGCCAGATGTCGAGAATCATCAGGCTGGGGGCCTCGCGCTCCACCTCGGACATGCACTCGGTGGAGTTGCCCGCCCTGCGGCAGGTATAGCCCTCGTCCTCGAGGATGTCTGCCACGAGCTCGCGGATGTCGCGCTCGTCGTCCACGATCAGGATGTCGCCCATTGTGCTTCCGCCTCCTTTTTATCTTTGTCGTTGCCGTCCTGGCCGCCGCCCTCCTTGGAGGCCGGCAGCCTGATCTCGGCCCGGGCGCCGCGATGGGCGCCAGGCACGAACGGATCGGCGTCGGTCAGGACCAGCGATCCGCCATGTTCCTCGATGATCTTGCGCACGATGGGCAGGCCGAGCCCGGTCCCCTCGGCGCGGGTGGTCACGTAAGGTTCGAAGAGCCGCGAGCGGTCCTCCGGCAGGCCGATGCCGTTGTCCTCGATCGTCACGAGGATCTCGTCGGGGTCGGGCGAGAGCGAGACCCGGATGCTGGGCGCGTAGCCCTCGGGCGCGCCCGCCTCCACCAGGCCGTGGGTGGCCTCGCCCGCGTTCTTGATGAGGTTGGTCAGCGCCTGGCCGATCATGGTCTCGTCCAAGTCCGCGGGGACCGGGCCCGGGGGCAGGTCGGCCTCGATGCGGACATCCTCCTGGCCGGCCTGCTGGAGCAGGACCGCGCCCTCGACCAGGGCGCGCAGGTCGTGGCGGCGCCTGTCGGGCGCGGGCATGCGGGCGAACTGGCTGAACTCGTCCACGATCCGGCGCAGCCCGTCGGTCTGGCGGATGATGACGTCGGTCATCGACCCGAGCTTCTCGGGGTCGCTGACCTCGCCCCCGAACTTGCGCCGGATGCGCCCCGCCGAGAGCTGGATCGGGGTCAGCGGGTTCTTGATCTCGTGGGCGATGCGGCGGGCCACGTCGCCCCAGGCGGCCATGCGCTGGGCGGCCACGAGGTCGCTCACGTCGTCGAAGGCGATCACGTAGCCCTCGGGCTCGCCGCACTCGGAGCGGCGCACGGCCATGCGCACCAGCAGGCTCTCGAGAGAGCCGCCGCGCGAGACCTTGACCTCGCCCTGCACGGTCTCGTCGCGGGTCTCCACCAGCCGGTCGAAGAGAGGGGCGAACTCGGGCACCGCGGCCGACAGGGGCACCGTCTGCCCCTCCCCCTCCTCGAGGCGCAGGAGCCGCTCGGCGGAGCGGTTGACGAAGGTCACGCGGCCGTCGGCGTCGACGCCCACCACGCCTGCGGTGACCGACGACAGGACACTGTCGAACAGGCGCCGCCGGCTCTCGATCTGGTCGTTGCGCTCCAGGAGCGCCTCGCGCTGGGCGCGGAGCTGGCGGGTCATCTGGTTGAACAGGCGCCCGAGCATGGAGATCTCGTCGTCTCCCGGCTCCTCCTTGACCTGCACGTCCAGGTCGCCCGCCCCCACCCGCTCGGCCGCACCCGCGAGCCGGCCCACGGGGCGCGCGAGGCGCTCGGCGAACCACAGGCCGAGGAAGATCGCGGCCAGGATCAGGATCGCGGCGAAGCCCAGGTAGAGCAGGCCGAACTCGAACAGGAGGCGGCCGCGCTCGGATTCGAGCTGGTTGTAGAGGCGCACGCTGTCCTGGGTGTCGTCGAGGAGCGCGAGGAGCTCGCCGTCCACGTCCCGCGTCACGTAGAGAAAGCGGTCGCCCAGACCGTCGAGCGCCACCAGGGCGCGGAACTCGTTGATGTCCCAGTCCTCGACGATGACGGTCTGCCCCTCGCGGGCGGCGGCGAGCGCGTCGCCGGGGGGCGGCTCGTAATCGAACAGGTAGGAGCCCTCGCCGCGCGAGCGGATACCGGCGGCGCCGTCGATGACGAAGGCCTCGTCGAGGCCGCGCTGGATCTGGGCCTGTCCCTGCCCCAGCAGGCGGCGGATCTCGCCGTCCGACAGCAGGAAGGTATTGCGCTGGGCCACCGACAGGTAGTCGGCGAGCGCCTCGGCATCCTCAGACAGGCTCTCGCGCTGCTCGTCCTCGTAGGCCTGGGCGGCGGCGAGGGAGGCGCCCACGACCTGGCGCACCCGGTCGGAGAACCAGCCCTCGAGCCCGATATTGATGGTCAGGGCCGCGAAGATCGCCACGGTGATCGTGGGCACCATGGCGATCAGGGCGAAGACGCCCGTGAGGCGCAGGTGGAGCCGCGAGCCGGCAGACTGCGCCCGCCGCGCGGCGATCATCCGGCCCAGCGCCATGGCCACGAGGGTGACCAGGGCAATGACATAGACGAGGTCGGCCAGGAGGACGAGGCGCAGGGCGCGCGTGGAGGAGGCCGCGTCGAGCGGGCCGAGGACGACATAGGTCGCAAGGGCCAGGATCGGCCCCAGCACCACGAGGCCGATCGTGGCCCCGGTCTGCACGCGCTTTTGCCTGCGCACGCGCGCCAGACGATCCCACCTGAGCATCCGGGCCGGATGCGCCATGGATCTCTCCCGATGATGTGCGGCGTGCCTGGACACGCCCGTTACCGCTCAGGCGTGGCTCTCTTCGGTCGGGGTCTTCGTGCCCCGTGGCCACGCTTCTGTTGCAGAACTACATCAACTTGCGCCGCCGTGTCACGTGAATATCCAGATCGGTGATCTTCTTTCTGAGGGTATTTCGGTTGATTCCCAACAGGTCGGCGCATTTCGCCTGGTTGCCGCCCGTGGCGTCCAGGGCGATCTCGATCAGGGGCGTCTCCACCTCGCGCAGGATGCGCTGGTAGAGGCCGGGGGACGGCAGCACGCCGCCGTGGAGATCGAAGTAGCGCCGCAGGTGACGGGCCACCGACGCGGCCAGTCCGTCGCCCTCGCCGCCCCGGAGGGGCTCCATGGCGGGCTGGTTGCCGAGCACCGCCTCGGCCTCGTCGCGGCTGACTTCGCCCTCGCCGCCCGTGAGCATCAGCCGGCGCATGGTGTTCTCGAGCTGGCGCACGTTGCCGGGCCAGGAATAGCGCCGCACCAGCGCCATCGCGTCGTTGGAGAAGACGCGCGGCGCCAGGCCGTCGCGTTCCGCCCTGGCCATGAAATGCTCGGCCAGGAGCGGGATATCCTCGACCCGCTCGCGCAGGGACGGCACCGCCAGGGTGACGCCGGACAGGCGGTAGAAGAGGTCGGAGCGGAACGTTCCCTCCTCCATCCGGCGGCCGAGATCGGCCTGGCTGATCGCCATGATGCGCGGCGCGCCGTCGCCCAGCCCGTCGAGCATCCGCACGATCCGGGCCTGGATCTCGGGGCCCAGGTCGCCCACCTCGTCGAGCAGGATCGTGCCGCCGCGGGCGCGTGCGAGCACCGCGCCGGGCCCCTCGGGGGCGGCCAGCTCGGAGGCGTCGGCCACCACGAGGGGCAGCGTGCGGCGGTCGGAGAAGTCGTGCACGGCGCGGGCCACGAGGCTCTTGCCGGTGCCCGACTCGCCGGTGATCAGGACCGCGAGGTCGGTGTTCATCACCCGCGCCACGAGGCGGTAGAGCTCCTGCATCGCGGGCGTGCGCCCCACCAGCGGCAGGTCGGTCTGCGCGTCGGGCGGGGTGGCGCGCGCAGGCGGCGGCCCGGCGCGGCGCGGCGCGTCGAGCGCACGGGAGGCGCGCTTCATCAGGTCGGGCAGGTCGAAGGGCTTGGGGAGGTAGTCGAACGCCTCCTTCTCGGCGGCCTGGATCGCGGTCATGATCGTGTTCTGGGCCGAGATGACGATCACCGGCAGGCCGGGGCGGCGCTGGCCGATCTCGGGCAACGCCTCGAGCCCGTTGCCGTCGGGCATGATCACGTCGGAGATCACCAGGTCGCCCTTGCCCTCGTCCACCCAGCGCATGAGCGTGACCATGGAGGCGGTGGCATGCACCTTGCAGCCCGCCCGGGTCAGGGCCTGGGTCAGAACGGTGCGGATCGTGCGGTCGTCGTCGGCGACGAGAACGGTGCCGTCCATGGGCTCACTCCGGTTCGGATGGATCGGGATCGGGGGCGAGGGGAAGGGAGACGCGGAAGGCCGTGCGACCGGGCCTGCTCTCCACCCCGATGAGGCCGTCGTGCTCGCTGACGATCTTGGAGACCAGCGCCAGGCCCAGCCCGGTGCCGTTCTCGCGCCCCGACACGAAGGGGTCGAAGACGGCGTCCTGCAGGTCGGCGGGCAGGCCCGGACCGTCGTCCAGGATCTCCACCTGCAGCGGCACGTCGGCCCCGCTGCCATCGCTGTGCCGCACCCGGAGCGCGTGGTCGTAGAAGGTGCGCACCCGGATCGAGCCGCCGGACGGATCGGCGGCCTCGGCGGCGTTCTTCAGAAGGTTCTGGAACACCTGCTGCATCTGGTCGGCGTCCACGTGGGCGGGCGGCAGGGAGGGGTCGTAGTCGTCCGATATCCGCATGTGGGCGGCGAAGCCCAGCGCGGCGCTCTTGCAGGTGCGGTCGAGAATGTCGTGGAGGTTGACGGCCGCGCGGTCGGGCGGGCGCAGGTTGCCGAACTGCTCCACCTGGTCGACCAGGGCCACGATGCGGCGCGATTCGGCCACGATGAGGTCGGTGAGCTCGCGGTCGCGGGCCTCCAGCCCCATCGACAGAAGCTGCGCCGCGCCGGTGATGCCCGCCAGCGGGTTCTTGATCTCGTGGGCCAGCATCTCGGCCATGCCGATGGCCGAGCGGGCCGAGGAGCGCGCCGCGCCCGCCTTGCGCAGCCGTCCCGCGATCTGGCGCGGCGTCATCAGCACGAGGACGAAGCCCGGCATCCGCGTCATCGGGGCGATCTGGATGTCGCAGGATTCGGCCGCACGGCCCGACGCGGCGACATCCACCGTGTTGATGAAGAGCGGCGCGCGGTTGCGGCGCACCCGGCCCAGCGCGTCGTCCATGGGCGCGTCGATCCGCACCCGGTCGAAGAACGGCTTGCCGGAAAGGGAGCGCGCGGAGGTCATCAGGAAGTCCTCGGCGGCGGAATTGACCTCGCAGATCACGTCGCCGGGGTCGAGGAGGAGCGCGGGAAGCGGCAGCGAGGCCCAGAGGTTGTCGGGAAAGCTCATGCCGCCACCCCCGCCTCGAACGCGCGCGGCAGGAGCGCCAGGACCGCCCGCGGCCCCCCGGCGGTCAGGACCTCGCGGCGCAGGCCCGGATCGACCCCGTCGAGGTACCAGCCCAGGTGCTTGCGGACCACGCGCGTGCCCAGGCCCGGCCCGTAGAAACGCGCCGCGGCCTCGACATGGGCCGCGACCAGGTCGGTCAGCGCCGCCCCTTGGGGGGCCGGCGGCACCGGGCGGCCCGCGAGCTCGGCCGCGACCTGCCCCAGCAGCCAGGGGCGCCCCTGGACGCCGCGCCCGATCATCACGCCCGCCGCGCCGGACGCTTCCCGGGCCGCGCGCGCGTCGGCGGCCGAGCGGATGTCGCCGTTGGCGATCACGGGCACGGAGACGGCGCGCACCACCTCGCCGATCGCCGCCCAGTCGGCGCGGCCGGTATAGAACTGGCAGCGGGTGCGGCCGTGGACGGTGATCATCGCCACGCCCGCCGCCTCGGCCCGGCGCGCGATCGCGGCGGCGTTCAGCGTCCCGGCGTCCCAGCCCAGCCGCATCTTGAGCGTGACGGGAACGGACACCGCCGCCGACACCGCATCCACCAGGGACAGGGCATGGTCGGGATCGCGCATCAGCGCCGAGCCCGACAGGCCGTTGACGACCTTCTTGGCCGGGCAGCCCATGTTGATGTCGATGATGCGCGCGCCCGCCCCCTCGACCCGGCGCGCGGCCTCGGCCATCCAGCCCGCGTCGCGGCCCGCGATCTGGACCGCCGAGCGCGCCCGCCCGAGCCCCAGCGCCGCGCGCTCGGCGGTGCCGGGCTTGCCCTGCACCATCTCCTGGCTGGCGACCATCTCGCTGACCACGAGACCGGCGCCGAAACCGGAGACGATGTCGCGGAACGGCAGGTCCGTGATCCCGGCCATGGGCGCGAGGAAGACGGGCGGGGAGAGGTCGAGATCGGCGAGGCGGGAAGACACGGGGGGTTGTTGCCCAATCGGTAAGCGTTTGCCCAATCAGATACCGCCAGCCCGGCCGGGTGGCAAACGAACGGGACCGCAATTCGCCCCCTAGACACGACCTGCCCAAATGACAGGCGGTCGGCCGGAACTCGCGCGTTTCATCCGGTGGCAAAACGCGCGACAATCACGCCGGGTACGGGGACGGGAATGAACGACAAGACTTGCATTGCCGCGGTGATCGTCGCGGCCGGACGAGGCATGCGCGCCGGGGGCGGCCTGCCGAAGCAATGGCGGTTGCTGCGTGGCCGGAGCGTGGCCGCGCACACGATCGCCGCGTTCCGCACCCATCCGCGGGTCGGGCCGGTGGCGCTGGTGCTCCATCCCGACGACATGGCCATGGCGCCGGGATGGGAGGCGCACCCGGACATGATCGTGGTCGCGGGCGGTGCGACCCGCGCCGCATCGGTCCGCGCCGGGCTCGAGGGGCTCGCGGGGCGCGGGGTGGACCGGGTGCTGATCCACGACGTGGCGCGCCCGCTGGTGGGCGCGGACGTGATCGACCGGGTGATCGCCGCGCTCGACACCGCGCCGGGCGCGGCCCCCGCCCTGCCGATCGTCGACGCGCTCTGGGTCGGGGCGGCCGGGGGGACGGTGGAGGGCACCCGCGATCGCGCGGGGCTGTGGCGGGCGCAGACGCCGCAGGGGTTCCGCTTCGAGGCGATCCGGGCGGCGCACCGGACGGGGGACGGATCGGCGGCGGACGACGTGGCGGTGGCCCGCGCCGCCGGGCTGGACGTCCGGATCGTCGAGGGCGATGAGAGGAACCTCAAGATCACGGGCCCCGGCGACTTCGCCCGGGCCGAGGCGCTTCTGGAGGACGGAATGGACATCCGCATCGGCAACGGCTTCGACGTGCACGCCTTCGGCGAGGGGGACCGGGTGGTCCTGTGCGGCGTCGAGATCCCCCATACCCGTGCGCTCACGGGCCATTCCGACGCCGACGTGGGCATGCACGCGGTCACCGACGCGATCCTGGGCGCGCTGGCCGAGGGCGATATCGGGCGCCACTTCCCGCCCTCGGACCCGCAGTGGAAGGGGGCGGCCTCGCGCATCTTCCTGTCCCGCGCGGCCGAGATCGCCGCGACACGCGGATACGCCCTGTCGAACGTGGACCTGACGCTGATCTGCGAGCGCCCCAAGGTGGGGCCGCATGCGGGGCGCATGTCGCGGGAACTGGCCACGATCCTCGACATTGAGCCAAGCAGGGTCTCGGTGAAGGCCACCACGTCGGAGCGGCTCGGGTTCACCGGCCGCGAGGAGGGAATCGCCGCCATGGCCACCGTCGCGCTGGTGAAGGCATGAGCCGGATCGTCGCCACCTTCTTCTTCGCCGGGCTGCTGCGGCCCGGCCCCGGGACCTGGGGATCGCTGGCCGCCCTTCCGGTCTTCTATGCGCTCCACGTAGTCGGGGGGCCCCTCCTGTGCGCCCTCGGTATCGTCGTCGCGCTCGCGGCCGGGTTCTGGGCGACCGCGGTGGAGACGCGGCGGCTGGGCCAATCCGACCCCGGAGAGGTCGTCATCGACGAGGTGGCCGGGCAATGGCTGGCGCTGATGCCCCTGTCGCTGGGCGCCGCCCATGTGGGCGTGGGGATCGGCGCGCTCTGGCCCGGCTGGATCGGCGCCTTCGTCCTGTTCCGGCTGTTCGACATCTGGAAGCCCGGCCCGGTGGGCAAGGTGGACGCGCGGGGCGACGTGGTGGGTGTGATGCTGGACGACGTGGTCGCGGGGGCGATGGCGGCGGTCTGCGTGGTGGTCCTGGCGGCGATCGCCCACGGGTTGCTGGTATGACCGCGGCCGAGGCCCTTCTGGAGCGGGCGCGGGCGGCGGGGGCGACCATCGCCACCGCCGAAAGCTGCACCGCGGGCATGGTCTCGGCCGCGCTGACCGATCCTGCGGGAGCCTCCGCGGTGTTCGACCGCGGATTCGTCACCTACTCTAACGCGGCCAAGACCGACCTTCTGGGCGTTCCCCAGGCCCTTCTAGAGGCCCACGGCGCGGTCAGCGAGGCGGTAGCGCGCGCCATGGCCGAGGGGGCGCTGGCGCGCTCGGCGGCGAGCCACGCGGTCGCCGTGACGGGGATCGCCGGGCCGGGCGGCGGCACCGAGGAGAAGCCGGAAGGGCTGGTCTGGTTCGCGCTGGCCGAGGCCGGCGGCACCGACGCGGAATGTGTGGAGTTCGGCGCGCGCGGCCGCGACGAGGTGCGCCGGGGCAGCGTGGCCCATGCCCTCGCGATCCTGACCCGGGCGGTGGCCGGGTAGCCGGACCGCGCGCCAGGGTCGGCGCGCTTCCACAACCGCGATTTCAGGGCCGCTTCGAATCTGCTCATGGATTGGGCAGTGCCACGACTAAAAATACGGCACTGAGCGCCACGCGAGCCAAGGGGGCTCGCATCGCCACGGCATGACCCGGTGTCGCGGCTCCGCGCCCCCGTCCAGCAGAGTGAACGGAATGTTTCGGGGACGACGGTCGGGCGCCTTCGACTCAGCCGTAGCGCTGGTGGGCGCGACGCTCGAAGGCGCGCACGATCCGCTGCATAGCGTCGTTGAAGAACATCTGCGCCGCCGAGCCCAGGATGCGGCTCTTGAACTCGAAGTCCACGTGGAACTCGACCTCGCAGCCGCCCGTGTCGAGATCGCGGAAGTGCCAGGTGGAGTTCATGTGCCGGAACGGACCGTCGAGATACTCGGTGTCGATGCGCATGTTCTCGTGGTCGAGGGTCACGCGGCTGGCGAAACGCTCGCGGAAGACCTTGAACGAGATCACGAGGTCCACCTTCAGCAGCTCGCCCTCGTCGGTCTGGCGCCTCGACGTGATCCGGGCCGCCGATGTCCACGGGATGAAGTTGGGATAATCCTCCACATCCGCCACCAGGTCAAACATCTGCTGGGCGGTGTAGGGAAGCTTGCGGGTCTCGTGGTGCTTCGGCATATCTGTCCTGCGGTCGCGTCCCAGACGATTTCGGCCGGGGCGGCATCGAAATCAAGGGCGAAGCCATGGGCGCAAGCGACGCGGGACCGGCGTACCGGATCGAGGAGATGATCCCGGCCGGGGCAATCGCGGACCGGATCGCGGAACTGGCGCCCCAGATCGAGGCGCATTTCGCCGGCACGCGCCAACTGGTGGTGGTGGGGCTGCTGCGCGGCTCGTTCGTGTTCATCGCCGACCTGGTGCGGGCGCTGGACCTGGTGGTGGAGGTCGATTTCCTGGAGGCGTCCTCCTACGGCAACGCGATGGAATCGAGCCGCGAGGTGCGCATCCTCAAGGACCTGTCGGCCGAGATCGCGGGGCGCGACGTGCTGGTCGTGGAGGACATCGTCGATACCGGCCACACGCTCCACCACGTCCTGGGGCTCCTGGCCGCGCGCGGCCCCGCCCGGCTGGAGACGATCGCCATGCTCGACAAGCCCGCCCGGCGCGAGGTCGACGTGCGCGCCACCTGGACGGGGTTCGAGATCGCCGACGAGTTCGTCGTGGGCTACGGCATCGACTACGCCCAGCGCGACCGCAACCTGCCCTTCATCGGCCGGGTGGTGCTGGGCGAATAACGCGAGCGTGATTTCTGAATGACCCCGGAAGGTGATTGCATCCCCCCAGCCACCCGGAAGGACATGCCATGAAACGCCATCTCGCCGCCCTCTCCCTCGCCGCGCTCGCCGCGACCGCCGCCATCGCCCAGGACGAGGACACGCCCGCCTCGGTCGAGGCGCGCCACGGGATCATGGAGAACTACTCCTTCAGCCTGTCCACCCTGGGCGCGATGGCCAAGGGCGAGGTCGAGTTCGACGCCGAGATGGCGCAGGCCGCCGCCGACCGGCTGGTCGTCCTGTCGAACCTCAACCAGGAAGGCTACTGGCCCGAGGGCACGTCGTCGGACGAGGTCGAGGATTCGCGCGCCCTGCCCGCCGTCTGGGAGGACATGGAGGATTTCCAGTCCGGCTTCGGCGAGCTGCACGAGGCGGCCATGGCCATGCAGGAAGTCGCCGGCGACGGACAGGACGCGATCGCGGGCCAGATGCGCGCGGTGGGCCAGTCCTGCGGCGGCTGTCATGACGATTACCGGATGTCCGACGATTGATCCGGCGCCTGGCCCTGCCGCTGGGTGCGCTCGCCCTGGCGGCGGCCGCCGCCGGCTGGTGGGCGACCCGGCCCGCGCCGCTCGAGCCCGCGGCGCTGGAGGGGATGAGTGGCGACGCGGAGCGCGGCGCGCAGCTCTTCGCCCTGGCGGGCTGCGCCTCGTGCCACGTGGCGCCCGGCGCGGAGGAGGGCGACGCCCCCGTCCTGGCGGGGGGACAGGCCTTCGAGACCACATACGGCACGTTCCACGCGCCCAACATCTCCCCCTCCCCGGCGGGCGTGGGGGAATGGAGCGACGCGGAGCTGGTCTCGGCCATGGCGCGCGGCGTGTCGGCGGAGGGCGCGCATCTCTATCCCGCCCTGCCCTATACCTCCTACGAGAACGCGACCGTGCAGGACCTGCTCGACATCGCGGCCCATATCCGCACCCTGCCCGCCTCCGACGCCGAGCCGCCGCCCAACGACCTGTCGTTCCCCTTCGACATCCGCCGCACGCTTGGGGCGTGGAAGATCCTCTATGCCGGGCGCGGCTGGGTCATGGAGGAGCCGGGAGACGCGGGCCTGGAGCGCGGCCGCTACCTCGTCGAGGCGCTGGTCCATTGCGGGCAGTGCCACACGCCGCGCACGGCGCTGGGGGGAATGGACCGCGACCGCTGGCTGCAGGGCGCGCAGAACCCCGACGGCGAGGGCCGCATCCCCGGCATCGCGCCGGGGCAACTCGACTGGTCGGACGCCGACATCGCCGCCTATCTCAAGACCGGGCTGACGCCCGACTACGACAGCGCGGGCGGGCAGATGGTGGCCGTGGTCGACCACCTGGGCACCCTGCCCGACGAGGACATCGACGCGATCGTCGCCTATCTGCGCGCGATCCCCGAGGCCCCGGCGGACGGTTGATCGGGGCGCACCGCGCCTTTGGTAAATTATCGCGGGGGCCGTGAAATTCCTTGCGTCACCGACCGTTCCGCCCCATATGCCCGGTCAAGACGCCAACGCACGCGCCTCTGGTCGCCGGACCCGATCCGCACATGTAGCGACGGTAACGTCTCCCGTGAAACTCAGGGTTGCGCCTTGCGCCCCGGTCCCATTGGAGATGCCATGACCGCCCTCTCCCCCGACTTCGTCGGCCGCGCCTTTGCCCCCACCGCCGAGGAAGTCGCCGCGACGCGGCCCTTCGACCGTCCGACGCTGGTCCTCGATCCGCGCGTCGTGGCGCGCAACTACCGCGCCCTGAAGGACGGGCTCGACGGTGCGCGCATCCATTATGCCGTGAAGGCCAACCCCGCGCGGGAGGTGATCTCGACGCTCGTGGCCGAAGGGTCCGGGTTCGACGCGGCCTCGCGCGGAGAGATCGAGCTGTGCCTGAGCCAGGGCGCGCGGCCCGAGGCGATCAGCTTCGGCAACACGATCAAGCGCGAGAGCGACATCGCCTTCGCGCACGCCGCCGGCATCACCCTGTTCGCCGCCGATGCCGAGGAGGAGCTGGAGAAGATCGCCCGCGCCGCACCCGGCGCGCGCATCTACCTGCGCGTGATCGTCGAGCCCTCGGGCGCCGACTGGCCGCTGACGCGCAAGTTCGGCTGCGCCCCCGACCGGGTGGAGGGGCTGGCGGCCCGGGCGCGCGCGCTGGGCCTGGCGCCGGTGGGCCTGTCGTTCCACGTGGGCAGCCAGACCCGCTTCGCCACCATGTGGTCGGACACCCTGGCCCAGGTGGCCGGGATCTGGCACCGCCTGCAGGCCGCCGGCTTCGGCATGAGCCTGTTGAACATCGGCGGCGGGTTCCCCGCCTTCTACGGCGAGGCGGTGGACGGGCCGGCCGAGTACGCCGCGGGCGTCATGGCGCAGGTGCGCCGCCTGTTCGGCACCGAGCTCGAGGTGATGGCCGAGCCCGGGCGCGGCATGGTGGCGGACGCGGGCGCCATCGCCGCCGAGGTGCTGCTGGTCAGCCGCAAGTCCGAGACGGACCTGCACCGCTGGGTCTATCTCGACATCGGGCGCTTCTCGGGCCTTGCGGAAACGGAAGGCGAGGCGATCCGCTACCAGATCCGCACCGTGCGCGACGGCGACGAGACCGGCCCCTGCATCCTGGCGGGCCCGTCCTGCGACTCGGTCGATGTGCTCTACGAGCGCCGCCCCGTGCAACTGCCCCTGACCCTGTCCGCCGGCGACCGGGTGGTGATCCGCAATTGCGGCGCCTATACCTCGACCTATTCCAGCGTCGGCTTCAACGGCTTCCCGCCGCTCGATCTGCTGGTGATCTAAGCTTTCGCGCGGCGATTTCGGTCGCCGCGTCTTGCCTCTGCCGCACGAGGCGATATTGTGCGGACCATCGCGGGTGTAGCTCAATGGTAGAGCAGGAGCTTCCCAAGCTTAAGACGAGGGTTCGATTCCCTTCACCCGCTCCAGTCACCTCCCCTTCGGCATCGGCTGCCATCGCGTAGCTCCCTGAAAATTCAGGGCTCCGACGGCGCATAAGCGCCGAGAGTGCCCTGCGGAGACAACCGCCCGGCCCGGAGCGCCTGTCGGACCTTCACCCGGCTATTCACGACACGTGCATGACGACGTCTTACGGGCGTGGGTGCTCGTGATCTGCCCGGGCAGTCGCCGCCGATCAGGATCGGCAAGCTCCAGAAGCAGACGTCCGGCGCCGGGGGAAGGCCGAACGCGAGATCGAGCAGCTCGAACCGGCCGTCGAAGGGCTCAAAGGTGCGGGCGCCTCATGCGAAGAGGCGCATGGACGGGTTCGACGGCATCCTCCGGCCCGAGGCCGCGGGCCAGGCATGTCGGCGCGATGCGGCGCGGCTGGCGCAGCTGCGCGACGACGTCCACGATGCCTGGATCGGCGCGAGCTCCAGGATCGCCCGGGATGCCCTGGACCGGATCGGTCCGCCACGCCCTCGATCGCCGGCTCGGCGGGCGCCCTCCCACAGCCTGCCCGGGTGACATCTTCCCCCGCATTCAGGATCACGGGATCGACTGTCTTGGCGAGTTGCCGCCCTGGAACTGGAGGCCCGCGGTCGAGACAACTCAAGGCCGCCGCCCAAAAGGCAGCCGCGGCTCTCATCGGCCGGTCACCGGAGCGCCATGCGCCCGGAGCGATGGTCGGCGGAGTGGCGCGGACGACCCTGGCGTGGGGCGAGCTTGGATGTCAGCTCGGGAAGGGTCACGGGCTCCCCTCGCTTCCGCCACGCCCCGAGGTATCCGAAATGGAGGCGATGTAGCGTTCGAGCGCGCTGGCGGCGGCGAAGATATGGGCGCGCATCGCTCTCGCGGCGCCGTCACCGTCGCCGCGGGCCATCAGGGTCAGGATCTCGCCGTGTTCGGCCCGCGAACTTCGCAGCCTGTCCTTGAAACGCAGCTGTGTGCGCCTGAAGCCAAGCAGACGGATGCGGATGTCCATGGCCTGCTCGGCCATGAAGGCATTGCGCGTGGCCGTGTAGATCGTCTCGTGAAAATCGCGGTTGACGCGGTCGTAGGCGTCAAAATCCCCGGCCCCGACGACATCCAGCGAGTTTTCCCATAGATCCGTCAGGTGCCCGCGCTCGGCCGGGGTCATTCGGTAGGTGGCCAGCCGGACGCACATCGCCTCGACCTCGGCCGTGGTCTCGAACAGGTCGCGAATGCGCTCGGGCGTGACGCGGGCAACAACCATGCCGCGATGGGGTCGCGCCTCGACCTGGCCGCTCGTCGCAAGCTGGCGCAGCGCCTCGCGCACCGGGGTGCGCGACACGCCGAAGCGCCGGGCGAGCTCCTTCTCGTCCAGCGCCTCGCCGGGGTGCATGACGCCCCCGGCGATCTCGTCGCTCAGCGCATCGCGTATACGATCCGACCGCAGTTCCGGTCCGGAGGTCTTCTTGTGCATGTCATCCCGGTCTATCCGTCACCCGAAGATAGCACGTACCGCGAGAAAGAGAACCGACGGCCCCAAGAGGCACCCCAGCCCGGTATGGAAGGTGGCCGTCATCGCGCCGTAGGGAACGAGCTTCGGGTCCGTGGCCGCGAGGCCGGCGGCGACACCGGACGTCGTCCCCATGAGCCCGCCGAACGCCATGGCCGAGGCGGGTGTACGCAGGCCGATCGGCCCGGCGACCAGCGGCGTGATCACCATGACCGAGACGGACTTCATCACGCCCGTGGCCACCGACAGCGCGATCACGGTGGAATCCGCCCCGAGCGCCGTGCCGGTCACGGGCCCGACGATGTAGGTCAGTGCACCGGCGCCGATCGTGGTGATCGAGACCGCATCGGTATAACCGAAGGCCACCGCGCAGGCCGCGCCCGCGACGAAGGGAAGGACGACGCCGAGCCCCAGGGCGATCACCCCGATCAGGCCCGAGCGGCGCACCTCCGCGACGTTGACCTCGAAGGCCGTGGCGACGATGGCGAAGTCGCGCAGCATCGATCCGCCCAGGAGGCCCATGCCGGAAAAGAGCGCGATGTCGGCGATGCCGTCCTCGCCGCCGCTGGCCACGCCGCCCGCGTAGGCCAGTATCAGCCCCACGACGATGGCGATCGCCGAGCCGTGGATCCGGCCGGCGAAGAGCTTGTCGGCCGCGAGGTTCGACACGATCATCAACAGGCCGACCAGCGCGAAGGCGGTGATCAGGCCGTGATCGACGAAGACGGAGTCCATGAGGTCGTTCATCTCGCACCCTCCTTGCGGGACCTGTCGTCCAGGATCTCGGCGCCGTCGTCGTCGCGCAGGATGCCCTGCGGCTCGGGGGCCATGCGGCCCAGGACAGCCACGGTGGCGAAGCTGACCAAGATCGAGACGAGCGCGGTGACGATGACGAGGGGCCCGCCCGTCACGGCGGCCACGACGTTCTGGGTGGCGGCCATGGCGACCACGATCGGGATGTAGATGCCCGCCCAGAACAGGACGCCGAAGCGCATCTTCTCATCCATGAGGCCGGCGCGTTCCAGCAGAACGCGGCCCCCGATGAGAAACACCATCGCGATGCCGACGCCACCGACATTGGCGCTGACGCCGATGACGATGCCCAGGACCTCGCCGACCAGGATGCCGATGAGCATCGAGACTGCCAGAAGGGCGACGCCGTAAATCATGGCCGCACCCCCCGCCCCGACAATCCTGCGGTTTTTCGATCGATCATCTCCACGCTCCTCCCTCAAGTGCGATTCGATACCTTGACGACGTAGGGTCAAAGAATACTATTTCGATTTGAAAAGCATCATGTGTATACAAATTTGCACAAATTTGCTGTATTGTATGCACAAGGTCGATCCCGCGCCTCGGGCGCGGCTGTTGGGGGGAATTGCATGTCCGAAGGCGAGACCGGGCCAGAGGCTCTCTCCGCGCGGCGGCAAGCCGGGGCGGCGATGGCCGACGGCAAGATCGTTGCCGCCACCGAGGCGACCGCGCTTCTGGAGGCGGTGATCCGCCCGGGTGACCGGGTCTGCATCGAGGGAGACAACCAGAAGCAGGCCGACTGCCTTGCGCGCGCGCTTGCCGGCTGCGACCCCGCGCGGGTGAACGGCCTTCACATGGTGCAGTCCGGCGTGGTCCTGCCGGAACATCTGGACATCTTCGAGATCGGGATCGCGGATCGGCTGGACTACTCCTATTCCGGGCCGCAGGGCGCGCGGGTGGCGCGGATGATGGGCGAGGGCTCCCTGACCGTGGGGGCCGTGCATACCTATCTCGAGCTGTTCGCGCGCTACTTCGTCGACCTGACGCCGCAGGTGGCGCTTGTCGTCGCCGTGAGCGCCGACCGCGACGGCAACCTCTATACCGGACCGAACACCGAGGATACGCCCACCGTCGTCGAGGCGACGGCCTTCAAGAACGGGCTCGTGGTCGCGCAAGTCAACGAGATCGTCGAGAAAGTACCGCGCGTCGACATCCCCGGCGACCGCGTGCATTTCGTCGTCGAGGCCGACAAGCCCTTCTATGTCGAGCCGCTCTTCACCCGCGATCCCGGCGCCGTGACCGAGACGCAGATCCTCATGGCGATGATGGCGCTGAAGGGGATCTACGGGGAATACGGGGTGACCCGGTTGAACCACGGCATCGGCTTCGGGACGGCCGCAATCGAGCTGATCCTGCCGACCTACGGCGAGAGGCTGGGGCTGAAGGGCAAGGTCGCGAGCCACTGGGCGCTGAACCCCCACCCTTCCCTGATCCCGGCGGTCGAATCGGGGTGGGTCTCGCAAGTCCACTGCTTCGGCTCCGAGGTGGGGATGGAGGCCTATGTCGGCGCCCGACCCGACATCTTCTTCACCGGGCCCGACGGGTCGCTGCGGTCCAACCGGGCGTTCTGCCAGACGGCAGGGCTCTACGCCTGCGACATGTTCATCGGCTCGACGCTGCAGGTCGACCTTCAGGGCAACTCCTCGACCGTCACGACCGGGCGGGTCGCGGGCTTCGGGGGGGCGCCGAACATGGGGTCCGACCCGCATGGCCGTCGGCACCCTTCGCCCGCCTGGCTCAAGGCCGCGGAAGAGGCCTCGGACGGAACGGACGAGCGCCTGATGCGCCGGGGCCGCAAGCTCGTTGTCCAGATCGTCGAGACCTTCGCAGAGGGCATGGCGCCGACCTTCGTGGAGGAGCTCGATGCCGTGCGGCTGGCCCGCAATGCCGGCCTCGACCTGGCGCCGGTGATGATCTACGGCGACGACGTCACCCATATCCTGACCGAGGAAGGGATCGCCAACCTGCTCCTGTGCCGAACCGCGCAGGAGCGCGAGCAGGCGATCCGGGGCGTCGCCGGCTATACCGAGATCGGCCGCGGCCGCGACCGCGCGATGGTGGCGCAGCTGCGCGAACGGGGCGTGATCCGCCGCCCAGAGGACCTGGGCATCGACGTCCTCGACGCCGACCGGTCGCTACTCGCGGCGCGCTCGATGAAGGATCTCGTGCATTGGTCGGGCGGGCTCTACGATCCGCCCGCGCGCTTCAGGAACTGGTGAGCGACATGGATAGGCTGCAATTCTCCCACGAGACACCGCGCGCCCTGGGGGGCGGTCGCGACCAGGCGATCCTGGGCGTGGTCGCCTCGGGCAACCTCGAGGTCCTCATGGAGCGGGTGCTGGAACCCGACCGGTGCGAGATCGAGATCACCACGCCGCTCGGCGGCTACGACGCCGTCTGGGAAGCGGTGATCGCAGATTTCGTCGAGCGAGCGGCTCCTGGCGGCGTCCGGATCTCGATCAACGACGGCGGCGCGCAACCCGACACGGTGATGCTGCGCCTGCTGCAGGCCGCCCGGATGATGGAGGGCCAGTCGTGAGCGCACCCACCGCCGACCGCGCGCCCAGCTGGTACGAGGCCAGCGCGCGCGCACGCCTCGCGGCCCTGCTCGACAGGGCGAGCTTCACCGAGTTCCTCGGCCCCGCCGCGCGCGAGACGAGCCCGCATCTTCCGCTCTTCGACCTTCCCCGCGCCTTCGATGACGGCATCGTGGTGGGCCGTGGCACGCTCGATGATCGCCCCGTGCTCGCGGCCGCGCAGGAAGGCCGCTTCATGGGCGGCGCCTTCGGCGAGGTTCACGCGGCCAAGCTCACGGGCCTGCTGCGCGCCGCCGCCGAGCTGCGCCCGGCGGCCGTCCTGATCCTCTTCGACACCGGCGGTGTCCGATTGCAGGAGGCCAATGCCGGCGAGACGGCGATCTCGGAGATCATGCGCGCGATCGTCGAGGTGCGGCGCGCCGGAGTTCCCGTCGTGGGCCTCGTCGGCGGCCGGGCGGGAGCCTATGGCGGCGGCGGCCTCATCGCGGGGACCTGCGCGCGCCTCGTCGTCTCCGAACAGGGCAGGATCGCCGTCTCGGGCCCCGAGGTGATCGAGACCAACCATGGCGTCGAGGAGTTCGACTCGAAGGACCGCGCGCTCGTCTGGCGCACGATGGGGGGCAAGCACCGCGCGCTGACCGGCGGGGCGGACGCCTATGCCGCCGACACGGCGGAGGCGTTCCGGGCCGCTGCGCTGCGATTGATCGATCGCGCGCCCGCGTTCGACCTCGAGACGATGCGCGCCGAGCAGGCCCGGCTGGAGGCAAGGCTGGAGCGCCACGGCACGGCCGGCGACGCGCCCGACATCTGGTCCGCCCTCGGTGTCCCCGAATCCGGGCGCGTGTCCGCGCTCGGCGACGATGCCTTCGCCGAGCTTCTCGCCAGCAGCGGAGACAGCCATGACGCTCGATGAGATCCTCGCCTCCCTCTTTCCGGACGGTCACGACGTTACCGTCCAAGACGGCCTGATCGCAGGGTCCGGCCCGCTGGCCGGCGGCCGCGCGACGGTAATCGGCATCGCGGACGAGACCACCCTGGGCGTCGACGGGGCGCTCCGGCTCGCGGGGCTGGTGCTCGACGCGGCCGCGCGTGATGACGGAGACCCGATCCTCGTGCTGATCGATTCCGGCAGCCAGCGGATGCGGCGGCGGGACGAACTCTTGGGGCTGAACGAGTACCTGGCGCACCTGGCCAAGGCCCTGTTCCTCGCCGATACGCGGGGCCATCCCACGGTTGGGATGATCTACGGCCACTCGGCCGCCGGGGCCTTCATCGCCACCGCGCTGGCCACCCGTGTCCTCGTGGGCGTGCCGGGCGCCAATCCCACGGTGATGGACCTAACCTCCGTGGCGCGCGTGACCACGCTGCCGCTCGAACGACTCGAGGAGCTGGCCAAGGATACGCCGGTCTTCGCGCCGGGGCTCGACAACATGGTGGCGATGGGAAGCGTGCGCGCCGTCCTCGATGCGGATGCGCCGCTGGCGGGCCAGGTCGCGTCATTGCTCGATGACCTGCCCCGCTTCGACGACCGCGACCGCCTGGGCGCGGAACGGGGCGGTCGCACGGAGGCCGCACGGATCGCGGATCTGGTCGTGGAGGCGGCCCGTGGCGGCTGAGGGCTTCGCCCGGCACGATCTGGTCCGCGCTCCGGTCGACATGCCGTCCCTGCCCGAAAAGCTGCCGGAGGATGTCGCCGCCGCCTGGGCCGCCGCGGGCCGACCGCTCATCGTTCGCCGCAAGGCCCCTTCGGACGGGGCGGAGGTGCCGCTGGGCCTGCCGCTTCCGCCCGCGGCGGGCAAACGGCGGATCGCCCTGGCCTTGCCCGAACGGAGCCTGGAGCCCGTCTCACCGCCGCAGATCCTCGATTGCATCGACGCCGCCCCCCCCTGCTGGGAGCCCACGCTCCGCGAGGTCGCGCGGATCGGGACGGCCCACGGCATCGGGCCACGTCCCTTCGGCGCGTTGCTGTGGCAACGGCTTACCGGCCTCGCCTACTTGCATGACGGGTCCGACCTGGACCTTCTGTGGCCCTGCGCGGGGCCTGTGTCCCCGGGCCTTCTGGCCGACATCGCCGCGCTCGATGCAGGCGCGCCGATGCGGATCGACGGCGAGATCCTTCTCGGCGCGGCCGGTGTCCAATGGCGCGAACTGGCGCAAGCCGGGCCGGGCGCGACGGTCCTCTGCAAATCGGGACAAGGTGTCGAAATGCGGCCCTCCGCCGCCTTCCGCAACCCCGCGGCCGCATGAGCGCGGGCGCCTCCGTGGCGGTCCGGACCCGGCCGCAGGCGACCGACGCTTGCCGGATCGGCGCCGCGGCCGAGGCCGCCCTGCGCGCCGAGCTGGCCGCCTGGCCCAAGCCCGGCCTCGTCAGCCATGTCGACGCGGGCAGCCACGACGACATGGACGCGACCAGCTTCGAGGCATCGATCGCGGCCATCTCGCCGTTCTTCGCCGACCTGGCGCGGGCGGGCGCGGCGGGCGCTGGTATGGGGCGTCTTCGCGAGATCGGGCTGGCCGCCGAAGCCGCGATGCTGCGCGCGACCGGCGGGGTGAACACCCATCGCGGCGCGATATTCGGCCTGGGTCTTCTGGCCGCCGCCGCGGGGGCGCGGGCGGCGCCGGGCGGTCCGATCCCTCCGGGCGCGCTGGGCGCCCATGTCCACGCGGCGTGGCGCGGCGGCATCCTCGCCGGGCCGGCGGGTGGCCACCGCCCCGGCGCGGCGGCGCGGCGGCGCTATGGCGCTGGCGGCGCTCCGAGCGAGGCCGGCGCGGGGTTTCCCACGCTTTACGCCGTGGGTCTGCCGGCGCTGCGCCGCGCCGCGCCCGGCAACGCCGCCCACGTCGCGGCCTGCATGGCCCTCATCGCCACGGTGGAGGATACCAACCTGCTGCATCGCGGCGGGCCTGGCGGGGCGTCCTTCGCGCAAGCCGCGGCCCGGGGCTTCCTCGACGAGGGCGGCACGGACCGACCCGGATGGGAGCTCCGCGCCGAAAGGATGCACCGTGCGTTCATTGCCCGGCACCTCAGCCCCGGAGGGGCGGCGGACCTCCTGTCGATGACGCTCTTCGTCGATGCGATCGAGGCACGGCCATGACCCTTGCCGTGCTGCTTTCAGGACAGGGCGGGCAAGGGCCCTCCATGTTCGACCTGACCGCCGACGTCGACGCGGCGCAGGAGATCTTCGACCTGGCCCGGGAACGCCTGGAGGTCGATCCCCGAGACCTCGTGCGCGATCCCGCCGCGGCCCTGCACGAGAACCGGACCGGCCAGATCCTGTGCGTCACCGCCGCGCTGGCGGGCTGGCGGCTGATCGCGGACGCCGCGCCCGAGCGGGTGATCGTCGCCGGCTACAGCATCGGCGATCTGGCGGCCTGGGCCGTGGCGGGCTGGATCGACGCGGCGACGGCCCTCGACCTCGCCGCGGCCCGGGCCGCGGCGATGGACCGGGCCGCGGGGCCGGATCAGGGCCTGGCCGGGATCAGGGGGATCCGCCTCGAGCGCCTGGGCGCGATGGCCGAGGATCACGGTGCCTACCTCGCGATTCGCAATGCGGCCGACAGCGGCGTGGCGGGCGGGCCCGCGACCGCGCTCGACGCGCTGTGCGAAGCCGCCCTGGCCGAAGGCGCCGCACGCGCCGTCAGGCTCGACGTGCGCGTCCCGTCGCATACCCCGCTTCTGTCCGAGGCGAGCGCGGAGCTTCGCCCGGTCCTGGAGGATTGCGGGGCCGCGCGCCCGGCAGGCAAGGCGCCGCGCCTCCTCTCCGGGCTCGACGGCGCGACCGTCTTCGGGGCCGGAAAAGGTCTCGACAAACTCGCCCGGCAGATCTCGGAACCGATCGACTGGCAGGCCTGTCTCGCGGCCTGTGCCGAGTTCGGGGCGACGCGCGTAATCGAGTTGGGCCCCGGCCACGCCCTCTCGCGCAAGGCGGAGCAGGCGATGCCCGAGGCACGCGTCCGCGCGATGGAGGACTTCCAGACCTCCCATGGCCTGTGCAACTGGATCTCCGGGTAAGCTCTGGACGGCCGGGCGTTTCCAGAATGCGGTCGTGGCCCGCTATTCGCTCCCGTGCGAACTCGACAGACGAGACCGTACCGCCCCACGCGCCAAGGAGTACGGAATGTCTCGACACGGTCGACCACGTCGCGCTTCTTCCTCGAGCCGGGAGCGCCTGGAGCACGCGCCCTTTCACCGGCCTCCCCGGGCGGATAAGGAACGGCCGACGCTGACGACAGGATTGCCTCGTGTTGCCTTGGACACATCTTGCGACGGCCCTGGCGCCGGGCGGGGATACCCTCAGGCTCCTGCGCCGGGGTGACGAGTTCTCGATCCGTCTCGCGGACGGAAACGAGTTGATGAACAGCCGGCTCGGCGGATCGGAGCGGGCGCTCGCCACCCTGGCGCTGGAACGCGTGTCCGGCCGCCCGGCGGCTTGCGTGCTGATCGGTGGCCTCGGCATGGGCTTCACCTTGCGCGCCGCGCAGGAGGTCGCGCCGCCCGACGCCCGTCTCATCGTCTCGGAGATCGTTCCCGAACTCGTCGAGTGGGCGGACCTGCACATGGCGGCGGTCTTTGGCGATTGCCTGGCGGACGCGCGGGTGGAGGTGCAGGCGGGCGACGTCCTCGCCGCCATCCGCGGTGCGCGGCGCGAGTTCGACGCCATTCTGCTCGACGTCGACAACGGCCCGGACGGGCTCACACGTGCGGGCAACGACGCGCTCTACGGAGAGGAGGGCCTGCGATCGGCGCGGCGGGCCCTCGTTCCGGGCGGCGTCCTCGCGGTATGGTCCGCCGCCCCGGACCCGGCCTTCTCGAAACGCCTGTCGCGGTGCGGCTTCGAGGTCGGTGCGCACACGGTCCGCGCCGGCCGCACGAAACGCGGTGCCCGCCACACGATCTGGATCGCTGCGCGCACCGACAGCTGACCTCGGGTCTCCGTCTCGGCCAGGAGCACCCCCATCGGTCCTGTCGCTCCGGCCCTGGCCGGGCATGGGGCAAAGCTTGGCCCGCCGATGATCGAGGACGAACCGAAGGGCGGTGAAGAGGCGGCGCCACGGCGCCGCGGTCGAGGCGAAGGCCGCGTTTGGATGCGCTGAAGGGCGACCTGGCGATGTCGGGGCCGGTCGCGAGGCCGAGCCGGGACGTCTGCACGCGAAGATCTGCGAGTCGGTCGTGGAGCGCGATTTTGCGAAAGGCCTCCGGACGATGGGCGCCCCCCGGAAGCGGGAGAGGATCGACACGGTCCATCCGTCGCCTTCGATCGCCCGGCAGGGTCGGCTTTCATCGATCAGCCGGTCGACATTCCCCGAACCGGCGAGGGGCCAGAGCCCCCTCGACCTGGCCTTGACGCGGCTGATCGCCGAGCGCCCTTCCTCGAGGGCCAAGGCTGCGGCGATATCTTGAGGGATGGTGGGAGATTACTTGGCCCCCGCCACCGGCGTGGCCGGAACTACCCGGCGAACTGGCGGGGGTCAGAATGGGGAGGACATCGCCTCTGACTGTGCGATCTACAGAAATAAGGGGAATATTTCCGAGGAAGTGGCGGGGAGGAATCCGACAAAGGATCGCCTCATGTCTTTGACCAGAATTTACATTCTAGGAAGACTTCAGAACCGTACCACGAAGAGTACCCCAGTCCTGCCATTCCAGGCCTCAACCGTTTAGATCACCCTCAGCGTTTGCTCTCGAAGAGATACCCTGTACCGCGCCAGGGTTGACCTGGATGTCCCAGGTCCGGCGCCTGGTTCTGAACGTCCAATCTGGATTATCGAGCTCTACGCTCGCGATGACGCAGGCGTGAGGGATATCCTCAGGCGCGCTGCTTCGGCATCGGTAGCGAGCGGCCGTCCGTCTGAACCTCGATCTCATGTATCACCCCGCAAACCTTGCTTCCATCACTTCCCCAACACGCTAGCGGTTCGGCGACTTTCTCAGGTCGTGCGGCCAGACCAATCCGGCCATGAACGCCTCCCTCACCACTCCGCCACCGAACCGTCCGCATGGCGCCAGATCGGATTGCGCCAGCGATGCCCCGTCTCGGCTGCACGGGCGACGGCCGCCTCGTCGATCTCGATCCCGAGGCCGGGACCGGTCGGGATCGCCACCCCGCCGTCCTCGTAGTCGAAGACCGACGGGTCCGCGAGATAGTCGAGGATGTCGCTGCCTTGGTTGTAGTGGATGCCGAGGCTCTGCTCCTGGATGAAGGCGTTGTGGCTCACCGCGTCGAGCTGCAGGCTCGCGGCCAGCGCGATGGGACCGAGCGGACAGTGCGGGGCCAGCGCCACGTCGTAGGCTTCCGCCATGGTCGCGATCTTGCGGCATTCGGTGATCCCGCCCGCGTGGCTGATGTCGGGCTGGACGATATCCACGCAGCGGCCCTCCAGCACCCGCTTGAAGTCCCACCGGGAATAGAGCCGCTCGCCCAGCGCGATCGGCGTGGAGCAGCCCTTCGTCACCTCCGGCAGCGCCTCGAGATGCTCCGACAGGATCGGCTCCTCCACGAACATCAGCCTGAACGGCTCCAGCTCGCGCAGGAGCACCTTCGCCATGGGGCGATGCACCCGCCCGTGGAAGTCGACGCCGATCCCCACATGGGGGCCGACCGCCTCGCGCACCGCGGCGACGTTCTCCACCACCCGCTCGACCTTGTCGTAACCGTCGACGATCTGCATCTCTTCCGGTCCGTTCATCTTCACGGCCCGGAAGCCGCGGGCGACCGCATCCGCCGCCGCCCCGGCCACGTCCGCGGGCCGGTCGCCGCCGATCCAGGAATAGACCGCGATCCGGTCGCGGCACGGCCCGCCCAGAAGCTGGTGGACGGGCTGGCCCAGCGCCCGGCCCTTGATGTCCCACAGCGCCTGGTCGATGCCCGCCAGCGCACTCATCAGGATCGGCCCGCCGCGATAGAAGCCGCCGCGGTAGAGTACCTGCCAGTGATCCTCGATGGGGGCCGGGTCGCGCCCGACCAGGTAGTCGGCGAGTTCGTGGACACAGGCCTCCACCGTCTGCGCCCGACCCTCGACCACCGGCTCGCCCCAGCCGGAGATCCCCTCGTCGGTCTCGATCTTCAGGAACAGCCAGCGCGGCGGCACGATAAAGGTCTTCAGGCCGGTGATCTTCATGTCGGTCCCTTCGCTCGATCCGTCGGAAAGGATATGTCCCCGTTCCGCCGCGTCTATCGCGTCACGCCTCCTACAGCCCAGTCGGTGAGCCGGAAAATCAGAGCCCATCCGCCTCCCTCCCCAGACCATACCGGCCACAATGAACCCGTGCCGGGCGCTTGCGGCGTCATCGCCGTCTGCAAATCAGATCCTACCTAGGAAACGCAGGATCTTCGCGACGACACCGACACGACCATGTTTTCCGCCCGGGTGCTCCGCCGATCCCATGCCCGCCGACCACCTCGCGGACCAGCCGTCGTGATCCGCACGGCCGAAGGGTGCAACCCCTTGGGCGGGGCGCTGATGGGCGCCACGCTCCTTTTCTCCATACCATCCGAATTCACCGGCGGGGCGGCCTTCGCCGAAGCGGACGGCGCGATGACGATCCTGGGCCTCGCCTGCTTCGCCCCGCAGGTCCGCCCCTCCCGGCGCGTTTTCCTCGCCATCGGCTTTGTCCTCGCCGTGGTTGCTGCTGCGGCGCCGCCTACGGCGCGCCCCGCCATCCACGACGCCCTCGCGCGGGCGATCCGCAACGCGGCGATCACCGATCCCGGAATCGTGGATTGCGGCCGCGCCCTCGCCGCGCAGCCGCCGGGACTGCGTTGACCATCGGCAGGCCCCTGTTCGGTCTCGTCCTCCTCTACGGGCGATCTCGACCTTCGGAGGCCGCGCGACCGAGAGCGTCGCCGAGAAGCGGGACGAGCACCTCCGCCACATTCGCACCCGCCGGATGCTGGTGGCGATCCAGCGCGGCATCACCTCGACCCTGATGTGGTCGCCGCTGACCTTCTCCATGGCGATCACGCTCCCGGTCGTTCCGGGGACGAGCTGGGCGGGCCCCCTGCCCCTCTGCGCCGCCGGGGCGCTCGGCCTCGCCGGCCTCGGCTGGGCGTTCGACCACCTGTTCAAGTCCCGCCCCGGGGGCAAGCTCAGTCTGGCATCCGAGCCGGTCGCTAACGTCGGATTGCTCGACCTGACACAATGGACGACCTGTCGAGCATGGGACGCACGTGCTCGACTTCTTCAGCGGAGATGAGGGGACCCACGGTAAGGGCCTATTCTGTTGAAAGACTCTCGCTTGATCGAGGGGCATCCCGCTGATTCAACTCCGGTATTGGGCAGGGGGATTGGAGATGATGGGATGGCTCTGATGGTGTGACCGCCCCCCGACGGCATTCGATGTGCCAAGGTGGGTCAGCAATGATCCACGGGATGGAGCGGTCATGTCGGATGACGTTGGGGGGGGGGCAGTCACACCATCAAAACCACCGTCAGGTCCGAGCCGGGCAGCAACTCGATGCCGCGGTCGCCACTGGAGATGCGCCCGCGGTTGAAGACTGACAGGCCCTCTCCCGCGCCGGTGATGGCATAGGCGTCGTCATCGGCAGATTGCGTGATCACGCCGTCGTTCCCCACGTAGGCACCGCCCCCGGTCGGCGCGACCGGCGTCACCGCTGGCGACCGAAGCACCCGCCGCCACCCTTACCGATGTGCTCGGCGCATCGGAGGCCACGCGATCGGTCACGGGTGCGGTGCAGGATATTCCGCCCGAGGCCGCCGGGTCGCATGTCGTCGCGGCGACCGGCAGGGCGGCCAGCGCTCCGGGCACTGCAGCCGAGCACGAGCAGAAGATCGAACGGAGCATGTCGTTGTTTCCCATCAATGACCCCGGGAGGGGTCGGCCTGAAGGCGCGGGCGGCCGGTCGCGCGGCCGCCGCCCTCCGTGCCCAGGGGACGGGCCGCCCCGGAGCGCGCGATCCAGCGACGTTTCCATGACGGCGCAAGGATGGGCCGTGAGGGTCCGTGACGGGCAAGGGGCGCCAGGCCCCGTTTCAGGATCCTGTTACATCGCGGCTCTACCCGACGGGCACCTTGCAAGGAGACCGCACATGACCAGAGCCCTGATGCTTGCCGCCGCCTGCCTAACACTGCCGGTCGCACAGGCCGACGCCGAGACGGTCGGCGGGCTGGCCCATGCCGCGGCCACGCGCCATGCGGAGGCGATGACCGCGGGGGACGCGTTCACCATTGCCGGAGAGGATGACCTGATGGCGCAGCCGGCACTGGCCGAGGATGGCTCGGTCCGGGCGATCGTCGAGATACCGTCCGGTACCTCGGCGAAATGGGAGGTGAACAAGGACGATCCCAGGGAGATCCACTGGGAGGAAGAGCACGGGGCGCCGCGCATCGTCGACTATCTCGCCTATCCCGGCAATTACGGCACGATCCCTGGCACGGCCCTTCCCGAGGACCTGGGAGGGGACGGCGACCCGCTCGACATTCTGGTCCTGGGCCAGGCCGTGCCGCGTGGCGAGATCGTGGATGTCCGGCTGATCGGCGTGTTGAAGATGCTCGATGGCGGCGCGCAGGACGACAAGCTGATCGCCGTGATGACCCAGGACTCTCCCTTCGCCGAGGTGGAGAGCATGGACCAGCTCGACGAGGACTTCGCGGGCGTGAGCCGGATCGTCGACCTGTGGTTCGCGAACTACAAGGGGCAGGATGGCGGCATGGAAAGCCTCGGATACGAGGGCGCGGATACGGCGCGCGAGGTGCTCGAAGCGGCGATCTCGAACTACGAAGCCACCCAGTAGGAGGCCCACTTTCATCGGAAAGCCGGCCGCTTCGCCATTGAGGCGGCCCTTTCCGATGTCCTTTGGCGGCGCTCCTTGTCCGTCGTCAGATGATCTGGGACACGCGGGCCTGATCGGGAACGGGCGGCCTGGCTCGTGATGGTTTCCGTCGGTTTTGACGATGGGACGGACTTGTCCTACGATTTTTCTTTCCACTCCTGGGAAAAGAACGCCCCCCTCGGTGAGCCTCCATCAAGGTGCCTCTCGTCCCGCCACGGCGGGCTCGGGAGCGGACCCCGAGCGGTATGACTCCAGCGTGCCCGCACCGCGGGGGCCGTCGCCACCGGGGTTCGGCCAAGCAGCAGTTTCATGCGTCACTCCATCGGTGTGAACAGCCATGTTCTGCACCTGCGCTCGCCCGGCCGTGGGCGAGATCCCATCGGGCGGACGGCCGGAAGGGGTGCAGGCGGCGGCGAGGAAGGCGGCGAAAAGGAGGGCATCAATTCGCGACATGGCGCTCACGGGCGGGGATCACATGGCCGAACGGGCCGTCTACGCCCTCCCGGCGCAGCTGACGCTCCAGCTCGCGGCGGGTGATCTCCTGCTTGCCGTAGAGGAAAAAGGTGGCATCCGAGGTCGGCACGGTGGTGTCCAGAGGCGTGGCCAGTACAGTGGGGCCGGTGGCCGGCAGGCTCAGATGCGGCGTCACGATGATGACCAGATCTGTTTCCTCCCGCTGATAAGAAGCGGAGCGGAACAGCGTGCCCAGCACCGGCACATTGCCCAGCCACGGAAGTTGCGACTGGTTGCGGCTGTTGTTGCGCTGCAGCAAGCCCGCGATCGCGAAGCTCTGCCCGTCCTGCAACTCGATCGTGGTGCTGGCGCGGCGGGTGGAGAACCCGGGAACCTCGACCGCGCCGGTATTGACGCTGCTGGAGCGGTCGATCTGGCTGACCTCGGGCTCGAGCGCGAGATTGATCATCCCGTTGCCCAGTACGACGGGTGTGAAGCTGAGACGGACGCCGAACTCCTTGTATTCGACCGTGACATCGCCTTCGTCATTGGAGACCGGAATCGGCACCTCGCCGCCGGCGAGGAAACTTGCCGTCTCGCCCGATAGAGCCGCGAGCGTCGGCTCTGCCAGGTTGCGCGCGAGCCCGCGCGTTTCCAGCGCCTCGATCACTGAAGCAAGGGTGAAGCCTTCGTCGATGAGGGTGGCCATGAAGGTGCCAAAGGGCACGGTCGGTGCCGATCCGCCGGTTGTGACGGCGGCGCTCCCGTCGCTTCCGTTAAAGCTGACGCCTAGGGCGCGCGCGGCGTCGCGCGAGGCCTCGACGATGCGCACCTGGAGGAACACTTGCTGCGGGCTTTCAATCTGAAGCGCGTTGATAACCTCGTCGGAGCCGTACTGGCCGGCGATGCCCAAGACCCGCTCTTGCGTCACCACGTCGGGGGCGCGCCCCGCCAGGCGCAACCGCCCGTTGACCGATTGCACGTCGATCGCGGCCTCGGGGGCCGCTGCGCGCAGGGTGGCGGAAAGGTCGGCGGTATCGACCGTCACCTCCAGATCGATCAAGCCGGCGGGGAAATCGCCGCCCGAAAAGATCTGCAAGTTCGTCCGCCCGAGGCCGCGCCCGAGCACGTAGAACGAGCGTAGCGAAACCAGCACGATGTCGGCCACCTCCGGGTCGCCGATGGCCAGGTCGGTAATGTCCTCATCGGTGGTGAAGACGCGCGACTGCCCCACCGGCACCTCGACCGCGACAGCCGAGCTTGTCGACAACGACAGCCGGGCGGGTCCCACGTCGGCAGCGGCGAGGGGCGCGGCCCCCGCGCACAGGGCCAGTGACCACAAGATCGCGACGAGACTAGCCCTGCACGGCATCGCGCAGGATCCTGAGATTGGTTCTGATGACGGCGTCGCCCGGACGCAGGGCGCGCGCGCGCTCGAAGCTGGCCGCCGCGCGGTCCGTGTCGCCGCGCAGCAGGTAGGAGAAGCCGCGGTTGTTATGGTAGGCGAAGCTTTCCCCTGTGGCCCGGGCGCAGCGGTCGTAGGCGGGATCGGCCAGGTCGAAGCGGTAGAGCCAGTCGTAGGAGGCGGCGAGACCGAGACAGGCTTCCGCACCCTTCTCCGCATTCTCGAAGTAGCGCGCGGCGTATCCGAAGTTGCCCGCCGCGAAGGCTTGCCGCGCCGCCGCGATCTCGCCTCCCGGGGCGACGTCGGGCACCGAGGCGGGCAGCGCCAGGCGCGTGGCCTCGGGCGCGGTGGCACCGCAGCCGGCGAGCGTCACCGTCGCGCAGATGCAGACCAGTACCAGGGCCCTGGCGAAGGCCGGATGAAGACTATCCGCTGACATCGATCCGCTCGGTTTCGGTCCATCTCTGCCGGGTGGAGACAGGTCACAACCTGTGCACGAACCAGACCCTGTGTCCAGACCGTCATGCGATCTTCCGCGCGAGGGGCGTGGTGCGGCGGCGACGCGGGCGTCAGCGTACCACGAAGATGCGGCGCACGGTGTCGATGGCCAGCGACGAGCCAAGCGGCGTGGGAACAGCCAGGACCATGTCGTAGCGTAGCTCCAGCAGACGGTAGCGCGCCCCCGAGATCGTCTCGGCACCGTGGTCGATCGTCAGCCTGTCGGAGGACAGGCCGTCGAGCTCTTCGCGCACGAAGGCGCCGAGATCGTTGTCGGAGGTGTCGGGGGCGATGAGCAGGACGCGCTGCGCCCTGTCGGCGGCGGCATCGAGCGCGGCCCTGACGTACAGCGCGCGGCCGAACTCGACCAGACCCAGGATCAGCAGGATCAGCGGCAGGCCCACGAGCGCGAATTCGAGCGCCGCGGCGCCACTCCGATCGCGCGCGAATGCGGCGGCGCGCCTCATCGGACCTGAACCGAGGCCGTGCGCCGCAGGGCACGGTCGGGGATCAGGATACCCTCGTAGATGCGCGAGCCGGTAATGTCGTAGAAGATGCCGGCGGCGCGCTCGCCCGCGCAGATCATGAAGGATTCGCATTCCACCACCCCCCCGCCCGGGCATTCGCAGCGGCGGTCGACGTCCCACATGTCGTCCGGCGGCGCCGCGCCTGGGGCGTAGGTGCGCTCCAGCACGGCCTCGACCGGGGCCTCGCCGGGGTCGGACAGGGCCGCCTCGACGCCGTTGCGCATGGCCTGGTCGATGCGGAACACCTGGTGGATCGCGAGGCCGATATCGGCCATCGACAGGACGGCAAAAATGAGGACCGGCGCGACGATCGCGAACTCGACGGTCGATGCCCCCTCCGTGGGGCCGAACCGGGGGCGGCGGATCACGACGCCCGTCCCCCGAGGAGCCGGCCGAGCCACGAGCTGCGGGGACGCGGTGCGCGGGGACGCGCACCATCCGAGGACAGGCCCTCGGCGAGCCGCATGATGGCCAAGACTGCCTCCGATCTGGGGACGGCGTCGGCCAGCAGCGTGCCCGACATTTCGGCCCCGGCGGCGGCGGCCTCGACGGGAATGCGCGCCGCGACCTCGCAATCGAGGACCTTGGCGAACTCCTCTGGTGGAACGAGCGGCTTCGCCACCACTCGATTGAGCACGAGGAGGGGGGGCTCGTCGTTGGGGCGCAGCCCTGCCAGCGCCCCCGTCAGCGTGCGCGCGTTGCGCAGCGACGGCAGGTCCGGCGTCGCCACGAGCACGACCCGGTCGGCGGCGGCCAGCGCCTCCATCGTCCAGGGCGCCCATCCATGCGGCAGGTCCAACACCACGATCCGGGCCAGCCGCCGGGCCTGGTCCACCACCTGGCGCATGGCGTGGGGCTCCGGCGGCGCGGGGTGGCGCTCCCGGTCGGGGGCGACAAGCAGGCCCATGCGCTTGTCGCGCCAGTGGACCAGCGGCTCGAGCACCTCGCGGGTGAGGTCGTCGCCCTCGGTCAGGGCCTCGCCCAGGCCGCCGGGCGGGTTCACGTCGAATTGCAGCGCGGCGGTGCCGAAGCCCAGGTCGGCGTCGATCAGAAGGGTCGTCAACTCGAAGTCGCGGCCGAAGGCCGCGGCCACGTTATGAGCGAGCGTCGAGGCCCCCGCGCCGCCGCGCGCGCCCACGAAGGCGATCGCCCGGCCCAACTCGCCCCCCTCGCCTTCGGCATCGAAGATCGACTGCACCGCGTCGAGGAACACCAGTGGCGCGACCGGTTGGAACAGGTAGTCGCTGACACCCGCGCGCAGCAGGTGGCGATAGAGAACGACATCGTTGCGGTCGCCGATCACCAGCAGGCGTGTCCGCTGCTGGCATACCTCGGCCAGGGCCTCGATCCGGGCATCGAGATCCTCGACCCAGCCCTGCTGCTCGACCACGATCAGGTCGGGAGAGGGCGCGTCGCGGTAGCGCTCGGCGGCAGCCGCGAAGCTTCCCTCCAGAAGCGTGAACTCGGTGCGCACGGCGCGCCGGTCGGCGGCCGCGCGGTCGAGGCTGTCGCGCACCGAGTCGCTCTCGGCGAACATATCGACCTTGATCCGCGGCAGCAGGGTGCCGGCGGGGGCTCCTGCCCGCGTACTCCGGGAAGGCTCGCCGCTCATCTGGTCCCTCGCTTCGGGGTCACGACCGTCTCCACCGTCCCGGCCGAGATCAGCCGGATCTCGTGGCGCCGCGCCGCGTCGTCGGCGGCATCCCCCGCCAGATCTGTCGTGCCCACCTCCGGCGCGCGCCCCTCGATCATGGTCAGGTCGCCCATCCCGCTCAGACCGAAATCGTCCGCCGCCCGAAGCGCGAGCGACAGCTCGCCCGAGGCGCCAGCGGCCATCAGCACCTCGGCCTGCTCGGTCGCGACCTCCAGCGTCGCGGTCTTGCCGGTCAACGCCTCACCGCGCCCCGCGGTCGGCTCAGCCGCCTCCGGGTCGACCACGAGGGCATCGCCGCCGAACGTCGTCTGCCCGATCGCCAGCACGCGCACGTTGGTCAGGATCGTGCGCGTCGCGCCTGTCGCCGTGCCGTCCCCGTCGAGGTCGCGAATCACGGTGTGAAGCACGTCGACCCGATCGTTGGGCAGAACGAAGCCGCCCGCCGTCATTTCCTCGCTGACGGGCACGCCCACGGCGCGCATCCCCGGTTGCAACACGGTCGACAGGAACCCGCCGTCGCCGGTGGCGAGGTGCGCCTCCCGGACCGGCTCGCCGGCATAGAGATTCGACCGCAGGATCCGCCCCGCCATGTCTTGGGCGGCGTCCGGCGCGTTGTCGCGCAGGATCATCCCCGCGCGCACCTGCCGCTCGGGCCAGGGCGTCCATTCGAGATGCCCGGTCGCGATCCGGGCTCCGCGCCTCAGGTCGATCCGGGGCGTCAGGACATCGACCCTGGGTTCCTCCATCACGACGGTGTCGGCCTCGGGGGGCTCGCGCCAGGTGGCCTGCAGCGCCAGCCATCCGGCGGCGGTGCCGGAGAGCAGGGCGATCACGACGACGGCTATCCTGATCATGCCGATCCCCTAGTACAGGCCATCGAAGCGGACGGAGAGCGCCACGAGGCCGCCCGGCGCCATCCCGACCGCATAGGGCACTTGAAGACGCGCCGCGCCGAGGCGCTCGCGCCAAGCGGGGCCGAGCGTCGCGCGGGCCCCATCCCATCGAGACAGCACCAGGAGCACCGCCGCGAGAACGGCACCGAAGATCGCCGTGGCCAGCGCGAAGGCCAGGGTTGCGGGGCCGCCCAGCCACAACGCCGCGGCGGCGGCGAGCTTGGCGTCGCCGCCGCCGAACCAGCCCAGCTCGAACATCGTCCAGGTGACGGCGAGCGTCGCCGCCCCCGCCAGAAGCGCGCCGCGCAGGGCGCCCTCGGTCGGGATGGCCAGCACCACCGCCACCGGCCCCAGCGCCGCCATCGCCAGGCACAGTGCGTTGGGGATGCGCAAGTCGCGCAGATCGCAGATCGCGGCGGCGAGAAGGAACCCCATGAAAAGGGCCGAGAACCCGAAAGCCATCATCATGTCGATCCTTCCTATTCCACCAGGGCGATCGTCTGCCTGACCGCGATGCGGCGCGTGCCGGCGGCCGTGCAATCCACGTCGAGCGTCGAGTTGCCGGTGAACTCGACCCGGCGCGCGACGATCTGGGTGCAGCCGCCCGAGCCGGTGAAGTTGCCACTGTAGCCGAGAGATCCGGACGGAAGGTAAACGGCGCCGGCGAGACGCGACCCGGCAGAGCCATTGATCGTGTGGTCCACCCCGGAATCGTCGCGCGAGCCGAAAAAGAGAAGCCCGGCATAGGGGCCGGTGGCCGGTGCGGTGAGGTCGATGGAGGCCCCTCCGTTGAAGGCCAGCGACGCCCCGCCTCGCAGGTGGAAGGTGACGCCCTCGCCGAACACGCGGCTGTTCGCATTGATCGAAAGCGTGCCGCCCTCGATCACGTAGAGGCCGGGATCGAAGGTCACGTCGCCCTTGATCGACGGCCCCCCCTGGTAGCACTTCACCTTCGTGCCGTCCGGCAGTTGCGTCGTGGGGACGACCCGGGGGACGCCATTGCCCGACCCCACCTTGGCCTGTCGCTCGCATGTCAGCCCCGTCGGCGGCTCGGGCACGTCGGCATAGGGGTCGCGCACCGCCGGGGCCTCGGTGCGCGGGCTGGCGCAGTCGCGCATCGTCAGGTTCGAGGTGATATCGGCCCCGCCCACGGTGCTGACGCAGCCGGTGGTCAGCTCGGCGCGGCCGCCCTGCATGTCGAAGGCGTCCTTGGCGGCCGAGTTGGCCGCCACGTCGCAACCGTCGAAGGTGATGCTGCTCGATCCGCTGACCGTGATTGCCCCGCCGCCCGAGGGGTCGAGCGCAAGGACGCACGCATCGGCGCCCTCGCGGATCTGCGCGACCGCTCTGGCCGACATGGTGACGGGCCGATCTGAATAGATCAGCGAGAAATACCGCTCCTGCTGACGTACCAGGCGGACCTCGACGGCGTCGTCCCGCCCGGCGAAGGCCCCGCTCACCGGCGAGGGGTGGAGGGTGAGCTCGTCCGCACCCGCATCCAGGCCGCTGGCATGGGCGGCAGTGACGGCCGCGCCGTGCATGGCCGTCTCGTCCCGGCCCGAGCGTTTCTGGACGGCGGCGGCGTAGACGGCCAAATCGCCGATCTGCTGCAGCTTGCGTTGGCTGAGATACCAGAAGCTCGCCTCCGCCCCCAGCGCCATGCCGCCGATCAGGATCGGGAAGACCAGCGCCGTGATCACGGCCACGGATCCCGACCCGTCCTGCCGGAAGCGCCCGGGTCGGGAGAACGCGCATGCCATCTCAGTTCGCCGTTATCTGGATGATCGCGGGCGTCATGATCACCGCGAAGAGGACGGGCAGAAAGAAGATGATCATCGGCACCGTCAGCTTCGGTGGAAGCGCGGCAGCCTTCCTCTCGGCCTCGGCCATGCGCAGGTCGCGGCTCTCGCGCGACAGAACGCGCAGGGCTTGGCCCACCGGGGTGCCGTATTTCTCCGACTGGATGAGGCTGGTGACGACCGATCCCACCGCTTCGACATCCACGCGCGCGGCCAGGCGGCGATAGACCTCCGCCCGGTCCTGCAGGTAGGCAAGCTCTGCCGTGGTCAGAGACAGCTCCTCGCTCAAGGTCAGGCTCTGGACGGCGATCTCCTCGGCGACCTTGCGGAACGCCATCTCGATCGACATGCCCGATTCGACGCAGATCAGCAGCAGGTCCATCGCATCGGGCCAGTTGCGCCGCACATCGGTGCGCCGCTTCTGCAGGCGGTTGCGCAGGAACACGATGGGCGCGTGCCAGCCCGCCGCCGCGCCCGCCACCGCCACCAACGCATGAATCGCCGCCGGCATCCCCGGCACCGCGACCAGCGCGGCGTAGAGGCCGGCCGCGGCGGCCAGGCCCACGGCGGAGATGACCCGCGTGGCGGTGATCCGGATCGCGGCGGCCGGGCTGCGGAAGCCCGCCTGGTGGATCAGCGTCCGGGTCTTGGGGTCGGCGATCAGCGTCCCCAGCTTCAGCCGCCGCACGATGGCCTGGTGGAACCGCTTCGGCGCGGCGTGGCGCAGGCGCATGACGGCGTCGGACTCGCCCTGTTGCGCCGTGGCGGAGCGGCGCAGCCCGTCCAGCGAGCGGGCCGCCGCGCGGATTCGCGCCTGGCGGCGACGGGCGGCTAGCACCGGCCAGGACAGCGCCGTCACCGTTGCCACGGCCGAGATCGCGGCCACCAGGGGAGCTAGCCGTATCGGGTCCGCCAGGATGGCGCGAACGATATCGACGAGGCCCTGCATCAGACCTCGATCCGGATCATCTTGGCCATCACCAGCACGCCGGCCAGCATCCAGACGGCCGATCCCGCAAGCACCACATTGCCGATGGGCTCGCTGAACAGCAGGCCGATATACTGCGGACTGGTTATGTAGACGAGCGTGGTCACGACGAGGGGCAGCGAGCCGATGATGCCGCCAGACGCTTTCGCCTCGGCGCTCATGGACTTGACCTTGGCACGCAGCTGAGTGCGGGCGCGCAGCACCGAGACGAGGTTGTCCAGCGACTCGCTCAGGCGCCCGCCCGTGCGCGACTGCAGGCCCACGACGATGGCGAAGAAGTTCACCTCCGACAGGGGAACGCGCGACGCCATCCGGTTGACCGCGTCGGACAGGGAGACACCGTGGCTCTGCTGGTCGATCATGCGCCCGAACTCGGCCCCGAGCGGGCCCGCGATCTCGCGGCTGACGATGCGCAGGCAGTCGATCAGCGGCAGGCCCGACTTCACCCCCCGCACGATGATATCGAGCGCGGCGGGAAACGTCTTCTCCATCGCCTTGAGGCGGCGAGCCTGGCGCAGGCGTACCGCCAGGAGGAATATACCCGGGCCCAGGCCCGCGCCGATGAGCCCCGCCGGCAGCGGTGCCATCCCCCCCGAGAGGGCGAGCCCGCCCGCGAGCGCGGCCAGCCCGAGGCAGGCGGCCGGCACCGTCCAGGCGGGCCACGCGAGGCCCGCCCGGTCCAGCAGGGCGCGAAACGACAGCCGGTCGGCATTGCGCCGCCGGGCGAGGATCTCGCTGGCGTGGCGATGCACCTCCGCCTCGGCGCCGCCGCGACCCGGCCGGGTGCCGCGCGCGGGCGGGGCGAAGCGCGCGAGCCGCGCGCGGTGGCGCTGCGCGGTCGCGGCCCGGCCGGACGCACCCGCCCAGATCCCCGCCGAGACGGCGACCAGCACGAGGCCCCCGAAGAGGGCCGATTGCAGGGCGGGATCGGTCAGGCTCACCTGCCCCATCCGCCGGCCTCGTCGGCCCCGCCGCGGGTATCCGCCCGCTCGATCGCCGCAGCCAGCCGTTCGTGTTCGCCGTAGTAGCGCGCCCGGTCCCAGAAGACGGGGCGGCCGATTCCGGTGGAGCGGTGGACCCCCTGGATGCGGCCGCGCGCGTCTTCGCCGGTGATGTCGTAGGTGAAGAGGTCCTGCGTGGTGATCACATCGCCCTCCATTCCCACGACCTCGGTGATGTGGGTGATCACCCGGCGCCCGTCGCGCAGGCGCGAGGCCTGCACCACCAGGTCGATGGAGGAGACCATCATCTCGCGCACCGTGTGCGATGGCAGGTTGAACCCGCCGACGGAGATCATCGACTCGAGCCTGCTCAACGCCTCGCGGGGGGAGTTGGCGTGCAGCGTGCCCATGGAGCCGTCGTGGCCGGTGTTCATGGCCTGCAGCAGATCGAACGCCTCGGCGCCGCGGACCTCGCCCACGATGATGCGCTCCGGGCGCATCCTGAGGCAGTTCTTGACCAGGTCGCGCATGCTGACCAAGCCCTGCCCCTCCAGGTTGGCGGGCCGTGTCTCCAGCCGGACCACATGGGGCTGCTGGAGCTGCAGCTCGGCCGAATCCTCGCACGTCACGATCCGCTCGTCTGCATCGATATGGGCGGTCAGGCAGTTCAGCAGCGTGGTCTTGCCCGAGCCGGTCCCGCCCGAGATCAGCACGTTGCAGCGCACCCGGCCGATGATGCGCAGGATCTCGGCACCCTCTTCGGTGATGGAGCCGAAACGGACGAGGTGGTCGAGGGTCAGCTTGTCGCGCTTGAACTTGCGGATCGTCAGTGTGGGGCCGTCGATGGCGAGGGGCGGTGCGATCACGTTGACGCGGCTGCCGTCGGGCAGGCGCGCGTCGCAGATGGGGGAGCTCTCGTCCACCCGGCGGCCCACCGCGCTGACGATGCGCTGGCAGATCGCCATGAGCTGATCGTCGTCATCGAAGACGACGTCGGTCTCCACGGTCTTGCCGTCCACCTCGATGAAGGTGCGGCCCGCCCCGTTCACCATGATGTCGGAGATGTCGTCGCGCTCCAGCAGGGGCTGGAGAGGGCCGTAGCCCAGCACCTGGTTGGCGATGTCGCGCACCAGCCGGACGCGGTCGGCGGAGGGAACGGAGATCTGCTCGTCGGCGATGATGTCGTTCAGGATCTGCAGGATCTCGTCGCGCGCCACCTCGGGCGCGAGCTTGGAGAGCGCCGCGAGGTCGATGGCGTCGACCATGCTGGAGAACAGGCGCTGCTTGAGGCCGAGGAAGGCGGACGATTCGGCCGGGGAGCGGAGAGCGGGCTTGACCTCGGCGGTCTCGGACGCCGCAGGCGGAGCGGGCGTCGCCGCCCGCTCCGCCTGCGGCGCCGAAGTCGGGGCCGGTGCGGCCGGGCGGATACCCGCTCCACCGCTTCGCCTGCCAAATCCCCCTAAATTCTGGCGCACAGTATCGACAACCTCATGGGCGCATTTGCAGAAGTCGCTTTATGGTGTCTTTTGTAGCTCTGTGCTGACTTGCCCAAATTTGTTACCAAGATCAGTCCCAACGAGAGACACCGCTGTGATCAATGCAACCGCGATCAGGCCCGCGATCAGGCCGTATTCGATGGCCGTGGCGCCGCTGTCGTCGCGGCCGAACTTCTTCATAACCTTCAGCATGTGACGTTCCTTTCCTGTCACGTTCGGCGCCCCGGCAGGGATCGCCGATGGATGGCGCTGGTGGGTGTACCGCCCGGACCGCGCCGCGAATGTTCCAGGGCCAGCCGCCGTCGTATTCGCGTGCGGATCATCGCCCTATGCCGTCCATCTGAGGCCGAATTCGTTAAACGGGCGTGAATCGGGACCGTCGTCCGAGGGTCGAAATGGCGCGTATTTTACGCACCAGAAGCGGCACCTATTCCGCCACGGCTTGTGCCGCCGGGGCGGGCCGGGACGCGGGGGCGCCTTCCTCGGGCGCGCAGCGGCGGTCGCATCTGTGGGCCTCGCGCTCCAGGCCATGCCACAGCACCACCCGCGCCCCCGGTGCCGCCACCCGGAGGGCGATCCGGTCGATCTCGTCTCCGTCCTCGGCCAGCACGATGGCGTTCGTCGCGCCCTCGGCCAGCCCGGTCAGGACCAGCGCGTCGGAGCGCGCGACGGAGGCCACGACCACCTCGGCATTTCCCACCACGATCGTTTCGATCTCTCGGTCGTAACGCTCGATCCGCGCTTCGCCGGGCGCGAGGGTCAAGGTCCGGGTGGCGTCGACTTCTGCCGCGGAAGCTCCCGCCATCCATACCGCGAGAAAGGCGAGCCCGCCCGCGCAGGTGATCCGAACCATGTCCATCGCACGTCTCCCGTTGCGTGGTCGTTGCCCGCCCCTGATGGGATCAAAACATTTCTAATGAATGACCGCGCGGTAAAGCGCGCGCGCCTATATGCGAAAGAGACCGCGTCGGCAGTGCAATTCTTCAACGAAGTGGGACGTTATCGCGCTGTTGCAGCTTGACGCGCGCTTCCCCCCTTCCCCGCTGAGTTCAGACGTCAGCCTAGATCTCGGCGGTGCCGAGAGCGGAGAACCGGTTCATGAGCATGATGCGGATCTGGATTTCGACTGACTGGCGGCCGGGGATTCGCGACATGATCCGTTAGCCGAAAAGCTTCAAACAGTTCATCTTGGTCTCGACTCGACTTCGGACATGGTATCCCGCCCACCCCTTCCAGAGCGCACGGTTCGAATGTCGGGTTACCCGCAGAATCGTAAGCGGCGGTTCACCCCCATAGCCTCTCTCGAGGCTGTCCGGTCGTTTGCAGTTTAAGCTGCGGCTTTGACAGCG